>CAVVZX010000046.1:0-14055 GCA_963752855.1 uncultured delta proteobacterium | reverse complement strand
CTGAGAATAATTTTGGCGCAGGCCAGATCACTGCCGTGCCTTAGTTTCCCATCCGGAAACTTAGTGGCAAACTCTGTCGTCACACAGATGGACTGCGCCGTCGTGCCAATCTGTAAGAATGGAAGTCTTTACAGGTTTCCTAACGACAAACATCCTTGCTATAAACAGGAAACATTGTCAAGATTTTTTTCGGGAATCGTAATCCCTCAGTTACGTGAGCGTGGTTTTGTCATTGCGAGGAGTGGGTCGTCGGACAGATGTCCCTGCCTGTCTGTTATGCATGACGGGCAAGATACCGTCCCACCGGCAATCCCACAAGCAGAGAGATTGCTTCGCTTCACGCGCAATGACAGTCTTTGGCCGTCGAATAGTGAGGAGTCACGAAATCCCCTGACATGGCTTGTCGTGTTTGCGGCCCCACGGCCACTGCTATGGAGCGAAACTAGGCGATGAGCGTTTATCAAGACGGTCGCATCACACGCCCAAGAAAAGAATACAGTCCGTTGGCACGTGCCGGATAATAAACATAAACGGACGATCTGCTCCGAATCTACGTGTTTTGGCCCACTCCCTTCGTCATTTTGACTGTTGTTACAGCCGTGGCCTCAGTCCCCTCTTCGTCCACCTTGACAAACGTCTTTTGTACCACATCACCTATGTAGAGCGTGCTCCTTGGCAACCATCTTGGAGAAATCCGCTTTGCCTGAGAAACCATCGGTCATTCCTAGTGATTGAAGACTCTCGTTAGCGACATGAAATCTTTCATTTCGAACTTAGGCAAATATACCAACACTTCAGTCCTCCGCAGTGAACCTAACCACTTTGAGAGGCTTACGCGAGTCAAAGACTGCTCGAACGTTTGAGTCCCGTATGGTCCGATGGCAGAAAGACCACCATCGAGAGATCTCCGCGATAGGGCAATTCCAAGGCCTGAAAACCCACTCTCCTCCAGTATGGGAAAGCTTTCGTTTGGCCCATCATGGGAACGGGGGCCTTGCTGCCGTCAAGCAATGTGAAACGGTGATTCTTGGTTTTCTTTTTCAAATTGTTCCTGCCATTTTCCCTTGAAATAGATGGCGTTGGTCAGTATCAGCCTCGTGATTGGGTCTACGCTGCTTAGATATCCCTTATTGGGCCTTTGGTTTCCTTCAGCCCATTTGTTGATCGTGGCCATGGCAGATTTCGGGTTGCCCTTGAAGTCCACCTGTCTCAATTCTGCGCGATACTTTGCCTTAAGAAGACCCGGATAGGCCGGCAAGAAAACGTAACCTTTCTGGCCCCAGAGTGCGTTCGCCGTGGTTAGCATCAGCCGTGTCCGGTTGTTGATGGACCGCGGCGCAACAGCGGCCATTTGGTTAAGCGCAGCCTATTGCGTCATGGATTCCAGTCCCTTGTTGCTCGAAGTGCAGTGCTTTAGACATCTGGCTCGCCGTGTCGCCTGCCGCCCCCGCGTAAGCCATAGATAGGCATACGAATGCGCCATAAGGAGAAAAGAAAACATTCTCATCCGGCTTTTTGAGATGCTTGTAGAGATCCAGGGCAAAAGAATTGATGGACTTAGCTGCTATGGTTTCAATCGGTGGCTCGCCTGCGTCCGCTGCATCGCAGATAACAAAGATAATTGCAGCCAACAACAATGCAGTCCCAAGAATGATGCTGAGTCGCTTCATGGAAACCTCCGTTTGAACGGTGATCCATTCTGACACAAAGACATGGTATTTTGTAAATGATTGTTGGATTATAGTCGGCACCAACTCATATTGGAGACTTGCCATGAAGCAGAAGAAAACTAATATCACTCCTGACTGCGCCACCTGCGCCAACGAGCCGCCCAATAAAATCTGTATGAACAGCGAGGGCTCCGGCCATCGAGGCTGCCCCACCCTCACGCGCAAGAAACTGTTGGCTGAAGCCAATCAGGAATACTCAAAACCTGAGACCGGCGCATTTGCTCGCCAGGCCTCGATTCAAGAGGCTTCCTGCTACGCGAATCGACACCAGCGGCCATATGTCATGCAGCCCACCAAGCCCCGCATTGTAGAAATATGCGAATTTGCCGCTCGCATGGGATACAAGCGGCTCGGGCTTGTTTTCTGTGTGGGACTGGCAAACGAAGCGGCAATTGTGAATAAGATATTGAAAACGAACGGCTTTGATGTCGTGTCCGTCTGCTGCAAAGCGGGAAAAACTTCAAAAGATCTGATTGGGATCGAGGACAAAGACAAGATCTTTCAGGGAACCGACGAATCAATGTGCAATCCGGTGTTTCAGGCAAAGCTGCTCAACGAGGAAAAAACCGATTTCAATGTTTTGCTGGGCCTTTGCGTAGGCCATGATTCGCTCTTCTTTAAACATGCTTAAGCATATACCACTGTCTTGGCGGTTAAGGATCGGGTAACGGGTCACAATCCGCTGGCCCCGATTTATCTTCACAATTCCTATTACAAAAAATTGATCTCCCCACCTAGTAGAGGCTGATTAAGATTAAGTCCATGTGGGACTGAGAGAATATAGGAGTCTCAAGGTTCATGGATTCACAGGACGAACCCACGTCCCCGTGTGATAAAATTGAATGTGATGAAGAAGGGAGACTTTCAGTTTTGCGGAATGTAATCTGGCGCTGGATCACGGAATTCGGGGATTTTCTTCGTCAAACTATACAATCTTTCTTGGATGACAACGCAGTGCGAATGGCTGCCGCTCTGGCATTCTACACTATGTTTTCTATTGTGCCCGCGCTTCTTATGGCGCTAAATATCGCCGGTTTTGTAATCGGTAATTCCAGGGCCGAAATCGAGCTTATGGACCGGTTCCAATATGTGGTGAATCCTGAATCCGCTGAATATGTATTATCTTTGCTCAATAGCTTAAGTTCTCAATTACAGGGACGAAATCTTTCCATAATCGCTATCTTGGGCGCCATCATAACAGCCACTGGAGTCTTTGTGGAACTCCAGTCATCGCTAAATGAGATTTGGGGATTGGCCCACCGACGACGCAGCGGATTCATGTCCGTACTACGCTCGAGACTCGTTTCTTTTGTTTGTGTGGTTGGAATTGGGGTCCTCATTTTAGTGGCTGTGGTTTCAAACGCTGTATTGTCTGTGGTGAGTTCCTTTTTTGAGAGCATGCATTGGATGCCATCCGGGTTTATGGCCGGTCTACATGCGCTTACTCAATTTGGAATGATACCTGTGCTGCTTATTTTAGCTTATAGATTAATTCCGGATCGCGATATCGCATGGTCTGATGTTTTGTTAGGTTCAATTGTGGCATCTTTTTTGTTTTCGCTGGGAAAACAAATCTTCGCTATGTATATCGGCTCATCTATTTTGAAGTCGATTTACGGAGCCGCCGGCTCATTGTTTCTTTTGCTCGTCTGGGTCTATTATTCCGCTTACGTTTTTATTTTGGAGCTGAGCTTACAAAGGTGTACGCTATGCGGTACGGATCGTGGGCAAAGGAAAATTTAGATTCCGGCGCCACTCCGTCCGGGTCGCCTCCGAAATAATTCTCTGTTGGCGCTCAAGATTTCATCGCCAATAATCAACGCCCGCTTTTCCGACCAATATTCATTAGCTCCATTATTTTTTGAACTTTGGCAATGTCTTGAGGTGAAACTTTAATTGTCGGAGGAGGAGCGCCGTCTATTATCTTGTCCCCCAAGTGTTATCCGGACCGGCGGTATTTTAATTTGCGTCGGCGGTTGAGCCGCGGGCTTGTTTGAATTCGCGACATTCTGGTTTGAAGGAGCGCTGGTCGCAGAAACATCTTTCGGGGCTGTCTGTGCTGGCACGCGTCTTGTTCATAAATAGTCCTTTTTGTGGCTTATTTGCGGCAACGGGGGTAGACGATTGAGCCATCCCATAGCCGACCGGTATAACACTGATCAACACGCAAAACGACAGAGCCAGAATAAGCCGAAAAGAAAGAACGACTTATCATGTAATACTCTCCGATACATCCGTTTAATGGAATCAACCTGCGAAGACTACCTCGTAATCTTATACCATATATATTTCGTTATAATCAAGTGTTATATATATTTATTAATGTATTTTATCAATATACCTTTAAAACATCTTGTTGTAACCCTGTTCCAAAATTGGTCGGAATAGGCTGGACACGGGTTTGATGAGCCTGTGGCAGAGACGTAGTTTTCTCTCTTGCCGTCCCTGAGGTCCACCATGTAAAGCAGATTCGCTGTTGACGCCAACTCGTCTTTGAGATCCGGAGGGTTCTTCGGTCTATTTGGAAAGCTCTTATGTACACGTATCGGAAACCTTTAGGGGCCCTGAAATAGGTGGCCATTATGCTAACAAGTCGAGCGTGATATCTGCGAATTACGTCAGTAACCTCTTTGATAGAGCCTGGTCGATCATCGAGCATGAAGCCGAACAGCACTCCTCGTTTTGGCACTCCGGTCAGCGCAATGATAGCCCTAAAAATGTCCTTCTTGGTTATCATGCCGATCAGTTCGCCCTCATGACTCACCACGGGGCACCCGGAGATATTGTTGGTGAGAAGCGCCCTCGCTGTTTCTTCCAGGGTATAGTCAGGAGGCACTGTGATCGGATTGCGGCTCATGATTTCCCCCACCGTCACACGGGCAATATGGGCAAGGGCCTCTTTGTCGTTGGGCGCTCCTACGTTCGACGGCGCGGCTCGCTTCAGGTCCCGATCCGTGACTACCCCTACCAGTTTGTCTTCGTCCATAACAGGCAAGATACTGATTTCATTTTCCGTCATCAAATGTGCGGCTCGCTCCAGCTTGGCTCGAGCGCTGATTGTGACCACGGGTGTGTTCATCCAGTCATTGACTAACATCTGCTCACCTCCCTTGCCATGAGACCGGCCTCCGCCGCCTGACAGTATCGTAAAGACTCTGTTCAAGCTGACAAACTGACGATTTGTAAAGCCGTGGCTTCCAACGGTAAGAACGCTCCTTGCCATTGAGCACCTCTTTCATTCTGATGATCTCTTCCTGTACTCCGACAGCTCTCATGCCTTCTCCAAGCCTGGGAAGCGACACTGCATCCTGTGCAGGGGTTATAGAACAGTGGGAGGCGCCGTCCAGTGTTAATAGCTCGCGTAAGTCTCTCTCCGGCCGTCCCTCATGTCCACCATGTAGAGGAGTTTTGCTGTATTTGCCAATTCCGTTTTGAGATCAGGCAATGTTACCCGATCCAACCTGTAGGCTCGTATGTACAGGTGTCGGTAACCTTCCGGGGCCCTAGCATAGGTGGCCATTATGCTCAAGAGACGGGCATGATATTTGCGGAGGATGTCCGTAAGCTCCTTGATTGACCCTGGCCGATCCTCCACCAGGAAGCCAAACAGTATCCCCCTCTTTGGAAAACCGGTGACCGCGATGATGGCCCTAAAAAGGTCCTTCTTGGTTATCATGCCGGTCAGTTCGCCCTCATGACTCACCACAGGGCATCCGGAGATATTGTTGGCGAGCATCACTCCCGCTGTTTCTTCCAGGGTATAATCAGGAGGCACTGTGATCGGATTGCGGCTCATGATTTCCCCCACCGTCAGATGGTCCAGTTGGGCAAGGACCTCCCCCACCTCGGGCGCTACTATCATCGAGGGGGCCGCGCGCTTCAGATCCCGATCAGTGACTACTCCGACCAACTTGCCTTCATCCAAAACAGGCAGGATGCTGATTTCATTTTCCAGCAATAGGTCGGCGGCTCGCGCCATGCTCTCGGTTGCTTCAATCGTGATTACAGGGGTGTTCATCCAATCGTTGACCAGCATTTGCGCAACTCCTTTCTGCCGTGTCGGTTTCCTTGGCTGGATAGTGTCGAAAATCCTTCGCTACAACATGCGATTGACGCTTCCCCAGAATCGTAGGGGAGTCGACTTCCTTGATTGTCGGACAGTCAACTTGCTTGTCCTGCTCCTGATGCGCCGGGTTTCTCGGCCACGAGCGGCCGTCGTCGAGGCGGGTTTCAAACCGCGCCGTGACTAACAATCTGCTCGAGCGCCAAGATCGATTCCTCACTTGAAACCGAAAACGCCTTCGTGTAGCGCCGCTTCTATCATGTCTCCTATCTGCTGATCCTTGAAGTGACGTCACCTGCGCCGCTCCTGTCGGGCAGACCACACCGCACATTCCACAGCCTTTGCACAGCGCCGGATTCACTTCTGATTTATGCGTGTCAGGAGCCACCTCTTTGAGTTGGGGAGCGTGGAACGGGCACGTCTCCACGCACCTTCCGCATCCCCGACAAAGGTATTGATCTATCACTGAAACACTACCCGCGACCTCCACAAACCCTCGCGCCAAAACCTGGGCCGCGTGACATCCGGCCGCTTCAGCCTGCGCTATGGTCTCGTCCAGCGGCTTGGGATAATGGGCCAGACCCGCCAGGAAAACTCCATCTGTGGCAAAATCCACGGGTCTGAGCTTCATATGGGCTTCAAGATAGAAATCATGCTGGTGCGTCGGTACCTTGAAAAACTTGGCTAATTCCCTGTTGGACTGATTTGGGACTATTGCCGCGGCCAGCACGAGGCTATCGGCTTCCAGGGCAATGATCTCATCGAGCACCGGATCCCTAACTTCCACCAGTATTTTTTCGCCGGTTTGCACCTTAGGCGGATCTTCCGGATCGTAACGAATGAATATTATCCCCAGTTTTCTGCATTTCTCATAGAGGGGTTCGTTAAGGCCATAAGTGGTCATGTCCCGATAGAGCACGTATATGTGCGCTCCGGGATTCCTCTCCTTCAAAGTGAGCGCCTCCATTACGGTATGATTGCAGCAGACCTTGCTGCACCATGGGCGCTCGTCGCACCGAGACCCAACACACTGGATAAAGACCGTTGTTTCCGCCCAAACCACGGACGGATCTCGAGCCATCATCGCTTCACTCATTTCCAGTTGTGTCCTTATCCTGGTATCAGTCCCATATCCAAAGACATCGGGTTTCCATTCCTCGGCGCCGGTTGCTATGACTGCAACGCCGTGTTCAATCTCTCGCGATTCTCCGCCATTCTCGGAGATCGTTGTCTTAAAATTGCCCACAAAGCCCTGAACATCGGTAATGCGTGCATTGTAGTGAATTCTTATGTTGTCATCCGTTGCCACTTTTCCGATCAAATCGGTAATGAAAGGCTGAATCTCCTCACCTCTGACGGTTCGGGAGAGACGCAGAGCATTGCCACCGAGCTTGTCCGAAGCTTCCAGCAAATCAACTGTGAATCCCTGGGCCGCAACATTGAGAGCTGCTGTCATTCCTGCAACCCCACCGCCGACCACAAGCGCGGACTGAATTAACGGCAGTTCCTGGTTCCAAACCGGCTCCAGTATGCGGGCCCGCGCTACGGTCATACGAATCAAGTCGACAGCTTTTTCCGTTGCCTTATCTTTTTCCTTCATATGAACCCAGGAGCAATGCTCACGAATATTGGCCATTTCAACGAGATATCTGTTCAGGCCCGCCCTTCGTGCGGTCTCCTGGAAGAGCGCAAGATGTGTGCGAGGCGTGCACGAGGCCACCACCACGCGATTAAGGTCGTAATCCTTGATGATTTTCTTAATATTCCCCTGTGTATCGTGAGAGCATGTGAACAGATTCTCGCCCGCGTACACCACATCTTGAAATTTCTCGACTTTCCTCACCACCTCGGATACATCCACAGTGGAAGCGATATTGATCCCGCACCTGCATATGAAGACCCCAATTCTGGGGACTTGGCCCGTGACATCTCTTTCCGGCGGGAGTTCCGTGATAGTGGTCATGGTGTTGCGCGCGGAGGCCAGTATTCGACAGGACGCGCCGGCAGCGGCAGAAGCTTCCGTCACTGTCTGAGGAATATCTTTAGGCGCTTGGAGCATACCTGCAACAAAGACACCCGGCCGGCTCGTCTGAACAGGGGTAAAAGAAGATGTTTCACAAAAGCCGGATTCGTTAAGCTTCACGCCCAACTTCTCAGCCAATTCGCGAGACTCCTGCGAGACTCTCAAGCCGACGGCAAGCACCACCATGTCAAAGGTCTCTGTTACGGGCCGCTGATTTTCGTCGAGGAAGGTGATTCCCAGATCGTGAGTTTTAGGATTTTCCACTACCCGGCTCACCATTGATCGCACAAACCTCGCTCCGCCCTCATTTTTTGCTCTCTGATAGTATGTATAGAAGTCCTTTCCATATGCCCTGATATCCATATAGAAAATCGTGGGCTCAATATTTGGATCATGCTCTCTGGCAATGACCGCCTCCTTTATCGATGCCATGCAGCATACCGAGCTGCAATGGGACATCCCTTTCTGAGGGTCCCTCGAACCGACGCACTGTATCCATGCAATTTTCTTGGGATGCTTGCCGTCGGAAGGACGGACTATTACACCTTGCTTTGGACCGGAAGCGCTCAGCATGCGCTCGAACTCCATATTTGTAAGCACGTTCGCAGCAGTCCCGTAGGCGAATTCCCCGCGGACCTTAGACGGATCTATCATCTCGTATCCTGTGGAAAGAATGATGGATCCGACCTCCACGCTGACTTCTTTGTCCTTCATGGAATGATCGATAGCTTCCGCGGGACACGCTTTGACGCATTCCATACACTCGGAACAGATCCCACAACTGAGACATCGATTCGCCTCCCTTGACGCCTCTTCTTCAGAGAATGTCTGCTCGACCTCTCGGAAGCCCTTCCGTTCCTCCGCGGGGAGCGCAGCGGGCTTGGTTCTATGCTCGGGTCTGACGTCAGGCATCTTGGGGTAGTGCGGATTTTCGGGGAAGTCTATTCCCCTGTCGGCGTACAGATCCTCTCCTTTCAAGTATCGTGCTATGGACAAGGCTGATTCTCTTCCGGAGACTACGGCCTGTACCACTGTTGAAGGCGCTGTCGCAGCGTCCCCGCCTGCGAAAAGATGCTGAGCGAAAACTCCTTTGACAACAGTGGCATAAGTAACTTTGTCTATAGGAATAGTCCCCCGTTCAGTGCGCCCGATTTCCGGAACGCGGGTCCACAACTCGGGGTCCACGATCTGGCCGACGGCAAGCAGGACTGTGTCGCAAGGAAGCTCCATGAGTTCGCGGTGATCGAATTCCGGGCTGAATCGACCTTCCTCATCGAAGACCCGTCGTACACCTGCTGAATTGAGCGAGTGTAACTCTTCCGTTTTCGCCGCGAAGCCAATTCGGCCCCCAAGAATTATGTATGACGAGGCCCTCTTCGACGGCTTCTCGCACTTCCTGCTCCCAAGCGGGCATTTTCTGCTTCGATTCGAGGCAGACCAGCTCGACACTCTCCGCGCCACAGCGGAGAGCGGTGCGAGCCACATCTATGGCAACATTTCCTCCGCCTATGACAATCGTCTTTTTCAGGGGCGGTAATTCGGTTCCGCGGGCCACTTCACGCAAGAAGTCTATTCCCTGGGAGACTCCCTCCATGTCAACGCCAGGAACACGAAGGGGGGAGCCTTTCGTGCAGCCCACAGCCAAGAATATCGCCTTGTAACCCTCAGCTCTTAGGCTGTCGAGTGTGAAGTCCAGACCCAACGTCATATTGGTTCGCGCCGTCACGCCAAGGCTGAGAATGTGGTCAATCTCCTTGTCCAACACATAACGAGGCAGCCTGAATTCAGGAATCCCCAGGCGCAGCAATCCACCCAATACTGATTCGGCTTCGAATATCTGTGACTTTGAACCCTTCTAAGGCCAGATAATAGGCTGCTGAAAGACCAGCGGGTCCGGATCCTACCACCGCAATCATTTCATCCCGCGTCCCGACCAGGGGATGTCGAAGAACTGAGTAATCCACATTATCGGCTACAAAACGCTTCAATTTGCATATCGAGACAGCCTCATCCTTCTCGGCCCGGCGGCAGGCCTCTTCGCAGTAGTGGGGGCAGACTCGGCCCAGAACCGCCGGCATAGGAACTCTCCGGAAGATTACCTCGAGAGCCTCCTGGTATTTTCCTTGCTTGATAAGCTGCACATAACCCTGGACATTGACATGTGAAGGGCATGCTCTCACACATGGCGCTCGATCTGCCTTATCAATGACGAATGTCTGTGGAACCGTCTGCGGGAAGAGGCGGTAAATTGCCGCCCGATCACTCATGTTCTGATCGAATTGATTCGGCACGCGCACAGGACATGCCGCGGCGCAGTCTCCGCATCCTTTGCAGCGCTCAGCTATAACGTGACGAGTTTTTTGACGGACTTTGACCTTGAAATGCCCCTCCCAACCATGGAACTCTTCCACTTCACTGTAGGAGAGAATTTCTATGTTCGGATTCTGGGCCGCTTGCAACATCTTCGGCGAAAAGATGCAGGTGGAACAGTCATTAGTGGGAAAAGTCTTGTCGAGTTGGGCCATGCGACCGCCGATGCCAGTTTGACTCTCGACGAGGTACACCTTAAAACCCGATTCGGCCAGATCCAGAGAAGCCTGAATCCCACCTATTCCGCCGCCAACCACCATTACTGCGCCAATCTTGTTGTCATTCATGCCGGCCCTCCCCGTCTGACCTCGGGTAATTCGAGTTTCCCTCGCTCTTTCGTCCGGGAACATTCGCAAAGCTCATGGAGTTCGTTTGAAGTTCGAGTAACGTCGTGCAGATATTTCCAACGTCCTCGTTTGCTGACTTGATGGCATCCAAGATATCCAAATACATATCGATCATTTGGGCCGCAGAAGGTCCCTTGCGCAGCCGCAGCCAATCGGCTGACCGGAAATCCCTGAGCATCCGGCTCAGTTCGTTCCCCTGCGATATTATGGATTGCACAAGGACTGTGTCGGGCATGGTGAACGCGTCTTGAAGGTTGTTCATCATGTCGATGAGAATCGCCAGAAGTTGCTGGCAATGTGCTTCGCCTGTGCCGTTCAAGAGAATTCCTTCTCCGACCTTATGACGGCAACAGTTCACAATGTTTTCCAGTTTCTCGCCGATGCCTTGGAGGAAAAACGGGAGACGGACGAGAGCGCTGAGCGTATCCCCTTGGGCAACCGCGTGCAGGTCCCTTGTAAGCGCCTTTTCCTGCTCGCGGACTTCTTTTGCCAGGATCTCGCATCGGTCTATTTCGCCGGGCTCATCCGTGGAAATGCAGACTGAAAGCGAAAGCGCGATTTCCAGCAAGCTTGCCGATCATGATGAGGCAGCCCTGGTTCAGGCCGGCTGGCTGGGAGTCAGGCGCCTTTGATGACTGTCCGCTTTTCCGATCCGAACCGTTGGGCATGGGGCCTCGCATAGGAAGTGATCGATCGGAAGATGGTAGCGATTCTCTTTCACACGCGTCCTTCGAGCAAAACGTGCCAGAACCGAGTCATTAGCTCTGATGCACCAGCATCGAGCACCGACGACTAATGGCTACGGCCAGCCGCATGTCGCAGCGGCAGATCAGCTGGTCTTAGAGGCCGTATGCTACATACTGACTAAGCATTTTTCGTGCCAAAGGCGGGATTTTGGAGGGATTAACAATACCAATCGGTATGATCAGTAGGCTATGTTATTGATAGAGGATGTAGACGCTGGCATGTTTGCGGTTAGGAGGAAGAGGCGAAAGTCATGCTCGGAAATGTGACACGAATTTATGAAACCTTATACGAAACGCACTGTTTGAGCGAATATCTTAATGTACCAGAAGCGCGCAGATGACTCATTCTGATCGTACCATTTGCGAGCGCGATCCCGAAACGCTTCATATACCGATAAAGCGAATTCCGCGATATGCCCAAAATACGCGCAGCTTCCTTTCTTCTGCCTTCGCAACGAAGCAGAGCCTCTTTGCATAACAATTCGACTATCTCGTCAGTCACGTCATGCAGGCTTCGATCCCGCGGAAAGTCTACTTGGTACGACCAGTCATCGGGAACCTTGCCAAGCAACGGGAGGCTCAGCTCGAAGCGACCTTTGTCCCACAGCATCAAGGCCCTCTCAAGCACATTGCGTAGCTCTCTGACGTTTCCCGGCCAGGGATATCGTGATAATCCAGTAAGAAGGGAAGAGTCCATCACAGGAATTTCCGTGAGCTGCATGTCCAACGCGAGAGCGGACATGATCTCTTCACAAAGCACGGGGAGGTCCTCTATCCGTTCGCGCAGCGGAGGGACCTTCACCGAAAAGACGTTCAGTCGATAGAACAAGGCCGGCAGGAATCGCCCGGCTGAAACTTCGTCCTCCAGATTCCTGTGAGTGGCCGCAATTAGCCTTGCATTTATCTGGATGCTCTTTTCGCCGCCCACACGCACGAACGATTTGGTATCCAAAAATGTCAGCAGCTTCGCTTGCAAAGGCAGAGCGAGTTCGCCGATTTCATTCAACAAGATCGTGCCGCCTTCAGCCAGCTCCAGCAAACCCTTCTTTCTGCCTCGCGCGCCGGTGAACGCCCCTGCTTCATGTCCGAAAAGCTCCGATTCCGTGAGCTCTTGAGGCAAAGCGGCGCAATTTATGGCGAAGAACCTTCCGTTGGCCCGTCGAGAATGGTTATGTATCCACTGAGCCACATAATCTTTTCCACTGCCGCTCTCGCCACAAATCAGAACTATGCTGTCCCGAGCCGCGGCAAAGCGCGCCTTCTCCAGAGTAGCGCGCATAGCGGGGGACGGGTACTGTTTGTCAAAGATGCGAGGGACCCTTGTGGCCCCCGCCCGTTCGCTTATGTTGCGAGATATGGTGCACACACCTATTATAGTGCCGTTCGGGGATCGCAATGGCACGGTGACGTCATGAAAAGTAAGTTTCTCACCCTTTACCAGCCTGACCTGCTCCTGCTCGATGGATTGGCCGTTCAAGACGCGAAGATTAATTTCCCTGATGATCTCTCCCGTTTCTTTTCCATATATGTCCTCTGCGGTTCGTCCGATTATTTCGCCTGCATCCAGACCGACGAGCCGCTCCACCGCCGGATTCACATGAGTATATTTCAGTGAGCGATCTTTTAGGAAAATGCAGTCACTGGCCGCTTGGAAAACTGCGCGGAAGCGTTCTTCGCTGCTGCGCAGCGCTTCTTCCAGTTCCTTGCTGTCGGTGACATCAAGAAATGAGCCCATCAAGCACAGGGGTTTGCCCGTCGGGTCCGTGACCATGGTTGCTGACACGTGCGCATTGAACAGCGATAGGCCTTTTTTCTTGCCGACTAACTCGCCAATCCACCATCCTTTGGTCGCTAAAACTCCAGCCACCTCTTCCGCGTCTTCTACGCGAGTCCAGAGTTCCGTGAAATGTTTCCCTAATATTTCCTGGCTGCGCTGGTATTCCCAGAGTTTGAGGAAGGAAGGATTCACGTAGGTCAAATTCCCTTCGAGATCCGCCAAAGCGATGGCGATGATCGAAGAAGCGACCGCGCTGTCCTTGACCCACAGCTTCTGCTGAGCCTGACGAAGATCCGTCATGTCTATGCCGATGCCCCTGGTTCCGATAACGTTACCGTCTCTGATAATGGGATGAGAATAGGTGAGCATGGGGAATGTGGAGCCGTCTTTACGCAGGCTTGTGTACTCGACTCCGCTGAGTTTTTCTGTTTTCATCGTCCAGCCGAGGTTCCGGGCAAGTCTTTCCCGATCTTCAGGGATCACCAGGTCGAGCGCTTTGATGCCTTTCACGAGGTCCTCGGCGTCATAACCAAATGAGGCCAGACCGGAGCAGTTCATGAAGGCGAAGTTGCCCTGAGCGTCGATCTCGTATACTACCTGAGGCAGCAGTTCCACGAGCTGTTTGTACTTCGCTTCACTCCTGCGCAAGGCTTCTTCTGATATTAGGCGCTTTAATTCCGAGTCTTCAAGTTCCGACAATTCTGCGGCGTAGCCTGTCAAGCTCGTCTAATAGTTCCTGATGCTCGTAGTATCGGACGGGGTTGTCATGCTGACCTCCCGATCGCTTCCCATGAATCGGATAATGTCAATCAGTATCCCAGGTCCTCATCCAGTATGGCCACTGAAATTCTGGTGAAGAAGGGTTTCCTGTGGAGGATACTTGTGATGCGGCATATTCGCTCCGGGGAGTCGCAGTCCATGCAAACGCCCGTTTGGGCACACGGCGTCTTCAGTTTCATGCTCATGGCGCGCACCGGCCCGGCCATGAATCATTGATGT
>CAVVZX010000045.1:0-438299 GCA_963752855.1 uncultured delta proteobacterium | reverse complement strand
GCAATATGGAGTCCAGCAACCCCATGAACTGGTAAAGGATCGGGTAAACGATGGTGAACTTCGACTTGACCATGAGCCAGCATAAAGTCACTCCTGCCGCATATCCCACCAAAACAAGGATCATTAAATACGTGTCAGAAAAGCGTCTCGCCACACGATCGGCAAAAGCAAGCACAACCATGGTCAGCAGCGCACTAATTACCAGCATCCAAGGTATGTAATCGGGCCCGTCACGCTGAGAAAGGCCGTATCCACGTAGTTCCGAAAGATCGCAGTAACAAAGAATATCGCAAAGAAAATCGCTGCAAGCCACGTGAATCGTGCCACCTCGTGCTCGTAGATTTTCAGATGTTTTTCCAGGAAACGTTTCATGCCCAAAAAACCTCCTCTATGACAACAAACCCGTCCAGGTTACCCGCGATGCCGAGCTATTAGCCAGTTTGAACTACAATGAAGCCCTGCTGTTTCAAAAACTCTCTGATCACACGACTTCGCTTTCAAACAGAATTATGCGGCGGTTTTGCCATTTCTGCGGCCTTTGGGCCAGTGACCGGTCTGGGGATGGTTCCCCTGACCCCGCCCCGGTGTGATCTCCCCACAAGGCCCGAGAGAGGCAAAACCGTCGTCATATTGATGAAAAAAGCTGTTTTATCCGGTTGTTGAGAATACGGCTACGTACTTATTCCAGTCAAGCGGAATCTTTGGGATCGTAACCATTCACTCTTGCGGGGTAGAAGGATAGGGGGAGGGATTTTTCTCGCGTTCGGATGGGGAAGGCTGTATAGAGATGGCGCCGATTATTGATCGAGGATGTGCGCCATGGCAGTCAACGGCTGCGCATTTTGTCTTCAGAAGCAGCGTCGGATCGATGAGCTCGAAGAGGAGGTCGAACGCCTTCGGGCCAAGGTGCGCTATCAAGAGCGTAAGGAGAAGGAAGGTTTTTTTGGGTCCTCCACGCCGTCTTCCAAGAAGCCTGTGAAGCCTAATAGCGAACAGAAGGAGAAGAAGACCAGAGGGGCAAAGCATGGACATAATGGAGTAGGTCGAAGGGGTCACGCAGACGGGAGTACCGATAGGAAGGTAGTAGTGGAGCCTGAGAGTGAGATGTGTCCGGAGTGCGGGAATCCACTGGAGAAGAAGGGGTGGGCAGATCGCAGTGTTGTGGATACTCCTCACAAGAAGGCAGAAAAGATCACGTTTCGTCTCGCCAAACGATATTGCCCCCATTGCCGCCGCAATGTCACTTCCCAGCCTCCGGGTGTGTTACCGAGAAGCCTTTACGGCAATCAATTCATAGCTGACGCTGTGGAGATGCACTACCTGCATGGTGTGCCCATGGGGCGGATCTGCGAGTATCTCGACATTGGGCCCGGCAGCCTTGCGAAGCTCTTTCGACGATGCTCGGATCTCTTTGATGGGATGAAGGACAGACTTGTTCAAGAATACCGAGATGCCCCGGTTAAACACGCAGATGAAACGGGGTGGCGCACTGACGGTAAGAACGGGTACGTGTGGCTGTTTGCCACTCCAGATCTGAGCCTCTTTCAGTTCGGCAAGGGCCGCTCGGCCAAGGTTCCCCAAGCCATCTTCGGCAAGAAACCACTATCCGGGACTCTCATTGTGGACCGATACGCAGCTTACAATAAAACCCCCTGCCGTATCCAGTACTGTTACGCCCATTTATTGAGACATGTTGAAGACCTGGAGAAGGAGTTTCCGGGTAACAGAGAAGTATCGACCTTTGTGGCTGTGGCTGCTCCCCAGTTATCGCTGGCGATGAAGCTGCGGACTCAGCCGATCTCGGATGAAGAGTTTCATCGTCTGGCCGTCGCACTGCGTGAGGAGATCAAGATCACCATGGCAAAGCCCGCCCACCATCAGGGAATACGCCGTATCCAGGATATCTTTCGGGAAAACGAGGGCCGATTGTATCACTGGGCGGATAACAGAGCCGTCCCCGCTGACAACAATCTTGCTGAAAGGGACTTGAGACCTTCAGTGATTGCCCGGAAGGTCAGCTTTGGCTCAATCACCGATGCTGGCGCCAAAATAAGAAGCACGCTGTCTTCCGTGGCGGCTACCATAAAAAAACGGGGCGGGAATGTGGCGAGTCGAATGAAACAAGCCCTGGATCTTCTGGCTCGGAATCCAGAAGCAGACCCCTTTCCGATCCTGTTTGCCCGATCCAATCCCCCATGATGTCGCCTCTCGCCTCCCCAAAGAGCAAGAATCCTACAACATCTCCACGTGACAATGACTTGCCGCTCTTAAGTGAATGCTTACACGGTGGGGATTTATTCGCATGGGTACAAGGATACTTTGCATTTCCAGGAGAGGTCATCCCCCACTCAGGTAGGGTCTTTCTTACGGCCAGCGCCTGAAAGGCTTGTCTCAAGCATGGACCTGGATCTCGCGGTATCAAGCCCCTTTTCTCTCTGAGTTCGATGGTCCGGTATGATCTGGCTTTCACATGCTCCAAAGATCAAGCTTCTCATAGAGGACGACAAGAAAGAGCCGTACTCACTTTCTTGGCAAGAGCAGCACCGCCTTTTCAATGAATTACCTGATTATTTGGCAAAAATGGCTTTGTTCAAAGTCAATACCAGTTGTAGGGATCAAGAGGCATGTAATCTCCGTTGGGAATGGGAGGTGGACGTTCCGGAGCTGAAGACCTCTGTTTTTATTATCCCCGGACGTGTGGTTAAAAATCGAAAAGATCGTCTTGTAGTGCTAAACCGGGTAGCCAAAGCAGTCGTTGAACAAATGCGAGGGGTTCATCCGACACATGTGTTTTGCTATAGAGGTCACCCCCTCCAAAGGATGTACAATCGGGCTTGGAGGGAAGGGCGCAAGCGAGCAGGTCTTCCTCAAATCCGAGTCCACGATCTGAAACATACATTTGGGCGAAGGCAGCGATCTGTGGGGGTATCCTTTGAAGATCGCCAGGACCTACTGGGCCATAAATCAGGGAGGATTACCACGCATTATTCGAGGGCAGAACTGGCTAATCTGATTCTTGCAGCTAACCGGGTGTGCGAACAGGAGTCCCGCAAAACTCCCGCAATCGTCATCCTCAAAAAGAAACCCCGCCTTGCCGTCGTAAACAACTAGGCGGGATTCTTGATGATTCGTGGTGCCGAGGGACGGAATCGAACCATCGACACAAGGATTTTCAGTCCTCTGCTCTACCGGCTGAGCTACCTCGGCAATGAAGGACTCATGATAATGGGGGAAGGCACTTCGTGTCAACGAAATTTGACAAGAGAATGTGACCATTCGGTTATGCGGGGGAGGGCGTCCGTCTTCTACCTTTGCGAGCGGAGCAAGCAATCTCCTTCGGAACGCTGTATTTCACTCCCGCAATGACACGCCCGAAGGCTCCCCAAGCCCCTTCTTCTTCGGACAAAAAAATACCCCCAATGAATAGGAGACTCATTGAGGGCTTAGGATACGGGATACGAAATGCGTCTACTATTCTGTCATATCGTAACAGGTCTGCTAAATCCGCATGGCCTGTCAGCGATCCGGCTTGATCAAAGACACTCCTCAATAGGGCAGATTGAAAGCTAAGCTCATACTGCCGCCCAACGTCCACGAAGAGCGATTGAATGAAAAATCGAAATTCTGGGTGGCCACGACCACTCCACCGATGAAGTGGTTAACATTTACTGTGCTCTGCGCATGAAACTCGTTCCACCTTGCGAATAGACCCAGTTGGCCTGGCCCAAACTTCTTGGTGTATTCCATGAAGAGTTCCATGAAGTAACCTCTCCTGTAATTGCCAGTCCCTCTAAATGCCTAGCGGCCAGCAAAAGGCTCCAGGTACTTCACGTCGCCCCCTAAGGCTGGAAAGCCGACGGCCCTGAATACCAAGCTTCCCAAGTAGCAGTTGTTTTCATACTGAGTCCCGATAAGAGGGATAAAATTGCTGACATTTAGGTCCGCCTGGTCGGTCGGCAACGGACCGCACGCCTACAGCTTACAGGGTTACTGAGAGTGAAGTCGTAGTGGTCATAGCGGAACCCACCAAGAACGCTGAAACCGTAGCCGCACCTCAAGATCGCAAAGCCGTCCACAATCGTCCAATAGGGTTTCACCTGCCATTCTCTGGACAAAACGCCGGCGCCGACAGCATTGTATGTCTCACGCGAATGAACATTCCCTGTATGGAGAAAGGTCCATGCGGACAAGTAAAGGCCAAATCGCGGCCCGGGGTCGAAGGGTAGCGTAAGGCCCAGCCATACACCGCGATTGGGATAGCTGTGTTGAAACTCTGAGATGCCCCCCAGGTTGCCCTGGGTGGAAAAGTCGAAGGCTGTCCCGCCTGCGTAGTCAGCGCTCCCGCCTACGTACACAGTGGGGCCTGGGCCGAAACCTGCGAGTGCCACAACCGACAGCTCCCCTCCAGAATCCGTCAAGATAAGACGCTCCCGGGAAGCCCATTCCGAACAGGCCCTGCGCCCCCACAGCGGTACTCATAATTGTGACTAGAATGAACGGCAGCGCGTAGATCAGCAATCTTGAGCGACCAAACGATGACTCCATATCCCCTCCTAAATCCAAAATCACAAAACAACGCCGGCGGCCATGCCTTGCAGCATTGGCGCAGCGTTCAAAAAGAACCGTACAACCTGGAAACGGTGAATAGACTATTACATGAATGATATTGGGGAGTCAAGAAGATTCGCTGCGCCACCGTAACCATTTAATTACGCGGGGAGTGAAAACCTAAGGCCACAGGATGGTAAAGTGTGGGGCCGGCTTTCCAGCCTGCCACGATAGCGTATTTCAAGACAGGCAGGCTGGAAAGCCTGCCCCACAAATGCATCCCATGCCCCCGAAAGACTGAATACTTGCGGCGGGTCGTCTCACTCCTTCTTCAAGTAATCCGGCGCGTAGTTCCGGACACCCTTGTTTTGCAACATGTGGAATGTTCTCATCCGCTTCACGTGCAGCGGGCTGAGCGATCCCAAGGGGATATAAACAATCTTCTTGCCCATGCTCTTGGCAAGTTTTTTCCACCTCGCAGGGGGCGGTTTCTTTGCCACATAAACGACACCCGTTTTCTCGGAATAGACTATGCCCGCAACCAAAAGCCGCTCGTGCCTTGTGGGGACAAAATCGAATTCCGGCTCAGTCCAAATGTCGAACATCCTAAGAGGTGGGTACGACATCATGAAGCCGCCGTGCTCCATTCGGCTGATCCCGGGGCCAACAATCTGCTCGCCGGGCAAGGTTGAATAAAACGCCATGTCCGATTCCTGCGAATGCTCCCCGAGCCAAGTCATTTGGAATGGGTATTTCACGTACCGCTCGTCCTCATCGAAAATCACCACAATGGAACCGAACTCCGTTCCGCCTTGTTCATTCTTTTTAACGTAAATCCGCTTTTCGTAAAATCTTCTCAGAGTTTCGCGGATATCCGGTCCTCCGCCGAAATCGGCCACGAACGGTTCTGCGTCTGTTTGGGCTGTCTGAAGCAGGTTATTCGCGTGCTTCATCAGGGTATCGCCCCAGCGCTCTACCTCTACGTCTTCGGGCGGATAGGAGCAAATGTCCACGTCCTCAGGATTGGCCGTCTCCCATTTGCGCTTCAGATGGTCTTTCCATTTCGCGCTATTTACCGCCTTCATTCGGTATTTCTTGGATTGTCGGAAAAACGTCCGAAGCTTCTTGTGTAGAACTATCTTGTGTCCGTGAAACATCAGGCTGTCTTCGTCGAGTAAGACCGCAGCAGGATCAAATGGATCGTTGGACCATGCATAATCCGACAAGAAAGAGTGCACGTGATAGGCAAAATCTTCGTCCATGGCAGACCTTGCCGAAGCGACGAGGTGATAAAGATCGGGCAGAAGCATTTGTTTGTACGAGAGCCATTTTCGAAGGAACTTCGCCCAAGTAAGTCTGACGTATTCAGGCACTTCCTGACGAGTTTCGCGAGTGAAACGCTCGGCCGCCGAGTCCATTAACGACAGGATCAGGTCGTGGCGATTCTCCGGAGCAGGAGCGTCCGGAGTTGAGCGCCAATTCTCGAAGGCTTCCGTTATCCTGGGGATCTCGGTGAATCCTTTCTTGAGCGAATCGGGATGAAGAGGCGCAACTACAGCAGCGGACACGCCGGTTTTCATGAGCGGGACCGCCTGAGGCTTCTTGAGCAGCTCCGCAATAGCCGGTATGTGGGCAAGTCCACCCACGAAGAGCACTTTATCGTAATTCCTCGCCGCTTCTTGAAGGCCGGCCGCCATGAACGTTTCGCGCTTTGTATTGTCCGGGTCACTTCGAAAAGCCTTATTCCGCTTTGCCAACAGGTCAAGGAATGCCTTTTGTCCAATAGAATCTATTAGGTAAGCATCAGGGAGTTTGTCCTCAAACAAGGGATACCTGAGCGGCAAGGGATCGATGAACCGCAGTGGAATATCGCTTTCGAGGGCAAGTCTAGCCGCTTCCTGGACTCCGTCGGACCCCTCGATAATCAGCACCGAATTTTCTTTGGCAGCGGTTTCGTACAGAATTACCGAATGATAAGGCAATTGCCGCAGAGCGGACGAGATCTCATTGCGCAGAGCGTGAGGGAGTTCCACGCAGATACAATCCGGCTTTTCCTCTCTGATGCGCTTATTAACCAGAACGGAAAATTCAATGCGGAAATGGAGAACTCCGATCAGGGTTATATTTTCGAAGCTGACAAGGTCAGACGAGTTTTGGCCCATCAAGCGAGGCACGGCTTTCTCCGGTAATCTGGAATATTGACTGGTCGAGCGCCTTTCTCAACCCGATCTTTGGATAGAATTTAATCAGCCTATGAGCATAACGGGCGATATTAAGGCCGTCCCGCACGCTCATGTCTTCATCTTTTGCGTGGGATTCCTTGGAGCACTGCGACCACTTCTTTAATTAATTCGTCCGAAGGGCCGTCAAGTTTTCCCCTGAGAATGCGGAATTCTTCTTCCCGCGTGGGATAGTCCATGTGCACAGCGGGTTGTAACCTGGAGTATATGTATTCCGGGACCTCGAAAGTGGAGGCGTCCTCGTTCATGGTGACGCAGATCCTGAATTCGGGCTCTGCCTTGATTTGCACGCCCGCGACTATGCTGTAAACGCTCCTTCGCATGTCTAGCAGAGGAGCGATAGAAGCCCAGCTCTTCTCGCTCATACGGTTGCCTTCATCCAAAAGGCAAATACCGCCTCGCGCCATTGCGGAAACCAAGGGAGAAGCCACGTACCGGATCTTGCCGTTGTCGGCTATCACCGGAGAGACGATCAGGTCTTCCGGTTTTGTATCAACGGTACACTGGAATATGTAGAGATCCTGCTTCATCCTCTTTGCGGCGGTAATGGCCAAGGAAGTCTTTCCGACGCCCGGTTTCCCCAGAATCCGTGGCTGCATAGGCGGATCTACCCCGTCATCGGACCATGCCGCCAAAAGCTGTGTAAGCGGTTCTTGCATGCCGACCCAGTCTACATCAAGGTCGGGCGGATCAATGAGGTGGATTTCTATGCCTTTCAGGCTCAGTATTTCGGATCGCTCTTTCATTTTTCACCGTTGTGTCGCCCTCTGCCGGAATTATGGGCGAGAGGGATACAAATTCGATAGTGGGACCGTCTCTTGCCGGTCCCGTTAGAAAGCAGGCAAAAAGTCAGTCTTTCCAAATTCTAAGGAAGACTGATGAAAAGAGTCAATGAGGCGTGATTACGCCGGTCAGAGCTGCGGCTGGGGAAATGTCAAACCCATCTGGAGAAGATAATGTTAGAGAGCAATCGACCTCTCGCAGTGAGGATTAGTTTCCGGGCCTCAATTTTGAAAAGGCCGGAATCGGACAAGTCGCCTATGCTGGCTCGCACAAATTCCTCTGCATTGACATTATAGCGCTCTCCTAAGAATTGAAGGTCGAGGCCCGCCACCAGTCTCGTCCCCATTATCAACGCGTCTTTGAAGCGAATTTCCGGCGTCAATTCCGTCAGGGAAGAGAACGGTGTCTTGTTTTCGCTCACGAATGCCGCGTACTTGTTCAGGTCTTCAATATTGACATAGCGATTCCGTCCCGTCATGCCATGAGCGCCCGGACCGAAGGCGACGTAGATGTCATCTTCCCAATATTTGAGATTGTGTCGTGAAACGCGTCCAGGCCGCGCAAAATTCGATATTTCGTAATGCTCGTAACCGGCTCCCACTACGGTCTCGCAAATATATTCGTAAAGCGTCGCCGCCAGGTCATCATCGGGGACCTGAACCTGTCCGCTTCGGATGCGAGCCTCCAGTTCCGTTCCTTCCTTCACCTCCAGAAGATAGATGGAAAGGTGCTCAGGTTCCAATTCCAGGGCCGTGGACAGGTTCCGTCGCACCGAAGCGAGAGACTGGTCAGGGAAACCGGCGATAAGGTCAATCGAAATATTTTCGAAACCCGCAGTCCGAGCGTTCCGGAAGACAGCCAATCCATCGGACGCGGCATGTCGCCTTCCCATGTCTGCCAGCTCATTGTCATCGAAAGACTGGATGCCCAGGCTGATCCGATTAACGCCCGCCACCCGCAGATGTTTCAGCCCATTGAGATCGACTGTCGCGGGATTTGCCTCGATCGTGATTTCCAGGTCCGAAGTGGTCCTGAAATTGTCCTTACATCGGTCGATCACGGTGGCGATGTTTTCGGGCCTCAAAATGGAGGGAGTTCCTCCACCCAGGTAAATTGTATCGACCTCTGAATTTAAGCCTCCGATCATTGAATCCGGCCGGCTCCGGAGTTCGATTTCCTTGAGAACAGCTCGTACGAACGACTCTTCAAGCGCAGGATCATACTGATTGGTGACGAACCCGCAGTAACTACATCGTCCCGAACAGAAGGGAACGTGAATGTAGATTCCGATGGGGGCTGTATCCTGCGGAAAAACAGGATCGAATAGGGTCATTAAGCAATTCTCGGACTATCCGGGCCTCATAACGAATGATGCCAGACGGAGTAGAACAGCTCCGACGAAATTTTCAATCACAGACTATGCAGTCGGCGACCACCTGGCCGCGTCTGTCGGGCGCAATCCTGCTCTGGTCGTGTGGATGCACCTCGACTTGGCGTCTCGCTTTCAACTACAATCGCGAATACAGCAATCGACCTGATCATAATCAGATGCGATCGCCACGGGTACGGACAATATAACAACAGCAGTAATAAGAATCGAAATCAGCTTCCTCACCATCACCTCCATAGGCTGTTTACAGGCCCTTGACAGCCGAAACGAAACCTCACCCGGATATCTTATCACATCGTATCGAAACCGGACCTTGAAAATTCTTAGATCTTCAGATTAGCACATCGCTCTTCCAATTCAAGCATGGAGAAGACGCTCATCCAGCTTCAACTGCCAGTCCTTCTGCGCTTCCTGTAACTTGCCTATCGGTATTCCAGTGAATATTAAGAAGAACAACCGCATGTGGCGGTTGCGGAAGAATTGATACTGGACGATTGCAAAAAATTATGAACGGAGACGACCAATGATAGAAGAAATTGTTGAAAAGGTAAAAGATACACTCGGATTCGACGCTAACAAGAGGAGGGGGTCCAATCCTCATGCCACGTTTGAACAGGGCCATCCGGCAGTTAACAAGGACGAGCCCGCTTCATTTGCTAATCCGGTCGAAGCAGGAGCAAAGAAGTTTTCCGAGGAAGCGTGCGGAAAACCGATGCCTGCGGCCTTCGATATTCAACCGGGCGAAGACTTCGCATGTCCGACCGATGCGCATACCAGAATGGGCTCTAATCCTCATGCGACGTTCGAGCAGGGTCAACCGGCCGTGAACAAGGAGGAACCTCGATCTTTCGCGAATCCGTGTGAAGCAGGAGCCAAAAAACCGTCCGAAGCCCAATTCGGGAAACCGATGCCGGACCTGGGACAAAAAACGTATTGTCAATAGTTAGGCTAGCCGTTGTCCGGCCACACATTGACTTCGATTTATATCTAAAATCTAATGTTTTCCTTATAAAGAGAGCCGGGTATGGCTCTTTTTTTGTGCTGTTTGGCTGTAGGTCCGGTAACTAATACTTCGGACAATGAAACAACTCTAAGCAACGCTTCGACGCCCAGAGTTTGAATCATGATTTTGAGTAGCGGAGAAACTCGGAAATTGTGCCCAAATCCCTTGATATGCCTTGACTTCTCGTTGCGCCTATGAACATAAGTCCTCTCTGTGAGAGGAGCGCCGCTACTTGGGAGGCAGATCATGCTTGACCTTTTCCGCTTGGCCGAACATCCGTTCTCCGTTTCTCCAAATCCAAGTTACTTTTACCTCTCAGCCCTTCACAAAGACATACTTGCAAAGGTTGATTATGTGGTGAAGCAACGACAGGCATTGACTGTGATCTATGGGGACGTAGGAACGGGCAAGACTTCTCTTGCTCGTCTTTTGGCGAACCGCCTCGCAGAGAAGAATCACGTCGTGTTCATCACCAATCCGAATTTCAAATCCGAGATGCACATGGTCAAGGCTATTTGTTCAGAGTTTGGGATTGGTCCTCAGCGGAGTCTATTTGCTCAGGTGGAGGCCCTACAGGAATATTTGATCGAGATGTACGCGGAAGGGAAAAGCCCGATAGTCATCATTGATGAAGCCCAGTTAATGAAGGGTAAGCAATTTGAGATAATTCGCCAGCTCAACAATTTTGAGACCGATGACACTAAGCTCCTGCAAATCATCTTGGCCGGACAATTGGAGCTTCGGAACAAGCTCCGGATGAAGAAAGCCCTTATGTCCCGGATAGTAACAACTTCTACCCTCCAGGCCCTTTCGCAGGCTGAAATGGCTAAGATGATACTTTTTAGACTCTCGGTGGCCGGGGGTAACGGAGACATCTTTGTCCCCGATTCGCTGAAGAGGGTCTATGAGCTTTCAAAAGGGATTCCCAGAGAAGCGATAAAGCTTTGTGGTTTAGCCATGCAACGGGCTTATGTGCAGGGAGAAAAGCAAATAACTGCAGAGTTGATTGACCTAACCCATAAGGAGGTGGCTGCTTGAGCCCTTCAAGACGGTCCGGGGTTGGAGACGAGAAGAAGGACAAAGCCCGTCAGTCTGTCCCGCGGCCGGGGACAATGGCTCATCTGAAGTTCGTCGAGGAACAGAAACGTCGGAAAGGTGGAGAGCGAGAAATCTCCGGTCCTCCAAGATCGGGGCCCCTTGACAAGGCGCCCGTGGAGCAGGCGGGAATTATTGCCAGTCAAGCCTCTCTTGGCCAAAAGGCGCCACACGAGAAAATCCTTACCAAGGCTCAGCTCATAATTCATGGGGCCGCTGCTGCGGCAGCCGCTGTTGGTGGTGGCTTGGCCCAAATTCCTGCTTCAGGGAGCGTAGTCATAACCCCGATTCAGATTTCAATGATAATCGCTCTCGGCGCTCTGAACGGAAAAACACTTGATAAATCAGGCGCTCTCGGAATTCTTGCCGGCGCATCCGGTTCGTGCGTAGGCCGAACTTTGTCCCAGCTTCTGATCGGATGGATCCCCGGTGTGGGAAATCTCATCAACGCGGCCACGGCGTTTGTCATCACAGAATCCATCGGCTGGGCATCGCACAGAATTCTTTCGAGTGACTGACCTAGCTTCTCCTGAACCGCTTGTTCCCGGCGCAATCAAAAAACCCCGAAAAAGTTGCATACACTCTTTCGGGGGCTGAAGCTAATAATATCAAGTAGTTCTTGGCTGGGGGACGAGGATTCGAACCTCGGTTAACGGGGCCAGAACCCGTCGTCCTGCCGCTAGACGATCCCCCAAACCGATGGCGCATGTTAGCCTCTGGCCGAACCCATGTCAATACCGCGCAAACCTTCACCGCAGAGAACGCAGAACGCGGAGAGGTAAGAAAGAGGAAGAAGTGCAGGGGAACCCGCTTTTTGCAAAAAGGAGCTGCGCTCACGGCGATTTGGGATTTGTGATGGTTTCCCGCGTACGTGGGAAGATCCTGGATTCTTGCCTTGGCAGGAATGACCAGAGAGGGCGACTCGCCAGTCGCCCTCTCTGATTTGCAGGTGTAACCGGCCGTTATGTTTGTCATTCCGGGCGGACATCCGCCCGTACATCAATGCCGGTAGCTCCGCCAGCCATGTAGGAGTTTTTGGAAGAGGGGCGCGGGGAGAAACTTTTTTGCAAAAAAGTGTCTCCCCGCATTCTTTTCATTCCCGATTCTTTGCCTCTCTGCGTCCTCTCCGCTCTTTGCGGCGCCTCTTATCTGTTTTGCTCTACAAATTCCCGGATCGTGGATTCCGGGATGGCGCCCTCGCGAACCATCCGAAAGCCTTTGTTTGTAAGCTCCACCACCGTGGAAGGCCTTCCACCCGGAGCCGGTCCGAGATCAAGGACCAAATCAACAGACCCGCTCACTAGCGGAGAAATGTCGCTCACATCCACGGGGTCCGGACCGCCGGAGATGTTAGCGCTCGTCGCGGTTATCAATCCACTGGTTCGAGTCGCAAGTATACGAGCGGGACACCAGGGAGGCACTCTGACCCCTATTTTACCTCCCGGCCCGGTGAGAAGCCGCGAAAATTTGCGAGACGGCTCCATGAGAATGGTCAAGCTACCCGGCCAGAATCGTTCCATCATGCGGTGAGCCAGCCTTTGTTCGGCCTGGATAAGGTTTTTCACTGTGCCTAAATCTGCTGCAATCAAAGGGAGCGGCTTTTTTTCGTCCCGAGCCTTGATGCTGAAAATTTGCCTGACTGCGTTTTCCTGAAAAGGATCGGCCACGAGAGCATAAAACGTCTCCGTAGGCGCGATCACTATGCCGCCGGCCCGAAGGACCCGCTCTGCTTGGTCAAAGACGTATTCGGTTGGATGCATCTTATCTGCCAAAGATTCCTCGCTCGAAATTCTCGTAGACGTAATTATCGACTTTGCAACGGCAACTCAATAACGAATGCCGCTCCCTTGCCGGGATTGTCCTTCAGTCTGATATACCCGTTGTGATCGGCCACGATAGTGCTCACTATGGTCAGCCCGAGGCCGGTCCCTCCCGGTTTGGTGGAAAAATAAGGCTCAAACAGTCGAGCCCGGTCCTGCGGCCGGATCCCCGAGCCGGTGTCGGTTATTTCCAGGGTTACGATGTGAAGGTTCGCATCATAAGAAGTCTTGGCATGGATCTCGCCGCTGCCGTCCATGGCGGAAATCGCATTATCCAAGAGGTTGACCATAACCCTTTTCATCTGCTCCTTATCTACATCGAAGACCGGAAGCAGGCTATCGGGAACAAAACCAAATTTTATCTTGTCATTTCCTTGCGCGTATAACTCAAAGACTTCTCTTACAATTGCGTTTAAATCATTGGGCGCCAACTTGGCCGCAGGCATTCTGGCGAACAGCGAAAATTCGTTGACCATATTCTTCAACTGCTCTACCTGATCGATTATGCCGCGTGTGCACTGGTCCAGCACCTCTGTGTCCCCTCCAACCATCCCGCGATATTTTCGTTGAATCCGCTGGGCATTGAGTTGGATCGGGGTTAGAGGGTTCTTGATCTCATGCGCGATCCTTCTGGCGACTTCTCTCCACGCAGCCATTCTTTGGGCTTTCACCAAGTAAGTCATGTCCTCGAAGACCAGCGCAACGCCCAAGTCACGATTCTCTTCGTCTTTCAGACTGTTGGCGAAACAAATAAGCGACAGCGACCGGTCGGGAAAAGACACGGTGATCTGCCTTTCAGTAGCTTCCGAGCCTGATTCCAACAGTTCTTCCAATATTTCGGAAACCGCCGCTGACGACGCTGCCGGCAAGATCTCATCTAAACGCTGTTCCAGAGGACTCTTGGCGGTGATCCCTAGGAGCCGTCCAGCCGACTCATTTATGGCGGTGACGCGTCGTTCCGAATCGATGGCGAGAACTCCAGCGGCTATGTTTTTGAGCACCGTTTCCATGTACTTGCGTCTGCTGTCCAGATCAAAATTCGCTTTTTCCAGTTCGTCTCGGCCTATGCGAAGGTCCGTCGTCATCTTGTTGAAGGAACGGACCAATACTCCCAATTCGTCGTCGGCTGTTGGCTCAATATAAACATCGAGGTCACCCGCGGCTATCTTCTCGGTTCCCTCGGCCAATCCCAGTATGGGATCGGTAATATCTCTGGCCATAGTAACGCCGAACCAAAATCCGATGAATATCACCAGCAACGCCACCATGAGCAGTATGAGGATATAAATGACCTTTATGGGGCCTTTCATCCTCTTGGCTTCTTGATATTCGCCGAATGCGCTCGATATTGAAAATAGCCTACCGGCAAGGGAAGTGGGGATATAATGATCAGCGACCAGGGCAGCCTGGACGCCGCCGCCTTCCTTGGCGCTTATAGGAACTACCGCCCGAATGAGATCCCCTCCATCGTCCAGCGGAATGATTTCAGACGTCTTTTCACCCCGCAACCCGATCTTAAGAAAGCTGTTCAAAGGCGGGGGTATTGCCGCATCCTTGAGGGCCGGGTCCTTGCTCATCACAGGGGACGATCCGTCAGGAAGATAGATATGAAGTGAACTAAGACCATCCTCGATGCGCCAGGAAGCCAAGGCCTTTTTCAAAGAACTCAATGTCTGCGGAATTCACTAATGATTCCGAGCTAATCAGCCCGGCAAGCCGGGTCGCAGTATTCACAGCGTTCTCGGACGCGCTCCTATAGTAGGCCTGGGCCACTACCAACGAAGACTGGAGCGAATCCTCGACACGGGTGGTAAACCAGCTTTCAATAGTGGTGTGCAAGACACCTGCGCTGGCTATGAATAGCACAACGGTCGGGACCAGTGTCAGGGCCACGAAGGCCAAGGTAAGCCGGGTTTTAAGATGCGAACCAAGCACTCTCCGGCGGCGTTCGAATATCAATTTGAACAAATTGCGGATCAGGAAGAAGATCACCAGAATGACCAACAGAGTGACGATTGTCAGCAACCCGAAGAGCAAAAGGTGCCCGGCAAAAGGGATGTCTTCCGCGGAGCGGGCGACACGCGATTCCACCAAGAAAATCGCCCCAATAAGCAGCGCTGCTCCGAGCGCGACCACAAGTTCTCGTCGCCTTTTCTTTCGTTCCTGTTCCAATTTAACGGGTTTCACCGAGATCGTCCTATCATCTCATCCAGCTGGTCGTCGTCAAATCCAAAATGATGCCCGACTTCGTGGATTATGACTTCACGAATGAGTCGAGTCACGCTTCCCCCACGCGCTGCACGCAATATCGGGCGGCGGTACAAATAGATTCTTTCCGGCATAACGCTAGCTGAAAACACGCTCCTCTCAGTCAAAGGCACGCCGACGTACAAGCCCAATAAATCCCATTCGGAATCGAGGTCCAATGATTCCATGGTTTCCGGATCGGGAAAATCTTCGACCAGAATTTCCACATTCTCCATTTTCTCCTGGAATTCCTCGGGAATTTCGTCGATAGCCCTGGCAACATGTTTGCGAAAGAGTTCCGGTGTCACGGTGAATTAGCGCGCTTTTCAGAAATGCTGAAAATAGCCGGCTTGACACCCACAGGCGTTTGTGGGCATACACAAGTCTCTAACAGAAAATGGGAGAAATGGAAAGGCGTCCAGGTCTTGAGCTTGGAATGGATAATCGTAGGGCTGGGAAACCCGGGAGAAGAATATTGCCGCCACCGTCACAACCTGGGATTCATGGTGGTGGATGCGCTTGCCGAAAAACAGCGGTGTTCCTGGCGCTCGAATCGAAAGAAGGCCATGATATGTGAGCTGAGGCTTGCGGGCCGCGAAGCTCTTTTGGTAAAGCCTCAGACGTACATGAACTTGAGCGGTGAAGCGGTGGCTCCGATACTGACTGCTCGCAAAATGAGTCCTCAAAGAATGATTGTCATTCACGATGATTTGGATCTTGCTGAGGGGCGTGTGCGCATAAAGGTCGGAGGTGGTCACGGAGGACATAGAGGCGTTGGATCGATTGTCGATTGTTTGGAGCATGAGGACTTCGTTAGAGTGAGACTTGGAATAGGGCGGCCGCCCGCTGAAATGGCCCCCGAAAGAATTCGTCTTGACTTCGTTTGGCCCCGATGGGACTGAAGTCATGAAAGATCTTATTCAGAGCGGTCTTAGCGCAGTTCGATTGATCCTGACGCATGGGGTTGAGCGTGCTCAAAACGTGCTTCATTCAAAAACATAAATTAAGCATTGCAACGGGTTAGCAATTCAGCGTAGGTTTTTTGCTTGCGAATTCTTGGCTGCTGTAATAAGATTGCATAGGTTATCCTAAAGGGGGTACTTATAATGAATCAAACTTTGGTCAGCGAGGACCACGAACCATTTCGACGGCTGCTTCGCCCGGTGGTGAGAGTACTGAGGAAGGCGTATATCCAGGGTACCACCGTAGTGAAGCTGATGCCTACAGAAAAGTCTATCCAGCTTTATTATAAATTACGCAAGAAGAGCTATGATTTTCAGTGGTCCCTGGACCCCGGTTACAGAAAAGGCCTTAGAAGACTCATAGAACTTACTGTCACGGAAAATGACCGGGTGTTGGATGTGGGCTGCGGCACAGGTTCCGCTACTGTGCTGGCCGCCGCTGACGCTTCGGAAGTGGTAGGCATAGATCTGTCAGAGGATATGATCGAACTCGCCGAAGAGAAAATCCTGAAAGAATCCCTGGAGAACATCAGTTTCATCACCACCTCGGTAGAAGACTATGCGCCGGAAAAGTCATTTGACAAGGTCATCAGTTCCTTCATGATCCCTCATGTCAAACCTCATTTGCGGCCGGCGATTTATGCGTGCATGTACCAGTTTCTGAAACCGGGCGGGACCGTGGGACTGTTCGGCTCCAGGGGAGAAGTTTGTGACGTTTATGAAACTCGTTCGGAGATTGAAGAGAATCTTGCAAGATGCGGCTTCAAGGAAATTGAGGTTCAGGACGTCTATGACATTTATCGGATCGTGACGGCGGTCAGACCGCTTGCTTAGCGACCGAGTCAATTTCGACGCGTTCCGAAAAGAAAAAACCCCCGACCGATTTGATCGGCCGGGGGTTCTTCTTTGCTCCGCCGTATCTCAGGTTTTGGGCGGGTCTCAAACCCGCCCCTGCGCCGCATCGTCCATTATGGCAGGGCCCGGCGTCCCTTGCCGGCCCAAATCACTCATAATCTTCCTTGCGAAAAGACATCAGAAATCAGGCATAAGAACTATGCGCTTAGTCAAGGTCCCGCTGTGCGCTTCCTCAAATGCCTGTTTAATTGAGGACATCGGCCTCGTTTCCAACAGCGGATCGATCTGAATTCGGCCGTCCTGGACCATTTCCAAGACCTTTGGATAATACTTCGGCAAGCATCCCCATGTGCCGATCACGTCTGCGTCGAACGCCATGAGACGGGACATGCTGTAACTGTTCTTCTGCAATCCAAAACCGACAACTGCCAGTTTTCCGATAAAGCCCAGCAGACCTAATGCTATATCCTGCGCGGCGCCAGTGCCGGTGCATTCGAATATTTTCCATCCGACGTTTGCCTTGACACCTGCCTGCTTGGCTATGCCCCTGAACTCGTCTTGGATTGCTTTGAAGTCCTTGTCTCGCGTGTTGATGACGTAATCCGCGCCCATAGTCAGGGCTCTCTTAAGCTTTTCCTCGTTCCGAGCCATTCCAACGATAGGTTTAGCGCCAAGAGCCTTTGCAACCTGGGCCATGTACACCCCAACGCCGCCGGTCACTCCGGTAATTAGCACCGGATCGCCCTTTTCAAGTTCTACTCGGACGGCAGCCTGGTACGGGGTCGTGGCCGCGTCGGCGACAACAGCGTAGTTGGCAAGGGGGCGTCCCTTCAGATCGTTAACTACGCAGAGGTCTTGCGCCGGGACAGGGATGTAATCGGAAAAACCGCCATAGATTCCCAAGGAATTTCCGGGCATCTTCTGAGCCAAGCATCTATTGCCACGACCTTTGGCGCAAATGTCGCAATTGTTGCACGGCATAACCGCGGGGACGATGACGTTCTTGCCAACCCAGGATTCTGCTCCAGGTCCGGCAGCCACGACTTCCCCGGAAATTTCATGCCCGAGAGTAAGGGGTGGTTTTGTGACGGTGGGGACTCCGTCATAGAAGTATGACATGTCAGTATGACATACCCCGCAGCCTGCGACTTTGACCAGAACTTCGTTGGCGCCTAATTCAGGCACAGGAACTTCTGTTCGCTGTAATTCGCCGGGAGCGGTGACTTTGCCGGCCTCTTTGTCATAGGTCGGCCCTTTAACCATCTGCCAAGTTTGAATTTTGCTTGGAACCATCGCGCGTCTACCTCCTGTTGGTGGCCGGGAAGGTCATTGGCCTGTTAACAACGGGCGAAATAAGGTTTTTACTAGAGGGAGGATAATGTATAACTAACGTTCATGTACAAGAATATTTTGCGCGGCCGTTTATGTCAAGCGAAATCGCTTGGAGAGGGTTTCATAGTGACACGCGATCATTTTGTGATTCTGTATAGTGAACTCGCTTGCAGACCGAAGTGGCGCGCCGAGTATCCCGTCGCTTGGACGCCGGCCTCGTCACGGAGCGACAAAGTTAATAGGAATCGAGGTATGCTTGCAGGGCGCCCATAATAGATTGTGTAACGGTTCCAGGTCTGCCGCTTCCTATGATTGTGCTGTCTATCCGAGTCACGGGGAGCACGTTACGGGTCGTGGAGGCAATGAACGATTCAGTTAACGATGAGATTTGGCTCAACATAACCGGCGCCTCGCGCAGGGCAAGACCTTCCGACTTCAGAATTTCCAAGACCACACGTCTGGTGATGCTGTCCAAGATCTTCCCATCCAAAGGCGGTGTGAGGACCTCCTTGTCGGAGTTGACGAAGAAGACGGTAAATGTCGATCCTTCGAGAATGGTTTGGCGGTCAGACGGGTCCACAAAGAGCACTTCGTAGGCGTCTACCGTAGGCACAACTGTTTGATGAGCCAGAATAGCGCCAATGTAATGCAGCAGCTTTATGTCAGGGCAGACTCTCAGGTGCGGAAATGTCGCAAGCGCAATCCCTCTCTCGTACAGCTCATTGGGGGGCGCTTCCAGCGGCTGCGCAGCAATATAAAGATAAGCTCCATTATTTGATTGTTTCATGGTATTGCCGAGGAGGCCGCCGCTGAAAATCACGTCAATGAGCAAGTCGTCCTTAATACCGGATTTCGCGTTTCGGTCCACGAGTTCAGTCAATAGTGTCCGTAGAGCGTCTCTATCGAGAGGCGGTTTCATGTGAATCCCGGACGCAGAATAATAGAGCCTGTCCAAATGATCTTCCATCCGGAAAACCTTGCCTCTGACCGTGCGACACGCGGTGAAAACGCGGTATCCGCGCATGGTGCCACCCTATATCGTCAAGGAATGGAAGCGCCAACTCCGAGGTAGGAACGAAATGGTCGCGTTGATAAGAGATAATGTGGATACCCTCCCGGGAATTTACAATTCTTCCCAATTTACTCGGGGTTCTTATTCTATCATGAACCTATTGTACTCCTGCTAGCCGGGGCGCAAGGTTTTCTGTCTGCCCGCAATCGGCCGCGGAGAAACAGAATGTACGCCAAGCCCCCAATAATCCCTCCGAAAAAATCCGCGACTATGTCACCGATTTCGGCATTGCGCCCTTCCACAAAGTATTGATGGAATTCGTCTGTCATGCCATAAATCAGACAAAAAATCGCAGCGAAAGCGCCGACAGCGAATCCCCCGAAGCCGTGGCGGCCTCGCAAATAACGGGCGACCAAAAAGCCCAACCCTGCATACAAGATGATGTGGCCAAGCTTATCGGGAATAAGGTCCATCGGCGCGGGAGGCATTGTCAGACTGGAAAGATAAAATATTCCGGCGCAATAGCCCACAACCGGGACCCACAGCCTGTCTAAGACGAAGGTCGAAATCATGCAGCCTTGCCACAGCACTTCTTGTATTTCTTGCCCGATCCGCACGGACACGGGTCATTTCGGCCAACCTTAGCAGCCTGGCGTTTAACGGTCTTTGGCTGGGAATCACCCATGCCGTCACCGTAGGATAGTTGCATTTCCTGATCCCGCTCGGAGGTCAGTTCCTGCAATCCGTCGTCCGCAGCCAATCTGACAAGGAATAGATTCCTGATGGTTTCTTCCTTGATACGAAGACTCATATCAAGGAATATCTCGTAGCCTTCTTTCTGATATTCCTTGAGTGGGTCGCGCTGTCCATATCCTCTCAGGCCTATTCCGTCCTTGAGATGATCCATACTGAGCAGATGATCTTTCCACTGCGTGTCAACGGCCTGAAGCATAATGAATTTTTCCAATTCTCGCATGGTTTCGGGTGTCAACTCCGCTTCTTTTTGATCGTATCGCCGTTGAGCCCTCGCCAGGATGTATTCCACGAGCGCGTCACGATTTTGCTGCTCAGGCGGCAACTGACTAAAATTGAAACGAATGCCGAATTGCCCCCACAAAGCGTCGCTTAGGGCCGTGATATCCCAATCATCAAAATGCTTTTTATCATCTGCGTACCTGTCGACAATGTCCTCTACCAGATCGGCCATCATGTCTTGAACCGTGTCTTTGAGGTTATCACCTCCGAGTATGAAACGGCGCTGAGAATATACAACTTCACGTTGTTTATTCATGACGTCATCGAATTCAAGAAGATGTTTTCGTATGTCGAAATTATGAGCTTCAACTTTGCGCTGAGCGTTCTCAATTGCCCTAGTAGTATATTTGTGTTCGATGGGGACGCCATCTTCCATGCCGACTCGTTCCATTATCATCTTGACCCGTTCGCCGCCGAAAATACGCATCAAATCATCTTCAAGACTGAGGTAGAAACGGCTGGAACCCGGATCTCCCTGGCGTCCCGACCGGCCGCGTAACTGATTGTCGATTCGCCGCGATTCATGACGTTCAGTTCCGAGTATGTGCAGGCCTCCCGCCTCAATAACTTTTTTCTTTTCTTCCTCGCATTTGGCTTTGAATTCTGCCAATAGCTCTGCGAAGTCCTCAGAATCCTCACCTTTCTTGGATTTAGAGCGGGCGAGAAAAACCGGATTGCCTCCGAGCAAAATGTCAGTTCCACGACCGGCCATATTAGTGGAGATTGTTACAGCGCCGTATCGACCCGCCTGAGCCACTATTTCAGCCTCACCCGCATGGTTCTTTGCATTAAGGACATTGTGCGGGATGCCGATTTTCTTTAGTCTCTTGGCAAGATATTCGGATTTCTCGATGGAAATGGTGCCGACCAGAGCCGGTTGACCGAGTCGATGGAGTTCCTTTATCTCTTCAACGGCAGCGTCAAACTTTTCCTGCTCGGTTTTGTATATGAGGTCTGAGTTATCATCACGTATCATGGGAAGATTAGTCGGGATGACCACTACCTCAAGATCGTAAATTTTCTTGAATTCAACCGCTTCGGTATCTGCAGTCCCGGTCATGCCCGCGAGTTTTTCGTACATGCGGAAATAATTCTGAAACGTAATAGTTGCGAGGGTCTGATTCTCGTTCTCAATACGCACACCCTCTTTGGCTTCCAGCGCCTGGTGAAGCCCATCGGAATAACGCCTCCCAGGCATCAAACGCCCTGTGAACTCGTCGACAATAATTACCTGGCCGTCCTTTACTATGTAATCAACATCTTTCTTGAAAAGGGTATGGGCTTTGAGAGCCTGATTGACGTGGTGAAGGACCTCCATCTGAGAAGGATCGAAAAGATTGCTCACGTTTAAGGCCCTTTCCACTCTGGCGACGCCATCTTCGGTCAGCACAACGCTTCGTGCTTTTTCATCAATAGTATAGTCGCTCTCCTTCCGTAGGCCGGGAATAACCCGATTTATCTTATAATACTTGTCAGTGTTTTCATGTGTCGGTCCGGATATGATAAGAGGGGTCCTCGCCTCATCTATGAGAATGCTGTCCACCTCGTCGACGATCGCGTAATGGAGTTCTCGTTGAACATAGTCTTCCAGGCGAAACTTCATATTGTCCCGTAAATAATCGAACCCGAACTCATTGTTCGTGCCGTATGTCACATCAGAATCATACGCTATTCGGCGCTCCTCATCGGAGAGGTCGTGGATAATTACTCCCACGGTCAGTCCGAGGAATTTATATATGGCCCCCATCCATTCGGCGTCTCTCTGCGCCAGATAGTCGTTGACCGTCACAACGTGCACACCTCGGCCGGTGAGAGCATTAAGGTACACCGGCAGAGCGGCAGCTAGAGTTTTACCCTCGCCGGTCTTCATTTCAGCTATCTTGCCCTGGTGAAGCACTATGCCACCAATTAATTGCACGTCAAAAGGCCTCATTCCCAACGCCCGCATCGAAGCCTCACGCGCCAAGGCAAATGCTTCAGGGAGAAGATCGTCGACGGTTTCACCTTTCGCAAGACGATCCTTGAATTCCTGGGTTTTTTCCTTCATAGCTTGGTCGGAAAGGGGCTTTACTTTGGGCTCAAGTTCGTTAATAGCTTGAACTATTGGCTCCAACCGCTTAAGATCTCGCTCGTTTTTGCTGCCGAAGAATTTTCTGGCAATCGATTCCAGCATTATTGGTATCCTCACTTCCATTACGGAAGAAGATTTTTGTAGAAGCAGCGCCTTCTTGCATCCAAACGGATTCTTGGCGTCAGACAGAAGACCATGCTTTTATAAAAGACAAAGTAGCAGCCGTGAGGTTCACGATTTTGACAATATTAATACGCACATCTCATGGATCGCTGATTCTCGGCCACTGGACGTGGAAATAGCACAGGCCCCGTTTGCTGTCAACCAATGCCGCTCCAATCAATGTTGACCCACACGATCTGTTTTCAGCCATCTTTTTTTGGTCTTTGTCGGCAACCTGCTGAGCACTTGCCTCGACCCTGTATTTTGTTACAATGTCTAGGAAAACGAGGTTCTAATGAGCCGAAAAAAGCGAGCTGAAAAGATCGATAATATTTCGAGTGCTCTACCGAAGCCCGCCGGCTGTCGCGAAGAGGTCAAGGTACTGATAGTTGGCGGCGAAGAAGCTCTGGACGAATACGAGCACATCAGCGAATCGCTTTCGCCCATGGGATTGGATCCCATATTACTCGGAGTTGTGGTGGAAGGCTGGCCGCCGGCAGCGGCCAAATCGGCGATGGACTCCAAGATTCCCGTGTTTGATGATTATCGAGAGGCGCTCAAGCAACAGGCGCCGGACCTGCTGATCATAACATCTGACGATCCCAAGCTGCGAAAGCGCCTGTTGAGAACCGTCCCACCGCAAACTCGAATTATTGATTCCTTTATCCTGAGGGCTTTCCGAGCGCTTCGGATGGTGTCTGGACAACTCGGCACTGCTCAAAGCAAATTGGAAAGCGTCGAGCTGATAAAAGAAGCTCTTATGGCGAATGCCGATATAAGCATCATGCAAGTTGACGAGGATTTCAAGGTCAAAGAGATCAACAACGCGTATCCTCCAGCGCACCAAAATGAAAAGAAAGGACTGCCTTGGTCGGGATTGTCATTGGATAATACACCGCAGTATCGAACCGTGCCACCACCGAGGTTATAAGTGCGCTCTCATGGACGTCCTGGCTACGGGCCAAGTCACCCATAGCGTCAGAGAAGACGCGCGGGAGGATGGTCGTTCCAGATACTTCACGATTAGTTGGTATCCTCTGAGGGAAGACGAACGTGGGAAGAAAGGGGTGCTAATTATCTGGAAAGACGTTACCCAGAGCATGGATCGTGTCTTGGATCGTCAAGCCAGGAACATAAGAGAAAACGTGTCTCAGCTATTTCACGAAGATAGAATGATAGCGCTGGGCAAATTGGCCGCAGCGGCGGTTCACGAGATCAACAATCCCATTCAGGGGATATTAACTTTCGCGAAACTTATGGGCTCGTCACTGGACGGCGACACCATCACTCCGGAACAGCTTAAGAAATTCCGGAGTTATCTCGAGCTGATATCCTCGGAATCCGCGAGATGCGGCCAGATACTTCGTAACCTCCTTTCGTTTGCCCGGCAAAGCAGTTTTCGCAAAACCTCTTTCGACCTAGGAGCGTTATTGGACGAAATTGTGCTTCTGGTGGGTAATCGGATGGAATTGCAGAGCATAACTTTCGAGAGGCAAATCGATAACACGCTGCCCGCCATTTACTCTGATAGAGATCAAGTCAAACAGGCGCTACTCAATTTGATGCTGAATGCGGTAGAAGCGCTGCCAAGCGGAGGGCTCATCCGGGTAACCGCGGGAATGCACAAACGAGGAAAATATGTCACGATACGAGTAAGCGATACAGGCGCCGGTATTCCCAAGGAAATCCAAAGGACTATTTTCGAGCCGTTTGTCACCACGAAAGAAGACGGTAAGGGTGTCGGGCTTGGCTTAAGCGTGGTCTATGGGATCGTATCGCAACACGGAGGGACAGTTGAGGTAGACAGTGAAGAGGGCAAAGGGACCACGTTTACTCTTAATCTACCTTTGGGTGAGCCGGAAAAAGAAAGAAAAGCAATCTAGTGGCGCCCCTCCAGGCACGGTGAGCGGGATGGGGCTAAGGAGGCGGATCGGATTATGAGCCGAAAAACCAGATTCATGGTGGTGGACGACGAACTTATTGTAAGGGAATCTCTGGCAGCATGGTTGGAAAGAGAAGGAGCGACTGTGGATCGGGCCGAATCAGGAGAACAGGCTCTGGATCTGATGCAGCAAAATGTCTATGACATTCTTTTTGTAGACATAAAAATGCCCGGCATGGGAGGTTTCGGCCTACTGGAAAGGGCTAAGAAATCGTTTCCTGCAACAGTGGTAGTGATAATGACCGCGTACGGGACGGTTGAGCACGCTGTCGAAGCTATGAAGTTGGGCGCCAATGACTTCCTTGTAAAACCTTTCGACCCGGAAGGTCTAGGTCTGATGCTGACGAAACTTATGGAGCACAAAAGACTTCTGGAGGAAACACAGTATCTTAGGGGAGAGGTTAGCAAGCTCAGGACCGCCACGGACAAGATTATTGGCAAGTCACAGCCCATGTTGGAACTATTCGATGTGATAAAGGATGTGGCGGCCAGTGATTCGTCAATTTTGATCGTCGGTGAAACCGGGACCGGAAAAGAACTGGTGGCCAGAGCCATTCACGCGAACAGTAAGCGGATGGGCAGACCTTTTGTGCCCATAAATTGTGGGGCTATTCCGGAAAGCCTCATGGAAAGTGAGATGTTTGGCCATGAAAAAGGTTCGTTCACAGGAGCGGTCCGGCCCAAGAAGGGATTAATCGAGGTAGCTGAAGGGGGCACTCTTTTCTTGGACGAGGTCGGGGAAATAAGCCCCAAAATGCAGGTGGACCTGCTGCGAGTCCTGCAAGAAAAAACCTTCTACAGGGTAGGGGGTGTGGAACCGATCAGGGCCGATTTCCGACTAATAAGCGCCACTCACCGGGACTTAGATCAACAAATCGCTCAGGGCAGTTTTAGACAGGATTTTTTCTACCGTATCAATGTAATCTCGCTTCGAGTCCCTCCTTTAAGGGAAAGAAAAGAAGACATTCCTCTCTTGGTAAAACATTTTACCCAACATTTTTCGCAAGAAACCAATCGTCAAGTTGACTCTGTGAGCGATGAAGCCATGACGATCCTTGTCGATTACGATTGGCCCGGCAACATACGTGAGCTTGAAAATGTGATAGAGCGCGCGGTCGTAACATCGCGCAAGCGCGCCATCGGTCCCGATGCGTTCGAATATCTAAGGCCACGCGGAATATGTATCTCAACTAATTCCCAGCCAAGATCGCTGGAGGACGTCGAGAAATGCCACATTCAACTAGTCCTCGATGAAGAAGGATGGAATATAAGTCGCGCAGCCAAAGTCCTCGAGGTAGATCGGACCACACTTCACAAGAAAATCCGTAAATACAATTTAAAGTCCGAATCTTCGAATTGATTATGCTAGGTTCTCTCTATGAATAGCTCGCCGCTATCAGACAATTTATGACCAAAAAGGCAAAGACAATAAAATCCCCCTCAGCAAAGACAGGCTTTATAGCCGTCGTTCCGCTGGGCAGAATGGGATCTGACGTGGTTCGAGTCGTTAGCGACAATCTCCAGGGAATTCTGAGACTTCCCGTTGATGTGGCAGAGGCGGCGCCTATTCCGCAAACCGCGTTCATGGAATCTCGGAATCAATACAATTCCATGACTGTAATCAAGTACCTGGCTGAAAACCATTCGCGAGGGCATATCAAGGTGCTCGGCGTCACAACCAAAGATCTCTGCACCCCAATCTTGACCTATGTTTTTGGCGAAGCATACATGGGCGGAAACGCCGCGGTGATGTCATGCTTCAGACTTTATCGTGGACAATCGGGCGAACCGGTCTCCACAGACCTTTTTCTCAACCGCGTAGTGAAGGTCGCTTTGCATGAGATAGGTCATACGTTTAATGTGCCGCATTGCCATACCGGCAGGTGTGTTATGCGCGCGTCCAACAGTCTCAAGGAATTGGATGAAAAGCTGAATTATCTATGTAATTATTGCGAGTTGTTCCTTTTTGAAGCAGTGGCCGAAGCGATAAAGTCATCAGGTAAGTGATTTGCTATGAATGTTAGAGACCTCCTTGCGAGATGTAACTGGAAATGCGCTTGGACGAATGCGCCGAAATGATTGTACCGGCTCAAGATGGCGGAACGCCAGGTCCTACCATCAGCTAATACCAATTTCAGAATGGAATCAACTTATCGAATTGCTTGAAGACTTGAAGACATCGTGCCTACGCTGAGGCGAAGAGGCACATCCGAACTCATCTCGTTCGCGGAGGCAGTGGCGCAAATCCGTCAAGAGTCATGAGATACTTACCGAAACGAGGGCTCGAAAGCAATTAGCCAAAATAGCGCAAGCCCTATCAAGACTCGACTATCACTTGCCAGCGGAAAGTGAGGTCTTTTGCCACACCGATGTTGTGATTTACCTCACTGACTATTTTAGCGGTTGATATTCAGCAGTTGAGTGCCAGACGTCGTCTTTTGCCACACCTTGCTTGATGTTTTTCCCCTCACTTGCCCGCATCTTCGATCTGAACATTTCAAACCTCAATTCCACGCAATCTCAGCTAGATAGCCAGCAAGAATAAGTTTGGCACAGGATATGCTTTATAAAGGGTCAGAGAGCAACGCATCGATCACAAAATACCAAGGAGGCCCGTCATGGCAACTCGACAAATCACGAGAATAGTTGATCCCGAGCACAGAGAACCCGATCTGTATTCATGCCCTTACGGGCCGGGCCCCCAGAGCCAAGATGTGCGTCCATAACTATGAATGCGCTACATGTCCGTTTGACCAGATGCTCGACGACATGGCCCCAGTGGTCTCGACCCGAAAAGTTCACATAAGAACCGCGAAAGCGGCCTAGGGCGATCAAAAGGAAGAGAGCGAACTTCTCTTAACATGTCCTCAATAGAGAATACCACTATATAAAGGAGGCTTGTAATGGCTACCATAGAGAAAAGGAAAGGCGGCATCGCGGGTTTCAACTTCTCGGAAAAAGAATGCATCTGGATGCGAGCCAAAGTTGTGCCGACCAAATACTGCGACAACGCGTTTGACTGCACCACTTGCACGTTTGATAAGGCCATGGCCAGGCGAATGTCACAGGAGTCGCCTGACGCGGGATGGGACACCAAGATGTTTCGGTTGGCCGGCGAAGAGCAACGCTGCCGGCACGCGCTCACCGGCCGCGCGCCCAAGGCCAAGATGTGCGCACGCAATTACGAATGCGGGGATTGTCCATTCGATCAGATGCTGGACGACATGATCCAGGTTGATCACACTCTTTTCGGGCCTCCGCAGTACCTCAATGCGCACGGATACCTGGTTCCAAGGGACTATTACCTTCACAAAGGCCATGGCTGGGCGAGAGTCGAATATGGTGGCCGAATCCGCGTAGGCTTGGATGATTTCGGTAACAGACTCGTCGGAAAAGTTGATTCTTTTAGGCTTCCGTCGCTGGGGACCCGTTTCAAGGCCGGGGAGGAATGCTTTACCCTGCAACGTGAGGGACACGAAGCAGGTGTGCGAGTGCCTCTTTCCGGGTTGGTAACTGCCGTGAATCAAAAGCTTTTCGATTATCCGACGACCGCTAATGCCGACCCGTACAGCGCGGGCTGGGTTGTATTATTAGATCCCGCGGAGTTGAGGTCTGATCTCAAAGAACTCCACTTCGGGATTGAGAGCGTAAAATTCGTGGAAAGCGAGGCCGAACGACTTCTGTCGATGATAACGGACGATCCGAAAGCAGCGGCCGCCACAGGCGGTGAGCCCATCTCCGATGTTTACGGAGCGTTCAAGGAAAAAGGATGGGACCCGCTGGTCAAAAGTTTTCTGTGAGAAGCCTTGACGGGACACACAAGATTCAGATTATTTTCAAGAAGAATATTAAAGCCCTCCGCAACCTTACGGAGGGCTTTTTTGTTCAACGGAGAAGGATATTTCTTGTGATAGTTGATTCCGGGCCTCATCGTATAATAAAAAGTCTACAGCTGGTGGTGAGACCTCAACCAAATCAAGAATGCCGCATCAATTGTACGGGTGGTTCTGAACCGCCCTAAATCAGGGCGTTTATGGAAAGGTCGCTACCTCGATGTGTTGCAATGAAAGGTTCTACCGCCAATTGTGTAGCGAGAATTACTCCACGCGTCTCCGAGCTTGCAGAAGCGCGCTGCGGACATAGCGCGGACAAGTAACCGGCTGAGGTTATTAATGGAAACTCGAATTCAGCGATCAATGCTGATATTGCCCGCCCATGTGAGGCGATTCGTTGAAAAGGCGTACACGAGAAACGCCGACGCTATTGTTTTGGATCTCGAAGATTCGGTTCCGCCGGCCAAGAAGGAAGAAGCACGCAGATCTTTGAAGGACGCGGTGAAGCTCGCGGGTCGAGGCGCAGCGAAAGTCTTCGTACGTGTGAATGCCGATGAGCTCTTGCTCGACCAAGATCTCCGGAGCGCTCTTCAGCCGGGGCTGCACGGCATTTTCTTGCCCAAGGTGGAAACCGCCGAAGATGTGGTCTCCGTAGAGCGCCGCATAGCTGAATTGGAGGCAGCCTCGGGACTCAACTCCGGCGCGGTCAAGCTTTCGGTTCATATCGAAAGTCCACTGGGTGTCTTAAATATGCGGGAAATTGCCACAGCGGGATCCCGTATCGAATCCATGAGTTTGGGAGTGGATGACTATTGCATGGAACTGGAGATCGAACCGTCCGATGAGAGTATGGAACTGCTCTTACCCCTCTCCATGTTGGTGATCGTTTGCCGCTCCGTTGGCATAATCCCCCTGGGTACTCTTGGCAGTGTGGCCCGATTATCCGACTTTGATGCTTTCGAGAGGGCGGCCGAGGCGGGAAGTCGGTTAGGATGCCAGGGAGCATTCTGTGTTCATCCTGATCAAGTGGCGGTATTGAATCGAGTGTTTACTCCACCCCCAGGCCGTATAATGCAGGCGAAGAAAGTTATCGCAGCCTTTGAACAAGGCCAAACTGAGGGAAGGGCTGCGATAAAACTGAATGATCGCATGGTGGATACCCCGGTTTATAAACGAGCCAGGCTCTTACTCCAGCGTGCCGAAGCCATAGAGGAATTGGAGCGAAGAAAGGCCGCCGCCGTGGCCGGTATAAGGAATAACCAGCCCAAAGCGCCTGTGGCTTGAAATGATATAGAGAGGAATTCATGGTCAAATCAGTTAACGCTTCCTGGTGGGTGCAACGTTGGAGCGAACTTCAGCCGGACAAACCGGCAATATTGTTCGAGGACAAAACCATCAGCTATTGGGAGCTTCACCGCCGGGCAAACAGAACGGCTGTCTGGTTGCAGTCATCCGGAATAGAGAAGGGGGACCGCGTAGCGGTCTTGCTGGAAAACTGCCCTGAATTCATAGAGTTGTATTTAGCGTGCTCCCGACTCGGGGCGATTTTTGTCCCGCTGAATTTTCGGCTGGCGCCCAACAGAAATAGATTACCTGATCAAGCATTCGGCTCCCAGATTATTCGTGTTTAGTCACGAGTTCCAAAAGACGGTTGAAGCTCTGCAACTGTCTTCGTACCGACCGCCTCTTCTCGTGGCTGTAGTAGGGGGCCCCGCAAGATCGGCAATGTTTGATAACTATCGCGATGTTACGGAGTTGTTTGACGGCCAAATGCCGTTTGTGACCTCCTCGATGGGCCCGGCGGACCCTGAGGAACCGCACGTCATCATGTATACCTCCGGGACCACAGGACGGCCCAAAGGGGCCGTATTGAGCCACCGAAAGACATTTTTTAACTGTCTGAACGCGGAAATTTTCTTTCAATTATCTTTTGATGATTGCATGTTGGTCATCCTTCCGGTGTTTCACTCCGGAGGCCTTTTCATCCAGGTTTCGCCAAGCCTTTACAAAGGAGCGACCCTGCTCTTACACCGTAGATTCGATGCCATGAAAACCTATCATGATATCGCAAAATTCCGAGTGACCAAGCTCTTGGGCGTCCCCACAGCGTTTCGCTCATTGCTCAAGATTGATCCGGCTCTCAGAGGAGACATTTCTTCTCTGAAAGTGTGCGCCATTGGCGGAGAAAAGGTGACTGCCGAGCTGTTGGACGAGTGTTGGAATGGTGGATTTCCATTGCGGCAGGTCATGGGCCAAACCGAGACATCAATCTTGCTGTGGGCGTCTGAAGAAGAGTCATTACGCAAACCTGGAACCGTGGGGAGACCCGTGTTTCATTCGGAAGTCACACTGAGAGACGTTCAAGGACGGCCGGTGGGACCGAACAAGGTAGGGGAAATAGTAGTAAGAGGCTCCATCATGATGAAGGAATACTGGAGAGACCCGGCGCAGACCGAACAGATTTTCGCCGGCGGCTGGTTGCGGACCGGTGACCTGGCTCGAATGGACGAGGATGGATACTACTATTTGGTCGATCGGGCAAAAGATATGTACATTTCCGGCGGGGAAAATGTCTATCCGGCGGAAGTGGAGAGAGTATTGAAACAACATGATAGCGTCGAAGACGCTGCCGTGATTGGAATTCAGGATGAACGCTGGGGGGAAGTGGGATGCGCATTTGTAATCACGAAAGACGAGATCCAAGTCTCGGAGGAAACTCTCGTGGTTCATTGCCGAGAGAGACTTGCCAACTACAAGGTCCCCGCCAAGGTGATTTTCTGTAAAGATTTGCCTCGAACCCCACTCGGGAAGATCCGCAAGTTCCTGCTGCAGCCTCCCGGCAAAGACTGACATCAAAGCTCAACCAATCTAACCTAAAAAGGTTTACCCGAGGGTAGCCGGAACCGTCGGACCTGCGGACGGTCAAATTGATTAGAGATGCGCGCAGGAGCGCCGAGCGATAAAACGGCAAGGCGCCGAGAACCAAGAAGACCCTGCCCCAAAGAGCCCAAGCATGATCTTTTATAAGACCATTATAAAACTGGTCGCCTATCTGGCGGCAGTCGTGATATTTGGCCTTTCTTTAGCTGTGGTCCTCCAAAGCGATCATCTGCGGCTGATTACGCAATTTGAAACGCTTAAGGAGATAGATCCGCGCGTCAGAGCCACTGAGCTTGCGGAAAAAGGGGATTACTGTCAGGCGATAGATTATATGGAATACTTCATGGATTACGATTACGTTAAACGGAATCCGGCCATTGCGGAATACTATAAACAACTGAGGAAAAACGGGAGTCTCTGGCATTCAGGGGTCAGGATGTGTGGAATGGCATATGGGCGGGGAAAGGCTCATGCCCGGAGTCAATGATTTCTTCCACCGTCACGGATTTCTTGGTCATAGGAGATGTGCGAAGCCTGGTTTGGGAGGCGGCTAAATGGTGGAGAAACGAGCCTCACGATGATTTCATTGTCGCCCTTGCCAGTATTGGTCTTTTATCAACAGCTTTAACATACGGGAGCGGAGGTACGGCTGCTCCGGCAAAGGGATCGTTATCTTTGCTAAAAGTCGCCAAAGAGGCGAATAAGATTTCTGCGCCCTTGCAGAAGTCTCTTATCAGGGTTTTTAAGGAGGCCGAGAGAACCAGGAGCCTCAAGCGACTGAGACCCATATCAGACGCGATCTACCAATTGGCTAGAACGCCAAATATTAAGATGCGCGATTTCTTGACGATAATCTCGCGATCCGACAACGTGAGCGACCTTAGACTGATGCCCAAGGTGGCGAAAGCTTATGGTCGGAAAACCGGGAAACTCCTCTCGCTCGGAGGTGACGATTCCCTTAGGATATTCCGAAAGTTCGGCAATCATAAGGAGATTGCGAACGCTTTGGATACGCGCAGTCAAATACGGACCGGAAGGAACACGGTTGCTTGGAAAAGTGGGACCGAGTCAATTCCTGAAATACGTTACGCTGACCAAATATGCGGCGCGCACGACTCGAAGCGTTTGGCAGGGGCATCTTACTTCCGTGCTTACTTGGTCGGTTGCAAAGATCCCGGAAACAGGAATATGGATACTGGCTGTGTTGAGTGGGCTGGTTGTGGTCTCGCCGATATTCTCTCTTATCAGGCGGGTGATGAAGTTTTCTGTCTCAAGATCCACTGGCGCCGAGGCCCCGGCGCACGGCTGATTTTCCCTCCACACCATCCATCTATTTTTAATCGATTTCGTCGATTGCTTTCTTCATTTGATCGATAGCCTCGGTAACCTGGCTCTTGGTGACGCAGAGCCGGTTGGCCAACTCCATCGGGCTCACAAATCCTTCGGCTATCATTTTTCTAAAGAGGCGCTGAATCTGCCTGTTAGACAGGTTATATTTCTTCATAAGCTCTTCATCGTCCATGCCGCTTCGTATGTCTTGAAGCACCTGTTTCACAGAAATCTTGAGGACGGGTTTTAGCATATTAGGCCCTGTTTTCTACCGCTCTTGCGGACTTATCACATTGAATTTATTGATTATACTCCTCTGAAAAGAGTTCATGCCCTTCGGCGCTCCGTGCCACGTCAGCGAGTGGTCAGCGCAGATCCATGGAATAAACTGAGGTGGCCTAAGATCAGTTCGCCCCCGTTCCCCTGAAAATTAATTTGGCAGATTTGTCAGCCGCTCGCAACCATCTTGTGAGTAATTATGTAAAATAGAATATCTTCACCGAGATAAATGAGGCAAAAATCTTTTCGTTCCATCTCATATGATGATAGACTCTCCATTATCTTGGCATTTTTCGTTTCAGTAAGTCTAAGGAGCGCTTATGGAACAGTGCAAACTCTATTCACTTAGCACGTGCTCTCACTGCAAGGCCTGCAAGAGATTCCTGGGTGAGTGCGGAATTGAATATGAATTTACAGACGTTGATCTACTACCGGATGAAGAGAGAACCGAAGTCATCGAGGAGATCAAGCGGCTAACAGAGCGATGTGCGTTTCCCACAATTATAATCGGCAATAAGGTTATAGTCGGATTCCGCGAGAGTGAGATCAGACAGGCTCTGGGCATGCCGGCGCCATGAGCGCTATATCGTCGGCAAGCATATGACAGACTGGTGGTCGCCGGCTGTCGCGGGGATGGGCTCATTCGGATGCCCACTGGCGCCTGTGGATAACTCGCTCAACGGACCACCTGGAATGCCCGAGTCCCGGCAATGTCGCTGCATAGCAGCTTACTGAGCTGAGATTCACGTACCCTAAATTAGATAATAAAACCAATATGTAAGCTCACCCAAAAATTTCGGGTAGTTGGCTGAACGCGATGGCGCAGCCGACCGTTGAGTTATTAACAGCTGTGGATAAGTAGAGAGCGAAAAACGAACACTTGGCAAATAAACAAAAACGTCAAGAGAATTGACAGACAGTAATATTGAATGCTTCTCTCATTTCATCCTGTCCCCTGGCGCCTGGGCGCGCATCTGGTTGCTCCTATATTAAAGGATTATCGATCGTTACTCGGAGCAACCTGAAAATCCAAACCCGCGCCGCTCTGTAAGGAGACGGGCACATTTCTAGGCGGAGGAAACTTTTGTGCAATTTCGCTTCTTTTTCGAACTTCCGAGTGAGAAATACCCCACCTTGCTGCTCTTGGAGTTTCAATATGACAAGGAAATCGACTGGTATGAGATAAAAGTATACAGGGGCGATGAAACCATAGCTTATATTAATGGCTATGCCAATCAGGGATGGGCCCCGCAGGTTAACAATTTGTGGGTTTCAGAGAATTATAGGCGCAAAGGCATAGCTTCAGAGATGATCTCCAAAGTTGAAGATTATTTCGGTCAAGTGCCTCTCCCGGCCACTCCTATCGCTGACAGCGAAGAAGCTCGCGGTTTTTGGAGTAATTATACGGGAGACCGCTCCGAGGGGACTCATCGAGGAATGAGGAAGAGAAATAATTCGTCTGGCCGTTCCTGAGATCTCGTCGTTGAGGTTACATTATCTCTATGATGCTGCCGCCTCGCTCTCTCGCGCTTCGTAAAGCAGCCATTCTTGGATCGGCCGGTTCAAGTCTCCGTCTAATACTGCATTGACATTGCCGGTTTCCCAGCCGGTGCGGTGATCCTTGACCATTTGATATGGATGAAGCACATAAGATCGGATCTGGGACCCCCAGGCTATTTCCTTCTTGGCCTTATGCAGGCTGTCCTTGTCATCACGTCTCTTTTGGAGTTCCAGGTCATACAGTCGTGACCTCAAGATTTTTAGGGCCATAGCCTTGTTTTTATGTTGTGATCGCTCATTCTGGCATTGAACCACTATCCCTGTAGGGATGTGCGTTATGCGCACAGCGGAGTCAGTGGTGTTGACGTGTTGTCCACCGGCTCCCGACGATCGATATGTGTCAATCTTCAGATCTGTTTCTTCAATAATTATGTCTACCGTTTCGTCTGCGCTCGGATAAACAAAGACCGCGGCAAAGGACGTATGCCTGCGGGAATTGGCGTCAAATGGCGAAATCCGAACCAGTCGATGAATTCCCATTTCTGCTTGAAGCCTACCATAGGCATATTCGCCCTCAACGGAAAAAGTGGCGGATTTGATCCCCGCTTCTTCGCCGGGGAGTGTATCCATAATCTGGCTCTTATATCCTTCGCGTTCCGCCCATTTGAGATACATTCGAAGAAGCATTTCAGCCCAGTCTTGGGCCTCGGTGCCACCTGCCCCTGCATGGATTTCCACGATCGCTTCACCGGCGTCTTCCGGTTCCGAAAAGAGCCTCTCCACTTCCAGCTTGCGAACGTCTTCTTCGATCAGAGCCAGTTTTTGAGCGACCTCGTCGAGAACCGGTTGGTCTTCTTCCTCGAGGGCAAGTTCGAGCAGGACTTCGGTATCATCCAGGTCTCTGTCTAAACCGGAGAACCTGCCAACCAAACGAGAGATCTGTTTTTGCTCTCTAAGAAGGGCCTTGGCTGCTTGCGGATCACTCCAGAATTCGTTGTTTTCCTGATTCCGGGCGAGTTCATTCAGGCGAGATATTTTTGATTCAAGGTCAAAGATGACCTCGAAGTTCGTCTGATTTGTCTCTAATCTCTGCCAATTTCTCTTGCATTGTCGACATCGTCATCCTCCTGGGCATCGGGCTTGCTTCCAGCAAAAGCCCGTCCTTCCAACCACTTATTATATGGGCTAAAGCCGGCGGAATCAGCGGTTTCAAGGGCCTCTTCAATTATTTTTAGCTTCGAATCCAGATTGTCAATGAAGTGGACTACCATAGCCTCACGAGTCAGAGGTCTGACCGGGGCCCCGAACTGAGTCTCGCCATGATGTGACAGTATAATATGCTCTATCTCAGCTAGCCATGCGCTATCGGCCATCCCCTTTTCAAGCGCAGCGTCTCGGACAATTTTGACGCCAAGCGCCACGTGACCGATGAGCCTGCCCTCAGGTGTTCTGTCTTGCCCGTTGGGATTAAACTCAGCGATCTTTCCTATATCATGCAATATGGCGCCTGCTAAGGCAACCCCGCGGTTTATGTTTTTCTCAATCTGTAATATTGCTTCGACCTTACGAGTTACGGCGCAAACGTGTTCAACCAGACCGCCTTTGTACGCGTGGTGGATCATTCTGGCTGCGGGGCAGGTCATGAGAGCGGACGAGTATTTATCCATAATATGAAGCACAACTTCGCTAAGCGATTCCGGTTGCAAAGTAGCAGCAATGGCCTTCAGCTCTTCCAGAAGAGAACCGGGTTCGCGTTGACTCGTTCGGATCAATATTGAGACATCGGGAATCTCTGTGGGATCAGCACGTCGAATCTTATCCACGATGATTTGGAACCGGTCTCGATACGATTCAACGTGACCTTCGATCTTTATGAAATCCCCGGCCCCGAAATCATGTCCCCACTTCCGAATAGCGTCTGACCACATTTTCCCGGTAATGGTTCCAGTCGCGTCACCTACGGTCAGGTCAAGGTAATCCTGTCCTGAGCGAGTCTTGCGAATATCTTTGGCTCTAAGTTGGAAGTATTGCAGAACACTATCGCCGTCCTTGAGTTGTTTGACGCAAATAAATCCCGGTTCTGGCGGATAATTTTGGTTCATAGGCGGTGATCTCCCACAATCACATGACCGGCATCATTAGTTTATGAGTGACAACCAGATAGTGCGCCGCAGCTATTTCATCGGTCGGGAGCGAAATGTGGCGGACAGGGGGTAGATATTCCTTTGACCGAGCGCATCAAGGCACTTTTCAATAAATGCCTGCACTTCCACCTGTTTTCCGCCGTGCAGTATAGAATAGATTTCTCCAAGAATCGGTGGATGAAAGCCCCTCTGTGAAGCCATTCTTTGAGCGAACCGCGCTGCTTCAAACCCCTCAATCGCTATGCGTTTCTTGCTGTACTGTTCCATGAGAGTCCATGCCGACCGCGCTTTTCCATGCTTCTCGTCCATCTGGGCCAAGTCTCTACCGAATTGAGCGGACCTTCCTCCACGACAAGTCGCCAACAGGTCGGCCATCCACACTTGGCTCTCCGCGTCGAAAGTCTCCGGCAATGCGCCCAAGAGAATGCCGAAGGTTCTGATTTCCGCGGTAGCAAGAGTGGCAAAAGTCGCCAGAAAGTTTTCCGGGGCCTTTTTCGAGCCTTCGAGAATGCCGAAACCTATTGCGTACACGTTTTTCAGGGCTGCTGCAATTGTGGTCCCAATTACATCCGCAGAGTAGACCACGCGAAACATCGGCGTTTCGAGTAGCGGTCTGAGTCTTTCAAATGTCTGATATTGTTCGCACGCAATCTGGGTCACACCGGCGCCGCCTTGGACGATTTCATGAGCCAAGTTGGCGCCCGAAAGCACCGAAATGCTAATCCTCTTGCCAAGTCGCTCCATCTCCAGACGAGCCGTCTGACAAGGAAGCAATCCAGTCTCAGGTATGAAGCCTTTCGTAGCGATCACCAAATCCGCGCCTTCAGGAGCTAATTCCAGGACCTTGACGAGGGTGGAATAGTAATACTTGCTCGGGGTCACGATCAGAATCAGCGAAGTATCCCCGACAGCCGCTCTCAGATCGGCCTCGGGTCTTACCGTCCGTGGTACACTAATGTCCCTAAAGTGCCATGGATGCCTGCCATCGACCGTGAGCTTCTCAATCAGGTCTTCTCTCGAATCATAAAGGATGACTGATTGCTCAGACAGCTTCTCATTTCTCAGGAGATTAATTCCGATATGTAGGGCTAGTGTATATCCCCACACGCCCGCGTTCACCACTGTCATCGTATTCTTGCCGCTGAGGGGATATATCCTTCGATCCGCGTGATAAGCGTAAAATGCCAGTAAAGACGGATTGTTGGCAGAATATCCCCGGCGAAAAACCGTCTTGCGAACGGCACGTCGGGCGGTCAAATCTCTAAGACCCTTTTCAATGGCCTCAGGCAAGTCCGACATGATCAGAGGATTCAGAGGCGCTTCCTTGTGGTATCTCGTCCTGAACAATAATCTTATGTTATTTATTTCCCGCTCCGTTTGCTCCCGAAGAGTCCGCTTATCAAGGGTTTCCCGCCCCTGCATGGCCTTCGCAACCAATTGGCTGGGATGAATCATCTTGTTGCGGGCGATCTCTTCTATGGCTCTGTGAGCTATCCGTTGCGAGGACAGAGAATCATCATCATTCAATTCAAAAGGTTCTCCGACATCCACACTTAACTCCCCAAATATGCCGGAAAGACCACCGAATGTTTTTTCCGCCGGGCCGATGCCCAAGAGGAGCCGCGCCAGATAATTCCGTCCATGTCGAAACATAGAGAGCACCGGGAATAAATTCGGAGATACGAGAAATCTGTCTTCGGGAATAATCGAATAGGAAATAGCTACAGGCGCTATCAACGCCCTGCCTGTAGCTTTCACCGCGGCCAGTATCCCGTGGGGCACGTATGGTTCGCGTAGGACTCCGTCGCGAGATCTGACCATGTATCGGCTCGTTCTGGCAAACAGCGCCTGCGTCTCATTCCGTTCCGCCAGGGCTGCGCAATACCAGGCATAAGCCCTATGCTGAAGTGGAGAAAAACTCTTCGCCAGTTTCAGAGCACGGAATCCTTTGAGCAGGCGAGACACCCACCCGAGTGTAACAGTCCCGGACGTGTGGATAACTGGCTCTGGCAGGCCCACATGCCGAATCAACCGAGCTGCCAATATGTAATCGAAATACGAACTATGGCCTATGAAAAAGAATTTGGGTCCTTGAAATCCAGCTATTTTACGAATGATGGAGGACGAAACCGGGCGAGAAATATCAATGAAAAAGGCGCCGGCCAGGAACTCAAGGATGGCACGTTTCTGTCCAAATGTGATCGGGTCAAAGAATACTTCCAGTTCAGCAAGGGCTCGTTTCAACTCGCTTCTGTCGCTTCTCGGCTCATATTTCTCGGCCAATTCAAGCGCTCGTTCCTTCATCCCTTGCGAATCCAAAGGTAGCGGTGGAATTTCGGGAAGGGTCTCCTTGAATTCTAGAAACTTATCATAAGACTCGAACAGTTCTATAATACGGCGCATACGCATTCAGATTAACCTCGCAATAGCCCCCTAGACGGATGCAATCACATTACTCTACTATTCCGGTGCCCGGCCTTTCGGGCCCACCTACGGGGCCCCTGGGGCCCGGTCGGGGGGCCGGAGCCGTTTGCTCAGCCGGTTGCCTCGGTTGAACCTGTACACCTGGTTGTCTGGGTTCCAAACTCGGCCTCAACTCCCGAGGAGCGGATGGCGTTGGAGCAGGTCGAGTCTGGGGCGGCGATGCGCCCAGCGGCGGGGCCGACGGACCAGCCGGCGCAGGAGGTTGCGTAAAGGACGGCTTTCCTTCACTAGCGAATTTCACCGAAACAAGAACATCATTAAAGAGCGGTTGAAATTTTTCCATCACGGAAGACGGGGCTAGGCATGAAATTCTGAGAAGCGTCTGTTCATAGCTTATAGTAGACGATAACTATATCCATCCAGATTTTGAGATTGCTTTCGTACGCCTGAATAAAGAAAAAGTATGCTCCCGGGACTTCACATTTGAATTCGCCTTCATCGACGAGCTTAACTTCCTGTTTCTCTCTTGCCCCGGCGGCGCCGGCCTGTTTTTGCAGATCGGCAATCCCATTGCGGAATTCCTGGAGATAGACGTTGAGCGGATCTTTTACTGGTTTGTGCGCGGCGACGTGGATCCGATTCCGAAAATTATCCGTCAGATCGGGAGACTGGAAGATTACATAATAATTACCCTTGGGTTTCTCTATTTTGACCCAATTGGCCGGATACTGCATCGTGAATCCATATTCTTCACCGGAAAAAGTCTTATATTCCTCGGCGAGCGACACCCACGGGAGAGCGAAAAGCAAAATGGTTACTGACATGAGCACGGCCAGTCTCAACCATCCTCTAAAGAACTTCATGGAACCGTCTCCTTTCACTCGGCGCTTCTGTAAACGGGCTTCGCATGATATCAGTAAAACCCGCGACACGGTCAATCCTTTTCTCCAGCGCCCATCCTGCTTGGCGTCCCCTCATCATCAGGCGCCATGAGCTTCACCAATCACAGCCGCATGATGGAAATTGCCCGTGCAATACATTGTCATTTGTATGTTGACCCGCGCCATCGTATTCCTTGATCGGACAACACTGCCATCAGCGCAGAGAACGCCACCCAAGCGCTTATTGCTATCCCGAGCGGAGCCGTCAAGCCGTACAACCAGTTTCCATCCTCCTGGTTTATGAAAAAGCTGAACGGTATTATGACTGCCGCTGTCGCCATGCCGGCCAAGTAAAAAAGCACCGTCACCCCGGTCGTAGTGGCGCCGTTGAACAGCGCAATCCCCGAAAACACGAACAGCAAAGCCGTTATGGTCAACGCCACGTAATTTGTGGCCAACCGCGCTATTCTGGAGATGTTTCGCTCGAGGCCACCATAATAAGTTCGTTTCCAGAATCCACACACCTCCGAGATGCCGTCAAAAGGCTTGGTGCTGAGCACACCGGCCCCTCTAAGCACCATCAATTTGCGCCCGTGCGCCTTGACGGCCTTGCTCAGAGCTACATCTTCGGTGACTTCATGCTTGAAACTGCGCCATGTCCCTATTTCCTCGTACACTGTCTTCGCGCAACATTATGAAACAGCCTGAGGCCAGACCGCCAGGTTTAGCGGTATCATTGACTTCAGTCAGGGGATAGAAAAATGAAAGGCCAAGCGCCAAATGGGTATAAACCGCGTCTTCGATGAATCCGCGGCTGGCAAAGGCGGGTAGCAAACTCAGCATGTCCAAATTCTCTTTTATGAAGAAATTCAAAGATCTCGACAAAGCATCCGGGCTCAAAGCAGTATCTGCGTCGGTAAAGAGGAGAATCTCTCCCGTGGACTTGGCCGCTCCCTGAAACATGGCGTGAGTTTTCCCGGTCCACCCTCCGGGCAGGTCCCTTACGGCAGTCACTTTAACCCTGGGATCTTCCCGGGCCAGTTCTTGCATGATGCTAAAGGTGCCATCTTGGCTTCGATCATCCACTAGTATGAGTTCAAGGCTCTTATAGTCGGAGGCGAGCACAGCTCGGGCCGACTTTTCGATATGAGCTTCTTCGTCTTTTGCGGGTATTATTATGGAAATAAGCGGCAGGCGCGTGCCTGGGTTCTGATCAATGGGGCCGATCATTTTCGGTTCAGTAAGAAAGACCTTGAGAAAGACTAAATCGAGACGCATAAGTTCCAACGAGAACTACGATAACAAATATAACACCTGCCCACGCAGCCCAGTCAGTCCACATCGGCTCCCATCCTCATAGCTCGCCCCCACCCTGGCTCCCGTCATATACGCTGAATCTTATCAGTTTATACTTTTTTGACTTTTTGTCCAGGAGCAAGTTTCGCTAATCCACCACCACATTTGGCGGGGGATCTCTTGATGTCCCCTTGGGCCGAAAATTTACCCTTGGTTATGTCCCCCCGCCCATGCGAACCGGACTTCGTAGCACGTTGGACCGATTCGTATGCCGGATTCCCCCTGGTCGGGCGGATCTCAGGCACACTACCCCCCCCCCGGTCAATCTGTTTCCCCCTCTGCGCTTCATTTCTCCCCGTCTGCGACGCTATCTAGCCCGATTCGCAAAGGTTCAGTATCCTCCTTCTCATCTCAAAGAGTGTCTCGTTCGACGCATGCCCCCCAACGAGTCGAACTCGCAGCATGCGGGCACGTTTGAGTACGCGACCCGGCAGCTTGATTAACCAGAACCGGATGGCCTTCATGCGCTTGCCCGCCCATGCTTCGCCCAGAACCAAGCGTTTCATGGCCGAGTTCAGGTTCAAAGCCAGGATCATGATGTGCCACCATGCTGCGTTTACACCAAAATACCCTGAGGGAAGTCTGCCACCAGCAAGATCTTCCTTCATCACGGAATGCGCCTCTTCAGATTTTCCGCAGCGCTCCCTGTACCACCAAATCAGCTCATCTCCAGGGATGTCACGATTCGTTACAACCCCGAACACCTTGTATTTTACCGACCCGATATTCATGGTAGGAAACGGCAATGAAACTTGCCCCTCCATCTCCGGAAGTCCCGGCTGCTCCAAAACCTCGCGAATAGCCAGGTACCGGAAACATGGACCATCTTTCTTGCGTGCAAGCTCCTCGGGAACGAAACAGACCTCCGCGTACTCTTGACCCGTCGCAACCAGGCCTTTCTCTGTCTTGCGATACAACCGGCGCCACTCGGATTCTTCTACCTCACCCACGGCTCGCTTGAACGATTCGGATACCTTGGCCCCTATGGCGAACTCGATAACCCCGAAACGCAGCTTCTTCGGGTCATCACAGAACCTCATCAGGTCATGCTGATAAGCCGCCGTATCCGACCGCAAATATACCTTAGACACGCCAGCGGGCAAGAAGGCCAAAGCCTCCTGAAACACACGAAGATTCTCCGTACCGGCCCAGACGTTGCCGTCTCGGAACTCAGAGTGGACAATGAGATCCTGTTCCGCCCAGTACACCTGCAACGGCTGATACGCTTTGTGTCCCTTGTAACAGTAGAGCGCTTCTCGCTTGTTCGTCTCCACCACTGTCGCATCGAGATCCAGAGTCGCTACCTCTTGAGGAGACCGCTTCTGCACAGAGCCCAGAAAATCCCCGTTCACTTGCATCATCGCTCGCAAACGTGGGGTCGGCGCCGGTATGAAAGAAGTGCCCGCCTCCTTCAGCTTCTCCTGCTCGGGATCGTGAAAATGATACAGATACCGGCCGGCCGAAGAAGGAGACGGCGCCGACCTCTTTTGCCCCTTGCGCAGTCTCTTGCTCAGAGCTCTTCTCTCCTGCCGCGGTTTTCCCAGCCCCACCGACTCCCGAAGTACGCGACAAAATCCTTCGTCTCCTTCCAAGATCTCCAGGTCGCTCAACCCTTGGCCGTCCGCCAGATTCAGCAGTATCAGAGCCATCACCGTCTCGGAGTCAGACCAACCCTGGTCCCCTGATCGAATCTTGAGCCGATTCTCGATGGCCTTGCTCAACCCCATCACATATCCAAATTCCAGATATGTCGGCAATCCCGCCAGCGCCGTCATCCCCCCAGGTCTCTTTTCAACTTCGTAATGGAAAGGAAGAACCCCTTGAGCCATAATAGGTGCACCTCGTTGGTGATAGATCCTTAACGCAAACCGGATTCTATCCTCTTGATTCCTCAAGAACAACGAGGTTTTTAACTTTTTTTGATGCGCGATGTGAAGACGAAGTAGCGGAGACCGACAGATATCACTGGGCGCTTACTTACTGGAAACCCTGGCGGAGACTGTACGATTTTTCTGAAGCTTTTCTGCCATTTGGTGGTCTTTGCCGGCCAACTCATTCCAGTTCATTATTTCGTATAAGACAGCTCGAGACCGGTAAGCTTCCACATTCTCAGGATCGAGCCGGATAGCCGCGCAGAAATACGCGTAGGCTTGATTCGTAAGCCCTCGTTTCATGGCGTCATTTCCCTTGGCGAGATAAATATCCGCACGGGCCGGGTTGGTGTCATATACGACAGTCTGTTCCGGCGAATAGTTGCTTTCGCCGCGCGCGTTCCAGGAAGTTACGGCCACATAATAGAGGTCGCCTATCACAAGATCGGAAATGAACGCTGAATTCGTGGCGCAATTCCCTATGCTTCTGTACTGCCCGCTTTCGGTCCCCCAGAAGACCGTGTAATGCGTCGCCCCGGGCACATTTCTCCAAAATACTTGCAGTCCGCTTTCATTCGACCCGGACCTGAACGTCTTCCGGCGCAGCCGGCGGCTTGCGAGGTCCCGCCGTCTCCCCCATCGAGCTACACGAGGCCAGGAAGAGACTCATCGCGAGCAGAAACCAAACCAGTAATTCAGAAACCCGTTTTATCAATTGTAGCCCCTCATCAATCAACTCGCCCTAGTATAAATGCTCCTAATCTATCCGGCAAGAAATAGCCATTAAGTGCGAAGTGCGGTCCTCTTTGAGGTGGAGTTGTCTTTGGGCAAAAGAAAGCCGAAAATCAATAGGTTCAAGCCAGATCATAACATAAATTGTACCAAACAATGACTTTGCGGGATCTCCACATTCGATCCATGTCCGGAAAAGAACCAGAGCACGTCAGGTAACAAGTAGATAAAAGGATTCATTCTAATTCCTTCACGTACACCCGGTTCGCCGTGAAGGAAAGAATGAACTAAATATCGTGGCCCCGAATTGAGAGAGAAAGTCCTGCGGCAGCACAATTTGACTTGATTAATATAGTATGCTATAAATTTCCATTGCTGATAGCTAACTAACCTCCCGTTTTATCATAGACTTACATCCATTGCCGAATAGAAGGAGAAAAAAGTGTCAACCAACTATCTGATCTTAAGATGTTTTTTGATTATTGCCAGTTTGGCCGTGGCCTTCTCGGTCGTGAATGGTTCGGGCGCGGCAGCACAGGACAAGGTGCTGGCCAAAATCGGTGACCAGACCGTGACAGAAAAGGACCTGAACGACATGGTCGCGTCTTTCCCCGACAAATTCTATCAGACCCCGGAAGGCCAAGGTAAGGCGCTGGATTACCTTGTAAACATCCACGTAATGGCGGCTGAAGCTAAAAAGCAGGGCCTGGATAAGGACCCCGAAATCCAGAAGTTGTTGGCCTATACCACTAACGATCTTCTTGCCAGAGTATATTTAGACAAAATGACCAAGAATCTCCAAGCACCCACCGACGCGGAGGCAAAGGCATACTACGAGAAAAACCGCTCGCAATTTGTCATCCCGGAAAGCGTCCTTCTGCGCCACATTCTGGTGAAAACCGAGAAAGAAGCCAAAGATGTGCTGGACCGCCTAAAGAAAGGTGAAAAATTTGGAGATATTGCGAACAAGGTGTCAATATGTCCCAGCAGAGCCAAAGGCGGGAGTTTGGATTGGTTGCCCAAGGGCACTCTGGTAAAAGAAATAGAGGATGCGGCATTCACCATGCAGAATGGCCAAATATCGGGCCCTGTAAAAAGCCGATTCGGGTACCACGTATTGCTTCTTGAAGACAAGAGAGCGCCTCAAGAAACCTCGCTCGACCAAGTCAAGGATTCCATAATCGAGAGGCTAAAATTCGAAACGCAACAGGAACAGTATGAAAAACTGGCGACTGATCTGAGGAAAAAAATGAACGTGCAGGTTACCCAGCCGACGGGCGATAAGGCTTCCGCCGCTCCGGCGCTCCCCACCGGACCCACAGCTGGCCCCAAGAATTGAGAAGATAGCCAGGGGGAAAACTATTTTCTTCCGTCACCCGGTTGAAAACGGTGTCCAGACTTGGATGCCCGCGAAGGCGGGCGCCATTCTGGATCCCGGCTTTCGCCGGAATGGCGATAGAAAGTTAGCGTCTTCGGGGGGAGCAAACGAAACAATCCTTTGCACAAGAAAGGGTTCCCCGGAAGGTCTTTCCTACTCTTCCAGTGGAACGAACATTGATTCAGCTTCTTCGGTGACTTCGGTCATATCGCCGATCTGGTCATGTATCCTATCAAGCGCTTCTTCCGCTGCCCGCGTCTTAAGGTCTTCTTCTCGGATCATAACTGAAATCAATTCGTTAAAATATTCCGCGTCGATCATGTGAATTTTGGTTAGGACATCCAACGTCTCCTCATCGCTGACTCGGAGGTCGTCCGGCTTGAGTTCACCACGATCCAACTTGACCATGAAATCTGCGGGAAACGAAGCGCTTGCTTCATCCTCTGTTTCCTCAGCGCCCGGGATGGTGGGTCGTACGATCTTATCCTGAAAAGCAGAAGCCACCACTTTGAGATCTATATTCTTGAGGATCGTTCCGAATATCTCGTCGTCTTCTTCCAAAAAGCTCACCAGCCAATGATAAGCGGTTTGCGGGTCAGTGATGCCCTTCGCAGAAAACAACTCCTGGTCCAGATCCAAAATTGACTGCACGCGGCCAGGATCCACTAGGTTCAGCACTCCGATGTGGGTGGAACTCTGCGATTTCATGATGCGAAACAGTGGCCTGTCACCGACACCTTCCACGATTTCACGTCCTTCGCTATCATCAACAAGAAACAACAGATCCTGGGCGCTTTTGGGATCTCGAATCGCCTGCTGACTTACCAGTGATATCTGCTCCTCCCGTGAAAGGGCCTGCATCAGCTGGGAAGCCTGATGCAGGTCTATTTTCATTAAGTCAACCACTCGTTTTCCGGTTTCTGAAATGGGAACCAGTAGAGTATCTAGATCCATATTTGCTATTTCTCCTCAGTTGAAATCCAATAGGGGTCTTCAATGGCGCGGACAGTCTCCAAGAGGGTGTCATCTCCACCAAAATCCTCAGGAGTCCAAGAATCGTCAGGAGCGGCGTAGGACTCCTCCAAATTAAGCGTCACCCTTTTGCGTTCCCTGAGGATGGTCATCAGCTGCAACGCCCTGACGAGGTTTTTCGCCCGTTCCGGCTCTTCGGAATCGCGGAATGCAAAAATTACCCGCCGCAAGTCCTGCGCATGCTCCTTGTCCAGCTGAATTCCATGCGCCGCGAGGACAGTCTTGAGCTCGGGTTCGGATTCATCACTCATGGATGTAAGGAGTGTGTCCATCAAATCGCGGGATAGACGTATGAAGTGTGTAAGGCTAAATGCAAGGGTTACTGCGTCTATTTCGAGGGGATTGCGACTAACCATTTGGAGGTAAGTCAATTCTTGCCCAGTGTTCTCGGCGCACAACTCCTCAAAATTCTGAAAGTCATGGCTCAATTCGGGACCAACTACAATTTCTTCATCCGGCGGCATGACACTCTCCTGACAATTGATCGGATCTTACCGCGGCGCTGAATGAGATTCAAGATTGTGGCGCGCCGCAAAATTTTTGGGCTGTCTGTCTATTTAACTATAATTTATTACCGATCCGTTTCATGTATATAGGTTGCAAGATTCAACGTTTGCCGATTCGAAAAATCGACAGAAGTGATGTTAATTCACGACAGCGCAACAGATAAACGGATAGGGTAAATATTACTAATCCGCCTACAATGCATAGGGACAGCGTTAAAGCGTTCCTCGTGGTTAACCCCTGGCTCCACTCTCCAAAGACCCGTCCGTAATATACAAGTATTCCCATGACCAAAGAAGCCAAGCAGATCTTTGCGATAGAGAGGAGGAATTCACTTATTGGAAATTTTCCCGTCCCTGGCGACCTGCCGCCAGGTCGTCGTTACCTGACCCGCCGAGTCGTCTTATCAAGATGAAGAATAGTATGCGAGAAGTTCAGCGCAGCGGCGATGGATGTTGCCAACGCAATCCCACCATGAACCATGGGCCCCATCAATATCAATCCTCCGACCAAGTTCGCAATCACGGCGATAATGGAAACCCATAGAGGCGTCTTGGTATCCTTTAGGGAAAAGAAAGCCTGGGTCACTACCTTGAGCCCGGAAAACGCCCACAGTCCCACAGTGTAACAGATCAACGCATAGGCTGTTTGTTGCGTATCCAAATACGTGAATTTGCCCCGCTGAAAAAGGACGGCGACTATAGGTTCATTCAGAGCGATTAGGGCCACGGACGCAGGAATGGTAAAAAAAGCGATGATTCTGAGCGAGAAGGAAACGGAGCGTGTGAGGCCGCCCATGTCTCCATTGGTCGCCTGACGCGACATGGAAGGGAGCACTGCAGTCCCCAAGGCAACAGCAAAAACACCGAGAGGGAGTTCCACCAATCGGTCCGCATAATAAAGCCACGAAACAGAACCGGTCGGAAGCATCGAGGCAAGGATAGTGCCTACTAACACATTTATCTGGTATACCGCTCCTCCCAGAGCAGCCGGAATAAATAAAATGCCCATTTTCTTCAAGGCCGGCTGGCGAAAATCAAAATCAGGCCTGAAGTTTGATTCCCTGAGCCCAAAGAAACGGCAATTGAAGACGCAAGTTGCAGAATTCCGGCAGCCACGACGCCCCAGGCAAGGGCATAGAGAAGGGGCAATCCCAAAATATTTGCTAAGAGCCGCTACGCTCACGATCATGGAAATGTTAAGTAATACGAGGAGCCGCAGCGGGGGCCGCGAAATGACCCATGGAATTCAGAACACCGGAGGCCAGCGCGACCAATGAAATGAAAAATATGTAGCAGAAACATGATCCTGATTCAGTTCAACTGTAAGAGCTAAATTTGACGAATTTCGTCGAAAAAACTCGCGCGCAGTAACTAAGCCACACTACAAAAGGGCTGAAAACTGATTCCGAGTATCGTTACTGCGGCAAGAGCCATGGCCATGAACGTGAAGGAGGTCCTGGCCAGTTTTTCCGCTTCCGGCCGACCTTGTTTATGGAGAGTATCCACATAGGTGGGAATAAAGGCTGCGGACAGAGCTCCTTCCGCGAATAATCTTCTGAGGAGATTCGGGATTCGGAAGGCCACAAAAAAAGCGTCCGCGCCCATGCCAGCGCCAAGAAAAAGGGCAATTACCATGTCTCTGACGAACCCCAGCACGCGGCTGGCAGTAGTCCACATGCCGACAACGCCTGCGGCGCGCGCCATTGCCTTTTGTTCGGACACCGATCCTCCTTCGTACCCAGACAAAAAGGGTTGACTCGGACTCCCGTTCTCAGACATAATAAAAAATTGCGTCGGAAGCAATCTCACCCGGCGGGATGAGTTCATCGTTGGTATCAAATAAGTATCGTGGAGTCATCCGTTTATTTCCTACTAGGAGACCTCAATGGCAAATCATCCATCCGCTATCAAGAGGATGCATCAGAACGAACAAAGTCGTGTCCGAAACATGTCTTACAAATCCGGTATTAGGACCGCGGTAAAAAAGTTTATCCAGGCGGCCGCGGAGAAGTCTCCCGACGCGCCGCAGTTGCTACGAAAAGCCATGTCGCTATTTGACAAAGGTGTGTCAAAAGGCGTGATTCATCGGAATACCGCTTCCAGGAAAATAGCCGGGTTGTCCAAAAAACTGCCTGTGAGTTAATCAAGATCTGAGACGCTGCAGTCACAATGAAGCGGAAGGGCATTGACCTTCCTGCCGAAATCGGCTCCGGTCCCAAAGTTCATCTGCGATTGCCCCATTATTCAGTTGGGGTCCCCCATTAATATCCAGCCGACCCAGCTTGGCGGCTTCCCCGCAAAAGAAACGCTTAGCGCGCTGGAGATGTCGCGCGTATATCCGGCGAGAGCCTTACCTGGAGGCGTCCTTTTCCGACATCTTCTTAAGAACGCTCGTGAGGAATTGCTCATCCGTTCCCCAATCCGGGTCGGAATAGTTCACCATATACATATGGCTCCCCGAGTAAAATGCAGCGCTGCTAAGTAAGAGCGGCCCATCGCCGCTAATGGATTCGACGTCCTTAACCTCGAACCAAGCGACTGGAAGAACCAACAATTGACACTCGAAAGGGATCGAGAACAGCGTGCGTGCGTCGAAGGTACGGCGCCCGTTTTTGTCCGGGGAAAAGAAAAAGGTCGGTGGGCTTTCGGCGTCCAATTTGTCATTAACTGCGAGAGGCGCAGCAAGGACAGCTATCTCCTGGCTCGATTCCTTCGTGTTCGTTAATCGATCCGAGGTGGCTGTCGGCCCTATCCAAACCCGCGATTTCTTGAACATCTTTTGTATATTGATTACTATTTCCGATGGCCGAGGATAAACCGGATTGTCCAGAATCAGGCGTTCCACTTTTCCTTCATCGGATATTTTCTGGGAAATCTTCTTGCGAACCGGCGAGCCTGCCGCAGTCTCGCGAGCCTCCTCAGGCGCTATCCACGGGATTGATTCTAACAGCAGGAGATCACTTGTAAACCCGGATGGAGCCGACTTTCCTGTCCTGAGGAAATGCAGCATGTCCACCGAAGGAATGGAGGTAATCAGTCGATCGCGTCCGAAAGGTCTATCCTCAGCGTCAAGCATGACAGAAAAAGGCAGGTACCATAAGGACCTGTCCGGAATTGCAAAGATAGTGGTCTTGTCTTCAGGCAGGGGAGGGAGCCTGCCCAATAAGAACCTATAAATGCGGCGGGCGGGCTCTTTCCACGCATGTCCCATGAAAGTGGACCGACCTTCTTGAGTGAATTCCCGCAACATCTCCTGCAAATTCAGGACTTCCCTGTCCAGATCTGCCCTGTTTACAGGGATTTGATAGTAAGCCGCAGTTTCCGAAGTGATAACTCCGACCACCACGCGATCGGTTAACAGGCTGAAATCCAAAATCATTTCATTCTTGTGCAGGAGATCCCGCGAAACCTTGGGCAGGCTGAGACGCGATCCTTTACGGAAGAGAGCGTAACGCGAGGAACTCTTGTCAAGGGATTTCCTAATATCGGAAAGTGATTTTTGTGTCGCCTCAAGTGATTGCCTTGCGCCGGTGGATGGGACCTCGGATCTGACTTCCAGAAGCTTCATCTGAAGTTGACGCTCGTCGTTCAAAAGATTTTTCGGGACGTCGAAGAACTCGACCGGTCCGACCTTTTTCAATACCAAATTTCTCCTGCAAACACGACGGCGTTCCAGAAGCTGAAAAATCTGATCAGCAGGGTCGCCTGAAGGGGCGCTGCTCAAAGGTCCCAGAATTTTTGTAGCGAATTCATCAAATACCGAAAATCGCTCCTCCATTTGTGTCAGTAATGAATGACCGGGCGGAATCCCGTCCAGGATGGATTCGAAATCATCAATGACCTTGCGATAGGCTGCCATTGCGGCGTCAAGTTTCCCGGAAAGGTAGATTCGGCGGGCTTCCTTTATCTCCCTGTCAAGCTTATTCAAAATAACAGCTTGATCCGCTTCACGAGAGACTTGTTGCTCTTTCTGTCGCTTGAATAGCCACTCGTACTTCTTGCCGGGCTCCCCATTGGGTTTGGGTGAGCCAGGATCGGAAGATGAATCCTGAGATCTCGACGGCGCAGGCTGATCTTCGCCTGTATCGGACCACAAGGGGCCGTCCGGCAAACAGAACACGAAGAAGCAAGGCCACAACAATTGACCTGATCATCGCCGGGTATCGCATGGCGCCGACCTCTTCACTTGTCGCTCTTTTCTTGTCGATCCGCATGAACCCACCAACTATCATTCTTCTCTTTGAACCACCACGCGGCAAAATCGGTATTCAAAATAGTCCGCGCAAGACGTTTCCCTTCATCAGTCCGAAGCCTTTTGACAGTTGAAGTTATCCAATCAGCAGCGTACCGATTTCCGAGGTCACCGAGTTCCTTGAGCTGAAGTATCATCTCGAGCTGGTCGGCGTCATGGGCCAAGTTTGCTTCACCCGTCCCGGCCGTGTTGAACTCCTCGGCCAGGTCACGGATTTCCTTTCCGAAAGGCAGCTCCGCGGTCATGTCTCGAACCGCGGCTTCCTCATCGGCCTTCACATATCTCTTATTCACGTAGTTTAGATCGCCGGTTCGCGCTTCCACCAGATCGTGGAACAAACACATCAAGACAATCCTCTCCATTTTGAATTTATCGGACATTTTTGCCAACACATAGCCTATTATGGCCGCCCTGAGGCTGTGCTCCGCGACTGTCTCGTCGCCCGGTCCCCAGAAATTGAAATCCTGATCGAGGGGTCCTTTTCAGCATCCCGACCTCGAAGAGGAAATCTGCAATAGCCTTTAATTCCACTTCTTACCTCATCAAGTTTTCAAGATTTTGGGTTGAGTATCATGGTTCTTGCTATGTATCAAGGGGCCTTGCCGGGTGAACAGTAACCCGTCACCGCGCGGGGAAGGTTGTCATTTCGAGCGGAGCTAAGCAATCTACCGCCTTTCGCAAAAGAGTCAGTTTTGTTTTATAATCTCCGTGTCACGAATTCCAAATCGCCGCCGATCCCATACTTGCAGCTTCGGCAATGCCGGATAAAATGCACGAAAAAATTATCATCAACTGCGACCTTTGCGGGAGCGAAGAGCATCAGCTCCTGTTCGTGAAAGAGGGTTTTCACCATGTCCGCTGCGCTGGCTGCGGGATGGTTTTTGTTAACCCTCGGCTGGCAGACCATCTCGATATTCAAACAGTATCCGGCACAGGATGCATGGGCGAGGAGAATATCAGCAATTCCCAAAGGAAACGTTTCCAAAAAGAGCTTTCAACTTTGGAGCCGTTTCGCCACCGAAATAGCATCATGGAAATCGGCGCCGGACGAGGCTGGTTCTTGCTCGAGGCCTCCCGCCTCGGATGGGATACCTGGGCCGTTGAGATAAACTCAGATGCAATTAAGTTCCTGGAACTCAACGGAATTAAACAAATCATAGTTCAATCCGCGGAAGATTGCGAGGCCCCGGGAGACTCGATGGATGTCGTCAGAATGTGGGACGTCGTGGAGCACTTTTGCTCGCCGAGAAAGGCATTGGTCAACGTTTACAGGATGTTGCGACCGGGCGGGCTGTTAAGATTGGCTACTACCAATTTTGCTTCACTGTCTCGCTGGATCAACGGACCCGAATGGGTCTATCTTAACGGCGCAGATCATGTCTATCTTTTCGAACCGCGGACCATAACGCGCCTTTCGAAGCATAGGATTCAGTGGAATCAAAATCCGCACCAGATCTTTCAACATGAGAAAGCTCTATCATCCGGAGAGAATTGCCTGTGAGATATCCTTTGCTGATCCCCTTCAGGAAACTGATCGACGCTACTGTTGGCCTGACGAGATACGGCCATCAGATGATCGTGACCGCAGTTAAACCCGATTGAACGCTAGACCGCAATATCCCGAGCTCACACCGGGCGCTGTCGAGGCTGACTGGCTCGCACAGGCTAGCCCTGCTACGACCGGTGCTCCAGCCGCACCCGTTTACCTATTCCACAAACCCGGGAGTATGGGGCGACCTCTGCTGAATGCATGAACATCTCTGCGTGGTCCAAAACCGGTGTGGCCTCTCCTATTCCTCGCATTTACGTCAACCCCTTTCGTCTACGAGGCGTTTACAGCTTCCAGCTTGGTGCCCATAGAAGCGAACATGAAGGTGTATGCCGTTGCTCGTTTTTTCGCGTTAACGTCGAGGCCCTTTTGAATAAGGAGTCTAATGATCTCCGGATTGCCTCCGACAGCGGCAACGCAACCGAACAGTCTCGCCGTCAGGCCGCTCGGCGGCGACGTATCCTTGATCCATCAGGATTCACGGGTCGGGACGCCCTTGGCACGGCAATTGAGTGAAATCTGCCCTAGTGCTTGGGATAGACAACCGGTTACGAAGGGCCTTGCGTTCCGTCCGGGATCAGCCCATCTTTGCTGCTTCTAAAAGCTGTTGATCCAATGAGCGGATCGGCGCTGGCGATAGCAGCTTCCGCAACCGCAACCAACAGGCCGACGCCAGGGCCAAGGCTGGTAGCAGCCATGCTTCATGATTTTGGGACGGCGTTAATTTTGCTAAAAAATATCATCATGCAGATGACTAGACCGAGTTGCCGATGGGGTCCGGGGCGGCTCCGAGCCTAAGTGAATTAATTAAATTTCCAGGCGAAATGCTCTAACAGGCAATTCAGTATAAAAACAAGCGTTGTTGCCGATCAGGAAAATGGACCGAGGTTAATCGAGATAAGGCCGCCAGTTGGCCACTGCGCGTCCTGTGACTGTGGGGCAGGCTTTCCAGCCTGCCTCTTCTGAATACAGTCAGGCAGGCTGGAAAGCCTGCCCCACACTTCAACAGAGGTCGCCTCATGTTTGCTTCATATGGCGTAAATTGTGGAGTTGCTGTCTTGAGCGTGCTAATATGTATGATTTCGCGCTTTCACTGACCAAAGTGAGTTGCGTTTGACTTATACATTTTGTTAATATAATTACCGCAAGTTGATTACATAATCTGAAGTGATCTGACCATGACTGACCCGATGGAATTCGGAAATATCGCCCCCCAGCAAACCGCGGAAATCCTCGTGGCCGCGTCTGCCCTATATCAGGAATTTTCGCGAGAAGCGCATTGTGATCAAATACGGCGGCAGCGCCATGACTGACGACCGACTAAAAGCCGACTTCGCTGTGGACGTGGCGTTGCTGAGCTTCATTGGCATGAAGCCCGTGATAGTGCATGGCGGGGGACCACAAATCGGAGAGTTGCTCAAGAAGATCGGCAAAGAATCTCGCTTTGTCAAAGGGCTTCGAGTAACCGATGAAGAGACTATGGATGTGGTCGAAATGGTGCTGGTGGCAAAGGTCAATAAAGACGTGGTTTCAATGATCAACCAGCACGGTGGCAAAGCTGTTGGGATTTCCGGCAGGGACGGCGGGCTTATAAAAGCCAAGAAGGCGCCGCCGGCCAGGGTGGCGGGCATCGACGAGGACCTGGGCCTTGTGGGTGAAGTGGATAAGATTGAACCTGATTTGATAGCGTCTCTGGAAGCGCGGGGCTTCATTCCGGTAATCGCTCCCGTCGGGGCCGGTCCGGACGGTAAGCCTTACAACATCAACGCGGATACCGCGGCCGGGGCATTATCAGCCTCACTCAAAGCCGAAAAATTCATTTTGCTGACAGATGTGCCCGGCGTGCTGGATAAGAATCAACAGTTAGTGTCGAGCGTACCGGAAGATCAGGCGGAACAATTGATACGTGACGGCATCGCTTCGGGCGGTATGATACCGAAGATTCGGTGCTGTCTTGCCGCGCTGAGGGGCGGTGTTCCCAAAGCCCATATAATAGATGGGCGAGTCCCTCATGCGGTATTGTTGGAGCTGCTAACAGACCAAGGTATAGGGACTGAAATTGTCCGGGAAAGACCTCCCGGGATGTGATCTCCGATCTGGGAAAGGTGATTGAAAGGCAGAGTCATGGGGAATGATGATTTCATAACAAACAGTAATCATTATGTGTTCGACACTTACACTCGAATTCCCATAATGCTCGTACAAGGGAAGGGCTGTAGAGTTCGCGATAGCAATGGCCGGGAATATCTTGGATTTTATCGCGGGCCTCGCCGCTTGCACGCTGGGGCACGGTCATGCCGCTCTAGCCGATGCGATCTGCGAGCAGGCGAAGAAACTGATCCATGTCTCCAACCTGTTCCACATTGAGCCCCAGATACAACTCGCTCAGTTGCTGGTAGAGAATTCGTTCGCGGATAAGGCGTTTTTCTGCAATTCCGGAGCCGAAGCGAACGAAGGGGCCATTAAATTAGCCCGAAAGTACTTTCACGATAAAGGTGAGCGTGAGCGGTTTCACATCATTACCATGGAAGGCTCTTTCCATGGCCGGACACTTGCTACGCTTGCCGCCACAGGCCAGACCAAATATCGTCAGGGATTCGAACCCGCTGTGCAGGGCTTTTCTCATGCGCCGTTCGGTGATATTGTAGCTTTGAAGAAGGCGGTCTCGTCACAAACTGCGGCCATTTTGATCGAGCCGATCCAGGGCGAGGGCGGAGTCAGAGTGCCGCCGTCCGATTTTCTTCGTGATGTAAGGTCATTATGTGACAGTCAAGGCTGCCTGTTGATTCTCGACGAGGTCCAAACCGGAATAGGTCGCACGGGCAAGTTATTTGCGTACGAACATTCAGGGATAAGGCCGGATATTATCACCCTGGCCAAGGGGATCGCCGGGGGAGTCCCTATGGGGGCCATTCTGGCGACCGATGAAGTGGCCAAATCACTCGGTCAGCGGGACGCACGCGGCGACCTTTGGGGGTAATCCTCTAGCAAGTTCGGCTGCCCTCGCAGTTATGAAAATAGTTCTTTCGGATGGATTTCTGTCGGAAGTGACTCAAAAAGGAGCGCATCTCAGAAAACGGCTGGAGGACTTGGCAGAGCGGCATAAACTAATTCGGGAAGTTCGAGGAATCGGGCTGATGCAAGCGATTGACCTTACCGTGCCGGGCTCAAATTTATCGAACGATCTTCGTGAGGAGGGCGTTTTGGTCAATTGCACCGCAGACACTGTTCTGAGATTTCTTCCTCCGCTCATTGTGTCTAATGAGGAAATTGATGAAATGACGGATCGGCTGGATTCCGTATTGAGCAAAGCAGCAGGTGGGTGAGAATGGGAAAAACACGGCACTTCCTTCGCCTATCCGATTTCTCTCGCGACGAGGTCCTGTCACTGATCCACAGCGCGGGCCGGATGAAGCGCGGTCTGCAAGGACCAGGTCCCGCTAAGCCCCTGGAGGGTCGTTCCGTAGGAATGATATTTGAGAAGCCGTCCACACGGACCCGAGTCTCTTTTCAGGTCGGCATCGCCCAATTGGGCGGGAACGCGGTTTACTTGAACTGGGGGGACATCCAAATCCGCCGCGGGGAACCGGTTCGCGACACGGCGAGAGTGCTCTCGAGATATTTGGACGCTGTGGTCATCCGGACTTTCGGCCATGCAATTCTCGAAGAATTCGCTACATGGTCATCCGTCCCGGTGATTAATGCCTTGTCGGATTCGCATCATCCATGTCAGGTGCTGGGCGATCTGCTTACCCTCCATGAGGTGGGCGTAGACATTAGCAAGATGAATGCGGCATGGGTGGGAGATGGAAATAATATGGCGAATTCCTGGATCGACGCCGCTTCCATCATGGGTTTCAATCTGACGCTTGCCTGCCCGGAAGGATACGAGCCTGCTGCGGATTTGCTTCGGACCGCGTAAAAGTCGTCAGAGATCCCGCAGAAGCGGCCGGCGCTGCGGATGTCATATCCACTGACGTCTGGGCGTCAATGGGCCAGGAAGCCGAAGCGGAGGCGAGGCAGGGCGCTTTCCAAGGATACCAGGTCAATCGGGAGCTTCTTACATTCGCTCATGATCCGGTTTATATTCTGCACTGCCTGCCGGCGCATCGCGGCGAGGAAATCACCGACGAAGTGATCGAATCTCCGAATTCGCTCGTTTGGGAACAGGCTGAAAACAGGCTGCATATCCAAAAGGCTATTTTGGAGATGCTGCTGAAAGATTGAGGCGCTCTACCAGGGTCGCGATCTTTGTCCTATTACACGCGTTGCTCGAATATGATGATTGAGCGGAGGTTTTGAAAAGGTGTCAAAGGTAAACAAGATAGTGTTGGCCTACTCCGGAGGTCTCGATACATCGGTAATATTATGCTGGCTGGTGGAGAAATACCAATGTCCGGTTGTCGCATTTGCAGCGGACTTAGGCCAGGGAGAAGAACTGGAATCTATTAGGGGCAAGGCAGAGGCAGCGTGCGCTGAATCGGTTCATATAGTGGACCTGCGAGAAGAATTTGTCCGCGATTATGTCTTCCCCATGTTTCGAGCAAATGCCGTGTACGAGGGCGCCTACCTCCTGGGAACGTCCATTGCGCAGACCGTGCATAGCCAAGGCCCAAATGGAACTCGCTGCTCGCGAGAACGCTAATGCCGTCAGTCACGGAGCCACCGGAAAAGGGAACGATCAGGTCCGGTTCGAGTTAACTTATCTCTCAATTGATCCTCATATAATCGTGATCGCTCCGTGGCGAATCTGGGATATGCGGTCTCGATCGGATCTCATTTCCTACGCCGAAAAGCATAACATTCCGGTGGCTACCACCGCGAAAAAACCATACAGCATGGATCGAAATCTACTTCATCTCAGTTTCGAAGGCGGAATCCTGGAAGACCCCTGGGCGGAACCACCCGCGGACATGTTCGTGCTAACCTCCGATCCTTTGAACGCCCCGGATAAGCCGGAAGAGATGATCATTACATTCAACGCAGGCGATCCTGTTGCCGTAAATGGCCGGCAATTGGCGCCCGCGGAATTATTGTCCCATCTCAACACTATCGCGGGTCGACACGGAGTAGGGCGGGTGGATATGGTTGAAAACCGGTACGTAGGGATGAAAAGCCGAGGAGTGTACGAAACGCCGGGCGGGACAGTAATTCACGCAGCGAGGCGGGCTTTGGAGTCGATCACGCTCGACCGCGAAGTCATGCGCCTCAAGGATGAGTGGATTCCTCGCTATGCGTCCCTGGTTTACAACGGATACTGGTTCTCGCCGGAAAGAAGAGTGCTCCAAACCGCGATAGACGAAGCCGCCCGGGCAGTTTCAGGCGATGTTCGGCTGAAGCTTTTCAAGGGCAGTGTGACTATAACCGGACGTAGATCGGACAAATCCTTGTATGACAATCGTTTTGCCACATTCGAGGAGGACGAGGTCTACTCGCAGGCTGACGCAGAAGGTTTCATCAGGCTCAACGCTCTTCGGTTGAGAATTCGAGCCCTTATGGCGGACCGAAAGAATTGATTCAAACATGTGGCTGAATGGCGGCACCACTCTGACGAGGCAATAGTGGCGAAAAAGAAAGACAATGTTGAACACGGTGGGACACGGGAGCCCTCCGGCATTCGAAAAGGCCGTTTCAAGAGCGGGATGGCCCCTGAATTTGCCGCGTTCAATGCGTCGATATCTTTTGATAAACGCCTTTACAGGGAAGATATTCAAGGGACCATTGCCCATGTCAAGATGCTCGCCGCTCGGGGCATAATAACCTCGGAAGAAGGCCAAATTCTTGAAGACGGTTTGCGGGCTGTGCTGAGCGATATCGAACAGGGTCGATTCGAGTTCCGAGACGACCTGGAGGACATCCACATCAACATTGAGGAGGCCCTTCGGGCCAAAGTCGGCGACGTGGCAGGCAAGGCGCATACCGCCAGGAGCCGCAATGATCAGGTGGCCCTGGATTTGAGGATGTTCATCAGAAATCAGTGCCGCGCCGTTATGGACGATTTGATGGCTCTGGCCGAAGAGCTCATTCACAAAAGCGAAGGCTCCATTGACGTGATCATGCCGGGTTATACCCACTTGCAGCGGGCTCAACCAGTCCGATTGGCCCACCACTTGATGGCGTACTTTCAAATGTTTCGCCGGGACTGGGAGCGTTTCAAGGACGCTACTGTTCGTTTGGACGAAATGCCCTTGGGAAGCGCTGCATTGGCCGGGACCACGTTTCCCATCGATCGCAATATGGTGGCCGAGTTGCTGGAGTTTTCGGGAGTCACGTCGAATTCCATGGATTCCGTTTCGGACCGCGATTTTGCCGTGGAGTTCCTATTCAACTCGTCTATGGTGATGATGCATTTATCACGACTGGCAGAAGAATTGATTTTGTGGTCGTCTGCGGAGTTCGGATTCTGCTCGCTGCCCGATGCGTTTTGTTCAGGATCCAGTATCATGCCGCAGAAGAAAAACCCGGACGCGTGCGAACTGATTCGAGGAAAAACAGGACGCGTGTATGGTGATCTGGTAGCTTTGTTGACCGTTCTTAAGGCCCTGCCGCTCACGTACAACAAGGACTTGCAGGAAGACAAGGAGCCGGTTTTCGACGCGACCGACACGGTGCGCGGCTCGCTGGCAATTATGACAGGATTGATTGCCGGGATTGAATTTGATCGCGACAGGATGCTGGACGCAGCTTCCGACCCGCAAATGGCCGCGACGGATTTGGCAGACAGACTTGTTCAGCAGGGTGTTCCATTCCGAGAGGCGCATGCCAGAATAGGAGCCATGGTCCGATCCGAACTAAATCGGCAAAGGGATTTCCGGTTCTGTGCCCGGCCCGGAGGAAATGGTTGAAGCTAGAAAACATAGCGGAGGCACCGCACGGGCAAGAGTTATGGATCAAATTCTGGAGGCTAAAGCTTTCCTGCAGAGAAATGCCGAGACAATTGCGCCAGGAACAAGATACACCGGGTGAGAGGACCGAGTGGAGGAATTTTGCCAAATACATTTGGGTTCTTATGGTCTTTTGCTTGCTTTTCGGCTGCGGATACAAAACCAGACCGCGGCCGATTACGGCAACGATTCCCGGGGAAATAGGTCTTCCGGACGCGCACGCTTATCCCGATAAGATAGTTTTGAGGTGGAATGTTCCGGCTACAAATGCCGATGGGTCGCCTGCCACGGATATCTCCGGTTTCAAGGTGTGGCGATTGACGCAAAAAATAGGAGAAGAATGCGAGAACTGCGAGGACAAGAAGACCTTATATGCAAATGTGGACTTCCAGAATCCCAGCAACGCAATAATTGAAAAAGGAGAGGTCATATACACCGATCCCGCTGTAACACCAGGCAACATCTACAGCTATTCAGTTTCGGAGTATAATCTGAAGGGAAGAGAGGGACAACGGAGCGAAGACGTTACAGTGGTAATGGAAGAACCTCCGCCGCCTCCGGAAAATGTTACCGCGGACTTTGACTCTCTGGGAGCCGTCCTTAAATGGGAGAGCCCCACAAGACTGTCAGGTATCAGAAATTACCGCATTTATCGCTCTGACACTGATTCGGACAAAGACATGAAACCAATCGGCAGCACCAGGTGGGCGGAAAAGGAGTTTGTGGACAAGGATGTTGAGAAGGAAAAAACCTACTATTATCAAGTAAGATCGCTCAAGATGACTCGCGGAATTCCTATTGAATCAGCTCCTTCTGAAACTGTCAGCATCAAGGTCCCGGCCGTTCGGTGGCAGCCTCCGGAAAACGTGAAAACCACGCTTTCTAGAGAAGGGATTCGTGTGGACTGGGCTCCGGTCAAGATCGAGGGGCATGAAACCCGCTACAACGTATACCGATCCGAAGCGAGAAAAGGCGCCTGTCAAGGTCAATGCCGAACCGCTTGTGAATTCATCGATCCTTGACAGCAAGGTCCGCAACGGGAGAACTTATAGATACGCAGTCACGGCGTTCCCTCAAGACAAACCGGAGGAAGAGTCGAGCAAATCAGCCTCCGGCTCAGTCAAATTTGTTTATTGAGCAAAAGGCCTATGCATTTCTTTCATTATCAGGATGATGAGCTATATTGTGAAAACGTCCCTGTTCGACGCATTTGCGATGAAATAGGAACGCCTGTTTTCATTTATAGTCGAGCGACCCTTGAACGGCATTTCAAGATTTTCCGAGAACCCTTTTCCGATGTCGATCATCTGATCTGCTATTCCATGAAAGCTTGTTCGAATCTTGCCATTTTGCGGGTTTTCGGCAATTTCGGCGCGGGTGTGGACATTGTTTCAGGAGGGGAACTACACAGGGCATTGCAAGCCGGGATCGATCCGTCCCTTGTCGTTTATTCCGGAGTCGGGAAGAAATCTTCGGAAATGGATGAAGCGCTGGCCGCTGACATATTGATGTTTAACGTAGAATCTGAGGAGGAGCTGGAGGTCCTGAACCAAAGGGCTCAAGCGATGGGAAAGCGGCGCGTATTGCCCTTAGAGTCAATCCGGACGTGGATCCACAGACTCATCCATATATTGCCACCGGTCTGAGAAAGAATAAATTCGGGATTCAGATGGAGCGGTCCGAAGAAATATACCGCCGAGCCAAGCAAATGAAAGGTATTGAGCCCGTAGGAGTGGACTGCCATATCGGGAGTCAATTAACTGAACTATCCCCATTTCTGGACGCTATGGAACGACTCAAGAAGCTTATAGGGGACCTCGCTTCGGAAGGCGTCGACATCCGATACCTGGACATAGGGGGCGGTCTGGGCATCCCATACGATGATGAGCGGCCTCCGCTTCCCGCCGTCTATGGAGCGGCAATCGTCGAACAAGTCGCGGACATGGATGTCAAACTTATTCTTGAACCCGGTCGAGTTCTTGTGGGCAACGCCGGCATCATGGTTACGAGAGTTCTCTATAGAAAAGAAGGACTCGAAAAGCATTTTATTATAGTGGACGCCGGAATGAATGATTTGATCCGACCAAGCTTGTACAAGGCGCATCATTCGGTATGGAAAATCACGGAGGACCCCGGCGACTAAATCCCCTACCGAAAAGGTCGTCGCCGACTTGGTTGGTCCGATATGTGAGTCGGGTGATTTTCTCGCCCAGGAAAGGTATATAGAACCGGTGGAACCGGGCGAATTGCTGGCGATGATGAGCGCGGGCGCTTATGGTTTTGCCATGTCGTCGAACTACAATTCTCGTCCTCGTGCGGCCGAAGTCTTAGTTGACGGAGATGACTATTTTGTGATCCGGGATCGTGAGACATACGAGGATCTCGTCAGAAATGAGCGTATCCCCCAGACTATCTTATCGAATTGAAGGAGCAAATTATGTTCTCAGGAGCCTTTACCGCAATAGTAACCCCTTTTAAGGACGGCAATCTGGATGAAGCCGGCCTAAGAGAACTAATCCGTTTCGGAATCGAAGGGGGCGTCAGCGGATTCGTTCCATGTGGCACAACCGGCGAATCCCCGACCTTAAGCCACGATGAGCATAGACGCGTCATTGAAATCACGATCAAGGAAGTCGCCGGCCAAGTGAAGGTTATTGCCGGGACCGGCTCCAATAGCACGAATGAAGCTATAGAATTAACTCGTTACGCCCGAAAGGTGGGCGCAGACGGCGCTCTCTTGGTGTCGCCGTATTACAACAAGCCGACCCAGGAAGGTTTGTATCAGCACTTCAAATCTGTGGCTGAGACAGTGGATATCCCTATTCTGGTTTACAATATCCAAGGGCGTACCTCGGTCAATATAGAAAACGCGACTATGGAGCGACTGTCTCGGATACCCAACATTGTCGGAGTCAAAGAAGCTTCGGGATCAATTCTGCAAATGAGCGAAGTGATTCGCCTCTGTGGAACGGAATTTGACGTACTGTCCGGCGACGACCAGATGACTTTTCCTCTGATGGCTTTGGGCGGAAAAGGAGTGATATCGGTGGTTACCAATATTGTGCCCAATAAAATGTCGCAATTGGTCAAGAACATGCTCAACGGGGCCATCGAAGAGGCAAGGTTGATACATTTCGAAATATATGAGCTGTGCCAGGTGATGTTCATTGAGACGAATCCTATACCGATCAAGGCAGCCTTGGGGCTCATGGGGAAAATACAGCCCGAATACCGGCTTCCTCTTTGCGCTCCATCCGCAGGGAATGCCGAAAAACTAAAAACTGTGCTGGCCAGATATGGAATTATCTAATAGGGGTAAGCAAATGAGAATTGCTGTCAGCGGCGCGGCAGGAAGAATGGGGCGCCGGATTTTGGCGTTGAGTTCAGGCCGATCTGATATTCAGATAACCGGAGCCTTGGAGGCGCCGACTCATCCTGCTCAAGGTAAGGATGCCGGCGAAGGCGCCGGAATCGGCGCCATAGGTGTGCCCATAACCTCTGACCTTCAGGAGATACTAAAGAACTGCGAAGTCTTGATTGATTTTTCCGCGCCGGCTGTTTCCGTAAAGAACGTGCAAGCGGCGGCTGCCATGGGAAAAGCAATAGTAGTCGGGACGACAGGTTTTTCCGATGATCAAAGGAAAGACCTTAGTGAATCCGGACCCAAGACAAGATGTCTCATTGCTCCCAACATGAGTTTGGGAGTCAATCTCCTGTTCGGGCTGGTGGAGATGACGGCTCGTTCCCTCGGCCCGAATTACGATGTGGAAATCGTCGAAACGCATCATAAAATGAAAAAGGACGCTCCCAGCGGCACTGCGGACAAACTGGCCCGGGTAATAGCGGAAACACTGAGCATAGACCTGAGCAGTTCGGCGGTTTACGGCAGGCATGGGATAATCGGTGAAAGGAAGCCGCAAGAGATCGGCATCATGGCTTTAAGAGGCGGGGATATTGTGGGCGAGCATACGGTGATGTTCATTACCGAGGGCGAACGCATCGAACTGACACACCGGGCCCATAGCCGTGACGCGTTTGCCAAAGGCGCTCTTCAGGCCGCCTCATGGTTGATTTCCAGACCCAACGGACTTTACGATATGCAGGACGTGCTTGGTTTAAAGGGGAAAAAATGAGACTTGTACGATTTGCAGTTGATGGCGAGACTTTGTCAGGTCAGGTGATAAATGACGTGGTTCGAGCAGACGACGGCTCTCAAAGAGAGTTTTCCTTACAGCAAGTGCGATTGCTCGCTCCTTGCTTACCGAGCAAGATAGTCGCTGTAGGCCTAAACTATCGAGACCACGCGCGAAGAAATGGGATTGGCCATTCCGGAGGAACCGATACTTTTTCTAAAACCTTCCACCAGCGTGATCGGTCCCGGCGATACCATTGTATTACCTCCACAGAGCGCCAGGGTGGATTATGAAGCGGAAATGGCGATAGTAATTTCCAAATCTGCGAGGAATGTTTCTCGCAAAGAGGCTCAGGAACACATTCTCGGTTATACCTGTCTTAATGATGTAACAGCTCGGGACCTTCAGAGCAAAGACGGCCAGTGGACCCGGGCCAAGAGTTTCGACACATTCTGTCCGATTGGTCCTTGGATCGATACGGAGCTTGATGGTTCAGATTTGAAAATCGAACTTTATCTCAACGGCGTGAGCAAACAGCAGTCGCGAACCTCGAATCTGATATTCAGTCCCGCCGAACTCGTGGAATTTATATCAGCGGTCATGACTCTTCATCCGGGAGATGTTATAGCTACCGGAACTACATCCGGAATCGGCCCGATGGGACCGGGCGATACGGTCGAGGTTCGCATTGAAGGGATTGGTTCTTTGGTCAACCAGACGGCGAAACCCGATCCCATGAGCCCCTCTGCGTATATAGGATTCGGTTCCAATCTGGGAGACCGAAAGACCAAATTTCAGGAGGCGCTCCGTGCGTTTGAAGGTCTGCCCAAAACGGACGTGAAGGCAAGATCTCGCCTTTACGAAACCGATCCCATAGGCATTAGCGATCATGGCCCAAAGTTCTTAAATGCGGTGATTCTTGTAGAAACCGATTTATCCCCGCGAGAACTGATTGGCTCAATGCGCTCCATTGAGTTGGCGCTTGGTAAATCGGTTTATCACCGCAGTGACAAATCACGGGTCATCGATCTGGATTTGCTGCTTTACGGAGACGAACATTTCCGAGAGGAGGATCTGGAGATTCCCCATCCTAGAATGCATAACCGCGCTTTTGTTCTGGCCCCTCTAGCCGAATTGGCTCCGAACGTTTTGATTCCGACGCTTGGGCGGACTGTCGAGGACCTAATTCGTTTGTTACCGGAAGGGGAATTGGCGGGAGTCAGGCCTTTGGACTTCGAAATCGAGTGAGTGACATGCGATGTTGATTAGAACCTTGCTAATAGCGATCCTCATTTTTGTCACCCTAAAATTTGTAGTTGGGATTATCAGGTACTTGCAATCCAACCCGCCTCAAAATCTCTCCGAAGAGTCCGGTCTCGAATCCGGAGTGAATGAAATGGTCAAAGACCCTGTGTGTGGTGTTTATATTGCTGCTTCAGAAGCGATTACCGTCGCCACAAAGGATGGCCGCCTTTATTTTTGCTCGCCGAAATGTAGAGAGAAGTTCCTGGAAAACCAAGGATAATAAGGCGATGGAGACCAACTTCCCCAAAGCTAAGATTTTGATCGCAGACGACTCCGAAATCCTCAATAACATGTTGAAGGATGTTTTTGACGCGCACGGATTCCGCGTCGTGCAGGCTTTTGATGGTGAAGAGTGTAAGACCGCCTTTATTGAGGAAGACCCTGACATCGCATTGATTGACATTCACATGCCCAAGATCAAGGGAATAGAATTACTCAGCTATTTCAAAGAGAAGTCTCCAAGAACAATTGTGGTCATCATGACCGGTATAGGAAGTGAAGAAACTGCAATTACGGCCATGAAATTAGGCGCTGACGAATATCTGAGAAAGCCTTTCGACATGGGCGATGTTTTGTCATTGTCCGAAAAACTTTTGGAAAATCGCCGCATTGCAGAAGACAACGTTCGATTGAAGAAACAGGTGCGGCGTCGAGAGAGGTATCTGGCTCACTTGACCACAATTATTCGTGAGGCTCTCATAACCGCTGACCCCCTTGGGAATATCCGGTTCGTGAATCGGGCCGCGTCTGAAATGTGGGGCTATTCACGTTCGGAATTAAAGGGAAAGGATATTCGCCTTCTGATTCAACCGGAAAGAATGACGCCTCTGCGCAGCGACCTGATCGAGGACACGATCAAACTTGGCCGGATCGAAGGTGAGTTTCAATTCGAACGTAAGGACAAGGCTATCTTTCCGGGATATCTGTCTACATCAATCATGGAGGAGAACGGACGGCTCACGGGAATTCTAGCTGTTGTGGCGGACTTAACGCGCGTTTACGATATTGAGAAAAGACTGAAGCAGTCGAAAAAATTGGCTTCTCTCGGCAAGGTGGTGGAAGGGGTGGCCCACGAAGTTAGGAACTCCCTGACGTCTCTCGGGGGATTTTCGCGGCGGCTTCAAAAACTCAACTCCGGAGATTTGACGAGCGCGCACTATACCGGAATCATATTGGACAATGTGGCTCGTCTTGAAAGAATGGTCCATGACATTGAAGATTATGTGCGCTTTTCCAAATCCTATTCGCTTCAATTCAGCAGTGTAGATCTGCTTGTAATAATTCAAGAAGCGCACAAACGCGTAATCGATCGTCTCTCGACAGTTCATGTCGATTCCGTATCTCTAAAGTGGACGGCTGAAAATCACCTGCCTCGCATTCTTGCGGACCAGTTGGCGCTCGAAGAGGTGTTTTACAATCTGATCCTGAACGCTTACGAGGCGATGCCCGCAAGGTGGAAATCTGAACATAAGCCTCAAGAATTCCGGCGCGGCTGTTTCGGTTTCGGTGGCAGACACGGGAGTCGGGATTACCGGCCAGGACCTATCTGAAGTTTTCACTCCTTTCTTCACCTCCAAAACCACCGGCGCGGGGATGGGATTGAGCAAAGTATATCTTTTAGTGGAAGAACATAATGGCGTGGTGGATATATCATCCGAACCTGAGAAAGGCACAACAGTCGAAGTGGTATTACCGATAGATCGCACGAACTCCGGATTGTATCCGTGGGAATCTGTTTCCGGACGCGGCAATGGCGCCGCAAAATTCATTTCACATCAGTCGGAAGTTTGACTTTAAGGGAAGATGTTTGATATGGCGCCCCTCGGGCAGGAGGAAATAGAGAATCCGATGAAGAGGCATTTGCCGAATTTTCTTACTATGGGAAGACTGGTCCTGGTTCCTCCCATTGTGATCTTGTTGTTTTTCCCTGGACGATTGCCTTCCGCGATAGCCGGAGCTGTCTTCCTGGTAGCATCTCTTACCGATTATTTTGACGGTTTCATTGCCCGACGTTTCAAACTCGAGTCCTCGTTTGGCCGGTTCCTGGATCCTATAGCAGACAAAGTGCTGGTTACCGCTGCGCTTATAATGCTCATATCCCTGGACCGAGTTCCCGCATGGATAGTGATGCTGATTATTACCAGAGAAATCGCAGTGAGCGCCTTAAGGGCGATTACCAAGACGTGGGATACCTCACTGGCGCCGAGCCGTGTAGGAAAGCTCAAGACAGTTTTTCAATTCTCAGCCATAGTCCCGCTCATCGTCCATTATAAATACAACCTGTTGATTCCGATTGATTTTCACATTATCGGGACCGTTCTTATTTATGTGGCCCTGGTCTTGACGTGGTGGTCCGGCATTGATTATTTCGTGAAGTTTTACAGGGAATACGAGGTCCGCGAGGACAGTGACACCGGATTCTAGGAGTGACGGAGGGAGAGGGTTTCGACCCCCGGACAGACTCTTTTATCCGATTAAATCAGTCTGTTATTTCTCACGAACAGCCGCTACAGAAACACTATCAATGTTTGTTCGAGTCAGTGACCACATAAGAGATTATGTTTGACCTGAGGCGAAACGGTGAGTTACGATCAAAAACAGCAAAAATGTGGCTTTCTCAGCAAAGTGACGACGGTTTTGCCTGTGTCAGGTCGTGTCGGATTCCATACGGAGACCTTTTCGGTGTCACCGGAGCTATCCTTCGAGCGCGCAGCAACGCTAAAACGCCTAAAATGGCAAGACCGCGGCATAATTCAGGTTCAAATTCCCGAAACACCGTAGATCGACATGGCTCTGAGATCGAGTCAGCAGGCTGAGAATTTTGGGACAATCTTTGAGGAACGGCTTTTTAGTCCAGTGAGGCCTCAGAACATTTCCTGATAACTCTCATGATTTGAGACGACCGTCCGCCGTTTGCTGATAATTGTCGACTCATCGGCTTTGCCCTAATGGAAATCTTACGCGCGGCGTGTATACAGGTAATTGGCGCCGGATGCCCGCGTGAAAATCAGACTGAGGTAAAAGAGGTAAAAATGAGACCGGCCGACCTGACTATTCGAACAAAGCTCATAGCTCTTGCTATAATTTCCATCCTTGCGCTTGCCATTCCCACGATAGTGATGTTGGCGAGCTTATACGAGGTTGCGGGATTCTTTCCCAAGACTACGAAAACTCACGATATTGTTAGAGCTGTCGCGTCCATTCAAAAAAGTTCGTCAAAAATGGAGACCGGTCTTCGGGCATATACGCTCGGAGCGGGCGAAAAAAATCTTGATCAATACCGGGCGGGGTATCAAGAAAGCCTTGCCGAACTCGGTCGCCTGAAAACGCTTGTGGCTGAAAATCCTAAACAGCAAAAACAGGTCCGTGATTCTGAGGAGCTTCTCTCTACATGGCGCTCTGCGGTCGCGGATCCGGCCATTTCAAGAATGAAGCCGTCGGAATCGGCCTCGGGCACAGAAACCGGTTCGGCAAAGGCCCCGAATTTTGAACCCGTTAGCTGAAATGATGACCAAGATCCTCGCCATCGCAGAGGATCAAATGGCAGGTTCAGACGCTTATTCGCTGATTTCGCAGAATAACTTCGACAGAATCAAGGCGCTTCTGTACCTGGGCGCTCCCGCGTACGCCATAATCATACTGCTGATCGTTTCTTGTTTTGGCGCGAACCATTGCAAAACCCGTGTCGGACGCGGCAAACCTTGCGGAAGCCATAAATCGGGGAGAATTGTCGCATCGGGTAGATATTTACGGGATTGGCGAAACTCAACGACTCGGCGCTCGCCCTCAACAGCCTGGCCGAGAATCTCGGCGCATACAACAAACGCATTTTGGAAGGCGTGGAAGTATTGACCAAGTCAGCCGCTCAAATCGGGGCCACGTCATCGGAGCTTTACGTCGGGGCCACTCAAACTTCTTCTTCCATCACAGCGACCGCTACGACCGTAGGCGAAATGGAGAATACTGCAAGAGTCGTCAATGAAACAGCGCGAAGCATGGCAGAGCACTCGCAACGCGCCGACGGAGTTGCGAGCGCCGGAGCGAAGGCCACATCCGAGACTCTGCAAAAAATGACTCTCATAAAAGATAGGATGGACATTGTCAGCACTACGGTTGTTAAGCTGAGCGATGACACAAAATATGTCGAAGAGATTATTGCGACTGTCCAGGATTTTGCAAATCAGTCGAACCTATTGGCCGTCAACGCTTCTATCGAAGCCGCACGAGCTGGAGATCAAGGCAAGGGTTTTGCGGTAGTCGCTCACGAGATAAAGTCGCTCGCCGACCAATCCAAGAACGCAACTGAGAAGATTACCCAAATCCTCCAGGAGATTCGTAAATCGGTGGCGTCGGTGGTTATGGCTACTGAGGAAGGTGGGAAAGCCGTGCTGGACGGCGTAGAACAATCTCGAACGGCGGGAAAATCAATTGAAGACCTCTCGGATAGCGTTACCCGGTTCACTACGGCGGCCGGCATGATTTTCTCCGAGACCGGGAAACAGTTTGCCAGAGTGGAGCGTGTCGCGTCCACGGTCAGAGACATTGAATCCGCAATGCAAAACAGCGTGGAAGCCACAAGGAGCCTGGAGGAAGCCGGCAAGGAACTTGAAGGGTTGTCTTCATCGTTCACAAAGATGATAGACGGCCGAGGAAAACACAATACCTCTGGTTAAACGTTTGCCTGACCTGCCCCTCAAAAGCTGATCCAGGTCCTTGATTTAGGTCAGCTTTTGTCGTGTCAATCTTTGTGTCATTCGGTGGTGAATCGTTAATTTGTGACGCTGTTTGGAACGGCCGGTCTGAGTTAAGTCTTTGTTTTTATTGCTGGCCAAGCTCTCTTTTATAGCAATTGCCAAAAGTTTTGACCGATTGCGTGAGTGACATCTCGTCATTCCTGCGGAAGCAGGATCCAGGATTTAAAGATGATTTCAATGCGCCAGCGCACTCCATAGATTCGGCACACCGTCTTGGCATCCCAGATATTTTGGGGGACGTTGGTGAGAAAGATCTCCCATCCGAGAAGAGCCAAGTGGGTTGGATCGGGGTTGAGTCGTCTGTCTCGACTGTGGAGAAGTTTTCTCCTTCTTTCGCCGGCAACATGCTCAGGCACAGGAATGGCCACTATCCGGACGGGGAGTCTTTCTTCGGTGCCGGCAAGGAGCACCTCGTCAAGAATCCCGTGTTTTTTCAGAATCCCGAGCAGATCAAAGCGTTTGCCGTTCGGATGGAAGAGGGCCATCTTATGCGAGTATCGACTCAAGTAGAAAGCTTTCTTCTCACCGATGGCTCTGAAGACACGAAGGGAAGAGTAACCCAAGTCGCGGATCACCAGATCTCGCTCCAGGATAATATCCAAAATGGAAGGAGAAGCGCATTGGTCGTTGCACCCGAAAGGAGTGATCTGAAACGAGACAAATGTCTCGGTGAGGGAGTTGTAAGTGGTCTGAAGTTTAACTGAAGCGCTGATTTTACCCGACTGATTCTTGGAGCCTGGAAAAAAAGTGGCAAGCTTTGGAGGAAGAGCAAGGTTGGTGCTATCCTGAAGCAAGACACGATGAAAAAAATCGAATGCCCCTTTTCCGATTTCTTCTTTCAGCCGGGAGGTTACCGAAACTGAGTTGAAAAGCGCTTCTTTTACAAAATCAATGACTGTGGGCTTCATCCTGAGGAAGACGGCCACCTTGCTGATAACGTTGTGAGTCAACATGCCCAAATGGATTGCTAGCGTCCTCGTTGAAAAAACCGGCATCACGCTCATGAAGACAAGAGCTTGTAGGAAGGAACTGGGTTCAATCTTTCGGGGTCGTCGTTTCATGAAGCCTGATCTTCGGGTAATCCTCCCGATTTCCTCCGGATCCAATCCCAACCGCAACGGTGGCGGAAGAAGACAGGTTTTGTCTATTGTCTCAAAATCTCGGCGAGCAAGGCGGCTTCGATTCAAAAAGAAAACCTGATCAAAATTTGCAGAAAGTTTGCAGAAAGATTTATTGAAGAATTTTGGCCGGGGGGAGAATCATTTCGGCCAGTTGCTGGCGGAGGGAGAGGGATTCGAACCCCCGGACCTTTCGGTCAACGGTTTTCAAGACCGCCGCCTTAAACCACTCGGCCATCCCTCCACGGGTGAATCTAACTTAGGCGCTCAGGCGCTGTCAAGGCTAAGCCTTACTTCCAGCATCGCTTGATCCGTCTCCAAGCGAACCGGCGCTCCATGAGGAAGGGTTACATTGGGAAGAACATGGCCGTGAGGAAATCCCGAGATAATCGGCACGGGCCTGTCTGCCGTCAATTCCAGTAGTATTTTGTCGACTTCCTGTCCCAAATCTTCGCCATCCGGTCCTCAGGAAACGCCCCAATAGAAACGCTTCCACTTTTTCCAGCGCGCCCGCTAATCTAAGTTGAGTCAACATCCTGTCGATCCGGTATGGTGGCTCGTTGATATCCTCAAGAAACAAGATTGAATTTGCAAAATCCGGAGCGTGCGGCGTTCCCATAAGCGCGGTCACCAGTGACAGGCATCCACCGATCAGTCTCCCTTGAGCCGAGCCTTTTCGAAGTACCCGGATCGACGAATCCGGAGGCCAGAGGTTGCGACCGTCCAAAGGCTCGGTCAGGGCCCTGACCAACCATTCTTTCGATACGTCGTCCAGGCCTTCGCCTACTTGGCCCGCTATCATCGGGCCCGGAAAAAGTGAGCAGATTAAATCTAGACAACACAGACAACTGAAGGGCCGTAATATCACTCATTCCGAGAAGAATTTTCGGGTCCTGAATTATGGATTCTCGGTCCAAACGATCCAGAAGTCTCATGACTCCATATCCGCCCCGCGCAAAGAAGACAGCGCGTACCTCAGGATCGCCTAACACTGCGTTCAGATCTTCCAGTCTCTGAGCGTCCGCTCCGGCGAGATATCCGCTCTTTTCATATAAATAGCGTCCGGTCTTGACTCGGAACCCCAATTCCTTGAGAAAAAGTATTCCTTGGCTCAGCAGATCGTAGGAAACCGGGCCGGACGCTGATATCACTCCCACCATGTCGCCAAATTTAAGCGCCGCGGGAATTAATAATCTCTTGCCGGTTGTGAACCCTTTTTTTTCCGCCATAACCTCTTTACTCCTCGGATATGACTGCCCTTAGCAGCGTCGAGGTTCAGGGTCAACCCCTAACAAGTTTTAAAGTTTTTTTCGTTGCACGCGAGCGCTCGACCGCTTAACATAGACCTCGGAGGGGCCAATGAGCACCATCCTTCACGTGGAGGACGAAAGCGCGGTAAGGCTTCTGTATAAAGAAGTCTTTGAAGAGCAGGGCCATAAAATGCTGCAAGTCGCCACGGGAGAGGAGGCCCTGAAAACGCTCCTGAGTAGTACCCCGGACCTTATCATCTTGGACCTGAAAATGCCTGGGATGGGGGGACGAAAATTTCTCGAAAAGTTTCGCCGCCTGAAACTTCAAATTCCTGTAGTTATAAGCTCCGCTTACCAATATTCAGATGTCGGACCCACCGCTGCGATGGCTGACGCATTCGTAACCAAATCAGGCGACATGGAGGAGTTGCTCACAAAGGTCAACGGGCTTTTGGCCAAACCACCTCAGGCGTGATCAACTAGCCGAGCGGCAAGCCTCACATCGGTCATTCCTTGAGCCCAACAGAACATATTGCTCTGCGTAATCATTCCGGGAAGGCATTAAGCTGTTTCAGCGCTTCGTAGACCACTATGCCCACGGAGGTCGACAGGTTGAGGCTGCGCACCTTGGTCAAATCAATAGGAATCCTTGCCACACGGCTGGGTAGCGACTGAAAAAACTCAGGTTTCAAGCCGGATGTCTCCGGTCCGAAAACAATATGATCGCCGGCTCGGTATCTTATCTGATGATAGATTTCTCCTCTCTTGCTGCTCGTGAGAACCATTCGATCAGGACCTACTGAGGCCAAATAGTCTTCGATTCCTTCCCATACCACGAGATCAACCTTTTCCCAGTAATCCAGACCCGCACGTTTCAATGAACGATCATCCAGGTTGAATCCCAACGGTCGAACCAGATGTAAGGTCGCTCCAACAGCGCAACAAAGCCTACCGATATTTCCGGTATTGGGGGGGATTTCAGGATTGATCAGGACAACGTGGAGCATCGGGGGCCACCCAGCGCATCTATTATCAAGCCGGCCACATCCGAGATCGTCACTTCGGACAAGCCGCAAGAATACGACGAGTCGTTAATGATCAAGAAAGCGTCATCATGAGTGTGCATCCCGGTAAATATGTCATCGCTCGTGGGAGCGTTCGCGCCAACAGACGCCTTGACGTCATAGCCTCTCCTGGGAACCACCACCAGATCGGGAGCGATGTCCAGGCAATCGCCTTGATAGATCTCTTCTTTACATAACACATCCGCGAACAAAGGCTCGTCAGCTTCCGTATCGGCACAGTCCCGGATGCCGACATCTGAGAGCCGCATTCTCTTCAAATCTTCGCGGAGCTTCGTGCGGACGTCCGCCGCCGCGTGGGCGCTCAGTGCGCCTTTCTCGAATTTTTCTCGGGAGTTGATATATATCCTCGTGGGATCCAGGGCAAATGCCGGAGAGTCGGCATGAACATCATTTATCGACTGGGGGTCGGTGCGTGTGAACCGCAAGTAACCCAGCGTCTTGAGAATATAATTGAGTTGCAGCGGAAGTTTTCAGATGCGTAAATCCGTGGTCCGAAAGAACTATCAATTTGGTCCCGGCCCCAAGCTTTTCTCGCAAACGACCGAAAAAGTGGTCGATTCTCCGGTAATAATCGATGCAATCCCGATGGCGAGGATGTGAGGAGTCAGAACAAGCGTCAAACAAGAAGTGGTGAAGTCTGTCGGTTCCGGTGATCACGCCGATAAACAGGTCCCAGGGCTGCTGCGCCATCAGCGCAAACATGACTTCCTCATGCGTGTTCATTGTGTCGAACAGATCGCTAATCAGAATCTCCGGGTCCTGTCGGGCCTTGACCGTATCCACATCAATCCTGTAGTTCCTTGACCTGAGCCAATCCATCAGCGACTGAGGGTAGACCGCTCTCTCGAATATCGGCGCAACAAATCCCGAAATTAGAACTCCTCGAAGCGGCCGGGCAGGGTATGTGAAGGGAAGATTGACCACTATAGAATCGACATTATCGCAGATATGCCAGATCGCAGGACGACGAATGTCATCAAAGGACGGCAATCGCAGACTGATTTCACGGCTTTTCAATTCCGTGAAGCCGAAAATCCCGTGTTCACCGGGGTTTTTGCCGGTCATAAAGGAGGTCCAGGCCACAGATGAAACAGCGGGCAGAGAGGTCGTCATTCTCAGGAATGTCCCGTGCCTGGCTATGTCCGCCAAATTCGGCATCAGTCCTGCGTCAAAGAAACTGTTCCAGTAACGAGAACGGAACGCCGTCCAAACCGACTATGGCTACTCTTTCGCCAATCATGGTCCGGAGTTTGGCCTGTTCGGCCCGGAGTCGGAGTTTTCCGGCGTTTGTTCGCGGTTGGAGTCAGCGGCGCGAGTTTTCTTCGATCTTCTTCTTAAGATCTAAGAGGATTGAATAGGGCAGCGCGCCAATCTCCGGCCAGGTCCCGATTTCAATCTCCGGCTTATTTGAACCGTGAAAATCGGTGCCTCCAGTGACTGCCAGATTCAGCTTTGACGCCATATTGAGGAAAAACTCCGTCTGTGCGGCAGTATGTTTGGGGTGGTATGCCTCGATCCCTCTCAACCCATAGGGCATGAAAGTCCTTATAATTTTTTCAAATTGTTCAGGCGATTCGATATTAAGAGAGTAAGGATGCGCCAGAACGCAAAGTTTCGCTGCATCGGCGATGACCCGCATAGCCTCCGTCGGAGGGAGTTTAGCCTTGTCCACGTACGCAGGCGCTCCTTTTTTCAGGTACAAATCAAACGCTTCTTGAACATTTTTCACATAACCCTTTTTTACCATGACGTTGGCCACATGTGGACGTCCTGGTACTCCGCCGGAAACTTCGAATTCCACTTCCGCCGGTGAGATGTGAATTTTGTGAGCGGCGAGCTTGAAAATAATTTTCGGGATGCGTTCGTGTCGTCCATTCTGCAAGAAATCAAGGGACTTCTTCAACCCCGCATGCTCCAGGTCAACATAATAGCCAAGGATGTGTAGTATGCCATTGTCCCAGTGGGCGCTGATTTCAATTCCTGAAATCACTTCTATGCCTTGTCGCGCTCCTTCAAATTGGGCCCGTGGTACGTCCGTCCAGCGTGTCATGATCAGTAATAGCGATGGCCTTAAGGCCCTTCGAGGCTGCGTGGCGCACTACTTCCTCAGGAGACAATGTGCCGTCTGACGCTTTAGTATGAACATGCAAATCTATCATAAGTTCATGCACACGGGCGCCTGCGCTGAGGTCAGTTCAGGACTTGCTCTGCGGGCGTTCAGAAAAAACTTGTTATGGAAAGCCTGACATGGTATACAGGTGGATTAAATATTTTTCAAGAGATACGGGAACGATTTTTTCTTAAAACTTCTATGAGGCCTCCAATTATTTAAGAGGTATTTACAGGTTATACCAAGACTTTTGGAACTTGGTAGAATTCCTCAAATCGAATTCACGCGAGAGTTGTGAATGTCTAAGCGACTTTTTGGTACGGACGGCGTCAGAGGTGTTGCCAATCTGGAGCCCATGACCGCTGAAACCGCGTTGAGGCTGGGCCGGGCTATCGCCTATGTCGCTTTGGGCCAACCCGGGAAACGACATAGAATACTTGTGGGGAAGGATACCAGAATCTCCTGTTATATGTTGGAGACGGCCCTGAGCGCCGGCATCTGTTCAATGGGAGTTGACGTTCTTCTTGTAGGGCCTATTCCTACTCCGGGAATAGCCTTTCTTACCAACAACATGAGATGTGACGCAGGAGCTGTAATTTCGGCCTCACACAACCCTTTTCAGGATAATGGCATCAAGTTCTTTGCAAAAGACGGGTTCAAATTGTCGGACGAAGTGGAACAGAAGATCGAGGAGATGATCTTCTCTGAGAATATAGATGAGATACGACCCACGGGGGAGAAAATAGGAAAAATCTCGCGTATCGACGATGCTCTCGGCCGATACGTGGTGTTCGTAAAAAATAGTTTCCCGCGTCACATGATTCTGGACGGGATAAGCATAGTGCTTGATTGTGCGAATGGAGCCGCATACAAAGCGGCTCCACTGGTATTTGAGGAATTGGGCGCGGAAATTATTTCGTTGGGAGTAAATCCGGATGGCCGGAACATCAATCACAAGTGCGGTTCTTTGCATCCTGAAGTTATGTCGCGCCGAAGTCCGGCGCACGGGCGCGCATTTGGGAATTGCGCTGGATGGTGATGGAGACAGAGTCATCTTTGCGGATGAACATGGCGCCGAAGTCGACGGTGATAGGATCATGGGCCTGATTGCTTGGGATATGATGAAAAGGAGTGAATTGAACAAGAATACCCTGGTGGCCACGGTAATGAGCAACCTCGGTCTTGAAATTGCTATGAAGGAGATGGGAGGGACGCTGGTTCGCACTCCTGTTGGCGACCGCTATGTTGTGGAGAGAATGAGAAAGGATGGTTACAATTTCGGCGGAGAGCAGTCCGGCCATTTGATCTTCCTGGACAGAAACACATCGGGAGACGGCATTGTGTCGGCTCTTCAAGTCCTCAGAGTCATGCAAGACACAGGAAAACCCCTATCGGAACTCGCTTCCCGCGTGAAGAAATATCCTCAGATTCTCAAGAAATATTGAGGTAACCGTAAAGAGAGATCTGAACGAAGTGCCGGCCGTCCGGAAAACTATTGAAGAATGCTCGAACCGCCTGAAGGACAGAGGGAGGCTCCTGGTCCGTTATTCCGGCACTCAATCCATGTGCCGGGTAATGGCCGAAGGTGAAGATGAAGAAGAAGTGAAGCTGGTCGTAAATATGGTGGCCGATGCGATTTCAAGAAATTTGTAAAGCCGACAGTCGAGCCATTGAAATTGCTCGACAAGTTCTCGAAGTGGAAATTGAAGGTATTCGCTCGGTCATGGGACGGCTGGACGAAAATTTCGATAACACCGTAGATTTGTTATACTCTCTACGCGGACGAATCATCATTACGGGCATTGGGAAATCGGGACTCATTGGACGAAAAATAGCCGCGACTCTTACCAGCACTGGGTCACCTGCTATTTTCCTGCACCCGGTTGAGGGGCTCCATGGAGACCTAGGCATAGTTGGTAGAGATGACGCACTCCTGGCCATGTCCAACAGCGGTGAAACGCCCGAAATTACCTCGGTGGCCGCCACTATCAAGAAGAGAGGGTCTCGTATTGTTGCAATAACGGGCGCAACTTCATCCACTTTAGCCCGCATGGCGGATGTGGTGCTGGATTGTAGAGTTCCGCGAGAGGCTTGTCCGTTGAATTTGGCCCCTACAGCAAGTACTACAGCCGCTCTTTCACTGGGTGACGCTCTGGCGATTTCTTTGATGATCAGACGCGGTTTTCGAGAACAGGACTTTCTTAAGCATCATCCCGCGGGCAGTTTGGGAGAGCGATTAAATCTAAAGGTAAAAGACATTATGCTGGATAGACACGCGACGCCCGAGGTAGATGAAAATGCGTCGCTTCACGAAATTCTGTCCAGCATCAGCCGGCAAAACCTTGGTTTTACGCTGGTGACTTCCGGGAACCGTCTATTAGGAATCATAACTGACGGGGACCTTAGACGCTCGCTGGAGAGAGGACCGTCTGTCCACGAATGTTGCTCAAAGGACCTCATGACGGAAAACCCTATGACGATATATGAACACAGAACCGCTGCTGAAGCGCTGGAAATTATGGAGAGAAAACTTATTACGGCATTGGCCGTGCTTAACGAGAATAGAGAACTCACGGGGATCGTGCATCTCCATGATTTACTGGGGCGTGGTGAAGTCAAATTCTCGGTCTGAACTTTGGATGGAGCGATTTCAGCAAATCCTCCATGAAATTGGCGCATCTATAAATGATGGAGTTCATCGCGACTTGATTGTGCACTGAGGCTCTAGCAATCTACTATTGTTGGAGGAATAGCATGAAATTGAAAAAGGAAGACCTGGAATATTTCCGGGGCGTGCTTCAGAAACAACTGGATGAATTGGTCCGGGGCGCCGGTAAAACAGTAGACGATATGGTTGACACTGAAGGCAAGACCTCCTTTCCTGATCCTACTGATCGAGCCTCTATGGAATCTGACAGGAACTTTGAACTACGGATACGCGACAGGGAACGCAAATTGATCAGCAAGATAAAGAAGACTTTGGAAAAAATTGACGATGGCACGTTCGGGTTTTGTGAGGTATGCGGAGAACCCATTGATTTCAAACGATTGGAAGCGCGGCCGGTGACCACTCAATGCATCGACTGCAAGACATCGGAAGAGGAGGAAGAAAAAATAAGGAAGTTGTAGACAATGGCCTACAGGAGCCGTTATGAGCGTACCCAAAATCCCCGAATCCGCGAGACTGGTTATAAGCGCCCTTACGCCTCACGACGATCTAATTCAAGAAATCTCGATCCAATTGGCGAAGGAATTGGGTCCTATACAAGAACAAATCGGCCCGATTCTGTTCAATTACACCGATTACTATGATCGAGAAATGGGACCAGGGATATTTAGATGGTTATGGTCATTCGCTCAACTAGTGGACAAAAGTTCGCTGGTATCTATTAAACTCTTGACTAACAGGGTGGAGCAATCATATACGAAGCACGGCAAAAGGAGAGTTAATCTGGATCCGGCTCTGCTAAGCCTAGGCAACTTTGTGCTGGCGACGGGCAAAGACAATGCCCACAGGATTTACCTCGGTGAAGGTATTTTTGCCGATCTCACTCTTGTCTTTCGGGGAGGAACATATCGCCCGCTCGAATGGACTTACCCTGATTATGCTGATCCCGTCTTAATAGATATTCTTAACAGGATCAGAGATAATTATAAGTGCTGTCTCAAGGAAACTGCGGTGACCTCATGATAAAAAGTATGACGGGTTTTGGTTATGGTCGAACAGTTCTGGGAGAAGTCGAAATCAAAACCGAAATTCGGGCGGTCAACCATCGGTTCCTGGATATTTCCGTCAGGCTTCCGAGGACTTACGCCGTCTTCGAACCGGAGATCAGGAAGACCGTCTCCACAAAGGCTCAAAGAGGAAAGCTCGACGTTGTAATCAGTCGAATCGGGGGGACGGGCAGCCTCGTGGAACTCATGGTGGACCACGGCTTGGCTACGGCCTACTATAACTGCTTGTCCGAACTAAAGAGTCGTTTGTCGCTGGCAGGAGACATAACACTCTCCGAGATGACGCATCTGAATGACATTATTGTCCCCCGGGAAAAGCAAGAAGCGGTGCAAATTGAATGGCATGCGCTCGAAGAGAGTTTAGGGCAAGCCTTGGCTGCCCTCGATTCAATGCGGAAAACTGAAGGAACCGCGCTTTGGCAGGACATAGAAATTAGATTGAGCGCTATTAGAGCGACAGCGGAAGAGATCCTGCCGTTGGTCGACCAGGTGACAGTCGCGGCTAAGGAGCGATTGGAAAAAAGAGTGCATGATCTGACCGGAGGATTGGAACTGGATCGCGAGCGTCTGCTTCAAGAAGTTGCCCTTCTGGCGGAGCGCGCAGATGTTACTGAGGAGTTGACTCGTCTAAAAAGTCATGTGGAGCAGTTCCTGTCTTTGGCGGCGCAAGCGGCCCCTGTAGGCAGAAAAATGGATTTTCTGTTGCAGGAATTGCACAGGGAAATTAATACCATAGGATCAAAATCCGCATCCACGGCGATTGCTCACAGGGTTGTGGCAATGAAAGCCGAGCTCGAAAAGGTCCGCGAACAAATTCAAAATATCGAATAATGGAAGAAACAAATGGCACGCGTAACAGTCGAAGATTGCTTGGAAAAAGTTGAGAATCGCTTCGCTTTGGTTGTCCTGGCGGCCAAGAGGACAAAAGAACTCAAAAGAGGCGCTCCTCTCACGGTAAGAGATAGAGACAACCGGGAAGTAGTCATGTCTTTGCGCGAGATAGCCGCCGGAAAGGTTTCCGGGAGCCTACCCGTGTCGGCCGAAACCACCGACGAACCGGAATTCATAGTGACGACCAAGTCCGATTGAACAGACACAGGGGCGAGCGCCATTATGACGTGATTTACGGGGTCCACCCTGTGCTGGAAACCGTCAGAGCAGGTAAGAGGAGCGTCGAGGCAATCTACCTTGCGCGAATCCCTTCGTCCGCGGACGATTTAGTTGCTCTAGCAGAGAACGCCGGGATTTCGATAAAGTCGTCTTCAGTCAATGAAATATCAACACTCACGGGATCGCAGCATCATCAGGGCGTCGCTGCACGCGTGGGGCCGTTCCCATACGCGGACTTGGATGATCTGCTATTTGGCCAAGAAGCGATCCAGGGACCAACGCTTGTTTTGGATCAGGTCCAAGATCCGGCTAATCTGGGCAACATTATTCGGAGCGCCGAGTGTCTTGGAGCGTCTGGCGGTGGTGATAGCGAAAGACCGAAGCGTCGCTGTCACTCCCGTAGTGGAAAAAGCCGCTGCAGGGGCTTCCGCTCACATCCGGATAATCCGAGTAGTCAATCTCGTCAGGGCCATTGACCAGTTGAAAGATTCGGGTTTCTGGATCTATGGGACGAGCCAGGAGGGTAGACGTACGCTATATTCTATTGATTTATCAGGTAGAATTGCGTTTTGTGCTCGGTTCTGAAGGCAAGGGGATGCGTCGCTTGGTGCGAGAGAAGTGTGATGATAGTTGTTTCCATACCGATTGTCGGGAAAACCGAATCGCTTAACGTATCTCAAACGGCTGCCATAGTCCTCGCAGAGACACTACGACAAAGGATTGCCGCGAAAAGAAACAATTCCCGAACTTTAAAATGAATCCCTGCCAAAAGAATACCTGTGTCCGATAACTCGAGCATGTCGACATGAAATTGCATATAGATCCTCCGCCGCCACTCGAAGTTTTCGGGCAACAGCTTGAGCTGGTAATTTGTATCAAAGAGGGCGCTATTCCCTGATGTTTACACAATCGAGAATTCAGCGAAACCCGATCGGCACTTCTTGTTGGGATTGTTCAGACGGCGTTGATAGCCATCGAGGAGTCCGATCCGGAAAGCGTTGTTTTCATGGATACGAAATCGCTGACTTTGGAGAGAAATAATGAGTTGATACCGCTGAATTGCGAGTTGTATAATAGCTAGAAGCGAAGCGAGGCCGCTTTTGCGGTCTTGACTGGAACGGATAAGAGCCTTGGCCCGGCGTCTGGCAAGGGAGGCTGCGCGTCGGCTTACAGGAACGATTCGTCTTGATATTCCATAGATCTAGGAACCAAGCGATCATCAGCTCGACTGCATTCGTCGGCATTCGAAGAAAATGGAACATTCGGGCTTTCAGCGCGGGACACATGATCCTTATGGAGGATACCTTTTGCAGACGATCTCGCATATTGTTTTCATCAACTGAGGAGGAGACTGGCATTTATGGGCCGGCATTTTATGATCGCAGGCATTCCTGATTTTGGCCTTTTCTTTTCCCGCGAGACTCGGAACCGAACCTCTCAGGCAAATGGGAGACATGGGTCATGGGACACAAGCTCCAGGCCAACATCAAGCAGCATGGCGCGCGTTGTCACTGGCGTAGCGTACGTTTTCGGCCCGGACGGTCACAAGGTGACTTATCACCTCAACGGCCACTTTCAAAATGGCGGCTTCAGCTAGTTCATAGCGACGGCCATTCTTTTTCCGGGAGACTGTTGGACTCGGGACACTTGGCGGGCACGGTGAAGGCCGCATCAGGTAGAAAACTTAATGTGACTCTTTCCAGACAATGAGGAATCAATTGATTAAGAGTAATAATTGGTTGGCAGCGGCCGCAGCGATCAGAACCATCGGGTTCATGTTCGCCATGATCCTACCGTTAATCTTCGTAGGATTTCTAGGACTGCTGTCATTGGTGGTTACAACGCCTCTGATGTTGTACGCCGCGATCGTCGGCAAGCATCTGAAAGATCCTAGATCAAAGACAGAGGTCTCGACTAATAATACTTCAATCTAAAATAATCTTTTCAGAGGATCTGGTGAAGATTCAAAAATTAGTAGTTGATTTGTGGAATGACATAAGTGGTTTTGCCACAGCGGGTATCTTAGCTTGCTCGTCATTCTCATGCGGCGCCTGACGAGCAACTTGAGAACTCTGCGAGAGGTTTTCTAATCTGCTATTAAGTTCCAAAATCACCGGATCATCCTGAGCTAGCAGCGCCCAGGACCGAAAAATTGTTTCATCTCGATTACCGTCCTTGAACAAGAGGCTCACCCGGCGTATTTCTCCAATATCCGAAAGGACGATCTCCGCTTTTTCTATTCGCTCGAAATTTACCTGTCCGTTGGGCGTCGCATCCAAAATCACCGAACCGTCCTCATTCGACTTCTTAGTAAGCGAAAACTTCCTCATTCCGCCGTCGCCGATGCTCTGAATGACCAGCATGAGGGGATCGGCAAATTTTGAAATGTCGCGTTCGCCCGCCAAGTGATAGGTTTCACTATCTCTTTTGTTATGGATCAGATTTATGTTCCCGCCGTCTGACAGGATCTCGATGTTGGCGTCGCCCGACATGCTCAAAGAAAATTTGCTTGGTCGTTGAAAAACAAGACGCCCTTTAACAGTCAGGTCACGTTTGAAGACCGGGGATCGCCGCACCTTAACGAATTCCGCGCGGAATTGCTTAATCAGGTAGGATTTTCTCTCCAGGCTGCTGATCAAATTGTCCAGGCTCACGTTTTCCAGGGAATTCTTTCCGGTGCACCCGCCCAGGCCCACGAAGATAAGGCAAACCGCGGAGAAGATCTTCACGGCGCTCCACCATTTATCCGGAATGGGGCAAGACCCCGCTACGAAAACCCGGCCGGATGGTTCGGAAAGGCGCTCCCGAGAATCATCGAAAACCTGAGCCGATTTTCTTTCCTTAGCAATTATGAAATCTGTCTCTACCAATTTGGCCATTCCCTCAACAGTCTGACAGAAGCTCACCATTCATTCTTGCCAATGGCTGACGAACAATTTTTCGTACCTATCACAAAAACTTCCCGCGATCAATATCGATTTCAGTAACGCGTACCCCCCTTGGCTTCGCAATCAACTTCGAATGAGCCCTTCTTACCCAACAATCTAAGGAGTCAATATACATGTCCGCGATCAAGGGATAATGTTCCCCTAAAATCGGCGGGTCTTTAACCGAATCTTACCGAAGCTTGTAGTTTGAAATACTCTACGAACCTAAGGCTTCTCAAAAGCATCTAAAGTATATGTGGTCGCGAATTGGAAATCCTTGAAGTAGGTAAATGTGTTTGATACCTTCGTACTCGCGGCTGAATTCATCTAGAAATTGAGGTGTGTTATGTGGGAGTACACTGAAAAGGTAAAAGACCATTTTTTCCACCCAAGAAACATCGGCGAAATCGCAGACCCGGACGCTGTGGGGGAAGTGGGGTCCATCGCTTGTGGCGACGCTTTGAAGCTCTATTTGAAAATTGACCCTGACACCCGTCGAATTGTGGACGCACGTTTTCAAACCTTCGGATGCGGCAGCGCAATAGCATCGAGCAGCGCGCTTACCGAAATGGTCAAGGGTAAAACAGTTGGCTGAGGCTCTGAAGATAACTAACCAGGATATCGCGGATTTTCTCGGCGGACTTCCGCAGCAGAAGATGCATTGCTCGGTGATGGGCCGAGACGCTCTACATGCGGCCATCGCCTGTTATCAGGGACAGGCGCCGGCGGAGGACGCTGAAGGCGAACTGGTCTGTCAGTGCTTTGGCGTCACCGACGAGCAGATCAAGAGAGTCGTAAGGGAAAACAATCTTGCCACTGTCGGGCAGGTTACCGATTATACCAAGGCCGGCGGCGGATGCGGATTATGTCAGGAAAAGATCGAAGAGCTTATAGCTCAGGTTAGAGGCGAACTCAAGCAAGAAGACAAGACCGACGCCACTCCTGGAAGGCCGATGACCAATATACAAAAGATAGCCAAGATTCAAGAAGTTATTGAAAAAGAAATAAGGCCCATGCTGCAACAGGATAACGGCGATGTGGAGCTTGTCGATGTGGATGGCAATCGTGTGCTGGTGGCGCTTAGAGGAATGTGCACATCGTGCCCGAGTTCCGCTCTGACCAGGACAGGCATTGAAACCAAACTTAAAGAACTTGTGGATCCTCGGTTGTTTGTCGAGGAGGTGGCCGCATGAAAGTCGTCTATTTGGATAATAACGCCACGACCATGGTCGCCCCGGAAGTCGTTGAAGCTATTCGACCTTTCTTCACAGAGCGGTACGGAAATCCATCCAGCATGCATTCGTTTGGTGGGAGTGTGGCTCGTGAAGTCGCCAAAGCGAGAGAAAACCTGGCCGCCTTACTGGACGCCGAATCCCCTCAAGAAGTGGTTTTTACGTCCGGCGGCACAGAGTCGGATTCCACTGCCATTCGAAGCGCTCTGGACACTATGCCCGACCGACGTGAGATCGTTACGACCAGGGTTGAACACCCGGCCGTCCTGAACTTGTGTAGGTATTTGGGCCGATCCAAAGGATACACGGTCCGATGGCTGTCCGTTGACAAGGAAGGAATGCTCGACATGGAGGAAGTTCGTGAAAAAATCACGAACCAGACGGCGATTGTGTCCGTGATGTGGGCCAACAACGAAACCGGGGTGATTTTTCCGGTTCATGAAATTGCCGAGATTGCCCACGAGCACGGGGCATTAATGCACACTGACGCGGTGCAGGCGGTCGGCAAGGTTTCGTTGAACCTTCGGCATTCAAAAATAAATTTTCTGTCATTGTCGGGACACAAGATTCATGCGCCGAAAGGCGTCGGAGCTTTGTACATCAAAAAGGGGACGAGGTTCGCTCCATTTGTGATTGGCGGCCATCAGGAAGCGGACCGCCGCGGCGGCACGGAGAACGTTCCGGGCATAGTTGGCTTGGGCGAGGCTTCCCGCTTGGCTCTGGAACATATGGCAGACAAAATCCACCATGTACGCAAACTCCGAGACAAGCTGGAACAGGGTCTTATGGAAAAGATCCCGTTTGCGCATCGCAACGGACACAAAGAGATGCGGCTTCCAAACACATTAAACATCGGTTTCGAGTTCGTGGAAGGCGAGGCCATCCTGATGAGAATGGATGACAAGGGTATATGCGCTTCTTCGGGGTCCGCGTGCACTTCGGGCTCACTGGAGCCGTCGCATGTTCTCCGAGCCATGGGGGTCCCGTTCACTTCGGTCCACGGATCGATCCGTTTCTCGCTCTCTCGATATACCACTGAGGAAGAAATTGACTACGTTATCAGAGAGTTGCCGGAGATCATCATTTTCCTCAGGTCCGTGTCACCGTTCGGCAGAGAGGCCCTGAACGCGATATGCACCGTGCAGTAGCTTGACAATCATCCTTCGCGACACCATAATGGTTCCATATAGCAACCACGAAGGAGCGCTTGTATGCCAACGATCACCTTGAAGAACATTCCTCCTGATCTATACGATCTGCTGAAACAGTCTGCCGCGGCTAATCATGCGTAGCATCAACGGTGAAATCCTCACCTGCATCGAACGGGCCGTGCGGGGCCGGAGGGTTAACCCAGAGGTCCTGCTCGACCGAGCGCGTCGCCTTCGTCAGAAAACCAAGGACCATCCCATTACGGACAATGAGTTGCGTACTGCGAAGCAGATGGGTCGTCCATGATCGTCGTCGACACAAACGTGATCTGCTATTTGTACGTGGAAAGCCCCCACTCCCGGCAAGCGGAACATGCCTTAGTTAAGGATTCTGACTGGGTGGCGCCGTTCCTATGGCGGAGCGAGTTCCGCAATGTACTTGCCCAATACATTCGCAAGCAGTGGCTATCGTTGGCAGAGAGCCGCCTGATAATGAACGAAGCTCTTCATTTGATGGACGATCAAGAGTATGAAGTTGATTCGCAGCACGTGCTAAGCTTGGTCGCCGCCAGCAACTGCTCGGCCTATGATTGTGAGTTTGTAGCGCTCGCACAAGAATTAAGGATCGTTTTAGTCACTTCAGACAAGCAAATCCTGGATGACTTTCCCGACATCACTGGTCATTGTCAGCATTCGTGGCCGCTGAAGGGCTGAAGCATTAATTACTTTTCCTCGGTGATTCGCTGTAAATCCTGTCTAATTCGCGTCACAAAATCCCCGTCCAGTGTGAACACAGCCCCCTCTTCTTCGGAGGGCTGAGCGACCGCCAATATGGTGGCAGGGGAGGGCGGCTGTGATTCTGTCGCGGCCTTTGCCGGCTCTTTGGTCGCGCTCGGCTCCTTGCCCTTGTCGGATGGTTGTTTCTCGGAAGTGGCCGTCTTTTGTTCCTCAGGCTTTTCGGCCGGGGCTGTCGCCGACGACATCTTTCCATCCGGCCTTCAGAAGCAACGGCTCTTGATCCCCTTTCTTGAAGAGCGATACCACCAATCTTGGCTGATCGAGTTCCGCAGGCGCGGTTTCTCCAGGCTTCTGAGCGGTCTTTGATTTCCACTGCAAGTCCTTGATGTCCCAAAGTACGCCTGATATGGCCCAGTTGTCGATCTTCTCCTTCTTCTCAGGTTTTTCCAGGTTCCATTTATTGTCCGCGCCTTTACTGGCAACCCACTGTTTGCCATCCAGGTCTATTTGCATTTTTTCAATATCAGGCGGATTAAATGTTAGCAGCGAGCGATCTCTAAGCTCCTCGGGATCTGTCTTGACGCTATCAAGAGAGCGCCCGTCGAGCAGATATACGGGATCATGGCCTTTGATGCGCGCATATTTGTCCGCCGGCGCGGTAGATGATTTTTTCTCCTCCTTAGATTTCCCTATGAGCAGAGTCAGTTCTCGTTTGGGTCCCGAGAGCTGTATAGATTCTTCCGGATTCTGCAAGCCGTATTCGTCTCCTTCCTTGGACGGCGAATCAATGATTTCCTTGGCTTTCAAATTGGTTATCGTTCTCAGGTCTGCGGTTACGACAGAGTTCTTGACGCGGAAGCGTTCGGGCGTCGTCATCATCCATTTGTCCGCTCCCTCGCGTTTGAGTTCAATCTGTTTTCCCTGGCGTGACACGACAACTCGTTCCAAGTCCTCCGGGGCGATTCCTACGACTGATTTATCGCGCATATCAAAAACCGATTTGTTCAAACTGATCTTCAGAGTGTCGGCCACCAGCAAGAGTTTTGGATCATTATCCACACGAGCGTAGAAGCTGGTCTTAGATGGATTGGACGCGCCGAAGAAAATCTCGGCTTTCTTATCCGCAGTAGAGACATCCACGGTAAAGTCAGGCTTATCAAGTCCGTAATCTGCCCATTTGACATCTTTTTCCATTATGACTTTTTCCGCTGAGGCATCCGCTATGGTGGTCAGCAGATTGTCCACGGCCAATTTGTCCGCTTTTGTTTTGACTGGCTCTGTAATGACCCAATCGTTCCCGGGCTTTTGAATTTCCACCTTACCGTGGTCAGCTGTCGCCAGTCCGATCTTGACTATTTTATCCTTTTCCAACTGGACGATTTTCTTTCCTGCTTCTTCCTGTTTCTTCTGTTCCGGTCTGTACCTTATCTCCACTACATAAAGCCACCCCATCACGGCCACAAGAATTATCAAGTAGATTAATAACTTGCCCAACTTCATTGCCGAAGCCTCCGAATAATAAGCGTGTTTTTCTCAAAATTGGTCTTCTGAAATTCAGCGCTGCCGCTATACGGCGGCGGTACGCTTGCGGTACAGAAAAACAACTATCCCTGCTACAATCCAAGCCAGGGGGATGACCACCACCGGTATCAGGAGAATCATTAAGGAGTCGCGAGCCTGCAAAACCAGAGGTTGGGAGCGTGGAGATTTCGGCCGTATGGCTATCAGGTTCTCGTCCTCAGCCAGCCACGATACCGAGTTCATAAAGAGGTCTCCATTACCCTGCAATTTGAAAAACTTGTTTGAGGCCACATGTGAGCTACCGGAAACGACAATGCGGGCCTTCTTTGTTTTCTTGTCAGGTTTTTCGTCAGGACTCTTCTTAGTCTCTTCCGGTTTGCCGTCGGGCTTCTTGTCCGTCTCACTTGCGTTCTTGGCAGCCGGCTGCTGCGTCTCCGGAGGAGTGTAGGTGGAGACTGCCATTACGGAAATCGGCCCCTTTACGCCCGTTTTCTCATCAAACTTGGCGTTACCTGACTTAAGCTGCTCTTCGTTTATTGTCCACGAAACCTGGCTTGTCAGAGCCAGGTCCTGAGCCACTACATCCGGTCCAGCCTTCTTGGAAGCGCTTACCGATCTCACTTCCGGGAAGAAAGACGCTACGTTGAAGTTTTTGGTAATAGCAAAGTTCACGTAGGTGGTGACAACCGGCATCAGATAATCGCCGCCCAGGACGCGACTCATTTGGTCAACAACGATGTCATCTGCCGTGGCAAATCCATAATCATTCAAGAAGGCGCATAATTTAGGCGCCTGAAAAGGATTCAGAAGGACTAACAAACTTCCTCCTTGTTTCAGGTAGGTCCGGATCTGCTCCAATTCGCTGTCCATAAGGTCGGTCTTGGGGCCTGCTATAATAAGAATTGTGGCGTCTTTCGGTACTTCAGGCGTCTGCATGAGCACTATCTCATCCGTCTTGTAGTTTTGCTTCTCAATGTTTTCTTTGGCGACGCTTAAGCCTTCCGACTCGGTGGAAGTGGGGGAGAGTTCTCCGTGTCCCTTCAGGAAATAGACCTTCTTTACCTCAGTTCTGAGCAGCCTGGAAATAGCGTTGGTTACGCCCTCTTCGTCGGCCGTAGAAATTCTTTCCTCTTTCTTGCCAACTTTTATGACCAGTGTCGGATACGATTCAATCTTGTTCGCTAATGCAACGGCCCGGTCCCGATCCGGATCGATAAATGAGTACTTCAGATCCGGGTACACGTCTCTGTACTGATCCAAAAGATCGCGAACCGAGTCGCGGGCGCCGACATCCTTAGTCTCATAGAACGCCAACACTTCAACGGGGACCTTGTCTTGTCGCAATTGATCCAGAATTTTCTTGCTCTGTGGCGCAAGCGTATATTGACCGGTCTTCGTGAGGTCCCACCGCTTCGGGTATTGGATGGCAATGTATTGCAGACCTACAATAATGGCCAAAAAGATGATCACTCCGACTGCGGCTCCACCGCCCATCATTAGATTTCGTTGCGATTCATAGAATTTCATTCTTTATCCCCTCCACCTGTGAGTTTCCAAGGAGCGCAAGCATAAAAATACGAAAAAAGCGATGAACAGAATAAAGAACGACAAATCAGGCGCCGATAGGACGCCTTTGTTGAATGATTCCATGTGCTCCAATATTGATAGTTGTCTCAATACGCCCCCGGTTGATTCGCCGACAAGGGACGAGGTCCAACTCAGGACCCAAAACAGAATGGCAGCGCCGAAGGAAATGGCGGCGGCCACGATCTGGTTCTCCGTCAAGGAAGAAATGAAGGTCCCTAGCGCCATAAAAGCGGCGCCCATTAGGAAAAGTCCCAAATAAGCGGATAGGATCACCCCGAAATCCGGCTGCGAGAGGGAGGCCAACAAGATCGGAAAAGAAAAGGCGCCGGCCAGCATTATTAGTAATAGCGCCACGGCCGCCAGAAATTTTCCGAACACAAAAGCCGTATCATCAATCGGGTAAGTAAGAAGAAGTTCCATAGTTCCGGATTTTTTCTCTTCGGAAAAGAGGCGCATAGTCAACAACGGCATCACAAACAGGAGAATGATAGCCATATTCTGGATTAGGGGCCGAATAACTACATCTGTAAGGTTTATACGCTGGGCAATCATCGGATTACTCGCAGCCTGTAAGCTGATCAAGCTCATGAAGGACACATTCGCCCAGAAGAAGAAACCTGAAACAAGCAAGAAGATCGCTATAACCGAATAAGCTATAGGCGAAACGAAGAAATTTGACATTTCTTTCCTAAAAACTGCAAGGAACCCGTGCATCAGGCTACTTCCTTTCCGTTGGTTTCCTGAGTGGAAGCTTCTTCTTCTGCTTCCTCAGTGACTAGATCGATGAAAACGTCTTCAAGGCTGGCGTGAAGACGCCGCAATTCGAACAGGTCCCATCCTTTGTTCGTAACCGCGCGAGCTAGAGCGGGGCATAAATCAGGCCGTGAAGAGGCTTCTATCAAAGCAGACACTCGGCCCTCTTCAGGCCCGGACTTTAACTGGACCGAATTGACTCCGTCGAAACCCGATAACAACTGCTTGACTTCGCCTTCCGGCGCGGAGACCTCGAGCTGACAACGTGAAAATTTTCCGTAGCTCCGTATGAGATTCGCCGGAGTATCCTCAGCGATGATCGTGCCCTTGTTAATGATGATTACACGATCGCAGATCTCACTCACTTCAGGAAGGATATGAGTAGACAAAATCACGGTCCGATTTCGGGAGAACCCTTTTATCAGGCGCCGAATTTCCCATATTTGTTTAGGATCCAATCCGATTGTGGGCTCGTCTAGAATCAGAACTGGAGGATTTCCTATCAAAGCTTGGGCCAGACCTACTCGCTGACGAAATCCCCTTGACAAATGTCGGATGAGCATTCCCATGACTTGGCTGAGGCCGACGGATTCCGCTACACGGTCGACTTCTTCACGCCTGATCTGAGACGAAACCGCCTTTGCACGAGCCACGAATTCCAAATAGGCGCGAACACGCATCCATTCGTACAATGGCACGTTTTCCGGCAGGTACCCGAGTTGGGCCCGGATCTTCATCGAGTCGTCGAGCGCGTCCATCCCCAGTATCGTAGCTTTGCCCGAGGACGCGGGAGAAAAGCATGTCAGAATACGCATAGTCGTAGTCTTTCCGGCCCCGTTCGGACCCAGGAAGCCCACAATTTCTCCCGACTCCACCCGAAAGGACACATCCTTTATGGCGGCTAGACGCCCATAATATTTAGTAAGTTTCTCAACCTCGATCATTGCCCCTCCTCAGCGAGATTCTGATTCTAGAAACAATCTTTGTTACTAATGAAACCGGTTTTGTCAAGATCTTCCATCCGCCGGTTCCAGTCGAAGCTGATTCCGTACCGTGACTCCAATATTGGTGGCCTAGATATCGTATGGTGTGTTGTTTGGTTCATGTAGTCATTGGCAAGTTAACCGAACAGCTGGTTTCAACACGCGCGGCAATCCTCTGTCCGTGAAGGCGGCAAAAGATCGGCGCCTAGCGCTGAGCCTTTTGCCAGATTCACCTTTCCTATCTATTTGGTCTCAAGGTTTCCTTTGTCCGGATCCATTGTTTGCAGTAGCTTTGGCACAAAACCGAATCAATCAGTTTTCCGGCAATTGACCCGACGCCATTGCCATGTTATGTCACCCCTGAGACGCCTAATGTTCCCAGGTATTATCATCAGGGATGTTCGAGCATGTTTCCTAAGTTTTATGCGCAACTGGTTAAGGTGGGTCTTCTTGCCGCGACCATAGCTCTCGGTCAGGTCGTAATTCCGACGTCGGTCTACGGTTCACCAGCCAGCGCCGAGGCTGAGAACGCCTTCTTTACCGGCAGTCACCTCTTGTCCACGGGCAATTTTCCCGGAGCCGTCGAAGCCTTGGAAAAGGCATTGGAACTAGATTCCGGCAACGCCAAATACAGGCAAGTCCTTGCCGTGGCATATAATAATCTGGGATTGAAAATGAATCGCGAAGGCTCTTACGGAGAAGCGGTCCGCTCTTTGGGCCACGCGTTGAATTTAGCCCCGGAAGACAAAGACATTCGTTCGAATTTTATTGCAGCAGCGTTCCACGCTGCGAACGCCCCTGACGACAAAGTCACTCCGGCTGAAAAGGCCGATCTCTTGCGACGAGTGCTTGAAATTCAGCCCGATAGTCCGGCCACGAAAAAGGCTTTAGCGGCCTTGCTCAACAATGAGGGCGTAGCAAAAGGACGGAAAGGAGACCGCTCCGGGGAGGTCACGGCGCTCGAGGAGGCCGTCCAACTGGATTCCGGCAATAACCAACTTAAGCGAAATCTCGCCACCGCATATCATAACCTCTCAATTAATAAGGGCAAAAACGGCAACTTCGCGCAGGAGGTGGAACTACTGCGGAAGGCCCATAAACTCGAGTCCAAGGACAAAATGATAATCGAGAATCTGGCAAAAGCCCTGTCAAATCTTGGAGTTCTGAAAGGGAAGGAAGGAGACATCACTTCACAAATAGCCTTGCTCAAAGAATCGTTGGAACTAGCGCATGGAGACGCCACCACGAGCAAAAACCTGGCTGCGGCCTATAATAATCAGGGAATAGCCGAGAATACGGGAGCCTCCTTTTCTGAACGAATAGCCATGCTTGAATCTTCGCTTAAGCTCGATCCAAAAAACCAAGCGACTATCAGCAATTTGGCCAATCTTCTCCTCCGGGAAGCGGTAAAAGAATTTAAGGAAGGAAGACATACTCAAGCAATAGAACTCCTCGAACGCGCGGCAAAGGCTGACCCCCACAATAAGTCGATTCAATCCAATCTCGCAGCGGCATATCACAACGAAGCAATTAAGAGAGGTGAGGAAGGAAAACACCTGGAAGAGATACGGCTTCTGCAAAAAGCTGCTGCGGCCGCCCCGTCCAATACGGAAATCAAAGAAGATTTGGCTCTGGCATACAATGATTATGGTGTCAGCTTTGGTAAGAAAGGGGATCACAAACAGGAGATCCTTTATCTGTCCCGTGCGGCCAAACTCCTCCCTGAAAACAAGGTAATTCAGGAGAACCTTGAGAGGGCCAAGCAGAAAACCGAGTCCAAGGAACCCAAGAAGGAGTCCTCTCCCGAGAAGAAGAAAACTCGGTAAACGATGAGGCAGTTCGGCGATAGTTGACCGCAGGGAACGCAAAGGTCGCGGAGAGACCTTAGAAGTAATTGCAATTTTCAGGTCGCGCTTCTTGGCCGGCGGAACTCCTCATCTTTCCGACCCGCAATTGTTCGCATTGGACCTTCATAAGAGGGAACTATTTTCTCTGCGTGCCCTGCGTACTCTGCTGTGAATTAGTTCTCGCGATCCGGCAGCTGCAACCTCAGATTGACAATCTGCCGCACGAGTAATAGAATAAGGCCGCAAAATCGGACTCCTAATCCCCATGCCAAGGTCTTTGCATGATCGCCAGATTTAGCCGTAAGGACTTTCTTGAGGCTCTCTTTGCGGATTATTATAGAGAGCACAGGGGATTTACTCTCGTAAAGAGTTTTAAGCGCGGGGACCCCAAGATGAGCACCCGGTATTTCCCCAATATCGACATCTTGGCCAAAGAGCAGTACGGCGACGACAGGGATGTATATTTCGGTATCTGCCCAAGGGAAAGAATGAAAGCGGAAAAGGAGCATATTCGCTACATTGTCGCCTTTTGGGCGGACCTCGACATCGGCTCTGAAGGGCACGATGACAAAAAAACGTATTTTGAAGGTCCCCGAGAGGCTGCTAAAGCCATTCGGAGTTTTCCCAGGGCGCCATCCATAATCGTCGAATCGGGAAGAGGCGCACATCTCTATTGGCTCTTGAGAGAGGTTACGGAGGTCTCCGAGCCTGAAAGATTGGAAGCAATCCTGCAAAAAATTAATGACTTCCTCCAGTGCGACACCGACGTTAACCTGGACACTGTGCTCAGATTACCTGAAACCATGAATACGAAGGTCCCGTCGAGAAGTATCAATTGTGAAGTTAAATTTATTAATACCAACTTCCGGTACTCCTTGCAGGATTTCGAGAATCTCGGTCATCGCGTTTCAGCTCCGGAGCCAAGCCCCGCTGCGACACAAGCGCGACGGGCCGGTCCGCCTGGAACTCCTTCCTTCGGGGAAGAAGAAACTCGCAAAAATGCCGCCTGCCGCGGTTGCTGGTCCTGATACCGGCGTGGCGGAGTCTCTGGTGCTGGACGAAGCAATAATAGACGAGCTAATCGACGATATATCCATGACCGGCGTGGTGACCGGCGCTACGACAGAGCCAACGGCATCAAGACCTGTCAGCGTGGGGGAAATATCGCCCCAGTTTGAAAGCGGTCCCCCGCCGCAGCCGGAAGTCGTTTCGTCAGTAACGTCTGTCGTCTCGCCCGCTTCTCCCACTACCAGCTTCTTGGAAGACATCTTCTCCGCTCGGACAGAGGTCGAAGTCTCCCTGGTAGGTTCAGACATGAAGATCCAAGGAGTTTTGACCTGGAACCGGGACGGCTTGATAGGTATTGAATCGGGGGACGACTTCTTCACTATCCCGCTTTCCAGCATTTCTTACATAAAGACCAAAATCAGATAATTTTTCATCCGCGATTGAATTTGGGGCTCGAAACATGTAGTAGTCCCGTCCATGAGGGGGCGCAAACATGCTGAATATCATCTGGCTTTTGTTGCTGGTGGGGTCTGTCGCGATCGCATTGGTAACCGGCCATACAAAGGATGTGGTGATATCCGCGAGTGAAAGCGCGGGGACCGCTTTCAAACTGGCGTTGGGATTCACCGGAATAATGGCCTTATGGCTCGGAATAATGAAAATAGCCGAAGAGAGCGGGCTAATCAGGAATTTCACCGTGTTGATAGCCCCTGTGATGCGGTTTCTTTTTCCTCGCATTCCGCACGATCATCCCGCGCTGGGCAGCATGGCCATGAACATGGTCGCCAACATGTTCGGACTTAATAACGCAGCGACTCCCCTGGGCATCCGGGCCATGGAGGACCTCGAAACGCTTAATCCTAAAAAGGGAAGGGCTACGGACGAGATGTGCATGTTTCTCGCGATTAATACATCCAGCTTGCAGCTTGTTCCCGCGGGCGCCATTGCCTTGCTCGCGGCCGGCGGCTCGTCCGATCCTACTGTAATTGTATTCCCCGCGATTATTGCGACGATTTGTTCCACCGTAGTGGGAGTGACAGCCGCAAAATTGCTTTCTCGTATGCGTCGATTTCGTGAGGACCAACAGGTCGAGGAGCAGCCCGAAGATGCAAGGATTCCCTGAATTTTCCACCATAGCGTCGAACGCGATCTTCTTAGGTTTTCTGGTTGGAATTCCGGTCTACGGATTCTTCAAGGGGGTCAAAGTATACGAGGTTTTTGTAACCGGCGCCAAAGAGGGCTTTGAGGTGGCGGTGCGGATCATTCCGTATCTCGTGGCGATACTCGTCGTCGTTGGGATGTTTCGTGCATCAGGAGCTATGGATCTTATCTCGCGGTGGATTACCGGGACTTCATGAATTCATTGGGCTTGTCGCCGGATGTCCTCGGGCTAATCATGATGAGGCCGCTTTCCGGGGCCGCCTCATTGGGAATACTTGGAGAGATCATCGCCAAGCAGGGACCCGACTCTTACCAAGCCCGTTTGGCGTCGGTGATTATCGGTAGCACCGAAACGACTTTGTATGTGATAGCGGTATACTTCGGGGCAGTGGCTGTCACAAAGGCCAGGTATGCGCTTCACGCCGGGCTCTTGGCCGATGCCGCGGGAGCGATCGCGTCGATTATTATATGCCTGCTGATCTTCGGTTGAGGGTGGGGGATTCTCATAGTAGGACCGGCATCTTGCCGGTCGATTGCAGGTTAATCCGCAGCGCTGGACTGAAACTGACAGAAGAAACGGATTCCCAAAACAGTATCCGTCCGCGTTTCGCGGGATTGCCGGTCATTCGCAGTGCGTATTGAAACTGGCGGAGAGAGAGGGATTCGAACCCTCGGTAGAGCTTCACACCCTACACTCGCTTAGCAGGCGAGCACCTTCGGCCTCTCGGTCATCTCTCCGCAAGGCTTCACGAATGGTACTCTATTGCCATGTAGTCTGAATGTCAAGGATTTGGTCGGATCGTGGAACGGCGGGAATAAAGAGAAAAGTTCTCACCGCAGAGTGCGCGAGCGAAGGTAGTGATGCGGTGACCCCCGCACTCGATGCGGGGTCACCACATTCACTCACTCCGCGAAAAAGACTCGAATGATGCCCCGCACCCCGCTGATCGGGCTAATCCGGAGATTTTCCATGAAAACTCGACGCATTGCGATGATCACAAAGCTATGGCCGGCTCTGATTGTCGTTTTGATCTTGTTGCCATGCGGGGGAACTGCAAAGTCCACGGCCACTCTCGAAGAGCAACTCAGAGAGGCAGCACGTCGTGGCGATAGCTCACTGGTCAAAACCTTGCTGGAAAGGGGCGCTGATGTAAATGCTAAGGACAAAGATGGTAAGACCGCCCTGACGGATGCAGCCGTGTCGGGTAGCCTTAGTGTGTCGGAAGAGCTCTTGACCAGAGGCGCCGATGTCAATGCAAAAATGGCAGGGGGCGGGACAGCCTTGATGGCCGCTTCATTCAGAGGTCACCTCGATCTGGTCAGGCTGCTTCTGGAAAAGGGCGCTGACGTTAATGCGGCCGATTGCAAGAGTTGGACGGCATTGCTCTTTGCTTCCCGCCAAGGCCACCTTGATGTTGGGAAATTGCTTCTCGACAAAGGCGCTGACGTAAATGCTAAAGACCCAGGGGGATGGACACCTCTACTATATGCTGCCCAAAGAAATGAACTGGGGATGCTTAAACTGCTCGTCGATAAAGGCGTCGATATCAATGCCAAGGAGTCCTGAGTGGCCGGTCACCTTTGATGTGTGGCTGCGCCAGAAAGACCATCTAGATATTGGTGGATCAGCTTCTGGAAAAGAGGCGCCGATATAATACAACAGCCAATCCACGGCTAGACTGCCCTAATGTACGCTGCTGTAGCAGGTCGCTTAGACATTGCTCGGGTCCTTCTGGAAAGCGGAGCTCATGTCAATGCGAAAGGATGCGAAAGGCATGACGGCCTTGATGTGGGCAGCTCACACGGTGGCAGCACCGAGATCGTGCGAATTCTTGTTGGATCAAGGGAGCTGATGTCAATCTCAAGAATGAGCTGGGGCGTCACTGCATTCACTATCGCTTCCCATGGATGGTCATGCTCAAATCGCCGCACTCCTTAAAGACGACTTCGACAGTCAAGAAGACCAACAGGTTGGTAATTATCGTGGGGACGGCAAAACTGGTTGCGATCCTTATCATCTTGGCAATCATAATCAGAATAGGTGCATGATCGGCCTCTTGACCAACCTTTTTTTGAGGACCAGAAATGGAGCTTGAATGATGCGTATAAAATCGTAATTCCGCCTCGGCTTTGCTCTACCTGCAATTTATTCTACATCATGTATTGACTGAATACCGGAGCTTCCTGTCTACGATTTTCGGGCCACTATACTGCGTGAGCCATATACGGCGGGTATTATTTCTTTATTAAGAAAGCGTGTACGGAGTGAGCGCGAGCCGTATTCGGACTTGACACAGCCAAGTTTCTTAAAAGTGGTGTCCGCAATGCGAATATCGCGATTATTCTTTCACTTTTGGTCGTAATTCTCCAGCCAAAGGAGCACTCGGTTTACATAGTCCCTGCTTTCTCGCCATTGGCGAACAACTGGGGCCCTGGATGACCTTATCCCCAGCGCTATACCAGTACCATAAATGTCTATCTTGTAGTTCTCATGGTTTTTGTAATCCCTGTCCTTGAGGAGTTACTATTTAGGGGCATTCTCTTCACGCCCGTGGCCAGAAGGATAGGAATGTGGAAGGCAATAGGCCTTCTCACTGTATTGGGCGCCCTGTGGCATTTGCACTTTAACGTTGTCGAGACAATTCGAGGAAGCTGTACTGTGGTTTTTGTTTTATCTGATCTATATGAGGAGTGCATCCCTTTATGGCTCAATCATATGGCATATGGCCGCCAATTTCATTGGTTTCGTGCTACTAGGATATGCAGGAATCTTGGAAAGTAACATTGGTAGCAATAGCTTAAATAAATACTATATTTGTGGTCTCGGCTGTTATCTTACTGATCGTTAACTTGGTGTGGTTGATAGCCTTCTTAAAAAGGCCGCATTCAGAACGGATACCTGCAAAGACTATAGGTAATATCTGGTGAGACGAAGCTGAACCGCATCGTTCGTGGATCTTGTCATCTACGAGCGACGACAATCGCCCGTCAGTGACACCTGTCGCTATCAAAGCCAGGACGGTGACCGCAGGTCGCCCCTATCGCGGTATCGGCGGGACCTTCAGGCAGCGCTGAGGCTACCGTCAGCCATATGGGAGTTTTTGCCGGAGGGGGTGCGGCAACTGTCCCCGGACTCGATCCGGGGTCCACATGGTCGCCCGCGAAAAGCGGGCAATTCCTGGATTCCTGCCTCCGCAATTTATACATAGTTTGCTCTGTTGTTCCGGTGACGTATGGCTAGTCCGATGATCTGTTGACGTGAGAGATAGAGCGCGCGCGTCAGCGGCCGCGAAAGCGTGCTAAAAAATCAGCGCCTGAGCACGCTAGGTTGCCCGTCGTTTGGGGCGCTGGGGTCTGATCGGATTAATGGTCTCCGTAAATTAGCAGTTCTCCCTGCAGGGTGGGAGATCAAAGCCCTGATTGAATACTTTTCCAGGACTTAAAGAGATTCAAGCGCCAGCGCACTCTGTGCGCACGTCTGTAGTTGGAGTGGGGATCGGAGGAGGGTGTCGGGTGGGTCTGTCTGCGGGGAAGTTCATCACCGGCAACTTGCTCAGGAAGGATGCCCACTATCCGGACGGGAGTCTTTCTTCGGTGCCGGCAAGGAGCATCTCGTCAGAATCCTGTCAAATCCCCGCGTCGCGTTTGCCGTTGGAGAAAGGCACTTCCGTCGCCTCTACTAAAGCTTCTCTCACCGAGCCTCTGAAAACGGTCCCTCGCGTCCCTCTCCTCCTCCGCCTCTTCTCTTCTCTTTACCCGAAAACAATCCCCTTCCCTTTCTTCTTTCCCTATCCAACTGGTTTACGCTCCCCCCCATGCCTATTCTAGCGTCCCGGAAAAACATCACCTCATTAGAAAAGAGGAGGAGGAAGAGGGTCAACTTCGCGGTCGCCCCTTCATGAGCCTTGTCTTGCCCCCGATTCTTGCCTACCAACGCATTTTTTTTTTTTTCTTTTTTTCTTTCCCCCCTATCTTGCTCACCAGCAATCTTAGCAAGTTTCTCCGCAGTGCTTCCACCGTTTAAAAAAAGCGGGTTCCCCCGCATTTCTCCTCTTCCTCTGCGCCCTCTGCTTCCTCTGCGGTAAATCTTTCCCGCGTCACACCCGATAATGGCGAAAATACTCCTCGGGAATTTCTTCAAAGAACCTCGACAACTTGACTTCAATCTGACCGAACCTGCGGTCCATGAAACTCCTGGGCGCGGCAATCACCAGATTGTGTTTGGCCCGAGTTGTAGCCACATATAGCAGACGGCGTTCTTCCTCCAGTTCGTCTTCCGAGTCCAACGCCATAGGCGACGGAATACGGCCTTCCGCTGCCCATATAATTATGACCGTATGCCATTCGAGCCCTTTGGCCGAATGAATAGTGGAAAGGACCAGGCTGTTCTCCTTGGAATTTGTTCCAGCTCCGTCCTCATCGGGAGGTTCCAGCGCCATATCGTCAAGAAATCGGTTGAGGCTTCGATACGGCACCGTGAGGTCCGCCAAATTCTCCAAATCACGCATCCTCTTGGGATAATTGTCATAACGCTCCTGAAGGAACGGAAAGTAATACAAGTTCACCTGCTCCACTTTCTCCGAAATCGGAGCGTTTTGATTCCTCAAATTCAGTAGCAACTCGTACAACTTTAGGAACGGCTCGCTGTATTTCTTGTTCTTTGGAACTAAGCTCGAAGGATCTTTAAGGAAGCTGGTTTCGACCAATTCCGAGGCGAGGTTCATCGCAGTTTTCATCCCAACGCCGGGAAGAAGTCTCAGAATCCTGATCCAACTGAGCCTGTCCTTCGGATTATTCACAACCTTGAGATGCGCGAGAACATCCTTTATGTGGAGGCTCTCCAGGAATTTGAACCCGCCGTACTTAACAAACGATATCCGGTTGCGCGTCAGCTCGCCCTCAAGGTCAAACGAATGAAAGCCGGCCCGAAACAAGACAGCGATCTCCGATAAGGCGATCCCGTGATCTCGCAGCTCTTTAATACACTGGACCACAAAACGGCTCTGGTCGCGCTCGGTCGAGGGTCGGACAGCGAGCGGTAATGGCCCGTCGATTTTTCGAGTGATGAGCCTCTTGGGATATCCCTTAGTCGCCTTTTGAATAATTGTATTCGTGACGTTTAGAATGGGCGCTGTGCTTCGATAATTCTCCTCCAGCTTTATGATCCTGGCGCCGGGGAATATATTCGGGAACTCCAGAATATTGGTGACATCCGCTCCTCTGAAGGAATAGATGCTCTGCGAATCGTCACCCACCACCATCACGTTGTCGTGACTATGCGCCAGCAGCCGGACGATCTTGGCTTGTAAATGATTCGTGTCCTGATACTCGTCCACGAGAACATGGCGCCACCTGTTGGATACCTCATCTCTGATGCGTTCGTGTTTTTCGAGAAGTTCGATGGTCAGCAAGAGCAGATCGTCATAATCCTTCAGGTTATTGGTTTGCTTATATTGCTGGTATTGAGAGCGTATCCTTTCAATATCTTGGGCACAAGGCTCAAAGTGAGGATAACGGTCCTTTAGCGCCTGGGAAATGGAGATCTCGGAAGAAGCCGACCTGCTGATTATCTCCGCTATCGTCCGAGCCTTGGGAAATGCCTTCAGATCCATGATCGGCGGCGTCAGGGTTCTCCTCACATGATCTATGGCGTCCAGCGAATCGCCTTGATCCATGATGGAGAACGAAGAGTCAAATCCTAACAATCCGGCATATCGCCGCAACAGGAGGTTGCCGACGGAATGGAAAGTGCCTCCGTCCACCTTGGTTACTCTGCTGTCCAACAACTGAGCCGCGCGGGAGAGCATCTCTTCCGCCGCTCTTCTGGTGAACGTAAGCAACAGGATCGACGACGGATCCACACCGGAATCAACCAAGCCAGGCCACTCGATAAACAATTGTCCTGGTCTTTCCTGAGCCAGCCCCGGCTATAACCAGCACCGGCCCGCCGCTCACGGATACCGCATCAAGTTGCGCGGCGTTTAGGTCTTTCTCATAATCGATGGATCCGACTCGTTCGTGCATTAATCGCTCATATGTCATAAACTTCTTGTGATCCGGCTCAGTTAATACCACAAGCAAGGCATTGAGTTAAGAAAAGCATGGTCAAAAGCGCTCATCTGTGATATGCTACCTCCGTTACGGGTTCTTCAGGGGAGGTAACATGATTGTGAACCTGTTTGAAGGAGGATTGTGTGAACAGTTCGGCTTCGGTTCTTGCTTGCCCGTTATGTTCCAATAACTTCTCCCATGATCGGAACACCGATAGCCTCGGTTCCGCGGTATTCGGATACGGGCTTGATTTTAGGCTCTTCCCGAGGGACTGCAATCGTTCATCTGACATCGCAACATGCCCTGAATGTTTGTTCACCGCTCGAGTCCAGGATTTTCATCAACGTGTTCCCGGCCACATAAAGGATATGGTACGTTCACAAAAATATACAAAAATCTGGAATTCCCGCACCGGCGAAGAATTCCTTGCCAGAGGGTGGCTGGCGCTGGTTTCTATATTGGAAACCAGAGGCGTCAACCCCAGGGACCTGGGCGTAGTGAGCTTGAAAGGTTCTTGGGCCGCCCGTGAACTTGGCTCTCTGGACACCGAGATTGAGCTTCTTCAGATAGCCGACGTGTATCTCGATGACGCGCTTCGACGCGGTCTCACTAAAGGCGATCCGGGCATGGTCATGTATCTGCTCGGCGAAATAAACCGACGCCGCGGCGAATTCCTGCGCGCCCGTGAAATGCTCACCTTTCTAGGAAACAATCCTCGCTATCGTTATCCGGCTTTACTCGAGACAGTCCTGATCGAAGAAGAAGATACCACACCTTACTGGTCTCTGCACTCACCGGATCAGATGGAACAACATTCGCCACGATTCAAAGGATTATTTCCGGCGCTCAGAAGTATCCCCCCAAGAAAGACCGAATTCTGTGTGGAAGAATTGAAGGAACAATCCGAGAAGAGTGACGAAGACGATCGCAGGGGATTCTGATTACCGCAACCGAGCCTTCGACCGGAAGCAGGTGGAGGCTCGTTTCGGACAGTCTTTTCCAATTATTCAATCCTTCTGCAATAGCCGCAAAATGTCAATTGGACGAGGGCGGCATTACTATATGGAGCAGCGAGACGCGGAATAAACCAGTCGGAATCATGGCGCTTCTCGAAGCGCCCCTATCCGAACACTTCGGCCATCGCAATTCTCTCCAACCCAACTCTCTTTCTTGAAAACCCTGAAGCAAGTTGTTAATGTGTAACCTGTCCCAGGTATCCAAGCTACAAGCTGCAATGACGGAGGAAATGGTATGAGACCCTACTTCGAAAAAATGACGCCAATCGGCAAACCCCTCAGCGCGTCAAAAATCAAATCCACTGAATCGAATGTGACCGAGGCGAAAAAAGTCGAAGATGCGATTCGCGAAGCTGTCGAGAAAAAGCTAAACGCAGGTCTACCCGCTGAGGTCGTCAACAAGAGGGGCCAACTCACTGTAATGCAAAGATTGGATACCTCGTGGATCCGGGCAGCTGGCGCCCGCTGCACTCAATTTTTGATCCCAAAGGGAACGAGGAAGGTAGCACAGCCGTGGTAGACGGCTTAGGTAAAATCAGCGGAAAATGGGCCGTCATCATCGGTTTTGATAATAAGGTCCTGGCCGGCGCCTGGATTGCGGGCCAATCCGAAAATATCCTAAGAGTCACAGATATAGCAAAGCGTCTTCGCATCCCTTTGGTGTGGCTGGTGAACTGCTCAGGCGTGAAGCTCACAGAGCAGGAGGAGGTCTATCCGGACCGCAGGGGTGGAGGGACTACATTTTTCCGGCACGCTGAACTGCAAAAGTTGGGAATTCCCGTCCTTGCGGCGATTTACGGCACCAATCCCGCGGGAGGCGGATATCAGGGCATTAGCCCTTCCATTTTGCTGGCGCACAAGGACTGCAACATAGCCGTGGGAGGTGGTGGTATAGTCAGCGGCATGAGCCCCAAAGGTTATTTCGACCTGGAAGGCGCTGAGACGCTCATTGAAGCCACACGGCATTTCAAAGAGGCGCCTCCGGGAAGCGTGAAAGTACATTACGATTCCACTGGCTTTTTCAAAGCAGTGTACGACACCGAAGAAGGAGTGTTGGACGCTCTCAAACAGTATATGACCTACATGCCCGCTTACGATCCGAGATTTTTCCGGGTCGCCGAGCCGGCCGAGCCGCGCTTTGATGCAGAAGATCTTAATCGACTAGTCCCAATGAATCAAAAATCTGTTTACAGTTTTGAGGAGATGCTCGCTCGCCTTACTGATAACAGCGAGCACATGGAATTCCAGCCGGAATACGGCCCGGAAGTGTACACTGGGCTGGTGAAGCTGGATGGTTTACTTATGGCGGTGATCGGCAACAAGCAAGGCATGCTGCCTCCCGGTTACCCTGACTATGCGCCCTATCCGGGTGTCGGTGGAAAGCTGTACAGACAGGGACTGATCAAGTTGAACCATTTCGTCACTCTGTGTGGCAGGGATCGAGTGCCGATAATATGGTTCCAAGACACCTCGGGGATTGATGTGGGCGACATAGCGGAAAAAGCCGAACTTCTGGGCCTGGGTCAATCGCTAATCTATTCCATCGAGCAAACGAATGTGCCCATGATGCTTTTTGTGCTTCGCAAAGGAACAGCCGCTGCCCATTACATCATGGGCGGGCCGACTGCCAACAATCATTGTGCGTTTACTCTCGGCACTCCGGCGACCGAAATATACGTCATGCACGGTGAAACGGCTTCGGCCGCGTCGTTTGCGCGGAGACTGGTTAAGGAAAAGGACGCAAGCCGTCCGCTCGATCCTGTTATCGACAAGATGAACGCGTTAGCCCAACAGTATCATGACCAGTCTCGTCCGATCTATTGCGCCAAGAGGGGTTATGTGGATGAGGTTATTTCCTTTACTGAAATGCGGAAATACATGCTGGCGTTCGCGTGTTGCGCATATCAGAATCCGGATTCCCATTGCCCGCATCATCAAATGATGATCCCGAGAATCACAAAGGGGTGAAAGATTTATCTCTGGCGCCAACCAAAGCAACTGTGTGATGTGGTTTTGATTAAAATGCAAAAAAGATCGAATTTCTCGGGGGCGACTCGATAAGACAGTTGCCCCCGATAGATCCAATGAGCATAAAATTATACATGGTTTGTTCGTCGTGCCTTAATCCGATGGTGTCATGCATTAGTATTTTTTCGGCGACTTTGGGGCCATGTTGTCATTGTTTTTGTTTCTGAATTCTAACTTTTGATCCATCCGGTCTAGTACGGGGGCGTTCCAAGCGGATGAGTGGCGCTTTTCTCGCTCTTTGCTATTAACTGAGCAATCAACTTTTGAACGGAGGGAAACGAATATGAGTGAATCTGAAAACAATCTTAAGGCCGCTTTTGCAGGGGAATCTCAGGCCAATCGCAAGTACCTGGCTTTCGCTAAGAAAGCTGATGAGGAGGGCCATACGGGCGTAGCCAAACTTTTTCGAGCTGCCGCGGCGGCGGAAACCGTCCACGCGCACAATCATCTGGATGTTCTTGGGGGTGTGAAAACAACACTGGAAAATCTGAAAGAAGCATATGGTGGGGAGCATTACGAATTCACCGAGATGTATCCCGTCTTCCTCACAAAGTCTAAAGAGGAGAAAATGAGCGCGGCGACAAAAACTTTCCACTGGGCCAATGAAGTTGAAAAAGTTCATGGCGTCCTATATCAGGAAGCTGTCAAGACTCTGGAAGCCGGAGGCAAGATGCCGGACAAGGATTACTATGTGTGCGACAAATGCGGTTATACCATTGCCGATGGAGCTCCGGACAAATGTCCGGTTTGCGGGGCCAAGAAAGAGGCATTCTTTAAGGTGAGCTGAGTCACGGGGCTCCAGCGCGAGGGGAACATGCCAGAAACGGTTGCAGTAAAGAACATCGGGTTACGAGGGGTTACAGTAGCCGATACTGCTGTAAGTTTTATTGATGGTCAACAGGGTATTTTGATTTATCGGGGCTACCGCATCGAAGAATTGGCGGAGAGTTCTTCCTTCATGGAAACCGCTTACTTGCTCTTGAACGGCCGTTTGCCGAGCAAACAGGAACTCGATGAATTCGACCTGATGGTGCGCAAGGAGCGTAATGTCCCTGATTGGATTTACGAAGCTTTGAAGAAATTGCCGAGGAAAGCAGACCCTATGGATGTGCTCCAGGGATCTGTCCCTCTACTGGCAATGGACGACCCGGATTTGCACGATGAATCGAGAGAAGCCAACGTTCGCATGGCCGCGAGATTAATAGCTCGTATACCTGCCGTAACCGCGGCCTGGCACAGAATTAGGCAAGAAAAAGAGCCTCTCCCGCCAGATGAAAAACTAGCTCACTCGGCGAATTTCCTGTGGCAGGTGACCGGAAGCAAACCGGACGACGAGGTGGCGCGTGATCTGGATACCTGCCTCATTCTTCACGCTGACCATACATTCAATGCCTCGACTTTTGCGTGTCGCGAAGTTTGTTCAACGCGCGCCCACATGTATGCGGCGGTCACAGCGGGGGTAGGCGCGCTTTCAGGCAGTCTTCACGGCGGAGCAAACGCCAGAGTAATGGCGATGCTGCTGGACCTGGAGAACGAAAAGGACGTGGAGGCATGGGTAAAGGGTCGCATTGACCGAGGGGAGAGGATCATGGGATTCGGTCATGCAGTATATAAGACTATGGATCCCCGTGCAAAATATTTGAGAAGCATGGCCGAGCGCTTGGGCAAGAGCAAGGGAATGGAGAAATGGGCCAATCTCTCCAGGGCAATTGAAGAGGTCGCTGCCAGGGAATTCGACAGCCGCGGCAAAACGGAAATACGACCTAATGTGGATTTCTTCAGCGCGCCCGTATACCACATCATGGGATTTCCCAGGGACCTGTTTACTCCGATCTTCGCTATCTCGAGAATCGCCGGCTGGTGCAGCCATGTAATTGAGGAGAAGTTCGCTGAAGCACAGGAAAAACCGATGCTCTACAGGCCGAAAGCCGAATATGTGGGTCATTATTGTGGCCTCATGGGATGTGAGTATGAACCTATGGCCAAACGAGCCTGAGACGGAGCGAGGCAGCGTTGACACGTAAGTAGGGGCGCACGGCTGTGCGCCCTCTTTAGGTCCCACGACAGTTCACGTCTTTAATTGAGACAAGCAATTCCGGAATTGAAAAGACATGGCATCCAAACATGACGTAGTTATTGTCGGTTCGGGTCTTGCCGGATTGAGGGCCGCTCTCGAGGTGGCTGACGGCCTGGATGTTGCTCTTATAACAAAAGTTTATCCCACCAGATCTCACTCGGGGGCTGCCCAAGGGGGCATAGGGGCAGCTCTTGGAAACGAAGAGCCGGACTCGTGGGAATGGCATATGTACGACACCGTGAAGGGAGGGGACTATCTCACGGATCAGGATGCCGCCGAGATCCTGGCGACCGATGCGATTCGCGCGATATATGAACTCGAGCACATGGGAGTCCCCTTTAATCGAACCGCTGATGGCCGGATCGCACAGAGGGCCTTCGGCGGCCACACCAGGAATTTCGGCGAAGCAGCCGTTAAGCGTGCCTGCCACGCGGCGGACAGAACGGGCCGGGTTATTTTGGACACTTTGCACGCTGAAGCCACGAAACGAGGCATCAGGATATATCCTGAGTTTCAACTCTTGGACATCCTCATGGAGGATCGGAGCGTGGTCGGCCTGGTAGCGTATGAAATCTCTTCAGGGAAGTTGCACGTTTTCCATACCCGCGCCGTGCTGTTAGCCACGGGTGGATTTGGAAAAGTCTTCAAAGTAACCTCCAATTGCTTTGCTAATACAGGTGACGGAGTGTACCTAGCCTATAGATGCGGAATTCCTTTGGAAGACATGGAATTCGTTCAATTTCATCCCACAGGGATCTACGGACTCGGCGTGCTGATAAGTGAAGCGGCCAGAGGAGAAGGCGCTGTTCTTCGCAATTCCGAGGGGTCTCGCTTCATGGAAAGCTACGCTCCGACCATAAAGGACTTGGCCCCCCGTGACTTGGTCTCTCGCTCGATGGTCACGGAAATCCGGGAGGGTAGGGGCATCGATCATCGTGATTTCCTGAACCTCGACCTTACCGGAATCGGCAAAGAGAGGCTTTCCGAAAAGCTGTCGGACATTTCTTCGTTTGCCAAGATCTATCTCGGTGTAGATGTGGCCACAGACCCGATCCCAGTAAGTCCCACATGTCACTACATGATGGGCGGGATTCCTACCGATCTGGACGGCCGCGTCCTTGATGAAAATAGTGAAGCCGTGGAGGGATTGTACGCTGCGGGTGAATGCGCCTGTATATCGGTGCATGGAGCGAATCGGCTTGGGGTGCAATTCCCTTGCGGATCTGGTGGTTTTTGGACGCAGGGCTGGTCAGATCATCCGCCGAGACCTGGAACAAATGGATTGGAAATCGCTTCCTTCTAACCCTGATGCCGGAGTTGCCGAAGCAATTGAAAACCTGAAGACCAGGAATGCGGAGGTGAAAAGGCGTATTCTCTGAGGAATGCTATGCAAGAGCTTATGACGAGAAGCTGTTCGGTATTCAGGAACGAAGAAGATTTGAAAAAGGCATTGTCAGAGCTGGAGGATCTTAAGGATCGATATCAAAACGTGAAAATAGACGATCGCGGCGATTCATTCAACAGTGACCTCTTGGAGGCGATGGAGCTGGAGCGCCTCTTGGGGCTTGCTGAAACGATTCTCATCTCTGCCCTGGCCAGACAGGAAAGTCGGGGAGCGCATTTTAGAGAAGACTATCCGAAACGGGACGACAAGAATTGGTTGCAGCACACTCTCATTCGACAAACCGATAGCGGTCCGGAAATCTCATACAAACCCGTAACCATCACACGATTTGAGCCGAAAGTTAGGACTTACTGATGATTGAGATGAAATTTAATATCTATCGTTTCGACCCGAAGGTGGACCGGGAGCCCTATTACAAGAAATATACAGTCAAGGCTGAACCATGGGAACGCTTACTGGACTGTCTTAATAGGATAAAGTGGGAACAGGACGGGACATTAAGCTATCGCATGTCGTGCGCCCACGGGGTGTGCGGTTCCGATGGCATGAAGATCAACGGACGATGCGCTCTGGCATGTCAGAAGCTGGTCAAAGATTATCAAGATGAAGAAGTTCTGCTGGAACCGCTTCCCACCTTCAAGGTCCTGAAAGATCTGGTTGTGGACCTGGATCAGTTTTTCGAGAGAGTTGAATGGGTAAGACCATATCTCCTCGCTGGTGATCCTCCGGAAAAAGAGCGTCGGCAGTCTCCCGAGGAGAATAAGAAAGTGGAAACCGTCATACGGTGCATCCTTTGCGCCTGTTGTTCCGCTGCGTGCCCCATCTGCCATGAGAATCCCGGACTATATAGGACCTGCGCCCCTTATTCAGGCTTTCAGGCGTATTTTCGATTCACGTGATGAAGAGAAAGAAGAAAGGCTTAAAGCAACTGGATTACCCCAACGGCGTCTGGGCCTGCGTAAACAAATTCGAATGCACCCGAGTTTGTCCAAAGGAGATACCCGTCACCAAATCCATAAACCTTATGAAGAGAGAAATCGAAAAGAGCCGGTGATTTGACACCCGCTTTACGGTTGGTCGGTCAAATCCGGTACGCCTCAATGAGCTTTTTCAAATTTGACCCAAGTTCTTCCAGCCGATGAGTCGCAGCTTCAAGTTGCCTCGTGCCTTCCAGGTTTTGCCTCATTGACTCGTCAATATTGACCATAGCCTGCGAAACCTGTTGCACGCCTACAACTTGCTGCTCACTCGAGGCTGTGATGATGGAAGCGGCCTGTGACGACGACGTCACACTTCGTGTAAGCGTCATTATGGCCTCTCCCGCGACTTGCGACTGCTGAACCCCCGACTCCACCGCCTTACCTCCTTGCTCAGTGGCCATGACAACAGCGCTCACCCATTTACGCGTTTCATCCAAAATGCTTCGCACCTGGTCCGTCGCCGCGCGTGATTGATCGGCGAGAGACTTGATCTCCTGAGCAACCACGGCAAAACCTTTACCCTGATCGCCGGCGCGAGCGGCCTCGATTGACGCGTTCACCGCAAGGATATTCGATTGTTCGGCAAGGTCCTGAACCGCTGATATAATGTCTTCGATGGCCCGGCTTTGCTCACTCAGTCTTACCACCGTCTCGCCAATCGATTCCATCTGCGCTTTAATCATTTGCATCCGCTCAATGGTCCCCTCAGTGGCTTTTTTCCCTGATTCCGATGTCTGTACCGCTTCATGCGACGAGGTTTCCACCTGTTTGGCTTTGTCGCTGGACATTTTGGCTGCCTGTCGGACCTGTTCCACCGTGGCGGTTGTTTCGGTAACAGCGGAAGACGTCCTGGAAGTGCTCTCAGCGACCTCCGTCACAGTTGTGGAAATTTGCGCCGTGGAGGCCATCAGCACGTGCGCCGCTTCCAAGATTTGCGCTATCTGCTCTCTGATATTCGCCACCATGATTCGAAACGCTTCGGCAAGATTCCCCAGCTCGTCCGATCTCTTGATGTGCGGCAGCTCGACCGTGAGGTCCCCTGCGCTGACCCGAGATGCGCTATCGGCCATGAGACGCACAGGTCGCGATGTAGTCCGGGCAATGACGAATGCTGCCATGGCCGCAACGAATCCGATGATCACCCATATGACCACGAGCTTCATCCCCAGATCGGCCACCTGTCGAAATGCCTTTGAGGAGTCCACCTCCGTGATGATGCCCCAATCAAAATCCGAATTAAGTCCTGCCACAGAAGCTAATCCAACGGGCGCCCATGAATAGAGTCGGCGCATTCCTGTTTTCTCAGTAAACTCCCCGACTCCTGACTTACCCTGGATCGCTTGGTAGGCCGGTTCACTTTCAACCTTCGTTTTCAGGACTTCCCCTCCGAGATTTGCCGATGCGGCCCGCAGTGTCCCATCCTGCCCCAGCAGCAAGACGTCATCCGCCGTTTCATTCCGTCCCGAAGTTGACGCGAAGTTGTCGACAGTTATTGGCGCCAGACGCAAAACCAATATGCCGGACGCTTGGCCTTGTTCGCTGAACATCACCGGAACGCCTATAAACCAGTTGGGTGTTCCCGGACGGCTGATAGTGAGCGACGTCCACCGCGTATGGTTTGCCCGTTTCCTTTACCTTCTTCCACAAGCGGGCCAGACTTGAATTCGCTAACTTCCCGGAACTCAAAGTCTCGCCCATATCCGATAGTCCCCTTGCAGTGTACATGATGAGGCCTTTGTCGTCGGGGGAAATCAGTAAGACGTCGTCATAGGATCGCTCCTTGTGAAACCTGTCAAGGAATCGAGAGAACGTTGGACCGATGTTGGCTTTCGCCTGATCGAGTTGCACGCCGAACTCGACGGACTTCAGGTACTGGAAGGCCGTATGGACAGCGGGAGTTGATCCGAGGTACTCAATGTCTCCGAACGCCTGCCGCACAGCTGCAATTATTTTCTCACGCGCTTGGTCCCTCGAAGTGGATAGTTTTCCAAGGCTGGATTCCTGCAAGGCCGACTTGGCGGTTAGATACGACAGGCAGCCTACTATGGCAACGGGGATCAGAGCAATCAGAAGGAAGAGGAGGACAAGCTTTCCCATCAAACTCTTTGCCAGAAACCGCATTGTGGCGCCTCCTATTAGCTGTTGTCTTTAATATCCCCCCTCAGCTTACGTGTCGCTACATTTTCGGCAGGAGGAATGGAGTCTTCGACTTGTATTCTTCGTATTCAGGGCCGAACCGCAGCAGCAGTTCCTTTTCCTCCACAAACTTGTGATAGCAAGTTCCTAATGTGAAGCTGAGAATCAGCATCACCACTCCATCCTTGACGGAGCCGAAAAGCATCCCTATTCCCAGATAGTAAAGCATGGCCCCGAGTTGGATTGGGTTTCTGCACAGTTTGTACGGACCTGAAACGATCAGTTTTTGAGTCGGAACGAGCGGAACCGGGGTCCCTCCTCCTATGTTCAGCTGCGTCAGAGTTGTCCATCCCACCATGACAAGCCCGACACAGATGGCCGCCAAGGAAAAGGCAATTTGCGCCAATCTCCAGTCGCCTGGGGACACAAACCTCTCTAAAGCGTAGCCGGCGAGGAACAAGAGGAACGGTATGACGATGAGAAATGTAAAGCCTCCCAGAATAATGGCGATTATTTTCCGGCCCAAGGGCCTGTTCTTCATTGAGGCTTGAACAAGCGCGTCCAGGTACTTCTGCAATATCCTCACCCGCTCACTCCCCGGATAGTTGAAACCTCTGCGGTCCTGCCTACCATTGGGCCGAAGCCTTGGCGTTAGATAGATTGAGCTTAACGAGGGAAGTAGAGAACTTCAGCCGCTTGATATGTTTACCACAAAAGAAGGCGTAGGGTCTAGCAACATCCGCAACCGGAACTAGCCCCTGATTTTGAAGCTTCAGGCGCCTCCGGTTCGATCACGCAGCAGCAAGAGGAGCTGGTGCGGCCGAGGGCCGAGTTGATCACGGCCGCGGCGCAACCCACGCCGGCCTGCACTTTCAGAGCTTCAGTCGGACAATTTCTCACACAAGCGCCGCATTCCATACATGCGTCACGATCCACTATGCTTACATGACCGTTACTCCGAGCCAGTACCGCATGAGGACAAACCTCAAGACAAGTCCCACAGCCGGAGCATTTTTGCGGATCGAACTCTAAGGTCACGACATCTTTCAAGTAAACCAATTGCGTCATTTTGCCATCCTAATTTCAAACAATCCAATTAGATCCGAACCAAAGAACCAGGCCGATACAGGCTGCTGTGATTTCGAGCGGCACGGCCCAGCGCATCTCCTTTTTCACTCCGGACAACGAAGTATAGGTGGAAGCGCCGGTGAAATTCATCCCAAGGAAAGCTGCCACAGCGATAATGAGAAAGATCCAGGCGCCAAAATCGAGCAGGGTAGGCCATTGGCCCAAAAATGCCCGTGTGAGAACGGCTGGTACGCCGGATACCAACAGGCCTGCCACTGCGCCTTTCAGAGCAAATGCCCTGCCGGGGAGCCAAGGCAGGAGTATGGGTGTCAGGACCGCTCCGCCGAATCACGGCGCTTAGCATGGCCAACGCGGCAAAAATGCCATGATTTATGACATTGGTCCAAAACCCCGCGGATCCTATCAATCCGCCGAGAAGAAAAAACAATGGGATCAGGACTACGGCCCCTTTCAGGGCTTCCACCAGTTCCACCGGAATCAAAACAACTCTCTCGATTATGGGGAAGGTCTTGAGACGCATCTCCGGAGTCGCTTTGAACCTTCGATCGACAAACGCGGGCAAATCCTTTGGAACGAATCGGTCCGTATTTTATTTTGAATCCGGAAAGCTCACGCACCCGATGAGCCGCCACACCCGGAGCAGCAAGCTGAGGAACTATCAATAGGCGATGCGATACGAGTCGTGTCAGGCCGCTTGATTCTATGCGACTCACAAGTTCCTCTGTGGAGAATGTGCCTTTACCTGCGGCGCACCAGACATTGACGCCGTCTGTATCGACCACCAGAATCCAGAAGTTGCGGCCGGGTAGGGCGGACCTGAGCGCGTCAAAGCTCAATTTGTAATTAGCCGAAACCAGGACCGGAGAATCAGCATTGGGTTCTCCGAGAGCGTATAATCCCGGATCGACTTTGTAATTCATGCGTCCGACGCCCCAGCGCACCTTGAAGCTTCCCCAGTGATCCTTGCGGCTAAATACGCCGACACTCGGGGCAAATTTCCCACAACGGTAGGCATCGAACCGATTACAAACGACTGCTCCAATCTTGGCAGGCTCACCTGAGCCTCGACTTCGGGCTGTCAGCAACTGCTCGACGGAACAGGGGCAACGGGAGACTGCGCTGATACTTCTGACCGATCAAAATTGCCTTCGGAATTACAATTCACATTTCGATTCATTCAAATTCACCGTTATTCTTTCTTTCTCCGGAATCTTCCATGAGACACAAGGCGGCATCGAGTAGACTCACTACGCAAGAATCCAGAATACGATAGAAAATGTTATTGCCATTGCGACGATAGCCAAGCATACCTCGATCTACCAAACGTTGTAACTGGTTTGATATTGCTTGTGGTTTCATGTTCAGCTTTTCCGCCAGATCGGTGACACATATTTCACGGGCGGCGCATACGGTTTGAAGCATTCTCAGTCGTGTCATATTTCCAAGAACTTTGAAAAGGCCTTCCAGCTCGCTGGCTTGCTCAATTGAGAGCGGCGGTCTTTCCTCTAATTTCGGCTTCTTCGAACAGCAACTCATAAAGGATTCACGGTTCATACAGTCGCCTGCCCTGGGAGGTTATTACACAGTTACAGCATATCGTGTAACTCTATAATGTCAAGAAATTTCTTCAGCCACGCCAACGGATTTTTCTGTCTATATCCATGGTAATATCCTATTGTTTGGGGCTCTCGATATCGCCAAGCAAGTTGGAGACGTCAAGGGCGAGCGGGACACATCGAATCACTTGGGGAATCTGTATAAACAATTGGGCCAACAGCCGAAGGCGAAGCAGTATTTCGATCAGGCTCGGGAACTCACCCGCAAGCTGGAGAGCGGGAAAGCTAATAGAAAACCCTGAAGGGCCAACCGCGTAACAACCCGGAATATGTCACTGTTTATTCGAGGTCTCGGCTTGTCCTTCAAAAAGCGTGACTATGCCGCCGGTCATATGCACGTACCGGCGCTCAACAAATCCGGCCTCTTTCATCAGGCCCAGGATCAATTCCGGTCGAGGGAAATCAACCATCGAGTCCGTAAGATAGCGATACGCGGAAACGGATGACATGATCTTAGTCAGTACGGGCACGACCACTCTTGCGTATGTTCTGAACAGCGGCCCCATAATCCTGCCGGTGGGCTGAGTCAATTCCAAGATAACGACTCGACCTCCCGGACGCACCACTCGACGCATTTCACGGAGGCCCTGCTTCCTGTCTGTCACATTCCTAATACAGAATGATGTAATAGCCCCGTCAAACGAGTCGTCCTCGAATCTGAGGTCCAGCGCATCACCTACGAGCAGCGATATCGAATCAGTCAGACGGACCGACTCGATCTTTTGCTGTCCCTGAAGAAGCATTCCCTGCGATGGATCTATGCCGACAACCTTACTTCCCGGGGCCTGTCTCAGGATTTCCAGGGCAACGTCGCCGGTCCCGCAACCGACATCCAGATACCTACCTTTGGGGACGGGTTGAAGTCGCTTTACAGCACGACGGCGCCAGACCCCATCCAGACCGAACGACAGGATCTTGTTCGTTCCATCATAGTAGCCGGCGATGGAATCGAACATCGAGCGGTTCTCTTCGGCAGTTATCAGAGAGTCTTGCTGTCGGGAATTCTCTGGGTTATCAGTCATGTAAGTCACACGTACCTTGAACGACTTCATTATCGCCTTGACAAAGTATAGAAAAATACCATTTTTGTATTAGGTTTGCTGGCGGTATTTTCCCCGGCGGAATTTCACATTTTAAGTCCCTTCCGGGCAATTGGAGGGGAAGACAAGGGGTCGCAGCGATGAAAGATTGGCTAAATCCTCCCAAAATGATCACATGGTGGATATCGTTCATATGTCTCGTGGTGGGGGTCTTGTTGGCCCTTCGTGTCCTAGCGGTGCCGGCGCTGGCCCCTTACTCGTTCTGGATCGTGGTGGTAGGACTGGCGCTAATGCTGCTTGCCACCAGACTGCGCGGGTTGTAGGCAAATCGATTCGCCGCGCGTCGAAAAAATAGACGCCCGGGACTCGGACTGCCTTCAGCGCTTCAGCGGAGAGAGAAAAGCGCTCACACCGTGCCGGAAGCCGAATTAGCCGCCCAAACAGAGTCGTCAGTATCGGGAATCTGGGTCAATACCGCCAGAGGCACAGCCGTCACTTTCCGATAAACTCCTTGGGGCACGTGTCGTACTCCGTTTACGGTAAGAAGATCGTCTACTTTAATTCCGAAGTGTTTCTCATTCTGTGCCAAATAAGGATGAATCAAGTTCCAGTCTTCGTCTGTAATCGCGCTCAGCGCCCCTCCATTGAGTTGTTCATCCACGATAGAGCGTTTGGGGTCCCGTATATATATGGCTCCTCCTGAAGCCAACGAAAAGAGATTGGAACCGGGATAAGGGCGGTCAAGAAAAACAATCTTACCGTCCTCGTCCATGGTTAGTCCGTTCACTATAACAAAGCCCCCGCCATTTAGAGGGTCGCCTGCCATAAAACTTTCCGCCAGAAAATCCAAGGCCGTCCCGTTTATGACCACCCGAGGATTGCCTGCGGCATTTATCAAAGGACGACCGGCCGCATTTCCCAGCACGAAGACCGTGCCTCCCTTCGCGCCGTACATGAAGCATTGACCCACGTCACCATGTATGACGAGGGTCCCTCTTTTCATGATTTGGCCTATCTGGTCCTGGGCATTGCCATGAATGAATACTTCCATTCCGTCTATACCGCTAGAGGCATAGTCTCCTGATGACCCGTACAGGTCCACTCTGACTCCCTCAGTTCGGGGGCCAAAGCCGCAGGCGTCAAATCTCTGTCCACGAAGATCAAAAACAATGAATCGTCTCCAGCCAAGACGGTAGGCTTCCACCATAAGGAGGGCGTCGCAATCGTCGCCTTCCGGCGCGAAATCCTTGCCATCAACTACAATGGTAGTTTCGACAGCGATAGGCGGGCGCAACTGTCCTCTGGACTGGTAATCGATAAGGCTTAGGTATCCAACTTTCTTGGCGTCGGTCACCTTGGGCAAAGACCTGAAGATGGTATACAGTTCGTCACTAACGAGCCGAATCAGCGCGGAACGCTTCTTGTCCCCGAGAGGAATACGCCAGTCGAGGACCTGGGTCAATCCGTCTATGACAGCGGTCAACAATTGATTATTTCTTCTACCTTTCGCTCCGAGCCTTCGAATGACCCATTGCAGGGTATTGTAATCCCACGATGCGGCATAACGCTCAAAGACTTTCCACAGATTGTGCGGGTCCCCTGTCTTTAAGGCTTCATCGAGAACAGGATCGATTTCGGCACGATAATTGTTTGGTTCGACAAGAGGTTGGCGCACATCCAGAGGTCGGCGCGGTTCGACAGTGATCTCACTTCCGAACTTGTCGAGACACGTAAGGCTACGAGATCCGTTTCCGTCCGTATCGACATTGAACAGGAAAGCCCCTCCGTCCGAGCTCGACCCTCCGCGCGCGTTCCAGTATTTATCCGCCACAGGGCTGAATCGCGGGTCTTCGGAGGACAGTGACCGGAGCGTTGCGTCAATAGCTTGTTTCTCCGAGCAAATGAGCCCTATCTGGACTTCACCGTCGTACAGCGAAAAGACTTGAGGACGGAGCATCGCTGTATCGGTGATGCCGATCAGTTGATAAGTGTTAGTTTCCGGAATATTCCTGGCAATGATAAAGAACCATGGCCCGTCCGGGCTGGCATGGATATGAGCCATCTGAATTTTTTCATATACCGCTTGCTTTTCCTTCGGGAGCAGATCGAAATCCAGCTCACTGGTGGGAGCCAATGCCTCGATGATGACTTCCAGAGGATAGCCGTAGACCCTATTCCACAGATCGAACAGCATGACGCTCACTTCTGTGTCCGTCATGAACTGCGGCTCCATGCCCCGCTGTCTCAAGTAGTCGCAAGTAGCGTAATAATTGGCAAAGTCACCGTTATGGACAAGCGCTTCATTCAGTCCGGAAAAAGGATGCGCTCCACCCGGATGCCATACGCGGCCTCGGGTGGGATATCGCTGGTGAGCAATCCAGACATGCGCCTGAAAATCTTCCATTTTATAGTATCGCACGACGTTTTCAGCGTAGCCGACAATTTTCAAAATCATGACGTTGCGGCCGTGAGACAGAACAAACGCCTGCTTTTCTCCGAGAGAGCTGTAAAACTGCCCGTTAATCCGGACGGAATTTCGGCTAACAAACTCGTCCTCAGCGGCTCTTTCATCCATTCCGTGGAACCCGTTCTCATCGATGAACTGCTCGCAGAAAATCGGGTTTGACTCTGACAAAAGCCCTCCAAACATCAGGAGGTTGAACTTCCAGCCCCTCCAGTTCTCGATAATCCGATAGACGATCGACGATCTCTTCATTTGCCACATCAAAAAAAGGAGTCACGTACGTTTCTTTCAACGTTTCAAGGCATGACGGTTCCAAGAGAGCGACGTTTAGCAGGTAATGTGAATCGAGCACTTCCCGGCTCACCCCCAGCATGTCGGGATTCAATCCCACAGCGGCTATACCGCCGCCTTTTCCATTGCCTCTATTGTGCATGCACGCCGACGGCTCAAAAATAAACCGACCGGCAATCGGCACATTGCATGCAAAACCGGTAACTCCGCAGCCGCCCTCATCTTCTCGTTTCGAATTTCCTGACTCGGTCAGCCGCCCCAACTCTCTGATTCGGGACGCAATTATCTTTTCGGCAAATGATCGCCTCTGTTTCATCTTCGACCTCATCTGAGCCGATCTCTTATATCATCATCCGGAGGCTCGGCGCTGTGATCCAGGTGGGCAAGCACGTCCGTTCTGCCTACCAGTTCTTTGATACTAGCCATGCCAAAGCGGTAAAGTATCTCTTGCAGTTGTTCTCGCCAACAATGGAGCGTGTTGATTATACGCTGCGTTCCCCAGGCCAAATCCATCAATCCGACCAATTCGAGATCTGTTGTAGCAATGCCGCGAGCGCATCCACGGCCGCTTTCACAATTGTGGCATCTAACACATTCCAGGGCCACGAGTTCGGAAGTGCCTGTGACAACGCCATCGGCGCCTAGCGCAATGGCCTTGGCTATGTCAAACGCAGTACGGATACCGCCGGAAACTATAAGCGTAATTTCATCTCTTATGCCTTCCTCGGTCAGAAAATTATGGACCTTGGGAATCGCATACTCAATAGGCATGGCAATATTCTTCTTGGCAACATCAGGCGCAGCGCCGGTTCCGCCATAAGAACCATCTAAATGAATTATGTGAGCCCCGGCGTAATAGGAGCCCACTGCGACCATGTCGACATCGGTCGGCGTTGAAACCTTCACCGAAACCAGGGCCCTTGGGTTCACCGCCTTCATCCAGTCTATGTGCTTCTTGTGGTCCTCGACGGAATAAACGGAGTGAAAAGGAAACGGACTGAAAAGTGATGAACCTGGAACGGTTTCACGTATCCGCGCCACCGCTTCAGTCACTTTTGATCCCAGGAGGTGCCCGCCCAGTCCTGGTTTTGCTCCCTTGAGCATACTTGAATTCGATAATTTTGACCCGCTGGATGGTCTCTTCTCTCACTCCGAACAGACCTGTAGCCACCTGCGTAATGATGTGGTCATCGAAGGGATACAGAGCTTCCGGGTAACCTCCTTCGCCGGTGCAAGTGAAGGAGCCCCAGGCTCCGAAGGCTCGGATCCTACTGAGCATCGTGATCTGGCTGATGGACCCGAAAGACATTCCTCCCCCATAAATGGGTATGGGAATTTCAATCGGCCATCGTCCGTCATTCTTCTTGTTGAGTCGGACGGAGGTGTCAATCTTGTCTCTCGTCAGATCCGGCCTGGGCGGCCTTTTCGGAAAGACGAAACGCAATTTGTCAAAACCTCCACCGGAAGCCCCAACTCGGTATTCCAGGTCATTTCGGGGGAGCCTTCCGGTTTCGGCCATGTACCAGGCGCTCATCAATAGATCCGGCGTCCATCGCTTGTCGCCAAGCGCCTTAGCGCTCGGATTAAAACCGACGCGAATGGCGTTAACCGGACAATTCCGCACACAGCGATCAGCTCTCCTGGAGCAATCTATACCCAGACAGAGATGATCCCGAGTCGGCGCAAGTTTCACACCTTGAGGCGTGAAAACCTTCTCCGGGCAGACCGCCACGCACTTGAGGCAATCATTGCACGCTTCGGATACCACAACCATGTATTTGCCGATGGAATGACCAAATCTTGATGGGGTGTCTACTACCTCTCGGTTTGGAAGCTCACTCCATACATTGCTCGGATGCATAGTAAAACCAATCCTTATAAAGAATTAGGACGGGCCAGGATCTTGGCGAACGAATCCCTTTCAAGATCCTCCATAAACATGACTCTGCCTTGCTCGCCTCTGAGCCTTCTCGCTTCACGAATACCCATAGCGCCCATCATTTCGAGAAACTGATTGTGCCATGCGCCCATCAGATTAATGATCCTGCGAGCGGCCCACAGCGGATCGCTCTGATCCAACCGGACCGGGCATTCGCCTCCGTCGCGACAATTCCGACATACTCGACATTCCAGGGCTATCAAGAGCGGCACATCCACGGACACAAGGTTGGCGCCGCACAGCATCGACTTGATTACATGCTCGGCCATGGCTATTCCGCCCGTGGCCATGAGTCCGATTTCATCCCTGGCGCCATCCTGCAACAGGGCAGCATGAGCCTTTCTGATCACATCCTTTATGTGGAGGCCACCATTACCCTCGGGCTCATAACCTCTCTCGTCCGCAACACAGTGAATTAGATCGAAACCGCCCCTCGCTAGATCGATTACCCGCTGTAGGCCCTCGTGCGAGGAAAGGGCAGGAACGCGAGCCGAAACCAGCAAGTCAGGCTTCAGTCCCTTAAGAAATCTCATCCTTTCGACGACATCCCCGGTGTCGGGAATCTCGACCATTCTGAATCGTCCAATCCATTCCGCGTCCGGATCATTCGTCTCAAGTAGCGGGACAAGAACAGATGCAAATTCCGACAATTCTTCGATCCGGGAGAGCGGCGCCAGCATGACCGTATCGAGTCGCGAAGCCGCAAGCGCCATAGCTTTCCATACAGTTGAAGAGAGATTGCCAAATGGAGGTATGTCGAAAATTACGGGAAGCGAAACTCTCAGAGAAGGCCATGTCTCGCTTAATAACTTACCATTATCATCGAATTTCAACACAGCCGGCCTGCGGCCAATGTCGATTAGGGTTGAAATGTATTCGCGGCCATGAATGCCGTCCCTGGTCGGCCTCACAATTTCGCTCATATCGGTCCACATTGAATCGAATCCGGGACCGGAAAATGAGCCTCCGTAGCCTGCTCCCGAAACCGGGATCCTGCCCGATTCCGCCTGGGCCCAAGTGGCGGATATTATTTCGGGAGTATAAACATCATCCCCCAGGGCTTCCCATTCCGGGTTGGTGGTCTTGTGGATCAATCGTCCGGGGCACCCTTGCACGCATCGAAAACAGCTCTTGCACAATTGGTCAATGGTGTCGGCGAGAATCTCCTCGGAAAAGGATCGTTCACGATACACGTCGTATACGCACTGGCTCTTCACGCATTGAGCGCATTTGAGGCATCCCTCACCCCAATCCACGATACCGGATCTTCCTATAGTCGGATAACGGTTCGGAGTATGCTGCACATCTATGTGGTATTTTTTCGGCATCTCGTTCTCTTTCGGTGTGCCTGGATCAGGAACGGTCTTTCAGCCGTCCTAGATTTGCGCCCTTTTCGCAATTCCGGCGGCGCCAAGGATGTCAGGAACTTTTTCCTCCCATTCTATGGCCATGATATGTATGCCGGCTACCCCTTCGATTTCTCGAACCCGCTGGATGGTTTCCACCGCAATCTTGATGCCTTCGTCTGCTTGCTCTTCTTTGGGAAGGGCGGATATCCTGTTGATGATATCCTCCGGGACCTCCATACCGGCAACTTTGGTGGACATGTACCTGGCCATTCCTGCGCTCTTCAGGGGCGTAATTCCCGCCAGGATGCTCACTTTTTCGGTCAGGCCCATATCGCGCGCCCGATTCATAAACTGCTCGAACCTGTTGATGTTAAATATGCACTGTGTCTGTATAAAATCCGCGCCGGCTTGAACCTTTTTCGCAAGACGCACGACGCGCCATTCAGGAGGATCGGCAAATGGGTTCGCCGCAGCTCCAATAAACATCTTCGGCGGCGCCTGAATCTCCGCTCCACCGATTATCGTGCCTTCTTCCCGCATGTCTCGGACTGTTTTCACAAGTTGAATTGAATCGAGATCAAACACGCCTACTGCTTCCTTTTGATTGCCGAAGCTGTGATGATCTCCCGTCAAGCACAGGACATTGCGGATTCCCAAGGCATATGCGCCGAACAGGTCGCTCTGGAGCGCAATCCTGTTCCGGTCCCGGGTGACCATCTGAAGGATCGGCTCATGGCCCAATCCTTTGAGAATGGAGCACGCGGCGACTGAAGACATTCGTACAATAGCGGTCTGATTGTCGGTCACATTCACTGCATCGACGTACCCGAGGAGGCATCTACCTTTGTTCTCAAGGCTAGATACATCGGCGCCGCGAGGCGGTCCGCATTCCGCTGTGACGGCAAATTGCCCGGCGCTGAGTACTTTTTCCAAACGGCTTTCAGTCTTCACGGCTTTTGATCCTCTCTAATAATGCGGCGCGGTCCCCCTGAGTGCGATGTGGACCAGTCAACCGGCGGGACATATTCTTCAAGTCTATCCAGCTCACCCAATGTGTCCAGGCGCCGAATAATCATGTCCCATCCACACGGTATGTCCTTGTTAACCTCGCATCTGCCATCCTTGGAGCCACCGCAGGGACCGTTCATAAGCTTCTTGGAGCATCGAGTGACCGGACAAACGGCCCCGAAATAGCCCAGTTTGCATTGCCCGCAACCGAGGCAGTTCTCTTGCCATATGCCCCTCATTTCAGTTTCCCCGATGAAGAGCGTGTCCAAGGCGGGAATTATCGGCTTATCGGAATATACTCTTGCCAGCGCCTGCACACCGGCGCCGCAGCCTAGCGAGAGAATCGCCTCATGGTCCGGCGCCAGGTGAGCGATTCGCTCGATGAAATCGTCCACGCATTGCCTGTCGAGGCACGATTCAGTAATTACCGGATTTTTGTTGTCCTTGCGATAAGACAACCTTAGGGCGGCAGCCAAAAGCATCGTCTCACGACTCCCGCCGGCTGCGCATTCGGCTACGCATGAATCGCAACCCACGACCAATATGGATGAATACCGGTCAATCATCCGCCTGATTTCGGCAATTTCTTTGATTTCCGCAACGATCACGGATTTCCTCCTCTGGAGACTGAGCCGCGCCAAAACCTCCGAAATTCACCCTGAACAGCGAAAAAGTCCGGATATGAATCGACGCTGCAATTGTTTTCAGCGAGCTTGCGATTGGGCGATGGTAGGTATGGTTCCGAAGGTCTCCAACTTCACGGCAAATTCCTTCAGAGCCGCCTCGAGTCCGTCTCTGTCCCCAGGGGCCAGATGGACGAACCTGAGTCTCCCAGTCTCAATGCCAAGTTTCTCAAGCCACGCGCGGGCATAATCCGTTCTTTTGTGTGAGCGCCTCGAGCCTTCCATATATTGACATGCGTTTTCGGCGCACGCAAGTATCAGTACACCTTCTGCGCCTGATGCAAGTGTCTTCAGTAGATGGTGAGCCTCCAATTTCCCGGAGCACGGGATCGCAACTAAACTCAGACCAGGCATGGACCTAGCGAATGTTTTTTGATTCCCGTTTTCGAAAAGTCTCAGGTTACGACAATGGTACGCCACTATTTTCGCAGGTCGTAGCTCCATTTCTTCTATTTGAAATTCCTTCACACAGATTCTCCTGAACTGCGCGTATCCGAGCGATCCTCGGTCACTTCTCAAACAATCATACTGCCTACTGTATCTGAATTATTTCTTGAGGATTACGCTGATGAATTAGTTAGACTAAATAATCCGACACTCTTGTAAGCAAATAGAAAGCATCTACTCTTTTTCTGTACTATTTAAGCTCTTTCAGTACGTCTTTGTCAAGTTAAGGTTAACCAATTAATAAAGAAACCGGATTCGAGAAACTCGCAAAGGACGTTTGAAGCAACGGAGTCTTCTAGCCGGAGCGCTTCTTAAGTTCCTCAGCGACTATCTTATTCACGACTGCCGGATTGCCTTTGCCTTTAGTCGCTTTCATTACCTGGCCCACGAAAAACCCCATGAGCTTGGTTTTCCCTCCCAAGAATCTCTCAACCTCGGCGGGGTTGTCCTCAAGCACCTGCCGAACCACCTGAGACAGCTCGGCGGTATCCGACACCTGGATTAGTCCCTTTTCATTAATGATAACAGCCGGATCTGCGCCGGAGTTCCGCATCTCCTCATAAATCGTTCTAGCCACGGTTCCGGAGATGCTTCCGTCGTCCACGGACTTCAGCAGATCAGCGACTTGCCGTGGAGTTACGCGACTGATTCCCTCTTCAGTGGGGTCTATCATCAGTAGGTTACTGACGCGTTTCGCAAACGGATATAATCCGACTACCTCTTCAAAGAACTCGGCCACCTGCCGCGAGGCGGTAAGCACTCCGGCGTCATACGTGGGAATCTCAAATTGTTTGATAAATCTAGCTTTCTTTTCAGCCGGAAGCTCCGGCAATCTGGAGCGAAGTTCTTCCACCAACGCGGGATCGACCCGAAGAGGCAACAGATCAGGATCAGGGAAATACCTATAATCATGGGCCTGCTCTTTACTTCTCATAGAGGCGGTGGCTCCCGTGGCAGGATCGAACAGTCGGGTCTCCTGAGTTATTGTGCCCTTTTCTGTCAGCACTTCTGTCTGTCGATCGATTTCGTACTGCAACGCCCTCTGAACGTTGCGGAATGAATTCATGTTCTTCAGCTCGGTCTTGACCCCCAGGTAATCGGCCCCTCTCGGCCGGATAGACACGTTTGCGTCGCACCGGAAACTGCCTTCCTGCATGTTTCCGTCACATATTCGGAGATACACCAATACCGCGTGCAAAGCCCTCAGATAAGCCGAGGCTTCTTCAGGCGAACGAATCTCCGGTTCAGATACTATTTCGATCAACGGCACGCCGGTTCGATTAAGGTCAACGTAAGAGAGTGGTTTCCGTTCGTCGTGGATCAGCTTTCCTGCGTCTTCCTCCATATGTATGCGCGTAATACCGATCCGTCTAATTCCTTCCGCTGTTTCTATTTCCACCCAACCATGCTCTGAAACCGGCAATTCATATTGCGAAATCTGATAGTTTTTTGGCAAGTCGGGATAATAGTAGTTCTTTCGGGCAAATCTACTGATTTCATTGATTTCGCAGTTGCAGGCTATTGCCATCAGCACCGTGAACTCGAGCGCTTTTCGATTGAGCACAGGAAGAACACCGGGCATACCCTGGCAAATGGGGCAGGTGTTGCTGTTGGGCTCATTCCCGAAACGTGTGGTGCAAGAACAAAACGCCTTGGAATCCGTAAGAAGTTGGGCGTGCACTTCCAACCCAATGACTGCCTCGTAATCCATGATTGAATCCTATAGAGAAGGTCTCTTGAGGTGATAGTCCGTTACTTTCTGAAACGCCGAAGACAATTGAATCAGGCGGCCTTCCTCGAAATGAGACCCCACAAGCTGGAATCCTATGGGGAGGCCCTGTTCGGAAAATCCTCCCGGAATCGCCATGCCGGGTAAGCCGGCCATGTTTACCGGAATTGTAAAAACATCGGTCAAGTACATCTGAATAGGATCATCGACTTTTTCGCCGATTTTGAATGGAGGCGTAGGGGCCGTCGGACAGAATATTGCGTCGCAAGATTCGAACGCTTTCTTGAAATCCTGAGTGATAAGTGTGCGGATCTTAGCGGCTTTTAGATAGTACGCATCGTAGTAGCCTGACGAGAGCGCATAAGTCCCCAGCATGATCCTGCGCTTAACCTCATTACCGAATCCCTCAGCGCGGGTCTTACAATACATATCGATCATGCCGTCAAAGTTCTCCGCTCTGTGGCCATACTTTACGCCATCATAACGGGCAAGGTTCGACGATGCTTCGCTGGGAGCAATCACGTAATAGGCTGCTATACCATAGTCAAGATGGGGCAATGACAATTCGACGAATTTCGCTCCCAGGTCTTCGAACACTTTGCGTGTTTCGGCGAGCGCTCTGTTTACGTCTCGGTCCTGTAATTGGGCAAAGAACTCTCTGGGGATACCCAGAGTCATACCTTTGATCGGTTTGTCCAGAAAGGAGGTGAAATCAGGATATTCTCTCGGAACTGACGTGGAGTCGGCGGGATCATGACCGCAGATCAGGTTAAGCAGCAGGGCCAGATCCGTAACATCCCGCGCAATAGGTCCGATTTGATCCAGACTCGACGCATAGGCTACTAGTCCGTAACGCGAAACCGACCCGTAAGTTGGCTTTATGCCGCTCACGCCGCAAAAACAGGCCGGCAGTCTTATGGAACCGCCGGTGTCCGATCCCAGGGCCACTATCGCTTCACCAGCGGCCACCGCAGCGGCTGAGCCTCCGCTGGAACCTCCGGGGATCGTCTCCAGGTTCCAGGGATTTCGAGTTGTCCCCCAAAAAGATGTCTCCGTTGATGACCCCATGGCAAACTCATCCATGTTTGCCTTTCCCAGGATCACCATGCTTTCGCCCTTGATAAGACGCACAACCGTCGCGTCATAAGGAGGAACGAAATTCTCCAGGATTTTCGATGCGCAAGTAGTACGCCGACCTCTGACGCACATGTTATCTTTTACAGCGATAGGGATTCCCGTCAGGGTCCGGCCGAGGCCTGACGCCAGTTTCGCATCGGCCTCCGCAGCCATTTGCAGAGCGGCCTCCGGGTCCACAGTGATGTACGAGTTAGTCTTCGCTTCTACAGCGTCAATTCTATCCAGAACGGATCGGGTAATCTCCACGGAGCTGGCTTTCTTAGCGCCTAGCAGCCGTGACAACTCGAATGCGGTCATGTCGCAAAGATCGGCCAATTTTCGATTCCTTCCGGCAATTCTCAGTCCGAACACCGGTCCTGAGACATCAGCAGTTTATGATAGCTTCGTTTCTGATCCCCCCGTAAGGCTTTCGGAATTGACGGATGCAGATTCGAAGATTACTCAATAACTTTCGGCACGCGAAACGCTGTTCCGGTCTTTGCCGGAGCATTGGCCAGCGCTTCTTCCAACGGCAACGAAGGCTGGACCACATCTTCTCGCATTGGGGTATAGAGTTCTACAGTTCCGGCCATAGGTTCTACATCGTCGGTGGGAACCTCGGCCAGCTTTTCCATGTATTTCAGGATATCATCCAGTTGCGCCTGGTATTTCTTCTTCTCTTCCGGCTCCAGAGAGAGCCTTCCCAAGAGCGCAACATAATCTACTTGCTCGGCCGTAATTTTCATTTTCGCTCTTTTCCTTCACCACCCGAAATATAGTCACGCCTTCCCGGAATAGTTGACAAGCTAAAATAGCGTTTGGCGCCTGGCCGGTGTCAAGGGCTCCCTCCTTATTCGCCTTTCAAATAGCGATACCACATGGCCCGCTGACGCGCTGAGGGTTTGAGAAGCGCATTCAAGGTCTTAGCGTCGAGCGGGCCGGCGCCGGGGTGGCTACTGAATTGTAAGGGGGCGCCGTTCCGGTTCACGAGAGCATCCCAAACGAAGCTATGGCCGGGAACTTTCTGTTCCGGCCTCCAAATGCTATTAAATTCTTCCTTTTCGATTCCCATGAAACCTTCGCCCAGTCCCGCGGCTTTGGGATTGCCGTGGCAGTCCTGGCAGGCCCTACCAAAACGGGCCGTTGTATGAGGCGTGTAAGGATTGAATATCAAAGCGGGAAATCCAGCGGCCGTACGCGGAATGTGCCGGTCCACCACAAGATTTTCGTCGGCATCCACATGAGAAATAACATACTGAAACATGGGACGCATCACCGAGACTTTACCTTTATGGTCCAGCCCCAAGGGCGGCCGAGACCATCGCCTCGCCGTGAAGCCTCGAAACCAAGCTCCTGGACGCACCTCTCCCGTCAGCCAGTCCTTGGTGAACGGTGGCTCCCATTGGTCCTGCGGCCGCGCGGGCCTGAGCCCGTCACTCGGGGAAACCAGCTCCGCCTCAGTTCCTATATTTCGATACAATAGTTCCTGGATCTGAGGATCATTTTGAGCCGCGGTCGGGGCCCATTTCCAATAATCGGGTCTCTCCTCGAGCATCAAATGGAGCCCGTAGTCCTGAAACGACCATGCCGCATGGCAAGCAGAGCATCGCAATTTCAGCCTGTGCTCGTTTATGCTGTGTGGGATCAGGTCGGGATTCCATTTGGGGATGGTTCGGCCGCCGCTGCCAGGTAAGGTCATCCTGCCATCCTCCCTTTTTGTAATTGCAGGATGGTCACCGCTTACGTGACAGCTTTCACACGAAATTTTGACTTGGTTAACGGCCGATTTCGGAATCTCCCCGCGGCCGTGGATTTCATCGAGGATATGGCAATCTGCGCATCCCATCCCGGCCTGAAAATGAATGTCAGGCGCTAGACGATGCTGCTCCGAACCATAGATCCTAGGGGTTGTCGCCCTTGCGCAAAAGGCGACCGAAACCCACGCTCCGAGTCCTTTTCGAAGAGCCCCACGTAATCCGCTCCAACGTGATTCCCGTTGTGGCACTTGAGGCAGGCGGTTGTCGCCCACATTACGAATTATCCGGTGGATGGGAGGTTTGCCGTCAGAACCGTTCGGAAAAGCTACGTGACACGCGGAGCAACCTTGACCGCGGCGCTCACCGGCTCGACCAGAACCGGAAGTGTACAGGTGGCACCTTAGGCAAGAGCGTCTTAGCAGATCATCGCCTAAATTTGATGATTTCTCCGGGTGGGGGACCTGTTTAAGCCCTTGGACATCTCTGACAGCGTACCTAGCTGTGGAGTCCTTCTGTGCGCCGAACGCGAACCTCGTATGATTTATCATTCGCGGGGCCAGCGCCATAGGCGAGCGGAGCACCCGCGCTGTCTCGTTAGGATGACACTTGCCCGCATGTTTCTTCTGCTACTCGTAGGTCGCCGGGATCGCGCCTCAGCCCCTCGTGGGCCTTCGGTTTGTCTTGAGTCCCAGCGATCCCCGCATGACAGCGGACACAGGCAATTGCGTGAGAACGATCCATATGCGCGCTCGACTTGGTGGCACTGGACGCACGTTTCCAGCATCTTCGCAAGGAACCCCTTCCGGAATCTTTGGCGGCTTACCCCACCAATCGGGATAGAGAGCCTCCTGAGGCCGATGTCGCATCTTCAGGTAACGGGAACAACCGAGGCTGATGAGTCGTCTCTTGCGCCAACTCTGAATCTGAAATCGACAAAACGGGCAAAGAGATCTGAAAGAAGAGTGACTAGAGAAATTGAATGATGAGATTGGAAATTTCACGTTCCGGAACTGTGAGATCAGTAAGACCGGCATCTTGCCGGTCCCGTCGGTTAGCTGCTCCGATTACTGCAATCGCACGCTTACGGTCGTCTACAGGACCGGCAAGATGCCGGTCCTACTGCCTCACTATTTTAATTGCACGATTACTCTCTGCATTTCATCGGTAGGCAAACTGCCGCCCGAAGGATTATTACGAGCGAAATTCTGCAAGATTGCCGTTATAGCCTGAACACCTGCCTGATAATTGGGGTGCTGGGGAGATATACCGTTGAGATTCAATATCTGTCCAGCGGCTTCCGATTCTCGACCGGGCACCAGGTTCAGAGGGCTTGGAAACACCAACATGCCTTGTTGGGAGGCTTGTCTCGGAGTCATCCCAGGATGAAGCGCCGGTCGGCGGTCTGTGCACGGGCGGTCTGTGCGCGGCCAGTGGGCGGTCCCGTCATGTACCGGCCCGCCCGGCGGAGGTCCTATGGGCCCCGGCACGGAAGGCGGCGGTCCCGAAACGCGTGGCGGTGTAGAACCGGGAGCCACTACAGGCCGCCGGGGTCGGGGCGCTCCATGCGCCGGACTCGGCGGGGCGCCTTCTTCGTGAACCTCGCTGCTTGGATTTCTGGCTCGTGCAGTGGTTCGGATTGCGAAAGCATTTTAGTCTACACTGTTCACTGTAGTATTCATCCTGGATCGAACTTTTACAGCATTTTTCACATTGGTCTCTCGTCTGAGAAGCGAACGACGGTGACGTCACGAAAAGAATAATCGCAGATACGCACAAAAAAACGAGTGTCCCATAATAGATTGGGCCAACGCCCACGCCGCATTTTTTGTGCAATCCATGACTTGCGTTAATGAGCACTTCTTACCTCCTGCTCTCGGCATACAGAAAATCGAATGGACTCGCACTTACCCTCGATCCAACAAACATGTCAATTATAACATATGAAATCCTATAGTAACACGGGATCAAATCCCGCATTATCGTCGCGCTTTTTTGAGAACCTTGCAGTTTTTCCCCGAAGATGAGTACTTGAGATGCTTTTGCAGACCCGAGAGCGGCCCTTTGTTGGACGTAAAGGATATCTTCCAGTTATCATCAATCTCATCCCAGGTGTAAGTAATGAACTTGTAAGTCTTTTCCTTCACATAATAAAGCGTCAGCGACCATTGATCGGTGATCATGTCTTTGCAAATCTCCGCACGGCTGGATTCTTTGTCCGAGTTGACCAGATCTACCGCTTTATTCTTTATTATTTCCAGATACTTGGCATGATCATGACGTTTGAATGGCTCTTCGGACTCAGCGGCGCCTGCGTCATTGGCCTCTGGCGAGGCGCTCGAATTTTCGTTTTTGGCTGCTATTCTCCTTGCAGGGCCTGACGTCTCGCCTTTCTCGATCGCGGGATCCGAATTGAATTTCGTGTTTTCGGGTTTGGTTTCTTCCGATTTCGCCGATAGGGATGAGTCTTGCTTATCAGGCTTGGAGGCAGAGTTTACTGAAGCGGGCCGATAAGGATTCTTGCTGTTAGTTGAGATTTTTGGATTTTCTTGACCGGTCCGAGCAGCGCCGTTCTCACTATCCTCACCTACTTTGGGCTTCAACAGTTCGGACTTCTCGGTAGCCCTCTTTTCAAGGGGAACTTCTGTTCGCTTTTGCAGGAATGCGGGCACGCATCCTGGGATTCCGATTGAAAAAATCAGGCAAGACGCCGTCAACACACTTATCCAAGTTGACCTGGGTGAAAAGGACAGGCGCTTTGTCGCACGCTCGAAATTGACTGAAATGCTCAATCGTCTAAACCTTGAAAACGGCCGAATCAATGCTGGTGATCCGCTGAATCTTTGAATCCGCGACCCATTCGGCAGAAAAAGAGGTATACATTTTACCATCAAAAGGCAACAAATCTCGCAAGCGCCGACTTTGTGAGCATCCAGTGTGAAGATCGCAAGTTTGCCAGGAGCGGTTTCTTTATGGTGTGGGCCTAAGTAGTCAATAACTTGAGACTTGGCGCCTAGGTGAATCGGACATAGGCATGGGGCCGGATAATCTTATGCGCTGGTTCTACCGATGCTCCAAAGCTCTTCCCGCAATGAGAACTTCGTGCTCCGGACGTCGGCTGTGTCACGCCAGATTCAACCGGTCATTGCGTTCCCGAAGCCCTGACAGGGTAGGGACCAAAACTGATTCCGAAAAAAGACCGAACCTTATACCTTTGCCCTCCGGAGACGTTCTCCCAGATTCGCTAGCTGCTTATTCAAAGCTTCCGGCAATCGGTCTCCAAATTGTTCGAAGTGCTGTTTAATCAGCGGTGTCTCTTTGAGCCAGGCATCAATATCAACCTCCAGTAGCTCATCAAGCACTTCAGATTTCACATCGAGGTCGGTGACATCCAAAGAACCGGGAGACGGGAGCCGACCGATTGGGGTATCTATGGCCTGAGCGGAGCCGCTCACACGCTCGTGAATCCATTTGAGCACGCGACTGTTTTCTCCGTAACCTGGCCACAAGAAATTGCCCTCGGCTCCTCGCCGGAACCAATTCACATAGTAGATCTTCGGCAGTTTATCGGGATCGGCTGAGGCGCCGATTTTCAACCAGTGATGAAAGTAATCTCCCATATGGTACCCGCAGAAGGGGAGCATAGCCATAGGGTCCCGGCGTAGCTTGCCCGACCTGCCCGGCAGCAGCGGCAGTGGTTTCACTGCTCATTATGGATCCGAGAAATGTTCCGTGCTCCCAGTCAAAGGCTTCTGTCACCAACGGAACGACCGCGGAACGTCGACCTCCGAAGAGCATCGCGCTGATTGGCACTCCGTTCGGGTCTCTCCACTCTGGCGCAATCACAGGGCATTGACTCGCGGGGGCCGTGAATCTGGCATTCGGATGAGCCGCAGTGCGGCCACAGCCCGGCCGCCAAGGTCTTCTTAACCAGTCGGTAAGCTGAGCTGGTTCTTCATCGGTCATGCCTTCCCACCAGACGTCGCAATCAGTCGTTAAGGCGCAATTGCTGAAGACAGTGTCCTTGGCCACGGTGCGAATCGCGTTGAGGTTGGACTTCTCGCTGGTTCCCGGAGCTACGCCAAACATCCCGGCCTCGGGGTTAATAGCGTACAACCGGCCATCGGGCCCGAACTTCATCCACGCAATATCATCACCTATAGTTTCCACTTTCCAGTCAGGGATCGTCGGGATAAGCATCGCTAGGTTGGTCTTGCCGCAAGACGACGGGAACGCGCCTGTTATATAGTGGGTTCGCCTCTCCGGATTTGTAAGTTTCAGAATCAGCATGTGCTCCGCCAGCCAGCCTTCATCCCGCGCCAGAAACCGAGGCAATACGCAACGCATGACATTTCTTTCCCAACAGCGCATTCCCACCGTAACCGGAGCCGAAAGACCAAATTTCTCGTGTTTCCGGAAAATGGCAGATGAACTTGTGCTCCGGATGACATGGCCACGGGGAGTCCGGCTGTCCATCGTCCAAGGGAGCGCCAACGGAATGAAGACCGAATACGAATTCCTTATTTGCGCCTAGTGTATCAACCACCCTTGAGCCGATTCGAGTCATGATGCGCATATTGGCCACAACGTACGGGGAGTCGGTCAGCTCAATTCCAATGCTGGCCATAGGCGATCTGACGGGCCCCAAACTGTACGGGATCACATATAAGGTGCGCCCTCTCATAGAGCCTGAAAAGAGCTGAGTCAACTTGTTTTTCATTTCCCCGGGCTCGGCCCAGTTGTTGGTTGGGCCCGCATCTCTCTGACTCCTGGAACAGATAAACGTCCGATCCTCCACCCGAGCGACGTCGACGGGATCGGACCGAACAAAAATGCTGTTGGGCCGCTTGCTGGAGTTAATGCGAATAGCCATGCCACTGTGTACCATCAGCCTCAACATTAATTGATATTCCTGCTCGGATCCGTCGCACCAATGAATGCTTTCCGGCTGACAGAGCTGAGCGGCCCATTTGACTAATTCTTCAAGCCTTTTGTTTGCCATAGCAATTTCCTCGATTTATCAATTAACCGGAAATGGGCTATCAAACCGCTTTGTTTGTTGAAGCCCTATTCAGATCAAGCAATTTCTTACGGAGCGCCCTCGGGCTTCGGGGGCTCTTCGCTCGGTGGCGCTGGGGCTATGGGTTCCTGGGCGCTGGTTGGCGCGCTAGGAACCGGAATTACGGTCTTGGGTTCCTCAGGGGGCGTCACGGCTCCCTTCAAACCGATCTTTTCAAAAAGCCGAAGCATGATGTCACCGAACCAATTATGTGGCAGAATTTTCTCTGAAACCCAGACCATCACAAACACTATGGCCGCGACAATTCCGGCGACGATAAGAAAGGCCACCAGAGCCACGATTCCACAAATCAGCAGAATAAAATAAATTGGGAATAAAAAACCATAAATGAAGCCCCTGCCAAGACGAGTCTCCAGCTTTTCATCCTCTTCTCGTCCCAATATGTCATCGACCACCCTAAGATAGTAATTTGCTTTATAGTGGCTGAGCGACGCGCCCAATATACCCAAAATAATCATTGCGATCAGATACCAGAAGATCATAACTCCCCTCCATATTGACTAGCGGTTAGTGATATGCTTTTAGTCGGAAAAGGCTCACGGGAACCCCTACCGTTTTCGCGCCTTTTTTCGGGCCTTTTTCGCCAATTTACTCTTCTTTCTCTGTTTCTCCAGGGCTTTTTGCAGAAGTGACCTTACCTTTCTTGACCTCCGGGAGGCCGAAAGGATTCGCCGGACTATACGTAGACTCTGAACCCGGACCACCCGGAGCGCCGCCAAACATCTGTTTGAGTCCTTTGATCCCTTTCCAACGGCCCCGTATTTTACCTCCGCCCATTGCTGACATCAAATCACGCATATCTTTGAATTTCGTGAGCAGGTCTTTTATCTCGGTTTCCTTTCGACCTGCCCCCCGGGCAATTCGATTGATTCTGCTTTGATCCAATATATCGGGCTTTCGACGTTCCTTCGGGGTCATCGAATTAATTATGGACTCGACACGCACTAATTCGTAGTCATCCACTTGCGCAGATGCGGGAAGTCCGCCTGGGAAAAACGGGAGTTTCTCGACGAGATCTTGAAGGGGCCCCATCTTCTTGATCGCCTTTATTTGACCCAAGAAATCCGTCAAAGAAAACTGGCCCATAAGCATGCGCGCAGCGTCTTCTTCCGCTTGCTTCTCGTCTACGACCTCTTCAAAGTCTTTTACCAGGCCGACAACATCGCCGAACCCGAGTATCCTGGAAGCCAGCCCTTCCGGCCGAAACTCTTCCAGCCTATCCAGCCCCTCGCCCATGCCCACAAATTTGATCGGGACCCCAGTCGCTTTCTTTATCGAAAGAGCCGCCCCGCCCCGGGCGTCACCGTCCAGCTTGGTCAGAACAAATCCTGTCAATGGGATTCGCTCGTTAAAGGATTTCGCGATATTTACGGAATCCTGGCCGATCATTGCGTCGCAAACCAACAGAATGTCATCCGGGGACGTGAGTTCCCGTATGCTGCGGAGTTCCTCCATAAGCGCGTCGTCCACTGTCAACCGTCCGGCAGTGTCGAAGATGGCGACATCGCAGCCTTTCATTGCCGCTTCACGCATAGATTCTTTGCAGATCTCGGGAGGCTCTGCGCCGCCATCAGCAAAGACGGGAATGTTGAGATCCGCGCCCAGCTTCCGAAGCTGTTCCACAGCCGCCGGGCGATAGACGTCCGCGGCTACAAGCATGGGCTTCTTGCCGCTTTTCGTTAATAAGCGAGCCAGCTTCGCGGCTGTTGTGGTCTTTCCGGAACCCTGGAGGCCTACCATCATCAGGCTGCTTACCGGTTTAGTTCGCAAGTTCAGTGAGGAGTCGGCCGGTCCCATGAGGCGAATCAGTTCTTTGTGGCACAAATTTATGAAATATTGGCCGGGTACAATGCTTAGCTTTCTGTCCTTATGCTTAACCTTTACCTGAACAACTTGCCCTAACGCCTGCTCCTTGACTTGGTCGATGAAAGAACGGGCCACCTGAAATTCTACATCGGCTTCCAGGAGCGCAAAGCGAATCATCTTCAAGGCTTCGGCAAGATTTTCCTCATTTAGGGTACGCATCCCTTGAAGATATTGTTGAGCTTCTCGAAAGCCCTTGCTAAGGATCTCCAGCACCGAAGGATTCTCCTAATTACATATTTGTCTTTAAACTTTTATAGATATCATAAGCACGATTAATACGTAAGAGTTTTCTTCACTTGCCCACGAGCGGGTTTTTTGCTATAAACTGACCCTTCCACGTAGGGATGACACCCCTGGACGAGCGAGGTTCAGATGGCTGAAGATCTTTGGAATTTTCATATCAGGACGAACATCCATTTCGGACGGGGCTCAGTTTCGAGGCTGGGTGAACTCGCTCGTGACGCGGGTGGGGCCAGATTCCTTCTGGTGGCCGACCCGGCGTTGGAAGCCCAATGGGCTGCTGGAACACGCCCTGGCGAGCCTCACTGAAGCCGGTTTGGTCGGAGAGGTTTTTCAAAGAGTAGATCCTGAACCGTATCTGGATAACGCCGATGAAGCCGCGAATCTGGGACGAGGACTCCAGGCCGATATCGTAATCGGAATGGGAGGCGGGTCAGCCATGGATACCGCCAAAGCCGCGGCCATACTGATAACCAATGAAGGCGCATGCGGAGCAATACGTCGGCCTAAACCGCGTGGAATTGCCCGGACCGCCTACTATTATGATACCCACCACCGCGGGCACCGGATCTGAAATAACTTTTACCGCTGTCTTTACCAACAGGGAAACTGGAGTCAAGGGAGGTATCAACAGCCATTATCTCTTTCCGGACCAAGCCATCTTGGACCCGGAACTTACTGTCTCTCTCCCACCCGATGTTACTGCCTTCACAGGAATGGACGCCCTCACACATGCCATCGAGTCCGTCACGAGTAGATCGTCTACCGTTTTCACGGAAGCGCTGGCGTTGAGGGCGGTGAATCTCATCGCGGGAAATTTGCGACAGGCGGTTTTTCATGGGTATGATCTTGAGGCTAGAGAGAAAATGCTGTTGGGCAGCGTTCTAGGCGGAATGGCTTTGGCCGATGCGGGAGTGGGCGCAGCTCATGCTTTGGCCTATCCGTTGGGGGGCAATTACAGGATCCCGCACGGCTTGGCAAATGCGGTGCTTCTGCCCCACGTGATGGATTTTAATTTGCCTGCGGCGCAGACCCACTTTGCGATGATAGCCCACGCCATGGGGGAGCCCGTGGAAGGAATGCCTGCTTGGCGAGCTGCCGATTACGCCGTGGAAGCTGTCCAAACGCTTAGCTGGGATATTGGGGTCCCGACCGGCTTGTCGGCCCTGGGAATACCCAGCGCCGATATCCCCATGCTGGCCGAAGGCGCTCTTAAGGTGACTCGACCTGTTGAGAATAACCCTAGGACTCTCGGACTTGAAGAGGCTCAAAAGATCTATGAAAGGGCATTTGGGTGATTGCCGGCGCCGGCCATGAGCTGTGCGACCGGATTGATTTGGGTCCGAACTCAAAATTGAGGAGAATTCAATGCCTGGTCATGAATGGATGGGGGAAGCTGAAAAGGAACAGATAAACGAAGTATTGGATACCGGCATCCTCTTTCGTTATGAATTCAACACTGAACGCAAAGGCGTTTATAAGGTTAAAGAATTTGAAGATAAATTTGCGCAATACACGGGCGCGGCATATGCGCACGCGGTAACATCAGGCACTACGGCCCTTATGACATCCCTTGCCGCACTGGGGATTGGCGCCGGAGACGAAGTAATTACGCAGGGCTTCACCTTTGTAGCCACTTTTGAAGCTATCATTGAAGCAGGCGCGGTACCCGTCCCGGCTGAGATTGACGAAACCCTTAACTTGGATCCTACTGATTTCGAAAAGAAAATCACCGAAAAAACCAAAGCAGTGATTCCCGTACACATGCTTGGTTCGCCTGCTCGCATTCAGGCGATCATCGAAATTGCCCGCAGACATAATCTCAGGGTGATCGAAGATACAGCCCAGGCTATAGGAGCGGCGGTGGGCGGCAAGAAAGTCGGCACCTGGGGAGATGCAGGAACCTTTTCTTTTGACTTTTATAAGACGGTCACCACCGGCGAAGGCGGAATGGTGATAACCAATGATCGAGACTTGTACGTGAAGATCTCGGAATATTCCGATCATGGCCACGACCACAATCCCAACGTGGGCAGGGCCTTGGAAGGCAGGAGCTTCCTCGGTGTCAATTATCGTATGAATGAACTACAGGGGGCTCTCGGAATTGCCCAATTGAGCAAGTTGGACGACATGATACAACGTCAGCAGGAAAACCAAAAATTAATACGTGAGACATTAGAAAGCATCGACGGCATAACCATGAGGACCCTCCCGGAAAACGGCAAGGACACCTATACACACATCTGCTTTAGTCTTCCGGACGCGGATAAAGCGAGAGCTTTTCAGCGATATTTGGCCGGGAAGGGCCTCAGCGCTATTTATTTCAGGGACAACTTTTGGCATTTCCTCCCGAACTGGGAACACCTCATTGGTCGGAAGACTGCCGCGAGGTGGAGACTTTCCCTTTTCAGGGCCTGCTTACGGGGGGGATTTTAGATATTCACCCGACATGCTCCCCGCAAGCTCTGCGATACTGGAAAAACTGGTGGTCATTCCGGTGTCGTTGCAGATGGATGAAGACCTCATCAGACGAATAGTGATGGAATTACAAGCCGCAGCGGAGGAGATATTATAGGCCGCCACCGGTAGAATGACCCGGATTCCGACAATGTCCGGACGTTTCCCGAGTCAAATCCGATCAACCTTCGAGGTACTCCGTCTAGTCTTTGCGTCCAATTATGGTTGAACAACCCTTTAAGATCATAGGATTCATTCCCGCAAGGGCCGAGTCCACACGCTTTCCTGGAAAGCCGCTGGCGGACATCCTTGGACGCCCCATGATAATGAGGGTCTTCGAAAGGGCTATTAGATGCCCCCTCTTGAATGAAGTCTACGTCGCCACCGACTCTCAGGAGATTCTACAGGTCGTCGAAAAGCACGGAGGCAGAGGCGTCTTGACCTCCCTGGATCATGCCTCGGGGACTGACAGAATCGCCGAGGCGGCCCGTGAGATAGGTCTGGCAGGAAGCGATATTGCGGTCAACATACAGGGCGATCAGCCCCTGTTCGAGCCGGTCATGGTGGAAGAGGTAGTGAGGCCGCTTCTTTCCAATCCGGACATCCCCATGAGCACGTTGATTTACAGAATAGTGAGAGACGAAGAAATAACTCATCCTAACGCCGTAAAAACGGTGGTGGACAATGAAGATTTTGCTATCTATTTTTCTCGTTCGACAATTCCGCACTTTGGGAATTCAAACGTAGAGGCGGTATATTATAAACATCACGGGATTTATGCATATCGAAACGATTTCTTGCAAATATTCGCCGGACTTCCCAGAGGCAAGCTGGAACAGGTCGAACGATTGGAGCAGTTGCGAGCCCTGGAAAACGGATATCGGGTCAAAGTGGTGGTAACAGATAAAGATTCTATCGAAGTCGATACCCCCGAGGATTTGGCACGCGTGAGAGAAACTTATGCAAAGATGGTTTGACAAATAAGGATGATAGGTGTTAGTTGCTATCCGGAGCTTGCAAATCCGTAGCCGTGCATGGTTGACGGGCAAAGTTGGGAGGTTCCGGATCCATTGGTAGACAATAACGGAGGAAAAACTCGCAGGTGAGTAGAGAAGATAATGTAAAAATAGAAGGGACAGTTGTAAAAGTCCATTCAGGTGGAATGTATCAGGTTGAAACTGACGACGGAAGAAGTATCAGAACGAAGCTCTCGGGCAGGATGTCCAGGTACCGAATCAAAGTGCTTTTGGGCGACCGTGTAACCGTCGCTCTTTCCCCTTATGATCTCTCCCATGGCCTTATAGTCTATCGAGGCAAGTGAAGTCTTAACCAGAAATCATTCTCTCGACGCGGCCTTAGTCAGCAGATTAGGGACGTTTGAGTTGTTTTCTCGGCGCTCAAATGAATTTCGTCAGAATACCTCAATCTCCTAATTTCCCTGGGCTGAAGTAAAGGTATGGAAATCACCTTTCTAGGCACAGGTAGCGCGTGGAGCGTCCCCGAGCATTCGTGTCGGTGCGCCATATGTCGGAAGATGATGGATTTGCGCGAGCGCCGTACACGGACGTCTCTTCTCGTGAGAGGAATAGAAACTATCTTGGTGGACTGCGGGCCGGATGTCAATTTGCAGATGAGGCGGTCCGCCATGACTCGGCCGGACGCTGTAATTATCACGCACGAGCATGGAGATCATTTCCTGGGGATGGACGACCTGCTGGCATTTAGAAGATCCGTGCCGCGTGACGCTTGGGCGCCCATCCCGGTGTATGCTACGGAAAAATCGTGGCAGAGTATTGAGGCGCGTTTTGGTTATTTATTGGGCTCGCTAATTGAGAAACGTACAGCAGTCCCTGGATTACCCCTGCAAGGGATCAGGACTCGGATAATCCCGTTCAAGACATTCCATGGCCCGTCGGCGGCCGGATCAGTCGGTTACGCTCTGGAAGACGACAACGGCAGTGACGAAGCATTCAGGCTAGTTTACACCTCAGATCTGATCCGCGTAGAAGAAGAAATCCCCGAGCTGTCGGAACCGAATATCTTGGTCATTCAATCTCATTGGTTGAACGAACCACGCGAGAATCGGCCAAACCATATGAGCTTCCAACGAGCGATGGATTACATCAAGACCTGGCGGCCCAAAATCGCCTCCTATCTTGTACATATCTCTGACGCGGACCAGGTCCCGGATGATCCCTGCAACAATTTTTTGAAGAAATTGGACCCCTTGGCGCCCCTGTCGGATCCGACCACGGGTGAACCTTACCCGATCCCTACGTGCCAGGAGGAATGGCAGAAGTCTGTAGACCGAATCTGCTTGGATTATGATGTGCCGGGTCGCGTTTTGGTCGCGTATGATGGTATGATAATTGGTCACGTGTGAAGCATTCCGTTTATATCACTCTTATTCGAGGTGTTCATGGGCGAAGACATTAAAGAAAAGACCGCACAGGTAGCAAAGCTTTATTTTGACGACTTCCCTGACGAGCGGCCATTCGATCTCTGGCACGCGTTTGACAAAGGCATGGCCCACGAACTTTCCCTATTCATAACGGGAAAGATGTATGGTCGGGAACGCATCCCGCACGAGACTCGCCAGTTGATTACAGTCGCAGCGTTGACAGTGCTGGGCAGGACCGAAGAACTGAAACTGCATATGTACGGCGCTTTGAACGTCGGCTGCAGTCCTCAGCAAGTGGCTGAAGTTATTTTTCAGTGCGGAATTTATGGTGGGATGCCTGTGGTCAATCAAGCCCTGAAAGTACTTAGAGAGGTGCTTCAGGAGAAGGGGCGCTGGCCGTTGGAAGAGCAGGCGTAGAATTGAGTCTTATGCGCCTTGTTAACCGCGTTCCTGAAGGAGTTCGACAATCACCATGGGGTTAGGCAAGGCATTGACTAATCATCCAGCGTAAATTCAAATTCATCACTCATGTCATCAAGATCGAGTTCCGCTTCCCCCATAGCGTCAAGATCCAGCTCGGCGTCAGATGAGTCAACAGAATCCTTGGTCCGGTAAGCGCCTGATGTTCCTGAGAAAAGCTCGTCGAAATCCATTTCCGGCGGCTCCTGATGAATTCCAAGCTTATTGCGAACCGATGACAAATCCTTATTGCATTGCGGACATAAGACGTTGTAATCAAAGCTTATATAGCCGCATTTCTCACATCTCAATGCTCACCTCCGGGCGGAACGAACGTGTTGTATACAAGATTAACATGAACTACCTGATAAATCAAGCGATGTCCGGCGCAACGACGAAAAAGCTCTCATTGATTATATGGCGGTCATTCTGGTCTTTAATAACTTTTTCGTTCCTTCTGGGATGCGCCACTGTACCGCATACCGGCCGGCGTCAATTCAACATGGTGTCCGATAATCGGCTCGACGGACTGGGATCACAGGCTTTTAATGAAATAGTGGTCCATGAGCCGGAATCCAAGGACAAACGCCTAGTCGAAATTGTGGGAAAAGTAACGGACCGTGTGGTCAAGGCAGCGGAGGCCATCGACAAACCTGGGTTCAAGTGGGATGTGCGGGTGGTCGACCGGGATAGTCCAAATGCGGTCTGCCTTCCGGGCGGAAAGATAATCGTGCATTCGGGAATAGCGTCGTATGCGAAGAACGAGGCAGGTTTGGCGGCAATTATCGGACATGAAGTCGCCCACGCTGTCGCCAGACATAGCGGAGAACGGCTGAGCCAGCAGGTGGCTCTCCATGGCGTCATCGATGTTGGTCGAGAAATGTTGAAACAAAAGGAAGGAAAGTTGGACAATAAAACCAGAGCATTGCTGGGGGCTCTGGGATTGGGCGCCACGTTGGGCATAGTCTTGCCGTACGGCAGGGTCCATGAATTTGAGGCTGATAAAATAGGACAACTGTACATGGCGCGGGCCGGTTATGACCCCGCGGAGGCCCCTAGATTGTGGGAAAGAATGTCGAAGATCAGGAAACCTCCCATTCCGGTTTGGCTGTCAACGCACCCTGCTGATGAGGAACGCGTTCGGAAGATGCGGGAATCGCTGCCCGAAGCGGAAAAAATGTATTCCGCAGCTCAGGTCAAATATGGTATTGGAACCTCGCTTTAAGGGAATAGGGTGAGGTCATGAACGCCGAAGCAAAGAAGATCAGGACCTTTGTCGCCATAGAATTGCCCTATAGTGTGAAGGAATTCCTGGAAGGCGTTTCTTCCCGACTGAAAAAGTGTGGGGCAGATGTGAAATGGGTAAGAATCAATGGAATCCATCTGACTTTGAAATTTCTTGGGTACGTGGACACCGATCTTGTTCCGATCATTGAACGTGATTTGCGACTCGTTTTCGCGGAACAGAGACCATTCCCTTTGGGTGTGCTCGGGCTTGGCGCGTTTCCCGGATTGGCAAGACCGCGCGTCATCTGGGCGGGACTTGACGATCCCGAGAATATGGCGGCGCGCCTGGCGTCCAAGGTGGATGAAATTCTAGAACCTCTTGGTTTTCAGCGCGAGAAGCGACCGCTCACTCCTCATCTCACGCTAGGACGAGTTCGCTCGAGCAAGAATTGCGGTGACCTCATTGAAGCCGTACGCCAAAGCATGGATATTTCCGGGCCGACATTTGTAGCTGATCACGCTGTTTTGTTCGAGAGCATTCTGAAACCGACCGGAGCGGAATACTCTGTTCTACGCAGTTTCGATTTTTCCGGGAAGTAAACTCATGAAATCCCGTATGGCCATAGCCGGATTCTGCCTATTCACATTGATCCTGTCGGCCCATGTGGGGGCCGTCGGCTCCTCAGAGGGCTTCCTTGTGCCGGCCGCTGTCGGCGAACAAATAAAATACAGCCCGGCGCTCGACTAACATAACAACCCCTGGTCCTCTGCCTGATTTGTCCATATCAGTCCAGGACCTGATTTCCGGACAAAAGCTCCCAAAGCCTCCTGACGATCCCTGCCTTCCTCCACTGTACAAGGATTGGCATGAATTGAGCCTGGATTATATGGACAGGACTTCAGGACAAAGCCGCCTTGGGTTCAAGATTATAATAGACAGATCCACCTTTCGATTAACCATGGAATCCGAAGGAGCGGATGGGGCGATTGATAACGTCTATGAAACGGAGGTCGGCCTCGGCGATATTAATTCCCCCACGCCTGCGGGCGACTTTGTCATTAATCACATTTATTGCTATCCGGATGTCGTATTTTTCGGGTCAAAAAATGAGCGCGTCCCGGCCCTGTACAATGGCTTCTTTGCGCCGCTGCTTTTATGCGAAGGGGTAGGGCGGTGCCGGCGTTATCATGAACTTGGCATTCACGGTTTTCAGGCGTCAGCGTATCCCCATCCTTCGGGCATTAATCCGGATACCACTGGCGCAGTCTCTGCCGGCTGCATCCGCTTGCCGGACCCCTGCCGACTGAAGCGCACGCTTATCAGCCGAGTGGGAATCGGGGACTTGCACAAGGATGACAGGGGCTTTTATTACTGGCTCAATCGACCGGTGCCAGTTCAAATCATTGGTGATTATCCTGGGCAGGAAGAATATTTGAATCTCGTGACCGTGTTTGAAAAGAGCTTATCTCAGGTTCAAGAAGGTGTGAGAGGCCTTCTCGATCTGTTCAGTCGTGAAGGGAACAGTGAATAACTTCGAGATGCCCTCTGTGCTCCGGCTTTTCATAAATTCCTCTACCGAACACGCCATCTGCGTCGGACCAGCATCTTGCCGGTCTAATCTGATTTCGGACTGGCTATTGTCGCTTTATTTTTGTTTGAGCCGGCGCGTGTCCGTCTTTTTTTAATTTTAGGACCGGCAGGATGCCGGCTGCTGCTTATGACGCGCCAGCGGCGGCCGAAAGGTCGACCGCCGCTGACAGGGGAAAAGATTGGGCTTGAATAGAAGCCCGATAATTCAAATGACCTCGTCCCTGGATGGGGGGGTTATGGGGGAGGGAGGGTGTCCATCCAGGGGAGAGGCCTAAGGTAAAAACCTTCGGCTTTTGGCCGAATGTCGTTCTCACAGGTAAGGAATATAGTAGAGTCACAGCTAAAAGTCAATATATTACTTTAATAAATTACTCCATCAGACTATAATAATTGATTATATATTTAAGGCTTGAATCTACACGCCACTTGCGCTAATCAGCCAACACCGCCCAGGATCTGCCGGCAATCACTCTGACCCCGCATTTCCAGGGGCATCCGCACTGATGGTGCTCTACCAACTTGGCGCCCCTTGACCGGCTCGATATTCCGGACGATAGTTTCTTAGGTTCAGGAGAATAGATCTCTGATGGTAAACGAGACCGTCACCACACTCAGCGCTGTCAGCAGTAGCACCGTTGCCCAGCATATGACGTTCAAGACCGGTCCGTTCCTGTGTTCTCTCATCACCTGGGCGTCGTTAATCAGCAGCAACATAAAGAACAGAACTATGGGCAGGACAAGGCCGTTTATTACCTGCGAGACAAACATGATGGTTATCAAAGGAGCGCCCGGGATGAGAATGATCAAGCCTGAGAAAAAAATTATAAAACAATACAGACCGTAGAATTGGGGCGCTTCCGAGAATTTCTTGTCAAGACTGGATTCCCAACCAAAAGCTTCGCAGACGGTATAAGCAGTGGATAGAGGAAGGATGGCGGCGGCGAACATAGACGCGTTAAACAGACCGAACGCAAAAAGCCAGGAGCAGTAGGCTCCGGCCAAGGGACGCAACGCCAGTGCGGCTTCCTCAGCTTTTTCTACCTGAACCCCTGCTTTGAACAGGGTCGCCGCGCAGGTCAGGATTATGAAAAAAGCCACGACGCTCACCACAATGGATCCTATAATTACATCCAGTCGCGCTACGCCCAAGTCTTTTGCTCCCAGGCCCTTGTCCACCACGGCGGACTGCAAATAAAACTGCATCCAGGGAGCGATAGTCGTCCCCACCAATCCCGCCAACATCACCAGGAATGGGGTCTCAATCTTGAGGGTGGGCGTGGTTGTCGCCTGCACTACCTCAACCCAATCAGGTCGCGCCAGGAACCCGGTGACGACATACGCGATATAGAAGACGCACGCTGTGAGGAAGACTTTTTCAACAGACCTGTAAGTTCCTTTGACCGCAAGCCACATGAGAAAGAAGATACTTAATGGAACAGACAAGTATCTGGATATACCAAATATTTCCAGGGATGCCGCAATCCCGGCAAAATCCGACAAGGAGTTCCCCAAATTGGTCAGTATCAGCACTATCATCAGGTAGAATGTAATCTTGACGCCGAAACGCTCTCGAATCAGATCAGATAGGCCCTTGCCGGAAACCACACCCATCCTACGCGTTCATCTCCTGGACGATTATAAGGATCAGGGTGATAGGGACCATGGACCAGAGCATTGTCAGGCCGAAACGCGCTCCGGCCAGGGAGTAGGTGGTGATGCCGCCGGCGTCGTTGTCCACGTTCGACGTTATAAGACCGGGTCCCATGATAACCATGATCCCCCAGAAGGCTACCCAGCGTCTCCTGATGCGCCCCCTTGAGAGCGCTCGATTCAAGCCACTTATCGGCTGCTGGCATTATCTACTCTCCAACACTTATTTCCCAAGATGCGGCGCGAGGATTTCCTGAAGGGCCTTGAATCTGATCACACCTTTGATGCGGTTTTCTTCGTCCACGACCGGTATCGCCCGAAACCCATACTTTGCAAACAAGTCGACCAAATCTTTCGCTTCATCGTCAACCCTGGCTGTGATCAGCCGTGTCGTCATGATCCTTTCCAATGGAGTGAATATTGCGTGCGCGAGGAGTTCCCTCAGATTTACAACGCCCAGAAGGCGCGAGTCTTGGTCAACTACGTACGTGTAGTATATGGCGTCAATTTTGTCCACGTTCTGCTTTATGTGAGCTAAGGCATCCACTACAGTCGTATCTGGCCCCAGAGCAACGAATTGGGTGGTCATGAGACCACCGGCTTCATCCTCCTCATGGGCCAACAAATCTTTGACCTGTTCCTCATATTCCGGCTCCATTTCGCGCAGAATGCCGCTCGCTGTCTCCTCGGGCAAATCGGCTATCAAGTCCGCCGCTTCGTCCGGCGACATCTCCTCGATGACGTCCGCTGCGGTCTCCGGCTCCATTCCCTCTATGATGGAAACCAGGATCTTCGGATCCATTTCTTCAAGGGCATCGGCCAGGACCTCTCGGCTCAGAGAGGCCACAACCGCAGCGCGTTCGTGGACATCCATATCTTCAATAATGTCGGCCAAGTCCGCAGGATGGAGCTCAGACAATCTGCTTTGCGGCACTTGCAGTCTCAGTCTATCCGGGTCGGCAAGAGGTTGAACGTAATTCCAGGAAATGAATTTTTCCTTGACGGAATAATCAAAAAACCATTCCCAAAAGCCGACAACAATATCCTCGAATCCAAGACGTCTGAGCAAACCTCTTAGCCCGACATCCACTTGGGCCAGCGTCAATTTGCCGTCGAGCAGAGCAAACTGGAGATCGTTTACTCGAACAACTTTGGCGCCGTTGATATCAACTATTTGTTTGTCTAAAAGAAAATCTCTGAGAAAAATCTGCGAAGGCGGGAAAGCATCGCGGCTGCTGAAAGGGGCGGGCCGGTCTTGGCTCCGCAAAATAATTCCGGAATCCTCGACTGAAAGGACTTCGTTCCAGGAAACAGAAAAACGCTCCAGGGACCACAATTTGCGACATACCAAATTCACCACTTCAGGTTGGGGAAGATCGAGATCCACTATCAGATCCCATACTTTGCCCATCGTCTTTCCAGTCGACGAGAGTACTTTTTTCCCCAAGAATCCGCTGAGATAGTACGGGTGGACGTGAGAGTCTTCCAAGCCGCCCTCCGTGTTTGAAATTGACTGTCCTGGACAATCGGAAGAATACTCGGGTCTGACGAAATCTCGTCCGGAATCGCCCGGGGCAATTAGACGGAAAACGCAGTGATAATCGCAAGATTATATATCCGAAGACGCCGCTTTGAAAGCTTTTGCGCGAGAATGTTTGTCTTTCGAGCATCTTTCCCTTGAGGCTGGACATAATTGAGGCATAATATAAAGAAACTCTAATGCCATTCATTGGAGATCAGAATGCTGAAAAAACAGCTTGAGATAATGCTCGCGGATGCGCCGGGTGAACTGGCCAAGTTGACCGGATCCCTCAAGAACGACCATGTCAATATCGAGGCCATGAGTATTCAGGATGCTAACGAATATTTGCAGGCTCTATATGACGTCCGTAGTCAGACGGGTCGAAGAGTGGCCCCGAGGGAGTATTATGACGCAATCCTGAAAGAATCCGCCAAGTACTCCATGGTCCGCCTGATCACCGACAATCCTGCCAAGGCGATAGAAGTATTGAGCAAGGCCGGCTATTCAGTGAAAGCCCACGACGTAATCGGCCTGGTCCTGGAAAATCAGCCGGGAATGTTGCATCAAGTGTCGAGACGGCTCGGCGACGCGGGCGTGAACATAGCCTACACGTATGGTTCGGGATTTGCCGACAGTGAATCGGCTCTGTTCATATTCCGGGTTTCCGATATTGAAAAGGCATTGGAGATTTTTGGTAATAAGAATCCGTAACCTGATTCCTACATCAATTCCGTTCAAAACATTTTCCCGGCAAATGTGCGGCTGTCTTTTGGGCCTATGGAACTGAGATTGAGTCGTTTGAATGAAAAATTGGATTGTGAATTGATGGCTCAACGTTGTAGGGGATTTGAACCAATTGGCGAACGCGCCGGTATCCTGTGTTATGTGGCTCGGCGATTCCAGTCCAGATCCCTGGGCGGCAAAGATTCTGATGGGAAAGGATCTCACGAGGTATCCGAGCTTTACGAGGTCCGCATTATCGATAACGACTACAATACCTACCAGCAAGTGATGGATGTGAGTATGCTTGCATTGGGTGTCAGCGAGGACGAAGCATTCGCCATAGCTTGGGAGGTCGATCACAAAGGCTTCTGCGTCGTTGCGCAAGGTCCTTACGACGAAGCTGAGGCTGTTGCGGACACTATTCGCACGATTGGGATTGAAGTCCAGGTTAACTTGATGGCGGCCCGGGTAAATTAGCGGGAATCTTGCCATACCAGCAAGGTCCGATAAGATATATTATGTTAACTCGTAACGACATGCGCTCAAATCCCCACTTGAAAGAATCCCAGGCTACTTCCGGAACCTATACATGACAGAACACGTTCCCCACATATCAAGGCCACTCCTAAGCGTGGCCATCATCACGCTAAACGAAGCTGATCGCATCCCCAGCCTGCTCGCAAGTGTGGCCGCGGCTGATGAGATCGTTGTCGTAGATTCCGGAAGCTCCGACGATACCGCTAAAATATGCGAAACCGCGGGAGCTCGTGTGATTCACCATGCTTGGATGGGCTATCCTGCTCAGAAGCAACTTGCTATGGAAAGCTCCCAGGGAGAGTGGATCCTAAACTTGGATGCCGACGAGATCCTGTCAAAGGAATCCGCCGAGGAGATATTGAACGCCATAAAGACGGCAGACCCGGATCTAAATGGCTTTTCCATGCCGAGATTAAGTCGATATTTGAACCGTTGGATAAGGCATGGAGGATGGTACCCTGACAGGAAGGTTCGGCTGGTCCGCCGCGGCTGCGCTCGTTGGGTCGGTCAGGGCTTGCATGAAAAGCTGGAAGTCTCCGGGAAAATAACGAGAGTTGAAGCACCCGCTTCTTCACTTCGTGTATCGGGACATTTCCGATCAGTTGAAGACCATCGACCGTTTTTCCGCCATTGCGGTTGAAAACAGGCCCGGACCCGCTTCCGGAGCATATGTTGTGTGGGGACTCGTTCCACGCTTTCGGCAAATTTCTGGAGTGCGCGGTCTGGAAACTCGGCTTCTTGGACGGAATTCCCGGATTGATCATAGCGGCCAATAGCGCCTTTTATGTGTTCCTCAAACATGCCAAGGCCTGGGAAAAAGGCATCCCAGGCACTGAGAGCCCCCCTAACCAATGAAAATAGCCCTTGCCATCGAAAATTTCAGTCGACATGCAGGCGGCGCTGAAGCTTATGCTGTCGGCTTGGCTAATACTCTGGTCCGTGAAGGATTTGATGTTCACCTGTACGGCCATTCCTGGGACGGCGAATCCGACCGGCGCCGAGTTTCATCCTATTCGACGCCTGCCCGGATGGGTCCCTCCTTCTATAAGACTGCTGGATTTTGCCTTACAACACAGGCGAATGACCGCAAGAGAGAACTTCGATGTGATTCTCGGTTTCGGTAATACTGTGGCAATGAATGTGTACCAGAGCCACGGCGGGGTGCATTACATAAGCAATATGCGCAAACTCCAGGCGGTTTCCAATCCTTTATTACGTTTTCTCAAGAAACTAATCCTGTTCGCTACCCCCAAATACCACGTCAGGGCCTGGATAGAATCCGCGGCTTTCCGAATGAAACAGCGGCCTGTCATCATTGCTATTTCTGAAATGGTGCGCCAGGACATGGCGCGTCATTTCGGCATTGATTCCGGGGAGATAAGACTGGTCTACAACGGCATTGATTGCGCCAAATTCGCGGCTAGGGAATCAGGAAAAGGCGAACGCCTGCGCCAAGAATGGGGTTTTGACAAGGAAACCCTTTTCTTATTCATGGCTTATGACTTCAGGAAAAAGGGTGTCCGATACCTCGTTGAGGCTGCCGACAAGCTCCGGCAAAAGGTGGGGCAGGGCATGTTTGGGGTTGTAATCGTTGGCGCCCCCCCTTCCCTGCAACTTCGTAACAAGGTCAGACAGCTTGACTTGTCGAATACAGTGATTTTCCAGGGTCCCACCACTGAACCGGAGGCGTTTTACCAGGCTTGTGACGTATTCATCCTGCCGACTTTTTACGATGCCTGTTCGCTGGTGGTGTTCGAGGCCATGGCCGCGGGACTGCCCGCCATTACGTCAATATTCAACGGGGCCGCCGGGATAATCACTGAAGGAAGGGACGGAGCGGTTCTCAAAGACCCGAGAGACACCGACGAGATGTCAGACGCGATGTGCGCTTCTTAAGCAGCGAGGTCCTGCGGGAGGCGTCTGCTGCGGCCAAACTCACCGCTTCCAATTACACTATCGAGAGTAACCACCGTCAGATGATAGATGTTTTCCGAAGCTTGACTAGTCGGGGACTATGAGAAAAGGGAATTGGGGCGGCGGCTAGCAAATGACCATAGACCAATTTGAGGTCTCTTTTTCCCGTAGACGGTGCGTGAGAGCTTCGCTAGAGTCGGCTCCAATAGCGTGATTTGTTACAAAGCCCCAAGGGGGCGTGACAGAACCAGCCTAGGGCGCAGCCCTAGGGTCGGAAAAACAATGATTCCTGGCCCTGACGGGGCGTGATAGAATTTCTCATGCCTCAATCTTTATCAAAACTCTGGGTGCATATCATCTTTAGCACCAAGGGCCGCTACCCTTTTCTCAACGACAATGTTTGCTCCAAGGCGCACGCGTACATGGCCGGAATTTTGAAAAATCTTGGAGCTTTGTGGGAGATCGGCGGCACGGAAGACCACGTCCACATTTTGTGTTGTCTCCCGCGAACACTTTCGATTGCCCAGTTGGTTGAGGAAGTCAAAAAGAGTTCGTCTCAGAAAATGAAGGCCAATGGAATTACCAATTTCTATTGGCAGAGGGGCTATGGAAGTTTTTCCGTCAGCCAATCGGAAGTTGAAACCGTCGTGCGTTATATTAAGAAGCAAAAAGAGCATCATCGGAAGATGTCTTTTCAGGAAGAGTATAAGATCTTTTTGAAGAAGCACCGAGTTGATTACGACGAAAAATTCGTTTGGGATTAAAGGACGCTTCAAAATGCTTTTTCTGTAACGCCCCTTCAGGGCCGGCATGATTGCATGATTTCACATTCCTAGGGCTTCGCCCTAGGCTGGTTTGTTGGGCCCCTTTGGGGCCAAAAGTATGGAGATTCCTTGATCACGTGCTGCTCTTGAAATAAGCGGCCAAAGCTTCCAGCAGTCCGTCGATGGTGTATTCCGAGGCCTCCACATCTACCGGCAGACCGTTTTCCCTAAGAGTCCCGGAAGTTACCGGGCCGATGGATGCGATCACGATTCCCCTCAAGAGCAAGGGCAAATTGCTCGCCTTCAGCATTTCGACAAAATGAGTCACAGTCGAAGAAGATGTAAATGTCACAGCATGCAGAAACTCCGTTTCAAGCATCTTGCGAACCGGTTCTATTTCGGAGTCTTCCGGGAAACCTGTCCGATAAACGGAAACCACTTCTACATGGCCCCCCCAGTTGATAAGGTTTTGTGGTAGTATCTCACGGGCCTTTTCCGCCCGGGGGATCAAGAAGCGTTTACCCGACACCTCCTCCGGGGAAAAAAGAACAAGCAATCCCTCGGCGGTAAATTCTTTGGCCAAGCGGTCCACTTTCAGCCAGCGTTCCTGGATGGCCCGTGCCGTAATCGGGCCGATCGCGGCGATCCTCGGGCCGGCCATGTCTCTGATGTCGTCCCGAAGCTCATCAAATCGATTGAAAAAACGTTCCACTCCGTTGACTGAAGTGAAAATCACCCAATCGAAGCCGCTTATCTTTTGAATGGCCTCATCAAGCGGTCCGAAGTCCTCGGGCGGCATGATCCTTATCGTCGGGAAAAGCACCGCTTCGCCGCCCATCTCGCTAATTCGCTCAGCCATTCTCCCGGATTGCTCGCGGCTGCGGGTGACCAAAATCCTTTTACCAAACATCGGCTTACGCTCAAACCATGTCAACTTGTCATGCAGAGACACAACGGACCCCACCACCAGGACCGCCGGCGCGCCTATACCCATGGCGCTCGGCCTCAAACGGTATTTCACCCAATGTCCCAGCCAGAGAAACCTGTCGAGCCGTTGTCCCCCACCGGACCAGAGCCGCTGGAGTGTCAGAAGCTTTACCATTTTCAATCAACGATTTAGAGATGTTGCGGAGGTTCTTCACACCCATAAGGAAGACCAGTGTCCCGGGATTGCGAGCCAGGACCTTCCAATCAATGGCTGAACCTTCTTTGGTCGGGTCTTCGTGACCCGTGATGAAAGTGACCATAGACGCGTGATCCCGGTGGGTGACGGGAATACCTGCGTAGGCGGGCGCGGCCACGGCTGACGTGACACCCGGAATAACCTCGAAGGGTACCTTCGCCTCGACTAGGACTTCCGCTTCCTCCCCTCCCCTCCCGAATACATAAGGATCTCCGCCTTTTAGCCGCGCGACGCTTTTGCCTTCCATAGCCTTTTGAACAAGCAGTTCGTTAATGTTGGGCTGCTCCAGCGTATGCTTGCTCCCTGTCTTCCCCACATAAATCAATTCGGCTGTAGCTTTCGCCTCCCGTATGAGACGTTCATCCGCCAAGTAATCGTAAATGACCACGTCAGCGATGCGGATTTTCTCAAGCCCTTTAACTGTTATTAATCCGGGGTCGCCCGGACCGGCGCCTATCAGGTATACTGTGCCCGGATTTCGGTTTTCAGTTTTTGTATTGGTTTCCATGCTCTTAATATAATCCGGATTGCGCCCACACAATCAAATGATATCCATAGTCGGCCCTGGCTCCCAATTGTCCGAGAGGACACTCTTGAGGATCGCGTCAGCGCCCCTCTGCAGCAGCGCATCGGCCAATCGCGCTCCCGTGTCAGGGCTGGCTTCAGGCGCGTAGAATGTGTCTCGAAGCATTGGATTGCCGTCGGGGTGAACCACCGCGGCCGTCACTTTGATTCCTTGTCCATCGAGAACGCAGTGCGCGGCCATAGGGACCTGACATCCTCCACCCATCCGTTTGAGAAAAGCTCTTTCTACGTTCACACAATCCGCGGTTTCCGGATGATTCAGCGCCGCTACCACGTCATTGGTATCCGTGTCATTGATGCGCGTCTCAATGGCCAAGGCGCCCTGCCCTATGGCAGGAATAACAAGATTGGGCTCCAAGTAAGTGTTTATTTTATCGGAAAAACCCATACGCAATATTCCCGCGGCGGCAAGTATCACTCCGGCCAGGTCTTCAGTCTCCATTTTTTTCAATCGTGTATCCACGTTTCCCCGTATTGAGATCACTTCCAGGCCAGGAAAACGATTCAGCAGAAATGCCTTGCGTCTCAAGCTGGAGGTCCCAATTCTTGCTCCCGGCCCCAAATCGTGGAGCAACTTACCATCCCGGGATATGAATACGTCCCTGGGGTCTTCTCGTTTGAGAATTGCTCCTACATGAAGTCCTGCCGGCAGGTCGGTCGGCAAATCCTTCATGGAATGAACCGCAAGGTCCACTCTTTTATCGAGCAGAGCGTCTTCTATCTCTTTTGTGAAAAGTCCCTTCCCTCCGACCAGCGCCAACGGGGTATCGAGGATCTTATCCCCACGAGTCTTGATAATCGCTAATTCGGTTTTGATGCGATGGTTCCGCTCAATTGCAGCGGCCACATATCGGGCTTGCCAAAGAGCCAGAGCGCTACCCCTGGTTCCTATAATAAGCTTCATGTTTCGAATGGTTCTTTTTCCGGACGATCCCGATCATCTCCGGACGTATCCAGGTTAAATAGCCGCTGCGCCACGTCAAGGTACATGTTTTGTTTGCTGGTCAAACCTGTTTTCTTGAGGAATGAAATCGGGTCATGGGCTATCTTGTTTATGATCGACCGCGTAATCAGCTCCACGATCTCTCTCTCGTCAGCGCTAAGGGCGGCGAGCTTGCCGTTTAGTCTGGCCAATTCTCCGGAGCGAATAGTCTCCAATTTCTCCTTTAACGCTATAATGGTGGGAGTGAAGTGGAGCGTTTTGCTCCACTTCATGAACTTCTCCACTTCGAGTTCTACTATGGCCTCTCCCTTCTGCGCCTCAAGACGTCGTTCTCCGAGGTTCTCTTGAACAACAGATTGGAGGTCGTCGATATTGTATAGATATACTCCATCTATGTCATTGACCGAAGGCTCCACATCGCGTGGTATTGCAATATCGATCAGGAAGATCGGTCTGAATCTTCTTCGGCGCATTACGCTTCTGATTTGATTCTCAGTAATCAGCGGCTCACAACTTCCTGTCGAAGTAATAACGACATCAGCGTCCACAAGTCCGTCGTTCAACCTCTCCATAGGGGCGGCTAGTCCGCGAAGGCGCCGGGCCAACGAGCACGCGTTCTCGTATGTCCGATTGAAAACGGTTATTGATTGCTGCGCCTGATCGGCCAAGTGACGGGCCGCGAGCTCCGCCATTTCGCCTGCGCCGATTATCATGACGGTCTTCTCACGAAGCTCGCCAAGTATTTTCTTGGCCAGTTCCACAGCGACGTAGGCCACTGATACAGCGGCCAGACCTATCCCAGTCTCTGTACGCACTCGCTTTGCGGAAAAGAAGGCCCTGTGCATCAGACGATTGAGCATCGGACCGGTAGCGCCGGCATTCGCCGCACGACTGTAGCCTTCTTTAACCTGACCCAATATTTGAGGTTCGCCTATCACCATGGAATCCAGACTGGACGCCACTCTGAAAACATGGCGTACGGCTTCTTCGCCTTTCTTGATATAGAGAAATGTTTTCAAGGGCTCAGCGTCCAACCCGTGTATGTCGGCGACGAAGCTTATGAGTTTCTCAGTCGTGTTCTCCGCGTTTTCGGCTGCGACGATGACCTCCGAGCGGTTGCAGGTGGATACTATTACCGCCTCCTGGACTCCTTCCACACCAAGGATCGAGCGCGTAACCTGCCCGACCTCGTCGCCGGGGAACGTGATTCGTTCTCTTATCTCCACAGGAGCCGTGACATGATTCAATCCGATGACGAGTATTTCAGACATCATAATTCACCGGGACCCATGAAACGCTGTGCGCCCTGAAATGCGTGGTGACCGCCGATGAGGGCGCTTACTCCCAAGAAGGTGAACAGGACGAGCCCGAACCCGAGAATCGAAAGGACAGCGGCTCGCCTGCCTCGCCAGCCCATAGCCAATCTCTGGTGAATCATCGCCGCGTACGCAAACCAAGTAATTAGACTCCATGTTTCCTTTGGGTCCCAACTCCAATAGAAACCCCAAGCGCTTTCAGCCCATAGCGCCCCCGAAATGATCCCCAACCGACAGCAGAAAAAAACCGAGGGGCAATCCACGGCGATTCATGACGTCCAAGGTTTCCAATGACGGGAGCAGCTTGTGAATCCTGCCGATCTGTTTGGTTTTTATGAACCTCTCCTGAAGGAGATACATGAGACCGCTTATCGCCAGAAACGCAAAAACTCCATTGCCGAGCAGCGCAAAGACGACGTGAATGGGAAGCCACCAGCTTTTCAGAATCGGTACCAGCGGCTCACGGACCTGATAGGAAAGTGTGGACGCGAACAGCATCAGCACTGTCGCCATTGGCGCCGCAATGGATCCGAATATGGGACTCGGCTCCCTATATGTGATGGCCAAGAACAAACCTATAATGATCCACGCAAAGAACGACAAAGCGTCGAACGCCGTGGCCAAAGGGAAAAATCCGGAAAAAATAGCCCGATGCAATAACGATAGCGAATGAGCATACGAAACCGGCGAGCGCGAGCCAAAATCCCACAGTCGATCTCTCGGTGGCGGAGAAGAGCAGGAACACGAGGTAACCAACCGAAGCGCCCAAATACAGCGCAACGGCAATTTTGAAAAAAGTCAGATCCAACTATCTCATCCTTCCGGAGTAGAACTGGGCGGATTTTCTTCAACAGCGGCTTGGGGATCAATATAATCGGGCAAAATCGTCTTTAGAATCGCGAGCACTCTGTTCCGATCATTCTCTCGAAGACGCGATCAGGAGTTCAGAATCAACTATTTCCATAAAAAGTTTCCGATTTTCATTCGATGGGCCTCCCGCGCTTAATACGAGCTTTCTTAATTCGCCCAGGACCTTCGTAAGTTCACCGTATTCCGGTCCGAAGCGTTTTTCAAGGTCTTCGCGAATTCGACGAGCAAGCGCCGGAGAAGACCCGCCGGTGGTGACGGCTATCATCAGCTCTCCCTGGGTAATCACGGCCGGGACAATGAACGTGCACAAGTCCGGGACGTCGGCAATATTGCACAGGATTTTCCTTTTCGTAGCCGCCTCGTGAATCATCAGGTTAACTTGTCGGCTATTGGTCGCGCCAAAAATCAGCGCAATCTCACTAAAACGATCCAGAAGAGAAGGATGGAAATCCTTTGCGATCCAATCGACGCGCCCCTCGCTTGCCAAATTTCGCACTCGGCTCCCCACCTCGGGCGCAATGACTGAGACAAGAGCGCCGCTTTCCAGTAGGCTCATTATCTTGCGCTCTGCCACTGGACCACCACCGATCACGATGACCCTTTTTCCTTCAAGGCTCATCATAATGGGGTACAGTCTCACCGTTTCTGCTCCCATACTGCCGTTCTTGCGACCTAACGGCCTTTGTACTATCTCTATTGTCCGGAAATACCGGAATTTTGAAGCGCACGCGGCAGGAATATCCGTATATTTGTCCCGACACCGGGTTTCGAATCAACCTCGATGGTTCCCAAATGTTCATTCACCACGCTTTCCACTACAGTCAATCCCATCCCCGCGGCGTGAGGCAAGGTGGAAAAGAACGGATTGAAAATGTACTCAAGGTCCTGTTCGCTAATTCCACTTCCATAATCCTTTACTTCCACGAGAGTCCCGGATTCCACGGCCCGCAAGGAGATGTCCACCACGGACCCTTCGCGTGAGAATTCAATGGAATTGTCTATGAGTCTCACCAGCCCCATCCTCAACAGAAGAGGATCGAAGCTCGTTTTGTAATCTCTTGGAAGTTGGTCGTGAACTTTCAAATTTACACTTTTTTGGTGCGCCTTGGGCGTCATCTCAGAAACCGTCATCTTCACCAGGTCGGAAAGGCTCCCGTCGAACGGATTGATTGGCGGAAGATCGCAGCATTGTTGAACCGCATCAACTACCTTTTCCAGCGACTTGGCAGCCTCCATTATGTTGTTTGCATAGCGCCTGGTTGCTTCCGGATCATTGGCCGACCGGGCGATGCGCGCGGCAAAGCCACCTATAGTCACTATGGGGTTTCGTATCTCATGAGCAACGCCCATAGCGAGCTTTTGAAGGCTTCTGATTTTTTCTCGGGCGATCTTGTGCCTTTCCTGAATGAATTGCTTCTCTTTCCGTCTTAGCTCGGCGATCTCAGTAATGTCTTTAAACAGGGCCACAAACCCTGTGAACGAAGTCTGTCTATCACCTATATCTACCAAGTAAGATGTCGTGGCCGCCAGCCTCCTGATCGAACCATCGGGATGATGATAATCTACTTCTTTATAACCGTTCACGCTCTGCTTAGAGATGGTTTCGATAAAGATTCGGTTAAACTCCTCGTTGCCGTTTTGCCGGACCATCAATTGCGCTAATCCTTTTTCCAGCAGCTCCTGAGGCGAGTAGCCCAGCATCTTTTCGGTAATCTTGTTACAGCACAAGATTTCACCTCGTGGACCGACAACAATCACGCTATCGCTTATACTTTCAAGGATATTGGCGATCAGGCTAGGATCTGTCGTTCCACTGCACACAATGGAGACCAAATCAAGGTTCGGAATCACTGATTTCAACAAGAAATCCCCTCATAAATATTGTTGAAGTAATAAGCAAGAGAGCTGCACGGTTTTGTCGGCTATTTCAATTATTGCATGTTACCAAATATTGATACGTTACGGATGAAAAAATTCGCCGGGACTGCTAAGGAATTCTCGATAGAATTTGTAATGCTCAGTAAGTTTGTAATCGATCGGTTCAACGGCTTCCGCGTCGAACGTCAAGATACTCGCTCCAGGACAGGCCATGATAATCGGAGAATGAGTAGCGATAATGAACTGCCTCGCGCCAGTTCCGTTCTGTAAAGAATCATGGAGCATCCGTGCAAATTCCAGTTGATTTTGGGGCGATAGGGCAGCCTCCGGTTCATCGAACAGGTACAAACCGGCAAGCTGGCAACTATAGCTCTTGAAGAAGCTCAAAAATGATTCTCCATGTGATACGACGTTAAGAGATTTTCCGCCGAAATAATGATCACGCGCCGGGTCGTCCAGGATAATATCATCAAGAGAGGAAGCGAAGTTCAAAAATGCCTCGGCTCGAAAATGGAAACCATACGAGTGACGGGGCTCCAGAGTGAGCTTAAGGTGATTTGCAAGTTGCGTCTCAAAAGGGTTTTCGTGAACGCGATGCGCCTTGGTTCCGCCCCAAGGAAGAAAGCCGCTTTTTCGCGCGATAGCGTCCAAAATTGCCGATTTTCCTGATCCGTTCTTCCCGACAAAGAAGGTTAACGGTGATGAAAATCCAATCCGGCAGGTGGATCGCAATATAGGAATATTAAAAGGATATATATCCCTAGTGGGGAAGCTATCGGAATCTATTGTCAGACTTTTCAAGTACATACTAGATCATTCTTCCCTGACTATATAAAAGAAGCTGGATCTTGGCCGCACGGCGATTGGGCTGATGGAGGGCCTAATAAAGCTTGAAAATCCCTGTGTCCAAAAGAGCGCCGAACATGTCTTCGGCCTTCGCAAACCCTTTGAATTCTTTGCTATATTCGTCCTCGGTCTTAAAACCAAGTTCTACGAATTTGTTTATGTTAATAAAGAAAGCGTACTGAATAGTCGGAGCGATTTCGCCCGCGGAATCACGATTCTTGTCCACGTGCAGGTTTATTATATCGATCTGCGGAAGGTCCTGCGCTTGTTGTTCCTTGTCCTTTAAACTCAAACGTTCCCGCAAATTATTGGTGGCAACCCAGTCTTTGGACAGTATCATAGCCACGTCAAGATCGTACTCCAGGTCCCCACCGCCTACGCAATTATGCATTGTGGGCCTAGCGTAATAAGTGGTCGAGAACTCGTCGTATGACGGCGGTTTCTCATCCAGTTTGCAACCTTCCTTGTCCATCGCCGATATGGCCACGATTGGACACTCGAGTTGCAGGCTCAGATCAGCCAGTTGGGCTGATGTTTCATTCACTTGACTTCTTATATCCTCATATGTGCGGCCGAGCGGGATTTTCTGAAGATAATCAAAGAAGATGGCTATATTGCCGGACCTGAACTCATGCATCACATTGTAAGCCTGAGCTTTGATGCGATCTATCGTATCCTGACGGCCGGCCTCTATGACGTACAGATTCTTGCTGTACGCGGCAGAGCGCTCGATCACGCGATTAACCAGCGCATGGCGTTGTTTCTCTTCCGGCGAAACTTCAGTGAGTAGCTTTACCGGGTTCAGATAACATTCTCGGCCCAGTAGTCGAGCGGCAAGTGTCTTGCGTGTCTGTTCCCATGTATAGAAAAGCACCGGAAAATCGTGGGCTTCCGCAAGCCTTGAGGCAATATCCAATGCGAATGTAGTTTTACCACGGCGAGGAGGTCCTGCCAGCCCGTAATAAAATCCTTTTCTAATACCAGAAAGAAGGTGTTCCAAGCGGTCGAAAGGATGAATGGAAAATCCCAGAATCCTTTTTTCGTCGCCGATAGGGCTATTGGTGGAAACTCGAATTTCGTCAATCGTATCTTTGAGGGGCGTAAGTCGTTTCCGCACCTTCTGTTTTTGAAACTCGATGAGTGTCTGTATAATTCTGCCGCTGAAATCGACGAAGTCCTCGTCTCGGTACTGACCTTTGCGCTGGCAATAACTGACCATCACCTGCGCAAGCTTCATGGTTTTGTCTCGCAGACTCTGATCTTTGAGTATGTCTACATAGGCAATTATCTGGTCCGCTTCCGGCAGGTCTTGTTGCTGCAGCTCTTCAAGGGCCTGGGCTACTTCCGGCGAGAACCATTCCTTTCTCTTAATGGCGCTCTCGACTGTTATCCAGTCGATAAGCTGCCCAGGAAGCAGGCTCATGTCATGGACTGTCTTGAAAATGATCCTGAAATTGCGATCTCGAAATATGTCCGGGCTAAAGCCATCGCCTGTGACACGAGTAAGCAAATACCGGTCATTCAATAGGGCGGAAAGGACTTTTGCCTCGATCTCCGCGGACATCGGTTGTGGTCACCTATCAAGTGGGACTGCGGTCAATTCTCTGGCATTTATAACTAATTACACCTAAAAATAGCATTCTGAGACGCATTCTGTCAAGATAGTAACCGGTTTATTATAATCAGACCAGCCCCGTCGATCCTCTACGCTACTGTAAATCTCCACTGACAAAACCTATCAGGGGGATGCGGGTCCAACGGCGCATGAATGCATTCGACCCGGATGGAAGGATCGATCTCCTTGGCAAATGAAACGAACTCTCCTCGATGCATTTCTTTGCACGCGTACTCTTCCAGTCCGCGATCCAAACGTGATCTCTGTGTGGGGCATTCCGGCACTGAAACTATTACTTCATCAGGCCTCTGTTCGATCTCGTAACCCACCAATATGGTCCAGGGAAAGTACTTGACGGCCCTGACAAAACCATCCAGCCCTTTCTCACGAATATTGAAGCGTTTCACGATATCTCTGGCCGCTAATCCCGCAACACGGCGTCCACACCTTCTCATTGAACTGATTGGCGACATCCGAGCCACGATCTTCCTCCAGGTAGATGTACCAGAATGCGTCAACAACTCGGTAATGCCAAAGAAGGAAATCCAAATATTGCCGCATATCTTGGGGCGCAATGTTTTCGGAGATATTCATCAATACTCCTGAAGTCTTTATCGTCCGACGATAATGAATTAATCTTAGGCGTGTGTCAATTTCTGCGCGCCATGCATCCGAAGTTGTTACGCCACTAAGGATCTGTTATAAGAACCGCTCTAAACACAATTGGCGACTCCGGAGGAAACGCGGATCATGTACAGGACCGTCATTATTTTGGCTGCTATCATCTTGTTCGCAACATTGGGTTCGCTCGCCACAGCGCAACAGGTATACCGATTGCCGGACCTGAAGTCCTTTAAACATCTAACCACCAATAGTTCCGATCATGCTCCCGACATTCCCGGCAAAGAGACGACTATGGATTATTACACCGCGCCAAGTGGAGAAGTGTATACGGTCTATTCCTACAGGGGCCGAAATGTGGCCTTTAGCGTACACTCCAACTCGGACACGCAGAAGACCCGTAGGGTCTTCATGGATATGAGAGGAGACGGGAACTTTCAGGAAATAAATCCCGGGGCACAATGGTATCTACCGGGTTGGGCAAGATAACAACCGCGTTACCGCCAGAGGGCGCAGAGAACGCAGAGATAAAGACAGAGAAGCAGACTTCGGCCAGTATGATTGGAGAGCTAATTACGAGTGCGCTTAAGTTCGGTCCGAGGCTATCCACTCCCAGGTGGGAAACGTGCCTTGCTCACAATCAGAAGAAGATATTCTCCTTCTTGCGATCTCTGCGGTAAATGTTTCTTCTCTTCAGAGGGATATATGCACGAAATGGCCATAGTTCAGAGCATCATGGAAATAGTTGAACAGCAGGCCAAGATGTACAATGCAAAACGGGTGGTGCGGATCAGTCTCGAATTCGGCGCCCTTACAGCGGTTTTGCCCGCGGCTGTTAGCTTCGCTTTTGAAATTTTGTCCAAAGATGGCGTCGCGGAAGGAGCGCAACTGGACATAAAGATAGTTCCTATCAAAGTACAATGTAGGGAATGTGGGAACGAACAGCTCATGGAGAATTATGAACCTTTCTGCCCTGTGTGCTCGTCTCCGGCGCTTAACATAGTGGAAGGCCGGGATGAAATGCGCATCGTTTCCTTGGAAATTGAGGATTCCTGAGTAATTTAAAACAGGAGGCGCTAACATGAAATTGAAAGGCAAGAAGGCGGCTTTATTGGCCGAAGACATGTACAATGATTTTGAATTATGGATACCCTTTTATCGGCTAAAAGAAGAAGGAATCGAGGTCACAGTAGTCGGTTCCGGGACGGCTTCCGTTTATCACAGCAAATACGGGATACCGGTCGAGGTGAACAAGAAGGCTTCTGAAGTCAAAGCCGATGATTTCGACGTGGTAGTGATTCCCGGGGGTTATGCTCCCGGACAAAATGAGAATCCATCCTGAAATGGTTTCCCTGGTGAGGGATGCCTTCAACAAGGGCAAGATTGTCGCCGCGATTTGCCATGCCGGATGGATGCTGGCCAGCGCGGGGATTCTAAAGGGCAAACAGGCCACGTCGTACATTGCCATCAAAGATGATATGGTTAATGCCGGCGCTTTGTGGGAGGATTCCGAAACCGTGAGAGACGGCAATCTGATAACCGCCCGAAAACCGGATGACCTTCCCTCTTTCTGCCGGACTATTATTGAAGCTATGGAAGTATGGAAGGGAAATAAAATAGTCAGGAGGAAGACCCTTTTGCAAAAGAGTTTCCTCCTTATACCTCGTTTGAGAAAGCTCTTATATGGCTGCGGCAAATTTACAAGTTGTTAGAACAACGAATGAGGCCTCATTGACTTGCATGGATCTTTCCATGATTTCAGATAGCCAGCGCTCACTATGGAACTGACCTCTATTAGCGGTCGAGTCGTCTTCCCGCATGTCATTGTTCATGCGCAGATTTCCATTGATCCCGTTTCCGGATCCATTGTTTCGATCTCAGAGCTTCCCGCCAAAGAAGAGGGCCCGCTTATATTCCCTGGCTTTATCGACCTTCACGTGCATGCGCGAGAGTACCCCCGTCCGGAAGAATCGGATGAACAGGCGCTCGAAAAGTGGTCGGCAACATGCAAAAAGGAGACTTTCGTGACTGCAGGCCGAGCGGCAATAAACGGCGGAGTCACGTTATTTGCAGCCATGCCGAACGACCCCGAGCCGCCCGACAATCGAACATTCCTATGCTCGTAAAATTGCCATCTCCGCATCATCAGCCTGCCCGGTGGTTCTGTTTGGAGCCATAACAGCGTCGTCGGAGCCATGGGCTGACATTCCCTATAAGGTCTACTTGGACGCGCAACCATCTTCTGTTTCATTCACCCGATGGAGCGATCTGGAATCAGCCCTGAGTCGATATCGGGGCCATCGTGTGTTCTTTCATGCTGAGGACCCGGAAATACTCAAGAAATCGGCCGGAACCGGCCCTCGGTGGAAAACCCGGCCTCCGGAAGTGGAAATATCCGCGGTCGAGAAAATCCTTGAACTCACGGCCAAGTTCGGTCTACATAGCCACATCTGCCATGTATCTACAGAAAAAACAGTGGTGATGATTCAGGAATATAATCGCTCCTCTACCGACAAAGTGACCTGCGAAGTCACCCCCCATCACCTTTTTTTCAGTGTGGAAAATGGCGAAATCCTCTCAGCAATTCCGGCCAAGATTGCCAAATCCGAATTTCTGGAGTCTAACCCGCCGCTCAGGTCCGAGGGAGACCGCAAATTCCTGCTCGATGCGCTGAAACAAGGCGTGATAGATCTGCTCGCGTCTGATCATGCCCCCCACACTCCGGACGATAAGAGACGAGGGGCCCCCGGAATGCCACATTTGGACACATTGGGCGCGTTTGCGGGATGGCTTATCAATGAAGGCGGATTTACGGCTTCTGATGTGGCCCGGATTCTGTCAGCGGCCCCTGCCCGCCTGCTCGGCCATAATTTGGATCGACCGCACGGGATAATCGAACCCGGGGCGGTCGCGTCTTTCACAGTATTGGACCTGCGTGGAACCACGTTGGCGCAAGACAATGTCATCGCCGCGTCGCGGTCCGTTGGAAACACTTTGTCGCTGGTCTCCATTCGATTCCATTCCTCTGCCCGCGACAGTTACCAAGCACCATCGTCCGCGGTAAACAATATCCGTTTGATTCGGAGTCGTGAAACATGAGCTTCCAAGGCCGTGACCTGATTTCGATGAACGATCTGACTCGACAGGAAATAGATCAGATCCTGCTCAAAGTGGCGACCGTACGGGATCACCCCAACAAACACAAGCTCTGCGAAAATAGAGTTTCCGCAATGCTCTTTTTTGAGCCGTCCACTCGCACGCGCACCTCTTTTGAAGTTGCGATGCGCAATCTGGGTGGCGAAGTTGGTGGTTTTTATGACGCCAGCATCACATCGACTGTCAAACAGGAATCACTTTGGGATACGGTTAAGATGCATGACGGGTACGGGTTCGACGTCATCGTGATCCGTCACCCGTTAAAAGGAGCAGCCAGACTCGCTGCTGAAGCCGCCGCAATCCCTGTGATCAATGCGGGTGACGGGCCGAATCAGCATCCCACACAAACGTTGCTGGATCTGTATTCGATCAAAGAAACCCAAGGAAAACTGGACGGGATCACCATAGCTATGGTTGGGGATCTGGCGTACGGCCGCACTGTGCACTCTTTGACCGAGGCGCTGCTGAAATACGAAAAATGCAAATTGATTTTTATCTCGCCCCGCGAGCTGATTATGCCCAGATTTCTGGTCGAAGAATGCCAAAAGGCATCCGCCGACCAAGGGACGAGTTATGAGGAAGGAAGCCGTATTGAAGATTACATATCGCAAGTGGACGTCCTATACATGACCAGGATTCAGACCGAAAGACTGGAAGGCGGCACGGCTCTGGCGGAAAAATTGAGAAGCATTTACCGACTTGAGGCCGATATGCTGAAATCGGCTAAGCCCGATATGAAGGTCATGCACCCCCTGCCCCGCGTTACGGAAATAGCCCCGGACGTTGACCATACTCCTCACGCTTACTACTTTCAGCAGGCTCGAAACGGGCTTTTTGTTCGTGAAACGCTTCTTGCGCTTATTCTGGGAGCGGTGCAATGAAGAAGACACCGATTACCATAGCCAAAATTCAGAAAGGGATAGTCATAGACCATATCCCCGCGGGCAAGGCTTTCCTAATAGCTCAGGTACTGGGGCTCAATGCGCTCGCACGAAAAACTGGGGACATAATAGCAATTGGGATCAACTTCGAATCGCCCAGCATAACCAGGAAAGACATTATAAAGGTCGAAAACCTCAGCCTAACTCGGGATATGCTTAATGTCGTCGCGTTGATTGCTCCCTTTGCGACCATTTCAAGAATAGATAAAGAAGAAGTGATAGAAAAACACAAAGCTGAGATACCGAACCAGGTTGGCGACATCGTGATATGCCCGGACAGGTTTTGCATCACCAACCATGAGGAAGTCCCTGGGAAGTTTCTGGTAGTGGATAATGACCCGCTTACCCTCAGATGCCACTACTGCGAGACTCTGTTCTTCGGTCCATTGATTAAGTACAAGGAAAAGAGATAGGTAGGCGGTTCATATGTCGTTCTCGTTCCCAGGCTGGAGCCTGAGAACGAGACAAGAAACATCTTGTATTTTCAGCTTGCAGAATGTGGCAATTCAACTTCCGGCGTTGGCGGCGAGTTCCCCGCTTTCCGGCCGGCGACGAGCCAATATACGAAGCCCGACAAGAGACCGCTCCCGAACAAGAGGGGCCAGTTGGTTAGCCCCAAATCCCAAAATCCAGGAGGCGGTCCGAGCCAGAGCCAGTAGCCGAAACGACCAAGTAAGACGACCGACACGCCCGCAAGGCAGTAAAACATAAGCCGCCGGATTGCCTTCAACTCCGCAAAGACGATAATGAGAATTGCCGGAACGAGGCCGAAAAGTGCGATGAAGCCGCCGAAATAGAGCACGATCCAGGCGATATAGATCAGCCAGCCGGCAAAGCTGACCGAATCCCGGCCGGGTTCGGCCATCGCTGCTCCGACGATCCAGAGCGTCGCTGCGGGAATGACCGCGAGCAGGACGATCGCCAGTCCTCCGGCAAGAAAGCCCACCACTATTACGAGAATGCGATCAAGCGGGCGTCTGAAGTAAACCGCCTTTACTACCACAGCGACAATGAGGACGAAGACGAGAATGGGGGCGAGCATCGCGGCGATCATTTTCGATTCCGAGATTCCTAAGCTAGGAGAACATTTGGGAAGCGAGCTACATTTTGGGGAGGGGCCTGGGGAGGTAAAACCCTCCCTCACTAACAAACATATAAGAGTCTTCCGCGAGGGCCTTGGGAGGCCCTTTTTGCAAAAAGATCTTCCCCGTCGCTCTTCAAAGATCTTTTACATACCGCCGGGCGGCATCCCTCCACCAGGCATCGGAGGCTCTTTCTCTTTCGGCTTCTCAGCGATCATAACCTCCGTCGTCAGCATAAGGCTGGCGACAGATGCGGCATTGGCCAGGGCCAGCCTGGTCACCTTGGTTGGGTCGATGATCCCGGCCTCCATAAGGTCCTCATACACCTCGGTGGAAGCGTTGAACCCGAACGAGCCCTCTTTGTTCTTTACCTTGTCAGCTACAATCGAACCGTCCTGACCCAGCGTTGTTCGCGATCTGCCGTAGCGGCTCTTCCAGTGCTCTTAATACTATCTTACGGCCGAAAGCTTGGTCGCCTTCCAGCTTCAGGGCTTCCACAGCTCCCAGACATCGCAGATATGCTACTCCACCGCCGGGAACAATCCCTTCCTCGACAGCGGCGCGGGTTGCGTTCAGAGCGTCCTCAACACGGGCCTTCTTTTCTTTCATCTCAGTTTCAGTGGCAGCGCCCACATTGATAACGGCAACTCCACCCACCAGCTTGGCAAGTCGCTCTTGCAGTTTCTCGCGATCATAATCGGAAGTCGTGTCGTCGATCTGGGTTCGAATCTGCCGCACTCGTCCTTCGATCTTGTCCTTAGCCGCCCGCGCCGTCGATTATCGTGGTATTGTCTTTGTCCACGGTTATTCTTTTGGCGCGCCCGAGATCGTTGACGGATACATTCTCCAACTTAAGACCCAGATCTTCCGAAATCACCTGACCACCGGTGAGGATCGCTATATCTTCGAGCATAGCTTTCCTGCGGTCGCCAAAACCGGGGGCCTTCACTGCGCATGCGGTCAAAGTGCGTCGCAGGTTATTAACCACCAGAGTGGCCAACGCCTCACCCTCGACGTCTTCGGCAAGGATCAGCAGGGGCCGGCCCATTTTGGCAACGCTCTCCAGCAGCGGAAGCATGTCTCGCATATTTGAGATCTTTTTCTCATGAATCAGGATGTACGGTTCGTCGAGCACGACTTCCATACGCTCGGCGTCGGTCACAAAATAAGGGGATAGATAACCACGATCAAACTGCATGCCTTCGACCACTTCGAGCGTAGTCTCCATGGACTTAGCTTCTTCAACCGTGATGACCCCTTCTTTGCCCACTTTTTCCATGGCTTCCGCAATGATATTGCCGATGGTCGCGTCGTTATTCGCGGAAATCGTGCCTACCTGTGCGATCTCTTTCTTGTCCTTGGTCGGTTTGGAGAGTTCTTTGAGCTTCTTTACTACGGCTTCTACGGCGGCATCGACACCCCTCTTCAGATCCATAGGCGACGCGCCTGCGGCAACCATTTTGACGCCTTCGCGGAATATTGCCTGAGCCAATACCGTCGCTGTCGTGGTGCCGTCACCCGCCACATCGGAAGTCTTGGACGCGACTTCTTTGAGCATCTGTGCGCCAAGATTCTCGAATCTGTCTTCCAGTTCGATTTCCTTTGCCACGGTTACGCCATCTTTAGTCACTGTGGGAGAACCCCATGACTTTTCGAGAATGGCGTTGCGGCCTTTGGGTCCCAGGGTGGATTTCACAGCGTCGGCCATGATGTTGACACCCTTGAGGATCTTATCTCTTGCCGGTTGTTCGAACATAATGAGTTTTGGGGCCATTTATTTGTTTCCTCCTTGAAAGCCTATTTTAATTCTCGTTTCCTCTAAGAAAGGAATGATCTCGGAGAGACCATTATTCCACGATGCCGAGGACATCATCCTCTCTCATGATGAGATACTCGGTCCCTTCGACCTTGACTTCCGATCCTGAATATTTCCCGAAAAGGATCATTGTGCCTGCCTTAACCTCCAAGGGGATAATTTTCCCGTCTTCGGTCTTTTTTCCCTGGCCCACTGCGATGACTTTGCCCTGCTGGGGCTTTTCTTTCGCTGTGTCCGGGAGGATTATCCCGCCTTTGGTGGTCTCCTCCAGTTCTACCCTCTCCACGAGGATACGATCGTACAGAGGACGAAATTTCATGTTTGTACCTCCTGCCTGTTGTTTTGTTTAAAGATAATTGTTGTGTGCGCGTTTGTTAGCACTCATGATTAATGAGTGCCAATAATCGACGCAATTGTCAACCCCCTTGTGCCCAAAAATCATATCCCGCCGCGGAAAAACCGCGATCATTACGACACAATGCGCCACTTGTAGGGGCGCAATTCATTGCGCCCAATTCAGGGGCGTGATGAATCACACAGCTGCGACAATCCAGCGGCCCATAATTTTGAGACGGTCTCAATCATTCCCCCCTCTATTGCTCGCTCTTATTCGGTATTGTTGATAGACTTGCAGCGATGCCACCGAAACACGGAGAAGATTTCATGAAAAAGAGCGTTTCCTGCCCGCATTGCGGCGGCTTGTAACCCTTTATCGAAACCCGATTCCTACCACAGACGTAATCATCATGATCGATAATGCAATTGTGCTGATAAAAAGAAAAAACCCTCCGGAAGGATGGGCGCTCCCCGGAGGCTTTATAGATTACGGAGAAACAGCGGAAGCAGCGGCCAAGCGAGAGGCCCTGGAAGAGACATCGCTGGATGTCACGGACCTTAAATTATTCGGCGTGTACTCAGACCCGGAAAGGGACCCACGACACCATACACTTACGGTGGTCTTTACAGCTAGAGCTCACGGTCAACCGAAGGCTTCGGACGACGCGGCTGATGTCGGCCTGTTTTCTCAAGGGAAACTTCCTTCTCCTATTGCTTTTGACCATGCCAAGATCATTGATGATTTCTTTGCCGCGAAAAAAGCGGGGGCGGAGATCAAATAAGGGCCACTCGCCAGGCGCGCCGTGACACTGGCCGACCGCCGACGCAGGAACCTACCCTGCGCTCACCTATTCTCCTCTTTGCTGAAGGCGGGAGTGGGAAAGCCTCTCGTCAGGTACCCAAACCGTCGGTCCCTCAATCTCAATGTCAAACTCATCTTCTCAAGACGCAGCCTCCGGCCTCCGGCCGCAACCAAAATAGGTGGCCGGGGATGTTTCGGCAGAGGATCAGCGGGGCGCTGAGAAGGCCACCGGGAACCCGCTTCTTGAAAGAATCCGGTTCCCGGCCCCTCCGGCAGAAACTTTTATTGACTAGCGGTGTACCAAGGCTGTGTAGATTCCGCGACGGTGGGGCGACCTGTGGAAAACTGATACCATTTCGCTCATAAAACTGGTAGCTTAGAGAGTTCCCCAAACATTTCTTCTTCAGAAGAAAAGCAATCAAATGTTATTAATAAAAAGCGCCCGTACCCGCATTGTTCAGATTTTTTGCGTTTCAGGCGCCAATGGCAAGAAATTCTTGACATTCAAAATTGCAAAGATATATTCCGCTCCGTCTTAGAGAATCAGAGGAGGAATTAGCCGTGCCAACCAAGCCCAAACCGAAGGCTACACCGAAAACGAAAACTGCGTCAAAGCCGAAGGCTACACCCAAACCCAAGGCTACTCCCAAACCGAAGGCTACTTCCAAACCGAAGGCTACTCCGAAGCCCAAGGCTGCATCAAAACCGAACCCAGGGCCGAAACCCAAGGCTACCCCAAAACCGAAGGCTACGGCAAAGCCTAAGACTGCGGCTAAGCCGAAGGCTGCGCCCAAACCCAAGGCTACTCCAAAGCCGAAAGCTACTTCAAAAGCGAAGGTTGCGCCGAAGCCCAAGGTTGCGCCGAAAGCAAATGCTACTCCAAAGCCGAAAGCTACGCCGAAGCCCAAGGCGGTTCCGAAGCCGAAGGCCACGAAGAAGAAATAGAGCGCGCCGGATCAACTTTTGGCATTGGCTCCATAAGATGCCGCCAAATAATGCCTGATAGAATCCAGGCCAATGATGGGGTTTGTCCCGTTCCTCTTATCCAACCCTTAGCAGGTGCGGTTTGCGGATCGCATTAGCGGAACGGTGATTATTTAGGCAAGACCGAAAGAAAGACCGAATGGGGGTCTGCCGATTTGACAGTTCTACCTAATCCCGGATTATTCGGCGGGCAAGCAAAGAAAAGTATGTTCATTCGGTCAACCCACTGAATTTGAATCATTGAAAGACAAAGCCTTCGCTGTAATTCTCGTAGGCATCGGTGGTGAGGGCAGCTACTTGTCAAATCAGGATGCCTATAATCATGGATGTCCGCTCAGTAGTGGTAGGATTTCAGACTATGCGCCGGTTCTCAATCGCTGACTGTGACTCTTAATAGCCTTGAACCACTGCGAGGACATTCGCTGAAACAGAAGTCCTAAGGCCACAAATTCGAGAACGGTATCGGCGATTCCGAGAATGCCTGTACGGGCGCCTATCCAGCCTGATAACTCAGGAAGGTTGCCATAGTCGGCTACAGCCCAAATATTCGAGGGCGTAGTTAGTAAAAAGAAAACCAGCAAAGTTGATCCGAGCCCAATTCTTTCCTCTGCCAATCAAGTAATATAGCAGGGTGCTAATCACCAAAGAGCCTAAAAGCGCAGAGCCCCAAAACGCAACCCTGAACAAGTCGGCTTCCCTAAAAGCTAACCAGAACAGAAGAATGCCTATCGATGGGCATACCAAGCTGACGTAGAGCAAGTAGACTGCGGTTGTGACTGTCCGCGCCCTCTCAGGTGTTGTATTGGCTTCCATAGCTCTCCAATTGTTACGCTCAGGTCTTTGAATGCCCTACCGGACACCTATTTCTTCGCTCCGTGGGCTATGAGGAGTTCCACGATTTCTTTGTGACCCTTGTGATCGGCTAGTTGCTTGGCCGTCCAGCCATTCGGAGTCTTCGCATTGGCATCGGCCCCCAGCTCCAGAAGCACCTTCACCGCACCCAAATCACCAGTAATTGCAACCCACATGAGAAGTGTCAAATCGTCGTCCATCCTGGCATTTGCGTCAGCGCCAGTTTCCAAGAGAAGTCTCCCCAATTCAACTTCACCGTTCCTCGCAGCGAACAGTAGAGGCGGCTCGATTTCGGGCCTCAGTTTCCCATTGACGTCAGCGCCTTCCAGGAGAAGCCTTGCTATTTCAAACTTGCCACCGTTAATAACCCAAAACAGGGTCCTATAAATATCCCACGAATGACGAGCGTCTCTGTCGATCAGCACCTTTACTACTGCCACGTGACTTTTGCGTACAGCCACATCTAAGGAGGTGCGCCCGTGCCGGTCCATTGCGTTGACGTCTGCTCCTTTGTCCAAAAGCTCCTGCACTTGCTTCAGGTCGCCATTACGGGAAGCCTCTATCAACGCCTGATCCTGCGCAAAGCTGAAGGAACTGATAATTGTCGACACGATCAGCAGCCCTGCTGCGAGAACGGTGATTCTTGGCTTGTGCATCCTGAACCTCCGCACTGAAGACTTGCCGATAGAGCATTTGTGAGGAACTGTTGTGAGGGTACAGGATCAAACAATACCTTACCAAGGGTACTGGCGAAACTCCAGCTAAAAGCGATGTTTATCTTTCAGAGAAAAGAACATTAGGCTTAGGCCAGAAGCCCTCAACTCGCTGTTCGCATGGGAGTGAAATTGCGCAGGCAGCCATTGCAACTCTACGTAATGACGGTTATTCTGTTAACAACAATCTTTTTCGGGGTCTATTTATGATCGGTATTTCCAAATTATATTGCGGAGCGGTGGAAGCTTCAGACCCGCTACGATACGGACGTCATTCCAAGTCCTTACCTTCACATCTCCTGCAGTTTTCGTCCGATAAAAAACCCGTGGTGGTCTGGAATGTGACGCGACGCTGCAACTTGAAATGTGTCCATTGCTACTCACATTCAGAAGATCGCAATTATCCGGATGAGCTTTCTTTTGAGGAAGGGACTGCGCTCATTGACGATCTTGCGGAATTCGGCTCGCCGGTGGTTCTTTTTTCCGGAGGCGAGCCTCTTATTCGTCGCGACATACTTGATTTGATCAGACACGCGGTAAGCAGGAACATGCGGGCCGTGCTCTCCACGAACGGGACTCTGATAACGAGTGAGATGGCCGCAAAGCTTAAAGATATCGGGCTTTCATACGTAGGAATAAGCCTGGACGGCCTCGAAAGCGTTCATGACGCGTTTCGTGGGGTCCCCGGGACTTTTGCGCGAGTGATGAAAGCCATAAAGAATTGCCAGGAAGTCGGCCTAAAAGTCGGGCTGCGTTTCACCATAAACCGGAGGAATTTCAAGGATATTCCCGGCATCTTCGATCTGGTGGAGGAACGGAATATCCCGAGAATCTGTTTCTATCACCTGGTCTATGCGGGCAGAGGAACCGACCTGGTAAACGAAGACCTCGATCACGCCCAAACAAGAGATGTTGTCGATCTTATTATGGACCGCACAAGACTCCTGCACGATAAAGGACTTCCCGTAGAAGCGCTCACCGTGGACAATCATGCCGATGGCCCGTATCTATATCTTCGGTTGACCAGCGAAGACCCGAAGAGGGCTGAGGAAGTCCTCAAACTCTTACAGATGAACGAAGGCAATAACTCCGGCCGCGGTATCGGATGCGTTTCGTGGGACGGCGCTGTCCACGCGGACCAGTTTTGGCGACACCATAGTTTCGGCAATGTGCGTGAACGTCGATTCAGCGAAATCTGGACCGATCCATCCGACGAGTTCCTCATGCAATTGAAGGAAAAAAAGAAACATGTAAAAGGGCGCTGCTCGCAATGCCGCTGGCTGGACATCTGCGGCGGTAACTTCCGTGTGCGAGCCGAAGCGCTATATGGTGATGTATGGGCGCCTGACCCGGCGTGCTACCTGACCGATGAGGAGATAGAACCGGACAAGTAGGGCGGCCTGCGGCCGCAACCAAAAGAATTGGCCGGGATTGTTTCGACAAAGAATCAGCAGGGGCGCTGAGAAGGCCACCGGGAACCCGCTTCTTGAAAGAAGCCGGTTCCCGGCCCCTCCGGCAAGAACTTTTATATGGCTAGCGGTGTATCAAGCTGTATAGATATTCTGCGACGGTGGGGCGACCTGTGGCAGACTGATACTATTTCGCTCGATAGAGCCCAGACATTTCTTCTTCGCGAAGAAAAGAAATCAAATGTATTAATAAAACAGTGGGTTCCCCCGCATTCTGGCCCTCTCTTGATTTCTCCTTCCTCCGACCTTTTCGGCCGTCAATTATTCGGGGTTTTCTGTCACAAATCTCTCCGCATTACGAAGTTAATTGTGGTCAGAAGCGATTTGGATATAAGCTTACCACGTTGGGACACCTGCGCCGGAGGGACACATGCTCTATGGTGGACATGTAAGATCCCGGGAAGATATAGATTTTCTCCGAAGTGCGGGCTTCGAATTGGGGGAAGTTGTAATTCGAAGCGCCAAAGCACGCGATTATTGGAGACATTCCGGGACAAGAAATAATGGCCGCCCCGACTTCCTGCTCATAGCGCACGGGCCGTTTGAAGGTCCGCCTAATGATATCGACAACCTTTGGAACAAATACTATCCGGCCTTGCGCGACACCATTGATGTGGCGCGGATAATGGAAATATGTTTCTTAACAATGCACATGTGGATGGACCCCCGATTTGTAAAAGCAGAAGTCATCATGGAGAAGAAACGTGCCTTGCTGGATCTGTTCCATTACGGTCGTGACAATGGTGTTTTCATAAGCCTTGAGAATCTCTCGGAAACTGCCGACGATTTTGCCTGTGTCCTGGAATTGATACCTGACCTTGGCATAACCCTGGATGTGGGGCACGGCCAATTATTGACCCAGACCAATACCTCCTTCGGAATCATGGACAAACTGATGGGTTCCATTAAGCATGTGCATTTTCATGATAATCGAGGTGGAGATGGAGTGAAGGACGATCTTCACCTGCCCATAGGGGACGGGATAGTCGATTTCAGGGGAATCCTGAAAATTCTGTTAAACAAAGGTTACCACCAGACTCTAACCTTGGAACTGGAAAACAAAGACCTGATTGAATCTAGAGCGAAGGTGAAAGCTTTAGTAGACGATATTGTGAACTCTTGATCTTGCCTCTTTTTCTACGCCTTCCAGGAGGTTGGCCTCCTTTCGTTGTAGGCGCCTGCGGCCTATGTTAGATTGCTGAGATGCCCACCGAATCAACACCAAATTCACTTGAAGGTCGAGTAGTTCGCATCGCTTCGGAACCGAGAGTCGCGGCCAAGGGGGGCTATCTGTTTCGCGGGTTGGAGTTGGCCGGGGATACGGATAATGAACGGATATTTATTATCTTTCCAATCTTTGCAGGCGACGACCTGTACGAATTTCCACTGCTCTGCTGGGAAGGAGCGCGCATTGCCGCATTCGATCTCGAACTAAACAATCGGCTCGAAGACGGCAGCGTCATCTACGCTGCGAACGAACAGAGTGAGCTTGTGCTGGAGCCTCATCACTTGGTGAGCGTGACCGAGGCTGTGGAGGCCGCCTCGTGCCTTCGCATAGCGGATGTGAGATACCGTGTAGCGCCGGACGAGCCTATATGGATGGCCAAAGGCAAGCTCATCCACACGCTGTTTGAACATCTCGTGGAGAATGGCGCCGAAGCCTGGAATCGCTCATTCGATGCGCGCGTTTCGTAGCGCCCTACCCGCTTTCATGAGCGCTCTCCCGGGATCAAGAGTTGTGACGGATGAGAAGGCCCTGGAGGACGAAGCCAGGGGTCATTTCGAAAATCTTGGCTGGTGGCTGGAAAGAAATTGGGAATTTTTTGCTTCCGCTCAGGTGGAAGTGGATCGCATGTCCAGCCGGTTAGGGCTGAAAGGTCGAGCGGACGCTCTTTTCTTTGATGGAGAGGATCGCCGGACGATTCTGGAGTTGAAGTCAGGCAAAGTCCCGGTTGACTCGCACATGCTTCAGCTTTATGCGTACTCCGTTATTATTTGCGGATGAAACGCCTAACGCTCAAGTCGATGGGCTCGTGTTCTACTCTTCTACGGGCAAGGCCATCAAGCTTGACAGCCGCAAACAAGAATCGAGACGTAGCATACTTATGGGCCGTAATCGCGCGGTCTTCTTGAAACACGCCTATACACAAGACGCTGGCGCCTTGTCCGAGCACGAGTGTACGCAAAACGGCAGATGCTTTTCGAGATCCGCTTGCCGCAGGCTGTTTTGCGATCCCGAGACAGAAAAGGGTCTTTTTCGGAACAATCAGGAGCGGGAGTACTACAACTACTGGTTCAAACTATTGTCGATAGACGCCTGGGCAGCGGATGAGGATTTCGCTCGTATTCTGAACCCGGAAACGCTTCAGGAACGTCTTGATGAAGGTGTTACTCTGAGGATCAAGAGCCTGACGTTACAAGAGAATGCCAACAGCGCGGGTGAAGGTCTTGGCCGCGACATAAATCAGGTTGGGAATGAAGCCCCTGAGCAGTTGAACAGGCTGCATTTACAGGGACAAATGTATGCGGAATTAAAAGTTGATGAGTCTCATGCCGAGGTTAGCCCCGGCGAGGAAATCATCCTTCACCGAGGCAATCCTTGCGCTGAACCGACCTTCCGGGCCCGAGCGCACAGTTCGCAACAGGGCCGAATTCTTGTCAGCCTCAAGGCCCCCGTCAGCAGGTCTTCCGGGCTCCGGACTTCCAGCCCAGCCTTGTTTTCCCAGCCTGAGCCTGATGGATGGTTTCTCGATAAGGCGCCTTTTTCAAGGGCTCGCGAGGTTGCCCGCCAGGCGCTGTTTGGTTTCTTTGCAAATGCAAATCCCCAGGTTGTCAGGATTGTTGTGCAGGGCGAAACCGAAGCCGCGACGGACGCAGCCATAGACACGGACAAGAAAGTCGAGAGCGCCCCCCCAATGGATGATCTTTGTTTCTCGGAGGGATTGCGCAACGAACTGAACGAAGATCAAGAAGCGGCAGTGCGCTCCGCCTTGGACAGCCCGGTCTATCACCTGGTACACGGACCGCCCGGGACCGGAAAAACCAGGACGCTGGCACGCTTGATTCGCATATGTCTCGACCGCGGCGAGCGGATACTGGTGACTTGCCCAACAAACGTGGCTCTTGACCGGCTGCTTATTGCGCTGATGAATTTAGGCGTGAAAGACTTCCTGCGCCTCGGAGGGCGGTCCAGCGCTTCAGGAGAATTTCTCGAGGCCCTGAAAGGCATTGGGAATCCCCCTGCCCTGCTGGAGGATTTTTGCCGGGCTCATCCCAAATTTCAGGATTTTTCCAAGAGGATAGCTCAAAAGACGCTCATAGGAGCTACTGCCTATCAAACCGCGGCCCACCCCTTCTTCATCCGGCAAAGATTCGATCGTGTGGTTGTCGACGAAGCCGGCCAGTTGGACGAACCGGCCACGTTGGCCGCTCTTTCGCTTGCGCCCAGATTTGTTTTGGGCGGCGATCATTTTCAACTGCCGCCTGTGGTAAAGACTAGATCCAATGAGGCTTCTTCGGAAGAGAACAGCGGGCTCGAAGTGTCCCTGTTCGAGAGGCTTTTCCGAACCGCGCCGGAATCGAGGATCTCTCGCCTCAAGACCCAGTACCGCATGAATCGTGAAATTCAAGAGATCCCGTCCCAGATCTTTTATGACGGCGCGCTGGTCCCGTCCCCTGAGGTCGCTGGCCGGCGTCTTAATATCAAGATCAAAGGTTCAGATAACAATCAAATCAGCAAGATAGTCGACCCGGATCTTCCGGTGGTGTTTGTTGACGTGCCGGGAGTGGACAGCGGAAAAGCTCGCGCGGAAGAAGCCGAAGTGGCGCGCGAGATAGTTGAAGCGCTTCTCGCCCTTGGCGTGCCCTCGCACGAAGTGGGGATCATCACGCCCTACCGCGCTCAGCAGGCGCTTATTCGTTCACGGTTATCGGAAAATGGGCGAAAGCCACCGGGGTTGTCCGTGGACACGGTGGACCGATTCCAAGGCGGGGAAAGAGAAGTAATAATAGTATCTTTGGCCCGCTCTGACGGCGTGACCTCATTCCTGGCGGATCGAAAGCGACTCAATGTCTCCCTCAGTCGGGCGCGCTCGAAGCTTATTTTGCTGGGACATGGGAGGATTTTGGGAGAGCACCCTCTATTCATCTCGATCCTTGAGGGGCTGGAACGAATCACAATAGAATAAGTCAATTTATGGGCGCCAGTACCTGAAAGAATTTAACGTACCTGCAGGCCAAAATAGCGAAAGACGAGCATGTCACGAAAACAAGAAGAAATTTATTTGATAGACGGTAGTTCGTACATACACAGGGCCTATCACGCGATGGGCGGTCTGTCCAACTCCAAGGGTTTTCCGACCGGGGCAGTCTTCGGCTTCACCAACATGATCGTAAAAACCCTGAAAGACATGAATCCCAAGTGGATCGCTGTGGTTTTCGACGCAAGGGGGAAGACTTTTCGTCACCATAAGTACACTGAATATAAAGCCCATCGCCCTGCCATGTCCGAGGACATGAGAGTCCAGATCCCCTGGATACAGTCCATAGTGGACGCTTACCGATTGCCGTCGCTTTCCGTTGAAGGGTTCGAGGCTGACGACATTATTGCGACATTGACACGGGAGGCTCGCGAGAAGAACTGGAAAGTAACGATCGTCTCCGCGGATAAGGACCTGATGCAACTCGTCGAAGACTCAGTGGTCATGTGGGACCCTCAGCGCGACGCAACCTACGATTCCGCTGCGGTCGAGAAGAAATTCGGGGTCCCGCCAACTCAACTGCTAGAATTGATGGCTCTTGTGGGCGATGCATCCGACAACATCCCCGGTGTGCCGGGTGTCGGCCCGAAAACCGCCTCATCTCTGATTCAGGAGTTCAGTTCACTGGAAGAGATATATTCACACCTTGAGCAAATCCCCCAGGAGAAGGTGCGAGCTAAGCTCGCGGAAAACAAAGACAAAGCCTTTCTTAGCCGCGAGCTTCCGCGGCTGGATGACCGCGTGCCTCTTGACAAGACGCTCGAAGATTTAGGTGTTGTGGAGCAAGACTCCGAGAAGCTGAGGGATATTTTCAAGGAATTGGAATTCAAGCGCCTGATAGGCGAGTTACCGGCCCGCAAGAACCTCGATTTTACCGGCTATTGCGTGGTGAGCAGCATGGCTGACTTGAAATCATGGGTTGAGAGGATCAAAGAAGTGGGCGTCGTTTCGGTGGATGTTGAAACCACTTCGGAGCAACCGGTGCAGGCGAAACTCGTGGGAATATCCTTGTGCGCAGAAGAGGGAAAAGCCTGCTACATACCTGTCGGCCATACCGAGGGAATGCAGCTTCCCAAAATGGAGGTCCTCGCAACGCTCCGTCCGATTCTGGAAGATGAAAGTGTTAGCAAAATCGGCCAGAACATTAAATACGACGTAATCGTCTTCAAGAAGGAAGGCGTAGAATTATATGGCATTACATGCGACACCATGCTCGCTTCCTATCTCCTTGATCCCACGCGTCGCGGGCACTCGTTGGACGATCTTGCTGAGATTTTCCTGGAGCACCGAACGATCCCTATCAAGGAACTCATCGGCACGGGCAAATCCCAGATAGTCTTCAGCGGAGTGGACATCTCCAGAGCGGTGGACTACGCATGTGAAGACGCTGAGGTCGCCTTCCGTGTGGCGTCCATACTTATGCCCAGAATCGAAGCGGAAGGCCTGGGAGATCTGTACAAGAAAGTGGAATTGCCTCTGATCTCGGTGTTGGCCGACATGGAGCTGGCTGGGGTCCGTATCGACGTTCCGTATTTGGAGAAGCTTTCTGCTGAATTCGGGGCCATGCTGGATGTGACCGAGGCTGAAATACATCGAATGGCGGGAGAGCCTTTCAACATAAATTCCCCCAAGCAGCTCGGCGAAATATTGTTCACGAAACTTGGACTCAAACCCGCGAAGAAAACAAAAAGCGGCCCTTCCACGGCGGTCGACGTCCTGGAGGAGTTGGCCCTGACTCACGACTTGCCCAGGAGGATCTTGGAATACAGGTCCATTTTCAAACTCAAATCCACTTACGTGGATTCCCTGATAACACTGGCCGATCCCATCACCAACCGGATACATACCTCGTATAATCAGGCTGTTGCAGCCACCGGCCGACTGTCTTCTTCGGACCCTAACCTTCAAAATATACCGATACGGAGCTTCTGAGGGTCGCAAGATCCGTAAGGCTTTCGTCGCGGACAAAGGCTATACGCTGGTTTGCGCAGATTATTCTCAAATCGAGTTGCGTATCATGGCCCACGTTTCCGGCGACGCTCGTCTCATGCAGGCATTTTCAGCCGGCGAGGACATTCACGCGATCACAGCGGCGAGTGTCTTCGAGTGTTCGCCCGCGCAAGTTACCCCGGAAATGAGACGTAAGGCCAAAGCGATCAATTTCGGAATCATGTACGGGATGGGGCCTTACAAGCTTGCCTCACAAATCGGCGTCGGGATGAAAATGGCCAGGCAATATCTTGATGATTACTACAGGACTTATTCCGGCGTGAGAAAATTCATGGAAGAATTACCCGAAAAGGCCGCTGTGGATGGGTTCGTCACAACCATTCTGGACAGGAAACGGTTTATACCGGATCTAAATAATCCTAATAAAATCGCGCAGCAAGCGGCACGTAGGGTCGCGATCAACACGGTTATGCAAGGCAGCGCGGCAGATCTGATGAAACTTGCCATGATTCGGGTGCACGAATCAATCCAGCGCAAGAAAATACCAGCGCGCATGATCCTACAGGTGCATGACGAGCTTGTGCTGGAAGCGCGGGACGATGCAGCGCAGGACGCTCAAGCGCTTCTAAAAAAAGAGATGGAAGAAGTCTATTCTTTGTCGGTTCCGCTGGTGGTGGACACAAATATAGGCAAAAACTGGGACGAGGCGCACTAACATGGAAAACTTGCCCGACGCGTGGATTTTGACCGTAGGAAACGAGATCATCAACGGCGTCATAACAGACACAAACCGCGAGACCATCGCACGCGAGCTTCGATCCGTCGGCATTTCGATCAAAGGTATGTCCTCCGTGGGTGACGATCCGGACGCCATCGTGGACGCGCTCCGTATGGCTATGGATAAGGCCGTTGTCACCATGGTGTCAGGAGGGCTCGGACCCACGGAAGACGACAAGACCGCTGCGTCGGCTGCATCCTTCCTGGGGGTCCCGCTGCGTCTCGACCAAGAGCAACTAGCGCGCATCGAAGAGAGGTTTCGCCGGTGGAATCGTCCAATGGCGCTTACGAACACGAAACAGGCGCTCTTTCCCGAGCCGGCGGTCCCTATACCCAATGATTACGGAACTGCCCCCGGATTCATGATCGAAAAGGACGGGCGACTTGCCCTGTTCTTCCCGGGGGTCCCCAGTGAACTGGTACGAATGCTAAGAGAACGAGGAATACCTACGATACTGGCAAAAGTCGGGCCCGCGAAAAAATTCTTTGCTACGCGCACTCTTCATATTTACGGGCTGTCGGAGTCGAAACTTCAGGAGGTGTTGGCGGACGTTTCCGCGGATGAGGAAGACTATCACTTGGCCTTCTTGCCCAGGTTCCCGATCATGAGATTGAGGATGGATGCGGGCGCTACCAGCTCCGAAGAAGCCAATATAAAACTTGATGAAAAACAAAAGGTCCTGAATGATCGTTTGCTCGAGAACATAATTTCGGACGACGGTCGCATGATGGAGGATGTTGTTCTTAAACTCTTGGAGGATCGCGGGCTCACTCTGGCCTTGGCCGAATCCATTTCCGGCGGAATGATCGGTGAAATGCTTACTCGAGTTCCCGGCAGCTCGCGGACGTTCATGGGCTCGATCGTCAGCTACTCCAATGACATGAAAATGGGCGTTTTGGGTGTAACTGAACAGACTCTCCGAGAACAGGGGGCCGTCTCTCACGTGTGCGCACGCGAAATGGCCCTGGGCGCTCGTAAGATCGGTAAAGCGGATGTGGGTCTTTCAGTAACCGGCATAGCGGGACCGGATGGGGGGACCGCGGAGAAACCCGTCGGGACGTTCTTTATAGGGTTGGCCATGGATGATACGGCAATTACCAGAGGCTTTGTGTTACCCGGCACGCGGGAATGGATACGGACTCTGGGCGCTATGCAAGCCCTCGATCTGCTGCGACGGCGACTACTGGGATATCGGATACACGGTCAAGAAGAAGGGTGATGAAAATTAGAAGAAAGCCTCGACCTGGAAAAACGCGCCCTGCCAGCGCGCTTTCAATTGGAGGTCTGGTAATGGAACGAGGGATCCACTGCTATAGCATTCATATCCAAATTTATTGAACGATAACCGGCCTCGATCGCGACGGAAAATGTGCTGTGCGCGAACATGCTGGTATCCCATATGGATGGCCGTATCCCCGCGCCTATTTCCCAGTCCATAATTTTCGGCATATTGCTGCTCATGAACGGCATCGGAAACCGAAATTTCGCATGGGCGATAACCGGAACATCTCTCAGCCGGACCGGAATGGCTTGACCGTAGACGCCAAGAGTCCAAGGCTCTTTGCTTTGGTAAAGTGGATTCATCAGCTGTATTTACGGTATCCGAGCGGTCAGTAAACTTCACGGGATTGAAGTAGTAATCCGTACTGGTTCCAAGCTTTAGAAAAGGATAACGGATCAGATCCAGATCCACCCCGATTCTCGAAAAGTCTATGTCAAGTTTCGTTAATCTCTGGTCGTTAGGATCGTCGGATCTCCCGACAAAACTGTGGAATTCTATATTGCCTCGAATCCCCAGCCGATCGATGTACAGCTTCACCCAAAATTCCGCGATTGGCTCAAATGTGTTCGTGATGCCTAAAGGTCCCTGGCCTTCAGTTGGTATCGTTGCTACCAAGGAGTATTCGTATTGCCTTTTGTCACAGTTCCTGAACTCAGATTTGCCAAGAGAAGCCTACCCCCGCCCACAGCTCTATAGTCTGACCAGTCAAACCACGCGGGGGACCCCCACCACGACGGCACGCCCTGGGCTACTGCGGTATTCGGACCCACGAAAATCGTGACAAGCACGAAGATCAGCGAAACCTGCACGACTGTCCGGATTATACTATTTGAGGTCAATCCATACCTACTTGGCGCACACCCGAAATAAACACAGATAACTCTACATGATCACAAGTGAATATATAGCATCTGAAACGGCTGTGTCAAGGAATTACTGCCGCCTCGTAGCGCTCATTCGCTTACACGAGAGAACACAGCCGGCGCCCAGGTCTGCTATTGCTTAACCGCATTACCCCCCTTGTTCCCCCCGTCAACGGGGCGAAATGAATCTCCCCATACCCCGTTTTGAAGGGGGATTTTGGTGGAGGGCCGAGATGGGCAGATGCAATAATGCGCCATATTTCGCCATTGATGCGTTGAATCCAACTACGAAATGTATTATGTTTTTTGTGTAACTCCCTTGTACAAACGGCTTGTGAATATAGGAGGCGTAAGTGAGCGCACGACGTACGCCGAGAATTCTTCTTGCCAAACCCGGTCTCGACGGCCACGATCGAGGAGCCAAGGTCGTGGCTCACGCGCTGAAAGATGCGGGTTTCGAAGTAATTTACACCGGGCTCCATCAAACCGTGGAAATGATTGTCCAGGCTGCGATGCAGGAAGACGCGGATGTCATAGGTCTATCCGTAATGTCGGGGGCGCATGTTCCCATCTGCCACAAGCTCATGAGCCTGTTGAAGCAAAAAGGCGCCGAAGATATTATGGTTTTGATAGGGGGGGTCATCCCGACTCGGGATATCCCGCTCTTGAAGGAATTAGGCGTTGCCGAGGTGTTCCCGGGGGAAGTGACATTGACGCGCCTGCCTCCTATATAAGGGAACATCTTAAACAGAAAGAGAATTAACATTTTTGCCGATCTTGGGAGGAGAGCCTGATGATGAACCAGTCCCCTGCTGTTTACAAACCGTCGAATCATATTCGGTTGGTTACGGCGGCCTCTCTCTTCGATGGACATGACGCTGCCATCAATATCATGAGGAGGATATTGCAGGCGTCAGGGGCCGAGGTGATTCATTTGGGACACAACCGCTCCGTGTCGGAGATTGTAACCGCTGCCATTCAGGAGGACGCTCAGGGTATCGGCGTAAGTTCTTATCAAGGCGGCCACATAGAATTCTTCAAGTATATTGTGGACTTGCTTAGAGAATATGGGGCGGAGCACATCAAGGTGTTCGGGGGTGGAGGCGGAGTCATTGTTCCGGAAGAAATCCAGGAGCTGGAAGCTTATGGAGTGACCAGAATTTATAGCCCCGAAGACGGCCGCAAGTACGGACTTCAGGGCATCATAAATGATTTCATTGAGAGATGTGATTTCTCTACCTGGGATGGGGACCTGGATGGAAATCTGGCCGCGCTGGAGACTCGGAACTGGCCGTCCATCGCTAGAGCAATAACCGCCGTGGAAATTGCCAAAGAATCGGGAAACGGCGATCTGCCTGCCATTCAAGCCCAGTTGGATCAAAAGATCGGAGATCGTAAAGTCCCGGTTTTGGGTATTACAGGGCCGGGGGGCGCGGGCAAATCATCCCTTACGGATGAAATAGTGCTCAGGTTTCTCAGCGATCAGAAAGATAAAACCATTGGCATAATCTCTGTTGATCCGACGCGTCGGAAGAGCGGTGGCGCGCCTGCTGGGGGACCGGATCCGGATGAACTCGATACACGATCCGAGGGTCTATTACCGCTCGATGGCCACCCGAGGTTACGGGAAGGAGATCCCGCCGCATCTGGAGGAAGCCGTCGCAGTCCTCAAGGCTGCAGGATTCGACTTCATCATTGTGGAAACAGCAGGAATCGGCCAGGGGGACGCGGCCGTCGTGCCCTTGGCGGACGTGAATCTATACGTGATGACACGGGAATTCGGCGCTCAGAGCCAGTTGGAAAAAATCGATATGCTCGATTTCGCCGATATGGTAGCGGTTAATAAATACGATCAGAAAGGCTCGGAAGACGCGATACATGATGTCCGCAAACAGATACAGCGGAACCGTGTTGAATTCCACAGAAATACTGATGACTTCCCTGTTTACGGCACCATAGCTTCCCGCTTCAACGACGACGGCGTGACCACCCTTTATGCCGGATTACTGGAAGCTATTAATGCGAAGATGGGAACTAATTGGTCAACCACTATGCCTACAAGGCAGGACAAAAAACCGTCGTCCAAGACTATCATCATTCCTCCGGAGAAGTCTCGCTATCTCACCGAAATCGCGGATGCCCTCCGCAGATACCATAAACTGGGAGCCGAACAGGCGAATCTGGTGCGCAGACTTTGGCAGATGGACGCCGTGGCCAGGGCCCTTCGCGAAGACGGACTATCTGAATCTTCCGAGCCCCTGACACACATCCGTCATCTCCAGGAAGACATCGAAAGAAAACTCGATCCGCGCTCCTTGAGACTCCTGGGTGAATGGGATGACGTGAAGGAAGCGTACTCGGGCGCGGAACTCGTGTATCAGGTTCGCGGATGCGAAATCCGCACACCACTGACGGTCACGACTCTCAGCGGCACGTCAATCCATCGAGTGGCCCTGCCTCGATTCGAAGATCGAGGCGAGATTCTGAAATGGTTGTTGAAAGAAAACATTCCCGGGTCATTCCCCTACACCGGCGGCGTGTTTCCTTTCAAAAGGCAGGATGAGGACCCGACGCGAATGTTCGCTGGAGAAGGCGATCCGTTCAGGACGAACCGTCGCTTTAAGTATCTTTCCGCCAATAGTGAGGCCAAGCGACTGTCCACCGCGTTCGATTCTGTTACTCTCTATGGCAGAGATCCTGCGGAACGCCCTGATATTTACGGCAAGGTGGGCACATCCGGCGTGTCGATCTGTATCCTGGATGACGTCAAAGAGCTTTATTCAGGGTTCGATCTGTCGTCTCACAACACGTCGGTGTCTATGACCATTAACGGTCCGGCCCCCATGATGTTGGCCATGTTCTTCAACGCCGGGATACAGCAACAAATGGAAAAGTTCCGGGCCGAAAACGGTTCGGAGCCGTCTAAGGAGCAAGCGGCGAACATCAAGGCTGATGTCCTACGGAATATCCGCGGGACCGTCCAAGCGGATATCCTCAAAGAGGATCAGGGGCAGAATACTTGTATTTTCTCTATTGATTTCGCTCTCAAGATGATGGGGGACATTCAGGAATATTTTATCAAAAATGACGTTCGGAATTTCTATTCCGTTTCCATCTCCGGCTATCATATTGCGGAAGCAGGCGCCAACCCTATAACTCAATTGGCGTTTACCCTGGCCAACGGGTTCACTTATGTGGAGTATTATCTTTCACGGGGAATGCGCATCGACGATTTCGCGCCCAACCTCTCCTTCTTCTTTTCCAATGGGCTCGAACCTGAGTACAGCGTTATCGGCAGAGTTGCGCGCCGGATCTGGGCCGTAGCCATGCGCGATAAGTACGGCGCAAACGAACGATCTCAAAAACTAAAATATCATATTCAGACAAGCGGTCGCTCTCTCCATGCGCAGGAGATCCAATTTAATGACATTCGCACGACACTTCAGGCGCTGATTGCGATCTACGATAACTGCAATTCCCTGCACACTAACGCGTACGACGAGGCCATCACCACCCCTACCGAGGAATCGGTTCGAAGAGCGCTGGCTATTCAGTTGATCATCAACAAAGAGTGGGGCCTCAGCAAAGTGGTCAACATGAACCAGGGCAGCTTCATTTTGGAGGAGTTGACCGATCTGGTCGAAGAGGCGGTGCTCACGGAATTCGACCGTCTGTCCCAACGGGGGGGCGTGCTCGGCGCCATGGAAACCGGCTATCAAAGAACCAAGATCCAGGATGAATCGCTACATTACGAAACAATGAAAGCGTCCGGAGAATACCCCATTGTCGGAGTAAACACCTTCCTAAATCCTAACGCGGAGTTCGTGGAATCGTGCGGCGTCAAGGACCTGGCCCGTGGCACGGAAGAAGAAAAACAATCGCAACTACGGCGCCTCAAGGAATTCCATGAGCGAAACAAAGACAAGGCGCCCGCGGCTCTGGAAAAGCTCTATCGCGTTGCCCTGTCCGGCGCCAATATATTCGAGGAGCTGATGGAAACGGTGAAGTATTGCTCGTTGGGTCAGATCACCGACACTTTGTTTAAAGCAGGCGGGCAATACAGGCGGAACATGTGAGATGGATCCGTCTTGTGGCCCGGTAACGCTCGCGGCAGCGCGTCCAATAAAACTTCTCGAAAATTCTGGACAAGGCGCTCACAGCCTGTTAACCTAATATGCTCTCAGGGGAGTAAGGACGTGCACAGACGTCTCTTGGATTAGATTACGGTTCTCAGGGGGCGAGCAAATCATTTCTTCATGTTACGCTCCCTCATAATTTAACAATCCTATCCGTTGTCCACGCTCGACCTTCTGGCGGGGGAAGCCATGAAATGCCGGAGCTGCCAGTTTGAGAACCCAGCGGGAATGAAGTTCTGCGGGAAATGCGGCGCAAGGCTCGGGACTGTTCTGTCCCCAGTGCAACTCCCTTAATCCTCCGGACTTCAATTTTGCGGCGAGTGCGGCCACCGTCTAGCCTTAGTTCAAGACACCGCGGAGCAACGACCTCTCTCCTTTGATGAAAAGCTGGCGAAAATCCAACGCTACCTGCCGGGCGGTCTCACGGAAAAGATCCTTTCCCAAAAGGACAAAATAGAGGGCGAGCGCAGACAAGTCACCATCATGTTCGTTGACATGAAAGGCTTCACGCCGCTCGCAGAAAGCCTGGGTCCCGAGGAAACCTTCAGCCTTATGGATCAGGTTTTCGAAATCCTTATAAACTGCATCCATGAATATGAAGGGACAGTCAATGAGCTAAGGGGAGACGGAGTTTTGGCCCTGTTTGGGTCTCCCATAGCTCTGGAAGACGCTCCTCAGAGGGCCATACGGTCGTCTCTGGCTATCCACCGCGAAATCGTGAGGTTCAGTGAAAAGTTACGGGCTGGAGAAAGCGATTCCCCCTCTCCTGGTCCGAATAGGAATAAACACCGGCCCGGTGGTGGTCGGGACTCTGGGCAACGATCTTCGAGTCCAGTTCACAGCGGTCGGCGACACCATCAATATGGCCGCTAGGATGGAGCAGTTGGCGGAACCCGGGACAACGTACGTGACCGAAGATACCTTCAGGCACACCGAAGGGTTCTTTCGGTTCGAGGCATTGGGTGAACGACGAGTGAAAGGAAAGAAGAAGCCGGTAAGGGTCTACCGCGTGATCGGCCCGAGCACGAGAAGGACCAGATTTGACGTGAGCGCGGAGCGCGGATTGACCGGTTTTGTCGGAAGGAGCCGAGAGCTTGAACTCCTCCTCGAAGCTCTCGAGCAGGCCAAGGCAGGTCGAGGGCAAGCGATTTCCATCATCGGCGAAGCCGGTGTTGGAAAATCCAGGCTCTTATACGAGTTCAGAAAGGCTGTGGCAAACGAAAACATTTTGTTCCTGGAAGGGAAGTGCCTCTCTTACGGCCGGGCGGACGCCTACCACCCGATCGTGGACATGCTGAAGTCGAATTTTGACATAGAGGACGAAGACCCGGACTCGGAAGTCACGGAGAAAGTCAAAAGAGGACTGACCACTCTGGGGATCGATGAGATCTCCACCCTGCCCTACCTTCTGGAGCTTTTGTCCGTCAAAGACAGTGGAATCGACAGTATCAGTATGAGCCCGGCCGCAAAGAAGGACCGGATTCTCAGTTCCCTGCAAGCGAGTTGATCCTGAAAAGATCGGAACAAAGACCGCTCGTATTGGCTTTCGAAGACCTGCATTGGATAGACAAGAGTTCGGAAGAATCGGCCAAGTACCTGCTGGAGAGCATCCCAGGCGCCAGAGTGATGATGATATTTACCTACAGACCTGAGTTTGTTCACACATGGGGAGGCAAGTCCTTTCATAGTCAGGTCAATCTTAACCGCCTCTCAAACCAGGAAAGCATCGCTATGGTGTCCCACATTCTGGGCAGCGATGACGTGGCTATGGATCTCTCGGATCTGATACTGGAAAAGACTGACGGCGTCCCGTTCTTCATCGAAGAGTTCGTCCGAGCACTGAAGGACATGGAAATCATAATGCGGAACGAATCGTATCATTTGGCCCAGGACATCGACCGCGTGGCCATTCCTTCCACGATCCAGGATGTGATCATGGCCCGGCTAGATTCGTTGCCGGACGCTACGAAGGAGGTGTTGCAGGCCGGCTCGGCCATAGACCGGGAATTCAGTTTCAAGTTGATAAAGGCGGTTACGGAATTGCCGGAACTCGAATTGCTCTCCTATCTCTCCGCTCTTATGTACGCGGAACTTATCTATGAACGAGGGATTTTCCCTGAGTCGACATACATTTTCAAGCACGCTATCACCCGTCGAGGTCATCTATGACTCGATACTGACCAATAGAAAGAAAGCGCTTCATCAAAAGATCGGCAAAGCCATTGAAGAGCTGTATCAAGACAACCTTGACAGTTACTACAGCATCTTGGCCGATCATTTTATGCTCGGAGAGGATTTTCAAAAGAGCGCGGATTATTCGAAACTGACCTATGAACGCGCCCGAAAGCAGGCCGCCTTTCCATCGGCGATCGCTTACGCGCAAAAAAGAATCACCGCCCTGGAGCATGTGCGTCCGACGCCGGAAGTTCAACTGCAACTGATTGACGCCAGGACTTCTCTGGGTCTGACTCTATTCATGGCAGGTGCACGTAGCAGAGGCTAAAGAGGCCATCGAGCCAATAGTCGAGATGACCCTCAAGAGACAGCGACAAGAGATGGCTGGCGCAAATCTACCTAATATTGGGATCTTACCGATATATCATCGAGGAGGACTTTGACTCCGGCCTTTGAACTCCTGCAGAAGGCCATACAAAACGCGGAGGAGGCGACCGATCGATTACCGTTAGCCACCCGGCCCATTTGTTTTACGGGTTGGCCCTGTGCTGGAATTGCCAATTCGAGAAGGGAGCCGAAAACATTCAGAAAGCCCTTCGGATCGACGAAGCCGTTCAAAATCTTTGGGCTGTTTCGGCTATGAACAGCTATCTAAGTTATTACGCGTACAACTATCAGGGCAAGTCGGGAGAGGGTTTTGCCACCAGTCTGAAGGCCCTCGAAATCGCTGAAGTCAGCGGGGATATATTTTCACGGGCCATGGCGTACGTCTGTCATGGGATCTCCTGTTTTTACAAAGGGTTTTTCACCCCCGCAGAAGAACATTTGGTCAAAGGAATAGACCTGTGTGAAAGAATCCAGTTAGATTCCGTTTCGGCCATCGGTCATCAAAGTTTAGGTTATCTCCATTTTGACACAGGAGCTTACACTAAAGCCCAAGTCCACCACCAGAAGGCCATCCTGTTGCGCCGGCAGACAGGAATTTTTCCCTCTAGTATCAACCTGAATGAGTTGGCTTTAGCCAAGGCCCTCCTGGCCGCAGGGGAAACGGTTCCAAACATTCCGTCTTTGGTGCAACTTCTGAGATCCAACAAATTGAAGTTGTATTACGGCATAATGGCACGTCATCTGGCTGAGATTTTCCTTCATCTAGCCGAGACTTTGCCGAGGCTGAGTCCTGGCTCCATGAGGCGATTCTCCACCATGAGCAACAGGGCACAAAATGGGATTTGGCCAGAGATTATATCGTTTTTGCGCAATTGATGAAATCGCAGGGTCGGGCGGCAGAGGCGGGGGATTACCTGGATAAGTCTTTGTTGCTTTTCGGTGAATGCGGCGCTGAAGGGTGGTGCAGCAGGATAAAGGCCGGCTGCGCCGAAGTATAACCAGAAACCACACCAAAAGCCGTCCGCCTATTAGTTTTCAACTGATAGGCGACAGAAAGGGGGATTAGGATCATGCCATTCGCGCCACAACCTTCTCCAGGAGAAGAGTATTTCCGTTTTGTGGCCATATTCACATGGACCCACCAGGAAGATGAGTTGGCTGCCAAGCGATTCCTGCCGTATATTCAGTCATTCGAGGGGACGGGGATTCATCAGGAAACAGCCGTCTGCCTTTATTTGACCGGGGAGCGAACCGTCATCTTCAGCGGCTATAGCAATTCCGCGACAGGGCTACAGAGACTCTGCTCAGGAATCATTTTCAACACTCCCATCCAGGGCCGTTTCTATCATGCCGTGGATGCCGTTGAGATCATGAAGGCGTTGCCACAATCCAGGTGATCCGAAAGGGGACTATCGAGAACCTTAGCGACCAAGGAAGAGGTCTTCTCCGGAACTTGTACTCTGCCGCCAATTGGGCCCTGCACAAAGAGGCCTCTTGGAACGCCTGCACGTGTTTCGCTCGGGTCTTATGGGCGAAAGAAGCGCGGAAGAGGATTCCGAAGGAAGTTTGTGTGAAAGACCAAGACAGGACCACACAAAGGTTTGTTCAGGAACTGGGGGATTTGCGTGGACGAGCGGCCGAGCCGGCAGCCTTGGCATCAGACCGACTGGTTTCCGCGTCCTTGGCGCTTTTCGATGAATGCGGCGCCGAAGGGTGGTGTCATGTGGCAGAGACGGGAAATAGAAGAAGTTATTTTTGAACACCCGTCGATTCAGCAGTGCGCGGTATTGGGAAAGCCGGACCTGGAGACCGGGGAATTTCCTGTGGCCGTCGTGGAATTGAAACGAGACACTCAGGTCACCCGGGAGGAAATCTTGGACCACGTCAACTCGCAGATTGCTCCCTACAAGAAGATTCGAGATGTGATCTTTGTTGGCGCTATACCGGTAAGCGCCGCCGGTAAAGTGTTGAAAACGGAACTGAGGAGACTCTTGATCCAGAAATAGGAGATTTCAAACGCAACTTCAGCAGGAATTGGAAGTTCCATTCGATCTGTGATTGTGTCAGAGTTCTGTACGCATCATGTAAATGCTGGTTCCGAAAAGTTTAGGAGGCATCGGCGAATGTGTAGAAAAACCTCATGTTCTCAAGGAGTTGTTCCATGATCACGGACAAATCCTCAAGCAAGTCTCGTCGTTCATTCGGATGCCTAGGGCCAACTTCTAACGAGAGCAAACAGTAACGGTCCTGATCGAAATAAAATGACAGTATTCCACGGGCATGCTAGATAAGGCAGAGGGGAAAGGTATAGCAAGGGGAAACCTGCATGGAAAAACAAAGCAGGGCCAGGAAGGAACTCGTCCAGGAACGGGAGAAATTGGCGGACGACGACGGACCGGCCGTTAAATGGCAACCGCTTCTGCGGATGCCTTGCGTCAAAGCGAAGAAACCGCTCGGGTCCTTCTGGATGCCAGTATGGATGCCGCTTTGCTGATGCGTCCCGATGGTACGCTGCTGGCCCTGAACGAAGTCGCCGCCCACAGACTTGGCGGGACCGCTCAAGAACTTGTCGGCAGCAACTTCTTTGAATTGTTGACACCTGATATGGCTGAAGAGTTTAGGGCCCGGGCGACGGAGGTTACCAAATCAGGCGCCTCTGTCCGCTATGTGTATGCGGACGGGGGCATGTACACGGATAACAGTCTGTTCCCGGTCTTCCGCGGAGTGGGCAAAGTAGACAGATTGGCTTTCTTTTCGCGAGACATCACCAAGCAGGCGCTGGCCGAATTGGAATTGCACAAAGCCAGACAAGCAGCCCAAAGCGCCGACCAGGCCAAGAGTAAGTTTTTGGCCAATATGAGCCACGAGCTGCGGACACCACTCAATGCGATTATCGGCTTCTCGGAGATATTGGAAGACCAAACTTTCGGGGAATTGAATGAGAAGCAATTGCGATACGCCGGACACATTCACTCCAGCGGACAGCACCTGCTTATGCTTATCAATGAAATATTGGATCTGGCCAAGAGTGGAGTCGGGCAAGACGGAACTCCATTTTCCGAAGTCAAACATCAAGAGATTGCTGGAAAACAGTCTCATGATGATTAAGGAAAAGGCTCTCAAACACCGGATTCAGATTGACTGTTCGCATGCAGGCGGAGCTTTCGGATTTACGGGTCCAGGCAGACGAAGTGAAGGTCAAACAGATTGTCTTCAACCTTCTTTCCAATGCCGCCAAATTCACTCCGGACGGAGGCCGAATTGAGATCTCGGCTCAGTTGGAAGCAGAGGAAGTGGTAATCAGCGTTGCGGATACGGGCATAGGACTGAACCCGCAAGACCAGGAACGTATCTTTGCGCCGTTTGAGCAGGCGGATTTGTCGAATGGGCCAGGACGCCGGAGCAGGGAACCGGTCTTGGCCTGGCCCTGGCGAGAAGCTTCGTCGAGTTGCACGGCGGCCGAATCTGGGTCCATAGCGAGGGCATCGGGAAAGGAAGCGTCTTTACTTTCACAATACCTGTCCGCCGGAGTCCTGAAGACTTGGACAGTCAGACCGTTTCCTGACGAATGCTCTGATCGTGCGACGGGACGCAGAATAGACCGCGCCTTCGGCTGACTGAGAACTACGGGACCGTCTCAAAACTGATATCCGGCAGATTCTCAATTTGGGGGGGGCAGTTGCAATGAAAAAACAAAAGATACTTGTAGTGGAAGACGATCCGCTGAATATGGAGCTGGTGACTGATTTGCTGGAGGTCGCCGGCTATACCGTGCTAAAAGCGGAGACAGCCGAACAAGGGATAGAGGTTGCCAGGTCGGCAAATCCTGTTTTGATTCTGATGGATGTCAGGCTGCCGGATTTTGACGGATTGGCCGCCACGGGGATCTTAAAGAATGATCCCTTGACGAGTCACATACCCGTTGTGGCCCTAACCGCCTCTGTCATGCCAGGGGATGAGGCACGGTCTCTGGACGCAGGTTGCGCAGGTTATATCAGAAAACCTATCAATACGAGGGCATTTCCGGCGACAGTGCAGACCTTTATTGACCGCAGCGAAAAGACCTGATTCATTGCATACGATCCCTCTCGAAAGGGACCGGGCACTATGGATAAGCGCAGACGGATTCTGGTGGTGGATGACGAGGAGCAGAATCGGGAGCTGTTGCAGGCTGTATTGGAATCCCTCGGGTATGATTCCGAATTGGCCGACAGTGGCGCAGCGGGCTTAGCGAAGCTGGATGCCGGAATCGACCTGGTGTTGCTGGATGTCCTGATGCCGGGAATGGACGGGTTTGAGGTCGCGCGACGAATTCGAGCGTCTTCGGCGTGCTATGATGTGCCGATTATTATGGTGACCGTGCTGGACAGCAAATCGGACCGACTTCGCGCTGTTGAGGCCGGAGTGAATGACTTCGTCTCCAAGCCCATAGATAAGCTGGAACTGAAGGTCCGGATAGCGTCGTTGCTCCAAATGAAGGAAGCGCAGGATGCTGTCAAGCGCCATCGAGCAAATCTGGAGGAGACGGTTGAGCGCCGCACGGCGGAATTGCTTGAAAGTGAAACACGTTTCCGGACCGTTTTCGAGGCCGCCCACGACTTTATTTTTCTCAAAGACATCAATCTCAGGTATACCCACCTAAACCCTGCCATGCTAAGGCTGGCTGACCGGAAGCAATCTGATGTCATAGGCAATACCGATGAAGTTCTTTACGGTCCCGAGTACGCTCGACAGGTCCGGGACCTCGAATCCCGGGTATTGAAAGGTCAAACCATCGAATCGGAACACATCGTGAGCTATAGAGGTCTTCCCAGGACTTTGAACTTGGTCAGGTTTCCTCTGCGGGGGCCGAACGGAGAAATAATCGGCATCTGCGGGATCGGCCGCGACACGACCGAACGCACTCAGATTGAAGCCGAACCCAGGGTGGAAGCAGGACACTATCCTTCCAAGGCGATGAGAGACACTTTGAGGCAGGTGCGCCTGGTGGCCGAAAGCGATAGCACGGTGCTCTTCCTGGGTGAAAGCGGAAGCGGGAAGGACTACCTGGCGCGCTATCTTCACGAACAGTCCAAGCGGGCCGGAGGGCCATTTTTGTCTATCAATTGCGCGGCCCTGGCTTCGGAACTGGTCGAGTCGGAACTCTTCGGACATGAGGCCGGAGCTTTCACCGGAGCGCACGGTCGAAAGCGCGGGCTTGTGGAACTGGCCGAGGGAGGCACGTTACTTCTTAACGAGATCGGAGAGTTACCGCTTCGACTCCAATCCAAGCTTCTCACTTTCCTGGATACCGCGGAGTTCATGAGAGTGGGCGGAGAAAAAAGCGTTTCGGTGAACGCGAGAATCATTGCCGCAACGAATCGAGATCTCAAGAAAGAAATGGAAAATGGAAATTTTCGAGCAGACCTTTTTCATCGTTTAAATGTCTTCACCATTCAAGTCCCATCACTCCGGGAACGCAGGGAAGACTTGCCTCTACTTGTGCAGGAATTATTGGAATCACTTGCGCGACGGATGGGCCTGTCGCACGTGCCGACCGTGGAACTGAAGGCAATCGAGGCGCTGGCGGTTCGTGGATGGTCCGGTAATGTAAGAGAACTTCGTAATTTTCTTGAAAGAGGCCTGATTCTCTCGGACAAGAACCGCATTACCGCACTGGATCTAGGGTTTCCGGAAGAAGGTGCCGGTTCAGACAACCGACGGAAATGATATCTCGGTCTTTGTCCGGCTCTCCGAAGCGGGTTCCTTCCACGAGGCAGTAAGTGAAGCCAAACGACGACTTCTGGCGGAGGGCCTTCGGCATTCGAACGGCAGTATCAAGAAGGCCTGCCGAACTTTTGAGGATTTCCCGAGATTCCTTTGTGCACCATATGAGGACCCTTGGTGTCCGTAAGTGATAATCACTTATACCAGCCATGAAGAGAAGTGAAATCCCCCCGTTTCATAACCTGCTGTTTTCTGACTCTATCTATGACGCGTGCCATGTAACCGTAGGTGTTTTTCACATATTCCAAGGTGTCGCGTACCCTGCGTCTCGACTGCCTTACTCCTTGCGTATATCCAGCAACACCTTTGATTATGCTACATTATCCCACCTCGATTCCTGGTTGTTCTGCTTTGGCACGCTCGATGCATGTCCGGAGGTAACTCCGGTTACCCAGGATGGCAGGGGGGGACCATGGAAAACCGAGACCCTGTGCGCAATTATCCGCGATGCGATGACGAAGACGGGGAGCGGTACCTGGGTGACCGGGACCAAATAGAGAGCCTTCTTGGCTTCTGCAATATGGCCGAAGTCAGGAAACAGACACGTCCGCAAATCAGCCTACAGCCGCAGCAACAGATCAATTCTGTTTTGGAGGAGACAAAATGACTATCCAAACAAGAGACGGCTGGAAGAAGGCGCTTTTCATATTAATATTTGTTGTAATGGCTGCGACGGTCTTCGCAGTGACTGCTATCGCGCCACTTTCGTTCATCCACTCGTCCCCGGACAATAATCTTGTGAGCCTGACGGACGAGCTTCGCACTTGCCAATCATCCGCCAGAAAGGTGTGGATAATTCAGACGCTCGGGGCCCTAAACGACCCTTCGACAACGGGAGCGCTTGAGGAGTGTCTGGGTGACAAACATCCGGCAGTCCGAGCGGCTGCCATTTCCGCCATTGCCAAAATGCGCGGACTCCCGGCATTGGAAGCGCTGGCGATGGCTACCCAACATCCGGACCCAACCGTGAGGGACTTGGCAAAATGGGCGCGGTTAAAGAGAGCTGCCGAAATGAGTTCTGAGGAAATCGTCGAGAGTTTGGAGGACCTGTGGAAATAGAATCCGGAATCGGACTGAGTTCTCAAGACTGTTCCTCGCATCATTCAGGAATTGTTGAGCACACTGAGAAGTCTTGTGGCCGCGACGGAAGTTTGCCTGATCGGTGTGGAGACCGACACGAAGGAAGCTCGGGAAATGATTGAAGTTGCCAAGATGTTGACCGGCAAGGCGCATCGGCTTATAGACATTGCGCTTTCGGAGCCTTGACACACCGATTTCGCCCTTTGCAGATCGCAGGGCTTGAGTTTTCCGCTCCCGAAAGATCCGCTCATGACTAGACAGGGCGCGCCAATTCAAATTCTTCTGGTAGAAGACAATCCTCTGGACATTCTGATGATCAGTGAATGTCTAAGGAAATGGAGGACCAAGAATCATTTGAATGTGGTTCAGGATGGCGAACAGGCCCTTGATTTCTTGCATTCGCGTGGAAGTTTTGTCGGGTCGCCACGTCCTGATCTAATGCTTTTGGATCTCAATCTTCCAAAGACCGGCGGCAATGAGGTGTTATTGGCAGTCAATGGGAACCCCGGTCTCTCAGAAATGACGATTGTTGTGGTAACCTCTTTCGATCCGGTGGCTGACCTCGATGTTTGGAATGATCTTGGGGCTTCGCTCTGTATCACCAAGCCTCTGGATTACGCTGAATATTTTCAGGCCATAAGGTATATTGAAGAATTGTGGATTTCTCGGCAATGCCTCTGTCAAAATTTGTTGCGATTGTAATCTCGTTGGCTGAACCGACGCTAATTGTTTTTCTGCCCATTTCCCTGTACGACCACCGTCCTTTCAGCTGACGTACGACCGGTAGGTTTATGGATTAATCTCACTCTATATGAGCCTGGCGGTAGATTCGCCACGCCGGAATAAAAGCCGGACGAATCTGTGATAAGGTCCGCCCAGTCCTGCCAAGGGCTGTGCGAAACCTGTATTGTCACCCTGGAATTGGGCAGATCAGGGAACCCTCCACTGAGAAAAACAGTTCTGTCAGAGACCCTTGCAGCCAACGTGACTCGATTTTCAGTCCGGTCAGTCGGCATGTCGTGCTTTCTAGAGACCCTATCGGTTAGCGTGTCCCGGATTTTCCTACAATAGCGGTTCTGGGGCGCTTTGTAAGGAGCCGAAAAAGGCAGATCGTTTTGCAGAAGGTCCTTCCAGTCAAACGCCAGATTCAGGGTTCCTTCAATCCGGTACTGCTCACCCCTTCGATTGTCTGTCTCCCTTTCAAATGAGGCCCTGAACATCCCATCTCGGCTGGCCACTGAAATTCCTGCGCGGTAACCGGTGTCATCCGTGGCCGAGCCTCGGTAAGAATGCGCACGCGCATCGAGCCGTATATCCAACCAATTCACCAGTTCAGGCAGTGTGAAGCCCAGACGAGCATCTATTCCGCCACACAAAACTTCGCGTGCCAGCGCTTCACCGTGGCCCGACCATGTTAGCTTTTCGTTGACGGGGAAATATGCATTAAGGGCAAAGACAAGATCAGAGTATTTGCCCGGCAAAGCAGCCAACTCGATCCCTGCGCCCGCTTCGTTCAGGAACCGCCCACCCTGTCCTCTAGGCCGCGACCAGTCATGGAAAGTATGAAAACCGACCATCAGCCGGTCACCGAAGAGCTGACGAAGGCCGAAGCCCATCGAGAATGTCTCTTTGGCGCCCGATAATGAAGTCCTAGGAGTGATGAAGAGACTTTTGTCATTCCAGGCTCTTATCGGAAGGAAATAGTCAAACTGTAGCGTAGGCAAACCCGCAGCGCTATCGTAACTTGCTCCGAAATCCAATCCATTACGAAAGGGCCTTGGAAGCACTTCGTTCAATCCCTGTCGCAGAGTCGTGCCAATGTAGAGTTCAGGCATTTCGGGCTCTTGGGATTTCAAAGGATTCGGGGCGGGTCGGAATGGATTCCGTTCAATTTGTGGTTCGCTCGTAGTGATCTCCGGACTTTGATAATAAGCTCCTGGCGCTAGACCGTAGCAGGCGCCGACCAGGACAAATACGGTAAATGAAAGTATTATGTTTATCAATATTTTGCTTGACATACTAACGCTAATATACCGTGAATTAATAGCTTTTGTAGGCTATAATCTTTCGAAAACCCTTGTCAAGAAATTTGAATCCGATAGCCCGGAATTACACCAGGTTGACTCCACCCGGCAGCGGGATATAAAATCTGCAATTGATCGGGAGCCTTTGGCGTCTCGCGAACGTCGCACATTGCCTTCGACATCGAGAACGCGCCCTCGGAGGAAATTATGCAGCCGAAACGGCCCACTTGGGTGGATCGTGTTGTAGCTTCACATGTTTCTATCAATCCCGGCTTATGTTCCCGGAAAACCCGTGGCCGAGCTAAAGAGAGAGCTTGGAGTTCATGACGCGGTTAAAATGGCTTCCAACGAGAATCCCTTGGGGCCCTCCCCGTTGGCTATGGCCGCGGCGCGGCTGCATCTTGAAGAGGCTCATGTTTATCCCGAATCGTCGGCTCCGGAGCTGAGATCGGAATTGGCAAAGCGATTCCGTGTATCGCCTGAATCGGTGATTTTCGGTAACGGCTCCGACGAAATCATGGAGATGTGCGCTCACGTGTTGATTGCGCCCGGGGACGACGCGATTATGGGCGACAACACATTTTCTATGTACAGGATCTGCGTGGAGGCTTTTGGTGGAACCGCCATCCGTGTGCCCCTGCGGAATTACAAATTTGACCTTAAAGCAATGGCATCGGCGGTTACTGACAGAACCAAACTTGTGTTTCTGGCCGTTCCGAATAGTCCTACCGGGACGATAGTCTCCCGAAAGGATTTTGAGAGCTTTATTAGAGACTTACCGACCGACCGTCTCGTGTTAATCCTGGACGAAGCTTACCGGGAGTATGTCAGTGACTCCGATTGTCCGTACGGGATTGATTATATCGGCAAAGCGCTACCTATCCTGGTGCTGAGAACTTTTTCGAAAATCTACGGTCTGGCAGGTCTCCGTGTGGGTTACGGATTTGCCGAGCCATGGCTTATAGAGCTAATGAACCGAGTCCGGCCGCCGTTTAATCTTAATTCCCTTGCTCAGGTAGCCGCTCTGGCCGCCCTCAACGACGCCGACCATCTCGAACGCACTCTTAAAATGACGCACGATGGAATCCGGTTTCTGTCTCGAGAATTAAAGGCGTTGGGAGCAAAGGTGATCCCATCAGAGGCAAACTTCGTCACTTTCTGCGCCGGATCTGATGCAATGCCTGTGTACAAGGCATTGCTACAGCAAGGGATTATTGTGAGACATCTCGGATCGTTCGGTATGGATGAATGCATACGAGTCACCGTGGGACTGCAACAACACAATGAGCGATTCATAGAAGCCCTTAAGAAGATCCTTGGCAAATCTTGAGTTCAAGAAATTAGACAAAGTATTCAGCCGACAGGACCTTGCGTGAAAGGATGATCACCGTAACAATTGACGGCCCAGCGGCCGCCGGCAAATCCACCGTGGCCCGACTTCTAGCGCAACGTCTCGGTTTCGCTCTCTTGGATAGCGGAGCGCTGTACCGGGCTCTGGCTCTGCATCTCATTAGATGCGGGATCTTGCCCGATGCCCGGTCCATACCCAAGGAAGCGCTCGACTCGCTCGATTTGCGAATTGAACCTAGGGTCGGGTATATGAAGATCTTCCTGGGCTCGCAGGATGTAACCGGAATTATAAGGGAAGAAAGCGTTGGAGAAGCTGCGTCTAGATTTTCCGCCAGGCCTGAAATTAGAAAAGTTTTGCTGAAAATTCAGCGCGAGGCGGGTTTGCAATGGAATTTAGTGGCGGAAGGACGAGACATGGGAACGGTTGTTTTTCCGGATGCCCGAATAAAATTCTTCCTCACGGCGGACTCCCGAAGAGCGTTCCAAGCGGCGCTATTTGGAAGTGACAGAGCGGGAGGACAATCCTGATTTCAAGAAAATCGATGCTGACATGCGACGCAGGGATTATCGTGATGAATCACGTCAAACTTCTCCACTAGTCAAGGCCGAGGGCGCCATAATTGTTGACACCACAGGACTAAATCCAGACGAGGTGGTAGAGCGGATGGCGGCGACAATCGCGGACTCTCTCGCATCTTGTGCAAGCAAGTTATCGGCTCTGCCCATCAACCCTCCCAACAACAAAAAACATGATTAATATATTTTCGAATTGGGCGAGCGCCCCAACTCGGTGTCCTCGAAATCCGCTTGCCCTCACAGGGAGTTGTTTGTCCTTGTGGGGCCGCCATTGAAGCGGACGATCAAGCTTTTTTGAGGGGCCTAGTGTTGGGAGGCCGTAACATTTTCAAAAATGTGCGCTCCAATCAAACTTTCTCTTGTCAGGAGATGGGAAAACGATTATAAATAAACGATTATCCTGTAGCAGACAAAAGTCACAAGAGGGAAACTAATCGGGGGTAGCATCCGGATGGAGAACACGGAAACCGAAACCAACAACAGCAACGTTCCCGTAGAAGGGAATCAACAAGAGAGTTCGAGAGAAGAGGATTTTGCAGAGTTAGTCGAGAGTAGCTTCCACAGAGTTCAAGAGGGTGAGGTCGTCACCGGGAAAGTAGTTCAATTAACTCCGGAATTCGTAATGATCGATGTGGGGTCCAAGTCCGAAGGGCAGATACCTATCGAACAATTCATGGACGAAGCAGGTGAATTGACCGTTAAAGTAGGCGACGATGTCCAGGTCTTCCTTGAAGATACCGAAGAGTCTTCCGGCCAAGTAAGAATCTCAAAATCCAAAGCAGACAAAATCCGAATCTGGGAAGATATTGCGGATGTTTATGAAAACACCAAGACCATTGAGGGAAAAGTCCTGGCTCGAGTAAAAGGCGGCCTGCAGGTAGATATTGGAGTGCTGGCCTTTCTTCCCGGTTCCCAAGTCGATCTGAGACCTGTGCGCAATTTCGAAAAATATATAGGCGAGACATTCGAGTTCAATGTTCTTAAATACAATCGCAAACGGGGCAATATTGTCCTCTCGCGGCGCCCGTTACTGGAGAAGGTGAAAGAACACAAGAAGAATTTCATTCTAGAGGCGATGGAGAGTTCGGGAGCTCTGAAGGGAATTGTGAAGAACATAACGGATTACGGAGCATTTGTTGATCTGGGCGGTATTGACGGCTTGCTGCACATCACCGATATGTCCTGGGGCAGAATTAACCACCCCTCAGAAATTCTGAAGGTTGGGGATGAGATTCAGGTCAAGGTGCTCAAATTCGATCAGGATGCCGAAAGGGTTTCGCTGGGCCTCAAACAAACTCAGCCTGATCCTTGGGGAAATGCTGAGGAACGATATTCGGTCGGATCAAAATGGACCGGCAGAGTTGTCAGCATTACGGACTATGGTGTCTTCGTGGAACTTGAAAAGGGGATTGAAGGCCTCGTTCATGTTTCAGAGATGACCTGGACCAAGAAACCGCGGCATCCTTCCAAGCTGACCCAGGTCGGCGAGGAAGTAGAAGTCATGGTGATCAATGTTGACAAGGCTCAAAAGAGGATCTCTCTGGGGATGAAGCAACTCAGGCCCAATCCGTGGGATGTAATCGCAGAGAGATATCCCGAGGGCACCAAAATAGAGGGCAAAATAAGAAATGTGACCGATTTCGGCATCTTTGTAGGTATTGACGAAGGCATTGACGGCTTGGTCCATATTTCTGATATATCATGGACTCAGAGGATTAAACATCCTGGCGAAATGTACAAAAAGGGCCAGACCGTGCAAGCGGTGGTATTGAATATCGACAAAGAAAACGAGAGATTTTCCCTTGGAATAAAGCAGATGTACGAGGATCCCTGGGAAACGCTTGCTGATAGATATCCGCCGGGAACGAAGGTTACCGGTAAGGTGACGTCCGTGACTGACTTCGGTGTCTTTCTCGAAATAGAAGAAGGCATAGAAGGGATGATACACGTGTCGGAACTCTCTCGAGACAGAGTGAATTCTCCGAGCGATTTTACCAAAGTGGGCGAAAACCTGAGCGCAGTGGTTTTGAAAGTGAACAAGAAAGATAAGAAAATAGCCCTTTCAATCAAGAGCCTCGAAAGAGTTCCGGACTACAATCAGGTCAGGGGCTACCAACATAGCCAGGAAGTAGTAGCTTCCAATTTAGGAGACCTCTTGAAGGAGGAACTTGGGACCACTCTCGTAGGTAAGGAGTAGCCAGCCCTTCCACGGCAGAAAACGACAACTAGCTATACGTCAAGGTATTTTCGGACAGCTGCTATTGCTTCCTCGGTAGAGGTTATTTCACCCTCGGCCTGAAGCTCTGCAAGGTGGTCCAAAATCCTTCCCAATTGAGGGCCTGAACCCAAACCAAAGAAGCTCATCAAGTCCCGTCCTCGCAGAAGAGGAGTCGGCGGAGATTTTTCCAATTCTGAGCAGATCTCGAGTGCTCTGCTTACCGAATTGCACGCTATCTCTTCCGCCTCCGGAGTTCGCGCCGGGCCACGCGAGGCCGCCAGGTCTGCGAGGTGCAATAGCAGCAATCCGAAAATATCTGTCCGAAATTTCCTATATAAACGATGCAACGCTCGCTTTGATATCAGGCTGCTCATTAAGAAACATGGGTCTCATATGGCCCAATATCCATCCCTTGATGATTGTCATCTCCCTGGTGGCCAATTTCAGCCGTGCGCCTGCTTGCGAGAAAATCTCCTCCGAGACCTTCTCATGTCCGAAAAATCGCACCCTGCCTCCAGCGTCCACGAACCTGGTTTCAGGCTTCCCCGCGTCGTGGAAAATAGCCGCCAGCTTAAGCAGAGCTGTTCGAGGCCTGCCTGTGACAGGCTGCTCCGCCAAGTATTCATCAATGACCGGAATCATAGAATCGAAGCAGGGAAATCTCAGAGCCACCTGTGCTTCGAGACACCGAACAGTTTCAAGCGAATGGTCCCACACGTCCAGATGATGATATTCATTTTGGCTGCACCCCTTCATGGGAGTAAGTTCAGGAAAGAGAAGGTCAAATACGCCTGCGGCATCCATTGATAGCAAAGCGGGAAAACATTTGTCAGCGGCAAGAAGCGCTATCAATTCATCCCTCACTCGTTCAGGGGAAACATCTTGTAGACTCGCCAGGCTTGCGGGAATTAAGTCCAGTGTATCAGGGCTGATCCTGAAATCCAGGGCAGCGGCAAATCTGAAAGCTCTCAAGATCCGAAGCGGATCGTCTCGAAATACATCGGCTGAAGATGCCTTTACGATCCGGTTTCGTAGATCCAGCCTGCCCCCCAAGAGGATCGACCACGCGTTTCAGGCCGGATTCGACAAAATCGTCGAGAACGATAGCAACAGAATTGACGGTGAAGTCCCTCTTGCGAAGATCATCATAGATAGTCTCCCCTTTTAGGGCCGAAATATCTATGGTGATAATGCCATTCGACCGCAGCACAACTCTGCCTGTGAAACGCTTTGAATCAAGCGGGACAAGGGTGGCTCCGGGACCGGTCCTATCAACAATCCTGCGCGCTATTTCCAGACCGTTCCCTTTTACGGCGACGTCAAGATCGGCCCGTCGAGGTCTACCCATCAAATAATCGCGTACTGCTCCCCCCACAAGGTAAGACTCGGGCGCAAGCTCCTTGATGATACGCAGAATTTCTTTTACGGAATCCGGTATCATTTCCATAAGTCATGATAACCGATGATGGCTAAATACGCTTGTTTTTGGATTTCTCGGGGTTTCAGACGTATCTAGAGTTGGGCGTTAACCAATTCAAAGCGAATGGTCCCTAGTATCGGTGAAGAAGTCAACAGCAGAGGTATTCTTTTTGAATCGTTGGAAATCCAAAGTTTCCCTGTTCCGATTTCCTGCTTTTCATTACCCAGCTTTACCAATTTGAGATCCAGCCTGACTGCGGAATGAGTTCCCGCTTTCACTTGGATGCGCTCAGGCCCGACGGGGTCCACGTATAGCCTTGACCTATCCTTACCGTCATATATATCGACGAACATCGGTTTGCTTAGGTCTTTCTGGCTTCGAAGCAGACATACCGCGGTCACCGGATCATACAGCGCCGCGGACCGTCTCGGAATGACATTCGTTTTCCCTACCCTTCTGCTTACGCACTTGCACCATGTTGGTTTTGTGGTCAAAAATCAGGCCAACTGTTTCAGAACCCACTAGGTTGGATTTCACTGCAAAATTATATGACTTGGGTTTGAAACCATCCGCCGTGAAAGTGGCTTGAATCTGACTCCAAATCTCGCACAGACTTTTCAAAACGCCATCCGACACCGCCTGAACGGTCACATTTACATGCTTTGTATCAGTCTTGGTGGTGATGTCTCCATGACCTGCTTTGTTTCCATTCCAGGTCACTTCATAGCGCAAGATTTCCGCTCGTTCGGCGGCATAGCTTGGTATGGCAAACACGAAAGCGCACAGGATCAGGGTCGCCGCTATAGAAGCCTTTTTTTGGTTACGCTGAGATGTCTTCAACTTCATTGAAATTCCGGAGAATGAACCTTCTGGTTGCGGCCGATGGACTGGGGTCGCGACGGCTACTCAGATTACACGCAGAGGATAACCGATCCTGGCGACGTATGGCTGACACAGCACGCTGATGTCAATGGAAACGGCGCCAATGAAACTTCTTCTTGGCTTCGGGCATTACCAGCACAAGTGTGTCACCTAATATCTGGTAAGGCCATTTCACGGTATTTCCGTCATCGTCGGTGATGCTTATTTCAGCTTTGTCAAGACTGTATTTTCCGGTTCTGCTCTTCACTCGATCCGAGTTTTCGTTATCAATACGATTGAATATGACGCGTCCATTTTTTGTGAACTCGATCAAAGTTCTGGTAGCCTCTTTTGGCCGCTCTTCATCTCCATTTTCATTCACCTGATAAAGCAATTCCCAAGTGTCCACAAGACCTTTGTCCCCAGGCGCCACAGGCGAGCCGGAGCCAGTCACACCAGGTTCCAACTTGGCGCTTTTCGACAGCCCCGTTCCTACACAGGAGGCGCATGAGAAGACTACCAAGACGGCAAACAAGAGCGTTAATGCTCGGTATCTACGTAGCATTCCGTCTGTCCTCTAAATGAATGGCCTTGCTCGTCGGAAAAACAATAATGCGTATACCGTCAGTTTACCAGAGGTTCCGAAATAATTTATCTTCATTCTGAGATTGGCCGCCGAGACGAGCGCTTTCACGGCGCTCATTGTCCGTCCTGACAGCGACAGTGGTGGAGCGCTCCTCAGGTTGAGCTGGTTTTGCCACCGGGGGCTTGTGAATTGGGAATTCACCACGGGCCAACCTGCCGATAAATCCCCCGTCTACAACAATGCAATACGACCCAACCTCCAACGTGTGGTAGACTGCCTCGGCGTCCTCCCAATCCAATCCCAGACAACCATGGGTTAGTCTGCCTCCTGTAGCCTCGGCATAATGGATGTACCGCGCGCCTTCAAATACCAGCTTGTAACGGAAAAACCCCGGAACCCGGCGGTCTTCGTGTCTCTGTGGGATGGGCTCTCCTTCTTCTTTAAAATACCAATCGGGTCGAACCCAATCATCCACCGCAACCTTGCTCTTTATCGGGAACACACCCACCGGCGTTTCAAAAGCCCCCGTATCGGTCTTTCCTTTCCCGATTGCTGCAGGACCAATTCTCAACAGGCGCCCAGTGCGATCAAACAGGTAGAACTGCACATTGCGTTTATCAAATATAATGAAGGACTTACCATTTCGCTGTTTGACCAATCCGGCGATATTTCTGGCCTCGGCCATCACCCTTCGGATGGAAGCCTCATCGCTGATTCTGTGGCCATAGTAATTATCGTATATAGGCTGCTGGCCCTGTTGGGCGCCCCGTTCCCCCCGATGACTGCGTTCGACTTGATCCCGCAGGATCATTTCAGCGTCACGTTGGTCATACTGGAGATTTCCAGGCTGAGACTGTTGAGGCGGCTGCTGTTGAAAAGCCTCATCGTCGCGGCCGGAATAGTACGGAGAGGAGCCATCCTGATAATACATTTGGGCTTTCACAGGCACGGCGGAAATGAACAACAAAACAATCAGCCCCAAATAAGTGTTCTTATTGCACATGATTAAAGGCCGCTTCTGTCGCATCGCTGCGAAAACTCCTTCATTGCATTGAAATCGTTTTTATCTATAAAATAATTGACAACCCTTGTCAACCGCTAGACTTTTGCGGAGGTCGTCATCCATTGCAAAGATATGATTTCGTGAGTCTCTTTTCCAAGAAAAGTGTTCCCACAGATCCTAGTTCGGCGCAAACGATCTCTATCGTCCAGTTTACCCTTTCGCGCGACCGAATTCAAACCAACATACCGTATTTTTTCATCTTGTACTGCAAATTGCTTCGCGAAATCCCAAGCATTTTGGCCGCTTGCGCCTGAATCCCGCCGGCTCTTTTCAATGCCTGACGAATCATGCGTTCCTCTATGATCTCGAGAGTCTCTGCCAATCCTTTCTCCCATGAAATAAGCTGGTTCAATTCTTCCTCGATGTCCGGTGATTCTCTTATCTCTTGCGGAAGGTCTTCGGGCGTTATGGTTTGGGTTTTAGCCATAACTATGGCTCGTTCAACAATATTTTCCAACTCTCTCACATTTCCGGGCCATGAATACCGGTAAAAAGAACGCATTACTTCCGTATCCACTTCCTGTATTTCGCGACCCAATTTCGCGCAGAATTTTAGGACAAAATGGGCGACGAGCGATGGGATGTCAGAACGTCGTTCTCGCAATGGCGGAACATCTATTTTTACTACATTCAACCTGAAGAATAGATCTCCTCTAAATCGACCGGCGTCCACTTCTTCCTTTAAATCCTTATTAGTAGCGGCGATGATGCGGACATTTACCCGGATATCCTTGTTGCCTCCGACTCTTTGGAATTCTTGTTCCTGAAGCACTCTCAGCAGCTTCACTTGCAAACTAAGAGACATTTCTCCTATTTCATCGAGAAAGAGCGTACCACCATCAGCGAACTCAAATTTGCCTTGCTTCAGGCCGGTGGCGCCCGTGAAAGCGCCTTTCTCATATCCGAACAGTTCTGATTCCAAGAGGGTTTCAGGCAGGGCGGCGCAATTGATCGAGACAAAAGGAAAGGCCACTCGTGATGAAGCCTTGTGTAATCCACGCGCTATCAATTCTTTACCCGTACCTGATTCACCGCATATCAGCACTGTGGTAGGAGTGTCCGCGACCCGCTTCATGATCATATAGACTTGTTCCATGGCCTTGGATTTTCCGACCATGTTTCCCCATAAAGCGCCCAGCTCCGTCTCCAAATGACGAATATTCTTTATTAGCGAACGCTTTTCAACTCCGCGGGCCACCGCTCTTTTGACATCTCTGTTGTCAAAAGGCTTCTGGATGTGATCCAATGCGCCCTTTTTCATGGCGCTCACTGCCTGGTCAACTTCTGCGTAGGCGGTCATCAGGATCACCGGCAGATCCGAATCCAACGTCTTAAGCCTGTCGAGCAAATCCATACCAGACATTCCCGGCATTTTTATATCGGAAAGCACGGTGTCCACAGGAGTGTTTTGAACGATCTCCACGGCCTCCGGGCCGGAAGCCGCGGTCACAACTTGGTACCCTTCTTCCAGCAAAAGCTCTTCTAAGACAACCAGATAATTCTTTTCGTCGTCTACCACCAGGATTGTGCTCATTTGCGGCTTCTCGTCTCCTCGGAGCCTGAATAGTCTCGAGAGTGTGAATCTGCTGGTTGGAGCAGAATGCTGAATACCGCTCCTTGACCTGACTCGCTCTTGACCGCTATCTCTCCGCCGTGGGCTGTAATGATGTTATGGACCACTGATAATCCCAAACCGGTCCCCATCTCGTGAGTCGTGAAGAATGGGGTAAAAATCTTTGGAAGATCTTCTTCCTTAATGCCGTGTCCGCTGTCAATAAAATCGACTCGCACCATGGAATCATCCGAAGCTATGCTGATCCCGAATTTGCCTCCATCCTCCATTGCCTCAAACGCGTTCATGGTGACATTCAGGAATGCCTGATAGAGCAGTTCAGGATCACCCTGGACATTAGGCTCGGTTCCGTTCACGCTCGTGTCAGACCATTCTATGCCCCTATCCTGGGTCTCCTGTCCCAGATTATTGCGCAATCTAGATATTACCTCGCAGCACATCGATGTTCTTCATAGAAGGAGACCGCGGTCGAGCGAATTCCAGAAAATCCGTGAGGATATTGCTTAGACTGCTGGCCTCCTCCATGATGACTCCGGAAAGCTTCTTTACCCGCGTCGCATCAGGTTTGTCCGCTTTTGCCAGCACCTGGGCCGACGAACGAATTATGCCCAATGGATTTCGGATCTCGTGCGCTATGGTAGCAACCATCTGGCCAATAGACGCAAGCTTTTCAGACTGTTGGAGCTTTTCCTCCAGTTTCCTCTGATCTCTCGCCCTTTCCAGCAGAATTCTTTCTCCTCTTCGAACGATCAATGTCAGCATAATGAACAAGAAAACCATTGATCCTACGGCAAACAATATGACCACAACAATAGAACGCTGGACATTAAGGTATTGGTCGGTCACATCCTGAGTGATCTGTATGACGCCGTAAATATTGCCCAGCATCCAGAAATTGCCTGAGACTTCTCTGAGCGGAAAATAAGTGTCCGTCACGCAATTCGAATACCAAAATCCGGACGCTCCTCGCTCATGTTCGATCAGCGTCAGGTCTTTTCCGTTCAATGCTTGATCTATCGCCGAACTACCCGGCTCATATTTTCCGATGAGGTCATATTCAGTGCTGTAAATGATTTTTCTTTGTTTATCTATGATCTTGATACTCCGAATCTTGAGCCCGTAAGTAAAATCCTTTATCAAGGAATCGAGCGAACCGAATTGGTCCCACTTGCGAAGATCTATCGGAACCCCACGGGCCTTGAGTGGTCCGTAAAAACCTATATATATGTTATAATTTAGATTCTCCGCCAGCAGCCGAGCATAATTTTCAGCTCCTTTCAACAGTGTATTGACGCTTCTTGTGTACAGAAAAGCCACCAGCAGAAACGTTACGACACTGATAACGACAAAGGCGGAGACTATGAAATACTTCAGCAATCTAAACGGACCGCCGCCCTTCGCTTTGGGAAGAGTGTCGCTGGGCATAGAGATCACCTACTCAGAAATTGTCGACGAGCAAGATCTATCATTTCATTGATTCAACGTAAAGCAGAACTGGTCCCAAAACTGACTGCTCCTGAGCAGTTCCTTCTACTGGATCAGATTACGCGGGATTAATGTTCAAAATGATTACTGCGACCCAGCGGCAGGTCCCGAACTTCCAAACCGAGGCGGGGATATCTGAACTCACCTACGCATTTCCGATGTCTTCAGGGTCCATTCGTTCGAGGATTTTTGTCAATTCCTCGTCAGTCCGCTCGATATCTTCTTGAGTAAAAATCATCTTTGGCTTTGCCCCTTCTTCCTGATCAGCCTGAGTCATGCCTTCTATGACCTTTTCGCTCACAAAGATGGGGACCCCGGTCCATGTAGCCAGGACTAGTGAATCCGAGGGGCGAGCGTCTATTGTGATGAGCTTTGATTCCGCGTTTTTCAGGTAAATGGTGGCGTAATAAGTGTGATCCCTCAAATCGTCTATTTCTATGTGCTCGATAACGACTCCGGCCTTTTCGATGATGTTCCGCATCAGTTCGTGCGTGAGCGGACGCTGAAAGACTTCTTTATTAATGGCCCGTTGAAGCGCCATGGCTTCAACCGGACCTATCCAAATGTAAAGTTCTCGCTCGCCGCCTTTCTCTCTCAGCAAAACTACGGGCTGCATATTACGGGTATCGGAGGCAATTCCTGCGATAGTCATTTCTCTAAAATTCTTATTGTTTTTCATGAAAACCCTCTGGGCCTGGGAAAGGCGTCTAGATTACCATGTTACGTATCCGGCAGCCGCTTCGACAAGTGTTTGCAGGTTAGCACCCGGAGCAATCTCTTGTCAACGAGTGAAAACCGGAATCACTCACCTGTCTACGGCCCCTCACCAACTCTTGACAAGCTCAGTCGTAATGGCACAATATTCTCGTCCATTCTGAAACCAGGGACTGAAGATGCTTATTCTTTGGAACCGTCAAAACTCAACGATAAAGAGGTGTGTTTATGTACTTGCCGAAAATTGACGACCAAAAGTGCAAATCGTGCGGTGAATGCGTGGATGTCTGCCCGGCGGATGTCTTGGAAGCTTCCAAGGACCATACAGCGGTAGCGAACCCCGACGAATGTCTCGGATGTGAATCCTGCGTTTCGGTTTGCCCCGAAGAAGCAATAACTGTGGAAGAAATCTGAGCCTACCGCAAGCTCTGTAACCTGGGGCGACTGACCGGTCGCCCCTACCGTTGACCTAGGCCAATGCTCTGCCGGCGCTCGCATCGCTTACGGAGGCGCCATCCGGCAAAACCCGCTTTGATATCAATATGGTCCCAAACGGCTCATCCTGATAAACACGGACGAGTTGCAGTTTCATTATTTCCAATAACGCCAGAAAAGTCGTTAAAATATGCGCGCGTGACGCCGATGCTTCAAAAAGAGAGCGGAAAGTGATTTGTGGGCTGCTGTTCAGGCGTTCCAGTATCTCGTGGATCTTGTCCTTTACCTGGAGTCGCTCCGGCTCCAGTTCGATCAGGTCGCGCCTGGCAGTGCGGGCCAAAAGCTCTCGGAGCGAATGCAATAATTCCGGCAAACCCACATCCAGCGGCTGCGCGGCTTTAGAAAAATCCGAGGCGTCCTCCGCAGGCTCTCTTACAAATATGTCACGGTCAAGTTGAGTCAAGGAACCGAGATTTTCGGAAACTTCTTTATAACGCTTGTATTCCAGGAGATGAGCGACCAATTCATCCCGAGGATCTTGACCCGGCTCTCCCTCCTCTTGATTCTCTTCGGATAAGGGAAGAAGCATCTGTGACTTGATGTGGGTAAGATACGCCGCCATCACCAGGTATTCGCCCGCAACCTCAAGATTCAAAGACTTCATCAGTTCGATGGTTTCGAGGTATTGCTGTGTGATCAGAGCGATAGGAATGTCTGTGATGCTCAACTCGTTGCGGTTGATCAAGTGCAGGAGGAGGTCCAGAGGACCCTCGAAAATTTCGAGTTTCACCTCATAAGACATTAGTTATCTCAGCCCGCCAAGGAGTAGCGCCACAATGAAGCTGATCGGTGGCATTATTATGTAGCTGAGGGCATTGGTAAAGATAAGAACGATCAAAATAATGAATCCGTAAGGTTCAAGTTTTTCGTACTCGTAGGCTTGTTTCGCAGGGAGCAAACCCGCCAGAATTTTCGAACCGTCAAGCGGAGGGACGGGAATCACGTTAAAGATGGCCAAAACCACGTTTATGACGACCCCTTGAAAGAGTATCTGACTAAGTGGCTTTAAAATAAAAGCTGATGCTTGGCCAAGGGGTTGCCCGCCAACTACAAAGAACATGAAGTGCAGCACGACAGCCAGAATAGTGGCTGTGATGAGGTTAGCCGCCGGCCCCCCCAAGCTGACCCAGAGCATGTCCATGCGGGGATTCTTAAAATAGCGTGGATTCACAGGCACCGGTTTCGCCCATCCGATCATCTGTGTCACGACCAGCACAATGGTGCCGATGGGGTCCAGATGGCTTATGGGGTTAAACGTAAGTCGGCCCGCCATCTTCGCCGTGGGGTCGCCCAGCTTATAAGCGATATAGCCGTGCGTGAACTCATGAACCGTTATTGCCAATAGAAAGCCTGGAGCGACGAGCACAATCTGTTGTATGATGCCATAAATGTCTAGGTTGCCCATTTCTATCTGTTACCACATAGTTATTGATCAGGAGCTGATATCACTCGCCCGCAGAATCATCCAAACTGTTTTCCACGCAATGTCCAGATTTCAATGACTAAATGACCGCTTCTCTTTGGAAAGCTCACTTAGTCTTTTTCTTGGCTGCCGGTTTTGCGGCGGCGGCCTTTTTCTTGTCAGTAGAGGCGGCCTTTTTTTCTTCCGGCTTCTTCTTCGTCTTCTTCTCCCCTGGCGCAGCAGGAGCAGCCTTGGCGGCCTCAGCTTCTGCCTTTCGCTGTTCCTTCCTTTCCTGGAGCTGTTTCTTCTGTTCGTCCAGGAATAAAATGCGAGCCATCGCGGAAGCGATCTGCTTGAGCTTGGCTTTCAATTGCTTCAGTTTCGAATCTTTAGCCATGTCCTTTTCGCTTAAGCCCTTTGATTTAAGAGCGGCAATTCGACTTTCGGCTTGCCTTGTATAAAGGGCTTTTTGATTCTCTCTTGTAGGTAATTTCTTTGATCCCATGGACCACCTCTTTCAAAAAATGCAGTACCGATAAGCGCCTAACCTAGTATCTAACCCGTTCCGAGTCAAGCGAATTGCAGTGAACATGAGCGCCAGGAAGGCGAGGTTCCAAACGAGCCTTCACAAATTGCTACAAGCTCGCGGAGCATAATGTTAGAGTTTTTGGGGGAGGGGTTCGGGGAACCCTTTTTTGCACAAAAAAGGGTTCCCCGAAAACTCTTCAAAATCGGGTTGGCTGGGGCGGGAGGATTCGAACCTCCGAATGCGGATTCCAAAGACCCGTGTCTTGCCACTTGACGACGCCCCAGTAGATTTGTTTGCTGCGGTCGACCTATTACGAAGCGGTTATCAACTTAGTATCGGGCCGTGCTCGATAGGGTTGACAACCCAAGCTCGCCATTTGTTCGGTAAAAGATCCATCATGCCGCTCAGTCGGTCCGAAGCGCCCACAGCGAATATCGTCGGGCCGCTTCCGCTCATGAGGGTCTTTTCCAGACCGTTGCGTTCGAGAAAAATCCGGACCTCCGATATTTCCGGATGAAGCCGCTCCGCAACCTCCTGCAGATCATTGCAGAGTAGATCCTCCGGACCTCTACGCTCCTCGATGACGGTCCAAAGCTTACCGTTCCGCGCCGAGCCTGTCAAGCTCACTGAGAACTCCTTGTAAACCGCCGCGGTAGAAACGGAAAACCCTGGGTTAACGAGAAGTATTCCGTAATCCAGGGGCAAATCGACTGGAGTCAGGACGTCACCGACGCCTTCGCCGACAGCGCAGCCACCCTTCAAAAAAAATGGGACGTCCGCGCCGAGAGACCCGGCGACTTGACGAAGCGCTTCCGCCGTGAAGTCCAAATCGAACAAAGAACAGACGCCCAGCAAGGCCGCGGCCGCGTCCGTACTGCCTCCACCGAGTCCGGCGGCAATTGGGATATTCTTGTGGAGCTGAATTCGCACCGACAGATCGCGTTCGGTCACCCGCTCTAAACGTCTGACGGCCTTGGTTATGAGGTTTTCTTCGTCTTCCAGGTTCGGAAATCCAGGAACAACAAGAACGCTCGGCCCTGTGGTCTTTTCAATTATCAGTTCGTCCTCAAGGTTGACGGTCTGAAATAATGTTTCAATATTGTGGTACCCGTCAAGCCGACGCTCCAGCACTCTCAAGAATAAATTGATCTTGGCGGGTGTCTTGATGCGAATGCGTTTCATATTTCAATTCCTGAGGAAACGGCTGGGTGTTTAAGACTAAGGCAATGGCCGGTCACTCTTACATTCCATGCCGAGCCGAATGCGCTAATCGGCGTGGTTTACAATCCGTCGCAAGAGGCGCAGGTCTCCGAAGAACAGGTCTCGTCCTTTCACCTGTTGTTCCTGCAATCGGGCCAGGCTCATGGAGATTCTTTCCAGCGCTGTAGCTATTCTGTTAAGGTCCTTGCTCAGTAGATTTGCGGCTTGTAGTATTTCCGAATCCATTGTCTATCTCCAATTTGATCAAAAAGACTGGGGCGGTAGCATAACATTTCTCGTGAACAAAGACATCATGTTCACCGCAGAGAACGCGGAGGTCGCAGAGAGATTTTGTGGTTGTCTGCTTGTTCTTCATTCGCTCCTCTAGCGCCGACAGTCTTAGGTCTTTGTCTCTGAGTTTTGATTCTTCTTACCAAAGACATCATTTTTCTCTGCGTTCTCCGTGCACTCTGGGGTAAATTCTTTCTGCGAGGGGGCTGAAATCACATGACTCAATTCATTGACTTGCCGAAACTAGGGAAAAACGAATGGTGGCGTTATCTGTTGAGTTTAGCGCTGATTGTGACCTTTCCTCTGGCGGTCGCCATAATTGCCGTCGAGGTATCGTACTTTGTAGGACCGCCCTTGGGCCGGACCGACGGCCTTAACACGGGGAAGGACCCCATCACCAGTTTTGTCGAGTTGAGCGGATTTGACGCGGCTCTTATCATTGGGATTTTATTGGCTGTCCGGATTTTTCACAAGCGACCGTTTCTTACTGTGATTACTCCCAACCTATCTGTTGACTGGAAAAAGATCGGGAAGAGCTTGGGGCTCTTTTTTGGTCTGGTCGCGTTGGCAACTGTCGTGGATTATCTTCTAAACCCTTCAACTTACCAATTCAGCTTGAATCCGGAACGATTTTTGATTTTCGCTCCCGGTGGCGATTGTTTTGGTTCCAATTCAAACCACAGCGGAGGAGCTTCTGTTCCGGGGCTATTTGCTGCAATCAATGGCGCTCCTGACCAGGAACCGCGCGGCGCTCGTACTGATCTCCGGCGCATTGTTCATGGTTCCGCATTTGGCAAACCCGGAAATGACCGCCGGCTTTTGGTCGATGGCCTTTTACTACTTTCTGGTTGGAGGGATTCTTACAATTATAACTTTGAGAAGTAACAGCCTGGAAATGGCGATGGGTATCCATGCGGCCATAAACATGTTTGCCGCGCTGATTGTCAATTATGCCAACTCAGCTTTGGAAACCGAATCCATCTTCTACTGCACTGAGATTGAGCCTATCTTTACTGTCGTGTCCTTTGCGGTTATAGCGCTCGTCTTCTATCTGGTTATGTTTCGAAGAAGGACAACTAGGGAAATTACCACGCCCCTCGAAAAAGATGAGGCTTAGTCTCACAATTGAACCGAAGTATCCGGTTCGATTAATTTCAAGTTTCTTCCAGGCGAGCTTTCAAATCCGATAGCAATCCAGTCCAGGGGACTATCACCTTCTCCACCACAATCGATATTGACCGGCCGTCCCTGCCGGTTCGTTGCAGTTTCCCTTCCACGGTTAGAACTTCGCAGGTGAGCATGGGCTTTGCCCATTTCTTTTGTGCGTTCGGGAACATGACCAGATCCATGATGCCGGTTTCATCCTCGATGGTGATAAACATAACCCTCTTCCCGGAACGAGTCGGCGGAGTATGCACTATAACCAGTATCCCCGTAACACGCACTCGACTATTGGAACGTATACGACGCAGATCAGTCGCCCTGACAATCCCCGCAGCCGCAAGCCTTGCCTGAAGACCGCCAAAGGATGATCCTTACAAAACACGCTCATCGACGCAGCTTCATTGAAAGCGTTCATGGCGATTCTCGAAGAAGGAGTATGCAGGGGGAAACTTCTTGCAAGAAGTTTCCCCCTGCACCCCCTTCAAGAACTCCTATTCATGGCGCCCATGCCCGCCTTCGGCGCATGGGCGCGAAAGTCCGGTGCATCGGACAACTTAAAGTTCCCCGTACCCTTCCCAAAAACTCTAATATTTTGTGGCATTAACCAGCAATGTTGACGATTGATCATTATCGTATGCCTTAATCCTGTACAATCAATTCCTTAGAATTTATCAGCCGGGCTAGTGTTGGGTAACCGCTTGCTATAATCATCCATCGATTAAGAGTTTTTGAAGAGGAGCTGCCGGGGAGGAACTTTTTGCAAAAAGTTCCTCCCCGGCAAAGTCCAAAATTCATTCTCTGGCAAGCGGCTTCCTGTCTTAATCCCCACTCATACTCATTAAATCCTTCCAGTGCCCCGGCTAGTGAAAGGGTCTTTACGACACGGTCCGGGAGCGACATACGCTCCAAAAAGTCTTCTCGGCTCCTGAACGGCCCTCTCCTTTCCCGATCGGCTATGATCCGGCGGGCCATTTCCGGACCCACTCCGTTCACCACTATCAGAGGAACACGAATACCCGAGCCATCGGGCTCATACTCCAGGCCGCTTGCATTGATTTGAGGTGGATATACCGGTATGCCTCGCCTCCTGGCCTCATTCAAAATTATTGCCGGAGGATACGAACCGACATGTCCGGCGTTCAGAAGCCCCAAATAAAAGCTCTGTGGATGGTGAGCCTTTAGAAACGCGCTCTGATAAGTAATATGAGCGAAAGACGCAGCATGGGCCTTGCAGAAACCAAATGAGGCAAAATACGCGACTTGAAGGAAGACATCTTCAATAAGCGACTTGCTGTAACCATTCTCCGTCGCTCCCTCTATGAAGCGTTGTTTGAGCATATCCATGCTGTTTGAGTTACGATCTTTGGTCATGGCGCGGCGGAACGCATCCGCCTCGGCATAAGACAACCCTGCAAAAACATGAACAACTCGCAACACCTGCTCCTGGAAGACGATTATCCCGTAGGTCTCACCAAGGATAGGGAGCAGATCTTCGTGAGGGATTTTCACCGGCTCTTCTCTGTTGCGCCTCTTCACATATGTTTCCACCATGTTCCCTTCCACCGGACCAGGACGGAACAGAGAAATCTCCGCAATCAAATCACTGAAGCGCCGAGGCAGAAGACGTCCCACAAGATTTCGCTGGCCGGGTGATTCAAGCTGAAATACACCGACGGTCTCAGTGCTGCGGAGCAACGCATAGGTTTTGCGGTCATTAAGCGGCATTCTTTCCAAATCAACGGATACGCCTTTTTGATGAAGAATTTCCAAAGCCTTCCGAATAGCAGTGTGCATGCGCAGACCGAGAAGGTCCAATTTGAGCAGTCCCAGAGCATCAATATCATTCTTGTCCAACTGACCCACGGGGAAACCTTTGAGCGATGTCCCGACCGGTGTCCAGGATTTGACGTCATGAGGCGCTACTATAACGCCGCCAAGATGGACCGAAGCCTGGAATGGGAGTCTTGTTAATCGCTTTGCAAGATCGATTAGCTCAGTTTCATTCTGAAGAGGAGAATCTCTCAATTCCGGAAGATTTTCCAACGCCTCTCCCAAATCACGACCCCGCAGAGACCAAGGAAGGCAGGTGGAAAGACGGTCAATCTCATCCAGAGGATAACCCAAAGAGCGAGCGGTCAAACGAACCGCGCTGCGAACCCTGAATTTATGAATTGTTGCGACCATGGCCGTTTGTCGCGGGAAAAGCTCCATCAGATGTTGAATCACTTCGTCCCGGCGATCTGAATCAAAGTCCAGGTCAATATCGGGCATATCGCCCCGACCTTCGTTGATGAAACGCTCGAAAAGCAGATTATGAGATATTGGATCCACTCCTCCTAAAAGGAGATAAACCACTAAACTGCCGGCGGCCGATCCGCGGACGCTATGACGGATGTTACTTTTCCGCGCGAAATCGACAACTTGCCTGACCAGGAGAAAGAAGTCAGCCAGATGAAGCTGATTTATCATGTTCAGCTCATGATCGAGCCTGCGGATATAAGTAACCGGGACTGGCCGATAATGTCGCGTGGCCTCGCCGAGACAAAGTCTGGTGAGCTTTTCGGAAGCCTGCTCCGGCGGTTGCAAAGAGGGCGGGTGCAATCGGCCCACAGGCAGCGAAAAAGAGCGGCAAAGCCAGGCGATATGATCAGTATTTTCCAGGGCCTGCGGATAAGGGATGCGGCGCTCCATCTCTTCGCCGGAGGTAAGAAAGAAGCGGTCGTTGGGGAGTGGGTAAACCTTCCTGTGGTGATGCTCCCGCTGTATCCCGATCAAGGTTTTATGGAGGATATAGTCTTCCGGTCTGATAAACGCGACAGCGTTGGTAGCCGTTACCGGGATGCCAAGGCTTTCGGCCAGATCCATTGAATCTCCCATGATCCGAAGAGCTTCGGGAGTAGCGCCAGGAGAGGGTTCGTGGTTTTGGAGAACCAGAAAGAGTCTCTCCGGATCAGGCAGTATTTCCTTGAGTTCAAGTAAAGTGGTTCTTGCAGCGTCAACCCTTCCCTTTTCCAAAGAAGATCTGATCAGGGAGCCTCTGCCGCCCGCGAGGCAGATCAACCCTTTTGATCGATGAGCCAAGTCCTGCTTGGTGATCCGGTTCCGGGGGAGTGTCCCCTCGCCTAGAACAATAGATAGAAGGCGGCATAGATTCCCGTACCCCTCAAAATCCATTGCCAAAAGTGTTACCGGAGATCCGTCCCAGATGGATACTTTTGCCCCTAATATAGGCTGGATGCCGGCTGCTACAGCCGCTTTGTAAAAACGAACAGCTCCGTACAGACCGTCATCCGTAAGGGCTACGGCCTTTTGGCCCAGGGCCGCAACCTTCTCGACCAGATCCCTCCGGGGTGAATGTTCCCCACAGGAAAGAATAAGCGCTTTGAACCTCAAGATGTACAAAGTTATCCATGTGGTTCCTTGAGGGATCTTCCGGGAACCCCTTTTTTGTGTAATCCCACGTTTCGCGGGACCCGGACCCTTCCCAAAAAACTCTAACATTGTCATGGTTAACAGTGAACGTACTGATTTGTCGTGTGCGGGCGACCAAATCAGTTGTTTCTCCTCCTTACGGCGCAACAGAATGGGAGTTTTCGGAAAGAGGGTCCAGGTCCACCGGCACGGAGGCCGGTCGCTACCGGAATTCAAAGGGCCCGGTGTCGCCGTGCCTGCATCGACTCTTGAACTTACCGCTAGCCATTATAAGAGTTTTTGGGGGAACTCTCTAAGCTGCCAGTTTTATGAGCTAAGTAGTATAAGTTTGCCACGGGTCGCCCTACCATCGCGGAATATCTACACAGCCTTGGTACACCGCTAGCCATATAAAAGTTTTGCCGGAGGGGCCGGGAACCGGCTTTTTCAAAAGCGGGTTCCCGGTGGCCTTCTCAGCGCCCCTACTGATCCTCTGTCGAAACATCCCCGACCATTTTAGTTGTGGCCGCAGGCTGCGTTTTTGCAAAAACGTCCCTCCTCGATTCTCCTTCTTCTCCTTCTTCCCTTCACGGCGCCGGGCGTATGATACCGATCAGTTTCCCTAGAATTTTTACTTTCGCCATATCTCCGCCTTTAAAAACTAACGGCCCATACGCGGGATTCGCTGCCTGAAGCTCCAATTTCTTCTTGCTGCGCCGCAGGATCTTGAGGGTCGCCTCAGCTTCCAAGCCTTCCACCAATACTGCGACGATCTCCCCGTTTCCCGCGTCCTCCTGAGGCCGGATAACCGCTAGATCTCCGTCGCGGATCTGCGCCTCTATCATGGAATCCCCCCGGACCCGCAGAGCAAAGGCGTCTTCGGATCCGAAGAGTTTCGGGTCCACCGGGAGGTCATCCTCGCGGTTCTCTTCGGCCAGGATGGGTGTGCCCGCGGCAATTTGCCCCACAAGAGGGACAGAAAACGGGAGCCGCTGATGAGTCAGCTTCCAGGCGCGCTTCTTGCCCGGCATACCTGTAAGAAACCCTTCAGCCTCCAGGGCGCGCAGATGCTTGCTCAGGCTTCCCGGTGAGGTCAACCCCAGCGCTCTGCAGATCTCTCTTATGGAAGGGGGGAATCCTTCCCGAGCCTGGAAAGCTCCGATGAAATCCAGAACTTCTTTTTGTCGATCGGTTATTCCCATGCCCTTAATATAGGAAACATTTGTTCTCTTGGCAAGAAAAAAATATCAAATTCACTGCAGAGAGCGTTGCGGTGAACGATCAATGATTTCATCACCCGCAAATAAGCTCTTGACGACCGGCTGCAACTGGTATAAGCGCATTTCGAATCATGTGCGAAACAAGTCTTAAAGATCAAATTCTCTCTTTCAGGGGGACACTACAAAACCATGGACAAAAGAAAAGGCGCAACCGATCTTTTCCAGAAAAATAGAAAAGCGCGCAATCACTCCTCCAGTCTGGGGCCGGTGCAGAACCTCGAAGACCACGTCAGCCCCGACTGGTGGTGTCGGATCTTCAATTCGTTTTATCTCAAGACCGATGGGGATGTTGTGGATGATTTGCGAATCACACGCCAAGAAATTGATCTCATATGCTGAAACACTTCAACTATCCAACTCGGACAAAATATTGGATCTATGCTGCGGTCAAGGGCGTCACGTTTTGGAGCTGGCCAGAAGAGGTTTTCGGAACCTTGAAGGGCTGGATCGCTCGCACTATCTGATACAGAAAGCCAAAGAGCGCGCCAAGATCGAAGGTCTGACGATCCGATTTCGAGAAGGAGACGCGCGAAAACTCCCGTACGCCGCGGACAGCTTCGATACCGTATTGATCCTGGGCAATAGCTTCGGATACTTCGAAACGCTTCAGGATGACCTGAAGGTCCTGCGCGAGGTCATGCGAGTCCTTCGGCCTTGGGGAAAGTTGCTCATTGACATTGCCGATGGAGACTACCTCAAGGAATCTTTCCGGAACCGTTCCTGGGAATGGATAGATAATAACCTCTTTGTTTGCAGGGAACGATCTCTGTCGCTGGATCGTGAACGCCTCGTGTCCAGGGAAGTGATCACTCATGTGACAAAAGGCGTGCTTGCGGACCAATTCTATGCTGAGAGGCTTTATTCAGAGGATAGCCTGACTAGACTGTTGAAGGAGGCGGGGTTCGGCGAGATTGCGTCCCCAACGTCGCTGGCTCCGGATTCTGAACAGCATCAAGATCTCGGCATGATGGAGCGACGCATTATCGTATCCGCGCAGGCCAGGAAGAAGTGGACCCCCTCTCGACAGAGGCATAAAAACGGCGAAAAACACGTGGTCGTGCTCCTTGGCGACCCCCAGAAACCGGACCCGCTAAAGCCCTTAAGTGTGTTTGATGACGACGACTTCTACACCATAGACGCGATGAAGGCTGCTCTGCGGGAACTCAAGGGATATAGATTCACATACCTGAGCAATCATGAGACTCTGATTAAAGACCTATTACGGCTATCGGGAAAAATAGATTTGGTTTTCAACTTGTGCGATGAAGGCCATTTCAATGACCCACGTAAAGAATTGCACGTCCCGGCGATCCTCGAATCAATGGGCATACCGTACACGGGGTCCGGACCGCAATGCTTGGCTTTTTGTTATGACAAGTCGCTGCTGCGCGGTTTGGCGAGAGAAATGGGCGTCCCAGTTCCCGAAGCTTTTTTGATTAACCCTCAGGACTCCAAATTTGATGTTCCGTTGAATTTTCCGGTGATCGTTAAACCGAATTGCGGTGATTCCAGTTTCGGAATAACAGCCCGTTCGGTGGCTTACAAGCCGGAAGACCTTATCAACGCGGTCCTGGAAATCCGCCGCGACTTTGGATACGAGAAACCGATTCTTGTGGAAGAATTCCTCACCGGTAAAGACCTCACGATCGGAATGATAGGTAACCCACCCACTTCGTACACGGTGCTTCCTATGGCCGAAGAAGATTATTCGTCTCTACCCCCTTCCCTGCCGCACATTTGCGGTTATGAAGCTAAGTGGCGTCCTGAGTCTCCGTATGGATGCTTGAAGTCAATACCGGCTGATCTTTCGGATGAAACCAAGAAAGCCATAGTTCAATGGAGCGTTGTTCTTTCAGAAAGACTGGAATGCCGAGACTATGTTCGCTTTGACTGGCGTTTGAACGCGGAAGGAAATCCGAAGATCCTTGAAGTGAACCCCAATCCGGGCTGGTGCTGGGACGGCCACCTCGCGAAGATGGCCGCCAATGCAGGCATATCTTATCCTGAAATGCTGGCGGCGATCCTGCGCGCTGCGGAAGAACGCGCAGGCATGGAACCTATGGCCACGAACGGCGAAGCTAAGAAAGATACGTTCCCGGCCGAACCGTTGAAAGTCGTTGCAGGCGCTGGATCGTAGATGAAAAGTGCCGCAAGCTGGAGAATTCGTTTTAGAATATTAATTCTCGGGAATGACGGAAACAAGAAGATTTGGTGGCGACGGACATCTTCCGGTTTTGATAGGCGGGCTGTCATCTGCACTCGAGTTCCGATCCATCCGCTTCCGGTACAGCTTTGAAAATCGCGTCAGCTGTCTATCGTTGGGGCCGCCTCCAAAATGGGCCTGTCTTGCCGATTTCTTTCATTGTTGCGATCATCTCCCCGGCGTATTCCCGTTGGTGAGATACCCAATCCGGGTCCAACCGCTTCCTGAAATAGCTGCCCGAAAACAGTTTGACCAGATCGCCCAGGGGGATGATTCCTTCCTCAGTTCCTTCCTTGAAATCCGCCCAATTGCGAATATGCTCTTCCGACCGGAAGAGATTCATTGTGCTTCAGGAATAGGCCGCGTTTTCGAACCATTTCCAGAAGGGAACAGCGACATATCCGATCACGCCTTCCGGTTCCGAGCGCAGGACGCGGCCGTCACGCATTTCCAGAATAATAGGAAGTCCGCAGTCAAGACATGGACAATCCACCCGAACCGTCTTGCCGGGGAAAAGCCAGCAGACCGCCAGCGCTTCAAAGCCTCACTGGCCGAACCATTTCTGTTGGCCGTCTATGGTTATCCTGTATTGGGTTGGCAGGTTGTTGAACGGAGCAAAGGACGCAATCAAGCTGGTGTTCGGAAAGAGCCACCCCGGAATTCCCGACTCAAACAGAGCGTGAAGGGCTTTTCGCCCCTCTTCCACGGAGAGGCCCAATTCGCCGGCCAATTCGGTGTAATGTGGGGCTTGGCCGGTTTCCACCATGCGTTTCATGATGAGGTGAAACGATCTATTCAGCATATCCTGATTACCCATCGCACAGCCTCCTTTGTTAGAGTAAGACGATCTTGGGTAAGGGCTGGCCTTGCTCTGCCCGCCAGCAGGACGCAATCCCGCGGGATGCGCGGGACGCCCCACATTCGGCTCGTGATTCGGACACTTCAGTCTAGGACTTTTTCAGCATGACCAGCGGGATAAGAGATTTCCCTCTGGCTGAGGCCACTTGCATGAAGTAGTCTTTCCCTGTCGCCGGCGGTTCTTTTCGTTCAGATTCAGGTTTTGGTTGTAATGAGAGAGCCTCGCTGGGACACGTTGTAACGCAGAGGCCACATCCGATGCATCGGTCGCGGTCCACTTCCGCTGAGTCATTAGCCCCCAACTTGATGGCTTCCATCTGGCAACGTTCAGTGCAGGTCTCGCAAGCGGAACAGGCATCCGGATCAACGGTCGCGTAGTAGTTGGTCAATACCCTTTCCGAAGGCTTGGGGTCCATCTTGATCGAACGCAGAATTCCGCAGCAATCACCGCAGCAGTTGCACATTCCGCCCGCGTCCTGAGAAATAAACGGCTGCGGGACAAGCCCTTCTTCATCGCACTTGTCGATTATACTAAGAGCCTCTTCCTTGGTAATAAACCGACCCATGCCCTTGTCCACGTAATACTGCGCATGAGTCCCGAACTGAAAACACACTTCCTGCGGTTTGTCGCAGCCCTTATCCAAGAGGCCCTGCTGGACCCTGCAAATGCAGTTTGCTACGGATATCTTCTCTCTATTGTCAAAAAGCTTCCTCACATCCTCGTACGGGGCCACCGGCCACAAATGGCTAATGGACTTGTTGACCGGCACGGTCCGCAAGGGCGAGGCCTGAGCAATGCCCTGTTTTCCAAAGCCTTCCTGGAAGTATTGATCGAAGAGTTGCGCGAATTCCTTGTCCATATCCTTGAGCTGAAATTCCCATGACCCGACAACAAAAGGGACGGCTCCGTATTTGGGAGACCCTTCTTTCACGAGCCTAAAAATGAGGCCTTTCCGGAACATGCGATCAAGAACCACTGCCACTTCACTCGGCTCTCGACCCATTCGTTTCGCTATGGCTTCCGGGGTTTCGAGCATCATACTAAGGTTGAGGTAATGTTCGGCTTCCTCCTCTGAGAAAAGCTTCTGAAGGATTTTGATTTCTACTCCGGATTCAGTTGCAGGAAATCCCACTGAATACTGATCCAACTGTTCACGCAAATCGTAATATACTTTCTCGGTCATCTTGCCCTCCTGTGAGACGAGATAGGACATAAAGCTTGTTTAGTCGTTCCCTTAGGCTTGATATTTGCCCTGTCATCGGACCTTCCTACACTTAGCGCCTAGGACGGTTACCATATTCATAGGAGTTCTTGGAAGGGGGTCTTGGGGGAAACCTTCTTGCAAGAAGTTCCCCCCCAAGTAATTCTTCAAAGCCTCCCGACATGTCTGCATCACCCCTACACCGCTTCCACTTTGCAGGGCACGAACCTATGGAGCGGGGTGCCGGCGACCGGGTCCCTATTGGAGTTTTTCGTCAGGCGATTCACATTAGCGCCATTCTTTTGCCCTTTGTATATTAGACCGAAACCATGCGGGATTGTGACATGCCCGCGTCGAGCCACATCGGTAATCTCCAATTCCAGTTCTTCAGACCCCGCCTCGGTCGTCACCTTGACCGTTTGAGCATTCGTCAAGCCAAGCGCAGCCGCATCGTCCGGGATGCATCATCAGTGTGCATGCCTGGCCTTCCCTCGTTCCAGGCCGGATCTCTCATGATCGTGTTGGCGTTGTAGTCCATGTGGCGACCGGCCGCGAGTATCAAGGGATAATCCTGATTCATCCGCAGGGCTGCTTCTTCCTTTTCGGCCGTGATGCTCTTAAGCTCCTCCTTCAACTCGGGAATAAACACATTTATGCGCTTGTCCTCAGTTTGGAGCTCATTGAAATGATTCTCCGTGTCGCTCTTTCCGATGAGAATTCCCTCAGGGTGTTCGAGAATAGCCTTGTAGATTTCCTCACCCATTCCAAAACCTGGGCTGAATCCTGCACGCACGGCGTTCTCGCGAAAAGACTGCGGAGCTATTTGCAGCATCCCCCACAGGGCGGCCAGATGTGTCGGAGCCGAGGGCCTTGCCGAGGGTCTTTGCAAGAATGAACGGCATGAACTTCATAGCCCGTGGCTCACTTTGAGCAAAAGCCATGAGCTGCGCGCCATAATTCATGCGGTCACCGGACGCGGCCTGGTATAAGGTTTCCGGGATGTTCGGGAGCAAGTCCCAATTTATCGGCAAGTCGTGTGAGAATTTCGCCTTCTTCCAAAGTTTCGCCTTCAGGATTGACCACCGGAGGCCGCATCTGGAAGAATATCTCCGGATAATTCCAGGTAAAGAAAGTTGCCTCCCACTTTTCGAACTGGGACGAGGCAGGAAGCACATAGTGAGCCAGACTTGCAGTCTCTGTAAAAGCCACATCCATGACGACGAATAAGTCGAGCGCTCGAAATGCTTCTTCATAAGCCGTCGTATCTGCGTACGACCTCAGCGGGATTGGCAGCGCTCACTAGCGCCGCTCTTAAGCGCTCCGGGTGATCGGACAGGATTTCTTCGGGCATGACATTGGGGGGAAATGTACCCATTATCGCAGGAAAGCCGGTGGAAACAGTTCGCCATGTCTTGGGATTGCGTTCATCGGAATGAGCCCCCAGCGGCATAACCGCGCCGGGTATGAAATTCCCGCCAGGCGCTCCTATACGGCCACAGATGGCAAGAAGGATCAATTCGAGGTACGAGTTGACCGTGCTGTGGCGTCCCATGAGGATGCCGAGGTCCGCAATGGCATGACCAGTTGCGAGTGGCCAAAAGCTCACAAACTTCTCGGACCTGCTCATATTCCAACTCGCATACCTTGATCGCGGAACGATAGTCGAAGTCAAGGAACCAAGGTTTTATTGATTCAAAACCGCTTACGTGTGAAGCGATATAGTCATTCTTTAGACGACCTTCTTGAAGAATGATGCTGATCATAGCCCGCAAAAGCAGAGCGTCCGTGCCGGGTCGTAAAGCCAGATGGATGTCAGCTTTCTGAGCGGTCTCCGAGCGCCTGGGGTCAATCACGAGCAGCAACTTGTCAGGGTCTTCCGAAATCCTTTTCAAATGACGCCTCGCCTGTGGCATCTGATGGCTCAGCCAGCCGTTCCAACCTATTGCCACCAGCATGTCCGTCCGGTGATGATCAGGGATAGTCCCCAGGTATTGCCGCCCGAGCGCTCTACCATTAACCCAGAAGTAGCCGGTTAGTTCCTGAGCCAACGGGCTGTAATGGTAGTGCGAGCCCAATCCTCGCAGGAGCCTCACCCCAAATGCAGCCTCAAAATGGCCCCCTTGACCTCCTCCGCCCATATAGGCAAACGAGCGCGGACCGTGGGCGTCAACGGTCGATTTGAGCTTTTCCGCTATCTCGCCGAGCGCCTGGTCCCACGAGACCTCCTTGAATTCGTCCCCTACCCTTTTCAGAGGCCGTTTAAGTCGATCCTCATGGTGCTGATAATGAAGGATCTTTAGTCCTTTCCGGCAGTTGTATCCCTGGCTACGAGGATTTTCCTTGTCCGGACGCACCTTGACTATGCGGTTGTCTTCGACCATGACCTCCAGACCGCAGTTCTGCGCACAACAAATACAGGCCGTCTTTTTCCACATTTCATCCTCCGATTTCAGGAAATCTTTGGAGAGCTGCCGGGGAAGGATTTTTTGTCCCGCGTTCTGCGCGGGATCCCTCCCCGGCCCCCTCCCCAAAAACTCCTATCAATGCATCTCTTGCCTGCGGCAAGAGATGACATCCGTGTCAACAATAAACATTCTTGCACAAGGCATCTGAGCTTGCTTGAAATCTCTCGTTCCCTCGTTTGGCTTCATTTGCCTGGCCACTGCAAGTCCGTTTGTATGCGAACTTTTTGCCGAAAAAAAAACTAGTCCCGTATCACTTTGAGAAGCCTCTTGAGCAGCACCTTTTCCTCGAAAGTCAAATTCCGCAGAAGCTCCTCGTTGGCTTTATCTCTTTCTTGCATGAGCTTAGGTTCGAGGTCTCTGGCCTCATCCGTGAGATAGAGCCTTAAGACTCTCTTGTCTTCCGAATCGATTTGCTTCACGACCCATCCTCGGTCAGACATTCGATCCAGGATGCCGGACAGTGTGGCAGGATCGAGCAACAGCTTCTTTCCCAGGTCACCCGCTGACATCCCTTCTTCCCGACACAACGCGCCCAGGACCAGTTGCTGAACCGGCGTCAGACCATAGGCGCTCAGCCGATGCTTGAGTTCCCCGTGCGCCTTTTGGTAGGCTTTGGCCAGCAGATAGACCATACAATCTTCATACGGCATGAAGGCAATCCTTTCGTATACAAAATAAATGATCGGGGGAATCCGCGTCAAGCGAAAAATTATGATCTACGTATTCTTTCGTGTACGCGGAGAGTGAAGACCTGGAGCCGCAGGATCGTGAAGTGTGTGGCAGGCTTTCCAGCCTGCCATGATCGGCATTTCAGGACAGGCAGGCTGGAAAGCCTGCCACACAAAGACAGCCCCTGCCCCCGAAAGACCACATCAAGCATTAGGAGGTACGTATGGAGCATGGACACCCTCCTCTGCGTCTTGCCAGCCGAATCGGTTAGGGGCTTGGTTTGCGCCTAATTCCGCTAAAAATCGCGTCGAATTCTTCTGCGGTGGAATCCCAGCTCACGCCGGTTTTCACAAGGAATTCACGCCCGGCTGGCGCCCATTCTGTGTTGCAACTCGGTATCGGAAGCAAGTTGAATCAAACATTGGCGAAGTTGTTGGATGTTGCCCGCATCGAAAAGCAAAGCTGTCTTGCCTTCTTCCACCATGTCAGGGATACCCCCTACACGAGTGGCAATTACCGGGCAGTCCGGACGCCATAGCCTCATTTACCGCGTTGGGTCTGCCTTCCATATAGCTCGGCAGGCATAGGATGTCCGAAGACCTCATAAGAGCCGCCACCTCAGCGGGCGGAAGGATCCCTTTCCAATCCGTGCGATCCTTCAGCCCCAGCCTGTCGGCACATCTCCATCAATTGCGGACCGTACAAGCCTTCGCCCACAACGGTCAAACGCACGTTTTTCAAAGCAGTATCCACTAAGGCTTCGAGCAAGTCGTGCAGCCCTTTTCGCACAATGAGGCTGCCGACAAAAAGCAGCCGGACCTCCGGCCCGCCATCTACCTTGGCTGCGGCCGGATGGAACATGTCAGTGTCCACGCCAAAACGAGGAAGATGACACTTCTGCTCAGGTATTCCCAATCCCTTGATTATATCAAGCAATTCACCGCTGACGGGAGCCACCATAGACAGCCCGTGCAATGACCCACTTGGTCAGGATTCGCCAGGTGAAACGATCTCGCGCCAGGTATCCGTCATCCCCACGGAAAGACACAACCAGCGGCTTCCTGGTAAACAGATTCACCAGAGCGCCTACAATGCCAGCGCCTAGCCAGTTGGCGTACACGATGTCAGCCCCGCGTGATTGCACAAGCGAAACCAAGAAAAACGCGATCATCATCGGCAAGAGTTGCAGCCTCGCAAGCAGACTGTGAGCCATGTTTTCAGGTATGCCGCCCGCGCCGCGAGTTAGCCTTTCCAATGACCGAGGCCAAAAATAGCCGAATCGGACGGTCTCAATTCCTCCAATGTTACGATTTCCATAGAACGTTCCATCAGAAGGGGCCACCACCTTAACGGAGTACCCCCGCCTGTTTATTGCGGCCAAGAGTTTGGCGATGAAGACGCCCGAAGGATCTTCTTCATGCGACGGATAGGAAGTGGTGAGCGCCAGAACTTTCGCTTTGCTGGGTTTGGTTTTGGTAAGATTCTCCGTGGCGTTAGATTGCATGATGGTACTCGTTAAATTGCCGCTAGGACCATCTCACCTTCACTCGCGAACCTTTCTGAACGCCCAAATCCAAAGACGCGTTCCCCATGGTTCACTGCTATCTCAAGGAACCCGAAACTGTTGATCAGCGCTACCGGCGAGCCGGCGGGGGACTTCAGAAAAGAATTTCTTAATACCTTTGATCTGTTGTCCTGCTATCTGCACGGAAGCCACCTGTCGAGATAGCATTCCAGCCTCGATGTTTGAAGTGAGATTCCCGAATCGGTCAATATGGATGACCTCGCCCTCAATGCCGTTCCCGGTTTGCGCAGGCTCCGGCATGGATAATATCACGGGATCTTCTATGGCCGGTCCCACGGAATCGAAGGCAATCCCCAGCGACAAGTGAGCCGCCACCGGCGCGAAGACATCCCTCCCATGAAAAGTGGGGTGAGGTTCGGGCAAGAAGCAGCCTTGGGTTACTAATTTCCCGGACCTCGGTCGAACGGCTTCGCTCAAATACCAATGAGAACAGGCCGTTATCAGGTCCTACATAGAACCGCCCATCAAGGCGCATCACGATTCCCCGGCGCTCGCTACCCGACTCCGGGATCGACCACCGCCACGTGTACGGCGCCGACAGGAAAATATTCCGATAGGCTCTTAATGACCAGCGCGGCTCCTATAACGTCGAACGACTCGATATCATGTGTCACGTCGATCAGCCGCGCTTCGGGATTGATCCCCAGAATTACGCCTTTCATCTGCGCGACATAACCGTCGCGAGTTCCGAAGTCAGTAGTGAGGGTTATCAAGGATGACATCGAATGAATGATACACCGGAACGCTCGCGCGGTGAAGAGTGAAGAAGAGAAGATTCCGGGGAGAAGCTTTTTGCAAAAAGCTCCTCCCCGGACCCCTCCGCAAAAACTCCTAAACATGGGCTGGCTTTCAGCCAGCCAAGTTTTCGTAGTTCCGTAGATGCGGTTCCAGCACTCGGGCGAACCACATCCTACATTGCTGCGAGTTTCAGACATTTTAGGTCGCCATGTTCTTCAATCGCCACTATAATTCCGCCACCGCAGGTCGGACAAATAATGATATCGATAGATAATATAATGTCGATCAAAGAGGCGTTGTTAGACACTCTTTTTCCGCGGCGTTGCGTGTTTTGCGGTTCCGCTCGAGTGGAACCGAAATCTTTTCTTTGTTACGAATGCTCTCAGTCCATCAGGGTGATTTCACATCCGTTCTGTAGTCAATGCGGTCTGCCCATACCCGGCCTCGCGTTACAGTCCGATGGACTTTGCGGCCGGTGTCTCTCGGCGCCCCCGCCTTATTCCAGAGCACGTTATGGCGCTTATTACGAGGGCCCTTTACGGGAAGCTTTGATACGTTTCAAGTACTATGCTGCCCTCAATATCGGGAATACTCTCTCCGATGTCCTCATTGCCGCTTTCCAAAGGCACTATGACCGTAAAGAATTCGATCTGATAATCCCTGTGCCTGTGCATCGCAAGAGGCTCTTTCAGCGTGGTTTCAACCAGGCGGTGATTCTGGCGTCAAAACTCTCGGCCAAAACAAGGTTGCCTCTGTACCGCAGATCATTAATCAAGGTGAAGGATACTCCCCCTCAGGCACGGTTGCCCAGGGCCCAAAGGATCGCAAACCTGCGTAATTCGTTTGGTGTCCATGATCCTGTTAATGTACGGAAAAAGAATGTATTATTGATTGATGATGTGGCGACCACCGGATCGACTATAGCCGAGGCGACCAAAACGCTTCTGAAGGCCGGAGCGTCCCGAGTAGACGCTCTCGTCTTAGCTCTTCGAACAGCGGATTTCTTCAATTCGGACCGAACAAGCAACCAATAAAGGAGGAGACGGATCATGGCGTTGATGACACCCGACCAGTTTGAAGAGAGTCTTAAGAGCGTCCATCCCAGAGTTTTTATGAACGGAAAGCTCGTCGAGAGCGTGCTCGATAATCCTGTTACCAGGACCGTTGTCGAGTCCAACAAGGCGAGTTACGCTTGGGCGCTGGATGACAGGTACAGGGACATCATGACCTGCTCGTCTTCTCTTATCGGGGAACCGGTCAACCGGTACACCAATGTCTCCTCGAGTATTCAGCATCTTGACGCCAAGGCAAAGGCAGGCACATTCACCGCGGAGATGCTTGGCACCTGCATATACCGTTGTGTCGGCTGTGACGCTTTCCACGCGCTCGCTGCGACGACGTGGGAAATGGATCAAAAGCTCAACACCTCCTATTATCCGCGTTTTATGGATTATCTGAAGATGGTCCAGAAAAAGGACCTGTCCTGCGCAGGAGCATTGACCGAGCCCAGGGGCAGCCGCAAAAAGAAGACTCTCGATTGGCCCGATCCTTACCTTTCGCTGAAGGTCGTGGACAGGAACAATGATGGAATCATTGTCAGGGGCGCTAAAATCAACATCAGCGGCGCCTTTGCGTCTCACGAGCTGGTGGTGTTACCGCAATCGGCTCACGGCGAAGGTGAAGAGGATTACGCTGTCGCGTTCGCTGTCCCGGTCGATACAAAAGGCATAACTTACATTTGCCAGGTACTCATCCTACTCAGCGGAAAGGGAACAGGCGGACGATATCTATGAATTGGGGAACCCGCTGTTCGGCCAGAGGGAAACCTCAATGGTCGTCTTTGATGACGTGTTTGTGCCCTGGGAACGAGTATTTCACTGCGGAGAAGCTCAGTTTTCCGGCAAGATCGTCACGCGCTTTGCTCGGACCCATCGCATGACTTGCGGTGGCACGTGCAAGGTTGGATTCATGAATCAGATCATCGGCGCGTGCAAGCTCATACAGGAATACAAGGGTCTGGAAAAGGTCCCGCACATAAATGAGCAGATCTGCGAAATGGTCGTCCTGAGAGAGACCTGTCGGGCGTGCGGAATGGCCTCGGCGCAACTAGGGAGCGAAGATCCGGTGGGTTCGGGTGTTTTTCTGCCGGATGAGGTGATGGGCAATGTGGCCAAGCTCAACATTTGTAATGCATTCTGGCGCACGATGGCGCTGGCCGGCGATATAGGCGGCGGCTTGATTGTGACCCTGCCTTCGCTCAAGGAACTGAAGAACCCCGAAACAGGCCCTTATGTGGAAGAGTTCTTCAGTTTTGGATCAGACGAGCCCACGGAAAACATATCTGAAAGTTCACAAGTTGCTCCAACACTGGACCGCGGGCATGCACGGAGTCGGGACTTGGCATGGAGCCGGCCCTGTGGCCGCGCAAAAGATTATGCTCCAAAGGATTGTGAACTTCGACCATGAAAAAGAGCTGGTCAAACAGACCCTGCGACTCAAAGAGAAGGATGATACTTCCGGGAAATAAGTCAGACGGATAAGAGCAACTTGGGTTCCGGCGGAATTTTGGGCGCTTCCACAGGGATTTCCGCAACATAACCTCAAGAACTTGTTTAACAAAATATATTGACAAAATTCATTACTTTATGGTATGTTAATAGAAATTGTTGAAGCACAACTTGACAACAAGAACTTCAACACTCCTTTACCTCCTACAACGGCCGGGCTGGATGTGAGCCCGGCATTTTTTTTGTCCGTCGCAGTTATGTAGAGTTTCTCAAGAAGTACTCGGGAAAAAGACAATTTGGCGCCCACAGGCATCTTGAACGGGCGGCATCGACGCGATCTTCGGTAGTCGACCGGCCTCCGTGCCGATCGTCCAGCGCCTCGGGCTCCGAGCCGCGGCGGGCTCTTGCGCCTGACGGAACCAGGAGGGCGACTCGCCAGTCGCCCCTACAGCAGCCTGGCCTACCACTCTGCGCACGCTCCGAATAGTATCGTTCTGTGCGCAAGACTTACTATAAACAGCAGCTATGAAATCAGGAAAGACTGTTTCTCGGTTTGGGCGAGTTAATCAACATCATGAAGTCTTTGGGAGGGGGTCCGGGGGGACCTTTTCTACCGAGAAAAGGTCCCCCCGGATACATTCTTCGAGAGTTCATCACGCCAAGCGGCTGGCTACCAGTTCGGTGATATCCATCACTCTGATTTTGCCTTTTTTCTCTTTACGCGCTCTGGCCGCTGCCTGATTAAAGGAGCCTTTACAGGACGGACAAGCCGAGACCAGCACTTCCGCCCCAAGATCGACCGCTGACAGCAGTCGCTTGTAACCGATATCTCCCGCCATTTCGTTGTCGAAGCCCTTCATGCCGCCTCCACCTCCGCAGCACTTTGCCAGGGCCCTGTTCAGGGGGAATTCGAGGAGTTCCACTCCCGGGATCGCTTTGAGCACATTTCTGGGCGGTTCGTAGACTCCCATGTGGCGTCCCATGTCGCAGGGATCGTGATAAATCGCTTTTATAGGGGCCGCGTCACTCTTGAATTTTATCTTGCCGTCATTGATGAGCTTTTCCAGAAGCTCCACGGCATGGGTCACGGTGAAGCCGTTTGCGCTTCCATAATGGGGATACAGATCGCGGAAAGTCTTGAGGCAACCCGCGCAAGTCGTAATCAGCTCTTTGGGCTTGTACTTCGCCATGCGTTCCATGTACATTTCCCTGGCCCGATTGAATGTGGGCATGTCGCCGACCAGGTAAGCCAGATAGCCGCAGCAAGATTCCTCTTGACCCAGTGAGCCGTAATTAACTCCGGCATTATCCAGGATCTGCATTATGGATGGTATGATCTTCACATCCTGGAAACTCGCTACGCATCCCAGATGCAAGATCGCTTCGGTCTGACCGGGAACGGCTTTCTTGTACTCCGATGGATAGCTGTCGGCCCTCTTCTCCTGCGGAGCCAACAACGGGTTCGCAGCGTCGATCATTGAAGCAAGGGCCGGTTTGAAGACCTCGGGCAAATAGCCCTTTTCTACGAGCCTTTCGCGAGCCGCTTGCACAACGTCGGAAACCTTTATTTGAGCCGGGCACACAGACTTACAGTTCAGGCACATCATGCATTGGTACAGACGTTTCGCAAGCTCCTTGGAAGGCTGAACTTCGCCCATCAGCATATAATGGGCTAATGCCATCCGTCCCTTTGCATTGAGAGCCTCCATTGTGCTTTCCGCAAAGGTCGGACAGCCGGCCCTACAAAAACCGCATTGCATACAGGCCAGGATTTCGTTTTCGATACCTTCGGGAAAATGCTCGACCTTCTCGGGCTGTTTGAGGTATTTCTCAAACACGTTCATATCCAGAACATCCTTAATGGAGTCGTCAAACCCCATTTTGCCGGGATTCAGAATATTGTTCGGATCAAGGGCCTTCTTGATGCCCTGCATAACATCCAGAGACGCTCCAAGCTGATCGCGTATGTACGGAGACTTGGCCATCCCCACCCCATGCTCGGCGGATACTGTCCCCCGATACCGTAGGGTCATGTCGATAAAATCCAATGCGATCTTTTTCACCTTGTCCCAATGTTCCGGGACAGTAGGATTCATAATAAAAGTGGCGTGAAGATTTCCATCACCGATGTGGCCGAAGGTCGCCACAGGGAACCCGTGCTTATCTCCTATCCTCTGGATTTCACTGATTGTTTCCGGAATCTTGCTGATAGGCACCCCAAAATCTTCGACCAGGGGCACCAGCCGATATTGAGGCTTGAGCCTACTCATGGCGGGAACCAATCCGCCGCGGGCAGCGAAAACCTTTGCCTTTTCCAGGGGACTATCAGACCAGACATTGCCCCCACCGCCAACGGATTCGCAGATCTCGTCTATCTTTCTAATTTGTTCTTGTACAGCGCTTTTGGGACCGTCGATCCCCATGAAAAGCTGACAATTCACGTCCTTGGGGATATCCATTTTCAGGGCGTTCCGAGCGACATCGAGACAGACGTTATCCAGTATTTCACACGTAGCCAGTTCCAGCCCTGAACTGAATATCTTTTCCACTGCCCTCCCTGCTGAAGCTACATCCGGGAACGAGGCTTTGGTAAAGGCTTCATATTCGGGCATGGGCAATATTTTGAGAGTAGCCTCGGTGATGACGCCAAGAGTCCCCTCGGAGCTTGCGATCAAGTGCGTGAGGTCATAGCCCGCGGAACTCTTCGGCGCGATGCTCCCCGTTTGAATCACTGTTCCGTCTGCCATCACGACAGTCAGGCCTTTGACGTAGTCTTTGGTAGTCCCGTATTTCGCTGCGCGCACGCCGCTCGCGTTGGTTGAAATCATTCCGCCGATTGTTGCAATTGGCGCGCTTCCGGGATCCGGAGGAAAAAAGTGCGTTGGAGCAAGCTTTGCATTTAGGGCGTTGCAAATTACCCCCGGTTCGACGACGACGTAGCCATCCTCTTTATTGAGCTCTTTAACATTATTCATTCTAGTGAAATCCAGCACAACCCCGCCTTTAGCCGGTAGGACAGCTCCTGTCACAGAAGAGCCGGTCCCACGAGCGACGACCGGGACCTTCTCGGCATTGCATAGAGCCAAGATCTTACTCACCTGTTCCGTGCCGCCGGCAAAGACCACAACTTGCGGCGCTCCCAGGTGGATTGACATGTCTCTGGAGTATGCCAGACAATCAATCGGTGAAGTTGTAATCACCTCTGCTCCGACCAGCTCGGTGAGACGTGCTATGAAATCCATTTTGTTTCCTCCTGAGGGGGATCTGCGATTTGAAAACGCAGACGTAATACAGAGAACTCGTATTCTTGCGATGGGGTTACTAGAGAGGAATCCTTCGGCCAAAAGCTACCATGTTCATGATAGCGTAGCCTGCAACATAAATCAAATCTGATTTTCGGCTTATTTGGAAAAGAAATCAAACCTTGGATTTTCCGATACCGGCACGAGAGTTCATTTGGAAGAATTCCTGCGCTGGGGTTCCCGAAGCAAATCGACTATGGCACGCCAGCTTTTTGATCTCGGCCTTTACTTCTAACCTCCGCCATGATATTTAAATTCGATTAGACTAAAATCCTAGTTGTCTGTTGAGGAGGAAGGCGAGAGTTGGCATTCCCAATTGAGAAAAAAAGAGAAATAATCGAGAAGTATCGAGTACACGAGAGCGACACTGGGTCTCCGGAAGTTCAGATTGCCCTGCTGAGCGAGCGGATCAGCTATCTGACCGAACACTTTAAGATCCACAAGAAAGATCATCATTCCCGTAGAGGACTGTTGAAGCTTGTGGGCCAGCGCCGGCGATTACTCGATTATCTCAGGTCAAAAAACGTCGATCGGTACAAAGCCATTATTGCAGGTTTGGGCATCAGAAAATAGGGCAGATACTTCCAGGCTTAATTTATTGCTTTTGCCGCGCGCCCATCACGCGGAATGAGGATCATCCGAATTATGGCACATTCTTCCAACGCCACTATAGTGAATAAACAAATTTCGTTCGAAACAGGACGACTTTCTAAACAGGCTTCCGGGGCAGTCGTAGTCAGTTCCGGGGAGACAATGGTCCTGGTCACTGCCGTCGCGGAAAAGCATGGCCGTGAAGGCATAGACTTTTTTCCACTGACCGTTGATTACCTGGAGATGACTTACGCGGCGGGAAAAATTCCCGGCGGTTTCTTCAAACGTGAGGGGCGCCCCACGGAAAAAGAGATTTTGACTTCGAGATTTATTGACCGACCCATCCGCCCCCTCTTCCCGGACGGCTTCAAGTCCGAGACCCAAATTATTGCTACGGTACTCTCTTCTGACGGCGAAAATGACCCTGACATCATGGCCATAAACGGGGCTTCAGCCGCTCTGGTCGTCTCCGATATTCCTTTTCATGGACCTATAGGAGCGGTGCGCATAGGCAGGGTCGAAGGAAATTTCGTCATTAATCCGTCGCCTATCGAAGATACCTATTCAGACCTAAGCCTGGTCGTTGTTGGCTCACGCAACGGAATAGTTATGGTGGAGGGCGGTTCGGATCAATTAGCTGAAGACATTGTTCTCGAAGCCGTTTTCAGAGCCCATGAAGAAATTCTCAAGATTGTAGCCGCACAGGAGGAGCTTCAGGCTAAAGCGGGTAAACCAAAACGCGAAGTCATCCCACCGGCGCCGGATCAGGAACTTATCGCCAAGATTAAAAGCGAATTCGCTGAACGCATACAACAATCACTTGTGATCCCGAATAAATTGGAGCGCCATTCCGCGCTGGCGGGCGTGTATGATGACATTGTGGCGTCGCTGGGCGAGGATGGTCAGGCCCGCCGATCCGAGATTCTCGGCTACCTGGAAAAGATCGAAGGGGAATACCTCCGGAAGATCATTCTGGAGACAAACCGACGTATTGATGGCCGTTCTTTCGAGCAAGTGCGTGACATCTCGTGCGAGGTCGGGGTCCTTCCCAGGACACACGGGAGCGCATTATTCACCAGGGGAGAAACACAAGCCCTTGTGGTGGTGACCTTGGGAACATCGTCCGACGAACAAAAAATTGAAGCGCTTGAAGGGGCCTCATACAAGTCTTTTATGCTTCATTATAAATTCCCGCCGTTCAGTGTGGGTGAAGTAAAATTTCTTCGCGGACCTTCCCGCCGAGAAATAGGTCACGGAGCGCTCGCCGAGAGGGCCGTGTCGTATCTGCTGCCACATGACGAAGATTTTCCGTACACTATACGGGTAGTTTCGGAGATCCTCGAATCCAACGGATCGTCATCTATGGCTACAGTTTGCGGGGCCTCCCTTTCAATGATGGATGCAGGTGTCCCCTTGCTGGCGCCGGTTGCGGGAATTGCCATGGGGCTTCTCGAAGAGGACGGCCGAATTGTGATCCTCTCGGATATTATCGGAGACGAAGATCACCACGGAGACATGGATTTCAAGGTGACAGGAACACGGGTCGGGGTCACAGCCCTGCAGATGGACATAAAGATTAAAGGCATTACCAAAGAAATCCTTGCTAAAGCGCTATATCAGGCAAAAGAAGGCCGATTGCATATTCTCGATGAGATGGAAAAGGTCTTGTCTCAACCCAGACAGGAGATCTCGCAATACGCGCCCAGAATCTTTGTTATGTATATAAATCCCGATAAAATAAGGGACATTATTGGACCGGGCGGCAAGGTAATCAGGTCCATCCAGGAAGAAACCGGCACAAAAATAGAAGTGGATGACACGGGCAAAGTCACGATTGCCTCCGTGGACGCGGGTGGGGCCGAACAGGCTAAGAGCGCGATTCGAACTATCACGCAACAGGCCGAGTTAGGCCGTATTTATATGGGAGTGGTGAGAAAAATTACGGATTTCGGCGCTTTTGTCGAAATTTTTCCTGGAACCGACGGTCTGGTTCATATTTCCCAGCTTGCTCCCGAACGTGTACGCAAGGTTACTGACGTGATTAAGGAAGGGGACTCTTTTCCTGTGAAAGTAATCGGGATTGACCCTCAAGGAAAGATCAAGCTGTCCCGCAAAGACGCTATAGGTCAGACCCCGGATGAGTTATAGACGTTCGCCTACGAGTGTAATGGCCTAACATTACGATGGGGGTGGTATGGAGAGGGGGATGAGTCTCAACCTCCATTGTCTCCGGGCGCAGAGCCGCCTCAAGTCCGGGAACTAAAAGGTCTGTAATCAGGAAGTGTAACACCCGCTTGAATTCAAAGTACCAGGATCCCGTCACTTATCGCAAGACAACCCTTGATAATGGTATCAGGATTGTTACTGAAGCTGTCCCGTATGTGCAATCCGTATCGCTGGGAATATGGGTTCGCTGCGGTTCAAGATTCGAAGATCCCGCGCACAACGGCATCTGTCATTTCATCGAACATATGGTTTTCAAAGGAACTGAACGCAGATCGGCATTGGACATTGCAAAAGAGATCGACGCAGTTGGTGGAGCGCTGAATGCTTTCACGAGCAAGGAATTGACCTGCTTCTATTGCCGGGTCCTTGACGAAAACCTTGAACTCGCCGCAGATCTGCTTAGTGACATCTTCCTCAATGCGTCCTTCCCGGAACACGAAATTGAGCGTGAAAAGCAGGTAATTTGTCAGGAAATCTACCAGGTGGACGACAGCCCCGAGGATTATCTGCATGAAATGTTCGGGCTCCGCTTCTGGCAGGATGATCCTTTGGGACAACCCATTATGGGGACCATACCCATCATCACCGGGCTTGATCGAGAAACCCTTGTAGATTTCAAGAATCGCTACTACACACCTCAAGAAACAATCATATGCGCGTCGGGAAACTTGGACCATGACCGATTCGTGGACTTGTTTCAAACAGAAATGGGAAAGCTCCCAAATGGTTCGAACAGGGATAAGCCGAATGCGTCGAAGCACCAGCCTTGCGTGCATCTGGAAAAGCGTGACATCGAGCAGGTTCATGTTTGCATCGGCACGGTCGGACCCAGCGCTACACATGAAACGCGTCACGCAGCTTATATCCTGAATACTCTTCTGGGCGGAGGTTGGAGTTCAAGGTTATTTCAAGAAGTTCGGGAAAAGCGCGGATTGGCTTATAATGTTTACTCGTTTCTCTCTTCATTCGTCGACACGGGCGTCTTCGGAATCTACGCGGGTTGCGAACCGGCAAGGTTGCAAGAGCTTCTCGACGTGGCAAGCGCGGAAACCATGAATCTGCACTCGTCGTTGACTGACGATGACATCCGCACGGCCAAGAGCCACATCAAGGGAAATTTTATTCTCGCTATGGAATCCACGGATGCTCGCATGAATAGACTTGCCAAATGTGAGTATTATTTCGACCGTTATCTCAGCATGGCTGAAATCATTGAAAAGATGGAGGCCGTGACTCCTGCCGAATTGGCCGAAACCGCGGAACACATGCTTACCAAAGCAGCCTTTACGGTTGTGGGGCTTGGCCCGTCGCCGGACCAAGTGGACTTTCGGGATTTTGCCCGGAGTTAATATCCGCGACTGGTTGCAACCCCCGATTGGATGAAACGATACTGGATTGTCCGTAGGGGTCCAGCGAGGCGCGGGATGGACCACCCGAAATCAGGGCGCTTCGAGAAGCGCGCCTACCGTTCACAACCGGACATGAAGGTTTTGTAACTAGCTGTAATCAATCTTTTCGTGTGATCTCGACTTTCCTTTCCTGGTTGTCTATGGAAACCGATACACTGCGCAGGCTTTGGGCGCCCAGGAGGTTCGTAATTCGTTTACCTTTCTTGTCGAAGACATGGACCTCAATTTCTCCAAGCGGTAAGTTGTATAAAAAAGCTGTCTTCACCTTGTAACGAGTCACCGTGTGAACAGCGCCGTCAGCGGTGCTGACCATTCCTTTGCCTATCTGCTTGACCTCCGTCTCATGGCTTATTTCAGCCAGCAGGTCACGATCGATCAGACTGTATGTAGCTCCGGTATCGAGTAGAAAGCGGTGAGGCTTCCCGTTCTTACTGAAAGAGACCTGAACAAATATGTGGCCGTGAGCCCCCATCGAAACGGAGACCCTTGATGGGCCGGATGCAGACACGGACAACTCTTGAAGCACTTTCTCCGCGATTTTTCTCGTTTGTTCGTCCGGATTAAGCCGGAGAGCCTGCTTCGCTGTCCTTCCGGGCACATTCGATATTATCTTGCCTCAAATAAGCCTGGGCCCTTCCCGCGTACGCAAATCCTGATTTCGGGTCCAATTCTATGGCCTTGCTTAGATCGCTCACTCCTCTATCCGCCTGACCAAGTCTGGTGAACGTCATTCCTCGATTGGCGAAGCAGAGTGATCTTAACGAATCGTTTTCGTGCTGAACCTTGATAGCCGACGTCAGGTCTCCCAAAGCTTGCTTCTCGCGACCTCGCCGCATATTCACAGCGCTGCGCAACTGAAGCCCCGAAGCTAGGATTTCACCATCAATTCCCTCGGTCTGAACAACCTGAGCGACATCTTTCGACGCGTTTTTCCAATCTCCCTGCGCCAAATACGCCTTGGCCCTGGCCAGAATGACGACATGGGCATTGCGTTTCGCCGGATCCAACATGCCGGCGACTTTCGAGAAAATTTCGATGGCCTGATCATAATTGCCGGCGCTAAGTAGCGCCTTTCCTTTATCAAATAATTTGACAGGATTGTCTTCCGCTGATGGAAGGGACGGCCAGCAGAGAACAACTGACGCTGCGCAGACAATCAAAATCGTCGCCTTCATGGATGTTGTTCCCTCGAAATTAATCTCAGGACTTTGCCTTCAGTAGGACCCGATGCCTCCGTTCACTTCTTTGGGCGGCTTTTTAACCATTCCACTATCTCCTCCAGTTCACTCAATTCCCGACCGGAAAATTTTCTTATCAGTGACAACGCCTGTTGTGACAGCCAGAATCGCTCTTCTTTCCGGACATCTTCGGCGGCCTGTAGCAATTTGTTCAGCAACCGGGAGATTACACGGAGCTGATCAAAAATAGAATCTGCTACAACGGCGTCAAGCCGCCTCTGTCTGATATCTGTTATGTTGACTACATTGGAGCGGTTCGGCTCCAATTCAGCCCCGAATGGGGCCCCGCCGGCGATAATGGTGACTGCGTACTCTTTCGAGAGCCTGTATCCACGTTCCAACTCCGTAACTTCGAATGCAGGATGAATCTCTCTTAGCTGAACTCCCGTTCGCACGTCAAATAATTCCGGTGTGAGTTCATTCCGCGCCCTCCTGGTTTGCCGGCTTAATCCGCACCAGCACTGTAGCCTCTCTGATCAGAATATATTGGTATCGGCCGTCATCCATGACGATCATCATAGCACGGCCGTAACAAGACGCACATCCTATTAGAAAGCTGGATGGGTCGAATCGACCCATTTTGATGATCTCAGGAGCCTACAAGGCCCCATTTCAAACTGTAGCCTCGCGGATGATTTCAAACCCTCCTATAAGGGCTGAAACTATTAGAGTTCTGTTAGGAACCGGAAATTGCAGATTGCCGCTCGCTCTCAAAAATAGGATTCGTCCCACAGACTATGGGGCCTCTCCCATAGGCCACGTCTGTGATCTGAGGTATTTTGACAAGAGAATTGACTATTCGTCTTGAAGATATTCAGTATTATCGGCCTACTACACGCTCGTTCTTTCCCTATGCAATTGGTACGAAACTTGCTATCATTTGCGCAGGCCCGCTGATTCTGAAAAACCAGCACGAGAGTAGACGGATCAGTCCTTACCCTCTAGCATATGCATGGACGGCGGGACTATTTAGCGACCATCATGATTGGATGATGGTCGCCTTAACCCAACTCAGGCTAGAGCGAACCGTTTGGTCACATTGGAGGAGACTGCTATGGCGCCACAAAATAAGGACCATAGGCACAAAGAACAAGTTGCGGACGAACTGCGCGAAACGAACGAAAAACTGATAAAGCGGTTGGCCGGTCACCGGTTGACACAAGAAGTGCTGCGAAAAGACGCGCAAACGTTCAGGGCCATAGCAGATACTTTGCCCGTGGGGGTCAGTCTCGCGGAGGATCGAAAACTCACTTGGGCGAACCCGGCTTTCATGAAGATACATGGCTTTGAAAGCGCAAATGACTACTTTGGGAAAAGCACCGAAATCCTATTTGCGTCCCACGATGAGTTTGACCGCGTCGGGCGGATCGCGTATTCGGATCTGCAGGTCGGAAATATCGCGGAGATTTCAGCAAAGCAAAAGAGAAAGGACGGCTCGGTGTTCGACGCGCTCCTCCGAGCTGGCCCTTTTCAGCGCTTCTGATCCTGCCAAAAAGATCGTCATATGCTGCACAACGGATATGTCAGAGAAAGTCGAAGCAGAGGATCAGGCTCCGCAAGAGCGAGGAACGTTATCGCACCTCGCTGGAGCAGAGTTTTGACGGAGCCCTGATCCTGCAAGGATCGAAAATACTGTTTGCGAATTCACGTTTCAGCGAGATGCTCGGTTATTCAAAGGAAGAATTGGAGGGAATGGAATATTCGGAGGTCTTGCACCCTGATTATCGGGAACTCGTAACTGAGAGAGCCACTGCCCGGATACGCGGAGAAAACGTGCCCGGTTATTATGAGATCAAGCTCCTTCGCAAAGATGGTTCAAACTTTGACGCAGAGATTAGCGCTCGGGTCATCGAGATAGGAGGAGAGGCGTGTATTCAAGCCTGGGTCAGGGACGTATCCGAACGAAAGAACGCCGAGGAAAGTCTCCGCAGAAGCGAAGAGCGATACCGTGCTCTCGTTGAAGAGAGCTTCGATGGAATTATGATCCACGATGGCAATAATGTGCTATTCGCCAATTCACGATTCTGCGAAATGCTCGGCTATCGCAAAGAAGAGCTGGAAGGCATAGATGTTTGGCTCACTGTTCATCCTGACAGTCGAGAACTAGTGAAGAAGAGGATTATTGCCAGGATGCAGGAGGAAGATGTTCCCGCGCTTTACGAACTGAAGCTCCGGCGAAAGGATGGGTCAGCCCTTGAGGCTGAAACCAATGCGCGGGCCGTCGATCTAGAAGGCCGACCAGTCATACAATCGTGGGTCAGAGACATATCCGAACGGAGAAAGGCCGAAGAGGGCCGGCGACAAAGCGAAGAACGATACCGGTCCCTCGTGGAAGAGAGTTTCGACGGCATCATGATCCATGATGGCACGAAAATAGTTTTCGCCAATTCGCCTCTGTGCGCAATGCTCGGCTATCGGAAGGAAGAACTGGAGGGGATGGACCATTTGCTTACGGGTACATCCGGATTATCGGGAACTGGTTGCGCAGAGAGTCGCTGCTCGCCAACGCGGAGAGACCGTAGCGTCCTTCTATGGAGTAAAGCTTCAGCGTAAGGATGGCTCAAGCTTTGATGCTGAAATCAATGGCCGGCCAATTGATGTCGGAGGGCAGATTAGTTCGCAAGTCTGGATCAAGGATATATCCAAGCGCAAACGGGCAGAAGACGCCATCCAGCAAAGCGAAGAACGGTATCGGATACTGGTGGAACAAAGCTTCGACGGCATAATGGTCCACGATGGCACGAAAATCACCTTCGCGAATTCGCTGCTTTGCGAAATGCTCGGTTATCAGAGGGACGAACTGGAAGGGATGGATCATTGGCTTATTGTGCATCCGGACTATCAGGAAACGGTAACATCGAGGGTGGCGGCACGGATGCGCGGAGAAGATGTCCCCAGCCGTTACGAGCTAAAACTCGCTCGAAAAGACGGAACAAGCTTCGACGCGGAGATTAATTCTCGGGTTCTCCGGGCTCAAGGAGCGCCTCTTATCCAAGTATGGATCAGGGATGTATCTGAACAGAAAAAGGATAAAGAGGCAGCCCACCAGAGTGAAGAGCGATACCGAACGCTGGTGGAAGAGAGCTTCGACGGAATTATGATCCATGACGGCACGAAAATAGTTTTTGCCAATTCGCGTCTATGCGAGATGCTCGGTTATCAAAAGGAAGAGCTGGATGGGATTGACCATAGGATTACCCTCCACCCTGATTATCGAGACATGGTGGCCGAAAGAGCCGCTGCCCGGATGCGCGGAGAAGACGTGCCCGGTTATTACGAGATAAAGCAGCTTCGGAAAGATGGCTCTAGCTTTGACGCTGAGATCAATGCGCGTCTGATCGACGTCGGGGAGAACGACTATCTCAGGTTTGGATCAAGGATATATCCGAACAGAAGAAAGCTGAAGAGGAAGCCCGCCAAAGTGAAGAGAGATACCGAACGCTGGTGGAGGAGAGCTTCGACGGCATCATGATCCATGATGGCACGAAAATAGTGTTCGCGAATTCGAGACTCTGCGAAATGCTCGGTTATCAAAAGGAAGAGCTGGAGGGGATGGATTATTGGCTGACGCTGCATCCTGATTATCGAGACATGGTGACCGATAGGGCGGCGGCCCGGATGCGCGGAGAAGACGTGCCCGGTCATTATGAGATCAAGCAGCGGCGGAAAGATGGTTCAAGCTTTGACGCTGAGATCAATGCTCGGGCCATCGAGGTTCAAGGAATGCCGCGTCGTGCAAGTATGGATCAAAGATATATCCGAACGGAAAAAAGCCGAAGAAGCGCTACGTGAGAGCGAAAAGAAGTACCGGGCAGTCTTTGATAATGCCGCTGCAGGAATCAACCTGAATCGCCATGGTCGGATACTGGAGGCAAACGCAGCCTTTGCAAATATGCTCGGTTATCGTCAAGATGAAATTGCACAGCTAGCCTTTCGTGAGGTCACCCATCCCGATGACCTCGAAATTACGGAGCAATGTCACGAAGAACTTATACGAGGAGAGAGGGATTCTTGTCGCTTCCAAAAGCGTTACATCCGGAAGGACGGCCGCATATTGTGGGCTGATGTCTGGGCAGCCGCCATCCGAAACGAGATCGGAGAATACCAGGGAGGGATCTCCGCTGCCATAGATATCACTGACAGAAAACGAGCTGAGGAAGCTCTTCAGAGGTCGGAAGCCAACTATCGCGCAATTTTTGATTCGATGAATGACGCTATTTTCGTTCACGACATAGAAACCGGCGCAATAATCGACGTGAACCAAAAGATGTGCGAGATGTACGGCTATACCCGCGAAGAGGCTTCCCGCTTGATGGCAGGCCAGATGGGTCCCACTGAGGAACAACATGCGCGGGAACTGGCGTTGCGGCGCATCGGGCTGGCAGCGCAAGGCGAACCTCAGCTATTTGAGTGGCAGGCCAAAACCAAAGACGGCCGGCCATTCTGGGTCGAGGTAAATCTCAGGAAGGCCATTTTGGATGACAAGCCGTGCGTGCTTGCCGTGGTACGGGACATTACGGATCGCAAGAGGGCTGAGCAAGAAAGAGAAAATGAGAGACAGAAATTCCGGACTTTGGTAGATGACGCTCCCTTTGGGATAGTGATGGTCCGGAAAGACAATACCTATGAATATGTAAATCCGAAATTCACCGAAATATTCGGCTATTACCTGAACGACATACCCGACGGCAAGCATTGGCTGGAAAAGTCCTGGCCGGACCCGGAACACAGGCGAGAAGTCATTGCGGCTTGGCGTGTCGGACCTTGCCGATCTAAAAGACGGCGCAATGAAGGCTCGGACCTTCAATGTGACGTGCGCTGATGGAACCCGGAAGTCGGTCATCTTTCAGGTCCGCGCAATTGCATACCGGCGAGTTCATAATGACGTGCGAAGATATTACTGAACAAATACGTGGTGAACAAGAGCGGGAAAATCTGAGGCGTCAACTTCTGCACGCTCAAAAGATGGAGGCATTAGGGACTCTGGTTGGGGGTATCGCTCACGATTTCAATAACCTGCTGACTATCATCCTGGGCTATTCCGAACTGCTTCTCGTGGAGAAGGCGGAGGATGACCCCGAAGCGGCTGATCTCAAGAAAGTGGTTGAAGCAGCTTCCAGCGGCGCAGCGTTGGTCCAGAGAATGCTGACATTCAGCGAACAGACCGACACCCAACTCGGGCCGTTGAACCTGAATAGTGAAATTGAAAATATGAAGGAGCTGCTGTCGAGGACTATCCCGAAAATGATCTCCTTCGACTTGAGGCTGTCCGAAGACCTGGCCTTAATTGATGGAGACACGGGACAAATACAGCAAGTAATAATGAACTTGGCTCTCAACGCGGTGGATGCTATGCCGGACGGGGGAAAACTGACGATCGAAACGAAAAATGCAATCCCGGACGAGGCCTATAGCAAAAATCATTCACGGACCAAGCCGGGAAACTACGTGCTCTTGGCGGTTTCAGATACCGGTCATGGAATGGGCTCGCAAACCATGGAACGCATGTATGATCCCTTCTTCACTACCAAGAATCGAGACTTCACTAAGGGTACCGGCCTTGGGCTTGCCATAGTTCATGGCATTGTTCAAGGACATGGTGGCCGGATAATTTGCAACAGTGAGCCTGGAAAGGGGACCAGATTTGAGCTTTATTTTCCCGCGCTATCGTATGAAGAATTGACTAGCGAGGATCATTCCAAGGATTCGATCTGCCACCGGCCTTTCGGCGCAGGGCAGCCGAAACCATTCTCCTGGTAGATGATGAGGAAATGGTGCGGGATCTTGGAGCGCGAATTCTGAAGAAGGCAGGCTATAAAGTGGTTACCGCAGGCAACGGAAAGGAGGGCCTTGCTGTTTACCAAACAAGAATGGAAAAGATCGCTCTGGTGATACTGGACCTCATTATGCCTGAGATGGGTGGTGAGCAATGCCTTGAGGAAATCTTGAAGATCAATCCCAAAGCGAAGATCCTTATTTCAACAGGATATTCTTCCAGCGATGAGACGACCAGAATGAGAATCGAAGCTCTGGCGTCCGGCTATGTCGCCAAACCTTTCACACTGTCCGACATGTTGAAGACGGTGCGAGAGATCTTGGACAGAGGATTGACACCTCCATGTACTAAGGCTTAAGGTCGACAATCGCTCAGGAATATCATTTGAAATTCTTCCCTGCGCCCTCAGGGTCCTCTGAGGTAAAATACTCCTAACTGATTGGCGTGGTTTCGCGATAGTCATCTGCTCACGCTGGCGCGTCTAGCTGCCATTGCGAGGAGTGAAATGACGAAGCAATCCCCTAAGCCGGGAGATTGCTTCGCTCCGCTCGCAATGACAATCTTTGGCCGCCCGTAACTGAAGAGTTACCTCCGGTGTGGCTTTTTGCTTTACATTCAGCAGAAGCGAAGATACGATCCGCCCGAATTCGCGGATGGAACCGAAAATGAAGATAAAGCGCCTTGAAATAAAGGGATTCAAGAGTTTTCACGACAAAACCGTCTTTGATTTCAGGCCCGGGATTACCGCCGTGGTCGGCCCCAATGGAAGCGGCAAAAGCAATGTCCTGGAAGGCATTCGCTGGGTGATGGGCGAACAACGAGTTAGGAGCCTCCGCGGTAAGAAAATGGAAGATGTAATATTTAACGGGTCAGAGACGCGCAAGCCGGTCGGCATGGCGGAAGTGCGACTGGTCCTCTCCACGGATGACGGTATAGTCCCTCCCACGATGGCCGAATACGACGAGATAATGATTACTCGGCGCCTGTTCCGCGACGGCGAGTCGCAATATGAGATCAATAACATTCCGTGCCGTCTGTCAGATGTAACCGATTTCTTTATGGACACGGGAGTGGGGAGAAATTCCTACGCGATCATCGAACAGGGTCGTGTGGATATGGTCGTGGCCTCAAAGCCCGAGGATCGGCGCCTTTTCATTGAGGAAGCGGCGGGCATCACGCGCTACAAGTCCCGCAAGGAGATCGCGCTAAAGAAACTCGAACAAACAAAGCAAAATTTGCTCCGTATCGGAGACCTTATAGGCGAGGTCAAGCGACAGAGCGTTTCCCTCAAAAAGCAGGCATCCAAGGCCGAGCGTTATCGACAGCTCAATGCCCGGTTACGGGAACTCGACATCAGCCTTCATGCATATAAATGCCACGAGTTTCAGCGACAGCATGGACGCGTCAAAGAAGACCTGGACCGAAATAAATCGGCGTTGCTCGAGCAGGAAAGCGGACTTGCCGAGGCCGAGGCCCAACTGGAGAAATCCCGTATCGAGGCCCTACAGACCGAAACTCACCTGAAGGAATTGCTCGAAGCCCGGCACAAGACTGACCTCGAACTCACCTCGATCAGAAGCCGTGCACAATCTGATCGTCGACGCATCTCGGAGCTGCTGGAGCGGCAAGAACGCCGCTCTGCGGAGACTGAGGCATTCAACGAAAGGATAGAAGAGATTAGGGGCTCAGTCACGCGAATTGGAAAATCGCTGTTCTGAAGTTCAGTCGGATACCGAGGCAGCGAAAACGGAATTGAACGAGGCCCTCGGCGCCTCCCGCCAGTCTGAAGAAGAGCTTGCCTCGCAAAAAAAGCGATTGGAGCAGCTCAAAGAGACCCTATTCAACACTCTCCAGGAAACAGCCCAACAAAGGAATCGCCGGGAAACTCTAAGCAGGCGATTGGCCGAAATTGGAAGCGCTCTCGCGAAAAGCAGGTCAAGATTACGAATCCATCCATTTGGGGCTCAAGAAAGACGAGGATGAAACAAGTCAAGTGGCCGATGACTTGGCTCGCGTTTGCCGGCTTCGCGGGGAGAGCGTCGAAGAAAAGGGAAGATTGTCCGCGGAACGAGATCAAACGAGGGCATCCATTGCTTCGCTGAGAAATGAACTGGCTCAAACCGAAAAGCTTGCCGCAGCGGACAGGGCGAGGCTTGAATCGCTGGAAGAGATGCAGCGCGATTACGCGGTGTATGGCGATGGGGTCAAGTTCCTGATGAAAAGTCGGGAAACTCAGGCAAGAGAGTATCTGCTTGGACCTCTTGCCGAAATGATTGAAGTTCCGGAGGAATTTCAGGAAGCTCTAACAGCTGCCCTTGGAGAGCGCCTTGGGCATGTGGTGGTGGCGTCCACCCGCGACGCGATTGAAGCGGCCAATCAGCTTCAAGAGGCCGATGCCGGCAGGACGACTCTGATTCCGCTGTTTCCCAGACGGATATCGGAAAACGACAACGACCACGCTCCCACAGGCCTTCTGCGGCTCAAAGATATGGTCCGATTCCGCAATGGCTTTGAAGAGCTTGGCAATTTTCTTCTGGATCGCTGTTTCCTGGTGGAAAACATCGAGAGAGCGGTCGAGATATGGGAGACCAACGGGATTCATGTTGACCTAGTCACGACCCGAGGCGAGGTGCTCAACCGCTACGGGGAGATAACAGGAGGGTCGCAGGAAGGCGGTCGAAAAGAGGTTTTTGAGAAGCGCCGGGAAATAGAAACGCTCAAAGTCCGGGTGTCGGATCTGGATACGACCATTGCGAAAATTCGCGCCTCTCTCCAAGAGCAAGAATCACAATCTTGAAAAACTCGGCGCCAGTCTCGAACGGACGGATAGCGTGATTTCGGACCTGACTTTAAGAGAAGTCCGGATCAAGAACGATCAGGAACGGCTGGAAACCCAAATGAACGCGGCGCGGCGCAGACTTGAAGTGATCAATCTGGAGCGCGAGCGCCTAAACAAAGAGAATAGTGAGACCAAAACGGAGCTTCAGCAGTGCGATGACGTTGCTGCCTCGCTGGAAAAGACTCGCCTCGACCTGGAAACGGAAAAACGGGACATACAAAGAACTGCTGAAGCGCTGGAACTTGCGCTTCGAGAAAGGTCTCGGCGAACGGAAGAAATCCGCGTTCGCTTGGCCCAACTCGAAGAGCGAGGACGCTCTCTCGACCGCGAGCTTCGTTCCTCCCGCGACGGCCTGGCTCAATATGAAAAGCAATTGGCCGCCCTCATCGAAGAAATGTCCCTGAGCGAACAGGAAGCCAAGAAACTGGCCCAAGAGATAGAGGCAACTGAGACGCGAGAGAAACAACTCATGACAGAGCATGAGGAGCAGGCAGCGCAAATTGATACGCTCAAGAGCAGCTCAACGGAGTTGTCGTCCCGCGTCCAATGCCTTGAGGAGCAATCCGCTTCGATGGCGAAATCGGTCAGGGATTTGCGCGACACTGCGCATGCGCAGGAAATGGAATCAGTTCGCCTCGAACAGGCGCTTTCGGACTTGGTGGAAAAAATTCTGGAGCGCCATCACGTGGATCCACGCAATGTTCCTGCGCCGGAAACAATCCCGGACGAGGAAGAGATTGCGGAAATGAAAAGCAAGATTGAATCCATGGGCGAGGTTAACCTGGCCGCTATTAACGAAAGTCGCCTAACAGAGGAACGGCTTACATTTCTCCTGGAGCAAGAAGATGACTTGAACAAGGCCGTGGATTCTCTTTACGCCACGATAAATACTATAAACAAGACTACCATCGAGCGCTTCCGGGCCGCTTTCGACAGTGTTAACGAGCAATTTCAAGAAATTTTTCCATTCCTGTTCAGGGGTGGAGAAGGACGCCTGGAATTAACCGATGAAGAAGATCTTCTGGAGACTGGAGTCGAGATTATGGCAAGGCCGCCCGGAAAAAGGATACAGAACATGGATCTCCTCTCCGGCGGCGAAAAGGCCCTGACCGCCGTAGCTCTTATTTTCTCCATTTTCCTTACCCGCCCTTCCCCATTTTGTCTGCTGGATGAAGTGGACGCGCCGTTAGATGACGCGAATCTGGCCCGGTTCCACGAAATGCTCCGCAGACTGTGCGACAAGACCCAGTTCCTGTTTATTACTCACAATAAACGGAGCATGCAGGAGGCGGACTCTCTTTACGGCATCACTATGGGAGAGCCCGGCGCGTCCAGCATCGTTTCCGTAGAGTTTGTGAACTAGCCCCCCAAAACATGGAAACGCATCAAAAACCCTTCTCACCACGGTCAGTGGTAGTCGTGAGCGGGTTTGAACCTTCGCCTACCGGCCCTCTCGCCGCCAGCGAGAATCATCTCTAGGTCTTCCTTTTCCTCACAGAAGACGAGAGATACTTGTCCAGAAAATCCAAAATCGCGCGATATCCTTTGATTTGGTTCTCTTTCTTCGCGAATCCGTGACCTTCGTCCTTCGAAAACCAAGTACTCGACGGGGACATCTCGCTTTCGAGCCGCCTCCACAATTTCATCGGATTCGGCTTTGAGAACCCTCGGGTCGTTCTTCCCTTGAAGCACCATTAGCGGTTTGACAATATTATTCGCATGGAACAGCGGAGAAATACTGCGTAGATATTCTTCTTCGGTATCAGGGTTCCCAACTTCCCTGTACCAAGATTCTTTATACGGCTCCCACCACGACGGGAAGCTTTTCAAAGTCCGAAGCCAGTTTGATACCCCGAACATGTCCACGCCCAGGGCGAATTCCTCCGGCCTGAAAGTAAGGGCCGCCAGGACCATGTATCCGCCATAACTGCCGCCCATAATTCCGACCCGCTTGGTGTCCGCGTAACCTGTTGACTCAAGAAACTTCTTGGCTTCAACGCAATCTGCCAGGTCATCTTGTCCATGCTTGTGGTCGTCCATCCTGTAAAAGGTCTTGCCATATCCTGAACTGCCGCGATTGTTGACTGCTATGAGCACGTATCCGTTATTCACCAGATATTGGAACAACGGGTTGTAGCCAATTGCGGACTGTCCGCCAGGCCCTCCATGCACCCAGACCACTGCGGGAGCCTTGTTGGTAGAGTCTGCTTGGTGAGGTTTGTATAGTATGGCCGGAATCTCTAACCCGTCGAATGACTTGTACTGGACCCGCTGTGCTTCGACGAGGTCCTCAGGATCAATCTCCGGATTAAGTGTATTGATAAGCCGCGAGTACCCCTTGGTTTCAAAATTGTATATGTACAGACTGTTGGGAGATCGTGCCCCGTTGACATAAAAGCTCATCAACTTCTCGCTCTTTGAAATTCTCACAGATGTTATCTGGCCCTGCGGTGGTTCCGGCAGATGTATCAATTGATTGGTGGATGTGTCATAGATTCTGATCTCGGTCTTTGCGTTATTGTTGATTCCCACCACCATGTACCTGCCGGAATGGGAAAAAGCGGCGAACCCCACGTCCCAATCGGCCTTTAGTATCGTCTCGGACTTACCGGACTTAAGATCGTACCGCTTCAAGTAAGTGAACTCACGGCCCTCATCTGTAAGGTAATACAAGCTCTCGGAATCAACACTGAACGTGTCCGGGCCATAGTTCACTTCCCCCGAGTGTGGAGTCAAGTGTTTGAATTCCTGGGTTTTCGTGTCGAACAGATACATATCCGAATTGTCTCTGGTGATCGTCTTACCGAAAGCAAGATAGCGATTATCCCTGGAAACGGCCCCAAGGCTGTACCCCCCGTCATTCTTGAAGATCATGTGGGGAGTAAAGGTCTCGATATCCATTTCATAGACATCCATGAATTTGGGGTCCCTTTTGTTGGAGCCGTAATAAATCTCTGATCTCATCATAGCTGATTCCGTAAAAGACCGATTTCGCCTTTTCATCCGGTGTCAAGTCCCTGACATTTCCCTTTTCGTCCCGCAAGTAGATGTGCCCGATCTCGTTACCTCCACGATCGCTCTGGTAAAGGATGCGATTGTCATGAGGTAAGAATGACAAAGCGAATATGGAATCTCCCTTGGAGAAGGTGACTTGTGAGGGCTCTCCTCCGGTTACGGGAATGGCGAAAGCATTAAAAATCCCGGTCTCGTTGCTCGAAAACAAGATAGATCTTTCATCGAATGAAAAAGAAACTCCCGCCAATGGAGACCGTTTTCATGAATTGTTCGATGGAGTACTTCTTGACTTCCCGGCAATCGCCGGAACCAATGTTCAAGAAGATCGTAAATAGAGAAACCGCGGCATATATCATTATCTTGAGTTTCATTATTCCTCCTTGTAACTGAATTGTATTGTCCCGCTGCGTCATTTTCGGTTCCATGGAAAGAATAGATTTTGATTTCGGGAGGTTTTATCAGTTCCGTCTGGTTGGATTACGAGGGTGCCCGACTGGGGTGGTCGCGAACTTGTCCAGACATTGACCTCGGGCCGCTTGCCTCATGTCCTGCCGCGACTCAAGGCCCACCTCAGCCCGATGGCTGCCAAGTAGACCGCGCCTGCAATGATGATGGTTGTGGCCCCGGCCGGATAATCGGGGGCATAGCTGACGACCAAACCGGAGGTCGTGAAAATTGCGCAGAGGATTGCGGAAATGATCATCATGCGCCACATAGTGGTCGAAAATAACGCCGCAACAGCGATGGGCAGCGTCAATAGAGCGATCACCATTACGATTCCGACGACTGTCGCCAGGACTACTACCGTCAAAGCGGCCAGACCGAGCAACAGTAGATAAAACAGATCAACCCTTAGGCCCCGCACGCGTGCAAATTCCTGGTCAAAACACACTGCCAGGAACTGGTTATAAAACAGAAGCCCAATCGCTATTATGGCGGCGTCCAGCCCGGCCAACATCCATAGATCGCTGCTCGACACCATCAGGATATTGCCAAACAGGTACCCCATAAGATCTTCATTATAGCCAGGCGTCCGGGATATAAAGATGATCCCCGTAGCCATTCCTACCGCCCAAAGGGCGCTAATAACGGTATCTTCCCTTTGTTTTGCCCTGAAGGCTCACCAGCCCGATTATGACGGCCGCGATTATTGCCGCCACCAGCGCGCCGTGCAGAGGCTGTACCCCATCCCAATGATACACTTTGTGAAGGTACAGGGCTGCGCCCATTCCACCGAGCACCGCGTGGGCAATGCCGTCAGCAATGTACGAAATCCGTCGGATTACGATGTAGGTACCGATAATTCCGCAAGCCACACTGGCGAGGATACCTGTGAGCAGTGCATTCTGGAGGAACTGATACTGTTGTAAATCGGTCAGGAATTGTGCCACCTGATTACTTCCTTTGAGTCGCCATGGTCGTGTCGCACAATTCGCATCGGCGCCCCATACATCGCGTCAATTATCTCTGCCGTAAGTTCACTGGTGGGGTGCGATGCAACCTGGCATTTGACGCAAACAACACTCTTGACCAGACTGGAAACGAATCCGAGATCGTGGGAAACCATTACCACCGTCAGCGTCTTATTGAGATTCCGGAGCAGCTCGTACAAACCGCCTTCCATGACTACGTCGAGATTGGCGGTAGGCTCGTCCAGCAGAAGCAGATCAGGCTCGGATGCCAAAGCGCGGGCTATGAACAACCTTTGGCGCTGACCTCCGGAAATCGATGAAAAAGGCTTTTTGTACAGGTCACGCAGCCCGACCTGGTCCAGGGCTGTGACAACCGCTTCCTTATCTTTCTTGGAATACGGACCGAACGGCCTACCATGACCGAGGCGTCCCATGAGGGCCACATCCATAACTGTTGCAGGAAACTGGGGATCCAATTGCGCATGCTGGGGCATATATCCAATGCGCGGTCTTGCTTTCTCGGGGTTTAGTCCGAATATTTGGACCTCGCCGCGGGAGGGCCGGAGAAGACCCAACATGAGCTTCAATAAGGTGGTTTTGCCTCCCCCGTTAGGACCGATGACGGAGACAAAATCACCCCGGGGAATGGAAAGATTCACGTCTTCCAAAACAGGATAGCCGTCGTACGAAAACCACAAATCGTTTATAAGAATTGCCGGGGCATCTTCCGCTGCCATGGTCTGTGCATTTTGTTGATCAGAGCGGATTGTCATGTTCACTTCTTCTGGGCCTGAAGGGCTGAGTCGAGCTTCGCGGCCATTTCTCGCAGATTCTTCAGATAATCCGGAGCGAGATCATCGAGCGGAACTACTGCGCCTCCAATGGCTTGGGCTAAGGCGTTCGCGCTTTTTTTCGAGAACTGTGGCTGTACGAAGATGACTCTGACGCCATCCTCTTTGGCTAATTGGATCAAGCGTGCAAGCTGTCTCGCAGTGGGTTCTTTGCCCCCTATTTGCACGGGAATTTGTTTCAGTCCATAGGCATCTCCAAAATAACCGTACGCGGGGTGAAATACAAAGAAGCTCTTGCCTTTCACCGGAGCCAGGGCCTTGGTCAATTGCTCGTGGATCGTATCCAGATCGGCCTGGAAGTCTTTCAAGTTCTTTTCGTACTGATCTTTGTGGGCTGAGTCGATGCGGATCAAGGTGTCCGCTATTGTTTGGGCCTGGATTTTTGCTAGCCGAGGATCGAGCCACGTATGCTGGTCTATCTCCCCGGCTTCATGGGAGTGCTCATGATGCTCGGCCTCTCCATGTCCATGCCCGTGCCCATGTTCGTGTTCCGCTTCCTCAGCCTCCGCCTCTTCCTCAGTCAAGGTCCTGACTTTTATTCCTTGCTGGAGATCAACGACTTCCACGTTCTTGAACGTTGATCCTATCTTTTTGATAATTGTCTCCTCGAACGGGAATCCCATCTTATAAAGAAGTCGAGCATTAGCCAGTTTCGCCATGAGCCTGGGCGTAGGCTCGAACGTATGAGGGTCTTGCCCGGGCCCCACCAGAACACTGACTTCCACGTTGGGGCCACCTACGCGTTCCACGAAATATGCGATAGGCAGTATGCTGACGAATGCCTTTACTTTGCCTCCGGGTTTGTCCGCGGCGTTGGCAGGCAAACTCATCAATAATGTGATCAGTAATACGAGAACTTGCGATAGAGACTAATTTACGCATCGAGCATTACCTCCATGACTTAGTACGTCCTGGACATAAGAGCGCTGTCTCAATCGGTTTCATGAACATGCGCAGCTTCATGGGCGCCCCGGTCACAAACCACATGGACCGCATTACAGGTGTCACATTCCTCGAAATGATGATGGCTCGTGAACAGGTCCCAGTGAGGCCGCTGACTCGGCATGATCACTCCCGTCCCTTTACATAAGGGGACAAATACTGTCGAGCGCAGCGACCACTGCGGCTCGTATGAATTCGGACCGGTTGGGAATACCTTTCATCGCCTCTCTCAATGATTCAGGGACTTTGAATGTAATGATGTCCAGTTTTTCCTTACTCATGAGCACGCTCCCTCAACTCATAATTGTTCGGGCAGCCATTATTACTTGGTAACACTTCTGCGTCAAGACCGTCGGGCGATGACGGCTCCTTGACAGATGCGTATCTAAACAAGATCCAGGACAGTTTCTATTGACAAAATTCTCATTTAATTATATTAATTGCATCACTTTGCTAATGTTAATTATCTAAATATTGCTATAATCATACTATTATAATGAAGCATTTTCTCATAACAACTTGGTTCACCGTCCTCTGCTTCCTGCTCCTATCCAATGTGCACGCATGGGAGATGCCTTCCTGCCTTATGGTAAGCGGAGGCTCAGGAATGTGGTTTACCACGCTCCAAGGCGACCTAATCCAGAGCGACCGAACGAAGCTCGACTTGACTGAAAACTTGGGCCTAAAAAGAGATGACCTCGTCTGGAGTTTTTTCGCCTCGGCTAGAATTAAAAACTGGCATGTTCTGAGGGTCCGAGCTGAACCGTACAGCGCGTACGAGCAATCCGGGGGCGATTCTTCGCTTCGAGTCAAGGACGCGCGGCTAGGTTATGATTGCGATTTCTACATGGCTCCCCAGGTGCTCTTCGGCGCAAACTTCGATCTCGATATACTCAATGTTGACACTCGCGTACGTAATGTCGTGGTTGGCAATTCGACATTCAGCTACAATGACGGCAGTACCCTGGGCAATCCCAAGCCTCGGGTTGCACGCGATCTTTTATCCCATCATGAACGGAATATCACTGCGACCAACCGCAACGGCGCGCGTTAACTGGTGGAGTTATCAGACCCTTGAAGCCTGGGAATGGGAGGCCGGCGGGGGAGTGGATATTCCTGTAACCCAACTTTGGACCTGGAGTGTAAACGCGGGTTACAGGTTCTGGCATACAAAATTCAAGCGAGACATCGATACCCTGGATATGAATCGCTCAGGCTTCTTCCTTGAATCCTCGCTTCTCTTCTGATTAAACACAGCCTGGGGACTAGATGTGGTGGGGCAGGCTTTCCAGCCTGCCATTGCTATTATTTCTGGACCGGCAGGCTGGAAAGCCTGCCCCACGGAACAAATTTATCAACAAATGTCGGTAGTTGCTTTGTTTTCCAGATATCCCATCAAGCGCGATAAAATATCCCCGGCGCTTCCCATGACCATTACGTCTGTGACTCGCTCGATGCAGCGCAGACGGCTCGCGGTTCACTTCTATGACCTTAGCGGGCGGGTTCTTGAGTTTCACGGTAATGGGAATCTGAGCGGCCGGAAATACCTGTAAGGAAGTCCCCACAACGAGCAAGACATCGCACTTCTGGCTCTGAACCTGGGAGACCAAGAGCGCCTTGGACGGTATAGCCTCACCAAAAAACACCGCATCAGGCTTAAGCACGCCCATACATTTCCGGCATCTCGGGATATCTTCCTCGCCCGATGAAATGCGCGCTTCGACGTCTTCTATCGGCTCAACTTCACGGCATTTCATGCACACAGCCCTAAGCATATTGCCATGGAACTCGACGACTTCTACTGAACCTGCCTTCTGATGAAGATTATCTACATTTTGCGTGATAATACATTTGAGAATTCCCATCTGTTCCATCTTGGCGAGCGTGTAATGAGCAGGATTAGGCTTGGCCGAAGTCATGTCAAAATCTCCGGAAACCTTCAAATCCCAATGCAGTTTCCAGAAACGGGAAGGATTCTGAAGAAATCGATCAATGGAAAACTCCCCGGGATCCACTCGCGTCCAAAGGCCCCCTGGGCTCCTGAAATCAGGGATACCAGATTCGGTGCTGATTCCCGCCCCCGTAAGCGCGACAACATTTTTTGCTTGAATTAGGCATTCAGCGATATCGGCTATGACTTCTTCCATGGGAACTCCTTATTTATCACCCTATAATATAAGCGCAAATCAAATCCCGCAACCGTTTTTGGAGTTTTTCGCAGAGTAGTTCGCGTGAGGTCGTTGCGAGGAATGAATAATGTAACGGGCGCCCCTCCTCTCGGTTGGGATAGCCGGCAGGGCCCTTTCCCGCCAACATTCGGCGTTACATGCAAATTGCTTCCCATGTTTTCAGCTTAGCCGCAATAGTATGCATGTCATCTCCGGGTGCAAACTCTGCAAGCTGGTGTTCCAGCTTTGCCCTTGACAGATGAAAGTGTCAGACACTAATGTACAAGGGTGTATGCTGGCTACGAATCGAATTGGTAAACCAGGCGTCAAACTGGTGAGAAGAGTACATGGACCAGGACCGGGAATTAGTTAATAAGGCGATCAAAGGCGATTATGATGCATTCGAGTTATTGGTAGAAAAACACCAAGGACGAATTTATCGCCATTTAAGAAAAATGGTCAAAGACTACAACATAGCGGAAGACCTGCTGCAGGAGACCTTTCTGAGCGCGTATAAGGGGTTGAGCAGATTTAGCGGAAACTCTTCTTTCGCGACATGGCTTTTTAGGATAGCCACAAACACGGCTTTGATGTTTCTGAGAAAACATAGACCTGACAATGTGCAATATGATGATGACTTAAAGACCCGCGCCCATATTGGACACACTATGGCCTCCGCTGAGTTCGCCAAAACGCCCCTTGATCTATTGTTGTCAGACGAGGGACGACGCAAAATAGAACAAGCTATAGATGAATTACCTTTGATGTATAGGACCGTGCTTATGCTAAGAGATGTCGAAGGGTTTTCCGTCCGGGAAGTGTCCAAAATCACGGATTCTTCTGTGGCCGCCATAAAATCACGGCTGCATCGGGCTCGACATTCCGTTCGTGAGGCGTTGAACTCATATTATTCGGAACGCGAGATTTACCCTCATCGAGGAGTCACGGCAAAATGAATGATTGTAAGGAATTCTGCGATAAATTCTCCGATTACCTGGATGGAGAAATCTGTGAATCCGAATGCTGCCTCATTGAAGAGCATCTTAAAGACTGTCCGCCGTGCGATCAACTTTTTCACGAGTTTCAGACCACAGTTCAGATGTGCAAACATGGAGTGTCCGACGAACTCCCCGAAGCAGTTCGTGAGCGACTGAGGACATTCCTTAGAGAGCATTGCAAGAAAGAGGGAACTGAAGATTAGAGAGGAGTGTTGAAATGGGAGAGAATTTACACCAAGTGTCTGACGGCGACTTTGAACAAGAAATTCTGAAATCGAATCTTCCCGCTCTGGTCGATTTTTGGGCCTCCTGGTGCGGCCCATGTCGGACAGTCGGTCCGGTAGTTGAAGAATTGGCAGGCGAGTACGCCGGAAAAATCAAAGTGGCTAAAATGAATGTGGATGACAATAAAGAAACGCCGGCACGTTATGGGATCAGAGGCATACCTACCCTGATCTTATTCAAAAACGGCGAAGTGGTGGACCAAATTGTGGGAGCTGTTCCCAAAAGCCGCATAAAGGAATTGCTCGACAAGGTTTGAGCTAATGGAAACGGATCTTATTATTCTCGGTGGCGGACCGGCCGGGCTTACTGCCGCGATGTACGCAGCGCGCGCGGGTATTCCCTTGCTCCTGTTTGAAAAGGCAATCCCTGGAGGCCAAATGGCCGCCACTGAGACGGTGTGCAATTACCCCGGTTTCCCGGAACCCATATTCGGGATTGATCTAGCCCAGAAGATGGAAGCCCATGCGCGGTCGTTCGGAGTGGAGATCGTTCAGGCGGATATTCAAAAGATCTCGAAAACGGCTGACGGCTTCTCATTGACGGCGGACGGGGGGCAGGTCTACACATGCCGCGTCTTGATCCTGGCCACAGGGGCCTCGCCTGTCAGACTTGGCATACCGGGAGAGTTGGAGTTCGCCGGTAGGGGGGTTAGTTATTGCGCAATTTGCGACGGTCCTTTCTTTCGAGATGAGGAAATCGCTGTAGTGGGCGGTGGCGACTCAGCAGCGGAGGAGGCGGTGTATCTCAGCCGATTTGCCACAAAAGTGCACTTGATTCATAGGCGGGACCGGCTTCGCGCGTGCAGGGACATCCAGGACAAAGTTCTTACCGAACCGAAAGTCCTGATCCATTGGAATACAATTCCCGTATCGATCCAAGGGGGCAACGGAGTAACGACACTGAAGATTCGTTCGGTCACCGATGGGGCTGAAGAAGATTTGTCGGTAGAGGGAGTCTTTTTTTACGTCGGTTTGTATCCGAACCATGTCGAAGGAATGTTGGAGTTGACCAAGACGGATCCCAGGGGGTTCATCATTACGGATGAAAGATTGGCTTGTCCGACTCCGGGATTATTTGCAGCGGGTGATATAAGGTCGAAAGACCTTAGGCAAGTATCCACGGCCGTCGGGGATGGGGCCACTGCTGCTCACATCGCCCAGCAATACTTGGAAGGTCTTCCGAGAAAGAGCGCGTGACGAAACAGCGTAAGCTTCTTCGCCATCGCGCAATTCGATTGTCAAATCGCCGTTTATCTCATCGGGCCGTTGTACCACCAGGGATCGGCATCGAAATAGTCCTGAGGACCGGCCATAGCCTTGTCTCGCGTGCCATACAGTGGTTCTATGGTGGGGCCGAACTCCGGTTTCCAGAAAGTGAGGATTTCCAGCGCGCCAACGGTCAGCCTTCTTACCCCTAAATATAAACCGCTGAGGGTCCCGGCGACAAAGCCGTTGCCGGCTCCGGCGACATAGCCTTGGAATGCCCCGTCATACGCGCCGACATAAGCTCCGTCGATCATCCCATTGCCGATGTTGACGCACAGTTCGTGTGGCGCTGAGAGTATATTGACGACTCCTCTGCCTAGTTTCCATGCAGGCAAGGTCCTGTCAAATCTTTTGAGGTCATCAAAATCGGTTTCATAGGCGAACGACAAACAAGTAATTACCAATGTTAAAATGACAACAGCGCTAGCTGTTAAGGTTCTTTTCATTACGTCCTCCGATGACCGATTGTTTGTCGCCTTTTCCAAGAAACGGGGCCGGTCGGGATCATGGCGCCAAGTCATATAAATTCCGAGCCCTGTTCAGGATCAGGTTTGCGGCCCAATAATATCACATGACGACACAAAAGGCAACAAACATTAATAATTCTCCTGTGATGTATAGATATTACTAGAATCGACTTTTATAAAAAATCACCCTTGCTTAATGAATTACCGTAATGTATTATGAATTCCGCCATTTCCTTCACCACTTTCACGGTACGGTTCTCCCATGACAAGTACAAGAAGATGGCTGTTGATTGCGCTCGTTCTCCTCTTGATTTCCGGCTGCTCTTTTGACAGTGTCTGGAAATGGATTGATCAAATGGATTTCGAGCGCGACGATCAGACCATAAGCATTACGCGGTTTATAGTGAAATAGATCCGGTTGGCTGTCCCCGGACCGCTGTCGCATGAAAAGCGATTGGCCCGTGCGGCCGCGCCAATGATGGTTCAGATTTTCGGAGGCTGTGTTATGGCGTCTTATGAGATAGATAGGAAGCTTCTTGAGAGCAAATCTACTGAGGAGATATCACGGATACTGAAAAAAGAACGAGACGACTATACTCCTGAGGCCATAGAAATCCTCGAGGAAATCCTTCAAGCAAGAGGCACGGAATCTTTGCGCTCCGAAGTCAGTAACCCTGGACCGAGCGGGACCCGTGCCCAGGCTTACCAGACCGGAGGAGATCTGATCCGAACCCCTGGGGATGCGGTGAGAGAGCTAAATCATCTTTTGGCCGGAGTCTTGACCGGGACTCTTGATCCTCAGGTCGCTCAGGTAGCTTCGAACGTTGTCATGGGAATCTTAAGGGCAATGGAAATGGAATTCATGCAGGAACCCGAGGAGGGGTCATCTTGAGGACGCCGGTGAAATCGGCTGTGGGAGCAGCCGTCAATTTTGAAAAGGGTGGTGGGCTTGTTCCCGCGATAGCCCAGGATGTCCGGACCGGCAAAGTCCTCATGATGGCGTACATGAACCGCGAAGCTCTGGAGACCACTCTGAGGGAAGGTAGAGCCTGCTATTGGAGCCGTTCCAGGCAGGAATTGTGGCGGAAAGGAGATACTTCCGGTGATATTCAGATTGTCAAGGATGTGCTGATAGATTGCGACGAGGACACTATTCTGCTGCTGGTCGATCAGCAGGGCAAAGGAGCGTGCCACACACGTCGGTGGAGTTGCTTCTACAGACGCATCACCGGAGAAGGAAATTTTCAGGAAATCAATGGCTAAGGATACTTTAAAGCTGATCATTCCGAAAGGAAGTCTGGAACAGGCAACGGTAGATCTGTTCCGAAGAGCGGGTTGGAATATCAGTATTTCGCCCAGAAGCTATTTTCCGTCCATAGACGATGACGAAATTATATTGGCGCGACTGAGGGCGCAAGAGGTATCCCGCTACGTAGAATCGGGAACTTTCGACGCCGGCCTCACAGGTAAGGACTGGGTGCTGGAGAATGATTCGGACGTAGTGGTCATTGATGACCTGGTCTATTCTAAAGTCTCGCCGACTCCCGCCCGATGGGTACTGGCCGTGGACGCGGAGTCAGATTACCGGAAGCCCGAAGACCTGGAGGGCAAGCGGATTGCCACTGAGCTGGTACGGTTCACTCGAAACTTTTTTGCTGAACGAAAGACGAACGTTGAAGTGGAGTTCTCATGGGGCAGCACTGAAGCCAAAGTGAAAGAAGGCGTGGTCGACGCGATTGTCGACGTCACTGAGACCGGGAGCACCCTGCGGGCGAACGGTCTTCGCATAATTCACACTCTGCTGACTTCCAACACGCAGTTGATTGCGAATCGTCGAAGCCTACAAAAATCCTTTCAAAAGAGACAAGATCCTGCAGATTCATCTCTTGCTGCAGGCCGCGTTGGAAGCGGCCAAGATGGTCGGGCTCAAGATGAATGTTCCCAAGGAAAAGCTTGAGAAGGTAATCAAGCTTCTGCCATCATTAAACGCGCCGACGGTCTCCGGTCTGTATAAATCGGAATGGTTCGCTGTGGAGGTTGTGGTTTCCGAGCAGATAGTCCGTTCGCTGATACCGCGGCTTCTGAAAGCCAGGAGCGACAGGAATAATTGAATACGGTTTAAACAAAGTCCTGTGAGGGAGACTTGCTCGCCCTAACGACCCGCTGAAGTCCATCTGCCCATAAACACACTGGGCGCCTACCGATTACGATTCTCTCCGGCCGATGGCCATTATGCTGTCGCACCAATCCATCCGGAACTCGTGGCAGACGACATCCACAATCCATCTCTTCAGCGGATGATCGGTAAGTGGAAATTTGTTATAACGAGCCAAAGATTCGATTTGGAAACCAGCGCTTCTCAAAAGGCTGTAGAGATCGTTGGCCGGCCACGGCGTCACATGAGTGCAATCCCGCTGCCTCACCGGATGCGCGGCATTGGGCACAGTAACCAGTATCGCCCCACCTGCCACAAGTCGTTCGTGCGCCTGACTAACCATATGGAACGCCTCGTCGACCGAAACATGTTCCAACACCTGATTTGCTAGGATCAGATCAAATCGCATACCTTCAGGCACGTCTGAGAAGGAGTGAAAATCGAAGTCGCCGTCAGGATCTATGTCCATCGAGAAATAGGCGCCGCCCAAGCTTTCGAACAACGGTTTGAACGGCTTGTGAGCGCCAGCTCCCAAATCCAGGGCCCTGCTCTTGTTGCTCAGTAGTTCGGGCAAGACATCACTCGGGGAGCGAAACGGCAGGTCTATAACAGACCCGAACCGTTCATGGCATTCAGTCCGCCACCTCATGAGTCTATTCCAGGAATGCAGCATATCTCGTTCAAAAGAGCCTCTGTCTATTCAACCATAGCTCCGCCCGCTGCAATAGAGCGGCTGATCAGCTCCAATGCTTTCATAGAGCGCAATGCGCGATCTCCGTCTACGATCGGCTTGGTTCCTTGAAGGATAGAGCTGAAAAAATCATCAAATTCCCGGCGCAGTGGCTCTTCGTCAGGGATTGGAATCGTTTCCTCTCGGAGATTTCCCATGAAACACACGCCGTCAGTCATGTCCGGAATTTGCTCCGCGCTGTACATGGTCAGTGAGTGCGCCAGAGTGTCGGCCACAAATTGTCGGGTCGGAGTCGTGACCGTGAGGGCTCGCACTTTTCTTGGAGAACATTTCCCTGTCCAAAACACCGCTGTAGAATCGTTTTGAAATTCGATCCGCACATGCGCGACATCCAGCTTGTTAGAAAATACCGGTCTGCCGGTGGCGGTTACAGTCTTGATCGGCGAGTCCGGCTATTTCCAAAGCAAGATCAATGTCGTGAATAAGCAAATCGTGAAGCACATCCACGTCCATGCAGCGTGATCCGTCAAAAGGCGCCAACCTGCGAGCGTCTATCGAAATGACTTGTTCGGGAATGCCCTGTAGCATTTCGATCAGCTTGGCCACTGCCGGGTTGTACCGCTCGACATGACCGACCATGAGAACCACCTCAGCCTTTCGAGCTAATTCCACCAGTCGGGCAGCGCCTTGCAAGTCGTGAGCCAGAGGCTTCTCCATCAACAGGTGAAGGCCCCTTTCAAGACAGCGCTCGCCGATCTCGACGTGTAGTGAAGTCGGGGCAGCCACAGTCACGGCGTCGACTCTGTCCAGAAGTTCGTCGAGTGTATCAAAACAAGCGCAGCCATACAGGCGACAAATTTCCTCCGCCCTTGCGGGATCCGGATCGCAAAAGCCGGCCAGCGTCACACCGGGGCTTTGACCGACAAGTCTTACATGATGTCGGCCCATAGTTCCCGCGCCGACGACACCTACTCGAAGATTTTTTCCGTGGGAGTTCATGGCGTTGGAAGATACACGCGACGGATGCTTTTCGTCAAAGGCTAAACCGTTTACTTTCGCGAGTTATTTATGTTTATATTAGTCCCCAAGCCACAGTCGTCTTCGCAAAGACGTAGGAGATTTAACGAAATACGCATCATTGATTTAGTTGCAAACAAATCTTCACTATCGCGCATGGAGTATGAACCGCTTGTAACCGGAGGTGTTCGATGGCGAGGTGTTTGACAGGAATTCTCATCGTTCTTTCGGCGCTTGCCGCCTCATCGTGGGCGGGCGAGCCGATCGTCATCGGCGCGTATTTGCCCATGACCGGGAACGTCGCGGCATACGGTCAGATGGGATGGTCAGGTATCACGGTAGCCAGGAAGATGGAACCCGCGGTCCTGGACCGAACCGTCGATGTTAAGCTCGTTGACACGAAGTCCGAAAAAGTGGACTCGGCCAATGCGGTCGCCAGACTAATTGAAAAAGATAAAGTGACAGCTATTATCGGTGAGATGATCTCGGGAAACACAATAGCCGGGGCCGACATCGCCGAGCGTCACAATATTCCGATGGTATCACCTACTGCTACAAATCCTTTAGTAACGCAGGGCAAGCGCTACATCTTTCGGGTCTGTTTTATTGACCCCGACCAGGGACGTGTTGCGGCGAAACTGGCGGTGGATCAGCTGAAGGCCAAAACTGCCGCCCTGATCTATGATATCGCGCAGGACTATAGCGCAGCGCTTGCCAAGTATTTTCGTGAGGATTTCACACGTGGAGGAGGCAAGGTCGTCGCGGATATCAAATTCAAAAGCGGCGACAGGGATTTTACTCCGCAATTGAGCAGCATTAAAGCGGCGAAGCCGGATATCATTTACGCGCCAATCTATTATACCGAGTGCGCCCTTGTGGCCAAGCAGGCCAGGGGCATGGGACTGAACATTCCAATCCTCGCAGGCGATGGAGTTCAGGCGCCGGAACTCATCCAGTTGGGAGGCAAGTCAGTGGAAGATGTGTATTTTACGGCGCATTTCCACAAAGCCATGATCTCCACCGAGACGAGGTAGAAAGTTTCTAGAGCTGTTCGAGAAAGATACCGGCAAGGACCTGGACGCCTTTTCAGCAATGGCGGCGGACGCTTATTTCATAATTCTCGATGCGATTAAGCGGGCCGGCAGCCCTGATCCTCGGAAAATTAGAGACGCGTTGGCGTCCACGAAGGATTTTGAGGGGGTTACCGGTAAAATTGCCCTGAAACCCGACGGGAACCCGATCAAATCCATGGTCATCAACAAGGTAAAAGACGGCAAGTTCGAATATGTGACAACTGTGACGCCTTAAGGATCGCTAACCTCAAAAGTGGATTATTCATTCATTATTCAACAGATCGTTTTCGGACTGACGTTGGGATGCCTATATGCGCTTTTGGCCATTGGTTACTCGATGGTCTACGGGGTGCTGCGCCTCATAAATTTCGCGCATGGCGACCTGTTGATGGTCTCGGCGTACATAGCCTTTTTCGGAATTGTTATGTTTCAATTGCCAATGGCGATCTCTTTCATCATAGCCATTGTCCTGACTGGCGGTCTGGGCATTGTCATAGACCGAGGGGCCTACAAGCCGCTGAGAAAAAGCCCGCGGATAAGCGCATTGATCACCGCGATAGGGATTTCCTTTCTCCTGGAGAACCTGGGCATCGTCCTGATAGGGGGGCGTCCCAAGACCTTTTTCACGCCGCCTTTTCTCGAACATGCCTCGACAATCGCGGGAGTGCAAATCCCCTTCCTATCGATCTGTGTTTTTGTCGTCACCGGTATTTGTCTCATGGGACTCATATGGGTGGTTCATCGCTCCCGCGTGGGAATGGCAATGAGGGCCATCTCCAGAGACGTCGAGACTGTCAGACTAATGGGAGTTGATGCGGATCGGGTCATTTCATACACGTTTTGCCTTGGTTCAGCCCTCGCAGCGGTGGGCGGTATCCTCTGGTGCATGAAATATCCGGCTTTGGAACCGTTTATGGGCGTAATCCCCGGCTTGAAAGCCTTCATAGCGGCTGTTTTGGGAGGAATCGGCAGTGTAAAGGGAGCCGCCCTGGGAGGGTTGATTCTGGGATTGGCAGAAATCCTGATTGTTGCCATTCAGCCGGAATGGTCAGGATATCGCGACGCCATCGCTTTTGCTGTTCTGATTGTAATTCTTTTGACGCGGCCGACGGGGATACTGGGCGAGGAACTGCCCGATTGAGTCGATGCGTTCAAGAGCGTTTCTAGGGCGGGGTGGAACTCGCCCGATTTCGAATCGTGCGGCATCTATTTTCCGGGCAGAGCCTGGGAACCAGAAGGTGTATGCTTTTTGAAAAATACTAGTGGCCCGTGATCGTATTCTTACCGGAGCAGCCATCGCGTTGGCTGCAGCTTTGCTGTGGTACGCGGACCATTATTTTAGCGACTATTCCGTAAGAATCCTCAACACCGTAGCGATCTTCATCATATTATCAGTCAGCTATAATCTGATTAATGGAGTGACCGGCCAGTTTTCTCTCGGACCCAATGCCTTCCTCGCTGTGGGGGCTTACGCTAGCGCGATATTGACCCTGTCCCCGGAGGAAAAGGTACGAACCTTCATTTTGCAGCCTATGTCATGGCCGCTCTCCGACATAAGCGTCTCGTTTCCAATTTCACTGATAGCCGCCGGACTGGTAACGGCTCTTCTGGCTTTGCTGATGGCTGTTCCGGTTTTTCGCGTTCGAGGCGATTATCTGGCGATTGTCACGCTCGGTTTCGGCGAAGTTGTCCAACTATTCGCAAATAATCTTATTTCAATCACAAATGGACCGCTGGGGCTGAAAGGTCTCACACCTTACACCAATCTATGGTGGACTTGGGGCATATGCCTCCTAACCGTTTTTTGTACAATCCGTTTGGTCAATTCTTCTTACGGACGAGCCATGAAGGCTGTTCGAGAAGATGAAACCGCAGCGGAAGCGATGGGGATCGACGCCTTCCGGACAAAAACTCTTGCGTTTGTATTCAGCGCCTTCTTCCAAGGCGTGGCAGGCGGTCTGTTGGCTCATTTGGTAACCACGATCTCCCCTACCCTTTTTGGTTTTCTGCTCACATTTAATCTGCTGATCATCATCGTTATTGGAGGGCTAGGGAGCACGACCGGGTCAGTCATAGCTGCGGCCCTGTTTACCTGGGGCGGAGAGCTGCTGAGAGTAGTTGAGGAGCCGATAACCATTTTCGGCTATTACATTGAAGGCATACCGGGTATGCGCATGGTCATTTTTTCCGTGATTCTTATCCTGGTAATGCTCTTCGCGCGGAGCGGCATCATGGGAAGGAACGAATTCTCATGGCAGGCTCTAATCGACTGGGTTCGCAAAATCGCTCGCGTAGATAGAGGACCTCATGAGTGAGCCTCTTTTCAGGACCCAAGAACTGTCAGTGAAATTCGGAGGCCTTGCAGCGCTGGTCGGCCTGGATCTGGAAATCCAACCAAGGCGAAATTATTGGTTTGATCGGACCCAATGGCGCAGGCAAGACCACTGCGTTCAATGCTATAACCGGATTCGCCAAACCTTCGGACGGCAAAGTCATCTTTCAGGGACAAGACGTAACAGGCTGGCCTGCGACCAGAATCGCTCGCAATGGGATAGCCAGGACATTCCAGAACATAAGACTGTATACTGATCTCACTCTTGTGGAAAATGTTATGGTCGCGGGCCATTCGGCAATTCGCTATTCTTTCCTGGAAGCGATAGCGGGCGCCGGGCGGTTCGCATATGATGAAAAACAACTTCTACAGAAAGCGGAAAATCTTCTCGGGCTGATGGGATTAATCGATCTGGCGGGAGAAAAGGCGCAATCATTGCCCTACGGCAGTCAACGGAAGTTGGAAGTCGCTCGCGCACTGGCGCTAAATCCCAGTCTGCTCTTGCTGGATGAACCGGTGGCCGGAATGAACCCTGTTGAGACTATCGAATTCGGCGAGCTTCTGGGGACTTTACATAGAGACCTGGGCCTCACAGTGTGTCTCATAGATCACGACATGGGTTTTGTAATGGATGTCTGCCACAAAATCAAAGTGATCGATCATGGAGTTCCGATTGCATGGGGGGTCCCTGAACAGATCAGGAACGACGAAAAAGTCATAGCCGCATATCTGGGGACCGGCTGATCAGGCCGATTGAAGAGATGTTGGAAATACAAAATCTACATGTAAATTATGACGGAATACACGCCTTAAAGGGAATCACCTTAAAGGTCCAGGAGCGGTGGATCGTAACTCTGCTCGGGTCCAACGGAGCCGGGAAGAGCACAACCATCAGAGCTGTTTCCGGACTGGAACGGATAGCCGCGGGCCAGGTCTCCTTCCGCGGACGAATCATAAATAATATGCCGGTGCACGAAATTCAGAAGCTTGGTTTAGTGCATGTCCCCGAAGGCAGAAAAATATTCGCCAACCTGACGGTTCAGGAGAATCTTCTTATGGGCGCTTACAATAACAAGCAAAAGAGTGATATTGAGCGCGCAATGGGAAGAGTTTTCTCCATATTCCCTCCACTAGAATCAAGATTGGATCAGCTTGGAGGGACACTATCAGGTGGAGAGCAGCAGATGTTGGCCATCGGCAGAGCATTGATGTCGGGGCCGAAACTGTTGATGATGGATGAGCCTTCTTTAGGATTGGCCCCCCTGGTTACGGCCGAAGTCTTCAGAATTATCCAAGAAATTCGTGATGAGGGTGTAACTATATTTCTCGTCGAGCAAAACGCCAACGCGGCTTTAAAAATCGCGGATTATGCTCTGATCCTGGAAACCGGTAGAATTGTCCTGGAAGGCTCCGGCGCCGACCTACTGAATAATCCCGAGGTCAAGCGGGCATATTTGGGAGAGACTCGTAGGAAGAAGACGTCGTCACAAGAATATTAGTGTTGCTGGGAACCCGCTGCAAGATTGCCCCTGCAATACAGAAAGCGGATGAGGCAATCTCCAAATTCCTCACTCCCCCCCCCACCCCGACTGAATGCTCATACAAAATTGCAGAATTTCTTGACTTGGCGATAGTCTAATGCTAGGAAGTGCCCGGCCTCAACCTCGGGGGAGGGAGGGGCCGTCAAACCGGTAAACCGGTGGGTGCGGATGCCGGGCATCCTGCTCGCCGGTTTATTTTTTGATTTGCGTAACTTTACACGAATCGGTTAATGCTTTATAAAAATCGATCACGATCATTATTTCGCGTCGGAAAAGAACAGCTGTAAAAGAACCGGTGTCACAAAGTGAGTGCGATGACAAAAAAGGACGTTGAGCAATCTGCAGAAATCAAAGAAAAATCAAATAGGAACATTTTCCAGGAGTACTCGGAAGCTCTCGTCGTTGCCATAATTCTGGCCATTCTCATACGAGCTCTCTTGGTGCAGGCGTTTAAGATCCCGTCCAGTTCCATGGAGCCCACCTTGTTAGTGGGCGATCACATCCTAGTCAGTAAGTTCATCTACGGCATTCGCATTCCGTTTACGGACGCGAGATGGCCTCATTTCAAAGACCCCGAGACCGGAGATGTTATTGTATTCATTTACCCGGAAGATCGCACCAAGGACTTCATCAAGCGAGTGGTCGCGGTCGGGGGCGATACCGTCGAAGTTCGCAACAAGCACGTTTTCGTCAATGGCAAGGAACTGGTGATTCCCCAGACACGAACATTGACTAAAGCGATCGCCCCGCGGTACGACAGTCCCGAGAGATAATTACGGTCCGGTCACAGTGCCAAAGGACCACCTGTTCGTGATGGGCGATAACCGAGATTTCAGTCAGGATAGCCGATTCTGGGGATTTGTTCCCGTGAAGGATGTCAAAGGAGAAGCGTTCCTCATCTATTATTCGTCTCCATGGGACAATAGGCCTACAGCAGAAGAACAGGTTGCAGGTTTCCGCGTCTCCCACGTGAATCGATTGGGCCGGTTTTTCAATATAATTCGCTGAAATTGACCTAATCATAGTCTAACGTTGGATCAAAGTTCTCCACGTTTGGTCGCGTAATTGCGCAGCCCGCGGCGAGGCGCCGCATTGGTTGATCGCAGGATAATTCAACCCCCTCCAAGATTTGCAGAGCCATCAATGACTGAAAACGAATCCGCAATACGGCTGATTTTTTTTGTCGGCGTCTTCGGATGCGTGGCATTGGGCGAATTGGCAGCCCCACGCCGCTCGCTTACAACTTCCAAACCTGCTCGTTGGTTTGCCAATGTTGGAATAATCATTATAAACACCGCTCTCTTACGTCTCATTTTCGGCGCTGCGGCCATTACTATGGCCTTGTATGCTTCGCAACACGGCTGGGGGCTGTTTAACAGCATTCGTGTCCCTTACTGGATGGCGATAGCCCTGTCGGTAATCGCATTGGACTTTGTCATATACCTTCAGCACGTGATGTTTCACGCTGTGCCCGCATTTTGGCGATTACACATGATGCACCATGCGGATATGGATATTGACGTGACGACCGGGACGCGCTTCCACCCCATAGAAATATTGCTTTCCATGTTGATCAAGGTGGCCTCTGTCGCTGTGTTAGGCGCGCCCGCTGTAGCTGTCTTGATCTTTGAGGTCCTTCTGAACGCTACATCCATGTTCAATCACGGGAACATAAGACTTCCACTCGGTTTGGATCGGTTTCTTCGCCTGATTGTGGTAACTCCCGATATGCACAGAGTTCATCATTCCATATTCCCCGTCGAGACCAACAGCAACTTCGGTTTCAATATGCCTTGGTGGGACCGGCTGATGGGAACTTACCGTGCGCAACCTTCTCTCGGGCATGATGGCATGACCATTGGGCTGAATCAGTTCCGTGACCCTGGGCTTCTAACCCTCCCTAGAATACTGGTCCTTCCGTTCATCGGGGCCTTGGGTAATTACCCGATCAACCGCCGCGGGGCTGGCAGGACTACGGAATAGCCGCGCGACCATTCACTTGTGCGTGGGCTCAAAATTTGGTCACGCTTGGGTTTGCCCCGAATGGCGTATACCCACTTTTAAGTGAATGGGTACGCACCGACGCACGGCTTGACTTTATATTCGGTCCAACTTATCAATTGACCAGCAAAACTAGGGAATCTCGTTATGGATATTCGCCGGCTGGAAATATTTTGCAAAGTGGTTGAACTGAAAAGCTTCACCAAGGCTGCCAAAAACCTTTCACTTGCTCAACCGACGGTAAGCGAGCACATGCGCATCCTCGAAGAGACGCTTAAGGAAAGACTGCTCGACAGGCTCGGCCGCGAAGTCCTGCCAACTCCGGCCGGGAGAGTTTTCTATCAATATGCGCGAAACATTATACGCTTGCGTGAGGAAGCCATACAAAGCCTCGAACAGTTTAAGGGTCATCTGTCGGGGCATCTGATTCTCGGAGCAAGCACTATCCCGGGAAATTATGTTCTGCCCAAATTTATCGGCGCGTTCAAAGCGCATCACCCTGCGATCAGGATTACAGTACGGATTGGTGATACCGCTGGAATAAGTGATCAGGTGCTGCAGGGAGACCTCGAGGCCGGCATTGTCGGTTCCTTGCCCAGCGATCGTCGGCTTGTTTCCGAGGAGCTGTTTTCAGACGAATTAGTCTTGGCAGTGTTTCCTGAACACACGTGGTCGTCGAAATCCAGCGATTCGTGTCGATCAACTGGCGACGGAGCCGTTTATACTTAGAGAAAGCGGCTCCGGCAGTCGCATGGTGATGTCTCGTATTCTCGAGGAAAGCGGATTCGATGTCTCAAAATTACTTGTTGTGGCGGAAATGGGGAGTACCGAAGCTGTCCGGCAAGCCATTAAAGCCCGCATCGGAATATCGATCTTGTCACTTCAGGCAATCGCTGAGGACCTGGAGCGAGACCTCCTGGCCACAGTCAAAATTGACGGTGTCCGCTTTTGCCGGCCACTGTATTTGATTCAGCGAAGGGGCCGCGGCATCTCACCCCTCTGCTCGGCATTCCTTGATTATCTACGCGATCAAGTCAAACAGGAACCGGGCCTTGTCGGAAATCCTTGAACCGCATTCGCGAATCAATTAATCTATTACATAGAGCAGATGCGCAATCTTTGTAATGAACTTGGGGGAGGTGTGTCGCTATGCCGGAATTTGGAGACAGTTTTTCGGGACTGGCCAATGACAGGAAGGTCACTCATTCGGAACTTGTTAGAGCAATACGCTACTCAATAGCCGCGGAGTACGAGGCGATCCAATTGTACGAGCAGCTTGCCGAATCCACTGACAACGAACTCGCCAAGAAAGTGCTTTTGGATATTGCTCGGGAAGAGGTTGTTCATGCGGGAGAATTCCTAAGGCTTTTGAAAGAACTTCAACCTGATGAGCAAGACAATTACGAGGAAGGGGCCGATGAAGTTGAGGAGATGATCGCTGAATTGAAGAAATAATGCCTTATGCTTTTCAGAATTTCCCGATTTACGACGAAAGGATGACTCATGGACGCTTATTATGATCCCAAAGACCTGCCGAAATTCTCCGAAATTGGCGAAGAGGCTTCCGAATTGGCAAAGAAATTTTTCGATTACTATTCCGCGGTCTTCGCCGAAGGGAACCTGAGCGAACGCGAGAAAGCTCTCATCGCGCTGGCCGTAGCCCATACTATTCAATGCCCGTATTGTATAGACGCCTACACTCAGGCGTGCCTGGAAAAAGGCTCAAATTTGGCCGAGATGACGGAAGCGCTCCATGTTGCGGTATCAATTCGAGGTGGCGCGTCGCTTGTCCATGGTCTGCAAATGCGCAATATTGCCAAGAAGATGTCCATGTGAATTGATATCAGGTGCGGGACCTAACAATGGGTACTGACCCGAGTTCCACAAAATTTAACCCCGAAGGCATCCAGCCGTTCTCGATGACGCTTTCTCAGTTCGGGCTCAACTTGACCCGCTCTGAGACCACCACCTTGCAGGTGAATGTGGGTTTCCTCTGCAACCAGGTGTGTAAACACTGCCATCTGGGGGCCGGGCCTGACCGCGCAGAAATCATGGACCGGGAAACAGTAGAACAGGTTGTCAATTTCGCTAAAAGAACCAAATTCCAGGTGATTGACATAACGGGAGGAGCGCCGGAGTTGAATCCTAATCTGGCGCAGATGATCGAACAGTTTTCTCCACTGGCGCCTCGGATTATGTTGCGCACCAATTTGACCGCGCTTTACGAGCGCGATACTGATCGGCTACTGAACGTGCTCACGGACAGCCGAGTAGCGCTGGTTGCGTCTTTGCCTTCTCTGAACGCGACTCAATTGGAAGCTCAACGCGGGAACGGAAGCTGGGAGAAAAGTCTTGCGACCCTCAGACGGTTGAATGCCTTAGGATATGGAGACCCCAGCTCCGGCCTGGAATTAAACCTTGTCTGCAATCCTACGGGAGCGTTTCTGCCGGCGTCGCAAAAGCAGGCTGAAGAAAAATTTCGCTCGGATCTGGAAAGAAAATGGGGGATTGTTTTCACGAGCCTCTATACCTTTGCAAACGTCCCCTTGGGTAGATTTCGACAGTGGCTGGTCGAATCGGGCAATTTCGAAAAATATATGGGGAAACTCGTATCCGCTTTTAATCACTGTGCGATAGATAAGCTCATGTGCCGTACTCTTATTTCGGTGTCTTGGGACGGTTATTTATACGATTGCGATTTCAATCAGGCTGAAGCAATCCCGGCCGGAGGTATTAGAAAACACATTTCCGAGGTGAACTCCCCTCCCCCGCCGGGAAGTCCCATTGCAGTATCTGACCATTGCTATGCCTGCACCGCGGGATCCGGCTTCACTTGAGGCGGCTCAATCGCCGCCTGAGTTTCAGGCTCGGTTCGGGGACGACAATTGGCTTTTGAGGACAACTTGACAGGCGCCATATCGCAATTAAAGGAGGCTGTGGTCCTACTTTCCGGCGGAATCGACTCGGCCACGTGTCTCGCTATTGCCAAGAGTGAAGGTTATCAACTCAACGCGCTCACTTTTCGATACCAGCAACGTCACGCCATTGAACTGGAAGCCGCCGATCGAGTCTCCCACGCAATAGGGGTCGCAAGGCGCCTTGTGCTGGAGTTGCCCCTGGGTCAAATTGGCGGCTCTGCGCTGACTTCCGACATTGACGTCCCCAAGGATATGAATCCCGAAGAAATCGGCAGTGGAATACCAGTGACATATGTTCCGGCGCGTAACACCATTTTCCTGGCGTTCGCTGTGGCCTGGGCCGAAGTTCTGGGGGCCGCGGATATATTTATTGGAGTTAACGCTCTCGACTATTCAGGCTATCCGGACTGCCGGCCGGAGTACATAGCGGCTTTCGAAAAAACAGCTAATCTTGGCATCAAGAAAGCGATCGAAGGCGAACTAACTGTTCGAATTCATACCCCGTTGATTCACTTGACCAAAGCGGAAATCATCCGCCGTGGCGCAGAATTGGGGCTCGATTACGGTCTTACCCACTCGTGCTACGATCCCGATCCTGCGGGACGAGCCTGCGGCCACTGCGAGAGTTGTCTCATTCGCAAGAGGGGTTTCCTGGAGGCCGGTGTCGCCGATCCCACGCGCTACTCTGGTACCCAATACGGTTCTTAATTCTCTGCTGGATCAAAGAGTCAGTGAGCTGGTGTCAACGCTTTTGGCGAGTCGGCTCTTTATGCTTGTCGAGGGAAGATCCCACATACAAATTGATCGCAGGAGCGGGGGTATGAAGCGCTGCAAGGAACGTGTTGTTACGGCAATGCAGTAAAACCAGACGCGCTTTTTGCGGTTCGTCGGTGGTAGCTCCACCTACGTTTGCTTCAATGGCGCGGCTTTCAAGATAAGCGGCCCATCCGTGCTCGGATATGAACTCGATCGCCTCTTCCCGCTTATCTTTTGTTCCCGGCTTCGCTGCGATCACCCCCGGCAGCATATTAACCGGGCCCCGAAACAACATTTCCTCGACAACGAAAGAATATCTTCTTCCGTGAAGGTCTACTTTGAAAGCCGCCCCCTGCATTTGATTTCTTTGTGTCGAGAACAATTTTAGGGCCCAGGAATCGTTCTTTTCCGGGTCCTTTATCACATACGTAGTAATTCCTTGCCGTTTTCCGGTCGCCTCCGGCGCTTGGGCCGTCGCTATCGGCCAAGTAAGGATCGGCGGTGGGCGCATCCAATCTCCGACTCGCTTTCCAAGCAATATATTCTTCTCTACTGAATATGCCCTTTTGGATCATTTTCTTCAGAAGTCGCTCGAATTCACCCATAGTCAGACCATACTTGTTCAAGAAACCTCTGGTGCGAAGTCCTGCCCGTAGGTCCGCCAGAATCTGATCGGTCCTTACCTTTCTTACCGGGCCTTCTTCAGTTTCGGAGGCAAGCTGATCTGTGGGCTTATTTGTCTTGTCAGTCGGCTTCATGAAGAAAGAGTTACCTATGGACGCAAAAATCACTTTCCGCTCACCGGGGGAAGCAATCGCATTAACGGCCGCTTCCATCCTTACGGCGCCGGAGGTTGTCGCTGTTTTCCTTACACTATTTCAGAATATATAATAGCATATCATGGAGAACCTCGAATAGAGGTATTTCATCAAAAAAGCAGGTACCGGCCGCTCTGTCAACGATTTTATGTATGTGGCAAGCGTTTTCGTTGAAATTTCGAGCCTCGACAATTATGGAGGCTTAGACGGTTGTAACCCTGAGCGGAAACGAAGTAATATTACCACGCAGGACAGCGATTTAGACCTTTCACTTAGAATGGTCAAAGCCGGCCGATGCGGGCTTTCCGTCATAATAGGACAGTGACGAGCAGCCATCCGTCTCGCCCCCTTTGACAATGAGGATTGAGCATGAACAGATATTTCGCCGATAACGAAGATGCAGTGGGCAGAACCCCACTAGTAAAATTGAACAAGATCTGCGGAAAGACCGACGCCATTGTGCTGGCGAAAGTGGAAGGCCGAAACCCGGCTTATTCCGTGAAAGACCGCATCGGCGTGTATATGATCCGTGATGCGGAAGAAAGGGGCCTGCTTAAACCGGGCGTTGAAATCATCGAACCTACTAGCGGAAACACCGGAATCGGCCTCGCTTACGTCTGCGCGATAAAAGGCTATCCGCTCACGCTTGTTATGCCCGATACTATGAGTATCGAAAGACGAAAGGTCCTCAAAATGTTTGGGGCCAAACTCGTTCTCACGGAAGGCTCCAAAGGCATGAGAGGGACTGTGGAAAAGGCGGAAGGAATGCTAACCTCCGCACCTGACAAGTATTTTATGCCGCAGCAGTTCAAGAATCCTGCCAACGTGAAAGCTCATGAAGAGACGACAGGACCGGAACTATGGGAGGAAACGAACGGCCAAGTGGACGTCCTGGTCAGCGGAGTAGGAACCGGGGGGACAATCACAGGGATCTCGCGGTTTATAAGAAACAAAAAAGGCAAAAAGATTTACTCGGTCGCTGTGGAGCCTGCGGAAAGCCCGATAATCACTCAGACTTTGCAGGGGAAAGACCCCATGCCGGGCCCCCACAAAATACAAGGTATTGGCGCAGGCTTTATTCCCGAGATACTTGATTTGAGCATAATTGACGATGTTCAGCTCGTTTCGAGTGAAGAGTCAATAGAATATGCGCGCCTGCTGGCACGCCGGGAAGGGATGTTGTGCGGCATATCATCCGGGGCCGCAGTGGTTGCGGCGACTCGACTGGCTCAGCAGGAACGTTTTCAGAAACAAGATGATCGTGGTTATTCTTCCCAGCGCGGGGGAACGCTATCTCAGTTCGGCTCTGTTCGAGGGTATAACAGACTAACCGTGTTTCGAGAACTCTCGGGATGTTGGCTTTAGGGGGTCGCAAACCGCCGTTAAAGGCGCCGCCGCTGAGTCGGTGAAACCGCGAACTCCTTCGCCAGACTTGGAGACTGTAAAAACAATCTGAATGCGTACCCTGGTTTCATTCCGGGAGAGCATATGAGACAGCCGTGAGGTGAGGCCAAATGAAAAAAGATGACTGTATTTTCTGCAAGATTGCTGCGGGCGAAATCCCTTGCTCAAAGGTCTTTGAGGATGATGCCACTCTGGCGTTCATGGATATCGCGCCGCTGAATAAGGGACATCTGCTGGTAATTCCTAAGAATCATTTTGGAAATATTCTAGAAATCGATGAGGAAACCTATGGTCGCCTTTTTTCGGTAATCTGCAGACTCGCAAAAGCCGTCGGAGCGAGTCTGATTCCTGATGGTATGAACGTTTTGCAGCTTAATGGGAAAGCCGCCAACCAGGTTGTCCCGCACCTCCATATTCATATTGTCCCTAGGTGGATGAATGACGGCCTAACAATCTCGGCCTGGGAGCCGGTTACGGGTGACATGAAGGACGTCTCGGCTACTGCCGATATTATCAAGTCCAAGCTATCCGGATAATCGGATTGATTTTTTCATTGGCTAAACCTGAATGCGTGACACGGAACAAACCAACCTAAAGCAATCGGACAACGCGCCACAAGAACCCCAAGCAAGATCCTACGGGGATTTCTTTAATTACTTCGGACAGGACCGCTGGGTTCATTCGTGGTTCGCCGAAAAAAGGACAAAGATTTTATCATCATTGGTCGAGCCTTTCCGACGACTAGGATTAGCCCCTGATACCATTTCGTATACCGGGATCGCTTTTCTCGCCGGCGTGTTTCTCTACTTCGTGAGGAAACCGTCGGTGGCGGTGATGTTTCTCGCCGGCCACCTCATTTGTGATGGTTTGGACGGCGTTTTCGCCCGACACGCGCGAAAGGCGTCGCAGTCAGGCGCGTTTACTGATTTGGTTTGCGATCAGTTTGGTATGCTCGTTGTGGCAATGGCTGCTGTTTTTCATCATCTTGTGGCTCCGGTGCTTGGGGCCGCATATATGGTCTTGTACCTTATTGTCGTGGGATTCGGTGTGATTATTAACGCTATGGGTCTGGGAACGCGGATTACCATAACCAGCAAGTATTTCCTCTACATCGTGTACGCTATCTGGGCCGGCTGGCAGGTAAATCTATTTACTGCCCTGATGACTTTTTTCTCCGTGATAATGGCCATAGAGGTGGTGATCGGTTACATCCGCCTCAAGGCCGGTATAAGAAAAAAGTATGACTCGGCGGTAAAATTCGATGAGGGGAGCACATATTCGAGCAAGCTCAATTATGCGCTGAATCTGGCAGTCCCTCTGGCAGTGCTTGCGATCATTCTCATTTATGGAAATCTAATTCCCATAAGGGCCATGATTGATAAACCCAGCCTGACCGTAGAATGGCAGGACGGAGGTCGTCTCATATCGGGTGAAGAAAAACAGCAAATCTTGGGCCTGGGAGTAAACGGCGAGGCTTTCCTTGCGCTGCTGCGCGATGAAGCCCGTTTTCTCGAAATAAGACGGATCATTCCGACTGATCCCAATCGCGGAGAATCCTTCTTGGTCCCTTCCTACGTATCCCCGGTAATAAGCACCTTTCCTGTCTATGATAACGTGATCCTGATAGCCGACAACACGACTCGCCTCGTACTGGGAATAGATTTGAAGGCATCGTTTGCAGCTAAACGCGCGGTTATTATTTTCACTGTTCCTATGGGCTATCTCCATGTGACCGCCATGAGTGAGGGCGAATGGAATGGAAAAACAGTTTGGTTGGCCGCCAATTATCTATATACGCGGAAGACGTCCATTATCGATCCGGACAAAGCCCTGAACAAAGGTTCTCTCCTGGGTGGTGTGGTGGCCCGATATACGAATGCAGGCTTCCCTTCCGGTATGACCTATTTTCGGGGAACAGTAATGGAGTTGAACAAATCTCCTTTGGCTGAACTGATATATGCGGCGCCCATCAATCGATTGGTACGCGGTCCAAATCTTCTTGACGCGCAACACGTATCGTTTGCGCCTCCGGAACGGGACTTGTTCGGTCCGTTCCATCACGGCGACGATCTGGTAATGGTGTCACCTCAAGGAAAGTTATTTCGTGTTCCGCTGATCAAGATTCTCTCTCGATCTCCGTCGTCGCAAAGCAGTCTCCCCTGAGATATTAATCACTTGATCATTGATTGCTAACTCATTTCGGAGCATACATTAAGCTATCTGAGAATACAGCGGGCAATTGGTAAAGGCCGAATGAAAAACATACGAAACTTTTCAATAATCGCTCATATCGATCATGGAAAATCAACTCTGGCGGATCGGCTTCTCCAGATCACGGGAGTGGTCGGGGAGCATGAATTTCACGATCAAATGCTGGACACTATGGATATCGAGAGGGAACGCGGGATTACGATCAAGAGCCAGAGCGTGGCGCTGCCTTATCGCGGCCAGGACGGACAGGACTATGTGCTCAATCTCATTGATACTCCCGGCCATGCTGACTTTTATTATGAAGTTTCGCGAGCGCTGGTCTCATGTGAAGGCGCTCTCCTGGTTGTCGACGCCTCGCAAGGAGTAGAAGCCCAAACTCTGGCTAATTACTACATGGCCCTGGAACTGGATCTCGAGATCATTCCCGTAATCAACAAAATCGATTTGCCTGCAGCGGATGTGGAGCGAGTTAAGGCGCAAATCGAGAAAGACCTCGGCCTCGATTGCGAATTTGCCATCCCCGTATCCGCCAAGGAAGGCATCGGAATTGAGGAAGTCCTGGAAGCCATCGTGCACAGGATACCCCCGCCCAAAGGAGATCCGGAAGCCCCACTCAAGGCGCTGATTTTCGACTCACATTGGGACCCGTATCGGGGAACTATTGTGCATCTGAGGCTCTTTGACGGGAAAATAAGACAGGGTGACACGATCCGCTTCTGGTCCAACGGAGCGTCCTACAGGGTCGAAGAAACAGGCATTTTCAAAATCGAAAGGGAACCCCGCAAGGTAATTCAAGCAGGCGACGTCGGGTACATTATAGCGGGCATAAAGACCGTGAGCGACACCAGGATAGGCGACACGGTGACCCTCGACGACAGACCGTGTGACGCTCCGCTCAAAGGGTTTCAACTCGTTAAACCGGTGGTCTTTTCTTCTTTTTATCCCATCGCGTCCGATGATTACGAAGCGCTCTCGGAAGCTCTGGAAAAACTCAAACTTAATGACGCGGCCCTCACGTTTGAGAAAGACCATTCTACCGCCCTGGGACATGGCTTCAGATGCGGGTTCCTGGGCCTCCTGCACCTGGAAATAGTACAAGAGCGTTTGGAAAGGGAGTTTGACCTTTCTCTCATTCTTACCGCCCCATCGGTCCAGTATATGCTTGTCTTGAAGAATGGGACTGAAGTGATGATCGATAATCCCGCGAAATATCCGGATCCGGTATCCATTGAGAAATCGAAAGAACCGTTCATCCGTGCGACCATTATTGTGCCGGAACAATATGTGGGAGGAGTGATCAATCTGTGCATCGATCGTCGAGGAGTTCAGAAGGAATTCCGTTACTTGGACTCAACGCGGGCCGAGCTGATGTTCGATCTGCCCCTTGCCGAGGTGCTCTTCGATTTCTACGACAGACTTAAGTCGGTTTCGAGAGGATATGCTTCGTTTGATTACGAATTTCTTGAACACCGGGCCACGGACCTGGCCAAGGTAGACATCTTGGTAGGCGGCGAAAGGGTCGATGCGCTATCCATGCTGGTTCATAGCGATCGCGCTTACCAGCGGGCTCGTCGCGCGTGCGAAAGACTAAGAAAGGAAATACCGCGCCAGCTGTTTAAGATAGCCATTCAGGGAGCTATTGGCGGAAAAATTATCGCCAGAGAAACGGTTTCCCCTCTTCGGAAGGACGTTACAGCCAAGTGTTACGGCGGAGATATCACTCGCAAGAAGAAGCTCTTGGAAAAACAAAAAGAAGGCAAGAAACGGATGAAGCAGGTGGGGAATGTGTCAATACCTCAATCCGCGTTCCTCGCTGTGCTCAAGACTGACGAAGAAGAATAAGATTCAATACGATTCGCCAAGAAACTTAGACAATTCCGTGTGCCCGGCGGGGAGGCTGGGCATACCATTGTGCCGGTAGCGACCGGCCTCCGTGCCGGTCGGATTGCTTGGCAAAAGCCAACTAGCCCCGTAGCATGCGGTGATCCCGCAGAGCGCGAGAATCGCATCGCTCGCGCCTTTTCTCGACCAATGGAGTTCTCTTAATTCGCCACATTCTACCTTTGCTTTCAGTGCCCAATTCGACCGGCACGGAGGCCGGCCGCCACCGAACCAGAGCGGGACCGTGGATAGGCCTCGCCGTCCCTGCCCAGGCAATGCCCTTTCATAGGTTCTTTGTGGAATACTCACGAACTCATTCCGCTGGTGGGGCGGGGCGCACGACGAAAGTCCCAGTCGCGTGCGCCACCAGTTTATCTTTCCCGTCATAAAGACGCATTTCCATAATCTTTTGTCGTTTACCGGATTTGAGCACGCTGCCTATCGCTCGAAGAGAAGTCTGTCTTGCCGACGCGAGATAATGAATGGACATTTCCGTTGTCGCCACGAAACAGTGCTCCTCATGCGACTAGAGCGGCGGTGAATCCGCCAGCGATGTCAAGCAAGGTCGCAAACACCCCACCGTGGACAAGACGCTGAAGATTATCCAGATTGGGGTTGTAGGGAAGATCCACCACAGCGTTTCCCTCTTCGGTGAAGGACAGTTTCATCCCGAAGTAACGCGCCATAGGCGATATTTCATTGAAGAGTCGCATTAATTCCTGAATTCGTTCTGAACGCGTCAAGGACTTGGCTCCTAGGCCAGAATTACCTTCGCGTATCGCTGACTGATAACCTATTGGGAAGAATCTCCGGAGAGCTTTGAGAAATTGTATACCGCCGCCAATGCATTGAACGGACTGACTTGCGCGCCGTATTGAGAAATCGGATAACGGATACCTTTCTTGTACAGCGTTTCCAAATTTGACAATATCCGAGCGCAATCCTCCGCGGGCAACCCGATTGCAAGTTCGTCATCGGCCGCGTGCCCGAAACGACGTTCGCCGTAACATGGTATCGATAGCGCCGGCTACTCGGTCTACAAAGCACCGGCCTATAACGTCCGAGCATGAGGATTCGCCTACCGAATAGAAAACCAGCCTTTCATACTTGTCGTATTGAATCGCATTTATCATGAGGGACATCTGGGCAGGGTTGCGCGTAAATCAGCACAATATCGGGGACAAAAGGATCGTAAGCGGTCGGAGCGAGCATTGTGGCTTTGTATTTTCCACAAGGAATCCGCTGCATTATTGATTCGCAGAGGGCTGCGTCTTCCTTCTTCTCAAGCCAAACTGTGCTTCGCATGGTCCCGTCCGTAACAAATCCCGGAAGCTCAGCAAGACCCAACACAGAGGCGCAACCCGGGGTAACAAGATCCTCAGCAGTTATGCCCACTGTCCAATCAAAAGTCCGCACTATTGTAATCAATTGGCAAAGGGACAGCTTTTCCTGCGGTCGTCTGATCCATTTGTTACGGGAAAGCTCTCCTGGGTCCTCGAGCATTTTCAATCCGACCGGAAAGGTTTTTAGTCTCAAGTAGTGTTCGAGCGCCCGGGTCCATGTGGACCACTTGATGTCTTCAGGTTTCATTTTTGTTCACTATTTCCTACGTTCAATACTGAAGTGACCGCTGTGTAGGGCAGCGACCAGTTCCCGTTCATCGGTCAAAATATCTTCGAACACCGTCACACATGATCCGACAGCGCTGGTTGAATGCGCGTCACTGCCCCCGAATTTGACGCAGCCGAGAGCTTCCGCTACCTGCAGAGCCAAATCATTTTCCTGGGCTGTGGACATGCTGTTGCACACTTCCAGTCCATGAACATGTGAGAAAGTCGGATTGCTCATGGCTTCTTCAAGATTCATCGGGAGTTCCCCAAATCCAAACACCAGAAATCGCCTGAATGGATGGGCGGCGATTGCTACAGGCGCCGGCAGCGTCCACTCTGGCTTTAAGGAGAGCCGGAGCTAACGGATAAAGCGGTTTGTCCGCAATCTCCGGCCAACCCGATCTTCCCGAACTGTCGGCCAACGTGGATGTCCACATCTGCCTTGGCTCTTCATCCAGACCGAACACCAGTATGTCCCCGCCTGTGGAGGTAATCTCCATGCCGCGAAAGATCGCTATGTCGTGTTTGTGGGCCAGAGACTCCGCGTCCTCCTTTTTCCAAATCCTATTGTGCTCTGTAATACAAACCCCGTCGAGCCCTGCATTTTTCGCCGCAACGGCCATTTCATCGGGAGTCATGTTGCTGCAACCGGAATAGGCAGTGGTGTGTATATGCAAGTCGAGATACATTGGCATGTGTGATCTGAACCTATTGAAGCCTCAAATATTCTTTCAGACTCGGATATCGAGAGTAAAACTCCTCCAGAAATTCCCTCGCGTCAGTTTTCGGCTCCTTTTGCTTTGCTGATATGAATTCGCGTGTGAATTCCGCCCTGACAAGATTTCGGAGGCATTCGACCATCAGGACGGCCATATGGCGGCAGCCTTTACGCCCCAACTCCTTTTTGATTCTTGCGTCCAGATCGGGGCCAATTTTCCAGCCTTCCGCCCGAGTGAATACGCTTTCGGCCAGAGGGCACCGGCTGGTGGTAAAGCGTTTCATCTTGGTTTGCGCCGACTCAATCGTTAGCGTGGGCCAATGAACTGCCAATTCACAGGCCATAGCGTAGAGTTCATCTTCCAAAACCCCGCTCACCACCCGACGATTTTCGCCCTGCTTCTGCACCCCGATCGACTTCGTCCTGGAATAAGTCAGCATGCTTGTTCCTTTACCGAAGCTTGAAATTCATTTTGACCAGCCTAACCTTCCAGTCCAAGAAAAGCGACACAGCTATCTTTTAGTCTGGGGTTCTGCGCCATCAATTTGACCATGTCACCACCGATTACTTTGTCATTGAGCTGAACTTTCGGACCCTCTTTGTCGCTTACCAATGCGACTCCACCTGCGTCCACGGCCTTTCTGAGTTCAGGAACCGTGAGTGCGTTGATCAGCATCTCCATGGACTCGAGAATGAGATCGGCCATACGGTCCGAACCGGACGTAGCGCCGAATATGCCCCTCACGATCTGTGTCATGCCAGGACCGATCCTGACGCCCACGAGGTTTTCGCCGGCGTTTCTTAGGTCCGGCGCCAATCCTAGCACGTCCCGCGTAACCGTCAAATCTGCGCGCGTGATATCAAGGGCCGGAAATCGCACACTCAGCACGACTTCAGCGGAAAAGAGATTATCGTCATAGCGGTTAGTTACTTGCCACATGCCCTTGCTCTAATTCTTCCACAGTCGTTAAACTGTTCGATTGAAAATCAAGAATCACATCGACCTCACTTCTCGGCTTGCTGAACCCTGGAATTGAAAGGTTATCGGGCACAAAAGGATTAGAAAATACCATAACGCTCTAGTACAATCCACCCGGAACCATAATCAAACCCTACGCCTTGAAAACAAAGGAGTAGGGGCGGACACACAGGTCCGCCCCTACAAAAGGAACTGGCAGATCGGGACGATTGCAGGTCATACCAACGCGTCAGGCTTCGCTGACAGTCCAAAGCTCGTGTCACTCCTTTTGGTCTGGCTCAAAACCTGAACAATCTACAAGCATTGTCACCAAATACCGCTTGTTGTTCAGATTCGTTATAGCCCGCTTCGCTCCAGCAACGAGCGAATCTTCGGGATTTCGGCGGCATGATGAAACCAGGGCCAATCAGTTCCGAAAAGAATATGATACGGTCCGTGCATTTTCAGGAGCTGGATGAAATCCCCATTCGTCAATGTGTGCGCCGCATTGGATGTGTCCAGATACAGGTTCGCTGCGGGAGTCAATTCACGTAACAATTCATCAGGGTCGGCGGCCAAGCCCCCCATGTGCGCCCCTACAAAATCGATTTCAGGGCGCCGACGAGCTATTTCAGCCAATTTGGCAGGCGTGGTCAAATGATCGTGGTTAGCGCCGAAATGGATGTCAGCGCGCGTAAATGTGTCAAGAACCACCACGGGCCTTATTCCGGAATCCGATCCCAATCTCTCAAGAACGCTAAGCATTTCCTCGACCTCGCGTGAGACCAAATCGAAACGCTGAGAGAAGCTCGATAGTTTGAATCCGACGATCCCAAGATCGAAGACTCGACGGATTTCGTCTGACAGGTCTTTCATCATCGGATGTAGTGTGGCAAGTGATCTCAGTCGAGGCCATTTTGAGGCAAGCATGAAGTGCCGGTCATTTTCGGTCCGGACCTTGTTTGGGGCAGCGGTCGGGAGCAACAGACATATTTCGACGACGTTGGCCGCAGCGGATTGCTCTAGCGCCTTCGGATCCAGGCGTTGTACCGCGTGCTCGACGTCCAATTTTATTGATTCGACCAGCGCCGAATTCGATGAAACATTCCGGATTATCTGCTCGGTGAAGATGTGACAGTGACTATCAACAATCATAACTTGGATCGGTCGTATCAGTTTCGCGTGACAACGTGTAAAATATGCTTGCTTCAGGCTCTCAAATTATTTCAGCCTCAACGCCTTGTCAATGACCACATTGCACAAACTGCTGAAAGGTAGCTGTGATGAAATGCCCTAAATGTGGTTTGGAACAACCCCAGACTAATGCCGAGTGTGAGCGTTGCGGAGTCATCTTCGCCAAGTTGGGACTTCAGCCGTCCGGTGATCTCTCATCCGACGAAATTGCCGCTAGAGAGCCCTCCCCTTATAAGCGCACAGGCATGCGCGGCACCGAGGAAAGGGAATCGTTCAGCCGATTGACGCCTCTAACAGCCGGTCTCGGCGCGGTCGCTGTCAGCCATGAACTTGGGGATAATTTCGCAGGAGAACAAATCGAATCAGATATCAAGACTCCTCCTGAACCGCTTCTCATGCATAAAGAGGACTGGATCGTGCTCGCGGTGAGTCTCGGAATCGTGGCCGTTGTGTCTGCTGTGCCTTTATTGAAGCACATCTTCAACACTCTGATCATTCTGGTTCATGAAATGGGCCATATGATCTTTGGCTGGGTTTTGGGTTATCCTTCCGCGCCCGCTTTCGATCTGACGTACGGCGGCGGCGTTACTTTCCACACCGATCGCTCGACGCTCCTTTTGATCGTCATTTACGCGCTTTTGGTTTTTCTTGCCTTTTCCTTTCGCAAAAATATCAGAGCGCTGATCTTCCTTCTGATTATCACATCCATTCATATTTTGTTTACAGCGACCCGCCTGAATGAGGTTGCGATTCTGTTTATGGGTCATGGAACCGAGTTGTTGATCGCTGGGATCTTCTTCTATAGGGCGCTGAGCGGGGCCGCCGTGGTCCACTCAGTGGAAAGACCCCTCTATGCCTCCATCGCTTTTTTCATAGTGTTTTCAGACTTCGGCTTCGCCTATCGATTGATGACCAGTCCTTTTGCCAGGGCCGAATATGCTGATGCCAAAGGAGGCGGCGACTGGATGGACTTCAGCAGGATCGCTATCGATCATTTGCATGTTAATGTGACTGCGGTCGCGTTCGTCTTCTTTGTTTGCTGCTTGATGACGCTCCCATTGGGTTTTCTGGCATTTAGATATCAGGAGCATCTTCGCTACGGACTCAAGCGGCTCGTGATACGGCAACCTGGAAGCCCCGACAACTAGTGATGGGGATAGGCCGCGCGCCTTGACTTAAGATGAATTCGTCGTCGCCTCTCCCGGAAGGGATGCCGCTGAAATCGGCTGAAGTCTTTTGGTTTCAGGCATCATCCAGCCGAAGATTGCGAAGGCCAATGCCGCAACAGAGGCGAGAAACAGAAAGCCTGCATTGAAGCCCCAAGCATGCACAATATAGCCTGACACCACGTTGCTGAGTGAGGCCCCGATGCTATGAGCGGTGGCAATAGCTCCCAACACGAGATTGTATCGCCCTGTCCCCTGGGTGAGATCGGCTACCACGACGACTGACAACACTCCGAAAATCCCTGCCCCGATCCCATCAAGCAATTGCACGCAAACGACGTAGAAGGGGTTGTCACTCAGGATATAGAGAAAGCCTCGGATAGGCAGAATTGCAAAACCTATCAAAAAAACGGGTTTTCTGCCCCAGGTGTTGCCCCATTTGCCGGATAAGAAGGCCACGGGAATCATAATCAGTTGAGCGGCGACGATGCATGCCGACATATTGAGGGAAGCAAAGCTCTCGTGATCCCGCGTAAGCAATTGTCCTGCCAAAGGGAGCATTGCCGCATTAGCGAAATGAAACAAAGTCACGGCGACGGCAAAGATCAAGATCTTCCGGTCAGCGAACAAAGCTCTTATACCCAAAGCAACCACCCCGTCGGGTGCTATCTTTAGGGCCCCCCCTCGCGATCGGAGGTAATCAATCTCATCGTTTCTAATCAAAAGTACGGACACAGCACTGGCGCCCGCAATAATCGCAACCAAGTAGAAAATCCACTCTTGTCCCAAGAGATATCCGACTATACCGGCCAATAGGGCAGTAGCAACATTTCCAGCATGATTGAAGACTTCGTTACGCCCGATCCGAATTGCGAACGTTTGTTGACCCACTATGCCCAACGTAATAGCGGCCACAGCCGGAGCGAAAAGAGCGGATACGACCCCCATGACAGTCTGCGCCGCACTGATACAGTAAAAGTTTGGGAAAATCGTTATAAAAATGCAGCTAGCGCCCATTAACAAGGCGGCGGCAACGATCAAGAGACGCTTCTTTTTGACGGAATCGACCAATGCCCCACATGGGGTGTCTGCAAGGAGATTGGCAATTCCCATCACGGACATGGCTACCCCGATATGAGCAGGGTTCCAGTGGAGAACGGCTAGTAGATAAGTCACCAGAAATGGTCCGACGCCTCCACGAACATCAGCAAGAAAGAAATTAAGGCCATCCAGCGCGTATAGACTTTGCCTGCTTGGCTGTTCTTGTTCCCCAATATCTAGAGACATGCTTTTACCTTATCGATCTCAAGTGGGATGCCGCTACCGAGGAACGGGTCCACTATCTCTCTCAGCAACAGGAAACCCGTGTCCGAGCTGATCCTGGTCCCTTGAAGGTCTGCCATTATTGAACGATTGAATTCAGGTCGAATTGTCCTTCTTCCCTCTTCACCACTCCCGGCCATCCGATTACCCTCAATGTCACTACACTTGCTAGTGTGTTGCCATTGCTAACCGTCTTATCAGCCGACCAAATATTGCGCCAAAATATTAATCCCGATGCCTATCAGTACCAGCCCGCCCAGTAGTTCGGCTCGTTTTCCCAGGTATGCTCCTGTTTTAAGCCCTACTCTTGTGCCGATATATGTCATGATAAGAGCGACCAGACCTATTATTAACGCGGGCACTGGAATCGCGACATTCAGTAGGCCAAACGAAACTCCCACCGCAAAGGCGTCGATGCTGGTGGCTATTGAAAGACCTACAAGACTCCACCCCCGTGTGGGATCGTAGTCACGCACACGATCTTCCGGATGGCGGGACTGCCGTATCATATTAAGGCCGAGCCCCACCAGCAATGCGAAAGCCAGCCAATAATTGAGTCCGGACATAAACGTGGCAATACTGTCACCGCCAAACCATCCCAAGAGTGTCATCAAAGATTGAAAAAGTCCGAAGTGCCAGGTAAGACGAAACACATGCCTATGCGTGAACAGCGGCAGGCTTGCCGATACAGCCGCTGCCACGGCAAAAGCGTCCATTCCTAAGGCTAGAGCTGTCCCGAAAAGAGTTATAAGATCCACAATCAGAAAATCTTACCCGAGTAATAATAATTTACTTCAGGTTAACAGGCCCTCTTAAGGTTCGTCAATGAATCAAACAATAAGTCACTATGCATTGATTGCCGGACTTGTCGTCAAATACGAAATGCTGATATAAATTATGTTGTAGGGGAAGTTATGCATAGCCACGATTGCTCAGAAACACATGCGCCGGACAGTCAAAACAGGATTGCCATAGCCTTTTTTGTGACGGCCGCTTTCATGGTGGCGGAAGTTGTTGGCGGCATAGTATTCAATTCCCTGGCGCTCCTGGCTGACGCGGGACATATGATATCCGATATAGCCGCCCTAGCGCTCTCCTGGGTTGCCATTAGAATCGGCAAACGTCCTCCGACGGACAGGCATACGTATGGCTTCAAAAGATCTGAAATTCTGACCGCCTTGCTCAATGGGCTCGCTCTTTGGCTGATCGTCGGCGTAATCTTCTATGAGGCGATGCACAGGCTGTTCAATCCTGAACCTGTGGAAGGCCTCGGCATGCTGGTGGTGGGCGGATTAGGGCTGGTAGTAAACTTGTTGATGGCCTGGCTGCTGTTCGGGAGCAGACGAGAAAGCCTCAACGTTAAGGCCGCTTTCATTCACGTCGTCTCGGATGCTCTCGGTTCAGTGGGCGCTATCATAGGCGCGGTGATCATCCTTGGCACGAGTCTATTTTGGGTGGACCCGCTTATCAGCGTCTTTATCGGCGTGCTCATCCTCTATTCTTCATGGGGACTGATAAAAGAATCAACACACATTCTCATGGAAGGGGCGCCTGCGGGGCTTGAAATCAACGAAATTGAGCGAACGGTCCTTCAGCAAAAGGGTGTATGCTGCATGTACGATCTTCATGTATGGAGCATAGCCGGCGAACGGCCTGCTCTAAGCGCTCATGTGGTGCTCGCGGAATCCGAGAACATAGATAGGAATGAGATTTTGATGAATTTGAGCCGGACCTTGAAAGCCGAGTTCAATATCGAGCATTCCACAATTCAGATCGAGACAACCCATGACATGAGGCCCGAAACGGAAGGTCTTACCTGCCGACCGGGCACCGCGTGCGTCATATCTCGCTAATATCGATGTCGAATATTACAACCAATATACCCTTGGGCAACGACACAAATGTGCAGAGTCCGCGCGATCGACGCGCCCCCTCCCGTTCATCTGCGAAATGAGGCGCCTGTCATATGGATGATCTTGGCGCTTGCGGCGGTCTTCGCCTGGCGCATCTTTTTCACGTACTCAGTGAACTTGATCCCGGATGAATGCAGTTATTGGGCATGGTCAAGGAGATTGGATTGGTCTTATTTTGACAACTCCGGGATGGTGGCGTACCTCATCCGGTTGTCCACAAGCCTCTTTAATGAGAGCACTCCTTTCACTGTCAGGCTTCCGTTTCTTGTCCTTTCCGGATTAACCACTTTTTTTATCTATCGGATTGGCGCGCTGCTCTTTGAAAGCCGTTCGAAGGGGCTGCTCTCGGCGGTAGTCTTAAATTTGACTCCTGTGGCTCTTCTCGGAGGCTCCGCAGCAATACATGATAACGCTCTGCTCTTCTTCTGGGTTTTGACGCTTTGGGCCGCGGCCCGCTTTCTAACCTCCGGTAACGGCAAGTGGTTTTATGTCATGGGAGCGTCGGTTGGGCTGGCGATCCAGAGTAAATATACAGGGGTCCTGGCTATTCCGATTCTCTTCATCTTTCTTCTTTGGAACCGCCAGTATCGCGCGTGGCTCTTGAGAAAAGAACCCTGGCTGGGCGTCGCCATTGCCTTGGCTTTCACGCTTCCCATCATCTGGTGGAATTTTCGCCATGATTGGGCTTCGTTTTATCATGTTCTCTTCATTGGATCAGGCTCCGAATCCCTGTCGAGGCGGATAACGGACGGATTAGGCTATCATTTGTCCCAATTCCTGCTGATTTCGCCTTTGATATATCTCGCGTTGCTGGTTGGTTCAGGTTCATCTCTCATGAAGAACATCTTCAAACCTGATCCACGCGAGGCGCTCCTTCTCTGCTTCGGACTGCCTTTGGCGATATTCGGGGTTCAAGCGTTCAGAGGGCATGTGGAGGCTAACTGGGCTTTTATGGGGTATGCTTCCGTCGTAATCCTGGCGGTCCACACGATTTCAGAAAGCCTGGCGCAAGGCGGCGGTGGCGTATGGAGATGGTTCAATGGCCGCTTCATGAAATGGGCCGTTATTTTGGCGGTCGCGCCGGTACTGGTGGTAATTATTCATGCATGGTTAGGTCTTTTGCCTGCGTCGCTTGAAACGCGTATCGCCAAAGAAGACCGGGTAATTTGGGAAACTCGGGGTTGGGACGGGCTAGGTAAGCATGTGGCCGGGTCTAACAAAGCCTGGTGATGTCATCGCTGCTGATAGTTATCAGCTATGCGCATCTCTGGAATTCAATGTTCCGGGCCAACCGCAGGTCAGGTATCTCGCTCCGTGGAAAAGACCCACTCAATTTGATGTTTGGGAACCGTCTTTTGACAATCTGAAGGGACGCAATATTGTATTTGTTTCACCTTCCCCTCTTCTGCCCTCTTCCAACGCTCACACCACAATCTATGAGAATTTCGCCCGCGTCGAATCTCTGCCGGATTACGAAGTCAAATATCACGGCACTGGAATACGAGCGATTTATATCTATCGCGGACTCTCTTTTGACCCGTCCCATCCCCGCAAACTCGGCCCAAGATCTTTGCTCTACAAAGAATATTGAGGGAACCGGATTTCAGTAGTGCCCTTCTGCTCCAGCAATAATTCTTTTAGACTACGCAGGATCTTTTTCTGGGTCGGGTGAATCGTCAATCACGGTTAAGAGAAAAGTGCCGTCTGGTTCCTCTACCACTCTCAAGCCGTATGCCTCAATTGAATCCGCAAGCGATCTGCCCAACAAAAAATCATGTGTCTCGGGGGGTAGATTGAATTTTTCGATGATGAAATGCCGCACATGCTGGTCAAAACGGAGCAATTCGAGCAGTTCTTCGACAGTTTGGCCTTTTGTAGCCTCCAGTTTCGCCATAACTCGAGCCAACCGATCATACGAGCACCGCTCTTCGTGACGTTGGATGATGTCCCACAAAGGCCCGGTTTCCCGCAGGAGCGTTTCCCTGGCCAGCATCTCCTGATTGCCGATTTCATCCGGGTCCTGAGGGTTCCAACATTCCTGTCGGCGGCACTGGAGCGGCCTCGATTCATAGATTGAGCATTCTTTGTCGCCGGGCTTGAAAAAAACGCACGTATTATTTCCCGGGACTTCCCGTATCTTGATAAGCTCTTGTTCGGTGCGCTCCAATTCATCACCACCCACGGATCTCGCCAATTCGCCTTTTCTTATGGTGATCACATCAGAAGGCTTAACTATGTCACGAGTGAAGAGTTCGAGATCACCCACAGTCAGAGTCGGGCTGCCCTTGGCGCAACATGTTCCGCAGCGTATGCAATACGGCCTCGTGGCATAAGCGGCTTTCAACAGGCATTCGCTCACCTGTTTCTTTATTTCTTCGTCGGATCTGTCCTCTTCTCCCTCGGGCCGCGGCGCCAGCGCTTCTATCTCTTCAATTACGCTTTTGATCAGCGTGTCCGGGTCCGTGCTGGACCCCACCTGCCACAGCGCGGTTCGGGCTTCTTCTTTCAAAGCCACAATGAAGAAATCTGTCTCAGCTTTATTGTGTTTGTCCATCTTAGTCCTTATATTTTATTGCCTTCATTACCATTAACAGCGTTCCTACGGCTGTCTCCGAGATTTCCTGATACGAGAATTCCGGCAGCCGGGCACTGGTTCGCGCATGCTCGATGGTCATGCTCACGAGGTTTCCCGAGCCATCCAGTTCCACGTATATATTTTCACTGATCTCTTTGGTCTCGACCGCATCGTTGTCAGTAAACTCCACCAACGCAGTATCAGTATCGGGAAAGTACTTGACTCTCATTGTCTGCCCTCATGGAATGATCTGTCGAAGAAAGCATTATGGACTGTTTCTCCGTCTTCCAGCAGTATGACTCGAAGATATTTGTTTTCCTCTGCTATCCAGGCCCATTTCCGTATCCGACCGTCAGATTGCAGTTCGCTCTTTTCGGGGAACTGGATTACATAGGTTATCCACTCATCCCGTATTCTAGCACGATCAGCCTTTTTTCGCACGTGTTTGAAATACTCAGTAATCTTCATTTTGGAATGTGATTCTGAACCCACCACGGCCTAGTTCCAATGACAACTTAACCACAGCTAACCCCGATTGGTAATCGAACCGAATTGATGACCGCTCCAATTCGATTGCTCGCCTATTCATTTGCGCCATGTGCCTTGAGGAGTTCTACGATTTTCGTATGTCCTCTTTTTTCCGCAATCATTAGGGCCGTCTCGTTTTCTTCATTCTTGTCATTGACATCAGCGCCCTTCTCCAAAAGCAATTTGGTCAGATCGAGATGATCTTCCGCGGCCGCTTCCATCAGAGCGGTCATACCTTCTTTGTCTTGTGCATTGACATTAGCGCCTTTGTCCAAAAGCAATTTCGCCATTTCCGAGTAACCCCCAGCGGCAGCCTCCATCAAGGCGCCACCGAGGTGCGCGCCTCTGTCCAGGAGCAGGTTGACTATTTTCAAATATCCTTTCCTGGCAGCCATCATCAAGGCAGTCATGCCGCCGTCGTTCAGAATGTCCATCCTGGCCCCTTTGTCCAAGAGCAATCTCACCACTTCCAGATGCCCTTGCCCGGCAGCCGACATAAGAGCCGACTGATAGCCTGAATTTTCTGTTGCGTTAACATCCGCTCCTCTATCGAGGAGTAGTTTCGCCGTTTCCAGGCGACCCTTCTCGACCACCGACATCAGGGCCGTCCAGCCACGGGGACTCTCAGCTCCAACATTGACATCAGCCCCTTTGTCCAGAAGGTTTCTTACCGAAACTAGATCCCCACGTTCCGCCGCTTGTATGAGTTGTTCGTCGCGCGTGGCATCGGCCGCCACGATGCTAGCCCATGTAACAAGTGCCAACACGGTAACCAGGGCTAACCATAGCTTTGTGATTTTGAAAATGCGTCGAACTTTCATGAGAATCTCCGGTTCAGGTTAAAGGAGTCACTACAGAAAAAGCATCACAATCCCTTTACCGCAGAGATCGCACAGTGTCATTGCGAGCGGAGCGAAGCAATCTCCCGTGATTCCCGAGAAAGCCTGTCCTCTCGAAACGGGGACGGGAACCCAGGAAGGGCGCATCGCCATGCGCCCCTACAGGATTGCTTCGTCGTTTCACTCCTCGCAATGACATTCTCTGCGTTCTCTGCGCACTCTGCGGTAAATCTTTCTTGACCGAATGATGTTCATCATACAGAACCGGCATGGCTAATCAAGCGCAAAGCACGCTCTTATACGTTTCCTGCAATTATCCCGGCGATGTTCCGATATAAATGGGCAACGAATTTGCTCCAGTCTCCGATTGACCGCCTCACTTTTCCATGTCAGGATTGGCAGCCCGTCAACGGCAAGCAGAGGTAATCTATGAGGGTCAATTTCTTTCAACTCCGCGAAATGAACGACGAGCAGCGTCGCCGACTATGCCGCGGCCGCGGAGTCAATCTCAAAGACCTCATTCCCCAGGTGATTCCCATCATTGAAGCGGTGCAGGCTCGCGGGGATGACGCGGTTCGCGAATTCACCAGGAAATTTGACGGCCCTGACATGGACCCCTCACAATTTCGTGTCCCCCCCGAAGAGATGGACAAGGCTGTCAGTGACCTGCCGGAAGACCTTCGAGACGCCATAGAGACCTCCATAGCAAATATACGAAAATTCCACGAACGCCAGTTGGAACCGCCTCAATGGGAAATGGAAATCAGCCCGGGCATGACCGCGGGCGAAAAGGTCGTTCCCATTGACTCGGTCGGGTTGTATGTGCCTCGCGGTAAAGGCTCATTCCCTTCCATGATGATGATGGCAGGAGTCCCCGCCAAGGTCGCGGGCGTGAACAGGATTGTTGTAACAACTCCCCCTGACGCAAGCGGCAAAGCTGATACGGCCACCATCGCCGCGGCCCGCATCATCGGTTTGGATGAGGTATATGCCATTGGCGGGGTCCAGGCAATCGCGGCACTGGCTTACGGAACGCAAACCATACCCCGCGTGGACAAGATTGTCGGGCCCGGCTCAGGATACGTGCTTGCAGCCAAGCAGGTCCTGTCCGCAGACATAGATACCGGGCTCCCCGCGGGACCCAGTGAGGCTATAATCTTCGCAGACAGCTCCACAGACCCATTGATGGCCGTGACTGACCTTTTGATCGAAGCCGAGCATGGCCCGGATTCGTCCGCGTACCTGGTGACCACGGACGAGACATTGGCAAAGAAGGCCCTGGAACTGATTCCGGATTTGGTCTCGAAACTACCCCAGGAGCGGAAATCCTTCTGCGAAACCGTCCTCAGCGCTAACGGCGGAGTCGTGCTGGCACGGGATTCCGAGGACGCCATAGATTTCATAAACAGCTTCGCTCCGGAACATCTCCAGATTCTCACTCGAAATCCCGAAGAGATCCTCGACAAGATCAAATACGCGGGCGAAGCGCTCCTCGGGCCGTTTACTCCCGGCACGCTTGCCAACTATTCCATCGGGCCGAATGCGATCCTGCCCACATCCGGGTTCGCCAGGACCGCATCCGCCCTTTCCGTCCGGGATTTCACGAGGCGTATGTCATTCGCTCATGTCACCGAAGAAGCATTCGGCAAACTGGCGCCCAAAACTCTGGTCCTGGCTCGCTATGAGGGATTCGCAGCCCACGCGGCCGCTCTATCGCTAAGGCTGGGAAGAAGGGAAGAAGTAGGGGAAAAATTTCCAGGGGGAAAACCCTTTTCGAAAACTCTTATATGGCTGCGGTAAAACGAAGGTTTGAAGTGTGGTTTGCGGACAGCGTGCGACAATCATGGAATCGCGTTTTTCCGTAACGTGCTGGAACGTTGGTTGGGGTGATCACGCAAAGGATGCTTAGTAGCAACGCATTAAAATAATTTAGAGTTTTTTGGGAGGGGTCCGGGGAACCCTTTTTCACACAAAAAAGGGTTCCCCGGATATTATTCCTCAAAAGGACTCCACAAATGGGCGAATTGACGCATTTTGATGAGAAGGGGCAGGCCCACATGGTCAATGTGGGCGAGAAGGATATTACGACTCGTGAGGCCGTAGCCAGGGGAGAGGTCCGGATGCAGCCGGAGACTCTAAGCTTGATTCTCGATGGCCGTGCAAAGAAGGGCGACGTCCTGGGAGTGGCTCGTATTGCGGCGATAATGGCCGCGAAGAAAACCCCGGAGTTGATACCGCTTGCGCATCCCCTGCCCTTGAGTTCCGTTTCTGTGGATTTTCTTCCCGGATCGGGATAAATCCGTAATAGAAATTGAAGCCAGAGTGAAAGTTACGGCCCGGACAGGTGTTGAGATGGAGGCTTTGACTGCGGTCGCGTGCGCGGCCCTTACGATCTATGACATGTGCAAGGCCGTAGATCGAGGCATGGTTCTCTCGGAAATTCGGCTCATGGAAAAGAGCGGCGGACGCTCCGGCCACTTCAAACGTGAAGAATGAGATTTAGAGTGGAAGAAAGTAGCTGAAAAGCTTATATTGCTAAGAGGGAGCAGAATTCCGAGGCTAAATAGACACAACAGAGACTTCACACAAAGAGGAGGGGGAAAATGGCCGCGAAGAAAATCTTGATGCTCGTGGGTGACTATGTAGAGGACTATGAGGTTATGGTCCCGTTTCAGGCGCTGCTGATGGTGGGTCACACGGTGCACGCCGTATGCCCTGACAAAAAGGCCGGCGACATCGTCCGGACCGCTATTCACGATTTCGAGGGAGACCAGACCTATAGCGAGAAACGAGGGCATAACTTCACTCTGAACGCTACCTTTGCGGAAATCAAGGCCGAGGATTACGATGCTCTTGTTATCCCAGGCGGCCGAGCGCCGGAGTATATTCGGCTGAATCCGGCTGTCATAAAGGCCGTACAGCATTTCGCTAATGCGGACAAGCCTATCGCCGCGGTCTGTCACGGCGCGCAGGTGTTGGCCGCCGCCGGGGTGATCAGTGGGAAGGCTTGTACCGCCTACCCCGCTGTCGGTCCTGATGTGAAAAGCGCGGGCGGAAAATGGATGGATATTGCCATAGACAAAGCTCATGTGGACGGAAAGCTGGTGACAGCTCCCGCCTGGCCTGCGCATCCTGACTGGCTGGCAAAGTTCCTCCAAGTGCTGGGCACAAAGATCGAACCGTAACGGACCGCCAGGGGAAAAACCCTTTTGCAAAAGGGTTTTTCCCCTGGACCCCCTTTCCGAAAACTCCTAAATGGTTGCGGATTGGCCATGATACAGCGACACGTTGGCTTGCCGCACACGAGCGTCGGATGCCTTGTTTGTAAGGGTTCCCGGCGGTGGACGTCGCCAACCGCCTCCGCCTGGTCTCTCGCAATTCACATATAGAGTTTTTTGAAGAGGGGTGCGGGGAGGAAGCTTTTTTGCAAAAAAGTTCCTTCCCGCAGTTTTCCTTGCTTCACTAATGCAGCGGGGTCTTTTTTGCCAGGGTTCGTAGTCTTTCGGCTTCCGCGGGCTTTCCGACCAGGTCATAGAATTCCGCTATTCCCCCCAAGGCGGGGGCTATGGCAGGATGATCCAGACCGGGCGTTTTCTCCCAAATAGCTATTGCGCGATCGACCAGAGGTTCAGCCTCCGCGTATTTTTCTTGCGAAATAAGAGTTCCGGCCACATTGGTAAGTGATGTGGCTACGTTAGGATGGTCGGAGCCGAAGGCCTTTTCCGCAACCTCCAGGGCGCGGCGGTAATACTTTTCAGCTTCCGCGTATCGGGATTGCGATTCCAACAGTCCCGCAATGTTGTTCAGGCACGCGCCCACCTCACGATGATCCGGTCCGAGGGTCTGCTCTTTTATAGTGAGGATTTTGTCATAGAGCGCTCGAGCGCCGGGGTGTTTCCCTTGAGCCCTGTAAATTGCCGCAAGATTGCCTAATGTAGTTGCTACGTCAGGATGAGCCGGTCCCAGGGACCTGCTCTAATATTCTCAACGCTCCGGTCAACATGTGCTCAGCCTTGGCAAAATCGCCCAGTTCGAAATAGGCCCCGGCAAGATTATTCATCAGAGTGGAGACATCGGGATGGTCCGGCCCCAGCGCTTTCTTGCGGATTTCCAGGGCTCGCTTCCAGAGAGGCTCAGCTTCGGCATGTCTCACCTGGGCTCGATACATTTCGGCCAGATTGTTTAGCGACGTGGCAACCCTTGCATCGTCAGGTCCGAACGATTCCTCAGCTTCTTTGAGCGCTTTCTGCGCCATCGCCATTGCCTCTGTGTGCCGTCCACTCCGGAAAAGCTCCACAGCCTTCTTATTTTGCTCTTCCCACATCTTGTGTCTCCTCACTTTCATGGAACAATTCGCGGCGCTCTGCCGGATTTCGTGCGAGTCATATTCTATATGTATGTGCACACCTCCTACAAGCTAGTCAAGAATGGGCATTGGAGGTCATTCTTGTGAGTGGAGAGCGACCTCTTTGACAATATCCTACTGATTCAGTAAGGAATTATTTTTCTTGAGAGTTTGTATTAAACAGTGTTAAATGATTTTGGAACCCACAATTTTGGTTGATAGTACGAATCAATTCTCAGCAAATGGAATTCGAGCCGCGCCATGACGCGCCTCGTTTTATCCAGATTGTCCCAAATACATCGGCAGGTCTCGTGGCAATAACCAAGGAGGACGTAGATGGCCAATCTTCTCGTAGATGAACGGGATGTGAAGTTCATTCTTTATGAGCAATTCAAGATTGATGAACTCTGCCAATTCGATCGCTATGCCGAATTCTCTCGTGAAATGTTCGACATGGCTCTCGATGCGGCCCAAAAACTGGCCGAAAAGGAGATAGCGCCTACCAATGCCGACGGTGACGCCAAAGGCGTCGTCCTGGAGCAGGGCCAGGTGAAGGTTCCCGAATCGTTCAAAAACCCCTATCAGCTTTTTTGTGAAGGCGGTTGGGTTGCCCTCGCTGTGGATCAGGAAATGGGCGGACAGGGTTTTCCCACAACCCTGTACATTGCGACATCAGAGTTATTCGTGGCCGCAAACCAGGCATTGATGATGTATCCCGGTCTCACCGTCGGCGCCGCTCGACTGATAGAGAGGTATGGCTCTGCCAGAACAGCAAGAAACTTACATGAGCCGGATGTTGTCGGGCGAATGGGCCGGGACGATGTGTCTTACGGAGCCTCAAGCCGGTAGCGACGTGGGGGCGCTGCGCACCAAAGCTACACGAAATCCTGACGGCACGTATTCCATATCCGGTAACAAAATCTTCATCTCCGCCGGTGACCATGACCTGACGGAAAACATAGTCCACGCGGTCCTTGCACGCGTGGAAGGAGCGCCCGCCGGAACCGGTGGCATAAGCATCTTTATAGTACCCAAGAAGAGAATCGAAAACGGCAATCTAGTGGATAACGACGTTGCCACCGCCGCTACAGAAAAGAAAATGGGCATTCACGCTTCCGCCACGTGCGCGCTAAATTTCGGCGAGAAAGGAAATTGTATCGGGTACCTGCTAGGTAAAGAAAATCAAGGCATGCGGATCATGTTCAATATGATGAATGAGGCCCGTTTGGCTGTGGGAGTGCAAGGCCTTTCTCAGGCAAGCGCGGCATACATGTACGCGTTGCGATATGCCAAAGATCGCTTCCAGGGCCCGGAAATCATCTATATGAGAGATCCCGAGGCTCCCAAAGTCCCGATTATCAAGCATCCGGATATTCGCCGAATGTTGATGTGGATGAAGAGCGTGACCGAAGGTATCCGCGCCTTGCTCTACTACGCGGGCTACTGTGAGGACCGAGTGAAAGTGGCCGCAACCGAAGAGGAACGGGTCAAGTATGAAGGGTTCCTGGATATTCTCATACCGATCTGTAAATCATGGGCCACTGATATGGGTTTCAGAGTAACAGAGCAGGCGATACAGGTTCACGGGGGGTACGGATACATCCGTGAATACCCTGTAGAGCAGTTTATGCGTGACTGCAAAATAACGTCAATCTACGAGGGCACCAATGGAATCCAGGCTCTGGACCTTGTCGGGCGGAAGTTGGGATACAAACAGGGTCTACTCTTCAAGAACATAGTTACTGAAACCGACAATCTCCTTAAAGGGGCCAAAAAGAACTATCGCCTAAAAGATATAGTGGACGTTTTTGAAGCGGCCCGGAACCAACTTGTAGAAGTTACTCGCTATTTTGGTTTGAAGAGCATCACCGAGGATTTCATGACTCCAATTCTCTATGCCAGCCCCTACCTCGAGCTGTTTGGAGACGTAGCCGTAGGCTTCATGCTGTTGTGGCAAGCGGTAATAGCTGATCGTCGTCTCGAAGAGCTTTACAACGACGCCAAGGCTGATACTCCGGAACAGAAAGCCGAGCTGCTGAACACCAATAGGAGCGCTGCTTTTTATAGAGGTAAAGTCGCATCCGCGCAGTTCTTCGCCAATACGGTCCTCTCGTTGGCTCAGGGAAAGGCGCGGGCGATTATGAGCGGTGAGCGATCGGCCATCGATCTCCCGGAAGATTCATTTGCTCTATTCTAATCCTAATCGGAGTTTCCAATATGAAAGCCAGGAAAGTAGTTTTGGTGGACGCAATAAGGACCGCCTTCGGAAGGGCGGGTGAAAAAGGAATTTTTTGGAATACAAGGGCGGACGACATGGTGGTCAAGGTGATTCGCGAGCTTATGCGCCGCAATCCCAAGGTCAAGCCGGAAATGATAGGCGAGAACGCCTGGGGGGCTTTCTGCCAGGAGAAAGACCAGGGAACGACCCTGGGCCGCTTATCGGTAATCCTGGCCGGACTGCCTGATACAGTGCCAGGGTTCTCAATAGACCGAATGTGCGCCGGAGGTCTGAGCGCCATGACGGCGGCGGCCGGCGAGATAGCGCTCGGTGCGTGCGACATTGCCATAGCCGGCGGGGTCGAGCATATGGGTCACCATCCTATGGGGTCCACAGCAGAACCTAATCCTCGTTTCCTCACGGATAAGCTGGTTGACCAAAGCGCCTTGTCGATGGGGGCTACGGCCGAGAACCTGCATGACATGTTCCCGGAAATCACGAAAGAAATGACCAACGAATATTCGCTGCTGTGTCAATCCAAAGCGGATAGAGCGATCAAGTCGGGAAAAATCGGACAGATGATAGTTCCGATGACGGTTTACACAAAAGAGGGATGGGCAGTGGCCGATAAGGACGAACAGCCCCGCCCGGAGACCACCATAGAAGGGCTGGCGAAACTGAAGACTCCTTTCCGAGTGATGGGCAATGTTACCGCCGGCAATTCTTCAGGCCTGAACGATGGGGCCGCAGGTTGCTTGCTCATGGCGAAGGATACGGCTGAGGAACTCGGCATCGAACCGAAAATGGAGCTCAAATCCTTTGCCTACGCGGGCGTCAAGCCTGAAATAATGGGAATAGGACCTATTCCTGCCACCCACAAGGCCCTCAAGGTCGCTGAGCTCTCGATAGAGGACATCGGACTTATTGAGCTTAATGAAGCTTTTGCTGTTCAGGCTATAGCGTTCATGAACGAGTTCGGGCTCAAGTTCCCGGATGAGCCACGCATGAATATCTACGGTGGCGCCATTGCATTCGGTCATCCGCTTGCCTCTTCAGGCTGTAGATTGGCGTGCCATCTGATGCACGGTTTTGCGGAACACCCCGAAGCAAAGTACGGATTGACCACCCTGTGCGTTGGACTCGGCCAGGGTGCAGCGGCAATCTGGAAGAATCTTCAACACAACGGCAAGAAAGAACAAGAGGACAAAGAGGAGCCCAAAGAGGAGAAAAGCAAGGAAAAGGATAAAGATAAGAAGAAGCATAAGTAATGCTTTCTTTGCTGAGCGACCTATGAAACTGTCTCAAAATTCTATGGCGCCGGATTTATCTTGTAGGGACGCTTCGAGAAGCGCCCTGATTGCGGGCGGTTCATCTCGTGTCTCGCGGGCGCCTGCGAACGGCGTCACGGAATCGGCACTGTCGGTACAGCTCCCTCTTTTCGACCACTCGCCTGTCAGCAGTCCAGGCGCCCTGCGCCCGGACGGAAGCCCGAATGGAAAGGAATCACCATGGCTGAAGCACCAACTCTGTTCCACATAAGTTATTACAACTCTCGCGTGGGAAAAATCGCGATAGTCACTATGGATAACGGCGAAGATTACAAGAAGCCCAACACGTTCGGTGAGCGGGCCCTGGAATCTCTGCACGCGGCCATGGACAAGATCGCCGCGGACAAGGATCTCGTGGGCATGATGCTTTGCGGCAAGCACTATATATTTGCCGCTGGAGCTGACCTGATGCAGGTCCCATTTATAAATACTTTCGAGCAGGGCCGCAGAATCGGCGAAGCCGGCCATGCCGCAATGAAGCGAATCATGGATCTAAAGATTCCCACGCTTGCGGCGTACAACGGCGCTGCGCTCGGCGGTGGTCTTGAGATAGGTCTTTATTGCGATTATCGGACCGTCTCGAAAGCGGTCCCGGCCATTGCCTTCCCGGAGTGTTTCTTGGGACTGGTTCCCGGCTGGGGTGGATGCACGCTCACTCCTCGGCTCATCGGCCCGGATAAGGCCCTCGAACTGATCGTTTATAATCCATTGAATCAAAACCGCATGTTGGATGGCACAAAAGCTTTCAATATGGGCCTAGCGGACCGGTTATTTGATGCGGTCGAATTTTTCGATGAATCGCTCGCCCTTCTGGAAGGCATAATAGACGGATCGGTTAAAATAGAGCGCAAGGCCCCCGACACCTCGAAACTGAAAGCCTCGATCGACGCGGCGAAGAACTTTGTGGATATGAGAGTTCATGGAGCCGCTCCTGCTCCGTACCGCGCCATTTCACTCATTCAGGGCGCGTGCGATCCCAACAAGACCTTTGATGAATGCTTTGCCCAAGAAGACAAAGCCTTGGGCGACCTTATCAAAAGCCGCCAGTGCAAGGCCGGGGTCTACAGTTTTGACCTTATTCAGCGTCGAGCCAAACAAACGCCCGGGGCGCCGAAGGATGTGAAGCCCCGGCCCGTGAACAAGATCGGAATCATCGGCGCAGGTCTTATGGCGTCTCAATTGGCGCTTCTGTTCCTCCGACGATATGGCGTGCCGGTTGTAATGAGGGACATTAAGCAGGAGTTTCTCGATAAAGGAATGGGATATGTGAAGGGCGAAATAGCGGGGCTCGTAGGCAAAGGCAAAATGACTAAACCCAAAGGGGATTACCTGTACCGATTGCTAATCGGGACCCTTGATTGGAATGATTTTGCTGACTGCGATTTCATCATCGAAGCCGTCTTTGAAAGAATGGACGTGAAGCAAGAGGTATTCGCTCAGGCCGAAGCCGTGGTTTCGCCTACATGCATTCTGGCCACAAACACGTCAAGTCTCTCTATATCGGAAATGGCTTCTAAACTGAAGAATCCCGAACGGGTCGTCGGATTCCATTTCTTCAATCCGGTTGCAGTCCTGCCCCTCTTGGAAATAATCAAGGGTGAAAAAACCGATGACGTCACCCTTTCCACTGCCTTTGCCGTTGCCAAGAAGATCAAGAAGACTGCCATACTGGTCAAGGACTCGCCGGCATTTCTCGTCAACAGACTGCTCACGAAACAGATGGCGGACTGTATGCAAATGGTCGATGAAGGCGCGAGCTTTCAACAAATAGATGATGCGGTGCTGTCTTTGGGTGTTCCGATGGCTCCCTTCGAGTTGCTAGGTATGGTCGGGCCTGCGGTGGCGTTTCACGTATTGGAGACATGCCATAAAGCTTGGCCTGAGCGCTTTCCGGTCAGCGAGAATTTCCGGCGAGCCGTAGGGCAAAACATGACTCATATTTATCAGGGAGCGGGCCCCACAAAAAAGCTGGACCCGAAGGTTGCCGAAATCTGGAAAGACAAAGGCGACAAGGAGTTTGTACAGCAGGAAATCTTAGACAGACTGCTCAGAAACTTGACTGTCGAAATCGACCACACGTTGAAGGAACGGGTCGTGGCGGACCCGAGGGATATTGATACTGCAATGATAATGGGCGCGGGCTGGCCGTTCTTCAACGGCGGAATAACCCTGTACCTGGATGTGGTAGGCTACACACCTAAAGTTCTCCAGAAAGTCTTCTTCATGATCTGATTATCCAGCCAAGTACGGAGCAATATGCAATAAAACCCCAGGCAATCGAGTGCTTGGGGTTTTTTGCGTTCCATGATTTTGCTCCGTTAACCGCCGAAAATCTCCTTGAAGAAGGACTTCATCGCTTCCCACGACCGCTTGTCCGCCTTTTCATTGTACGCGACACCCTTGGACTTATCCGAACCGGCAGCTTTGGTGGTAAAGGAATGAACTGCGTCGCCATAATAAATCATCTGCCAATCTACGCCGCCCTTTCTCATTTCGTCCTGAAAAGCTGCCACTTGATCCGGAGGAACAAGAGGATCATCCGCTCCGTGCAGTATGAGCACCTTGGCTTTGATGTTCTTCCCGTCCTCCGGCTTTGGTGAATCCAAGCCGCCGTGGAAGGTCACAACGCCCGCTATAGGGGCGCCGCTACGGGCCAACTCCAAGGCAACCGTTCCTCCGAAACAATAGCCGATGGCAGCGATCCGGTTGGGATCAACGTTCTTGTTCTTTTTCAATTCCTCCAGGCCCGCCAGAACCCGTTGTCGCATAAGCCCGCGGTCTGACTTGTACTTCCCGGCTTCGGTCGCAGCCTGTTGAGAATCTTTTGGGCGCACGCCCTTACCATAAATGTCCACGGCAAACGCAATGTAACCAAGGTCCGCCAGTTTCTCAGTTATCTTCTTGTAGTGATCGTTGAGCCCCATCCAGTCATGTACGACCAGAATTCCGGGCGCTTTTCCGCTCACACCTTCTTTGTACGCCGTATATCCCTCAAGCGCAGCATCCCCCTGCTTGTAATCCACCGCAGAAGTGTGAAGAGCAGCAATAGCCGTGGATGTGAGCAAGCTTGTTATCATCAAAAGCAACAGCACCGTTTTCATGTACGCCTCCAAAACCAAGGAAACTTGCCGAATTCGTTTCGGTCGGTATCCGTGTTACTTAGTACTAAAGATAGTGATGTTTGCTTTGAATGAAAAGATTCATGGTTTTTGGGCCTTTTGTTTCCTTTTCTTGACTCTTTTTGTAGTCTTAGTCTAATCTAATTAAATGCTTTTTGTCTGAGGATACGATGATCAATTTTTCGTTGGTGTCTCCCGACTCACTTATTGGGTCCGGAATCCGGGCGATCATATCCGGCATTCCTCCGGGTTTGCAGGTCCGAGTTCTGCAAGGGCCGATGCGTGGCTATCGTTGGGCTTTCGGGTCGGGCAATCCAGGATATTGGTTGGGCAGTTACAAGTTAAGTAAGCAAAAGATATTAATGGAAGTCCTGAAAGAGGGTTCCGTGTTTTTCGATCTCGGAGCTCACGTGGGCTTTTTTACGCTTCTTGCTTCACTTTTGGTAGGTGAACAAGGCCGGGTCGTGGCTTTTGAGCCAAATCCGGAAAACGTTAAGTACCTTGAATAAACACATTGAATGGAACCAAAGGAAGAATGTTGCAGTCATTGAGGCTGCCATTGGCGATCAGACCCAATTGGTCCACTTTGATCCGCGCCTGTCCAGGGCAATGGGAATGGTGTGTTCCACCGGTAGTATGACGGTGCAAATGCTAACCCTGGACTATCTTTACAAAGAAGCCAAGATCCCGGCCCCGCAAGTCATCAAGATTGACATTGAGGGTTCAGAATGTATGGCCCTGGAAGGGGCGCGCAAATTGATTTCAGAGCGCCGCCCTGTCATATTGGTCTCAACTCATGGAGACGAGCTGCTGGAGGGGTGCGTCTCTCTGTTACGGGAATTTGACTATCACTTGGACTGCATAGGCGACGAGCCTGAGGAAATTATTGCTATACCGAGCAGTTGACGCACGAGTGTGCGATTCGCTGCAGGCGCGCAGACAGTCGCTGTAGGGGCGGATTTGTAACCCGCCCTTGGTCGGGTTTTTCAACAAAAGGGCAGGTTTGAAACCTGCCCCTACACTGTATTGTGCTACGATCTTAATCAAGTTTGCTAATTCTGAGACAGGCTCATCTTGCACGTGATCTTGGGCGACTCGCCAGTCGCCCCTACAGCCTGCCCCATCATTCATTAGGCCTGCCTTCTTGCCGCTGACTTATGCTTCCGCTGTCTGCGCGGCTTCAGCTTCTTTCTTAGCAGCGGCTGCGGCTTTCTTAGCAGCCAGATCGGCCTTGATTTCCTCTACGGCGCGGGCTTGTTTTTCCGGATCAGTATAGCGGAATATAAATTGTCGGCACGACCAGACCCCGGCCTTGGCGGATTCTTCATCACACTTGTCGTAATCGATTTCAATCTTACCATTGACCAAGTTGGCTACATCTTTGGCCTTCCTGGTACAGGCCAGGCAGTGAATACATCCGGCTTTGCATACGTTGGTCACGGATTTTCCGGTATCCAGTGTGCTGCAAGGCACGTAGCACTCTGCGTCTTTGGGCAAGAGCTGTAAGACTCTTTTCGGGCATGTGGCCACACACACTCCACAGCCTGTGCATTTTTCGGGATCGATAACCGGCATATTGTCCTTCATGGCTATAGCGTCGAAAGGACAAGCAACAGAGCAATCTCCATAGCCTATGCACGCGAAATTACACTCGTAAGGTCCTCCGAAAGCTATCGCTGCAGCTTGACACGTGTCAAAGCCCACATATTCATGCTTCTTCTTGACTTCTCCCTGATTACGGGAACAACGAAGGAAAGATATTACCTCACTTGCTTCGGCCGCCGCTTTTCCGGTTATAGTCCGCGACTTTTGCGGCAACTTCTCCCTTTCCAGGGGCGCACTTGCCTGTGGGACAAGCCGGATCTGTTACTACTGCTTCAGCATATGATTCGCACCCTGCGAATCCGCACGCGCCTCAATTAGCGCCGGGCAAGCAGGCCCGGACAGCTTCAATTTTAGGATCAACCTTGACGGCAAAGCGCTGCGCCGCATACGCCAAAGCTAAACCACAAATGATACCGAATGCCGCAAAGACGATTAAGCCCGCCAAAGCTGTAATCCAAAGATTCTCCATCGTTTCACACCTCAAAAACCTCTTCTGCGTCTCTAGAAAATTGCAAGGCCGGAAAAGCCGAGGAACGCAATCGCAAATAATCCGGCTACTATGAATGCTATGGGCAATCCCTGAAATACCGGAGGGACCCTCGAAACTTCCAGCTTCTCTCGGACACATGCCATAAGGAACAGGGCTATGGCAAATCCGACACCCGCTCCCAATGCATATGTAAAGCTGGCGATCGGACCATGAGCGCCGTCGGCATTCTCCAGAGGCACAGCCAAAATTATACAATTTGTAGTTATTAAGACAAGGTACACGCCGAGTCTCTTGAAGAGATACGGATTGACTTTTCTCAACATAGTGTCCACCGCCTGGACAAAAATGGCCACGGTCCCGATAAACACTATGATCCTAAGAAAACTCAGGTTAAAGGGTTGCAAGACAAACGTTAGCAGCGCCCAGCACATTATGGAGCTGAGAATAATAACCGTAGTAAATGTTATACCCATTCCGACGGCGGTGTCTTTCTTCTGTGAAACTCCAAAAAATATGCAAAGCCCAAGGTATTTTGTAAAAACAAAGTTACTTATCAGCATGGCCCCGAGCAGTAATCCGAAAAGGACCTGGGTTTCGCTCTTCTTGACAGTAAATTGTCTCGTTCCGACGATCTTTCCTTCTGACGCGATATCCTTTGCGTCCACTACATATTCGGCTGCAAGGTTCAAAGGCTCTTTGAATCGGAGAGTTGCGTTAATCCGCCTCGGATCCAGTTCAACAGAATCTACCGCAATCTTGATATCCGGGTCCGGTTTTTCGTACACATCGAAATTTGAAGGCTTCTTCGCCCATGCTTCATCCACCGGAATCCCGAATGAAATCGTTATCGCTTTGTCCTTCTCAAACGACCCGTGTCCTACGCTCTCAGCCATGACCGGCGCAAGAGCTAACAACAACATTATTAAAGACAAACTCGCCGTGATCAGGAATTTGCTGATTTTCATTTTAATGGCCTCCTGCGGCTCTGGGGAACCTTGCCTGTGCGCATGTATTCGATCCAGTTAAAGGTGGCCATTATGAAGCCGATCACGAAAAAACCGCCGGCCGGTAAAATCATGATAAGAAGCGGTTTGAAACCGAGCACATCAAATCCATAGAGTGTTCCGGAGCCGAAAAGTTCTCTGATAGCGGCAGTGAGGCAAAGACCGAACGTGAATCCAATGCCCATACCGAATCCGTCAAAGAGCGATGGGAGGACCGGTTCCTTGGATGCGAACAGCTCCATTCGAGAAATTATGATGGCGAAAACAACTATTAGCGCAATAAAGAGTTTGATTTCGTTGTATACCGGCGGGCTGATCACCGGCATCACCATGTCTATGATGCTGACCCACGTGGCAATAATGATCACGTACGCCGGGATTCTTATCCTCGGATGTATGACCGACTTGAAGACGGAAGCAGTGAGGCTCGACATGACCTGAACGACCAGGACAGAAAGACCGAGATAAAGGCCGTTCTTGACACTAGTGGTCACCGCCACTGCAGGGCACAGACTCAACGCGAGCCGAAATATCGGATTTTCCGGAATGAACCCGTTCCAAACAAGTTGTAAATTCCTATTCACGTCAACCCTCCGCTAAAAAGCGACTTGGATGTTTTGCTGTTTGACAGCGTCGCTGAGGATTTCAATCCTGTATACGAATTTCCTTACGGTGTCCTTCACGCCGTTGGTGACAGCTCGTGACGAAATCGTAGCCCCGGTGAGCGCATAAATATCATCTTTAAGATGCTTTTCCTTAATTTCTTTGATCTTGTCCGGAGCTAGCCCCAAGCGTTTGGCCTTCTCAGGTTCCAGCGCAGGCGCATAATCTTCGGGAAGAGGCTCTTTCACCACTTTGAGGCCCTTCAGAACATCCTGTGTTTTCCCGACAAATTGGTTTCTGAAGAAATCCTGCTGAATTTCCGCTCCAAGCCCCGGGTCTTCCTTGGACTCGATAATTGCTACGCCGGTAACCGTAAAATTGGGGTCCAGTGACACCATAAGCTGGATAAAAGTCTTGAAACCTTGCGTGACACCAGGGACTACATACCCCAACCGTTTGCCGCCAAGGTCGGCAATATACACGGTGCTAGCATACGTGGCTTTGTATCCCTTCGGCAGAGCGGTTTTCACTGCGGCGTCTCGCTTGCTTGCGTCGGCCAAATCGGCCGGCTCTGCGGTCAATGGCAGCGCTTTCCCCGGCTTGCCTGATAAGTCGATTTCCGCCAATACGTAGCCTTTTTCCTTAATCGGAAGTACGTACCCGAGCAATGTGGCCCCGGATGGATCATTGAGCACGTAGCGATGGATCGGGAAAACCTTCAAATCTTCAGGGGCCTTCTTGCCATGTCCGAAACCGAGGAGACCTTGAATAGTCTCTTCGGTCATTCTTTCCTCAGTTTGTTTGCGGGCGCGTTCGGTGTTGGCAAATACGACGCCCAATATTATGGCCGCGGCAATACAAATCCCGGTCAAACTTGCTGTAATCTTGAATATATCTTTCATGTAGGCCTCTTAATCCTGACCGGCTATTTCACGGCCGCAACCGGCGCCTGTTTGGGTGGGGCGAATCTCTTTGGCTTGAACCATTCATCCAAAGCGGGCGTAAGACAATTCATCAGCAGAATCGCGTAGCAGATGCCTTCCGGATAGCCGCCCTTCAGACGAATAATTACTGTGAGCGCTCCAACTCCGATCCCAAAAATCACCTGGGCGCTCTTCAGAGTCGGTGATGTCACATAATCGGTGCACATGTAGAATGCTCCCAATAAGAGCCCACCCGAAAGTACGTGAACTAGGGGATGACCGGCAAACCAGGAATCGCCACCGAATATCCAGCTCAAGATTGCGACTGTACCTATGGTTGAAACCGGAATGTGCCACGTGATTATCCCACGGACTATCAAGAAGAGACCCCCCGCAAGGATCAATACCGCAGACGTTTCGCCGATGCAGCCGGGTCGCCATCCGAGAAAGAACTTCTGATAAATCGCCGATAGCCCGCCAAACTGTTGGAGCAACGCCTCGAATCCGTAATGCCTCAACACGTACAGGGGCGTGGCGGTAGATATGGCGTCCACTCCGCTCCCCATGTAAACGTCCAGAGCGGACTTTGTCCAGTCGATCGGCGGAAGCCAGGCAGCCGTAAGATATACCGGAAACGCGGCGGTAAGAAATGCTCGACCGACCAGCGCAGGGTTCCACACATTGAAGCCCAAACCGCCCATTAACTCTTTAGTTATGAAAATGGCCGGGACGGCTCCTATCATAGGCAACCAGTACGGCACGCCAGGCGGAATGACGAAGGCCATCAGGATTCCTGTCAGCACAGCGCTTCCATCACGCACGGTGACAGCTCGCCCCATAGCCCGCTGGGAAATAGCTTCAACCAAGACACATGAAATCACACTAACCAGCGTTATGATCAAAGCTCTGAATCCAAAGACATAAATGGACAGCAACAGCACCGGAACAAGCGTTCCCGATACGGTCCACATGATCTCCGATGTGGATCTCGGGGACCTTATGTGAGGAGAAACCGATACGGTCCATTGGGCTTCCATATCCGGATTTTTTTGAGCTAACGGTTCGATTTTCCAATCCTCCCCCGGCGCATATCTCTTAACGGGGCCGATGGGCCCTCAACACGGGGCCGGGAAAATGGCTTGACTTCCCTGGCGCCCCGCTGCATCCGGTTATCTTATTTGTTAAACTCGGCAAATCCCGCACTCCGGCAGCTTCCTCTGTCTCGATTGCGAATCAGCTAACAGGGGGACCGGCGATAAATCTGCTACTTATGCTTCTTTACTTCAATTTTGGCTAATCTCGCGAACTGAACCAACGGGCGCTTTGCCGGACAAATGTAAGCGCAGCATCCGCACTCGAAACATTCATTTACCCCGAACTTCTCTGTCAAATGACCTTTGCCGGCCTCCGTGTAGATCCCTATTTCTTTGGGCATCAGCCCCATGGGGCAGGCTTCCAGGCACCATCCGCAGTGTATACATGGCCCATAATCAGACGTGTCGGTCTCACTGCTGCTCAAAAAGAGCACGCCTGACGCTGTTTTAACGATGGGAACATCAATCGAAGAAACAGCGAAACCCATCATCGGGCCGCCGTAAACGATCTTCATGAGATCGGCCCCGGTCCCTCCCAAGTAATTGGCCACATCGCTCAGCAACGTTCCGATCTTGACTTTCAGATTGGCCTGTCGGTTAATCGCCCGCCCGCTGAAGGTCACGACCTTCTCGTACAGCGGCTTATTCATGGTTACGGCGTCAACCACCGCCAACGTGGTGGAAATGTTCTGCACAATCACGCCCACGTCGAACGGGAGACCGCCGCCGGGCACGGACCTGCCCGTAAGCGAATAAATCAATTGCTTCTCGGAACCCTGCGGATATTTGACCTCCATGCCCTGAACAGCAATATTGAAGTCATCGGGCTTGGAATCCTGCTGAAGCAGCTTTGCTCACAGCATTTACAGCGTCAGGCTTGTTCAACTCGATCCCGATGATCGCACGTTTGATTCCCAATATTTGGCATAGAATTTTCGCGCCTTCCACAACTTTATCCGGGTGTTCGAGCATGAGCCGGTGATCTGTAGTCAGATAAGGCTCACATTCCGCTCCGTTGAGCAAGAGAAGATCGATAGGAGCAGTCGGGGGCGGAGAGAGTTTCACGTGCGTCGGGAATCCCGCGCCGCCTAAACCGACGATACCGGCGTCTTTGACTCGCGCCAGAAGGTCCTCCCGGGTCATTTTGCGCCAGTCCGCTATTTCATATTTTCTTGCCGGAGCGGCCGGATCGACGTCAATTACAATCGCGTCACATCTGACCATCGTAGGGTGAGGCCGTGACTCGATGGACTTAACTGTTCCGGTAACGCTGCTGTGGATAGGAGCGCCCAGCCCTTTCTCCACCGTGCCAATCAGCTCCCCTTCTTGCACTTCCTGCTTCTTTTTCACTACCGGAGCGGCTATTGCTCCAAAATGCATTGACAAGGGAATGACCACCTGCTCGGGGAGCGGCATCTCCTCAATCGCCAGATGTTCCGTAAGTTCTTTGCTTTCGCGAGGATGAACCCCGCCTTTTCGAAAAGTAAGCGCTGACATATGGCCTCTTCATTGATTCATGTACGAACTATCCACCGCCGCGAAATGGCACGCATCCTCCAGTACCACTCCTCCGAGACAGCATAGGGGCGTCGCACATGAGATCAACTGATTTTGAATGTTTAGCGGCTCTTCCGGAGCCTGGAGGGCCGTACACTTTCACGCGGACCCACAAGTGTACGACTCGCTAGAGTAATATCCTGCGCATGTCCTGTCAACAATTTCTTCGGATTCCCGATAACCATATTAGTTACGCGGAGGAATGGCGGCTAAACACGTGGTTACGTTACGTCAGTGCGAGCAATGGGGTGGGAGGATTACCAGTGGGACCGTCCCGGAGTGAACCTGGGATTGCCGGTTAAAATCCCTCTGTGCCCTTCCTTGCTAAAGAGCGGATAGGGGAGAGATTTGCCGCGGTTTGTTAAGCTGTTTGGGGGAATACCACACTATTCAATTGTCTATTTTCTCCTCCTACACCCATTACACGCGTTGTGTACCGGACTGCTTGCGCCGGATTCATCCCTTCGCGTAACAATTGTTTCCACCACTCAATAGGCCAATGTAGCAGATGATCATCATCATATCTTTGCAATTCGTCCTGTAAAAGTTGAAACCAGTTTTCCACGGTTAAGTCCCCCTTATCATTATTAATTGCTGCTGCTTTTCGTTAATGGCCGTGACTCACAATTGACCAATATTGAAAATTCATGAAAAGCATTGCTGTGACGATCGCCGGAACCACAGAAAAAAAATCCATCCCTAAATTTTCGTTGAAATAATATGCGCATCTTCTCCTGCGTCAGGTGTATCGATTAAACCTCTTGGATCACAAGCACATAATGATTGCTTTCCATATTCGGTCCACGCGCTTTCTCTATAAGCACAAGGTGTGCCAAGCGTAACGGCCCATCAAAAAGCAATCATAACTCTCCAAGATCAAGACCGAAAATGCACAGCCAAGCTTCCAATGTTAGTTACTCTTTCATACAAATCTGTATCATGAAGTGTCCGCCCGCTGGACACACCGTTAATTCCCATTTTATCGCTATTAAATACAAGATGTTACACCACAAGGCCGTGTCCGCATTTCGTACACGTAAATTTAATTGTGTAGGGGAAATCTGGTTTCAAATTTGGGTAATTTTCAAAATTATCTTATTGGGGTATCCACTTGACTCAACCACCCACTATATGTTGTGGTCACTACAAGGTACTCCAGCAAGTTTTCCGAGACTTGGTGTGGCCTCATGCCCATACCACGTTTCACGTCGTTGTGTAGCAGTGTTGAACGCCACTAGACAGGCTTCTAAATACTGAGCTAAGACAAAATCTGGGGTATTGGAAGCACTCTCTTCGTTGTGCTTGTTGATAAGTTCCTGTAATTCCTTTTCAAATCTCAATATTGTATCCCTCCATTCCTCGGTAATTTGTAACCACAACATCTTGTATGTGGTTGAGTCAACCGGATAGCCCTGATTATCTTATATGAGCCATTCTTTTTGCGGTATTTCTATTGACCCGATTTTCATTGTTTCTATGGACCTCTATTAATTACCCCGTCAACCTGGGATTTTCCAAAATACTTCGTTTCGGCATAATTTGAGCCGGATTTTGAGCAAGATTCAGGTGGAAACTCTGCTTTTCCCGGGTATTTCCCGCTTTTTGCTACTGCGGGCGCATCTCTCCTAATGTAGCGTAACGCAGGTTTGCAGCACGCACATCACGCTTGATCAATTGGACCAGACGCTTCATGTTGTAGACGAGGTTCATCATGCCAATCTTTACCTTCGCTTGCACCAAACCAATGGTGCGCACAATATGGCCGCCCATTGCATGCTGTGCGCCAAATATATGTTCCACCCGTGCTCTAGTCTTCGACTTGATCCGATTTGATGCCTTTTGCTCGTCGGTAAGAGGATGGCCGCGGGCCCCTTTTTCATGGATCTGACTTTCAAACTCATTAGCAACCAGCCTCTCTTCGCGCTCTTTGGAACGGTATGCGCTGTCTCCGTATATCGTGCGCTTCTTACCGTCGGTATCGATTGTCTGATCCAGGAGTTCTTCAAACACCTGGCTGTCATGCACCGCCGCATCGCTCACTGCGTAACTCTGCACCAGCTTGTTGGCTTCGTCGGCATTTATATGGTTTTTGTAGCCGTAGTGCCTCTCTTCATTCTTCTTCGTCCAACGTGCATCAACATCCTTCTGACGCCGTTTGGCCGGCTTCTTGTCCCACACTTCAGGTGGCTCTCCTGCCTTGATGCCGGCGTTCTCTTCTCGACTGTTACGTTGACGTGGCACTTCAACAAACGTGGCATCAATCATTTGCCCCGCACCGCCACATAGCCATGCATCGCCAACTGCTCATGAAACTTCGCAAACAGCTCATCAACCAAGTTCAACTCTTTCAGGCGTTCACTAAACAACCATACCGTCTCGCATCCTTTACCCGGCTTTCAAGCTGTAACCCCAGAAATCGCATGAACGATAGTCGATCCCGAATCTGATATTCAATCCCGTCATCCGACAGGTTATTCAACTGCTGAAGCACCAAAATCTTGAACATTAGAACCACATCAATCGGCTTCGCCCCTGCGTTACTCTTCCTGGCTTTCTCATACACAACATTCAAGCTGCGTCGAAATGCTTCCCAGTCAATCTGCTCTTTCAGTACAATCAACGGATCACCCATCTCTGTCAGCTTCGCTGTACCTCATGAATATCAAAAAACCGCGCTGAAGGCGAATTGGCATTTTGATCTTTCTCCGTGTCTGGGATACTCTTGCTCCATAACACAGCGGCACCCAAAACACTTACACAATACGCTGAAGATCGATCAATTTTTAGAGGTGCCCCTTTATGAAAGCCCTCGGATTGGCTGGAATATTTCGACGCCTCTTTCGAGCGCGACCAATATTCGTTTAGAATTCAAAATGAAGCTGCTTTTTGACAGAGATATCTACGAAGGATTCACCCAGTCTTATCTGGTCAATGCCTCACGTTTCGTTTGGGTGGCTACGGCAAACATGAAAGGGACCGGAATTCTGTACAAAGGCAAATTTATGACATTCGTTGATCTTATGGCGTCACAGGTCAACCGTGGCGTATCCTTCCGAATGATCCACGCGGAACTGCCTTCCGAGCCGTTTCGCAGAAGGTACGATCAACTCGACGGGTCTGGTTTGCTTAGCGCAGGTGTCGAATTCCTTCATTGCATAAGAATGCACGCGAAGATTTTCATAGTAGACGGACATGCAGCTTTGGTGGGCAGTCCGAACCTGACCGGGGCCGGCATAGGCGCAAAATCGGAGAAAAACCGGAATTTCGAGGTCGGGTTTCTGTTGGAAGGCAAATCGGAAGCCGAACCGTTTATGGACTATTTTGACTATATATGGATGGGAGGCCCCTGCCCCTCCTGCGGACGCCGCGATCTCTGCCCCGCTCCCCCTGCGTGAAGGCAGAAGCGGTGGAAGACGAAGATGCCGGGAGAAACTTCTTGCAAGAAGTTTCCCCCGGCACCCCCTTCAAGAACTTCTATGACTGGCGTGAAGCCTACGGCTTCACGCGATATGTATGGCTTGTTGGCCAGGCTTGGTGTGGCCAAGTTAGGAAGTTGAAGGATGGAAGTGACAATAGGGCTTAACATTGGGTTTTGGGGGAAAGCGCCGGGAAACCCTATTTCTAAGCAAAAAGATTTCCCGGCGCAGTCTTCAAGACTCAGACCTGAAGCTCAGGGATGTTGATGAACTGATCCAGGGCTTCGGGATTGAGCAGTGCGTCGCGGTTAGTGACCGGCTTGTTTTCGACCACGTTCCTGACGGCAATTTCCACCTTCTTGCCGTTCAGCGTCACTGGAATGTCATTAACTGGTAGAATCAGCTGCGGGACGTGTCGCGGGGAACAGTTATCACGAATGGACGTCTTCAACCTCTTCTTTAGATCTTCCGTCAATTCTACATTTGGGGCTGTCTTCACAAATAAGATCACACGAACATCATTGTCCCATGACTGGCCTATCACTATGCTGTCCGCAATTTCGTCCATCGCTTCTACCACTCGATAAATTTCCGCGGTTCCTATACGAACGCCCTGTGGGTTTAATGTCGCATCGGAACGGCCGTAAATCTTGACTCCACCATGTTCGGTAATTTCAACATAATCGCCGTGGTGCCACACATTCGGCCAGACACTAAAATAAGCCTTCTTGTATTTGGAATTGTCAGGATCGTCCCAGAAATAAATCGGCTGACACGGAAAAGTCGCTGTACAAACCAATTCACCCTGCTGCCCAATGACCGGCTTCCCTGAATGGTCCCAAGCCTCTACCTTCAGCCCGAGTCCACGGCATTGTAGCTCGCCTTCATACACAGGTATGATAGGACAACCCAGGGCGAAACATGAAATAATGTCCGTGCCGCCGGAAATGGAAGCGAGGCAAATATCTTTTTTGATTGACGAGTACACGAAACGAAAGCTTTCTTCAGACAGCGGCGATGCTGTAGAAGTCATGATTTTTAGCCGAGACAGATCGTATTTCTCTTTTGGTATTAATCCCGCTTTTTCTACTGAAGCGATATATTTTGCACTTGTTCCAAATAGACTCATCCCTTCATCTTGGGCCAACTGAAACATGGCCCCAGGATCGGGGTAAAAAGGCGATCCATCATACAATATCAAGGTGGCCCCCACTTCAAGACCACCAACCAGCCAGTTCCACATCATCCAGCCCAACGTAGTGAAATAAAAGATATTATCTTCTCTCGTCATGTCGCAGTGCAAAGCGTGTTCTTTGTAATGCTGTAAAAGTGTCCCCCCTGCCCCGTGAACCATGCACTTGGGCAGCCCGGTCGTGCCTGATGAGTACATAATATAAACTGGATGATCGAAAGGCAGCTGTTCGAAATCAATATTAAGTCCGTCCTCTTTCGCGAGGAAATCCCTGTAAAGGACCGCCTGAGGCACGGGGCTCAGATCGGGCCGCTCAGTAACGTAAGGGACGACTACTATTTTTTCCACACTGGGAAGTTCTTTGGCGATACCCCCTATTCGCGCGATGGAATCATGACTTTTGCCGTTATAGAAATAGCCGTCCGCCGCCACCAGGACCTTGGGGCCGATCTGGCCGAACCTGTCCAGAATACCTTTGACTCCGAAATCCGGGGAACAGGAAGACCAGATAGCTCCGATACTGGTGGCCGCCAGCATCGCGATTATCGCCTCAGGCATGTTGGGCAGATAACCGGAAACGCGATCTCCTTTGACAACGCCCGCGTCACGCAGCGATTTCGCCATACGGGCCACTTCATCATAGAGCTGCGCATAGCTAATGCGTCTCGTCGGCTGACCTTCCCCTTTGAATACGATCGCCAATTCATCATCCTTATATCGTAGGAGATTCTCAGCGAAATTTAGCCTAGAGCCTACAAACCATTTCGCTCCAATCATAGTGGGGGAATCTTCCAGGACTTTGTCACAAGTTTTGGATGCCACTATTTTGCCAAAATCCCAGACGGCAGCCCAGAAGTCCTCCCTGTTGGCAATTGACCAGTCATAGAGAGGATGGTAACCGTCGATGTTCAATGAGTGCTTCTGATTGACGTACTTGATAAAACGCATCATGTTGGAATTTTCGATACGTTCCTTGGATGGTTCCCACAGAGGCCGCATGATTATACCTCCTTGTTACGGCACTGAAAGTGCAGGAGACATTTGTGGTTCAGGACTGTGTTGCGCCCTTGTAAGGCGATTTTTCGGGCCAATCCGCCGGATATTTCTGTCCCGGCGCTTCCCCCAGCTTCTTTTTCAACTCGGCCAGACCTTTTCTCTTGAATTCTAATCGAGGCTCCTTCGGGATGCGCCCGTTCATAATCGCCTCCGATCTTAGCCTTCGTCCGATGGTTCTTTCCATCAATCTGCCGAGTTCCAGCAGTCGATCCACGTCGATCCCTGTTTCGATTCCCATTTCGTCCATCATTACAACCAGATCCTCGATGCATTGAAGACCGACGACATTTGGGTCTCGATAATAGTATGCGCCGGTTCCCGGCACAGGGACTCGATCCAGGAAATTGGCCGGCTGACCTCCAAGTCCTCCCAGCGTTGCCTCAAAATGTTCAATACCGGCCTGCAGAGCGGCCAGACAGTTGGCCGTGCCCCAGCCGCGAGTCACATGGAAATGGGCTATATGTAAGCTTTTGTCCGGAATCTCATCGAGCATCATAGAATAGTATTTGTAAACTTGATTTGGCGGCGCGCTGCCGTCATGGTCCGCATGCTCAATATCCGCAGCGCCTATGTCAAGCCATCTTTTGCTGAATTCAATAGCTTCTTCCAACTGCGTCGGTCCCGAAATTGGCGAACCCCAAATAGTCGAAACCGTTCCGCACATTTTGATTCCCGCATCTTTCGCTTTTGCGATGCACCTCTTGCATTCATCCCAGTAATCGGGAAGCGTTGTGCCGGAATTGGCAAAATGATGCTCTTCATCGGTGGACACCATCATCAAAACGCGGTCCGGGCCCCATCCTTCCTTCCTCGCCTCAATGGCCCTATCGACGGATCTCTCGCGAATGGTCACCACCGTCAGCGTAAGATCGTTTTGATTAATGCCCGCCTTGGAAAGCTTCTTGGAACCCCTGATTTTCTTTAGCAGTTCTTCGGCATCCTTAAATTGCGGCATAAGAACAGGGTTCCCGAAATTCGTTACCTCCACATTTCTTACTCCGCAAAGGATAAGTTCTTCAAGATAATAGAGCTTCGCTTCGGTAGGAATCCATATCTCCTCATGTTGAAAGCCGTCTCTTACGGTAATGTCGCCAACGCGGACTTTCTTCGGATATTTCAGTTCGTAATTCGGCATATGGTTCGACCTCCTGGTCTCTTATCATTCTCCGACATAGATCGGTTTTCGCTTTTCTCTAAATGCCGTCAATCCTTCAATCCTGTCTTTCGTCGGTATCGTTACCGCATACGCGTTGGATTCGATCGCGAGCCCTATGGGAAGGCTCACCTCGCTGCCCTTGTTGATTGCGTATTTGGCCTGAGCCAAGGCTACCGGACCGTTTGCCGCTATTTCATGCGCGATTTCGAACGATCGTTCCATGAGTTTATCAGGCTCGACCACTTCTAAGAACAATCCTATGCCAAGTCCTTCCTGGGCTGTGATCCGGCGTGCGCGAAAAATCATTTCTTTGGCCCTGGCCAAACCGACAATTCGCGGGAGCCGCTGGGTCCCTCCTGCTCCAGGAATAACCGCCAGGCTGGTCTCGGTCAATCCAACTATGGCGTTGGTCGAGGCGATTCTTATATCCGAGGCCAGAGCGATCTCCAGTCCGCCCCCGAAAGCATAGCCGTTTACGGCAGCGATGACCGGCTTCGGCAATTCCTCAACCGCGGTAAAGAGGTTTCTGATAGTCGTAATGTACAAACGGACTTGGTCGGGGGACATTCCTGCCCGTTCTTTCAGGTCGGCGCCTGTGCTGAAAGCATTCTTCCCAGCAGTTGATCCTGTTATTATTACTACTTTGATTTTATTATCAAAGGCTATTTCAGAAAGGGTTTTGCCGAAGCTTTCAAGGAGCGGCATATCGAAGCAGTTCATGGCTTCAGGACGATTTATCGTCAAAACCATTATTCCATCACGCAACTCTTTCAACAGAGCCGTTTGTTCCATACCCATTCTCCTCGCAGATTTCCCTCGGTTTCGCTTCACCGATTCATCTTATCTCAGCCTTCCGTCCCGGGCAGAGGCCGTCACTCTTGGATAAAAGAAAGATCTATGGCCTGGGAATGTATAGACACAATCTGAAGACGTTAACCGTATAGCATTTTTCAGCTTGACTTTTCAACCCGAGATTCTTCATGATTGTCGTTGCCCTCGAAAGGTCTTGGTAAGGTGTTCAGTTCCATATCCATATATCTGGCGAACTCAGTTTTGTAGCATCAGTTGAGACTTTAGTGACCATGTCGCGAGAAAGAATAAGGTGGTAATCAGGACGCGCCGATGACGTCAACCAGTCGAGCGCTAGCCATGTGTTATCGGAAGCGCGTTAGCTGTACCAGGTGACCTCAAGCTGATCGAACCAGTCCGCTTGTCGGTGGTATACATATCTGCAGATCTTGTTTCTACGGTGTCAGATTTCGGTTGCCTACTTCACGGATGGACAATGACGGAGACGAAGTGGCCTCTCTGCTGTAAGCAGGACCGTCTACGAGTCCGCTTAGAATCTGATGGCGTTTGAACAAAGGAACGGGGCTGTTTCATCCTTTAAGGAATGAGGTAATGCCGGATCGTTCCGTTGATACAAAATACCCTCGAAATTCTCAGGGGCGAACCTTGACCCGACTTGTTGATTTTGCTAGGTTCCGTGGGCGCCATCCGTGGTATGGAACCCAAGAGACGGGCCGTGAAAATAGTCTGTACTCCCTCCCAGCCGAATTAAGCAATCCAAAACCGCTGCGAAGCGTCGATTGTGGGAACCAGTGGAGCAGTATCCAAAGGGGAAGCTGAATGTCGGAAGTCATACTTGAAGCCAGAAATCTCTATCTGGCATTTGCCGGTGTCTCCGCTCTCACCAACGTCAGCTTTGAAGTCAGACGAGGCGAGATATTTTCGATAATAGGGCCTAACGGCGCGGGTAAGACCTGCATGATGAACTGCATCAATGGGCTTTACCACCCGAGGCAAGGGCAAATTCTGTTCAAAGGGATCGACATAACCCACTTTTCGCCTCACAAACGGGCGGCAATGGGGCTGTCCAGAACATTCCAGAAAATCGAGCTTTTCGGCGGAATGACCGTCCTCGACAATATACGCCTGGGCCGTCACCTTCATCTGAACTCGGGTATTCTCAGTTCCGCTATTTACTGGGGCAAAACGAAGAAGGAGGAGATCAAGGCCAGAGAATTCATCGAAGAAGAGATTATCGACTTGCTCGAAATCGAAGCGGTCCGTAACGAAGTCACCGGAATGCTCCCCTACGGAATGCAGAAGCGGATAGAGCTAGCTCGAGCGCTCGCGTTGCAGCCTGAAGTTATTCTCCTGGACGAACCTCTGGCTGGACTCAATTTGGAAGAAGTTGAGGACATGGCGAGATTCATCATAGATATCAACGAAGATGAACGTTGGAAAGTTACCTGTGTTCTGGTGGAACACGATATGGGAGTTGTTATGGATCTCTCGGATCGCGTAATGACTCTGAATTTCGGAGTCAAAATTGCGGACGGGACGCCGACGGAGGTCCAGGAAAATCCTGAAGTCATAAAGGCATATCTGGGTGAGGTGGAGGATCTATATGTCAGCCGCAGATGAGCAACACTATAAAGGTGAAATCGACATTACCGCAGACCTGACCTTGCCCAAGCTTCTGGTCCGGCAATGCAACAAGTATGGTGAAAAGAAAGTCGCCATGCGGGAGAAGGAGTTCGGGATCTGGCGGCCGATCACTTGGGCCCAATATCTTGAGAATGTGAAAAGGATAGCGCTAGGGCTGATCGCGTTGGGGTTGGAACCCAACGACAAGGTGATCATGATCGGTGACAACAGGCCGCAAGCTCTTTGGGCCGAGATGGCCGCCATGTGCGCAGGCGGTATAGGTGTCTGGCTGTTCCAGGACTGCCTCATGGAGGAAGTGCGGTACATAGTCGATCATTCGGACGCAAAATTCTACATGGCCGAGGGTCAGGAAGAAGTCGATAAGGCGCTGGCTATCCGAGACCAGTGCCCGAAACTTCAAAAGATCATTTGGGATGATCCCAAGGGGCTGCGCCATTACGATGATCCGATGCTCATGAATCTCAAGGACGTAATGAGGCTTGGCAGACAGAAGGAAAAGGAAGACCCGGGTTTCTTCGATAGGATGGTCGAGCGGGCCAAGGGAAGTGACGTATGTCTGCTGTTCTACACTTCCGGGACCACCGCTCTCCCTAAAGGGGCGCTCCTGACTCACTACAATATGCTCACTATGGGTCGAAACCTTATGAGAGTAGACCCTTGCACCCCCGAGGACGATTTCGTTTCATACCTGCCGTTTGCCTGGATCGGCGAACAAATGATGGCAATATCCTGCGGCCTGCAGGTTGGCTTCACGATTAATTTTCCTGAGGAGCCGGAGACTGCTCAGCACGATCTGAGAGAGATCGGGCCGCACGTAATGTTTGCCCCGCCGCGTCTTTACGAGCAGATGACAAGGACGGTTCAGGTCAAGCACCTGGATGCCTCTTGGATTAAGCGTAAGATCTACGAGTGGGCCATGAAGATCGGGTACCATGTCGCGGACCTGAAATTCGAAAAGAAGCCCGTGCGATTCTACTGGAAACTGTTAAACCGCCTGGCCGAATGGAGCTGCTACACGAAAATACGAGACCAGCTCGGCCTGAGTAAAGTTCGACACGCATACACAGGCGGCGCAGCGATGGGGCCCGACCATTTCCGTTTCTTTCATTCGATTGGAGTGAATCTAAAGCAGATATACGGCCAAACAGAGATCGCGGGTATTTCGGTCGTGCATCGAGACAATGACATCAAATTCGACACGGTAGGCACGCCGATTCCCGAAACCGAAGTCCGCCTTACGGAAACAGATGAAATCATATCCAAGAGCCCATCAGTTTTCATCGGGTACTACAAAATGGAAGAGGAGACAGCGAAGACTCTCAAGGACGGCTGGCTCTATTCGGGTGACACCGGCTTTATCGATGAGGATGGCCATTTGGTGGTCTTTGACCGCTCCAAGGATGTCATGATTCTCAATGATGGGAGAAAGTTTTCACCTCAGTTCCTTGAAGCTCGTCTCAAGTTTAGCCCGTATGTCAGGGACGCTCTTGTTGTGGGTCATCAGCGGCCGTACGTCACGGCCATTGTGTGCATTGACTACAACACTGTCGGCAAATGGGCGGAAGATAACGGCATCAATTATACCAGCTATCCCGAACTGTCTCAGATTCCGCAAGTTTACAACCTAGTTGAGAGAGCCATAAAGGAACTGAACAGAACTTTGCCTGAGCCGGCCAAGGTTTTCAGATTCGCAAATCTGTACAAAGAATTCGACGCTGATGATGACGAATTGACCCGCACCAGAAAAATCCGGCGAGCATTTGTGGAAAACCGTTACAAAGATATTATTGACGCCCTGTATACCAAGGCTGACACAGTCCATATGGACACCAATATTACTTACGAGGATGGCAGAGTGGTCCAGATTAAGACGGATCTAAGGCTGCATGATGTCGCCCAGGAAGGAGCAAAGAAATAGATGGAATTCTTTTTGCAACTCGTTGTTACGGGTGTCATGCTCGGTTCCATTTTTGCGCTCGTGGCCCTCGGATGGGTGCTGATTTACAAATGCTCCGGTGTCTTGAACCTAGCGATGGGTGAGCTGACCATGATCGGCGGCTACGTCTGTCTCGGTTTGTATGAACGATTCGTGACTTTCATGCCCATCAACTCAGCGTTCGTGGCAGCCTTGATCTGCACACTCATTACGGGACTTATTCTAGGTCTGCTTACCGAACGCATATTCCTGAGAAAAATGATAGGCGAGCCGGTTTTGGCCGTGATCATGGTGACGGTTGGTCTATCCTTCTTTTTTAAAGGAATGGTTTTTATTATTTGGGACACCGATACGCAGGTTTTCCTTCCTAGAATCTTCTCTATCGATCCGATACTGATTGGAGGCATTGCTATCGGCGAGGTTTATCTATGGAGTTTCATAGCTTCGCTGGTCCTTATGGTCATATTCGTCGCATTTTTCAAATATACCCGTTGGGGACTGTCGATGCAGGCTTGCGCCGACGATGAAATGGCCGCTCTTTCGCTTGGAGTCAGCGCCAAGTTCGTATACGCGCTCGCATGGGGAATTGCATTTATGTCCGCCGGCGTTGGTGGAACGCTGTTGGGGAACATCAACGGGCTTAATTATTCAGTGAGTTTGTTGGGCTTGCTGGTTCTACCTGTTGTCGTTTTCGGCGGACTCAACTCGGTCCCCGGCGCTATTGTGGGCGGTATAACGATAGGTATTCTGCAAAATCTTGCAGGGGGTTACTTTGACAGGTACTTCCCGGGCGGAATTAAAGAGATCGCTCCATTCATTTTCATGGTCGTCTTTCTGTTGTTCAAACCCTACGGCCTCTGGGGCTGGGAAAGAATAGAAAGGGTGTAGCTGATGAGTTATCTTCCCTGTGGCACGTATTTCGAATCTTATGCCGAAGATCAAAAGTGGTGGCGTACCCCCTTTATAAAAGGGAAGATGATCCTCCTGTTGATCGCAATGATCGCTTTCCCCTTTCTAGTGGATCCCCAGTGGTTAAGTATAGCCTACACTATCAATTATTACATCTTGGCAGCTCTTGGCGTGCAACTTCTAATTGGCTACTGCGGCCAAATAACGCTCGGGCATGCGGCTTTTGTCGCCGTAGGAGCTTACACCAGCGCATATATGGTGTTGTTTGTGCCCTGGCCGCAGTCGTTCATTGACGCGGGCGTGGCATATCCTTTGAGCATGACTCTGCGCAGGAATTACGGCCGGACTTTGGTCGGTTCTGTTTGGATTACCCTCGGCCAGAGTTAAAGGCTTTTATCTCATCATGACCACAATGGCCGCGCAATGGATAACCGTACCGTTGATTATCACCCAGTACGTGAGCCAAATAGGCGGACGCGGTCAGTCCTTTGCTCTGCCAGCCGGAACACGTGAAGCTCGGGCCGTGGGCGGTAGAGTCTGACGTAGAAATCTACTATTTTTCAGTAGTCTTGGTGGTGCTGTGTCTTTTGGCTATGGGTAATATATTGCGATCAAAACTGGGCCGCGCATGGGTAGCCATACGAGATAACGATATCGCTGCAGAAACTATGGGCGTAAACATAGTACCTGTACAAACTATCGGCTTTTTTTGTCGCCGGCTTTTTTGCAGGGATCGCGGGTTCTTTTTACATAAGCGCCCTCTTTTTCGTCAGCCCCGAACATTATGAATGGTTTCTATTCTCTTCTCTGGGTGGGGATCATCCTTATCGGCGGGGTAGGAAGCATTCAGGGCCTGGTTTTCGGGTCCATTTTTGTCGTGATGGTGTTCAAGGCTCTTGAAATAATGGTGCTTGGACTAAGCGATTTCGTTATGGTGTCTTATCCAAGTCTGGGCTGGGTCACGACTAAGATTATTTTCTTCAAGGAATCGGCATTTGGCCTGGCGATTATTTTCTTCCTCATCTACGAGCCCAATGGTTTGAGCTATAGGTATTGGCAATTAAAAAACTATTTCAACCTTTGGCCTTTTTCTTACACAGGAAAGTGATTTTTCTTAATCGAAAGGGGGTGATCGGGCGCGACCAGTGGCAATTACTTCTAACTCTATTAATCAACCAAGAAAAGGGAGGTGTAGTATGAGGATTGGTAGAATCCTGCTGGTAACCGTGTTTTCCATGTTGTTTTGCTGCACGGTTTTCGCAGCAGACGAAATTAAGATCGGCTCGATCAATGATTTGACCGGCGCAACATCGGACGTTGGAAAAGACGCCGCGCTAGGAGTGAGAGAATGCGTCACTTATATCAATGATACTGGTGGTATCAACGGAAAAAAAATCAAGCTCCTCCTTTATGACTATGGATACAGGGTCCCGGAAGCTATCACCATATACAAGCGTTTCAGAGATTACGACAAGATCGCTCTGTTATTGCAGTGGGGCACCGGAGATACGGAAGCGCTTTCTCCAACAGTTAATAAAGACAAAATGGTGACGATCTCCGACTCCTTGTCAGGCCATTTGTGCGACCCGGCCAAGACCCCGTACAATTTCGTTTACAGCACTGACTATTCCACTAACGCCAGAGCAGCCCTTACGGCCTGGTACGAAGAAGTGTGGCAAAAGAGCGATAAGTGGAAAAAAGCCAGAGAGGAAGGCCAGAAGCCGAAGCTGGTCTGTTCCTACATGTTTGCCTCCCCGTATTCCAGCGCTCCAATTAAGGCCATTAAAGACCAGGCGAAGTTGCTGGGCATAGAAGTCGGAAAAGACATGGACGTCTCCTTGACGGCTCTCGACGCCAAGAGTCAGGTCGCTGTCGCCAAGGAAGAGAAGGCAACCGTAATGTGGCATGGCAATACGACCATGTCGGTCGCCACCACAGTAAAGGATGCCCATGCTCTGGGACTGGAAGTAGATCACATAATGAACAACTGGGGCTTTGACCTGAACCTCGTGAGAATGACCGGCAAGGCCGGCGAGGGTTGCATAGGAGCAGCCTCGTGCGCGTTTCTGGGAATGGATGTGCCATTGATGGACAAGGTCGTGGAATACTGTAAGAAAGTCAATCCAGGCGTGCCTATGGAGAAGAGGGATGTTCGAACCGTTCAGGGCTGGCTGAAAGTGGCCATGGCTGCCGGCGGACTAGGCATAGCAGATAAGAAAGGAAAGCTCGACGGTCCGTCTATCAAGGCAGCTATTGAATCATTCAAGGACTGGTTTCCATTCAATACTCCTAATGCGTTGGGACGCCCTAGCACAACCATCACGGACAAAGACCACAGACCAAGCCCTGTTGTTAACCTTTATACGATTAAGGACGGCAAGATAGTGTTGTTCAAACAGATCAACATGAAAGAGAAATTCCCGGACAAATGGCAGAGCTGGCTCGGCTGGTGATTTCAGTTGACGGGGCGTATTTGCACCCCGTGAAGGCCGGGATTGATACTACAGCGTTACCCGGAGAGGGAGAAGACTGTGGCTGAGAATGGCAAAATTTTGAAGATCAACAATATTGAGGTCAGGTACCACGAGGTAATCCTGGTCCTCAAGGGTGTCTCCATTGAAGTTCCGGCAGGGGGAATTGTTGCCCTTTTGGGCGCCAACGGCGCCGGCAAGAGCACAACCCTGAAGGCCATATCGGGCCTGCTCAATCATGAGGACGGCGCCGTAACCGACGGCAGCATTGAGTTCCTGGGTGAACGAATCCACAAGCTGGGAGCGGAGCAGATCTCCCATCGAGGGATCATTCAGATCATCGAAGGGAGACGCGTTTTCGAACATCTCACCGTCGAGGAGAACCTCATTGTTGGGGGACACCTAAGGCCAACCGGCCTAAAAGAACGCCTCGAGATGGTTTACCACTATTTCCCCAGACTTCATGAGCGCCGGAACGTCATGGCAGGCTTTGTGAGCGGAGGCGAGCAGCAGATGTGCGTCATCGGGAGGGCCATGATGGCTCAGCCCAAGCTAATGCTGCTGGATGAACCCTCCATGGGTTTGGCGCCTCTGCTGATCAAAGAGATCTTCGAGATTATTCAACGCCTCAACAGAGAAGAGAAAATCCCCATTCTCCTGGTGGAACAGAATGTGAAGCTCGCTCTTACCGTTGCTCCCCATGCCTACGTCATGGAAAACGGGCGCATCGTTATGGATGATTCCTCCGAGAAACTCAAGGAAAACCCTGATATACGGGATTTCTATCTCGGGCTGACTGATGTTGGCGGCAGAAAGAGCTTCAGAGACGTCAAACATTACAAGAGACGTAAACGTTGGATTGCTTAACAGGCCCCTTGGAGGAAAAGGAGAGACTATGAAGAAAGCAGTTACGATAATCGTGGCTATCGTGGCAGCATTTGGATTCACCATTTTGCCGGCTATGGCTCAGCAACCGGTAATTACTCTGGAACGGGTGGAAGTGGCCGCTATTCAGCCATTTTTCGCGAAACCGAGAGTTGACTACAAAAGCGAAAAAGAACCCGGGAAAGATCTGGCTGTCGGAGCAATGCTAAATTTGGGATACGTCCTAACCATCAAAAACCCGGGCAAAGCCCCTGTGATGCTCGATGAACTTTCGTTCACGACCTCTTTTGACGGATTTGAAGTGTCTACCCCGATGGTTTACGACGATCAATGGATTCCCGGAGGAAAGACAAACGAATTACGCGTTGTGGTTACTAGTGAGACCTTGCCCACTATCGGTAATCTGAGTGTCGGAGCAGGAAACGTTGCCCGGATGCAGGAAATGAAGACAACTGCAGGCGCTCTGGTTAAGAAGTGGTGGGAAACCGTGGGTGATTTCTCGTTCCCGATTGAGGTCACCAACGGAACAGCGCTCTTCAAGGATGAAAAAGGCAAAGAAATTAGGGTCACTTTCACCGGTAAATGGCCCAAAAAGTAACGGCCTTGTTTCGCTGCGAATAACAAATTTTTGTTGATATTGGGTCTAATATTTTGTCGGGCGGCTCATAGAGCCGTCTTTTTTTTGTATAATGTATATTTCGGCAATCAAACAGTCACTCGTGGTTTTGATGTCCGATTGAACAAACCCGGTATTTTCTTGCCAAACAATTACTGATGCCTCATATGAATAAAGAGCAACATCGTGATCACTGTATGAGAACATAGCGATCTATGCCGGATCGAAAAATCCCTGAACAAATTATCGAGGAAATCAACCGACTTCGCGTGGAAATTCGGCGACATGATAGTCTCTATTATGTGTTGGACAGCCCTGAAATATCCGATGCCGAATATGATCTACTGTTCAGAAGATTGCAGGAACTTGAGCAGACTTACCCTGATCTGATCACTCCCGATTCGCCCACCCAGCGTGTTGGTGGGGAGCCATTAGAGAAATTCGGTGAAATCCCACACGCTTTGCCGATGCTTTCGCTTTCCAACGTGTTTGAAGAGTCGGAAATCAAAGAATTCGACCAGCGTGTCAAGCGAACTCTTGGCAATGGGAAACGCGTCAATTACGTGGTGGAACCCAAGCTCGATGGGGTCGCTCTCGAGCTTGTCTATGAGAACGGTCTTCTAGTATCCGGTTCTACACGCGGCGACGGTTACGTCGGTGAAGACGTCACAGCAAATGTGCGGACCGTCAAAGCGATTCCTCTACGCTTGAAAGACGAAGGCTGGTTCACCGGAGTCGCTTTGCTGGACGTGCGTGGCGAAATCTTTATGGATCGGGCCGATTTCGACGAGCTTAATCTGAGCCGCGATGAAGCGGGACTGCCACCTTTTGCCAATCCTCGCAATGCCTCGGCGGGTTCGTTACGCCAATTGGACCCACGGGTTACTGCAAAAAGGCCGTTAAAATTTAGGGCGCACGGCGTTGGAAGGGCTGAACCCGGCTTACCCGATACTCATATGGAATTGCTCGAGGGCCTTGCTGCGCTTGGGCTCCCCGCCAACCTCGACAATGCCCGTTTGTGCAAGGACATCGAAGAGGTCCTGGACCACTATCGGAAACTCCAAGAGGTCAGAGAACATCTGCCTTATGAAATCGATGGGGCCGTGGTTAAAGTTAACTCCTTGGCGGACCAGGTGGCTTTGGGTTTGAAAACTCGTTCTCCGCGCTGGGCTGTGGCTTTCAAATTCGAGCCGATGCAGGCCATGACAAAGGTTTTGAAAATTGAAGTGAACGTAGGCCGTACCGGCGCCTTGACCCCGCTAGCTCTCATGGAGCCTGTCGCTATAGGTGGCGTAACCGTCAGCCGGGCCACGTTGCACAATCAGGATGAAATTGACCGGAAGGACATTCGAGAAGGAGACACGGTTGTCATTCAGCGAGCGGGCGATGTCATTCCCGAAATAGTGAAGGTAGTTCGGGAATTGCGGCCCGACCAAACCCGGCCGTATTCAATTCCTGACAAATGCCCGGTGTGCGGCTCTGAAGCCGTTCGGCTTACCGGGCAAGCTGCAAAAAGATGCGTAAATGTTTCCTGCCCTGCCCGCATCAAAGAGACCATCAGACATTTTGCGTCAAGAGGCGCTATGGACATAGAAGGCTTGGGCTACAAGCTCGTTGACCAACTTGTCGATCGTGGCCTTGTCCATACGCCTGCCGATCTCTATTTCCTGAGCAAAGAGACATTGGCGTCATTGGAGCGCATGGCCGATAAATCCACGTCTAACATCATGGAGGCGCTTGAACGATCTAAAGAGGTTTCAGCGGATCGCTTCTTGTACGCGCTTGGTATTCCGCTGGTGGGTGAGCATGTGGCGCGGCTCCTCATTGATGCGTTTCGGGACCTGGAGACATTGTCCGCCCAGAGCGTCAATGACCTTCAGCGTATACACGGCATTGGCCCCGAAGTGGCCCAAAGTGTGGCTTCATTCTTTCGGGAACAGCGAAATGTGGAAATGATTCAACGGCTCCTCAGCGCAGGAATCAAGCCTGTGGCTCCACCGGCCCCAGAGGGGGGAGCTGAGACTCCTCTAACGGGTAAAGCCATAGTTTTTACGGGAGCGCTTTCCATAGAAAGATCCGACGCTCAAGTTGGCTGTGGAAGCCGCGGGCGGAAAAGTGACCGGATCGGTCAGCCGAAAGACCGACTATGTTGTGGTCGGAACTGACCCCGGTTCCAAGCTAGACAAGGCCAGAGAACTCGGGATCACGATTTTGACCGAGGATGATTTTCGAAAACTGGCCGGAATTTGAATTGGAGAGGAGCGTATGTCTACAATACGTCGTAGGGTATTGATATCAGGAAGAGTTCAGGGAGTCGCATTCCGATACTACACCAGAGATGTCGCGCGCGACAACGGAGTATACGGCTGGGTGCGTAACCTTGCGGACGGTCGAGTTGAGGCCTTATTTGAAGGCAAGGAAGAAGACGTGAATTCTGTTGTCGCCTGGTGCCGTAAGGGGCCTCCTGCGAGCCGGGTGGATCATGTGCAGATTCAGGAAGAAAGGCCCACAGGAGAATTTACGGACTTCGATGTCCGCTTCACAGGTTCGTCGTTTTGATCAAACTATTTAGAGAGACGACATATTTCTTCTTAGTCCTCGTTGCGATTTACGCAATAGCGGCGGAGGCGCGGGCGTTGGATTCAGACTCTCCTTTTATCGTAGATGTGCTGATGGGAGAGCCGGTCGAGATGGAGACGATGCTCGATGACCTGGCCGAAGCCGGAATCATCTATCTTGGCGAGATTCATACAATTGCTCGGCACCATAAACTCCAGGCAGACATCCTGAAGAGGCTGAAGGAACGGGGGCTGAAACTTGCGTTGGGAATGGAGATGTTCTCCGTAGAGCACCAGCCGATACTTGACCGCTGGCTTGCCGGAAAGCAAGAGATTAACGATCTGATCAGAGAACTGGGCAAAGAACATTGGACCAACCTGAAGGATTACGAACCGGTCCTGACGACTGCGAGGGACCTCGGAATTCCCGTCATCGGACTTAACGCTCCTGACAAGTTGGTGCGGAAACTTGCCAGAGAAGGCTTGGCAGGTTTATCTCCGGAAGACAGGGTATCGCTCCCCGGAGACCTGGAGCAAATTAACCCGTTAAATGACCGACTTTTGCGTCTTAGACTGAGAGTTCATAAAGCTTTTGAAGACAAAAGCCTGCACAATATTGTTCTGGCCCAGTGCCTCCGTGATGCGACCATGGCCCGTGCTGTTGTGGAATTCCTCAAGGCGCCCAAGGGCAAGGATACCACGATGTTGATCATTGCCGGTACCGGTCACCTGAATTACGGCTTCGGGATTCCGGAACGGGTGAACCGCAGGCTGAACATTCCCTTCCGTATCATTCTGGCGTCGGAAAGCGGCGAGCTTGTCTTGTCGGAAGAAGAAAAGCGCCAGATGGCGCCGGTCCATCTTAACACACAAGGATCTTGGAATTTATCCGGAAACCCATAGCCGACTATTTGCACGTGATCCCGTTGAAGGAAGAGGCCATGTAGTCGCTCACTATTCAGGCAGCGGCCTGATTAGACCGACATTCTCCGAAACAACAAAGCGCCGGCCAGTGTTGTAATCCCCCAGAAAATAAGAAGAACCACGAAATCCGTCAACGGTGAAAAGTGGTGCGGTCCGCCAAGCGCATAGCGCATCCCGTCCACACCATAGGTGAGTGGATTAAAGTGAGCTATCACAAAGAGCCACTCGGGCACTCCGTCCAAAGGAAACAGCGCTCCCGACAAGAAGAACACGGGCATGGTCAAGAAATTCATGATCAACTGAAAACCGTGCGGGTCCGTCATTTGAGCTGCAACCGCAATGCCCAGGCTGACAAACGCGGTCGAAATCAAAAACATGAATACCAGAGCGATCAGCATGCCCAGCGGATCAAACTTGACCAGACCCGCGGCGACAAGCGCGATCAGAAATACCGCGCCTTTGATCATGGCAGTGGTCACGGTCCCAAGGGTCTTTCCGGCCATGATTGCGATTCTGCTCACAGGCGCGACCAGTATTTCCTTCAAGAACCCGAATTGTCTGTCCCAAAGGACGCTTATTCCTCCCAGCATCGACGAAAAGAGCAGCGACATGCCGATAATTCCAGGTCCTATGTATTCCATGTAGGATACGTTGCTTCTGTAGCTGAAGTACCGGCCGTAACCGCTCCCCAACACAACCAGAAATAATAGAGGCAGAGCCATAGAACCGATTAGTCTGCTACGGTTCCTCTGGAATCGTTTGATTTCCCTGAGCCACAGAGTATGCACAGTGACGGCGGAGTTCATCGCTTTCTCGTCCGCATGAATATTCTGATACGTTCCTTGGGTTCAGTAACTACTTCGTCGCGGATTTCGCGTCCGGTCAATTTTATAAACACATCTTCCAGATTGGGTTTTCGCAACGAGACAGAGGAGATCCCCACCGAAAAGGACTGAGCAGTCTCGAAAACCTTGGGGATTAGAGATTCACCATTCTTTACGGTGAGGAGCACTTTTCCATCCTGGGCTGAGATGTTCCTGACATCTTCCAATGAACGAAGGCGTTCAAGGAATTCATGCTTCGGGTCGGGTGTAGTCAATTCGAGCAGATCTCCGCCAAGGCTTTCCTTCAAGCCTTCCGGAGTGTCCATTGCCACGATTTTTCCTTCGTCTATTATCGCGATTCTGGAGCACAACTGGTCGGCCTCGTCCATATAATGCGTAGTGAGGATAATGGCCATGCCGAAAGATTCTTTCAGGTCCCTTATGTAAGCCCAGATTTTGCGTCGTGTTTGAGGGTCCAGCCCGAGGGTCGGTTCATCAAGGAACAGGACGCGAGGCATGTGCATCAGACCTCGTGCAATTTCGAGGCGGCGGCGCATTCCGCCTGAGTAGGTCTTGATCAGATCTGTCCGGCGATCCTTTAGATCGACCAGTCCGAGCACTTCCTCGATACGCGAGTTGCGAGTCTTGGCGTCCAATCCGTACAGTCGCCCGTGGAAATCGAGGTTCTCCTCGCCCGTCAGTTCGTCATCCAGGCTCGGGTCCTGGAACACGATGCCAATACATTGCCTGACAGCGTCTTCCTCCAGGCGAACATCGTGGCCGCAAACCGAGGCGACGCCGGAGGTGGGCGCAAGGATCGTTGAAAGGATCGAAATCAGAGTGGTTTTACCGGCCCCGTTCGGGCCGAGCAATCCGAACAGTTCCCCTGCCCCGATTTCCAAAGTTATATTGTCCAGGGCCGTTAACCTGCCGAATTTCTTGGTGAGTTCGTGTATGCGGATTATGGTCGAGGCGCGATCTCCTTTTATGTAACACTCTATTTTATCTTGTTTTTCAAAATATCGCCGAGAGTCCCGAAAGAAGATCCTCTGCCCTTCCCTTTCATGAAGTCACTAATGTTGGATTCTTCAGCGGACCTGCTGATGCTCTTCGTGCTAAGCGCGATCTTTTTTGTTTCCATGTCGATCGACAGAATTTGGACGTCAATCGGAGATCCCAAATCAAATCTTTTCCTTAGGTCACCGGTCTTTCCGTCACCAATCTCGGAGACGTGGAGCAAACCGCTCTTGCGTCCTGGCAAACTGACAAATAGCCCGTAATCTTTGATGCTATCTATGACACCTGAGACTACCGATCCTTCAATGAGTTCCGGTCCCTCTTCAGCTCCAGCCAAAACCAATTCCAGTCCAATGCGTCTAGCCTCTTTATCTACCGTCAAGACTCGAACATCGACCTGGTCCCCCGGCGATAAGACCTCTTTTGGGTGATTGACTCGTCGTCCCATTCCAAGATTCGATACGTGAATGAGTCCCTCAATGCCGGGTTCCAGTTCCACAAAGGCCCCGAAATTCATGAGCTTGGTGACTGTGCCGGAGACTAACGTCTCTTCGGAGTACCGTTCCGCCGCCGAATCCCACGGGTCCTCCAGAGTTCTCTTGAGACTGAGCGAGATTCTGTTGTTGTCCCAGTCCAAATTCATTATTTGGACCGTTACCGAATCCCCCTGGCTGAGGATCTCCGACGCGTCGCTCACTCTGTGCCATGCAAGCTCGGACATGGGGATCAGTCCGTCTACACCACCAATATCTACGAAGGCCCCGAATTGGGCCAGGACACGAACAGTGCCGTTGACCGTATCCCCCGGTTTCAGTCTTTTTTTGAGTTCCGCCACGTCCCGCGCACGTTCTTCCTCAAGTATGTCCCGCCGCGAGATGACAATATTACGCCCTCTTTCGGAATACTCCGAGATACGAAAAGTAAATCGGCTACCTATGTAGTCGCTCGGATTGCCCGCATGCTGCAAATCCATTTGTGAATACGGGCAGAATGCTTGTTTGCCCAGCAGGCTGACGCTAAAGCCACCTTTCCTCTCTTCCGTTACAAGCCCCTCGACAGGTACACCGCTTCGAAAGGCGTCTCTTATTGCCTCTTCCGACGCAGCGGCCGTCATTTTGACGCTGAGACGTATTTCTCCGTCCCTGGAACTCACCACATAGGCAGTGACTGGATCGCCAGTTTTTATTTCGAGTGGACCGTTTTTATCCGTGAATTCGGCACGAGCAATTACACCTTCGCTCTTGGCGCCGATATCCACGAAAACCCATTCGTCACCGACGGAAACAATCGTCCCACTGATTTTGCTGTCTTGTTGAACGCGTTTGTCTTTGCCGGCTCCCGTGGACTCGAAAAGCGATGCAAAATCCTCTTCGTCCTCGCTTTCGTCCCGCTTATCCAGTTCATCATCGGATATTCTTCCGTTTTCAGGGTCGCCCATTGTGTTGATCGTCCTCCATAATGTCAGTCTCCTTGTTACCTCATACTTATGAGAGGTTGCAAGGGGACCCCTCGTCTGATATCTAATATAAAACGGTAGCCGTGAAATTACCACCTGCGGCACACCCTTGGCGGTGGATCGCCTGTCGATTTTTTGATCACCGGCGCTCTGGAGTTTGTTTCCGTTTCATATCAATTTGCGCTCCCTGATTTCGGGACCATCAGAGGACAGCCTTCCATGCCCTTCCTCCGACGGAATGAAATTTCGTGGAATGAGAGATTTCGAAGGTGCCTGTATTTTTTCCTTCGAGACGAATTGGACAGCACTCTGCTCACCGAATCTCTCATCGAATCATATAAAGCCTTCAAAGGGAGCAAAAAGGAATACCCCTTTGTAGAAATGCGCGAACTCAAGCCCCGAGCAAAAATACATGGCCCGGAGTATCCTGATCAGCGCTCTTTTATCGTGATCTTTGCAGAAGATACCATACCAGCGGAGTCCAAGCCTCAGATCCGCTTTTTCGACTCTAACAAGGTTACAAAGGAGAATTTCGGGCTATTGGCCTTGTTTGATCTGCAAGATGTTTTTCACCAGCGAATGCGCTACTTCGAGAATTCGGAATTCGTACCGTTGCTCAAGAGTTTGCTTCCGGCCGATTATGCGTTGTTAATTCAGCGAGACCCCTCTATTCGGGCAAGGTACCGATTTGGTCTGTCCCACTTCCACGTAAAAATAGATTGGCCCGTGGCCAACGCGGCCGAAGATCTTGGCCGCCATCTGAAATATATTTCCAGGCACTTGTACGAAAGAGGAGACAGAGAGGGCGATATTCTTCAACAAAAACTTTATGAATACTACGGGTTGCACCATACAGTAGGCGGCCGAAGGACCGCTGGGCTGGTAGCGGCCCAGTACCTGGCACGTTTTGACTTTATCTCAACTGTTTACGTTTCGTCCTCGGAGTCTAGGACGTTGATTCGAATTTCGGAGAGCGGGGTATCCAAATACGCGCTGATTAAGATTTCCAGCGCGGAGATCAGAGAGCTTGCACGTATGACCAACCTTAAAGTTAAGGACTTTGTCAAAGCCTATCTAATTGATAGAACCCCGGATTATGGTGTGGGGATTTTTCTGGTCGTTTACGAGCGCAACGAACATTCTCAGCAGCCCCAAGATGGCAAGCCAAGGGACCTCAATCCTGACTACCAATGGCTGAATGTAGACTTGCAATTGCTGGTTCCCCCGCCTACCAGCGGCGATGTTCGACCCATCCATCTATCTCGCGTGTATGCTTGATGCGAGGCGCCTCCTTCAATCCAGCTCTTGCCCAGTGGTTGTCATCGTAATCTTACCGTGTTTCACACCCCGTGTGGAAATGAGCAACTGGCCCACTTTCTTGACGTCATCCGAGCGGCCCCTCATTATGAGGACTTCCAAGCAATTGTGCTGATCCAAGTGGACGTGCAATGAGGAAATCACCAGCTCGTGCTGCCGATGTTGAATCTGCGTCAATTTCTGGGCGAGATCGCTTTGCTCGTGATTGTAGACTACTGTAACCGTTCCCACTACATCATGTTCCGACGCGCTCCATTCATCTTCCACGAGGCGGTCTCTTATCAGGTCACGAATGGCCTCCGAGCGATTTGTATAACCTTTTTCAGCAATCAGGACGTCAAATTTGTCCAGTAGATCGTCCGGAATGGACACTCCAAAACGAACCAGATCAGCCATAGCAGCGTCCTTTCATGGGGATTTAAACAGAGTTTACTCGGATTCCATCAAAAGGCCAATAAAAAGGGTATAAGCGAAGATAACTGGGGGGAAGCTGTGTCGATCTTGAACAGATGGACAACAACGTTTGAGGGAACCTATTCGGCCTTTTCAGCTTCTTTTTGTTTCTTTTCTATATTGTCTATGACGCACTGGGCCCACGAATCATCCACAGTATATATCATTTCAAGCCCCCGTCTGGTCGATGTGATAATGCCGCGACTTTTCAAATGAATCAGATGCTGCGAAACCGTCGCCTGATGCAGACCCAGGCACTCCTGCATATTTTTGACGTTGCAGCCACCCACCTTCACGAGCCCATATACGATCTTCAAGCGGATGGGATGGCCCAATGCCTTGAAAACTTCGGCCTCACGATCAAATTTCACGGCCTTTATTTCCCTAAATAACTCATCGAGATCTTTTTGCTCTCTGTGTCATTCTTCTTGGCGATCTGCATTTCTGTTACCTCTGATTGGAAGCCGTCGTATTAGGAGGCGCTGTCGGCACGTCATTTTGTTTCCCCTGATCCACGGGGGAACAAGCTGACGACATTCAGGTGGACACGCCGAAGTACGGAAGCACCCACCTATTCAAGATGAACCATGCAGCCAAAATGACTACCAATAACCATATCTCCATTGGATTCCTCGATGCTATCGGTGTTGATACTATTTATCCGAGTTCCATCCCCACGTCTATATCTGAATATCTGAATATTATGGTTTTGTCAAGACCCATTTCCCCTTAAATGAACTATGAAAAAAGATCGCACTGCTGGGGCTGTTTACGATATATGCGCGCCGTGTCATCCAAAGGGCTTAGAAAATCACACAACTCCTCACTAATCTGGTCCAGGAATCGAGATTGCGGGTTCCGACAATTTCGGCCGTGCAGTGTGCGGCGATCCGCCCGAGTCAGGAATACTTCATCCTGCGCTCTGGTCATGGCCACGTAGAGGAGTCGGCGCTCCTCATCCAAATCATCCGCGGGAATAGTGGATTCATCGACCGGGATATACGGGATAACCCCATCTTCGCAGCCTGCAATGAAAACAACCGGGAATTCCAGTCCTTTAGAGGCATGAATCGTCATCAGAGTGACAGCCTCGGCTCGCGGATCCAGGGCCTCCGCTTCTTCCTCAGGCACATTCTTCTTGGCCCTTTGGAAAGGAATGCCCGAGGATCGGAAGGCCTCTTCCAGCGTATCTCCCACTGAATTCAATCTAAAAAGCACAGCGAAATCTCTGAACCCCAGTTGCCGGGAGTTCTCAAGAGATAATTCTCTGGAATCGAGCGAAAAAAATGTTGAGCCGCCAAGTGAGGCGTCTATGCTGCGTATGATGAATTCGGCTTCAGTCGCAGCATTGGGCAATCGAGCAGCCGTGATCCTGGCGGCAGCCGGCTTGAGCCCCATTAAGCTGAATGCGGCGCCAGTGGCGCCCAACACGTGCCGAGCGGCTTCCAAAATATTCTTTTGAGATCTGTAGTTTCGAACAAGACCAACCTGCGCGGCATCGGGGTAGTCAGCCGCAAAGCGGAAAAAGAATTGTCGATCAGCCCCTCGAAAGCCATAAATGGCCTGATCGGGGTCGCCTATTACAAACAGGCCGCGTCCCGTCGGATCAGCGAGGAGTCGGACCATTTCGTACCTGAGCCCGGTTCACATCCTGGAATTCATCGACAAGAAGGTGGACTCCTATCGTCCGGCTCACGGTTCTTGCTTCGGAAGGGTTTTCTCTTAGCAACTTGACCGGGCGAAATAAGAGATCGTCCAGGTCCCAAGCGGAGGCGGTCCGCAAATGACCCTCATAAGCCTCGTACGCCCGTGACAGGATAGGGTCCGATGTCGCATCATTCGGATCGCACAGATTCTGTTTGAGAATGCTCACCTGCTTTCCGCAGGGAACTGACAGACGCCTGGCGCAACATTTAACTCCGGCACTGGAAACAGCTTTGCGGAAGGCTTGCATGGCCCCGTCTTCCGTCAGGATGTTTGTCCTTGGTTCGGAAAGTCCGTGGTTCTCGAACATTTCGAGAATTCGGCTGCCCAACTGATGGAATGTCCCTGCCCAGAGCCTATCCGCTTGCTGCTTTCCCATCAGGCTTTCGAGACGTTCCTTCATTTCCGTTGAAGCCTTCCGGGTAAAAGTCACGGCCGTAATTGTCCCCGGATCGGCCCCGCAATTCCGCATCAAATGCGAGATTCTGTGAATGAGAGTTCGAGTTTTCCCCGTGCCCGGTCCGGCCTGAACAAGGACCGGCCGATCTCTAATGGCAATTGCGGATTGCTGTTCCTCGTTTAAAAGGGTCTCCTCTGCCGGTACGCGCCTGATGTGGGAGCTTCTGCTTTCTCTTCTTAACACGATTGGTAGGGATCTTCTTCCTTCCCTTTCGAGGATCGATGCTCTGGGCCGGCACGAATGTGGCCTGGCCTTGAACTTGATCGCGCTCCCCTTCACCAAAAAGTTTGACGGTCCCATATTCTCCATCAAACCCGGCCTCGATGGAGAGCTCGCCTGCTCTGACTCTTCGAATGGCTTCAGTCACTATATCCGGCGCTTGACGTGCAATTTCATCCAACGGAACCGCCCACAAGATCGTCAGCTCCGGGCCCAGTTTCTCCAGGAGATCGCGATACAACAAATTGACTTTTTTTGACTGTGGCCCCACATCCAGCGATTGCGCCACAATCTCCTGCAGGGTCAGGAACCTCCAAAAAGGGGCGCCTCTTTCGGGCCTGATGCTTTGCTCACGGTCCGCCAGCTCCATCACCCTGTTCATCACACCGACCGTAACCGACTGCCCGCACACCGGACATTTGCCGTCGAGCCTCTGGGTTTCGGCAGGATCGAGTCTGGCGCCGCATTTCCTGTGGCCGTCCAGGTGGTACTTACCTTCCTCGGGAAAAAACTCTATGGTTCCCAGAAAAGCCGGTTCGTCGGTCTTAAGAATCGCTTTCGGATTCATGCCGCTTCCGAGATCGCCGGATTGCAGTAGAGCTTGAGGTTTCACTGAATCGAGAGACTTACGACCACCAGCGACCAACGCGTCACGAAGCTGAAGGTAACCGAGAGCGCCCTGAAAAATATTTGCCTCCCGTCCGAGCCGCGCAGGCGAATGAGTATCCGAATTCGAAATCAAAGTGAACCTATCCAGAGCGCTTACCCGATGGTTCATTTCCGGATCGGACGACAGGCCCGTTTCCAAGGCAAATATGTGAGACGCCAGGTCTCCGAAACATTCTTCGACCGAATCGAACCCCGAACGGGAACCCAGGATGGAAAACCAGGGTGTCCAAATATGCGCGGGAACCAGGAATGAAGTCTCGCTGGTCTCGAGAGCGATTTCGAGGAGATCGCGAGAATCCAACCCCAGGATCGGCCTCCCATCAGAGTTGATGTTGCCGATTCGGTCCAGGCGAGCGCTAAATTTTTCGATGGAGTCCAAATCAGGCATGAAAATCAAATTGTGGACTTTCCTGGTGGCGCACCCCTTTTGTAAATTGAGCTTATTTCCACATTGAGAATGAATCTCACATCTTTCGGCCCAAAACCGCCTTTCAATACGACCGTTTCCGGGACATAAGGGTCAGCCAGGCGGAAGAGCCCGGGTTCGGCCTCAACAAGGATTTCTTTGATTTCGCTGCGCCATGCCGGATGGGTGAAATCGCCTGTAGCGAGAACGCGTATGCCCTTAAACGAGGCCCATCGGGCCAGCTCGACAAGATTGCAATCCCGGGAACATGCCCGGGAATATTTGGAGTGGATATGGAGGTCCGCGAAATAGATCAATACTAACCCTCAAATAGGAATTCCAGGTGTCGATCAAAGAACAATCTCAAGAGAAACCAAAACAACGCCATTCACCAGTCATAAGATCACTGTAGGGGCGCTGCTTGCTGCGCCCTTTCTGCTGGGCAGGGCAAGCCCTGCCCCTACAAATAGCAACGTTTGGGCTGCCGCCGGGCCCCTATGAACAGGCCGCCACACATCCTTTACCGCCGTCGGGCCTTAAGTTCGGCGATAGTTGTCGCCAATTTTTCCCTCTGAGCAACATCCCGGGTAAATCCGGCTGCTTTCTCATAGGCTTGAATGGCCCTGCCCGAATTTCCGGTTCTCTCCCAGGCCAGACCGGAGCGGGCAAGAATCAACGACTTGTCGTCTGCAGATGAGGCTCGCTCTAAGGCTTTTCTATAATAGGATTGCGCTTTGTCGAATTGTCTTTTCGCCGTGTAAGCGTCACCCAATGCGCTCTGTAGCGCGCCATCCTTCGGAGCGAACTTGACGGCGCGATCCAACAGAGAGATCGCTTTGTCCGGAATATTCATGGTCAGGCAAATCGCTACAAGATTCTTGGTCGCCGGTAGATGCTTCTGGTCAATTGACACTGCTTGCTGGAAATCCGCCATCGCGGCCTTAGTATCTCCGCTAGCCCAAAGGATGCTCCCACGATTGTTTAGGGCATCCGCGTTTCGAGGATCAAGCTCGATGGCCTTATTAAAATCCTGCCACGACTTCTCCCTGTCCCCCAGATTATTGAACGCAACTCCTCGATTATAGAAATACTTGCTGTGGCCTGAGTCCATCTCTATTGCGGCGGTGAAGGCTGCCACAGCTTCTTGATCGTATCCGGCCGCAGAGCGAGCGATCCCCAGGTTGTAAGACGCTTCCGCCCATTTTGGGTCAAGATTAACCGCCTCCTCGCAATCCTGGATTGCATCTTCCAAGCGTCCCGCTCTTATGAGGGCCGAGCAGCGGCTTGAGAGCAAATCCGCTGTTGGGTTCGTCATGGACAGGAGCTGGCTGAAGTCTTGAACCGCTTTTTCAAAATCGCCCTTGAGTAAATAAGCTTCCGCTCTCCCTCTCAGCGCCTCAACGCTCTTGACGTCCAAACGCGCCGCATTACCAAAATCTTTGAGCGCCTTGTCCGGCCGACCTCTGGGCCAGCTCCACCCTTCCGGCCATGATGTGCGCTTTGACATTGGTCGGATCCAGTGACAACACTTGGTCCAAATCGGTTGACGACTCAGCCAATTTTCCCGTTTTCATACGCAGGGCAGCCCTGCTCAACAAAGCCGGGACATGCTCTCGGTCTATTTCGAGCGCCCGCTTGAAACTGTCAGCCGCCTCTTCGGTCTCGCCTTGTTCCTGATATATTAGACCTCTATTCACGTATGCGGCGGCATCGTCGGGATTCAGTTTCAACGCATGATTCAAATCTTCGAGGGCCCGGGTGTACTCTTTCTTGCGGGCATAGACAACTGCGCGATTATTTAAAATGGCGCCATTCTTCGGATCGAGTTCAGCCGCACGAGTGAATAATTCGATGGCTTCTTCCGGATTACCCGAGCGATCCGCCTCGATGGCTCGCTGGAAAACGTGCTCCGCAGATTCGGCTGCTAGAGTGACCGCTGCGCAAACGATGACAAGGTAGACCGAAGCGACAACATGCCTTGCTCTAAGCATATGCAGAACTTTTCGCAATTTTGAATCCTCTGATGTAATCAACTGCACGGAACCTCTTACCGCTGAAGCCGCTTAGCCCTGGCGAACAGTAATGTGAATTCTTCTGTGCGATCTCAGCGACGCCGCGTTCCCTTGCGCTCCTCGCACTGCTTGACGCCCCGCATGAGAACTGTTAAAAAAGCAAACCGCGGAACGGCCGTGGCCCACGAGGGTCTTAATTCCGCTAGGAATTGCGCCCGGCATGCGTCCAAATCCTTGATGTGTCAATCATGCCGATAAGTTGGGGTATCCTTATCCGATGAATAAACGATTGTCAATCTCCCACGGAGCTAGAGTGAATCTATCGTTATTATTTGCTATGGTAGCTGCCCTGTCTTGGCTGATCGGTGGAACAGCGGCGGCGGACGCATTCGAGGATTCTCCCCCGGTGTGGGAGCCTCTATTATGGGGTGGTAAACCCGTCACATCCAATCAAAGGGATGTTCCCGATAAGGCTTTCGTACATCCTATGCCTGTGCGCCTCCCATCGCAGGCCGACGATGCAGAAAGGGCTCGCCTTGTGAAGCCGAGCGAGTCAGACGCCCATGATTCCGCTCATTTAGCCTCACCACATCCGGACGGGATTATTCCTCCATGGGCTCCTATTTTCGTCGGGTTGAGCGACAGACTCGTGGCTAGCATGCCCCCTAACGATGCTGCTTTGAGCTATTACAGGGCTCCGTATAAGGCGGTCTGGTTAAAGAATATACCGCCTCTGTATAGGACCCCCGAGCTCCCTGGTGAAGGCATATGGCAGTCACAGGGGATGCCGACCGGACCGGACGGCCAGCCGGTGATGTACCGGACCGGTTATCGACCAAGCGTCCAATACGCTAATGCAACTGTGTACATGCTCCTTTTTGACATGAAGCGGGTTTCAATGGATCTCTTCATCGGGTCTTCAGAGCCTGGAGGCTCCGGGAAGACATCAACGGTTCAACGGGAGGACCGACCCAATCTGGTGGCCGTAACTAATGCTCTCTGGAAACAGAAACATTCAGGGGAAGGAGGCACCATATTTCGCGGTCAGGTGATCAAGAAACTTGTCGCCGGTCTGGCCACCATCGTGTCGTACAAAGACGGGTCCGTGGACATACTCGAATGGAATGATGGAATCCCTGTTTCATTAATAAATGACGCCAAGCAGCTCAGACACTTGATAGTAAAAGATGGAAAGGTGGTCGACCACATTGTTAAAGCCGGCAGACAGGAGGACTCTGAAATTGGTTTGGGCTACTTGCTGTCGGAAAACGGGACAGATTCCAGCGCGTCTTGGTACGGCTATGGCTACGGCTATGGGGGAGTGCAGCCCCAGGTTAACTACGGAGCCGATTGGTTTATAGCCACCCGGAGCGCCTTTGGGATTCGCGGTGGACGGAAATCTGGTATTCGCAGCGGGGTACCATATAAGCACTAAAGATCTGGCAAAAGCATTGGTTCTGGCAGGTTGCGAACGAGCCATTCATGGAGACGCAAACCCGCACAACGTTTTAGGGAATATTTATCATGTCGGTGGCGACGGTCTCATCGTGAAAAAGGAGAAACTAGCGCCGGAACAGATGACGTATACGCTGGATCGCTACGTTGACAAGAGTTATACGAGCGACTTTTTCGGCTTCTTCATCTCGCGTGCGGATGAGGACTCTTCTTGAAAAGGATTCTGATACTGACACTCGGCTTTGCTGTTTGGCTCTCGGTCGTTGCATCGACGCCGACTGAGGCCGGCTGTGAGGCTGAATCGACTGGTTGGACCCAAGCCTGTGAAGCGCTAAAACAGGCCCTGGAGAGTTATGGTCGGATAAAAGGGGAATCTATAACTCCGCGTATTGAGGCGAAACTTGAGAAGACTGAACCAGGCGGGTCCACCGCTCGCAGTGTTCAGGAAGTCCTTAAAGAAAGGACTCGTTCGCTGGATGACGCAAAAACGAAATGCCTGGAACTTGCCCGGAGCGAGAGATCGATCTATGATGAATGGCGGAGGTGCGCCGGCGATGGAGGAGGTCACAGGAGGAACCCCGATCCGCACGGCCCCAACAGCGTAGCTCGGCAACGTTCCGAACTTCTGGCGTCTATGCAGGATATTCTCTTGGACGAAGCCTATGTTCAATATAAGAATTATCGGGATGCATCGCCCGCTTCATCGTCCTTCGATCAGAGCCAATATATGGGTGGTCAGAATTCTTCGAGGCCCCAGCGGCAAACGGGACCTTACCCCTATCAAGGGTATTTCCGATAGTCATCTGGTTTGGTAATTGCCGGTCTCTAACACCACAAAATAAAAATGCGAAATGAAATTACCTAAAAGCTTACCAATTGGTTGGGCGAAAACTCTTGCCGGACAATGCAGGCGCGTGATGCTGTGTGCGCTTGCCGCTATAGTTGTCTCAATCATACCGGTTGACAATCTTATCTCGTCCGACACCGCCAGTTACTCGCGCGGCTCCTATGTTCTCCCACCCAATGTACAAAAACAGGGCTTCACATTCGCAGGGGTCCGCATTCCTCTAGATCGCCAGGAGGTCCATGTTCGGACATTGGACCAGTTGAATTACCTTCTGATGGACCGCCGGGCATTGGTTATGGAATGGTTCGACCGAATGGCGGTCTACGGTCCCACGATAAAGAAAACGCTCGCAGATGAATCGGTTCCGGAGGACCTCATCTATCTCGCTGTCGTGGTTAGCGATCTGCTTCCAGCGTCCCGCGCACGCACAGGAGGAGTTGGATGGTGGTCGCTGATGACGCTCAAAGAGAAAAAAGGCCAGCCCCAAAATCAGTGGACTTCCAACAATGAGTGGGATGACCGCAGAGACCCTGTGCTGTCCACGCGAATTGCTTGCGGGATTTTGAAGAAACTCGTTCAACGGAACAACAACGACTGGTTAATGGCCATGTGCGCCTATGCGGACGGGACCGACAAAATCGATGAAGTCCTCAAGAAAACTCCGAAATTCGCCTACTGGGACCTTGTGTTGCCCTCATATTCGGAAGCGCTGATACCGCGACTGATCGCTCTCAAAATCATAGACACCCACAGAAGTTTCTATGCAGTGGATGTGGCCCCGCTGCCCGGTCTTGAGTATGACTACCTGGACCGCGTGAAACTGCTCAAGGACTTGCCGTTGAGCCTGGTGGCGAAGTGGCTGCGGGATTACCGCCAGGGCCATTTGGCAATTTAATCCCGGCGTTGATCCTTCTTCCGGACTCCTCCCAAAAGCAAATAAGAGATATCCAGCGGGATTGCCCTCTGCGAGTCCCCAAAGGCGCGGGCCCCAAAGTTCGACAACTGCTTATAACCGAAGGATTTCTTGCCGGCTGATTGTTGCTGTTCTTACCGCAGAGGACCCGGAGAGAGAAAGTGGACAGAATGCGGGGGAACCCGCTTTTTGCAAAAAGGTGTTCGCACACGGCTGGCAATGCATCTGCGAAGTGCTCAGAGGCGCCAAGAGGCATGTTTGGCCCTACGCCCCGTGGACCCCCGCACCCCCTCCGGCAAAAACTCCTACAATGGCCGATGTGGCGGAAAGCGTATCGGTAGCGGGCGGACCTGCGTGCCCGCCCCATAGCATCCGGAGGTGGTGAAGCTTCTTTTGGACAAAGGAGCGGATGTAAATCGAAAGCTAAACGACGGTTCCTTCATTCTCATGCTGGCTGCCATCACGGGCAACACGGATGTTGTGAACGAGCTGCTGAAAAAAGGTACTGATGTCAACGCCAAGAACGACAATGGATACACAGCACTTGAATTAGCCGCTGTCATGCAACACTCGGACATTGTCAAGCTCCTGAAATCCCGTGGAGCTGAAACCACACTGTCGATTGCGGCGCTTACCGGGGACATGGAGCGAAGTGCAACGACTTCTTTACGCGGGCGCGGATGTGAATGCTGCCCATGCACAGGGTTGGACCCCTCTTATGAATGCCGCACAGAAAGGCCATGCGGATGTGGTCAAACTCCTTCTCGACAAGGGAGCAGACAGAAGCGCAAAACGCAAGGACGGATCCACGTCAATTGACGATGCGCTCGGGAGCGGAGAGTCAAATGTGCTCGGTCTGCTTCTGGACAAGAGCAACACATGATAGTAGGCAGGCGATTTATCGCCTGTTTCCAGCCCATATGAAAAGATCGTTCAGTCCCGTAGGGACGGCTAAAAGAACGAATCCGCGAACGCTTATCGATCAACCGTCCCTGACGGGACTACTGGTCCATTTTGATCCGGTTTTCCCGGCGATAAATCGCCGGGCTACCGTTCCCACGCAGCTTCTCTGTCTACCTCATCATCATGTACAAGCGGACGTCGGGTCCTACTTATGTCCGTGCAGCGGGAATGGGGCGAGTACCACTGTGGGACTGCCCGATACTGGAAGGGCGAGATCGGAAAAGCTGCATTTATCATCAGACGCGACTGACGTGCCTTACAGCAATAAACTGATCCTTTTTAAGTCAGACCCTGAGCCAAGGGCTATCACAGACAGGATACAAAGGTACAAAAAAGGGAACTTTGAACCTCCGATTAAGGCTTTCTTCCGGTTTGGTCCACAATCCCCCTGACCTGAGAAATAACGTCGATTTTTCGTGTGTGGAATTCCTGGAAAAGGAGATTCAAAATGGCAGATTTTATACAGCAGTACATCCGCGGCAGTCCTACATGAAGCGCTACGGGTCTTGCCCAGCTAGTGGCGAGTTTGGCAAAGGGCCTCACATAAGGAGTCAGACTGCTCTTGGCTCATCTGAGGTGTTATGAGCGGTGTATAACGCATTCCAATCCAGGCACAACCCCGTTCCATATCCGGTAAAATGCCTACGGGAGAAATCGAAAGAAGACTATTTTCTCAACAAGGCCTTTAGGCCTCACTCACAGACACCCTCTCCCAGTGAGAGAGGGTGTCTGGATACCGCTTTGACGCGATATATTGACCACTGACCGTGGTCGCTCAGTGACCTCAAGAATGGCCCGAATGGCCACTGTGAGAAGAACATCCGGAGCCGGCCAGGATTTTGTCAGTTCCCGAACACGCGAAGACCGACAGAAGCTTGCGAGTCTTGGTGGAACTGCAGTCCGGGCAGGCTACCGGATCTTTTCCGGAAGAGAAAACCAGCCTTTCAAATTCTTTTCCACAACCATCACACTTGAATTCAAATATCGGCATATGAGGTCCCCTTATCCGCAACTGCAGCCGCCGCCACTGGGCGTGTTCAGTTCGGCAGTCGGTCCGAATAAGCTCGATTTTATGGTAAGGCCGCCGGATTCTTTGATTAATTTCATGGCAAAGGGATCTGCAATAATTTGGAGGCCGTCAATCTGGTGGGTTTCGTCGCCTTCTTTTGGCTCATCCAGAGCCAAACCCATGCTGGGGCCGCCTCAACCATAGCCGCCGAAAAAAACCCTCAGCGCCTGATTCTGGCTGATTTTTTCTTTAAAATAGGCCCGGGAATCATCATCGATAGTAATCATGATTTAAACTCCTATATTAAGGAACATAGAACGTAAAACCGTTGCGCTTATAATATTCACGCGTGCCCATGCACGCAAGTAGTAATTGGGAATCCTTACCCGCCGTTACCTTTGAGAATAGGACAGAACAACGATCCAGGCGGGCAAGCGCCGCTTGAAGAAGGTCCGTTGCAATATGGAATCCCGACCGGGACCCTTCGCGCTAGGCGACCCGTTTCATAAGCAGGAGGAGAGAAGAAAAAGGGCCAAAACTACCAGAATTGCCAAACGACAAAACTTCATAATCACAATTGCTCCTGATCGGGCGAACAACCCGAGGCTGTCTCAAAAATATGGGCTGTCACGTTCCGTGTGTAGGGCGCTTCCAGAAGCGCCATGATTACGGGTGGTGGACCCCGCTCTCGGGGATTCCTACAAATGGTAATCGCGAGACCTGAGTCCTGAAACAGTTTCACCCGGTCCGCCCGAGACATTCTATCGAGCCGAACCATGCTGTTACAAAAATTTGTCCACTAACCCTTTGACCTTACGCAATTCCTCACCGATAGTCGGAGGCCTTCCCTGCCGACCGCAGTGATCGCAATCCGAATCGCGCGACCGACCGACCGGATCGTCTTCGGATTTCGCGGGGCCCAAGTACGGGAGCCGTGAACCTCCTGAACGAGCGAGGTTTCTCACGATTTTTTCCAACTTGCGCGATATCTCTTTCTCGCCCATCAGCATGGACTCGCCGACCATGACCAGAGGCACGGCGAACCCGTCGCGGGCATGGATCGCTTCCAATCGCTTGTAGATCTTGTAATCATGGTCGCTATCAATATCGAAAACCTTTGTGCGGACCGGGTATTTCCTTTTCAGACGTCCAATGAATTCCATCGCTTTTTCACAATGAGGGCATTCAGGGGAAGAAAAGACCACGACCCATACCTTGCCCGGTTTATCGGAAGTGGTCTTTGGCGGTTTCACAGGCCCGGCGAAGGCAAAGATAACCCAAAGCATGGAGGCAAGCAAACCCGCCCCGACCTTAACAAATATCGAATCCCTGTAAATCATGGTTTGATCAGCTTCATCTTCGGTGGAATGGGGTAAAACACTTCTACATTTCGATGGGTCCTGAATCCGCAAGCCTCTCTCTGAATCAAAAGCCATCTCAAAGCGTCTTCAGCCTGCTCCACCAAGCCGTTATAAACGCGGATCAAATCATTTACAAGTGAGATTTCCGGCCGATCAGCATCCGATTGACTGTTGCGATATTGCTCAATGGCTTCCAGAGCTTCCCGCCGCGCTGTCGCGCTCTTTTCAAGCAGGTCTTCGAGCTTAAGACCCCTGCTCCCGAGACCTTCTGCCATTTCCTTTACTATATCTATTTCGCAAGACGCAGAGTCTCTGGATATTCCCATTTCCATCCTTACCCTTATGTTGATATCATAAGCCGATTGGCTTGACAAGCAAGGGGAGTTCGCTTTCAATTGAATGAAACATTCATAATGAATGGTATGTTAAACATGTTATTTGCTTATTTACTTGACTTTTTTGATTTAACATACTATGTTCAAAACACTTTATGCACTCTGACCATCGGGCGTGCCCGGCGGCTGCCCGGATCAGAAGCCAAATCACACTCCCCCATGTGAGGAGGTTCCCTATGTCTGGGAAGTATGTCTTTTCAGCCTGGGTCGCCGGTTTAATGGCTACCCTGATTGTCCAATTTCTGGTTGCCGCTCCTGCCGACGCATACCGGATTTGCACCTTTAAGGGCACGGTTATTGACAACGGCTGGCGTTCCATGACGGTCAGATCGGCCAATCAGTGCGCTGAAGTTAATGTCGGGTGGCGGACGAAGTATATGCCAAATCGTCGCCCCTGTATCGGCGAGCGCGTCGCGGTCGATTTCATGTTGGAAGACGGATACATGAAAGCGACCAAGGTGGTGAGCCTTACCCCACCGGTGCCAGAGGCCCAGTGTTTTCCACCCGCGCCACCGAGCGGCACTGTCTGCGGAAAACCGATTCGAGAAGAGGTAGCCGCCGACGCATGCCCGCGGCCGAGGCCAATTGTCTCCACCAAACCGCCTGCACACGTAGCTGACCGGAATTGGACCCCTAAGAGGGAAGCGAAACCCACAAAACCTGAAGCAAGGAAACCGCCGGCGGAAAAGAAGGAACCCAAAATAGCGACGGCTCCTAAAGAAGAGAAAGAAAAACCCAAGGAGGAGCGGGCTCCTGCTCCGGAAGAAAAGAAATATAAGACCCTGACCGGTGAAGTGGTGTCATCCACGCCCAAGAGTCTTTCCATAAGGGTTACCGAGGAAGGCGAAGGCGCTGCTGAATTAGTCAACGTTCACGTGGGACTCAAGACCAAATTCGTGCCCTTCCGCAGACCTGCCGTTGGTGAAAAGATCAAAGTTGAATATATGCAGGAAAACGGCGACAAATTCGGATACATCGTGCAGGTAGTTCAGTAGCCGACGGTACGGTAATTTGATTGATAGCCCATCCGAACTGACGAGGGGAGATCCTGAAGAGGACCTCCCCGTTTTTCGTTGTGGTAATCGTTCGGGAGTAGTCTACTACGATCAGGGATCCACGACTAATAGAAAACCGACCGGCGCCGGAGCCAGTCATTACCAAGTCCATGTCTGTCCGGATCTCGGTGCCGCCGGCGTCCCTGCCGGCCACAGGTTAAGCGGAATCAGAGCGAATTTGTATGCACCCGCTCCGAATCGGTAGGTGGAATGCTCACCTATTCAATTCCCTGTCTAACATCCGAATCACTTCGATGACTGGGCGGCCTGATCGTTCCGCAGCGGCTCTTGCGTCATCGAATTCGGGACGTCTTTCCTTCGTTCCATCGGCTCGTTCAACGACTTTGACCCTGACGGGGCCGAGCGATGTGTCCGCGGTCTCAGATGTTCTTGGCAGGAGTATTCGCTCCGAGTGCGAAACACGGACCCCCAAAGTAGTGGTTTGCGTTAGCAAAACCCTGGCGAAATCCTCAACGCTGTGGGGCTGAACGACCACGGCGATACCGACGCCCGGTCTGTTCTTCTTCATCTGCATCGGTGTGAAAGTTACGTCCAAAGCTCCCTTGGAGAGCAGCAAGTCCATCAAAGAGCCCAGAACTCTGGGATCAAGATCATCCACTTGACACTCCAGCAGACCAACCTGATCTCGACTGATGGTCCCTTCACGTTCTTTCCCGATGGCGATTCTAAGCGCATTGGGGAATTCCGAGGGATCTGACCGGCCCAGACCGTAACCCACGCTTGTGGGAATAAAGCCGGGATACGCGTCGAATTCTGACGCCAAGGTCTTCACAATAGCAGCCCCCGTAGGGGTGACCAGTTCTATGGAAGATTCCACTCCTTTTACAGGAACGTTTTTAAGTATTTCCAAGGTCGCAGGCGCGGGCGTGGGCAGCAGCCCATGATCAGTTTTCACAAAACCCCGGTTCACCGGAATAGGTGAACATACCATTCTTGTAATTTCCAGCGCTTCAAATCCCACGGCTGTTCCCACGATGTCCACAATGGAATCCACAGCTCCGATTTCATGAAAATGCACATGATCCTTTTCCACGCCGTGGACATGCGCCTCGGCCTCGGCAAGCGCGTCGAAAATATCCAGGGCGAGGTTCTTGGGACGATCCTCAATCCCGGACTTTGCTATCAGGTTCCGGATATCTTGATAGTCGCGATGAGGCTGATCTTGGAATACTTCCACCTCAAAACGGACCCCGGATAGCCCGCGCCTCGAAGATCGCCGCACGTTCAAAGACCATCCGTCCAGTCCGAGCAATGAGAGCTGATCGCGGAGAAAGTCGGGATCAAGGCCGGCGTCAATCATAGCCGCCAATGTCATATCGCCTGAAATACCGGAAAAGCAGTCAAAGTATGCCAGCATAGGGAGTCACCTGTAATTGTTTAAACTGATTGCAAAATCTGAACTCAACCAAGAATGCCACGTTAACTGTAGGGGCGGTTCGCGAACCGCCCCTACCTCGCACAGTGTTTCTGAAAACCAGTAGTAGTTGCGGCCACGAGATGAATGTTTTTTCACTCCCGGTTCCCGGGCGGCAGACCCAAATCCCGACGAATTCTGCCGAGAAAAGCCTGATATAGCGCGTCCAACTCTCCGGACTCTTCCGAATGAGCCTGCTCATAACCGACCAGAAAATAGTAAATCGCACGGTCGAAAAACAGAGAAGTCCGATTATTTAGCGCTACGATGGAGCGGACGTCAAACGGCTGGCCGGCGAAGTTACTCTCCTGGAAGAATAACCAAATATGGCGTTTGAGCAGAATGAAAACTCTGGTCATTTCGGAAAAACTCAAGCCGTCTTCGCTGCACCGGATACCAAGCTGCACGTATCGATCGGCTATGGTTTCCACAGTAGTCCTACGATCAATATTTACAGTGAATTCGGAAAGGATATTGTTCGCCATATCTTCCAGCATCTCTTTTCCCAGTTGGTACTGCGACAAGAGTTCCCGCTTGTGGAAGGCGTCTTCCAGAAAGTTCTCTTTGATTTGTTCGTGGAACCGTTCAATGAACTTAGCGAACTCCAATTCAAAGGTCCTGGTTTCCATTTTCCCTCCTGATAGCGGCTCAAGAGTTACACTCTTTAACTCCAGTTAAACGGCTGATCGAGACCGAAGTCAGGCGCCCCTACTTCCTGGGAATCCATCTGCTGAATAAACGCGTTTTCAAATCCTAACGACCAGGCGTAGTCTATTACCTCCTCATACTCCTCCGTCGTTATAACCCTGTTAAGCAACGGAAAGTCATTGCTCTTGTGAAGTGGGATGTACTGAGCCATCAGAGACAAAGTGATATCTCGCGGTAAATTGTCTCTGAGCCACAGAAGAGTGTCGCGTGTTCCGGCGATATTGTTTGGGAGAACCAGATGCCGAACTATGAGCCCACGCTCCGCTCTTCCTTCCAGGTCTAACACAAGATTCCCCACCTGGGAATACATCTTGAGAATCGCCGCAGCGCGCGGTATCGACATAATCGGGCGCGGCTGAATACAGAGACGCTTCGACAGCGGAGGCATATTTGAGATCCGGTAAGTACACATCCACGATTCCATCCAGAAGCTCCAGCGTTTCCGTCGACTCATACCCATTGGTGTTGTATACAATGGGAAGGCGCAAGCCGCTTTCAACCGCCTGAGAAATGGCCTCCAGGAGGCCCGGCAAATGATGACTCGGAGAGACCGGCTCTACATTGGAGCAGCCTTGCTTCTGCAAACCGAGCATCTCTTGCGCCAGGCGTTGGGGGCTCATGGGATTCCCCATCCCTCCTTGGCTGATCTGATAGTTCTGGCAATAAACACATCGCATGTTGCAGCCGGAAAAGAAAACGGTCCCAGCCCCCCCTATTCCGGTCAAAGGGGGCTCCTCTCCAAAATGCGGTAAAATGGAAGCCACCACCGGCTGGGGACCCGCGGAGCAAAAGCCCAATTCCCCGGAAGTCCTGTCCACTCCGCACGATCGAGGGCACAGCTCGCAATTAGCGGATATTTTAGCCGCTTCGCGAGCCCTTCCAAAATTTCGTCGGATGATAATAGAGGCATTGAGAAAAGCCTTCACTTGCATTCAGATAATAACATTTTTCCGTTTTAGGGAGAATGCGCTGACCCCGCATTTCTATTTGTATGAGGTTCGTGACCGTTCTGGCTCTTGGAACAGAAACGATAACAGGCGAAAAGGTTCAAAATTGCGGAAGGGCTTGCAGTCGTAGGGCCATTCCAACCTCTCCCCGTCAACGGGGAGGGAGACCGTTTCCCCCCGTTGACGAGGGGACCAAGGGGGGTGAATTTAAATCTGCCCTTGATATGTATGGAAAACATGAGTTAAGTTTTCGGTCGGCCCACAAAATTGCGCAAGGCCACTCAAGAAGGAACTGTCCATGAGAATGTCGAGCTTTTTTGTCCCCACTCTTAAGGAAGATCCCGCTGATGCGGAAGTAGTCAGCCATCGGCTTATGGTGAGAGCAGGCATGATCAGAAAGCTAACGGCAGGAATCTACTCATATCTGCCGCTGGGCTATCGCTCACTGAGAAAAGTTGAACAGATCGTCCGTGAAGAGATGGATGCCGCAGGCGCCCAAGAGGTTTTCTTGCCGATGGTGCAACCAGCGGAACTCTGGGAAGAGTCCGGCCGTTGGGAATTTTACGGAAGAGAGTTGCTACGGTTCAAAGACAGGCATGATCGCGAATTCTGCCTCGGACCGACGCATGAAGAGGTGATTACCGATCTGGTAAGACGAGAAGTTCGCTCATATCGCGATCTGCCGCTGAATCTTTATCAGATACAAACGAAATTTCGGGACGAAATTCGACCGCGCTTCGGCCTCATGCGAGGCCGAGAATTCATGATGAAGGACGGATATTCTTTTGACGCCACGGAAGAGGGAGCGGAGGAATCTTACCGACTCATGTGGGAGGCGTACCGGAAAATATTTACTCGCTGTGGACTCGAATTCAGGGCCGTCGAAGCCGACAGCGGTCCTATCGGCGGAAGCTTTTCGCATGAATTCATGGTGCTGGCTGATACGGGTGAAGATACGATTGTCTCGTGTAACTCATGTGACTACGCCGCCAACCTGGAAAAGGCCGAAATAAGATCTCCGGATGTCAAGCCGGATCGCGGGACAAAAGGCAGCCCCAAGAGAGTGGAAACGCCCGGTATGAGCACTATCGAGCAGGTTTCCGGTTTCCTCGAGGTAAAATCTCGCGATCTTATCAAGACATTGATCCTTACTACGGACGTGGGGCACGTGGCGGCGCTGGTCCGCGGCGACCATGATTTGAACGAGGTGAAGGTCAAGAATTTTCTGAAGGCCGCGGAGCTGGAGTTTGCCGACGCAAGAACCATCGAAGAAATAACTGGCGGCCCGTTGGGATTTTCCGGACCGGTGGGACTTGAGAACATTACGATTCTGGCTGACAATGCAGTTCGCGAGATTCCTTTGGCTGTCGTGGGAGGGAACGAAAAGGACGTCCATTTAATTGATGTAAATCCTCAAACTGATTTCCAGGTCGATCACTATGGCGATTTCCGTTCAGCGGCTGAAGGAGACCCCTGTCCAAAGTGTGACGGATCGCTTGTGCTCAGCAAAGGCATTGAAGTCGGTCATGTGTTCAAACTGGGGATTAAATATTCCAAAGCGATGAATGCCGTATTCCTCGACGCTGATGGAAAAGAAAGACACGCGATCATGGGATGTTACGGAATCGGGGTAAGCAGGACCATAGCCGCGGCGCTCGAACAGAATCACGATGAGGACGGGTGCATATTCCCGCCGGCAATATCGCCTTTTACGGCGATAATCACAACAGTAGGAACAAAAAGCGCAGAAATAGACGAGACCGCTGAGCGTATTTACCGGGAATTGTGGGATAACAAGGTCGATACTCTTCTGGATGACAGAGACGAGCGTCCCGGTGTCAAATTTAAGGACGCGGATCTTTTGGGGATTCCGTTCAGGATTACTATTGGTAAGAAAGCCTTGGCGGAAGGAAAGATTGAGCTGCGAAACAGGAGAACCAAGGAAGTGAAGCTCGTGGAAATTTCGCGAGCAGTCGAGGCGCTAAAGAAAGGCATGGAGGATTGGTAAGAACAGTGTCTTTTTTGTCGTCTGAATCTCTCCGATTCATTGGCTATACTGATAATAATACGGATTCCCCGAATAGCCTCCCTGTTGGTAAGCCCCGTAAGCCCCTTGATACTGCCTCCCGTACGCGCCTTGACCATAGCCTGGATAGTAGTATCCATAGGGATTGTACTGAGGCGGTGGAGCGGTCGGATACCATTGGTTGGGATATTCGTTCAGAGGAGCGGACCATTTGACCTGGGCTACGGCCGGGCCGAAAAGGAAGACGACAGCCGTGAGAACAGTGACGGCTAACGCGAATTTCTTTATCATAGAGGCTCTCCTTTGTCCGGCCAAACTGAGTTGTAACACAATAACCTGCATCGACTGCATGATTCAAGAGGAAAAAGGTCTGATTAGTCGCACGATGCTGTAATTGCGTAATTAAATTAATTCCGGACACGAATTCGATTGATGGAGTCCTGCAAATTGTGGTAATTTAGAAAATTACGATTCTTCAAATCGTCCTCTTTTCATCCTTCTGAATTTTTCAGAATACCACCAGTTGCTCAAGCGCGTAGGAGGTTCGATAAATGTTCGAGATTCTTGAAAAACATCAAATTGGACCCGGAGTGAACAGGGCCGTGATTTCGGCCCCCGAAATAGCTCGGGCCCACCGTCCGGGTCAGTTCATTATATTGAGGGCACATTCGGATGGAGAAAGAATTCCGCTCACGGTGGCGGACAAAGATCCCGAAAAGGGAACTATTACTCTCATATGGCAGGAAGTCGGAACCACAACTTACTACATGGGAACCATGTGCGTCGGGGACCAGCTGGCGGATCTTTGCGGGCCGCTCGGAAAACCCACTCACGTCGAAAATTTCGGCACGGTGGTTTGCGTCGGAGGCGGCATAGGTGTGGCGCCACTTTACCCCATTACCAAAGCCATGCACGATGCCGGAAACCATGTGATCACCATATTGGGGGCTCGCACCGAAGGCTTGTTGATCATGACTGATGATATGAAAAAGGTGAGCACCGAGCTTCTTATCGCTACCGACGACGGCTCTTTCGGGATCCACGGTTTTGTGACCCAGGTATTGCAAGATCTTATAGATAAAAGAGAAAAATTGCATCTTTGTGTGGCGATCGGACCTGTGCCGATGATGAAGGCCGTGGTGAATGTAACGCGCAAAGCGAATCTGCCGACAGTCGTCAGCCTAAACCCAATCATGGTGGACGGAACCGGTATGTGCGGCGCCTGCCGCGTAGAAGTGGCCGGAAAGACAATGTTCGGGTGTGTGGATGGGCCGGAGTTCGACGGCTTCGAGGTAGATTTCGACCTATTGACCAAGAGACTTGCCATGTACAAAGGAACGGAATTGATTTCTCTGAACAAGTTCAAGGAATCTCCGCGTGGCTGTGAATGCTCCTTCCCGGGAGGCGCGGCATGACCGAAAAAGAAGCGCAACCCAAAAGGCCCAAAGTCCCCCGGCAGAAGATGCCGGAGCAGGACCCTATCCAGAGGGCTCACAATTTTTACGAAGTGGCGCTTGGCTACGACAACGATTTGGCTCTTCTCGAAGCCAGTCGGTGCCTCCACTGCAAGAAGCCTTTCTGCATGACAGGCTGTCCGGTTGAGGTGGACATTCCGGATTTTGTCGAAATGGTCAAGGCTGGCGATTACGTGGGCGCCGCCTGGAAAATCAAAGAGAAGAACGCCTTACCTCGCATAGCGGGCCGCGTGTGTCCGCAGGAATCGCAATGCGAATCAAAATGTGTTCTCTATAAGAAAGGCAAAGGAGAAGCGTGCGCCATAGGTCGCCTCGAGCGTTTTGTCGCTGATTACGCTGCCATCCACGGTTGCGAACTCCCGCCAATGCCGGAGCCCTCAGGACTCAAGGTGGGAGTCGTGGGATCAGGCCCGGCCGGCCTAACCTTGGCTGGAGCCTTGATCAGGAGAGGTATTGCCGTTACGGTTTTTGAGGCCCTTCACGAATTGGGCGGCGTATTGGTCTACGGCATACCTGAATTCCGACTGCCCAAGGCCATTGTTCGCTCTGAAGTGGACGAATTGCGGAGGTTGGGGGTTGAGTTCAAGACCAATTGGGTTGTGGGGCGCATCGAGACGGTGGACGATCTCCTTCACAAAAAGAAATACGATGGGGTATTCATCGGCACTGGCGCAGGGGCTCCCTTGTTCCTGAAAATCCCGGGCGAGAACCTGAACGGTGTTTATTCAGCGAACGAATTCCTCACGCGTTCCAACCTGATGAAGGCTTATCTTTTCCCCGAAGCTGATACGCCGGTGGCCAAGGGTCGGCGAGTGGCGGTCTTCGGCGGTGGAAACGTGGCAATGGACGCCGCCAGGACCAGCTTAAGACTCGGGGCCGAAGAAGTCAGCATCGTCTATCGCCGCACTATGGATGAACTTCCAGCCCGGTCCGAAGAAGTGCATCATGCGGTGGAAGAAGGTGTAAAATTTCAACTTCTGTGTTCTCCTCTAGAAATAGTGGGGAACGAGGCCGGATGGGCTGTGGGAGTAAATTGTCAAAAAATGCAGCTTGGGTGAGCCTGACGCGTCCGGACGAAGGCGACCGGTCGCGATTCCGGGCGACACATTTCATCTTGAATGCGATACCGTGATCGTGGCGATCGGCAACGGAGCCAATCCGCTTGTTCCTTCCACTACCGCCGGGTTGGAAGTCAACAAATGGGGCAATATAATTGCGGATCTTGATAACGGTAAAACATCGAAAGACCGCGTCTGGGCCGGCGGAGATATCGTAACGGGCGCCGCCACGGTTATACTCGCCATGGGAGCCGGACGGAAAGCGGCGCTATCAATACTGAATGAATTCGGTATTGCTTGCTAAGTAGATCAGAGATGCCAATGCCGCGTTTGTTTTCAGGGGGTCTATGCGCGGATTAGCCGCAACATTGATGGTAATATCGCTTCTTTTTGCGGAGGCCGGCTTATCCGCGGCGGACCCTATCAAGCGTATTCAAGGCACTGTAAAGGAAGTTGGGGAGGGCTTTCTGCTGCTGGTCGCCGGATGATCACTCCGCAGTTCGCAAGTTTGTTCTGAGGTGGAAGGCTCGTTTCGTTCCCCCCAAATTGCCTCTCAGCGGAGACCATGTTCTGATATTCTACAAGGATAAGCCTGAAGGGTCCGTAATATACGGCGTGAATTACCTGGAAGACGACGGCGCTCCCGAGCCGCCTGACTCCAACGAGGGCCTCGAACAGGAAAGCCACAATTAATTTCCGTGGCGCACACTCACTAATATGGATACTGCGTTTCTTTTCCTCCTGAAGGCCGGTTTTATGGGATACGCTCTGAGTTTGGGCGTGCAGATGCTGATGTTTTACATAATCGGCATGTTCTTGCGTATATCCGAGCGGAATTTTATTCGATCGTTTATTGTGGCGGGTTTCGTCTCCTTTTTGGCGCTGGACCTGTTTCTGTATTACAAGATCGTTATTGATCAGGGCCCCAATCCCGAGATTCTTCTAGCCGGTTGCATAGGAGGATGGCTGGGCGGGATCGTGTCAGGACTCACTCACATTAAGAGGTTTCTCTTGAGCATGAGCAGATAAGCTCTAAATGGATTGTTTCTTCTGCTCTGCAAGGAGTCCGGGGGCTCTTTCTTGCAAGAAAACCGCCCCCCGGCCCCCGCAAAGAACTCCTAAATATGCTTCTCCAGCTCTTGCACGGGCAAGCGCACCTGACACTAAACCAGGGCTAATTTCCCTGCTCCAGTTCTTCCACAGATTTTGCGAGCAACCCAAAAAAACTTTTCGGGAGCACATCCCCGGCCATCGCGTCGTATTTCCATCCCAGATGCCAGGAGCAGGCTCCGCAAACAACGAAGCGCCAGCCATATCCCGGAAACCACGTGTGCTCTAGAAAGATTTCATCAGAAATCCGGACGTTGTCGCATTCGATAAATGTGTGGAAATTGCACTGGATCCCGGCTGGATTGACGAAAGAATGGTCTTCCGAACCGTTAATTCTTGCGGCTGCCTCTGAATTCGTTATATAGGTTCCGCAATTGGCGCAGTGATAAGCCTTTAGATGTCTTGTTCTTATCATCGGTTTTGATTTTGACGTGCGCAAGCATTCGCTCTCCCTAGATAACTGAGGTTGAGCGACTTTCCGGCAGAAAGCAACTTACCTTTTCTCGCACTACATCAGAGCTGGTCGCTAGTGATTCTTAGAATCTTTGGCGACTTGGAACAGTCTCTCCCCTCGGCGTCAAAAGCGTGAGCAGCTTTCGTTGTCGCCATTTCCGGATCGGCTTCACCGTAAGAGTACGCATACCTGAACGATTCCGGTTTGTCCTTCGGCGCACACCAAAAGAAAGAACCGTAGGTCGTCCCTCTAACTTTGTATGTCTTGCTAACGGTGTCAGAGTCTCCTTTAGATCTCTTGGTTTTAACCGTTTCTCGGACCTTCTTGTCCTGTTTATGAGCTGTATTTGCCATATGATACTTCCACTTGCTGACAGCTTGTTCCAATTCTCCGGAAGACCTGACTACTCCGGTCACAGTCCCTCCCCAAGCTGTGGCGCCAAAGAACACAAGAGAAATAAGCAGGAAGAAAGAGCAGACGGAAAGGATAGCTCTGAAATAGAGTTTCATGCTCGCCCCCTTCATTTTCGTCAGGAATTGTTGATAAGTAGCACAAAAAGCGGCCGGAGGTCAACTAATTCGGAACTGCGGCCGTCTTTCCAGGTTGGAGGCCAAAGGAAGGCAATGTATTGGACTTCATAGCTCGTCAAGATCGAGTGGCACGGCCCGACCTGTTTTGATAACGTGGAGGAGAATCCCCCCCCCCATAGGCGCTAACTTATTAGACGTGCGCCAGTGATTTCAGTCTCTTACCACCCTCCCCCTGCCCCCTCCCGTCAAGGGAGGGGGATTCCAAATCCCTCTCCCCTCGCGGGAGAGGGGGAATCGAAAATCAAGATTCAGAATCTAAAGTTAGCGCATATGCCCCCCCCCAAGTCACAAGATCTGCGCTTTAGATAGCATTTGCCTCAGAGATTATCGCTTGTGATTGTTAATAGACGTGGAGCTTTTAAACAGCTTCCGCTTGCTCCCTCGGCATCAAAAGCGTTCACTGCTTTCTTTCTGGCAATTTCGGAATCAGCTTCGCCGTATGTGTACGCATACCTGATTGGGCTCTTTTTTTCCGCTGTGATGCACCAACAAAAAGCCCCGTGACTTATGTCTTTTCTACTATCTTTCTTGTTAAGCGCCTCGGAGAGCTCGGATCCCTTTGTTTGTACCGCCTGTCGGTCATCCCTTTCCTGCTTGTTGGCTGTATTTGCTATGTGAGACTTCCATTTGCGGATAGTATGATCTAATGCTTCAGCCGACTTAACAACGCCGGTCACGGTCTCTCCCCAAGCTATTTCAAAAGATGTGGCTAAAGGGATGAGCAGGGAAACAAAGCAGACGGATAAGGTGCGCCCAAGGGACATTTTCATGCTCGCCTTCTTCATTTTTGCCAGGAATTGTTGATAATTAGCATGAAAAGCGGCTAGCGGTCAACCAATCGGCAACATGCGGCGATCTTTTCAGGCTGGAGACTCCTAAATGGTTATAGAAGCTTGTCGTATTCGGCATGGCTGCCAATCCAGAACCAAAGCAGTCCTTGTTCTACTTCAACCGCAAGAGAGCGGTAATGAACTCCTACTCGGACCGCCCTGTATTTGCCGATCTTCTTGAAGTGGAGCGAGGGATGAGAAGCATAATGTCGAGCATTTCAAAGCTTGCGTCCGCAATCCGCTGAACCTTCTTAGGGAGTCGGTGATAATGGGACCAGAAGTCGGGTGACGCCAAGTGATTCAAATCTCAGTGGTTCTTCCTGCTTTGTGATCTGCGAGCGCCTTTTCTGCCAGTTTATCGAATTTGCCCGCAAGAGCATCCTCTTCGATCTGCCTGTCCCACTCGGCCGCATCGTACTCCTGGAACCATTCCCGAAAGGCTGCAAGCTCATCGCTAGTGAGTTGCTTGACTTCCTGTTCCAGCATTTGAACTCTTGTCATGTTTGCCTACCTCTATCACCAATCCATCCTTGATTTCCCGGGCAGTCCAGCTCTAAGGTAATTCAGATCCAAAGGTCAAGATGAGAAGAATCGCTCATACTCTTTATGGCTGCCTATCCAGAACCATGTAACCGTATCACCCTCCCACACGGCCAGAGCGCAATAGTGTCACGTGTAACCCGAACCGACCAGATATTTTCTCCGTCATTGATGCATTTGAAGCGTAAAGATGGATGGTAGGGGTTGTCCACCCAGAGTTGATAGGCTTTTTTGATGCGGCCCCGCACAGTTTTGTCCAATTCCCGATAGCAGGCCCAGAAGGAGGGCAAGGTGCTGGACTTCATAGCTGGTCCAGATCCAACGGTGTGGCTTTCCCTGCTGCGATTTCTTCCTTCGCGCGGCGGGCCGCGGCGCCAGTTGCGCCTGAGTCTTCTCGAATGCTTCATCCCAACGAATCTCATCTCGGAGGTCCTCAATGTATTCACGCAGATGGTCAACAATCTGCTGTTGGGTGTCCTCAGGAACGCTTTCCATCATCCTGACCACAGTCGCAATCGCTTTTGATGACATGATGGACTCCTTCAAGCGAACAAAAGCCAGTAATAACTGCGAGTCACAGTTGGGAGAAGTCTAGCATTACGGGGGTGTTGTGGCAACTTTGATGAGATCGCTGAGCAAAGAAATAGCAGATATGCCAGGGCGTTACTCGCACGACGCGTTCTCACTTATTCTGCGTTTAGCTTCCTTCCAATCGGAAACAGTTGCCTCTCCGGACGCTAAGGCTTCCTCTCGATCTTTAAGGACTTCTTCATGCCAATCCGGTGATTCGAGAGTCTCTTCATGCTTGGCCAAGTCGTTCCAAATAGCTTCCATAAGCTCAAGTTTTTGTGCAAGCGTAAGTTCCGATAGGGGCTAGATCAACTCTTTCCATCGCATCTCCTTTCTTGATCCATCGGCATCACCGACTCGCCTTCAGAGTGGCGGATGAAGGCTTCTGTGTCAAGCAAACAAGGTCTGCTGCCGCCGTTTGGCCTCACTGAGTGATGTGTGATGTGGGAAACCCGAGGCAACCACAGAAAGTTGTGCCCTTCGCTGCACTGGACTCGTGGCTGTCTCCCGCGTCAAGAATTAGGTATGGTGGCCCGGGAACTTGCCGAAGGGGTTCGTATTACATCATCGAGGTGTTCAGCATTTCCTTTACAGCAAAACATGTCATGACCGGCGGCTACTGTGGAATCGTCGCCGTCACATTCTGTAAAGCCATTACGGAAACACTACACTAGCTGAGTCAAGTGGCGCGTAAACCTTGTCTCACGCGTGTTACCACGCCTTCATCTTGAACAGACGTCCGCTGTCATCTTCATCATGAAGTCGCAGGACGATTTCCGACTCATCGAATACTGGTTCCGCGTCACTTGGTCGGCCCGGTAGATCGGAATCTATAAGCGTTATAATGTGCTGGATGCCTAAATTCGCACTCGATCGAATTACACCCAACAAGTTTTCCTTCTTACGATCATCCAATCATTCGAACACACCATCATGGAAAACGAAACGAGGGAAGTGCCCATCTCTGTGTGCCTGCAAAAGGGCTGTATCCAAAGCGATACACAATAGCTTTCGATACGTATGACCGAGGTCCGCGCTTGTAGCATTGCCTGAGTCGTCCAGAATCTCAGCTTTGAACTCCAAATGACCTTGCTGGTTCGTTGAGACGCTGAGTAGTGCCTTTCGGTCGATGACCTCTTCCACTATTTCGTTGAACAGCACGCGGATCACCGAGAACTGGCTATCTCTGTCGGTGTTCTGCTTCTCAACGTTAGACTCGATTTCGTTTTGAAGTTGACCCTTTTCTTCTTTCAGAGATCGAATCTTGGCGCGAAGTTCTCGCAGTCTATGCAAGTATCCCCGTCGCCGATCCAGGGTAGCTATCTCAGACCTTAACGTGACAGATCATCTGTTACTCGCTTGTATTTGATGAATGCATCACTCCCGCTTAGAAACGAAAGGGCCTCTGACCGTCGCTTGCTCATTTTGTTCAGTTCCGTGTTAACGCGCTTGAGATCAGCCTCAATCTCATCCATTTCTTCCCTGAGATAGCCACGCCGCTCCTCAGTTATCGCACGATTGAAGGCCAGTAATTGCTCAAAGTCCTTTCTTATCTGCCCCGCGAAAAGGATCCCGGCCTCCTTGAACAGTTCGCCGGCCTTTTCGGGGTCAAACAGCATCTCATCGTCGGCCATGGAGGCCATGATCTTCTTTTTATTCACCGACAGTGAATATCGTTCTGCATTGAGTCGAGCAATAGCGGCATCCATCTCATCCACGATCATTTTTGTTTTGTCCTTGTCAATCTGCCGGAAGTCAAAGGCATCCAGTAGACGTTGCTTCTTATCAGCCTCATTCTGCTTCAGTAGCAGCATTCCCTCTATCCGGCTAATATCCTCGACGATCCGCCCAGTTCCTTCTTTATGATAGCTTCTTCCGACTCTTTTTGGGCCAGTTTCTCTCCTTCTCATAATGTTTAATTATGTTTTCGGCTTCAAATCCCAGCAAATGAGCAAGAAAGGGTTTCCAGTCGGCATGTCTGGCGGCAAATTTCCTCAGATGGAACACGTCGCGAAAGTCTTCCTGAGCCCGTAGGAGATAACCTATGATCTTGCGGATAGGCCAAGGTTTCAGGTCACCCAAATCAAGAATTCCGTCCAACAATTTCTTCGCGTTGTCGAAAGTACCGCAAAATCCACGACACGTCAGGAAGATCACTGAAGTCTCGGCCGGGCCGGTCGTGCCGCTTAAGGCTAATCTTAGTGGTTTCTTCGACGCCTCGCCGAATGGTGACAAATGAGCCATCCAGAAGCTCTACTTCGAGAAAAAAGACGAAGTCCTTGAATAGGTCAAGATGTTTGAAAAGAAAAAAGCCCTTGTCTCGTTTCGAGAGCAAACAGAAGTCTATTAGTCTGCCAAGGGTCGTTTTTCCCAGGTTGTGGGTGTCCTTCAACGTTCTCGGGCAATCTGATCTCGGCCAACACCACATTCATGCCCGGCAAGAACTGGATCGGCGTGAAAAGATCCGGCATGTTGAGAGTACAGCTTAGAAAGCTTCATTGGAGCCCACATATTCCAGAGCATCGGTCTTTGGACGATATTCGATCAGGCCGAGCAAATATAGGACGTTCAGGGCCGGCAAAAAAGAACTTCGCCGCCCTTCACATGCTTTTTCACGAATTCCTTTAGTAGACCATATTCTTCCACTCTCCGCCCCCTCAATCGGGCTAGCACGAGCATTGCGGCATGAATCACCTACGATCAGGGTGTGAGTGTTTGCTGGGTCTGAGCATCTGAATCCTCGCCGAGGTCGCAGTTCCAGTACACTTAGAAGACCACCGCTCTGGTCAATCTCTTGTGCGCTCGCAGGAAGACATCACGTTCAAAAAGAAGCTTAAACAAATATTCCAGCACGTTGTCGAAGGTTTGATGGTCCTTTAGTTTGGCGACCACTTCGAGCTGGAACTCTTCAACAATCGACGAATAACACGTCAAAATTTCATCGTTCTGAGGATCCGCCAAGAATTCGCGAATCTGTTGTGTTTCCTTCAGATAGAGTCGCCGCAGCAACAGCGCATATTCTTCGCTCATGTTGTTGATTTGATTCTTCTGTTTGTAAGACACGGTCCTGTGGCACGTCGTCAGAGTTTGGCACTGACAGCAGACAAGTGCTTCGACAGAAACCTCAACCAGATCGGCTAACTCGTCCGGACTCACAATCAACGGCGAATCGATCGGGTCAATGTCCGCTATCTGGGCAACCTGCGGGAAACGTTTTAGCCATACCTCAAGCTGTTCAACTCCACAGAGGTAGATGGATTGCTCAGGCAGGCCGCACTCTTCCGATATGTATGCCCGGATCGTCGATTCGCTCTCGCCGGTGAGTCTGCGGTTGGAGAAAAGCATGTAATGATCAAGTTTCTTGGCATTTTGCAGTTTCTTGATGCGCGGCAATTCCTCCGCTATGACAGTGTTGACACCTTTCGCGCTGAAAAAGTCCGAGTCCGAAAACCTCTTATTAAGCCCGTTTGTATGCTTAGCCTGCACTATAATGGTGCCCTTCCAGGGCTCAGCCCTGCTAGGGTGCAATTCTGCCGTCCCAAGGAATTTTGCATCCCGACCTCCATCCGGTCCGACCGCAAACCCCTGTACCGCTGCACCGAGCAGGAACTGGCAAATAGCGATTATCAAGCCCTCAAATTGCTCGGGACTTAGATCATGATATGCATATTTCATGCAAGCAGCCCTTCGCTCGGAGAATCAGACGTCATGGATTGACCCCCGCGAGAAACTCCATTATAGACTATTTTCCAGACAAACTGGTCTTCTAGTTTCCCTTGTATTAGTCCCCTCCTAATCCCACTTCCTTACATCTTCTATAGTCTTATGATCCGGCGGCAAGGTCCCAGGATCCAGAATTCTTACGGAGCCTCGCAGCTTCATCACTTCTTTGACGGTCTGCTCGACAGCGGGAATGAATCCTTCCGCGGCTGATCCCTTGAGTTCCACTTCGAGGGTCATTACATCCCGGTCCTGAGGTCGCTCCACGAGGAGGCGGGCCTTGGCGATTTCAGGGTGGATCTCCATGACCTTCTGCACCTGGGAAGGATGCACGAACATGCCTTTGACCTTGGTCACCTGGTCCGCTCGACCCATTATGCGGGTCAGGCGAGGCCCGGTGCGTCCGCATGAACATGTATCGCTTACTATGCTGGAAATGTCGCCTGTGCCGAATCTGATCAGCGGATAGATCTTATTGTTACACGTAATCACCACCTCGCCCGGAGAGTCCTCGGGCAGGACCTCGCCGGTCTGAGGGTCCACTATTTCCACGATCACATCATAATGCACGTGCATCCCATTGACAGCCGGGCACTCGTACGATGCGCATCCTATATCCGCGGTCCCGTAAGCCTGTCTGCCGATGACGCCGTATTCATCCTTGAATCTCTTTCGCATGCGATTCGGGCACCATTTCGGCCAAAATCAAGCCTATTTCCAGCTTGAAATCCTTTGCAGGCTGAAGCCCCATGTCTTCGGCCTTCTTGAAAATGGCCATGAGATAGCTCGGAGTGCCGATAAAACCGGTCACGGGCAAGCTTCGCATTATTTCCACCTGGGATTCCGTATTGCCCACGCCGGTAGGAATAATAGTCGCGCCAAGCTCGGCCGCGCCTTCCTCGAACATATGGCCGGCCGGAGTCATATGATAGGCAAAGGTGTTAACAACAAGGTCACCCGGCCGGAAGCCGACCGCATGCAGAGCGGTTTTCCACCGCCAGTAATCGCGCACCTTTCCCACGGGATCGTAAATCGGACCGGGAGATATGTGGACACGCAGCAGATCGCTCATGGGAACAGTCAAGAACCCCCCGAACGGCGGATTCGCTGCTTGCGCTTCAGACAAGTCCTTCTTCTTGGTAATAGGGAGTTTGGCGAGATCAGCGACAGTACGGATGTCATCAGGCTTGGCCCCGGCCTTATCAAGCGCAGCCTTAAGAGGGGTCCCGGCGGCGTAAGCGACTCCAACAATTTCGCGAAGAAACTTCTCCTGATAATTTTGCCGCTCGTCGAGGGAAAACTTCTCCTCCTCATTCAAAATTCCGGAGTTACGATCGACGTGATGCATGTGCTTCTCCTTTCTTTTGCTCCGCAGGGAGTCCGGGGCTGGACTCTTTGCTTGAAAGTACGGGAACCCGCTTCCTCCGGTCCCCCCGCAAAGAACTCCTAAATATGCTTCTTAGCTCGTGAGCGGGTAAGCGATGCCTTGGTACACCGCCCAGTGGTCCCGAACTCCTCCGGCAAAAACTCTAATATTTTTACGGTTAACGGGAAAGTGTCGGTTTGTCGTGTGCAGGCGCCCAAATCAGTCATTTCTTCCCCTTACGTCGCAACCATTTAGGAGTTTTCGGAATAGCGGGTCCAGGGGGAAAACCCTTTTGCAAAAGGGTTTTCCCCCTGGATATCCGCTTTCTGAAAAATGCAATAATCCATTGTTCAAAAAATGTTCGGCTCGCGAAACTCTCCGAAGGCTTCTCTGAAAACATCCGCCATTTCGCCCACGGTGCAGTATGCCTTACAGCAATCCACCAGCACGGGCATGACATTCTTCTTCGCGCGGGCCGCGGTTTCGAGTTCTTTTAACGTGCGGCTTACTTCCGAGTCGCTTCGTTCAGCTTTGACTTGTTTCAGATTTTCGATTTGCTTCTCCTGCGTGGTTGGGTCATATTCGTGCAGTTCGACATCATGTTCTTCTTCGTCCACGTATTTGTTCACGCCTATCTTGATGTATTCGTTTTTCTTGAGCCCACGTTCCCATTCGTACGCCTGTTGAGCGACCAATTTCTGCACAAATCCCGTTGATACGGCCTCGATCATCCCGCCTACTTTTTGGATTTGGCCTCGTTCTTCCTGAATCTTTTCTTCCATTTGTTTTGTGAGCGTTTCAATAAAGTATGAACCTGCCAAGGGATCCACGGTGTCCCGCAGGCCGATCTCATCCATGAGGAGTTCGCAAGTCCTGAGCGAAAGCAAAGCGGCCCGAGGCGTGGGAATGGTAAACGCCTCGTCGAACGAGCACAGCGCCGTCGTCTGCGCGCCCGCAAGCGCAGCGCCAAGCGCGTAATAGGCCCCTCGCATGATGTTGTTCTCAGGCTGCGCCTTGGTTAGCCCGAATCCGCCGCCCCCGAATAGGCCCCTGAGATGCATGGCTCTTGGGTCCTTGGCGCCGTATTTCTCTTTCAGGTTCTTTGCCCAGAGCTTCCTTGCGGCTCGGAACTTTGCCACCTGCTCCCAGAGATTACCGAATATGTTGAAATTAAAAGTGATCCCTCGCGCGACATCGTCCACGGAAAGCCCTCGCGAAATCGCTTCGTCAATGTAACTATTGGCAATCTCCAGGGCAAAACCTATCTCCTGCGCTGGGGTGGCCCCGGATTCTCGGATATGGTATCCGCAGACGGAAACCGGATTGCACCGAGGAAGCATCGTGATGGAATACTCAATGGTGTCGCCTATGAGGCGCACCGCATCCTGGACCGGATAAATCCACGCGCCACGGCCGATCATTTCCTTGAGGATGTCATTCTGCGGGGTCGCGCTGATTCTCTTGATATCGAATCCGCGCTTCTCGGCCATGGCCTGGTACATGGCGAGCATAATGGAGGCTACGGCATTGATAGTGAGTCCTGAACCGATCCTGTCCAGCTCGATGTCTGCGAACGCGATTTCAAAATCTCGAAGGGTGTCCACCGCCATGCCGACTCGGCCCACCTCCCCTTCGACCAGCGGGTTGTCCGAGTCGTACCCCATCTGCGTGGGGAGATCGAACGCCACATTAAGGCCGGTCTGTCCGTGCGAGATCAGCAGCTTGAATCGCTCGTTGGTTTCCAGAGGCGTGCCGAATCCGGAATACTGCCGAGTGGTCCATTCTCTGGAACGATATCCTTCAGCGTGTATTGATCTTGTGAAAGGGTATTTACCCGACTCGCCCAGGTCGGTTTCGTAGTCAAAGCCCACTTCTTCAAGATCTGTTGGATCGTAATTGGGTTTGACTTTTATTCCGGACTGGAGAATCACCTCCAGAATCGCGTCTTTTTCATTCTTTATGTATTTGGCTACACCCATATTTCGTTACCTGCTTCAAAGTCGTTGTTGAACACCCGGTTACACTGCCTGAAACGCGGCCAATGAGCCCGGCCGAGAATGTCCTGAACCTGCTCCACGCGTCAGATGACGCCCTCAGATTTCAGAGTTGCGACATCACCTTCCGAAAGACCCAGTTCGCCCACGAGGATCTTCTCGTTATGTTCGCCGAAACGTGGAGGAAAGGAGAGCTTTCTCTCATTCGCCTCCAGAAAGGCCGTAGAAACCGGCGGCGGCGCCAGGGTCAGCTCGAATCCCGATTTGGCGTCTTTGGCTTTTAACAACTTGTCCTTGATCAGTGGATCGGCCGCGACTTCCGCCACTGTGTTGATTTTGGAAGCCGCAACCCCGATGGAATTCATCAATCCGAGCAACTCGGCTGTGGTCATCTTGGAAGTGACATCGGAGATGGTCTTGTTGAGATTGGCCAGATCGCGGATTCGGCCGAGGTTCTTTTTGTATTCTTCCTTGGCAAGGGCGGAGAATTCCGGAAGTGACGAAAAAGCCTGGAACTGCTTATCATTACCCACGGCGATGTAGACGTAACCGTCCGAGGTCTGATATACGGACACGGGCGCAAAAAACTCATGTGTGTTTCCGCGACGTGAGATTTTCTTTCCAAAAGACTTGGTCATAGTAATGGGCACGGTTAGCCATGAGGCTGTGCTATCGAACATCGAAATGTCGATCCGGCTGCCCCGGCCGGTCATGGCTTTAACAAAAAGCGCTTTCATGGTGAGGCCGTACGCGTGCTCGCTGGTGCCCATATCGGGCAATGGAACGCCCACGACCTCAGGCGAGCCATCCGGCTCCCCGGTTAATTCCATGAGTCCGCCGCGGGCTTGCAGAATGGGATCGTAAGCAACTTCATTGTTGTCCGGGCCGAAGCCGGTAATGCCGAGCCAGATTATATCCGGCTTAATTTGTTTAAGAGAATCATAGTCAACGCCAAGCTTCTTGTAGTTGCGCGGGAGCTGGTTTGTGGCAAAGACGTCCACGTCAAGCTCGACCAAGAGCCGCTTCAAAATCTCCTGGCCTTTAGGTTCGGCCAAATTGATGGTCATGGCCTCCTTGCCGGAGTTGATGGCCATGTAATAGCTGTTCATACGTTCCTCGCCCTCGAGAAACGGCTCACCTACCATTCTGTTTGGATCTCCAAACACGGGGTGTTCCAAGCGTATAACTCGGCAGCCATCCATAGCCAATCTGTAGGTGAGATAAGGCAGGACAGTGGCCTGCTCCAATGACAGGACCTTGATTTTTCCAAAGAGATCCATATTTCCTGTGCTCCTTCCGTGAGTAGGACAATGATGTTGACAGTGATTTAGCAAGCGCCTATGATGGGAAATCGGAAAGGATCTCAATCCTTACTAAACCAATTAATCCTATAAGAAACAACCGTGTCAAGCTGATTAAGGCAGGCGTTACTCGTTCGTGGAAACCAATGCGGGGTCGTGCTCACGAGTCCCATCAAATGGCACATCGGAAATAGAGGAACTTGCATGCGAATGCCCCCTTTCGGGTATCGTGCGTTAAGCCATAAAACAAACTCCACCGCTCAGTTTTCCCTGGGAATACGTGGCGGTTCTCGGGCCTTCATAGAATCTTCATGGTTATCGGTACGTCTTATGATCGCTTCATCACCACGCTACACTAGGAGGTAGTCATGACTGTTAGTAAGTGGATTCCCATGGGAACAGTGCTTCGTGAGCATGCAATCCACTATCCTGACCAATTAGGCTGTCAGGACAAGAAGAAAGACTTCACTTTTGGCCAATGGAACGACCGCAGCGCCCGTTTGGCCAACGCTCTGAGCCAAATGGGATGCGGCCAAGGCGACCGGTTCGCGGTTCTCGCGTTCAATCGGGTCGAATGGATGGAGATTTACGCAGGGTGCGCGAAAGGCGGGCAAGTGTGCGTACCCCTGATGTTCAGGCTTGCAGCGCCGGATGTCGATTACATTGTCAATGATTCCGAGTGCAAAGCCTTCATCGTTGAGAAGTCTTTCGTCGACATGGTGGATGGCATCAAGGATAAACTGCCGATTCCGGCAAAGAACTATATTTTCATGGGGGAGCCGGGTGATGAGGTCCCGAAGGGATATGTCGGATATGAGGACTGGCTGCGCGCGGCATCCGCCGAGGAGCCCGGAATAGTTGTGGACGCCGAAGACCCTTGGACCTTCATGTATACGTCAGGGACCACCGGCAAGCCTAAAGGTGTTGTCAGAAGCCATGAAAGCTATCTTGCCCAGTATTACCTGGATATCTCCAACATGGGTATCAGACCGACGGACAAGCCGCTCATGGTCATGCCGATGTGCCATGTTAACTCCATTTTTTACTCATTCCCTTACACTATGCTCACAGCGCCGATATGCGTGTACAACGAAGCCAGCTTCAACCCCGAAGACTTCCTGGCCACAGTGGAAAAATTCAAGATTACGTTCGCATCGCTTGTGCCGACACACTACATCATGATCCTTTCGCTTCCGGATGAAATCAAGAAGAAATATGACGTGTCGAGTATGCGCCAACTCTTGGTCTCTTCAGCCCCCATAAGAAAAGACACAAAGATCGCCGTACTCGAGTTCTTCAAGAATGCCGAATTGTGGGAAGCCTATGGGTCTACCGAGGCAGGCTTGGTGACTCTGTGCCGACCTGAAGATCAGTTGAGAAAACTCGGCACCATCGGCCGAGAAATCTTCGGAATTGACCGAATAAGAGTGCTGGACGAGGAAGGTAAGGAAGTCCCCGACGGCCAGGTAGGTGAACTCTACGCTCGAACTCCGATGTTGTTCACCAAATACTGGAACCTTCCTGAAAAGACGAAAGAAGTTTTCGAGGGTGAATGGTTTACGGCCGGTGATATGTGTTTCCGCGATCCGGACGGCTTCTATGTCCTCGTTGATCGAAAGGCGAACATGATCATTACCGGCGGAGAGAACGTCTTCCCCTCAGAGGTGGAAAATATTGTAGGCAGTCATCCTGCGGTGAAAGATGTGGCCATCATAGGGATACCTCATGATAAATGGGGAGAATCTATACATGCTGTGGTAATTCTTCATGAGGGCAAAGAGGCTACCGATGAATTAAAACAGGAGATCCAGAGATTCGCGAAAGGAAAAATTGCCGGTTACAAAGTACCGAAAAGCGTGGATTTCATTAAAGACGAAGAAATGCCGCGTACAGGAACAGGCAAGATACTCCATCGTATTTTGAGAGAGAAATACGGAAAATGGAGCGATCAGCGCTAAGGGAAAATAAGGTCATCGGCATGAGACCTTAGCTGAATATTAGGCCATTCGGTCGCTGGGCCGTAGTCGGAATCCCGTAGGGGCAGGTTTCAAACCTGCCCAGTCCTTCGATTGTTCGACCGAGGGCGGGTTTGAAACCCGCCCTTGCTATGTGTGGCGCCGATTTCGACCAAACAAGCTGCTTGAAAACATCCTAATTTCATGATAGTAACGCTCAATCCCTGAAGGGATCGAGAGCGCTGCCGCGCGTTGATTTTGGCAGGAACAAAATAATGAAATTAGCCACTTTGCCAATATTTGTAGTATTAATTGCGCTTCTTTCCGCTCAATGTAATATCGCGTCGGCGCAGACAACCTCCCAAAATCCTCCTACCAGCAGTGACCAGTGGCAAAGTCATCAAATGAACCAGCCTCCTCCAGGTAACAGTGATAGGTACTCCGCTTCAAAAGATCGTCTCGAAGAAATTAGGCAGCTTTATCTTCGGGCCAAACAGGAACTGGAAAAGAAAGCAGACAAGAAGCCGAGTGACAAGAAATAACCGGACCGATCCGGCGTATTTCTTTCGGATCTGTCAATGCTAAGGTAGAGAAATGACTTCCGTAGTGGCGACCGCCGGTCGCCCCTCCAAGCGCACCAAAGCTAGGATATGATGAGTCCGCGGGGCGCGGCACATCCTAGGACCTTATCGATCTTGCGATCCTTATGGCGGTTTGTGTTTCCGGGGTCATTCCACAGGAAAGTCGAAATACTTGTCGGGGTATGGTTCCTTTTCCAATGTAAAGTGCCACCATTCCTTTGAATACGATTGGAATCCATGCTTTGTCATGAGTGTCCGGAGCAATAGTCTATGAGCCCGTTGATCAGGACTCATGGAAAGATTGTCCGGCCACGATTTCGGATCAAATAAATCAAATTTCGTCCCCATATCTAGTTCGCCATCCCCTTCCGATTCCTTGATGGACACGATGGTCACATCAACTGTGCTTCCCCTCGAATGACCCGATCTTTCCGCAATGTAGCCCTTTCGGAAGAGTTCCGCTTTTTCCACATCGGGGTAGTAGACTCTTTTCATCCTAGCGTCGTCAAGGTCCTGTGCCCAACGGACGAAGTGGCTGACAGCACGTTGGGGACGGTAAGCGTCATAGATCTTCAGCCCCAGGCCAAAGCGATTCAGGTCTTCCTGAACTCTCTTCAGGCCATCCACCGCTTCTTTTGTCAGAATACATCTCGATTTTATATACCCATCAACGGGGCGGCCGATGAAATTCTCGCTGGTAAGGTAGCGCAGCTCTACTCTTATGTTGGGTATAATTTCCTCAACGTATACAAAACCTTCGGGCAGACTTGCGGCAGCTCGGCAATAGCCGAGGGCGGTGGTTGCGAAAATTATCGCAAGGAACACGGTCACAGTTCTTGGGCGTCTCATTTGGTTTGCTCATCCTTGGAACGTAGGTCGAGCCGTGCCCGACATGGTCAACTTGTCACCCTGATGGGCGACCGCCGATCACCCCTACACATGCGTCTGAGGGGAGACAAAATAGACTGCGAACGATAGACAGTTGTCTGCCCATTTAGCGTTTTTGGGGAGGGGTCCGGGGAACCCTTTTTCTAATCAAAAAAGGGTTCCCCGGATTCTTTCTCTTCTCCTACTCTCCCACCCGGCCCACCATAAGGCGCCATCGGGCGAGGATTTCGGTTTTCGGCATATGATCGAATAAGAGCCCAACCCTCTTGACACGTTCAGGATAATCCATTCCCGGGAAAATCCCCGCGGACATGGCAGGTATGGAGTAGAATTCCTGCACGACGTCCTTTGGCAATCGGAAATCCTCAATCCAGGCTGTGCAGGTTGGGAAAATCTGTGCGAAAGAAGGCCTCGAATTCACCCCAACCGACCGCTCTTTTACGACTGATCCCTTGTTTGGCCGTTTTTTCGGCAACTTCAAACAAATGGTTACCCTCAGAATCGTAGGGCCCGTCCATGAAGGTCAGGCCCACGCTTCCGCGCTGGTTCAGCAGGCAACGAGCCTGCTCAAGACTCTCCCGGTAATCAGGGATGAGGAAAATGGAAGCGCTATAGATGATGGCGTCAAATTTGAAATCGAAATAGTCCGTCAGCTTTGCCGCATCGCCCTCAACGAAAACAAGCCGGTCGGATTCCCCCACCCTGGAACGCGCGGCATCCAGCATGGCAGGTGAGTTATCCAGCCCCCAAACGTGCGAATCCGGGACCGCCGCCAAAATTTGAGCGCAACTCGCTCCGGTCCCGCATCCGATGTCCAGAATGTCAGCAGATGTAGGGAGTTCCATACGACTGAGGAGAACCTCGGTCAGCATCCGAAAGAAGCCGTGCCGTTCCTCGAACGACTGATACTGAACCGGACTCGCGTCGAAATTACGCTTGGTGGCCTGCTTGATTTTGTTGATCTTGGTTTCGTCCATTACAATGCAGCCTATTTACTGCAAACAACACTCGAAAAACAGGGCGACAGCCGGTCGCCCCTACCATATACATGTCTATCTTATTCTAACTCGCGGATTGCAGGCTATCTTCGAGCACGGCCGGGAACAATACAGTCATTCTTGAATGCTTGCAAGTAGCTGTCATTCCCAGTCATAGGAGTTCTTGGAGAGGAGTTGCCGGGGAGCCTTTTTCGCCTAAAGGGGCTCCCCGGCAACTCTTTAGGAACTCCTAGGGACTGCCGGTAATACGATCATGCGCTCCAGTTTGCGTCTGTAGCTTGATTCGCTGTGGTCATCACCGTGCTTCCATTGCCGCAAAAGGTCTTTGGCCTGGTCTCTTATCCAGTCCGAGAATTGTTCTCAACTGGCCGAGGGATATGCATTCCCGCTCGTAAACATAGCGAGCGACCAATTCCAGAGGAATCTCCTTAAGATCATCAAGCCCGATGTTCACGCCCGCGGCCACAAGAAAGCCGTGAAGCTCACGGTATGCCTCCGCCGTGTCAACTCCGCTTCCGGCACTATCCTGCTCCGGATCGCTCTTGATATAGGATCGAAGTCCCTTGGATAAAGTCCTCCCTGATCGGCGAGAAGATGTCCGAAACAATGCAGCCTTCCGGCCCGACCTTTACTCCGTGCGGTTTGGAGGACGGTATGATGAGCATGTCTCCAGCTCTCAGCGTGCGTCCTTCTTCTCCAGGAAACAACAACGTGACCGATCCGCTGATCACCATAGTCACTTGCTCGGAGACATGATCGTGAAGAGGAAGAGACGTATTCGGGGCCAATTCCCACCGGGTCACCATTACCTTGTCGCCCCAGATCATCTTCCGGGTGATGTTCTCATTCAATTTTTCTTCATTAACTTCGTTCCAGGAGATTACTCTCATTGGATGACCTCCAACCAAGCGCTATCTCGGGGACAGGCGAAAGGTTACATTTCACCTGCCTTGCCCAGCGAGATTCCGAGCAAATCCTAATTCTATTGTTTGACCTGCCATACTGACTGAATAGTCTTACCTTGACACGCCTTCGATTTTTCGTTGATAGGCTTTGTTGTCAATACCGACCGGTTTTTCCTCAAATTTCTCAAGTCGGACTTGGCGCGAGACAGTCCTGAATCTGCGCGATCTTTCCAGCGATAAACAAAAAAGAAAATGGAATCATGAAGATCCATGAACAAATCAGTATCAAGCATTGAATCCAGGTGGAAGAAAATAGGCGCCCCACCTACATTCAGTGTTCCGGCTACGAAAATAATCGCAAGGACCGCAAGAACGACAATTATCAAAGTACGCATGACCGTGCCTCCTCTGATTTTATGCCGATCCTCCTGTTATTTCTCCCAGTCTTCGATATCAGCTCTGCTGGGATCGAGAACTGTCACTTTCGAATTCTTGAGAGCCAGCCATCTTCCGCATTTCTTGCAGGATATTTTAACTCCAGTTTTCTTGACTGTCTTTTCTACAGGGATTTTGCAGTCATCACACGTGATAGTAGCGGATTCCAGTGAATCCAGGGCGTAAGCTTCCCAAATTTGTCCGCTGCCAGGTTCCAATTCCATGAGGTGTTTGACGGCCTCAACCATAGCCGCCGCATCGGAGGAGCTAAACCGCTCTTTAGAACAGATGAATTCCACTTGTTCCACCAGCGATTTGTAATCACCGGTATGCGGTTGCGGCCTTTCGGGCGGAAGAAGCATTCCTCTTCTTTCGAACAGGCCATTTCAGGCTGATTCCTTGAAGGGGTATCAGCCCCTTTACTTTTTCCGGATATGTTCGGATGTACCAGATTACAAAAATCGCCACCCATATTGCTATGCCGATAAACGTTTCCACTTTTTCGTGTCCTGCCTGAAAAATTGTTAGCTAAAATACTTCGTCAATTCTGCTCCGCGTCAGATACCTGACTGCCGGATTTCTGTGTAGGGGCGCTTCAAGAAGCGTCATGATTTCAGACGGTTCATCTCGCCGACGCCGGCCCCTGCAAACGGCGCCACAAAATGGACTACTTTGCGCCAATTTCACCTGAGAATTAGCAATATCCCTCAGTTCTTCGATAATCTCGATAACTTGTTCTCGCGTATGCTCTATCGATCCGGTGTTGTCAATCACTCGCTCTGCGAGCGTCTTCTTCTCGTCAATGGGCATTTGAGCGTCAAGTCGCGACCTTGCTTCATCATGCGACAGGCTGTCCCGCGCGATTAACCTTTCAATCTGGATTTCGGGAGGGACGTAGGCGACGACAATCATGTCGAAAGAATCTTCCAATCCGCTTTCATAGAGGAGAGGCACATCGACTATTACTATGTTGTGACCTTGAGCCGCGAACTCTTGCAGCAACCTCCCCTGCTCTTCCCCGACCCGAGGATGAATAATGGATTCCAAGGTCTTGCGCTTGCCTTTGTCCTGGAATACCAGCCTTGCCATAGCCACCCGATCCAGGGCGCCGGCTGAATCGACGAATTGGTCCCCGAAAGTCCGTCGGATTTCCTCCAGCGCGGCTGAACCCGGTTTAACCACTTCATGCGCGAGGTCATCTGCGCAGATCACCGGGATTCCCGCCTCCCTGAACATGCGGCTAACAGTACTTTTACCCGAGGCGATACCTCCAGTCAATCCCACAACCAACATGAGACCCCTCGTCTTTACGGCTGAACATGTTAACATCTATTCTAAGAATCGAAACTGATCGCGCAAATCGGGAGGGAGGCGCATTTATCCCGCAGCAACTACCCAGTTACTCCTTCTTCTTCAATTCTTCCCATGCCGCCTCTATGGCCCGATCAATTCTCTTGCTCGCATCTTCCAGCTTGTCTCGGACCACGTCCCACTGCTTCTTGAACGCTTCCGCCATCTCTTCCGATTGCTTCCGCACCGAGTTGAGCTGTTCTTCACCTACGCGGCCGGTCGCGGACCACTGCTTGTCCAGCACATCTTTGGCCTGATTCACGGACGATTCGAAGGTTTCGCGGGTTATGGCGCCTAGGCGTTCCAATCTGGACCTAACCTCCTTCAGAAAAGTGTCCCAGTCCACGTTCTTCTCTTTGTTCAAAACGTCCCAAGAAGCTTTGATCTTTTCCGCCGCCCTTTCAATATCTTCGGCAGCCATCTTGCCGGACTGCTTCATTGTTCGGGCAGTCTGATCCACGGCCGCAAAGAACTCTTCACGCGACGCTCCCCAGGTTTTGCGTAAGAACGATCGCGCTTCACCAAGCATGAACAACCCTACGGTCCCAAGATTCTGCATAAGCTCGGAGATCGTTTCTTTGATATCGTTCGGCCCTGAAGATTCCATATTGTTTCTCCCCGTTTTGCTTTCCAAAGACCTGCTTTTAAAGTACCATGTGATCGCAGCAGTGGCAACGGTAAATCTAGGAACCGCCCAATATGGCGACCCTCCTCAGGCGGGCAGGTGTCTGCGCGACACGAAATTTGAAGGAGACAAAGGAATCCAAATGCCCAGAAAAAAGCAGTCTGATAAAAAGCTGTTGGAAGAACCCACAAACTCGGACAGGACGGATATCTCAGAACCGGAACAGGCCCTATCAGCAACAGGACTTTCGCCGCAAGAGGCTGAAGAAGTACCTTTTGCCGAGATCATCGCGGAAATGGAGAGCGACGACGAAAAAGTGGATGTGCCACATTTCGCGGAGGCGGACGCGGCCACCTATTCCGACTCCTGCTCTCGATAGTGACGCCTTGGATAAAGCCATTCAAGAGGCTAGGGCCCACCGGGCGCCCCGCGCAAGATGCGCCGGCTCATAGTTCGGTGATCGCTTATGAACAGCCTGCGCTTTTGGCAATCCCGAGACGAGAAGTGTTTACGCCTGAGATTGCGCCGCCGCCGCCGGTCGTCCTGGCCGCTGTGGGGATCATGCTGATCTTTCTCTTGGGCTTTTAAGTGATTTGTCCTTCTAGCTGTATTCCGAGCGCGATCGGTCAGCGCAAAATGCGCAGCCTGCTTGACATAAGTCACTTTGACTGATAGAAATACCAGATTCCTTTCATCGGCTTGCCATTTTAACACTTATGACAAAAAAGGAGGAATCGGCTGTGAGGGTCCTGATATCCGATAATCTGTCCGAATTGGGTGTGAAAATTCTCCGGGAATCCGATGCTCTTGAGGTAGACGTAAAGGTTGGTCTCAGCCCTGAAGAATTAAAGCAAATTATCGGTCAATATCACGGGTTAGCCATTCGTGGAGCCACTAAAGTCACAGCGGATATCATTGCGGCCGCAGATAACCTGAAAGTCATCGGAAGGGCCGGCACGGGCCTGGACAACGTGGACATTCCGACCGCGTCCAAACGAGGCATAGTGGTGATGAACACACCGGGCGGAAATACAGTCACAACCGCCGAACATGCTATTTCCATGATGATGTCTCTGGTTAGAAATATTCCTCAAGCAAACGCTTCCATGAAATCCGGCAAGTGGGAAAAGAAGAAGTTCTCCGGGACGGAAATCTTTCACAAGACCCTGGGAATAATCGGACTCGGAAAAATAGGCTCAGTAGTAGCCGATCGAGCCAAAGGGCTGGGAATGAATGTCATGGCTTACGATCCGTTCCTGTCCCCGGAGCAGGCGAGTCAGCTAGAGATAAGACTTTCCACGATGGATGAAGTATTTAGTGAGGCCGACATAATAACTCTGCACGTGCCGCTCACCGAAGAGACCAGGGGTTTGATAAATGCGAAGAATATTGCCAAGATGCGCCAGGGTGTGCGTATAATTAATTGTTCCAGAGGCCCTGTGGTCCATGAGGACGACCTGGCCGACGCCATTGAGTCGGGCAAAGTGGCAGGCGCCGCATTGGACGTGTACATTCAGGAACCTCCCGGCGCCACGAGGCTGATCGGCTTGGATCGAGTCATATGTACCCCACATCTGGGGGCGTCCACTCAAGAAGCCCAAGAAAATGTGGCTATCGCTGTAGCCGATCAAATAAAGGATTACCTGCTCAATGGAACTATTCGCAATGCGGTGAATGCCCCTGCTGTCTCCGGTGAGGCCTTGATAACACTAAAACCGTTCCTTGATCTGTCGCAAAGACTGGGACTATTTCTGGGCCAAATAGTTCAGACCGGAGTCAAAGGCGTGGAAGCGCAGTATTCCGGCGAAGTCAGCGGAATGGCTCTCAGCCCTATTACCACATCGTTTCTTACAGGATTTCTCACGCCCGTTATGAAGGAGGAAGTCAATCAGGTCAATGCCCCGATGGTAGCCAAAGAGAGAGGAATCGTGATCTCTGAAACTAAAGTGAGCAAGGCAGAAGCGTTTACTTCTTTGCTGCGCTATAAGATTAAAACAGAAAAAGACGAGGAAGTGGTGGAGGGGACTCTGTTCGGCAAGATCGAGCCCAGGATGTGCAGGTATGGGGCCCATCGCGGGGAATTCGATCTTTCCGGTGAATTGCTCCTTATTGACGTCGTGGACAAGCTCGGAATTATTGGTAAAGTCGGCACGATCCTCGGGGATATGGGAATCAATGTCTCTCACTTTCAATTCGCAAGACAGGAACAGGGTGGCGCTGCCTTGCTGTTTCTTGAACACAGATTCTAGGGCGGATGATAAAACAGTAGGCGTACTTAAGGCATTGGACCATGTCTTGTCGGTCCGGCGTCTTTCGATTTAAGGTCATTGCCCGGACGTTCGAAAACATGTTTTGCTGCGGCTGAATAGAGCGGGATATTTGCCGCGGCCCATACCAAATAATTGCTATGTTGAACATCAAAGATTTGTCTCATCCCGAGCTTCCGAGGCAGGACAATTACGAACAGGCCCTCAAGATAGGTCTGGAGATTTTCAGTCGAAAAGATCCGGGTCGCATAGCTGAAAAGGCGCGCGCGGTCCTCGAGGGTAGATCGGTCATTGTCCCCCATTTGAACAGGAAAATAGCGCTGGATGTGGACACCCAGCGGTTTTCCATCGTGGAGACAGGTGAGGAAGCCGCCATCTGGCTCGCTATCCTTACCATCCACTATCTGAATAACGCGAGCGGAATGCAGCCGACAGGAAATTTGAAACATTTCAGAGAATTCAAGGAAGGGCGCCTCTACGAACCCGCGTTTAACCGTAGGACCCGCGACGTATTGATCGGCGTTTTCGGGAATGAACCAGGTCTAATGCTTGAAGCCGGTAAGAACCTTGACGGCAGAATCATTCAGACTGGTGACGCGGCCGTAGAATTGGCTTATTTCCCTTGCTTGCCGATTACTTGTATATTGTGGGGAGGGGATGAAGAATTCCCCCCGGAAGCTAGCGTGCTGTTTGACGAAACCGCAGATAAGTTTTTCAGCGCCGAAGACATGGCCGTTGCAGGACAGATGGCTGTTTTGGAGCTAGTCAAGGCTTCCAGCGAATAGACTTTCACGCGGTTTCAGAAATGAACCATGAGGTTTACTTATAAATATTCAATGCTTGGAATTTGAATCGGTGTTGGGAATAGTATGAAGATAGCTGTTTCAGGAAAAGGCGGAGTCGGCAAGACAACGCTCAGTAGTCTATTGGCTCGCTATTGGGCCAAACAAGGGTACAGAGTGCTGGCCGTGGACGCGGACCCGGACGCAAATTTGGGTTCAGCGATAGGCATTGATACCACCGGATTGACTCCTGTTTCAAAGATGGAAGACCTTATCTTTGAACGGACCGGGGCCAAACCCGGAACCGTCGGTGGATTTTTCAAATTGAATCCCAGAGTTGACGATCTCCCGGAAGCATTGGGCAGAGAAAAGGACGGCGTGCGCTTGCTGGTAATGGGCACGGTCAAGAAAGGCGGCGGGGGCTGCATTTGTCCCGAGAGCACATTGCTCAAAGCGCTGATAAATCATCTGGTCCTTTATCAAAAGGATCGAGTAATTATGGACATGGAAGCGGGCATCGAGCATCTGGGTCGTGGCACCGCACAAGGCGTGGATCGGCTGGTAGTGGTGGTCGAACCTGGTCAGCGAAGCATCGAAACCGCAGCCAAGGTTAGACAGCTCACACAAGATATAGGTCTTCACAGGGTTGCCGCAGTAGGTAGTAAGGTGCGTAACGCAAGAGAGGAAGAGTTCCTTCACAAAAACCTGGACGGAATTCCTCTCATAGGGATACTCCCCTTTTCGGAGGAGATCGCGTCAGCCGATCTGGAAAGCCGGCCGCCGTCCTTGGAAGATCCGATCATCTTCCAGGCGATAGAAAAGATTGCGGCAGCGTTGGAGTCCGACGTCGCTTGAATGGACCGGCAATTCCACGGAGCGCTAGGTCCCTACTTTTGCTCAAGTCCACATTGGAAAGGCATCCGTGTGCGCTGTTTCTATCCCGGCGGCCTAGTCGCCTGAGAAATAGGATGGGAAAATAAATTCCTGTTGCAGGAGTTCTTATCTAATATTTGTTTACAAATTCAAAGGAGGATGGCATGTCGGCCAAAATCATCAGTGGTAACGAAGTATCGCAGCAGATCAAGGACGAGCTTAAGATTGAAGTGACAAAACTGAAGGCCCAAGGTTTAGAGCCTTGCCTGTCGGTGATCCTGGTGGGTGAGGATCCCGCGTCAAAGGTGTACGTGAGCAATAAGAAAAAGGCCTGCGAGTACATCGGTATCAAGTCGCTGGAATCTCGGCTACCGGCCGATACCACGACAGAACAGCTTCTCGAAGTTATCGGCAAATACAACAACGACAAATCGGTTCACGGAATCCTTTGTCAGCTCCCGCTTCCCAAGCATATTCCGGAAACCAAGATCCTTCGAGCGATTCTCCCGGAGAAGGATGTGGACTGTTTTCATCCTTATAACGTAGGCTTGATAAGCATCGGGGAGGTTCGTTTCCTTCCTTGCACGCCAGCGGGAGTAATCGAGTTGATCAAAAGGGGCGGATTCGAAACCGCGGGCGCTGATGTGGTAATTCTGGGCCGGAGCAACATCGTAGGCCGACCGCTATCCAACATGTTAGACCAGCGCAACATGAACGCCACAGTCACCATGTTGCACACCAAAACCAAAAATCTTAAGGAAAAATGCAAAGCCGCGGATATTATAATCGCTGCAATCGGCAAACCTGAGTACCTCAAGGGTGATATGGTCAAAGAAGGCGTAGTGGTCATCGACGTTGGTATAAACAGAGTTGATGCCCCCGGCACGGAAAAAGGCTTCAAATTGGTCGGGGATGTGGCTTTCGACGAGGTGAAGGAAAAAGCCGCGGCTATTACACCCGTTCCCGGCGGGGTGGGTCCCATGACCATCGCCATGCTTATGATGAACACGTTGACCGCTGCCAAGGAAACCATGAAATGATTTGAAAGACTTGGCAAAAGCCGGATGCTGTGCGGCAAGTTTTGTTTGCGCATCTTGGATTATGGGTCAAGGGCGGGTGAAACCCGCCCTCTCCTATTTAGCGCCACGAGTTGGGCAAGGCCGGGAATCGTGGCCATCTGCCATCAAACCGCCCTCGAATCCTAGTCTTTCTCACATATCCCTATCGGCGATTACGCAAATAACCGCAGCCTTTGTCGATGATGTTCACAAAATAAACTGATTTGTAGTCTCCTTGCGTGAGCGACCTGGTTTCTAGGTCGGCGGAGCGTTGCAACTTCAATGCTCGACCGCATCCGATACTAACCGGAGATCGCAGGTCAGTAATTCTTCCTCCTCATATCAATGTTTGCTTGAGAATCGACATTATATTGATTACATTGACACGAGGCTCCTACGTGCCCACCGTATATATGAGCTTATGAGCCACTTAGGAGCGTTCCGCTCGGCTGTTCAAGTCGGCGCTTGAGATCCGCAGGAGGAATAGTATGAAGCGTATGTTGATCGTTTTATTTGTGGGCTTGATTACGGCGGCAGGATTGTCGTTTTACATGCATTCCGCTTTGTCGCAAGAATCGGACAGCCCGTCAGGCCGTTTTGATTCGATGCGGCAAAGTGAAGTATCAACCATGGTTCCGGGCTCTGGGTCGTTTCTCCTGGTCGCGGATAATTTCGAGAATTACGACATATACAAGTACAACTCTAATCGATCTCCGTCTTCTGATTTACAGACGTACTACGACTTATACGGAATCCCTATTTATGAGTTGTATAAGAACTGGCTGAAATATGGGGGATACATAGGCTCACCGCTGAATCGCAGCAAACGTGAACTATACAACGATTGTCTCATGCACTCCAGGTACACGTACGAATGCCAAAAGGGGGAGCAGAGATAGGAATCGACTTCGCGGCTTCGTCCTAAACGCAGATTATTACCAACCTCGCCTTCTTATGGAAGTCGCCCTGAGAGACGCTTTTCGCTGTTCCTCGGGAATCCGTATAAAATGATCCACGGCAGCGATAACTATGGCGCGACTGGATTCCCCCAGGCGTAAAGATAATTCTTGCACTTTCTGCAAGAGATCCTCAGGCAATTGAAAAACATCGGTCTTGTCCAAGTCGTTAGGCATGAGCGCTACCTATCGAAGAGACCATTAACGGTCCGGATTGACCGGCGCCTTGCCGGTCATGGTCTTACGGTTTTCATAGGGCAGCGGGGATCGAGAGGCGCTAGATCCCACTTTTCTCGGAGAGAACTCCGGGATTCCCGGTGATACGGGAATGACTTTGTTAGCCATTGTTCACTTCTTTGCTTGTCAGAGTCAGTAGCCAATAATGATAGGCTAAGGCATTTTCGGGGCGCCAACCAGGATTTTTCTGCTAAGCTCGACATCTTTCCAGATTTGACTCTTTAGTGATTCGACTCCATCAAATTTCATTTCAGGTCTGAGTCGTTCCACCATGTAAGCCCTTATTATTTCGCCGTAGATTTCTTGATCAAAATCGAGAATGTGAACTTCGTACGAGACTCTACGATCGCGAAAGGTCGGATTGAAACCTATATTCATAACACCTTTATAAATTGATTCTCCTACCTTGCAATAAACAGCGTAAACTCCCTCTGGCGGATGAAGCTTGACTTCAGGCTTGATATTCGCGGTGGGTATCCCAAGCGCCTTGCCTCTATGGTGCCCGTGAATCACCCGGCCTTCGATGGTGAATTCCCGGCCAAGGAGTTCGTTGGCTTTGCGGATCTCTCCTCGCGCCAATTCTTCCCTTATTTTGCTTGACGAAACCACTGTGTCGCCGACCCGCACAGGTTGTACCACGTGGACTCTGAAATTCAATTCCGGCGCCATCCTTTTCAGTGTGTCAATAGTTCCCTCCCGATTCTTACCAAAACGATAATTCTGTCCCACAAACAGATCTCTGGTACCAAGCTCCTCAACCAGCACGTTCTCCACGAAGTCTTCGGGCGACAGCGCGGCAAATTCCAGGGTAAACTCAGCCAGGATTAGAATGTCGATCCCCAAATGCTCCAGAATATCGGCCCGTTCGTTGGGTGTGCTTATCCGTGGGATTTCAGGGGCTTTCTTCAGCACAAGACGAGGATGAGGATCGAAAGTATAAACAACGGCGTCCCGGCCTTTGGGCCTGGCGGATTTGACCGTCTGCCGGAGTATCTCCTGATGTCCCAGGTGCACGCCGTCAAAGTTTCCCAGCGCGACGGAAGGAGCTTTCAGATTGTGATAGATCTTTTCGCGAACGCGAATAATTTCCATGTTTATTTTGACGCCAGAAAAATATGCAGACCGACCAGCCCCAAAAGATGCCTATGACATCCGTATACGTGATCTGTCTGAGGCATGACGGAGCAGTTCTAAACTTCCGATTGAGCCCCGGAGGGCCCGGCAATGTCCGAATAAGAATGCGTGCTTTCTGATGAAGGAGGCTCCCTGGTCGCCGCCTCCAAATCCTTGCTTAAGCGCTGATTTTCCGTCTCCAAGCCTTTGATGAGGCCATTTAAGCGAGCTATTTCAGCCTCATGGTCCTGTTCAGACTTGATCATTCTGCGCCTCTCATTTCTCCATTTCAATTGTGTAACCAAATCACCCAACGCTGCAATAATAATTCCGATCGAGACACAAATGACCACCAATTCCCAGAAAGCTATTTTGATCGGCTCTGAAAGCCCGAAATAGGCTATCTGAAACTCAACGTCTTTATTTTTCATAAATAATGAAATAATCAATATGATAAAGGCCAATTCTATCAGCCGCTTGACAAATTTCATTTCTTCACCTCATTTGGCGAATCCGAATACAAAAGGCTGAAACGGTCACGCAATTTTCGGCAGGTGCTTAAGAGATGCTCAGGAATAATCTTTACGTCCGCCAGAACCGGCATGATATTCGTGTCACCGTTCCACCGCGGGACAATATGATAATGAACATGGTCCGCAAATCCGGCCCCCGCCACTGCTCCGATATTGATCCCTACGTTGAACCCCTCCGCGTGCATAACCTCTCGGATCACGCTTAGGGAGCGACACACCTCTTCCAATAGGAGTTTGTTCTCCTCGCTGTCAAGCTGGCAGATATCCGGAGCATGCCTATAGGGCGCAACAAGAACATGTCCATTATTATAGGGGAACTTATTCATCATCGTGAATGCCCCTTGTCCGCGATGAACAATCAAATTTCTGTCATCTTCGTCCGACGCGGACTTAGAACAGAAAATGCAGCCGGATTCCCTCTCTCCACCGACAATATAATCTATGCGCCACGGGGCCCAAATTCTATCCATAATCGCCTTGACTAAATCCTTTACACAGGGAGCGGCCCGGGCGCCCCTGGGACAATTCTGCCATGTTTATTTATTGATGGGCAAGAAAGCGGCTTCAACATTTCCCTCAACAATCTCAATTCGGCCAACGGTTCCCACTTCTCCGTAAGGGTTGTGAGCCGCGGCGCCCGGATTGAACATCATTGTGCCGTTCACTTCGCCCCAGAAGGCAACGTGTGAATGTCCATAGACGACGATATCCGGGTTGTCGGATTTCAGCCGCGCCAGCAGCCTTTCGCGAAGTCCTTGCTTGCCTCCCCAACCATGAATCAGTGCGATGCGCATCCCGTCAACTGCAATAATTCTCTTTTGAGGCAGCGCTTCCGCCACTTCGTAATCGTCCATATTCCCGCATACCGCCAAAACGCCTTTTTCCTCGAGTCGCTTCAGAACACTGTGCGACGCTATATCACCCGCGTGCAGAATCATGTCATCGGAGCGGAATAGCTGTTCCAGGATGTACTCCAGCCGGGGGTCCGGGGATGACAAGTGAGTATCGGAAAGGACGCCGATTTTCATATTCGTATATTTATTTCAGGCGATCGAGTCTCCGTTAGCGCAACGCAGCACCAGATCGCCACCGGCAACCATACTTGCGCCTGCTATTATGACGAGCCCGCCCACATCCAGATATCTCCCCGCTCGATCCAAAACCGATTTGAGACGCTCACCTCGGACGAGACGATCTCCTATATCCCTTGCATAGGAGGCTGCCCAGCACGCGGACCTGGCCACCACCGTTACAGCGTGAACCCCGTGACCTGGGACATAAGTGGAGACCCCGAACGGGTTGTTCATGACCGGCAAGGCCAGAACCAAGCGGTCGTGCATGGGAGATCCTTGAGCATACAGATAAACATCAAGCGGGAGCGCGCAACGAATGAACGCATCTCCACCGCTGGCGACGATGAGTCTCGCAGAGTCCTGTCCCAAATCCCTGCCGACAAAGTCCGCAATGGCTCCGCTCACACAAGTCATAGGAGCGACACCGGTATTGTGACTCGAAAGATCGCTATATCGAACTATTTCCGGCGCTGAGGCATAAACTTGTACCGGGCCGGCAGTTTCCCGGAAGGCAGGATGTTGTCTAAGGTACTCCTCAATTTGGTAGCGATAACGGAAAACCGCATCCTTAGCCCTGGCGCTCAAGTCACTTTCGGCCTGAATGTGGAGCTTTGTTTCCCGGACTTCCAACTCAAAACTCACCGCATGGGCCATCGGAATCCGGTTTCGATAATTCTTTCTTTCGTAAATGTCATAAATCGCGGGCATAAGTTCGAACCGCCCTTACCAAATCACTAAAGTGTATCATAGATCCTAAGGCTCATTTGTCGATGATTATTTATCGGCGCTCAGACCGTGTCAAGGATAATTTCCCTTCGCGCCCGAGACGTCGCTCACTCTGCTTAACGGTTCGTTCCGACGCTTGCAGTCACTCCCGTACTCAGAGAATCGAGGTCATAAGCTCTAACTTGCGTTCTGGACCTGAGGAACGCGAACCAATCCGTCTTCTTTCTCTCCAACACAATTAATCTGCGGCCCATTCCCGGGAGTGTATCCACGGTAAAATCTATTATCATTCCAGCAATCTTCGGTGTCCGCCATTTTTCTTCCAGAGCGTCCCCGTTCCATTGTAAGGCAACAACCTGACCTTCTTCGAGCATCTTAGTGCGACTGAGTATTCTTAAAGTCCCTGAACTATGAGTTGAAGCGAGAATCTGCTGCCCTGACTTACCCTGAAGATCCGTCATCAACATGCGCGGCCTGCAATAGCCTTCTGACGCCGACATTCGGATCATCCAGAGTCCCTTCCTTCGATTTTTCCTCCGGTCCGTGCATTCTAAGAATTACATCGGAACCGCCATAATAATCCGTCGAAACAAGTAATCTTTTTCCTTCAGGGGTGTAAACCCGTATATGATCGTTCCTGTCGTACGCGGCAATGAGAGGCTTGCTCTTCCCCTCCAGATCGCCAATAGCGAATCCGAATATCGGAATTTTCAAAGGAGTCCCGAACCGTCCCAGAACCTCCAATTCGTCGCCTTTGTCGCCCAGACGATAGACCGGGCCTTCATACGGTCTCCTTTGACCTTTTTGCTGTCCGAGAAGAATGGGTCCATAGGTCGGGTAATTGATCACGCGCAGGTAATATGGGAAATCCGTAACAATCGGGACCAAGGCGCCGTTCCTGAATTCGAGAACAAAGGAGGCGATGCTGCCGCGATTCTGAGCGGTCACATAAATCCTGGATGGGCCTTGTTTCCTTATTTTGGCCACGTCTATGGCTTTAATCTCCAATGTCTTTGCCGAATATTCCGCCAGTTTTGTCAGCTTGTCTTCATTAACCCGATACACGTACACGTTGCCTGGATCTGAAATAATAACTTCGTTCCGTCCATCCCCATCTACATCGCCGATCCCTATTCCGACGCCCAAAATGTTGAGTTCTTCGCTCTGCCAAAAGCCCGCGCCTTTTTGGGTTTTATTCGCCCCCGACCCTTGAGATTGAGCTTCGGCGCTGACAATATTCCGACTAATATTTCCAGGAAAGCCTAAGACTGCGCTCCCCGGCGGGGCGCCGGAATATTCCGGCCCGGAATGGGATTGAATCAAACTTGTGCCCGTCTGTGCATCGTGCGCGTGACCAACTGAAATTGAGCACGCGCCGCCGACCATCCAGAGCCCAAAAAACAATGCAACACTTGACGGCTTGAATAAGACTTTTCTCATATCAGCCTCTCCGGGACCGACTAAGCAGTATAATCGTTTTTTTCATGCGCTCACAGCTCGACGGTCCCCTTGCCATGAGACCCACTCAGTATACAAGAGTTTAACACGATTAATATTATTTTTTACAGCGCCTTTCCGAACTCGGGTAGGACGGGTTGACATCTAAATCACAGGGCGGTGGGGGTCTATGAGCTGGGGGCAATGTTAACCAATGCGCAGGATTAATTACCCGGCGGATCGCTTCAACCGGGTTCTCCGCAACCCCGATGGTCGCTCAGATAAAATACATATATTTGTTATCCAAATCCCGGGAAACGCCTTGCTTACGTGCGAGAGCGCAGAGATCCGCGATGGACACGGATCCGTAATAATCTATCAGCAGGTTTTGAGTCTGCTTCCAAACGTGCCTCGTGATGCAACTGTCGAAAACGTCACAGAATTTTCGTTTCGCTGCGTCTTCCGAAAGACATCGGACAGGGACAATCGGGCCTTGGGCCGCGGTAACAACATCTCCAACAGAAATTTCCGATGGATCGCGGGACAGCATGTAACCACCGCGAGGCCCGCGCCTGCTCTTGAGAAGGCCGGCTTTCAATAACTTGTTGAAGATTTGTTCAAGATATCGTTGAGAAATCTTTTGCCGCCTGGATATATCTTTGATTTGAGTGGGTTGTCCTCCCCCGTGATAAGCGACATCGAAGAGGGCCCTGACCCCGTATCGGCTCGTTGTGGTAATACGCATAACAATTCCCCGTGAGATTCTTACATTAAAAAAGACTAGGACAATTTATATTTAACTTTACTACCGATGTCAAGAACAATGGCCCAGCATTCACCGCATAAGACCGGAGAGCGTCGATCGCAGTTCAATGACGATAGGACCAAACAATTCGCTTGTGACCGAATTATTCTCCGCCAGGGTGGTTGACAAATGGAAATAGCGCCTTAAATTGTTGTTTGTCTGCCCATGGTCCCGAGAGGCATGTCAACGTATTTCGCGATCATGACGCCGCAGTGAGTCGACTGACGATTTGACACAGCCGCGAGAAACTGGTAACTGTAAGTACTTTACGAATTCCAGCGAGGTGTGAATGGGGAGTGTAGTCAAGAAACGGCGCAAGAAGATGCGCAAGCATAAGTACAAGAAACTCCGGGCAAAGCAGCGACACCGGAACAAGTAGGCGGGCTTTCAATGGGAGCTGCGGGACTTTTCACAGCGTCCGATCTGATGACTATCTGCCGGGCGGCGTCATTGGCCGAACGACTGACGCAAAAGCATTTCGATCTTGATAAAGACCACTGGAAAAGCGAGCCTTACACGATTCTCACGCTAAAGCAGGTGAACCAGGGGACTTTACGAACCGGATGTTTTCGCTAATGTCATTCGATACAAGGCGCGGATAGACCGTGAGACAAAGCCTGTCCCGGAACGATATGGTATTGTGCTACAGGACCCAAATATCTTGAGGGCGTTGTTGCGCCAATCACAACATGATCTCTGGACCATTAGTCTGTTTGTGCTTACCCATGAATTGATTCATGTTGTCCGATTCAAGAAATTCAACGTGGATTTTTTTGCTGAACCCGGCCTCCGGCAAAAGGAAGAAAGTCTGGTTCAGTCCATTACCCGAGAAATATTGTCAGGCGTAACTAACACAGATCAGCTTTTGGCCAAGTACGCAGATCGCAACGATCTGCCGCAAAAAGCAAATTAAGAGAACAATAAACGGAGGAGGCTCCATGCCGGTTTACGAGTATCTTTGTGACGCATGCGGAAATGAATTTGAGGAAATGCAGAAGTTTTCCGATGCTCCTATCGATAAATGCCCAAGCTGCGGCGGTCATTCGCACCGATTGATTTCTCATTCTACATTTGTGCTCAAGGGAACTGGGTGGTATGTGACGGATTATGCAAATAAAGGCAAGAGTTCCGGTAGCACATCCAGCAGTGATTAGCCAGCTATCTTCCTTAAACGCTGAAACTGTTTTAACGGTCGGAAAATCAGCGGAAAAGCTCTGACGGATTCAAAAGGAGGCTCATATGAAAATTAAGAGGATAGCTCATCTGGGCATAGTCGTAAAAGACCTGGATGCTGCGCTCAATCTGTTTACGGGAGCATTGCCGCTCGATCTTGTTCATACTGAGGACTATCAGGGAATGAAGATCGGGTTCATCCCTGTGGGAGACAGCTCAATAGAGTTGTTACAGGACGTTTCCGGGTCCTCCTCCATCAAGAAATTTCTGGACAACAACGGCGAAGGCATCCACCACATTGCTTTTGAGGTGGATGATATAGAGCAAGCCGTGGCCGAATTGAAGGAAAAAGGGATCAGACTTATCGATGAAAAGCCTCGCGCAGGCGCTCATGGCATGAGCGTAGCTTTTATGCACCCCAAAGCGACCCACAGCATCCTGATGGAATTGGTACAGCCGATGGCGAAGGGCCATTAATTCGTCCTAATCTGACTGATGCATTTATTGGTTGCGAATCTGTCTACACTCCGGTAGAACAGTCGAAAAGCCAACGCCCGACTCCCCGGTTGGACGATTACTTTTTGTATAATATTCTCTTATTTACTGTTTCATTGCCGCAAGCCTGAATGGCGGTAGCTGAGCTGTTCCGGATTCCGTCAATGTGCGAGGAGGTTGTTGAAATGGCGGATGTAACCATGCCCATGAATGGGAAGGTGATCGCTGTTAACGTGGAAGTGGGTCAGAGCGTCGAAGAAGATGACGAATTGATCATCATCGAAGCCATGAAAATGGAATTGCCGATTGTCTCCACAAGCGGGGGGACCGTTAAGGAAGTAAAGGCAAAAGTCGGCGACTCTTATCAGGTAGGTGATGTCCTGGTAGTAGTCGAGTAGCAATCATATTCGGAAGACTTGGCGGAGTTTCAGCCGGTCTGGTTGGATATAGGCGCAATTCCTGGAACGAGGTTGGAGAAGGGTTTTCGAGAGCTTACAAGTCCGGGAATGCCACGATTTGGTTGTTCGCGCTGGCCACTGAAGATGTTTGAATGGCCTATTAGAGGCAAAGCCCCCATGCGTTCGCGTCCGGGATGCGGCCGCACTTGCGGGGTTGTGTGCTAGTTCTCGTCCGCATTCTCAGAAGGTCGGCGCCGGCGAAACGCCCGAACGAGAAAGTCCAAACCGGCGAGCAGCATTTTGAGAGCCGCTTCTCGCACTCTGTACCAGTCTTTCCTTCTCATTCAACTAATGGCTTTCAGAGGCCATGATAGGTTCTGAGGCCAATTCCGTTGATTCCCAAGAATTCTGAATATATAACTATCGGAAGCGAGTGAATCGTATGGCGAAACTATTTGAGAAGACATCTATCGGCGCTTTAGATCTCCTGAACAGATCCGTCAGATCCGCTACCTGGGCCGGCCTTGGGGACGATCGAGGCTACGTCACGGATCGGGCGACCGATTTTTATCGACGCTTGGCAAAAGGCGGCATCGGCCTCATAGTAACAGGTTATCAGTATGTCTTGCCCAATGGTATGCAGCTTCCCTATATGGTAGGCAACTACGAGGACGAACAGACAGAAGGTTTATCGAAGATTGCTCAAGTGGTTCACGAAGAGGGAGGCAAGGTCATCCCCCAAATAGTCCATGCCGGGGCACGCGCCAATCCCAAGCTGTTGCCTAAAGGCGAAGAAATTTGGGCCCCATCCGCGATTCCCGATCCCGTGACGGGGCATACTCCGCATGAGGTGACCAAACAGGAAATACTAAGACTTGTTGACGCCTATGCGGGAGCCGCAGCCAGGTCACTCAAGGCGGGATTTGACGGAGTTCAGTTGCACGGCGCTCACGGGTACGGAATCAATCAGTTTCTATCTCCGATCTGGAATCAGCGTAGCGACGCTTATGGAGGCAACCTCAAGAACCGTTACCGCTTCTTGGGAGAAGTGATCGAGGCCGTTCGAGGAGCTGTCGGCAATGATTTTCCCCTATTGATCAAGCTGACCGCTCATGATTTTGTGGAGCGCGGCCTGGTCCCGGCGGATGCGGTCGAGATATCCCGCCGCCTTGCTGATGACGGAATCGATGCCATAGAGGTAAGCGGTGGTAGTCAAGCTTCCCCGAATAATTTGGGTCCGGTGCGCGGTCATATAAAGAGTGAAGACGATGAAGCATACTTCGCTGACTTGGCGGCGCAGATCAAAGATTCGGTAAAGATACCCATCATAACCGTGGGCGGGATCAGATCGATTTCGACGATAGATAAGATCCTTGCGGACGGCAAGGCGGATTATGTAGCAATGGCCAGGCCTTTCATTCGGGAACCTCATTTGATTAATCGCTGGAAATCAGGCGACACTCAAAAGTCCACTTGCATTTCATGCGGTGGCTGTTTTGAGACAGGGGTAAAGGGAATCGGGATCTCTTGCAAGGCTGAAAGGGAAAAAAGCGACAAGGAAGCGCAGAAAAAGGCATAGATAATTCGCGTGCCTTCTTGGAGGTGAATCGTGCCGGATGACTTCAAACAAAAGGCCCTTGAATGGGATGAAAAGATCCAAAAACAGATCGAGAAAAAACCGGAACGCCGAACCGAGTTCGCAACGGTATCCGAATTGCCCGTTAAGCGAGCTTATTGGCCCTGGGATGTTGAAAACTTTGACATGGAAACCGAGTTGGGCCTTCCGGGATCTTACCCGTTTACTCGCGGGGTCCAACCCAACATGTATCGAGGCCGGCTCTGGACTATGCGGCAGTACGCAGGATTCGGAAGCGCCGAAGAGACAAACAAGCGTTTCAAGTACCTGATTGAGCAGGGCCAAACCGGACTCTCAATTGCTTTTGATTTACCCACTCAGATTGGTTACGACTCCGATCACGAACTCGCAGCCGGCGAGGTAGGGAAAGTCGGGGTTGCGATTGACAGCATCGACGACATGCGTGTGCTCTTTGATGGCATAGATCTGGTGGCCGTGAGCACTTCCATGACCATCAACTCACCTGCGGCCGTGCTCTTGGCCATGTATATTGCCGTAGCTGAAGAACAAGGTGGCGACGTTTCCAAGCTGCGAGGCACCATTCAGAAACGATATCCTCAAGGAATATCCGGCTCGCGGCACATACATATTTCCGCCGGCGCCGTCCATGAGAATAATTACCGACATCTTCGCCTTCTGCAACGAGAGCCTCCCTCAATGGAATACAATCAGTATCAGCGGATACCATATACGCGAAGCCGGCTCCACCGCAGTCCAGGAAGTGGCGTTCACCTTGGCCAACGGGATCGCTTATGTGCAGGCCGCCATAGATGCAGGCCTGGACGTTAACAGTTTCGGAGAGCGGCTGAGCTTCTTCTTCAATTCTCATCAGGATTTTCTCGAGGAGATCGCCAAGTACAGAGCGGCCCGCCGCATGTGGGCTCGAATCATGAAAGAGCGCTTCGCCGCGACCAATCCACGAGCAATGATGCTCAGGTTCCACACTCAAACCGCGGGATGCACACTAACGGCCCAGCAGCCGGATAATAATGTAGTCCGAGTCGCTTTTCAGGCATTGTCAGCGGTTTTGGGCGGCACCCAATCCCTCCACACAAATTCCCGCGACGAGGCCTTTGCGCTTCCCAGCCAGGAATCCGTGCAGATAGCTCTTCGCACGCAACAAGTCATAGCCTATGAAACCGGGGCTGCCGATACCGTCGATCCACTGGCAGGATCCTACTATATTGAATATCTCACCAGTGAGATCGAGCGGCAGGCTTCTGATTATATAAAGAAAATCGATGAGATGGGCGGCGCTGTCCGCGCCGTTGAGTGCGGTTTTATTGAGGAAGAAATTCTGGATTCGGCCTATCGCTTCCAAAAGGACGTGGAATCAGGCGACAGAGTCATAGTGGGGGTCAATCGCTTTCAGATTGAGGAGAAATTACCTTCCGGCTTGCTGCGTGTGGATCCTGCGGTACATGAACGGCAAATCAAGCGGCTGGAGACGTTACGCGGCCGCAGGGATTCCTCGGCTGTGAAAGCGGCCCTTGTCTACGCTTGAAGAAACTGCAAACGGGAACGGCAATCTCATGCCGCCGATACTTGACGCAGTGAAAAAAGAAGCGACCCTGGGCGAAATATGTAACGTGCTCAGGAAGGTTTTCGGGGAATACACGCACGCTTCGCGGTGCTAACCTCCTTATAGACGTTGCCAGAATACTGCTCCCATTCGGAATCAGGTTTCCCGTCATTCCGGCGCAGTCCAGAATCCAGTCTTATCCTCGCGTAAGGGGGACCTGCTGTGTACCCTTCACTTATTGGCGGCCAAAGACTGTCATTGCGAGCGGAGCGAAGCAATCGCCAGCTTGCGGGTCATTGCTTGTCGTTTCACTCCTAGCAATGAGCAAAACCATGCCACCCCACGTAACTGACGGATTGCCGTCGTCATTTGGACAACCACTGTAAACCGCCAATTTCGTAGTTAAAATTCCAATACCTACCAATTTGTCGGCAAACGCCTCTTGCCCCATCAAACATATCACCATTAACATACTGCTATTACATTACTTGTTCTGATACCAGCCGCTTATTGGCATATTTGTTGCTCTGATCTTGACGCTAGCCGAAATGGTACGGTAGGTCAAATGCGCACAAGAGTTAATCAACTCGAATTAAAGGTCCTGTACGATATAAGTCGAATCATCGGTCAAGCCCTGGATCTGGATCGAACTCTGGAAACCATTCTTGAGATTCTCTCAGTGTATCTGTCGATGAAGCGCGCCACGATCACTCTGAAAAGTGGAGAAGAAGGGGTCCTTTCTATCAGAGCGTCTCATGGATTACGACCCAAGGAGAGGAAAAGAGGCGTTTATCGCTTTGATGAAGGCGTTACCGGGCTCATATTCCGAACCGCCGAGCCTTTTGTGGTCCCCGATATAAGTAAGGAGCCGTTATTCCTCAATAAGACCGGGTCGAGAAAGATCGAGAAAGGCCAAATAAGCTTTATTGGCGTGCCTATTATGTTGAATGGCAGGGCGGCCGGTGTTTTGAGTGTGGATCGTCTCTTCGACGAGGATGTCTCCTTTGAGGAAGACATCCGATTCCTGACCATTCTGGCAGGGCTTGTGTCTCAGCTTGTCAGCCTCAACTATCAGGTTGAGGCCAGAGAGGCGAATCTGATCAAGGCCAACCTGTCCCTGAAGGCCGATCTCTCGGAGAAGAGTCAGAACTTCTTTGCAGTGGGGACAAGTCCGGTGCTGTTCGATGCGCAACAGTTGATCAGGAAGGTCGCTCCTACCAAGGCCACTGTCTTGCTATTGGGGGAATCAGGCACAGGAAAAACCCTCGTTGCGAAGATAATTCACGAACTGAGCAACAGAGCACGCTCTTCGTTCATAAAGGTCAACTGCGCGGCCCTTCCTGAAAACCTCCTGGAATCCGAACTCTTTGGATATGAAAAAGGCGCGTTCACCGGCGCCGTCGATTCCAAAATGGGACGTGTCGAAGAGGCTGACGGTGGGACCATTTTTCTCGATGAAATAGGTGAACTCCCCAAACCGCTCCAGGTGAAACTCTTGAGATTTCTACAAGATCGCGAATTCGAGCGGCTTGGCAGCACAAAGACCAGAAAAGTGGATGTGAGGATAATAGCAGCCACCAACAGAGACCTCAGCGGGGCCGCTGCCGACGGATCGTTCCGAGAAGACCTGTATTATAGGTTGAATGTGTTTCCCATCAGGATACCGCCGCTCCGGGATAGGTGCGAGGACATAGTGCCGCTGGTTGATTTCTTTTGCGCCAAGATTTGCCGCGAGTACGGCTGCGGCCTGAAATTCACGGCAACGGCTCTGGAAGCCCTGGTAGATTATTCCTGGCCCGGAAACGTCCGGGAGATGGAAAACCTCATAGAACGGTTGGCCATCATATTCGACGAAGCCACTATCGATGTTTCGGACCTGGCGCCTTACTTGGCTCACATTGACCAGTACATCGAAAGACAACAGCGACCGGCCGCTTCCCTGTTTGAAATGGAAAAACAGGAGGTGCTGGAATCTCTGAAGCGCAACAACTGGATCCAATCACATGCGGCCAAGGAATTGGGCATAACTCTGCGACAAATGGGCTACAGAGTGAAAAAGTTCGATCTTGAAGAAATTGTTAAGCGCAAAAGGTTCGCCGCATAATCCATCGATGTCGCCCCAAAATGGGGCCGATGGTACCCCGCAGAGGGGACAATCTCGCCGAGTTCTCGTTTAATACGAATTGGCTGTTATGAGACCAATTCGACCGGCACGGAGGCCGGTCGCTACCAGCCTTTGTAGAATGCGGTTCGCTTCGGGCACCACAATCCTACGCTCTCTTCTAAACCCTACGAAATTTTATCTTGACTGTGGCGATTCCCAAAAATAATCTTCAAAACTGGGGAAGATTAGCTGAAGCCGATTTGGGGCGGGAGCCGGATTTGCCATGAAAACAGAACGCATTCTCAAAATCACAAAGTGTTGGCTGGCTGTGTGTGTGATGTTGGCATTGCTGCCGTGGGTTGGGATTTCACAGGGCGCCTCCATCCTCGACTATGAATTCATATGGGCAGCCGAGCGAGAGGATCTGCGCTTGGTCGAGACTCTTCTGGGCAAAGGTGCGGATGTAAATGCGAAGGACCAAAATAGTGACACGGCTCTGATGAAGGCCTCACAAAATGGCCGCCTCGAAATTGTCAAGCTTCTCCTGAAAAGGGGCGCTGATGTTAATTTGAAAGATCGTTCTGGCGATAATGCCCTGAGCCAGGCTGCTCGTGCAAGACATCTTGAAGTGGCTCTATTGCTCAAGAAGCATGGAGCCCAGCTTACTTGGTCGATGCAGTCAGGTTAGGCGACGTGGAAGCAACCGAGGCTCTTATGAACAAGGACCGAAGTTAACTTAGGAACAGAGAGTGGCCGGACGGCTCTAATGGAGGCAGCCCACTATAATCATCTGGAGATGGTGAAGCTGCTCATAGAAAAGGGCGCCCAGGTCAATGCAAAGGACAACAGTGGCCAGTTCGGCCCTGTGGTTGGTAGCTCAACAATGATCGCATAGAAATGATGAAACTGCTGAAAAATAAAGCGGCAGAGCTGAATCCGCTAATCGCGGCAAAAATGGGAGATCTCGAAACCGCTCGACGGTCTAATTGAAGAGGGCGCTGATGTTAATGCCACATATGGATTCAGCTGAGACACCTCTGATCTTTGCTTCTGAACACGGCAACTTGGAAATGGTAAGGCTGTCTCCTTGACAAAGGGCGCCGATGCCAACGCCAGGGCTGCGGATGGATGGACTCCCACTGATGTCCGCCAGCCGGGGCGGCAATCTGGAAGTGGCGAAGCTCTTACTTGAGAAAGGAGCATACGTCAACGCGGAGACTGAATCACGGAGGGACGCACGACGGCGTTGAAGGAAGCTGCCTATTCAGGGCACGTGGAAATCGTCGAGGTTGTTAATCGAAGAAGGGAGCAGACATCGGTCGAAAAGGACCCATTATGGTGACTGGACAGCTCTGATGGCAGCTGCCAAGGGAGGCAACGCTGAGGTGGTCAAACTGCTGATCGAAAATGGCGCCGAAGTCAATGGAAGAATGGACAACGGTGTGACTGCCCTGATCTTTGCAGCCGGCAGGCGGGTAACTTGGAAGTGGCGCGGCTGCTCATCGAAAGGGGCAGCGAAGTCAATGCAAAGCACGGATGTAGGCGAAACAGCCCTAATGTCTGCTGCCGGTGCCAAGGGGGACCACGTGGAATTGGTCAAGCTGCTCATCGAGAAAGGGGCCGATATCAATGCCAAGGATGAAGACGGAGTGACAGCGCTGTACATTGGCTGAACAACAACGGCACGAGCGAAGTGGTCCGATATCTGAAGGAACATGGAGCGAAATGACATGAGCGCCACCGGAATAGAGCTGTCCCTTGCTTTTGGGCTTCGATGTCTCCAGCCGCTCCGCAATCTTCTCCTGTTTCTCACCCGCAGCCACTACCGCTCCCCGAGCACCCTGCCCCCTTGGCGCATCCGTTACGCCGGCCTTTTAACGTATTTGGGTCCCGGCCGTTATATATCGCCTCCAAGCCGATCTGAATGAACCCGCTCATCTCAACCGGCAGAATATGATTTTCTTCGAGCGCTTGTCGCGGAGTTTCTCCGATTCCGCTCACCAAAACCGCCCTGCAATCGCCCAGTATCTCCGCGAGCGCATACCATCTATTGATGCCTGAGCCTTTTTCCGGAGCTTCTCGCTCTTCGACCAAGGAATACCCGCCCTCTGAAGGTCCCCATATTTGAAAATGTCTTGCCTCTCCAAGGTGCATATTGACAAGCATCCCTTCCATCGTCGCGACAGCCACGTAAGGCTTGCCTTCGGAGCGAATTGGGTAGGTTTGCGAACAGTCGGATAGGCATTCCCGGAATTCCGACGTGCGGTCGTCATCCAACAATCCGATTGCGTCGGCCCTGCACCTGGTGCAATGTTTCATCTGCGGGATGATTTCCTCGACACTGCTGCGCACTCTGATTCATGAGTTCGAGGTCCGGCTCAGGAATGTCCGCGAACGGCGTGCCCTGGTTCGGGTACATGGTCATGCAGTTCTGGATGTCCACTCCCAGCTCCGCCATTTTCTTGGCGACCTCAACCACATGGTGGTCGTTGATTCCGGGTATTACTATGGTGTTGACTTTGACGATAATTCCGCGAGCTTTCAGCGCAGCTATTGCTTCGAGCTGCCGCTCCAGCAACAGTTTTGCCGCGTCCACGCCCCGATAGATCACTTTGCCGTCACGCACCCAACCGTAAATTCGAGCCCCTATTTCCGGATCTACGGCATTCACTGTCATGGTCACGTGAGAGACGTTCAGTTCCGCCAGCTCGTCGATGTAAGGCCCGATGTTCAGACCGTTCGTGGCGAGACAAAGCAGCAGATCCGGAAATCGCTTTCTGATGAGGCGCAGCGTTTCCATTGTCACTTTCGGATTGGCAAAAGCGTCGCCAGGCCCAGCGATGCCCGCCACGGTTATGTTCGGGGCTTTTTCCAGGACTCGCTCCAGATAGAGCACGGCCTGATCCGGAGTGAGCACCGAACTGGTGACACCGGGCCTGCTCTCGTTCACACAATCATACTTACGGTTGCAGTAGTTGCATTTGATGTTGCAATCCGGGGCCACCGGCAGGTGAACTCGACCGCACGAGCCTTTCGCATGGACATTGAAACATGGATGGTTGTTTATATCCGGCCTGCTCATTTTTCGTTCCTCATATATAGCTGTAGCCTACTGGCGAATGTTCCTGTTTAGCCTCGATGATAGTGTTGACGATGGTGTCGAGAAGAGACTGGGCCCCGCGGTATCCGACGCTCAGAATCCTGTGCCCTCCGAAACGGTCATGGATCGGAAAACCCACCCGAATGAGCGGGACGCCCCATCTTCGGGCAAGATGATAGCCTTTGCTGTTACCTATGATCAGATCAGGTTCGAGCGCCTCTGCTTCCTCTGCGATACTATAAAAATCGACTCCTTCGCGGACCAAAGGCGGCTCCGGCAGCAGATCCTCCACGACCTCCTCAATGGCCTGCTCGAATCTGCCGCTTCGACCGCCCGATGCGCATAGGACGGGCCTTATTCCGATTTCCGCCAGGAAGGCAGTGAGGCCCACTACGAGGTCCTCTTCGCCGTACACGATGGCCCTTTTGTCAAAGATGTATTTGTGGCCGTCAACGTACGCGTCAATCAATCTGCCCCTTTCAAGGGCGTGTTTTTCCGGCATTTCTCTATCTGACAGATTCTTCCAAGACCTGGAAGAACCGGTCGGATTCGCGCAGGCCGATGGGCATCCCAAGCGAGTGAAGAGGTACTCTAAATCGGTCGTCGAGACGATTTGCCTGCGGTTTGCTGATTCTCCAGCGTGCGGCCGAACTCGATGGCAGCCCTGGAGCCGCCCATAGCCCTGATCTCGGCAATCGGGGTGCCGCCGGAAGGCAGCTTCTCGTATTCCTTCAAGGCCGGTCCGTCGAGAGTCAGTGATATATCGGGCAGGATGGTCCCTTGGAGACCGAAATCCTCAATAATTTCTTTCAAATAGCGGATGTCGGCCGGCGACACGAACCCGGGAAAAAGGGCGATCCCCTGGTGAGGCTCGGTTTCTTCGGCAAGCTGATCGACCACCGCCTTGACCGTAGCGTGGAAGCCTTCCATGTGAGTCCCCGCATAACTGGGTGTGGAGACTCTTACCAAAGCGGGCGAACCGTGAGCTTCCATCACGTCGGCAAACTCTCTGCGAAACTCGTTGACGATCGTGGGAACATCGTCGCCTATGGTTTCCGTCAGGCATGTTGTGGCGATTCCGATCATGCCTGCGACTGTATTTGGACATCACGTTCTTGAGCCCGAGCTTTAAGTTAGGGCCGCCCCCGTAAATCGCATGCTTCTCACCCAGACGATGAGGACGCAATGTCCATAGGCTCCCGGAAATGGCTGATAATATAGCGCCTCATGTAAGTCGCGCAGCCCTGGGATCCATGCAGAAACGGCACAGCGCCTTCGATGCCTCGAAAGGCCAGACATGCGCCCAACGGCTTGCAGAGCTTGCAAGCGTTCGTGGTGGAAACGTAAGGCTCGACTCGTTCTATGGGCTTGTTCATGGCCTTGCCTCCGAGACTAATGACCGATAATCTATCAGGCAGTGTTTCTGGGGACTGCAGGTAAACCGTCGAGCCGAGTCGCCTCGACTCAGTGATTGCCGACTGAACTGCCGATAACTAGGAGTTTTTGGAGGGGTCTGGGGAGACTTTCTGCAAAAACTTCCCCCAGTCACTCTTCAACGATCCTCGGGCACAAAGCGCCATACCGGGCTCATGACTGTGGAGTAGACTTCTTTGGCGAAGTTGAGCATTCCCACGAAGCCTTCCAGGGCTTCTTTTCGTTCATGGTTGTGGTCGCAAAATCCGACGCCAAGTTTGTATGCTATGGGACGCTCCTTGACTCCACCTACAAAAATGTCAACATCCTTTTCCTGGAGAAACGCCGATAATTCCAGAGGGTTGGAATCATCCACTATGATGGTCCCTTCGTCGGTTATCTCGTGGAGCTCGCGGTAGTCTTCCTCCGTGCCGGTCTGGGAACCGACCAGGGCCACATCCATTTCCAGGAGCCGGAAGGCTTTCACCAAAGAAAAGGCCTTGAATGCGCCGCCGACATAGATTGCCGCTTTCTTGCCCGAAAGAGCGCGACGGTACTTTTCGAGAGCCGGAAGCAGGGTCTGAAGCTCACTCTTGACCAGGTCCGCTGTTCGGCTCATTATTTCCGGGTCCTTGTCGGCAAAATGGCGGGCCACGTTGTAAAGCGATTCGGCCATGTCTTCCACGCCGAAATAGGAAACGCGCATAAACGGTGTGCCGTATTTCTCTTTCATCATCTTGGCAAGGTCCATTGTGGAACCGGAGCACTGCACCACGTTTAATCCCGCTCCGTGGGCCCGCCGAACATCATCCACCCTGCCGTCGCCGGTGATGTTTGCCACGATCTCCAGGCCCATCCGCTCGAAATATTCCCTGATGATCCAAATTTCACCGGCCAGATTGAAATCGCCGAGGATGTTGACGCTCAGCGGAGAAACGTTCGACACGTCTCCTGTGCCGATCAGTCGAAACATCGCTTTGCAGGCCGCATTGTAACCGGCTCGTTTGTTCCCTTTGAATCCTTCGGACTGAACGGGAATCACGGGAATACCTTTTTCCTCAGCCACACGTTTGCACACGGCTTCGAGGTCATCTCCGATGATCCCCACGATGCAGGTCGAGTAAACGAACGCGGCCTTGGGTTGATGACGGTCGATTAGTTCGATAAGCGCCTGATAAAGCTTGGTTTCACCTCCGAAGATCACGTCCTTTTCCTGGAGATCGGTGGAGAAACTCAGCCTGTGCAGGGCCGGGCCGGAAGACAAGGCCCCTCTTATGTCCCACGTATATGCTGCGCAACCGATGGGGCCGTGAACCAGGTGCAGGGCGTCTGCGATGGGGTAGAGCACGACCCTCGAACCGCAGAACACGCAGGCCCTTTGGCTGACCGCGCCGGCGAGGCTGTCCTTGTCGCAAGACATTTGAAACGGCTGATCGCCCTTTCGATATATCTGATCCTGTCTTTCGGAAAAAATTGGCGTTGTCATTGGTCTAGTCCTATTGAGCCCGGTAGTGCCGGCGTCCCTGCCGGCCATTCTGGCGGTGGGTATGGGACCGGCAAGATGCCGGTCCTACCAAGAGAATCCGCTCCGGTTCAGGCCAGCAAATACTTCTCCGCGGGTCCGCCGTTCTCCAGGGCGTCCAGGATCTCATCGACGGCTTCCTCACTGGTAACATCACGGTACCAGTATCCCTGGGGATAGATGACCATCACGGGGCCTTCCTCGCAGAGGTTCATACAGCCGGTGGTGGACACCATCGCGTTCAGGCCGCGGTCGGCGATCTCTTCTTCCAGATGAGGGATCAATTGAAGGGATTCCTTCTTGATGCATTTCCCTTTGGCTTCCGTGCCACGAAAACTTGCGCACACTAGAATATGATGATCCGGTTTTTGCATTACTCTTGTCCTTGCCTAACAGCTCCCGTTAGAGCTGCATTCTTGGTTTAGTTCTCGTCTTTCGTTTCGCTGGCTTACATCACCAGTTCAAAACTCTCTTCCGGAGCGTCTCGATCCTGCCGTTCCAGAATTGCGTCGAGTATCTTCTCCAGCAGGCGCATACCGCCTCGGTACCCGACCGTCGGGAAGTAGCTGTGGCCGATGCGGTCCAGAATCGGGAAACCGAAGCGCACCAACGGGATGTCCTCATCGCGGGCGATGTACTTCATGTACGTGTTGCCCATGAGCAGATCCACCGGCTCGTTCTTGATCCACTGGTGCAGCAGGAACATGTCGCCGGGGCGCGAACATTTACAGGGTGAGGCGCATCCCGGGTGATCTCCTGGATGCGAGTTTCAAATTTCTTTCCCGCAGTGCCGGTCACGATGTGGATCGGCCACATGTCTATGGAGACCAGGAATTCGGTCAGGGCGATAAGCTGATCGGGATCGCCTGCCAGCGCCACCTTCTTCCCATAAAAGTACTGATGCATGTCGGTGATGATGTCCAAGAGCTGGCCGCGTTCCTCATTCAGGACGTCCGGCACGTTGATGCCCGCGGTTTTCCGCAACGTGTCCACGAAGCGGTCCGTGGCCTTGAATCCAATGGGCAGGTCCAGGATTTCGCAGGGAACCTGGCATTTGGTGTCCAGCGCTCGCGCGGCCGGGCTCGACGCCAGTCGTCCGAGAGCTATCGTCGCCAGACTGTCGCCGATGGTCGTCAGCGCATCCACGGTCACCCCGCCTTTGGGGAACATTTCATATTTGCCGGTCTGCGGCCGATTGAGCACCCTGGACGTGTCAGGGAACAAAACAGTTCGGATCCCCATCAGGTCGGCGATGCGCTTGATCTCCTCCATGTCCGACGGTTCCACATAACCGGGGATGATGTTGATTTGCTCGATCTTCTTCCCGTTGGACTCTGCGAAATAGTCCACCATAGCCTTGGTCATGCCCGCGAATCCGGTCACGTGAGTGCCCACGTAACTCGGGGTATTCACATGGATGACACGCTTGCCCTCGGGAATCTTGCCGTCCGCTTCGGCTTTGCGAACGATCTGCGGAATGTCATCACCGATGGTTTCCGACAGACATGTGGTGTGCACCGCGATGACGTCAGGTTCGTAGATAGTGAAGATGTTGTCGATGGCCTGAACCAGGTTGGCCTGCCCGCCGAACACCGATGCGCCTTCAGTAAAGGAACTGGTCGCTGCCATCACCGGTTCTTTGTAATGCCGCGTAAGAGTGCTCCTGTGGTAGGCGCAGCAACCCTGCGAGCCGTGGCTGTGCGGCAGGCACCGGTGAATTCCCAGGGCGGCGTACATGGCGCCTATCGGTTGGCAGGTCTTGGCCGGGTTCACGGTCAAGGCTTTGCGTTCGTTTATTTCTTTGGGAGTGTGTCGCAGTAACATAAGCGGATTCCTTCCTCGATGGCTCAATCACAGGCGTACTTGGCCGCCAGTTCGGGGTTTTCCTGCCAGGGCGCTTTGAGGTATTTCCAGACCTGGCTGTTAACCATGCGATCAATCTCCTTGTAGAAATTGATGGCGCCCCTGAAGCCCGCGTACGGTCCCCCGGAATCGTAGCTGTGGAGCTGCTTCATAGGGATCCCCTTCTTCTGTATCGCGAATTTCTCTTTGATTCCTGCGCAGAAGATGGCCGGTTTGTAGATGTCGATCAGCCGGTCGGTTTCGTACTGGCTGATGTCGTCGATTACCAAGGTCGTCGCGGGCATTTCGCGCATCATGCCGTCGTAGTCCTTGAAGCGAAATCCCTGCTCCTGGAGCCGCTCCGATTTCCTCTGCCGTCTTGCGCGGGCGGAATTTTTCCGGATCCGGATGGACTTCCAGCTCTTCGATGTTACGGCTGTCCGCATCGACCTTTAGGAAAGGCAGCACGTTGCGTCCTTCGTAATCGTCGCGATGAGCGAATTCGTAGCCCGCGGATATGATCTTCATGCCGATTTCCCGGAAAAGCTCCTGGTAGTGGTGAGCGCGGGAACCACCCACAAAGAGCATCGCCACCTTCCCTTCGCAACGCGACCGCACTTCATCACGCACCTTGATCACTTCCGGCATTTCCCTGGCGATGACTGCTTCGACACGCTCGCTCAGGTCCGGGTCCTCAAAATATTTGGCGATCTTCCGCAGCGATTTTGCAGCCGCTTCGGCCCCAATGAAATTGATCTTGATCCACGGAATCCCGTACTTTGGTCTCCATCATTTCAGCCACATAGTTGATGGAACGATGGCACATGATGGTGTTGAGATCCGCGGTATGGGCGTTGGCGAACTGGTCGTACGTGGAATTGCCGCTGAAGGTGGAAACAACGGTGATGCCGCAGTCATCCAGGATGCGGTCGATTTCAAACGCATCGCCGCCGATGTTGTATTCGCCGAGCAGATTGATCTTGTATTTGCCTTCTTTGACGTTGTCATTGAGGCCCACGACGTGCGTGAAAATACCGTTGTTGGCGATGTGGTGCCCCGCGGACTGGCTAACGCCCTTGTACCCCTCGCAACTGAAACCGAAAACGTTGATCCCGAGCTTTTCCTTCATCTCCCGCGCCACCGAGTGCACGTCGTCGCCGATAAGCCCCACCGGGCAAGTGGCGAAGATGCTGATGGCCTTGGGTTTGAACAGATCGTATGCCTCCTGGATCGCGGCCCGGAGTTTCTTCTCACCACCGAACACGATGTCTTCTTCCTGTATGTCCGTGGAAAAGCAGTACGTCATGAAATTTTCATCGGTCGGCCCGTCCGGTCGAGTTTGATTGCGCCGGGTGAGCCAGCTATAGAAGCCGCACCCGATCGGACCGTGAGTGATATTCACTATGTCGCGGGTAGGCCCCATGATAACGCCCTTGCAGCCTGCGTAGGTGCAGCCGCGCTGGGTGATGATACCGGGAGTGGTGCGGGTATTGGCGCCGATTTCCGGCGCAACTCCGTCTTCGGCCACCTGGTTGATAACAATTTGTTTGGCCCGTTTGCGAGCCACTTTGGTCGGGACTTTTCGCAGAAGTTCCTGTTTCACATCCTCGGGGTCGATGTATTCGGCCCCAGGAATGATTGTTTCATCATTGATGACTTTCATGGTCTTCTCCGTTAACCAGCCGTTCAGACTTCATCCAGGACGCTGTCGCCGCCTTCGCCGGTACGCACGCTCACGGACATGCCTACCGGCATGACAAAGATCTTGCCGTCACCGGATTTGCCGGTCTTATTGACATTCATGATTGTGCTCACCGTCATGGGAACGAGCTTCTCCGGGACCACTATGAGCAGAAGGCGTTTGGGAATAAGGCGTTGGCTCTGCCCGAGCTGCGCTATGGCTTCCTCGTAACCCTTTTCAGCGCCTTCCAGGAGATGGTAATCCACCAGGCCCTTGCCTCTCCCCAGGACATCCTTGGCGGTCATGGAGGAAATGCCCGCATCGGATAGCGCCTTTTTGGTTTTGTTCATCATGTTCATGCGAATGATGGCCATGACTTCTTTCATATCTTCACCTCTTCGGTCTGGCCCGAAGCTGTCTCCTTGATGCCCGAACTAATCGTGTAGACTTCCTCGACCGGGCTCACGAAGATCTTGCCGTCGCCATAAGCTCCTTTATCTCCGGTACGTGCCGCTTTGATCACGGTCTTGATAACAAAATCCTTATCGGTATCCGGCACGACGGTGAGGAGCAGTTCCTTGGGGATCTCGTCATAAGTGATTTCGCCAATCTTTATGCCTCGCTGCTTGCCGCGTCCGACTACCGATACCTTGGTCACCGCCGGAAAACCGGCTTCCATCAACGCTGCCAGCACTTCATCCACCTTTGTGGGCCTTACGATGGATCTGATCATCAACATTTCCGTCACCTCGTCTTGTTATTCGCGTTTATGAAGTCATTCACTTTGAAGGCTAGCCTCTTGGGTCATCGAAGGGACAACTAGCGACCTGCCAAAATGCGCTCTCGTGCGTCCTTCCCATGCAATGGAAAGAAATTATAGGAGTTTTTGGGGAGGGGTCTGGGGAGGGCCTTTTTGCAAAAAGGCCCTCCCCAGTCGCTCTTCAAAATCTTCTTAATTCTTTAGCCATTGCTCAAGCTGCCAGTCCGTGCTGAATCAGCAGTTTTTCGAGTTCATCCGTGGTCATGGGCTTGGGAATCACATGCATCTTGTTTTCTTCGATCTTCTTGGCCAATGTGCGGTATTCCTCAGCTTGGGAGTGGGTCAGGATCGAAGTCGATGACCGTTTTGCGGTTGATTTCCGCCCTCTGCACCACATTGTCACGTGGCACGAAATGGATCATCTGAGTGCCCAGCATTTCGGCGAACGCTTCGATCATCTCCTGTTCGTAATCCACCTTGCGGCTGTTGCAGATGAGTCCGCCCAGCCGAACACCACCTCCCTCAGCAAACTTGACGATACCCTTGCAGATATTGTTGGCCGCGTACATGGCCATCATTTCACCGGAAACCACGATGTAGATCTCCTGGGCCTTTCCTTCACGAATGGGCATGGCGAACCCGCCGCAAACCACGTCACCCAAGACGTCGTAGAAGGCGTAATCGAGCTTTTCGCTCTCAGCGTAGGCGCCGAGCTGTTCGAGCAGGTTTATGGAGGTTATGATTCCGCGGCCTGCGCAGCCCACGCCCGGTTCCGGTCCGCCCGATTCCACACAGACTATGCCTTTGAAGCCTGTCTTGCGGATATCCTCCAGGTCCACGTCTTCGCCCTCGGCCCGCAGTGTGTCGAGCACGGTCTTTTGGGAGAGTCCCCCGAGCAGCAGTCGGGTCGAGTCCGCTTTCGGGTCGCAGCCGACCACCATGACTTTGCGCCCCATTTCGGCCAGACCGGCAACCGTATTTTGCGTGGTAGTGGACTTCCCGATGCCGCCTTTGCCGTAAATTGCTATCTTTCTCATATTGGCGTCCGCCTTTCGTTGAGTTCTGCCAGGGTATAAGCAACAGGCGTGCCATTTTGTGGCAAGAAAGGATGCAATATCTTAACATGGCCTGATTATTGGATATATTGCTTAGATAGGCTGAGGAATGGTTGATGGGATTCGTCAGTATTCGCGGTGGAAGTTACAAAAATGTGAATGTAAGAAGTTACGTTTTTGTAACTGTTTGGAGTACGCAGGGAACCAGACGACAATCATTTTGAACTCTTCTCCTCGTTTTCACGGCTCACTCTGCGCCAAGAGATCTGCGATTTTCTCCCAAGATTGTTCAGGCTTGGCGAACATGGTATAAGTCGTTGAAAAGAAACGAGCGGAGACAATTGCCGGTGATAGTTCGAATTGTGGCTTTCCCCCGCCTAATAAATCCGGGATAACTATTACCCTTCTCATTTCCAAAAGCAGTAGCAAAATTAAAAAGGAGGTGATTTTTCATGGAAGAAGTTCGCGCAAATCGGCCATCGCGTTTGCCACGCCCCTCGGCGGATAGCGCCAAGCTTGAGAAGCGACAAGAATGGGAGAGGTGCATAGCGCAATGCGTGCAGGACAGGATTGACCCCAAGGATGAGGCAATCTGCGCTAGTATATGTTCCTAAGATTGTGAGCACGTATGAGATGCTCCGTTAGAGTCTCATGAATATATGGGCGCGCGTGGAAAGGCCGGCATAATCGAGTGTAGCGCAAACGGAACAGGTGCGGAGCGTCCGTTCGGCGGATTCAACAATGATCGGTAATACTCGACAACCATGCGACGAAGCTGTTGTTCGTTCACATGCGGACGTGACGGATTGCAGCCGGGCGACAGGGTCGTGGGTGCTGACGGCAGCGATTCTAGGGTCGTCGATCACGTTTGTTGACGGCACGGTGGTCAACGTGGCGCTTCCGGTGATGCAAAGGGAACTAGAAGCGAGCGTCACTCAGGCGCAGTGGCTTGTCGAATCATACGCTCTGATGCTCGCCGCTCTGATTTTAGTTGGGGGCTCGCTGGGTGACAAACTGGGCCGAAGGCGAGTCTTTTCAGTCGGCCTTCTTTTTTTTGCTTTCGGATCAATCTGGTGCGGATTAGCCCCAAACATAATCCAACTTATCGTCGCTCGAGGGGCGCAAGGTGTGGGGGCGGCGCTGCTCGTGCCGGGAAGTCTGGCGTTGATCAGCGCCAACTTCGGCAAACAGAGGCGCGGGCAGGCAATCGGGACTTGGTCGGGGTTTACGGCTATTGCCGCGGGAATCGGACCTGTCCTGGGCGGATGGCTCGTGGAAAGTTTTTCGTGGCGCTGGATCTTCTTTATCAATATTCCGCTTGTAGCAGTCGCATTGTTGATCGCATGGCAGCGAGTTCCCGAGAGCCGTGACGAGCAAGCTACAGGGGCGTCTCGACTGGCGTGGAGCGGTCTTGGCCATAATCGGGCTCACCGGCATCGTCTTTGGTCTAATAGAATGGAACTCGCACGGGGTGGCGGCTCCGCTCTTGATTGGAAGCTTCGCAATTGGCGTGGCCGCGCTCGTCGGCTTTGTTGTCGCTGAGGTCCGTGAAGAGGAGCCGATGATGCCCCTTGCATTGTTTCGATCACAGACGTTCACCGGCGCGAATTTGTTGACCCTGTTTCTGTACACCGCCCTCAACGGGCTGCTCTTCTTCCTACCGTTCAATCTCATTCAGGTGCAAGGTTACAGCGCCACTGCCGCGGGCGCGGCATTATTGCCGTTCGTGCTGACAATGTTCTTGCTCTCGCGCTGGGCAGGCGGCCTGGTGGAACGTTATGGGGCAAAGCTACCACTAGTCGTCGGCCCTATCATCACTGCCATAGGATTCGCTCTGTTCGCCTTACCGGACGCAGAGAGCGGCAGCTACTGGACCAGTTTCTTCCCGCCGGTAATGGTAATGAGCATCGGGATGACCGCCAGTGTAGCGCCTCTGACTACAACTGTGATGGGCGCTGTCGAAGAGCGCCACGTCGGAGTGGCTTCCGGGGTCAACAATGCCGTCTCCCGCGTTGCGGCGCTGCTCGCCGTCGCTGTTTTCGGCATTTTCATGCTGAACACTTTTGACCAAAAATTCGCCGAACGCCTGCAAGGAATACCGGTATCTTCCGAGGTTCGGGCGGAACTCCTCCAAAGAAGCGGCGAGTTCGTTAATATGAAAATTCCTGACACTGTGGATGATGAAGCCCGGAGTGACTATTCGAAAGGCGGTCAAACAGTCCTTCGTCAACGGATTCGGTGTCGTGGCCTGTTTGGCTGCCGGACTTGCCGCTGTGAGCGCACTCGTGTCTTGGCTCTTGATAAGAAGAGATTAGCGACGGATGATTGCACTCAAGGCAGATGGGGGCTGGACAGAGCAGCCAATGGATCGTTCCGGCTGGTGGGGAACTCGACGGCAAAACGTGAGATGAAGTCCTTGGTGTGGACCGGATGTTCTAAATGGGCTTCTGCATGGCTCTCCGGTTCTCGGCCGATACAGCGCAGGAAACCGCGGATTCACTGCGTCTTTCAGGATTCGCCGCCTATGCTCATTTCAACGCGGTCACGTCCGTTCCTTTTGGCAGTGTAGAGGGCAGAATCTACAGCCCTCAGCAAATCTTCGAAATCTTTGGTTTCATCGCCTACAGCGCCCACTCCCAAGCTTACGGTCAACCTTAACTCGCCCGCTCTTGACCTCAGAACCGCGCGTGCCACATTCAGGCGCAGCCTTTCGGCTGCCAACCACGCCTGCTCCAGGCCGGTTTCCGGCAGCAGAACGGCAAATTCCTCACCACCGACACGAGCCAGGATGTCGACGTTACGAACGGTTTTTTTACAAATCTGCGCCACGGCCCGAAGGGCCCCGTCACCAATAGCATGACCATAGGTGTCATTGGTCTTTTTGAAGTGGTCGATATCCACTATAATCAACGATAGTTGGCGACCGTATCGCTTCACTCGCTCGAATTCTCTCTTTCCCAGCTCCATGAAGTAGCGATAGTTAAATACCTGGGTTAAACCGTCGGTTATGGCAAGTTGACGAAGGTTTTCCTGTGCGATTTTGCGCTTGGCTATTTCTTCTTGAAGCTTCTTTGTCCGCTCGGCCACCATCTTTTCCAACTGCTCATTGAGGACCGTGAGTTTCTTGCGCGCTTCTTCCAGTCGCTGATTCTGTAGGAAAGAATCCCGGTATGCGGAAAGCAGAAAGTTGACCATCTGACGGCGGCCCGCATTTATCGAATAAAATTGTCCCTCTAGAGCCAGCAGACATTGGTCTTCGGATTCGTCTCCCAGCAGTCGCCTCGCGCTGGAAAGCGTTATCTCAATAGTGGACAGAAGAAGCTTTTCATCATAAGGCTTGGTAACATAGCTGTCCGCGCCTGATTCCAGCCCGCGGAGAACGTCCTGAGGTTTTGATTGTGTGGTGAGCAGGACAATCGGGATCTGCTTCAGCCCATCTTGGCTCTTGATCGCTCGACACATTTCAAATCCGTCCATCACAGGCATCACAATATCGCTCACGATGATGGACGGTCGTTCTTCCTTAACCGCGTTAATGCCTTCTTGGCCGTTTCTGGCCACGCGGACGACGTAACCGTTCTCCTCCAAAAACAGTTGAATCAGCTTTGCCTGAAAGCGACTGTCTTCCACTACAAGGATTGAATTAGGTGCGCTCATGTTTCACAGTGCGATCAGCGCGGCCTGTCCGCACAGGCGCCGAAGCTGACCGGATGCTGACGGCTCACGAGTGGGGCTCAAGCCGCGTGTGGAACCACACGATCTTTTGTGGGGCTACGAAAGGATGAGCACGGATTCCCCGCACAGGCTACGGCTAAGATGAAACGTTCCTCACGCCGCTCAAAAAACTTGTCTTATCATATTGTTAAGCGTAACTCACCGGATGTGTCCAGGTCAAGAGGAATCTTGGGTCTCATCTCAACTCGCAAGCCACCGCGCAAAACGCATTGCCTGACATACCGAAGATCGTAATTGACTGAAGACCGAAGGTTGGGGTATGTTTAGGAACTGTATAAAACCTCTTTTCCCATCGCGATAACAAATTAAGTTCCTTGAACTCCTGTGAGGAACACGGCAAAACTCTAGGACTTGGCGATCCATATGGCAATTCCGGATCAGAGTCCTACGGCCCTAGTAGCGCCATATTTCATATACCAGCCAAACCGGGTTCTTATTGAAACCCAGAAATCAGGAGGACCACTATGGATCAGAATCGCAGGAATTTTTTGAAGAGCGCAGGTGTTCTCGCCACGATCGCAGCCACCGGCGGGTTGGCTACGGCCCATGCTCAGACCAAGCCTGACAAAGCCCAATCACGCGGCTGGCTCGTGGGCTGACCTCTATTGACCATCAACCGCAACGGTGAATATCGGCTGGGCGTGAAAACCGACAAGGGTATTCTGGACGTGCCGGAAGCAGCGAAACTGCTCAAAATGCAGGCCCCGGCCACTATGGACGAATTACTGCAGAAGGAGGCCGGCCCGAGCCTCAATGCCCTGGTAGATGCCGCCCTCAAATCGAAAACAGCCGGGAAAGCCTTTTTCAAGGAGGACACAATCAAATACGGGCCCGCTATTCCCCATCCGGACAAGATCATCTGCATAGGCTTGAATTATCGGAAGCACGCCCAGGAAGTCGGCCTTAAGCCCCCGCCCACCCCAACCCGTGCTTTTCAACAAGTACAACAACGTGCTCAATTATCACAATGGTTCCATAAAGCTGCCGGTGGCGGTGGCCACTAAATTTGACTACGAAGTCGAATTGGTGATGGTCATGGGTAAGGAAGCGAAGAAACGTCTCCGAAGCGGATGCGCTGTCCTACGTGGCGGGCTACTGCACAGGCAACGACTTTACGGCTAGAGACCTGCAGTTGGAAACGCCGAACGGACAATGGATGATCGGAAAGACCCCGGACCAATTTGCTCCCTTGGGACCCTATATGGTTACCGCGGATCAGATCAATCCGGACAACCTGAAGATCGAGTGTCGGGTCAACGGCGAGACACGACAATCCTCAAATACAAGTGATTTTATTTTCAACAGTCGGCAGTTAATCGCTTTTATCTCCAAATTCATCACCATGAAACCTGGCGACATCATTTTCACCGGCACACCGGAAGGTGTAATCGTGGGCCATCCCAAGGAAAAACAGGTCTGGCTCAAGCCCGGTGATAAGATAGCTTGCAGCTTGGAAAAACTGGGTGAGCTGAAGTTCGAACTGGTTTAATGCTTAGTTCTGGTCTGTATGCATAATGCAGCGCACATGACCGGCCACGCCTTGTGGCCGGCTTTTATTTGCTCATGGTTGTGTGACGAGCGCAAGCTGCGCTTGACCGCTAGACCTTGGATTGCTACGGATCTATGGTCGCGCCAGCCGCAGCAGCGAGCTTGATCGGCGCCGATGAGTTGATCTTAAACAAAAAGCCGACCGCTATCGAGAAGATCTATGGGACGAATCTCGACAGAATTCATGCACGCGCCTTGCGCATTCCTCATAATCCAAAACTTGATCAATTTGATTAAAAATATATTGTATACTTGAGGGGCGCTGGAGGCCCGGCCACAAGGTTCTGCGATAGAAAATAATTTCCGGCGGCTGTTCCGGTCCTCAAATTATTCGTATAGGGAGCACAGTGCAAATAAGCGGCCACAGGGGAGATCCATCCACATCCTACCTGGCTGACGTGTTCGTGGATCACCGCCGTTTGCTGGTGTTGATCGTCATTGTTGTCAGCATCGTGTTGGCATGTTTCGTGCCCGGCCTCAAGACGGATACATCGCTCCGATCAATGCTCGTCACAAACGCGCCGGCCTATTTTGAATACGAAAAATTCCAAGAGGTCTTCGGCGACGAAGAGTTCATAATCATCGGAATCAAGAACCGATTGCCGGCAAATGATCAGGCCGTCCTGAAATCCGTCGAATCAATAACAAAACAGCTCGAAAAATCTGACAAAATTACGGAAGTGTTAAGCCTGACCAATCTCCGCTTTTTTCAAAAAAGAGGCGAGAAGTTCGGAACTTACCCCGTCGTGCGTGTTGACAACGGCCGGATGCTGCTGCCCGAGGCTTCCGATCTCGCGGCAATGCGGACGGCCTTTCCCGTTGATGGGTTTTTTGATTTCTCCCGACATGCAAAGCGTCGGGTTGCTTGTTCGTGTGGATGATCAATGGAAATTCGACCCCGATGCGATTCGTCAGGTTTTAGAGGACATAACTCGCGTCGTGCACAGTAACCTTATCGAAGGCTCCGATGCCCGCATCGTCGGCCCGGCGATTCTCAGAGAGGCGCTTTCTAAATACAGCTTTCAGACCGCGTTTGTTTTCGGGATTTTGTGCTCGCTTATTTGCATGGCAGTGACTGTTTATGTGTTCAGGAGTGTCAGGCTCACAGCCGTTGGTCTTCTGATTCTGGGCAGTTTGCGTGTTGTGGGTCCTGGGCCTGATGTCCCTCTTGAGAATCCCCGTGAACCCTACGACAAGCATGGCGTTCGGCCTGACACTAGTCCCCACCCTGGAAATGGTCATTCACATCGCGACGAGGTACCGTCAATTTTATCAGTGGGAGAAGGACAAGCTTGGGGCTGTGCGGCAGACGGTTCGCTTTTTGGCTCGACCGCTCTTGATCTGTTTATCCACTACGGCGGTAGGTTTCGGCGCCTGCATGGTTAACCCGATCCCTATGGTGTTCCAACTGGGCCTGATAATGCCCATAGCGATCATGACCGCATATTGCGTGGCAATGATTGTAACTCCCGCCTTTCTGCTTGGCACCAAATCTCTGGATCACTATGCGTTCCGGACCATGTCGGTGGACCTGCTATCGCGTGGGCTTGCAAGGGTAAGGGATTCCATTTCCGGACATTACCGATTATATACGGTCCTCGGATTTGCAATTTCGGTCGTCATGTTTGCCGGAACGCCTTTTATCCTTACAGATCCTCAAATAATGCGGCAGCTAAGCCCATCAAGCCCCGAGATCCAAGCTATAAATTTCATTGACAATAACTTGACGTCCGTTCATTCCGTGGAACTCGTGCTTTCTACTGAGGGAAACGCTTTTAAGGAACCTGAGACATGGAAACGAGTGCGGCGCCTTGAAACGCGTCTCAAGGAGCTGCCCGAGGTAGTATCCACAGAATCCTTTCTGTCTGTTCTTGAATACGTAGACAATTTGCTCCGCGGCCCTGCTCAACGCAAAGGAGATTTCTTATCTAGTCCCGTGATGTTGAATGAGCTTTTCGCAATCACATCTCTCAGTGCGGAGGGGAGGCGTCTAAGACAGAGGTACCTGGACCAGGCATTCGATCAGCTTGCGTATCACTGTCCGGATCAAGAACTCCCCTTCGGCGTCGATTGTAGAAACCCTCGATCAGATTGGTAATGTGGCCGATTCAGAGATGCGTAATTTAGCGCGAGCCACAGTTACTGGGGAAATGGCGGTGATCTCAGATCAGTCCGTCGACCTCATCAGGTCGGAAATAGTGTCTATGGTCTTGGCCATTCTAATCATTGCTGTTTTGATGATGGTACAGATGGGGACGCTATCCTTCGGATTGATAAGCCTGATACCCAACATACCGCCTTTGGCTACGGTGTTCGGAATTATGGGCTGGGCAGGAATTTCCCTGAATGCGGCAACGATTTTTGCTGCGACTGTCGCGCTAGGTCTGGCCGTAGACAATACTATTAATTACGTGGCGCAACTGAAAAGAGAAATAAAACTTAATCCTGATCTGGGAGTGGAACAATGTGTGTTTCGGGCTTACAATCTTGCCGCCAACCCTATGGCCTCATGGTCCATTGTCACGCTCTTGGGGTTTCTGGCGCTTGCCGCCACGCCCTTCCAGGCCGCGGTTAATTTCGGGGTTTTGGTTTCTTGCGCGGTCGTGATGGGCATTTTCGGTGATCTGGTTTTCATGCAGTCAATGATTCTGACCTTTCCGACCATCCGGAGACTGATTATGAAAATAATTGAAAAAGAGTTGGCCAACCAGAAATGATTTGGACCGATTGTTTCCTGTCAGTATTTCCGACACGAGCGAAGCTGTGCGCATGGTAGCACATCTCGATAAACAGCCGATGGAGAATCATTCATGAACGTTTTCCTTACCGGGGCAACCGGATTTCTGGGACAGTATCTTCTGGCGGAACTGCTCGGCCGCGGACACACCGTCTGGGCGTTGTACCGAAATGAGTCCAAACGCCGGGATGCAGAGAGCTTTCTGGAGAGCCTTGAGTCGCCAAGCTTGGATAATGAATAACGGTCCTTCACTCACGTCTTATGTTCTGAATGGGAATTCGGAGATCTCCGCTCAAAAGCAAATAGAGACTTCGCAATGGTTCCGTTCAGTCCGTTAGAGGAGTATAACACAACTCTGGATTTCGCGACTTATGTTATTGTATCAGGAAAAGCCAAGTCAGTAGACGAACCATCAATGAGAACCTCCGAAACCGGCGCTTCCAAGTCTTCGAAACAGAACTCGATATTTTCTGACATTACTGCTTTTTTCACATCCGTAAGGACCGCGATCGCCCTGCTCTTCTTGCTCGCCGCAACGTCGATCCTGGGCACTCTGATCCCCCAAGACATGCCGCCGGACCAACTTCAACAGGCGGTCTCCCCCTTTTATTTTCGGCTCATCACGATTTTGGATCTGCATAAACTGTATAGAAGCTGGTGGTTCATCCTGCTGCTGGGTTTTCTGTCGCTCAATATAATGGGATGCCTGTTGCAAAGGTTAAGGCGCATCCCGGCAGATTGGAAAGGCGGCTCCGGCAAAAGCTCTTTCAATTTCTCTTTCTCCGATCCGAGAGGTGTGAGGGAACTTCAGAAAATCATCACTTCAGCATTGAAGACAGCTCGTGCGCGGCGCGCCCCGAGTGACCAAGACAGGAGACGGCCTGATTCTTTCCTGGGTGAACGACCGAGTTCAGCTCTTGGGCTTTCCCTTTATCCATGCGGCGATAATACTGATCCTAATAGGCGGATTGATCGGCTCGCTCTATGGATTCAAGGGCAAAGTCCAGATCAAAGAGGGCGAGAAGGCGAGTCGATTCACGCTTATCCCTACAGGAGCAGTGGAAAAGCTTCCTTTCGAAATTGCAGTGGATAGATTTGTACTTAACCGATACCCCACGGGAGCGCCCAAAGAGTATCGAAGCGATGTTCGAATTCTGGTGGACGGCAAGGAAGTTCTGAAGGACTCGATTCTCGTTAACCATCCGTTGACATTTCAAGGAATCTCGCTGTACCAGTCCGATTACCGTCTGGCAGCCGTAAAGGAAGTCAAATTCAGCATAGTGAATCAATCCGGAGAGTCCTCTGAAATAAGTGTTCAACCAGATGCGACGGTTCAATTGCAGGGGACAAAATATAAACTTGGATTGGTGAGCCTTCAGCCGGGTTCAACTAAGCGAGGGGCTGGCGTCGAAATCAATGTGCAGGGACCTGACGGACAGAACAGGGCATTCAGGTTATTCAAGAATGATCCGGACCCCATTAAAATCGATGATTTGCAGCTCCGTTTCATAGACTATACTCCTCTGTACGTGACGGGGCTGCAAATCGGATATGACCCGGGAAGCGGAGTGGTATGGGTAGGTTGTATTATGCTGATATTCGGATTTCTCTTAACTCTTTTCACAAATCATCGCAACGTTGAAGTGGTGTTGAGGACCACCGACTCGGGGTCCGGCATAGAGATCTCCGGACGCAGCAAGAGGCAGCGCAGGGAATTCCGAGAACAAATCAAAGAAGTAGTTGGAGAGTCGCTTCGCGGGGCCAGCGAACGGACTGAACAGAGGGGGCAGGTAGGATAAAAGGTCCTATCGTGGTTTACGACACTCGGGGAAAGACATGACCAGCACAGATCTTAATACTTATGTAACTTTCGGATATATGCTGTGTGTTGTCGGCTACTTGGTCGCCTACGTGTCGAGTTCTGAGGACTCCCGGATGAGACAATGGGTATTCGGACTATTGCTTCTGGTCTGGTGTGTTCACACCGGCGCCATTGGCCTGCGGTGGGTGGAGTCCTATCAGATGGGCATCGGCCACGCTCCACTGTCTAATCTATACGAATCATTGATTTTCTTTGGATGGACCATTGCGCTCGGCTCTGATTTTAATAAAATTGCGATTCAGGACTGACGTAATCGTTTTGCTTGGACTCCCGCTTGTCTTTCTTGTAATGGCGTACACCTTTCTCGAAGACCACAATATCAAGCCATTAATCCCGGCATTACAGTCCAACTGGCTGGTGGCTCACGTAATAACTTGTTTCCTGGGTTATGCCGGTTTTGCGGTCTCCTTTGTTGCGGCGGTATTACTTCTCTTGAGCAAGACAGGTGGTCAACTGGGGAAGAGTCTTCCTCGGCGGGAAACCCTGGATGAGATTGTTTATCGGTCCATACTCATGGGATACCCTCTGTTGACCCTTGGCATAATCACCGGCGCGGCATGGGCCGATTATGCATGGGGAAGTTATTGGTCCTGGGACCCCAAGGAGACCTGGTCACTCGTCACTTGGCTGGTCTATTCAGCTTTTCTTCACGCTCGGCTGGCCAGAGGCTGGTCCGGAGACAGAACGGCCATTCTGTCGGTCGCCGGCTTCGCAGCTGTTCTTTTCACTTACTTTGGGGTAAATTACCTGCCCGGCTTACACAGTTATTTCTGAGGCTTCATCTGCGCCTCATTGAGAAGACCATGAACGAACGAGATATCGGCGCCTTATTTATGATCGGCTTCGACGGGACCCGCTTCACGAAGGTGGTTGCGGACCTTATCAATCGAGTCAACCCCTGCGGTGTTATCCTGTTCGCGCGCAACATTCAGGACCCCCACCAATTAGCCGGGCTGAATCGTGATCTGCAAGAGCACGCTAGAGACCAAGATTCGCAGGGTATTTTCATCGGGGTCGACCAAGAGGGCGGTAGAGTCCGTAGGCTAAAGGAGCCTTTCGCGGAATTCCGTCCGGCTTTCGAGCTTGCGTCCTCTCAGAATCCCGAAGAAGCGGTCCGGCGTTTCGCTCAGGTAACCGCGGAGGAACTCAGATTAGTCGGGTTCAATCTTGATTTCGTTCCAGTGCTCGACGTGCTCGGCCCGAAAATAGATCCCGATCACTCTGTGATTGGCGACAGATCGTACGGATCGGATCCCGAAGTCGTGGCGGACCTCGGAGAAATCGTAATCCAAGCTATGCGGTCCGTAGGCGTTATCCCTTGTTGCAAGCATTTCCCTGGTCATGGAGGAACTTCCGTAGACTCACATACCGATTTGCCGATAGACTCTCGGCCGTGGGAAATGATCGAAAAGAATGATTTGGTCCCATTCTCACGAGCGGTCGATACGAAGGTGGAAATGATCATGACCGCGCACGTCCTTTACAGGAATCTTGACCCGGATTATCCGGCTACTTTGTCCGAATCTGCGATCCATGGGCTGCTCCGGACGCGCATGGCTTATGAAGGAGTAGTAATAACGGACGATTTGGATATGGCCGCGGTGGCTCGCGGTCATGAGCCCGAAGAATGCGCACTTCGGGCGCTGAAAGCCGGAGCCGACATTCTGCTCTTCTGCAATCATCCTGAGAAGGCGTTAGCCGCCCGGTCCAGGATTTTCAACGCGGTTAGAAATGGCGATCTTGCTGAAGCTCGGATTCAGGAATCTTTGGAACGCATAAAAAGGCTCAAATCAGCGTATGCGGATTCCATGACACCTTGCGATGTCGAGATAGTCCGAGACCGCTTTGATGGGACAGTATAATGGACAAGCGAGTGTTATGTTCGAGGTTTGAAGGCAAAGTAGCTCTGGTAACAGGAGCAGGTCAGGGGATCGGGCAGGCCACGGCTTTTCGCCTGGCGCAAGAAGGGGCCGCAATAGGCGTATTCGACCGGAACCCGGAAACCGCCGAAGCTACGGCTCGTACGATCAAAGAGGCAGGGGGAAAAGCGATGCCCCTTGTCGCTGACGTCGCGGACACAGAGGCGGTAGCGAATTGCGTAAGGAATTTTCATTCAGATTTCGGAAGAATCGATGTCCTTGTTAGCAACGCGGGATTTGATCGACCGGGGGGATTCCTCAAAATCGGCCCTGAGGATTTCCTCGCGGTCCTGGGAGTGCATCTTCTCGGCGCAGTGAATTGCTGCCGAGCGTGCGGGCCTATCATGATTAATCAGAAGGACGGCAGAATAGTTCTGGTGTCATCAATCTACGGCAAGTTTGGGAGTAAAGGAGAATCAGCCTATGTCTCGGCAAAGGCCGGTCTGGTCGGGCTGACAAAATCGCTGGCCAGAGAATGGGCCTTGCGTGGAATTCGAGTGAATGCGGTTTTACCCGGACTTACAGACACACCCACCATACGGGATGTGTTGGGTCCGAAATACAAAGAAGCAATCATCGCGGAAACGCCCCTCGGCCGGTCGGCAGACCCCGCGGAAATAGCCTCGGCCATAGCGTTTCTGGTGTCAGATGACGCCAGCTTCATCACCGGCGCCACACTGGAAGTCACGGGCGGCTGGGGCATGTAGGGAACGGCAAGTGCCATTTCTGGGGAGGGCGTTTTTGCAAAAACGCCCTCCCCAGACCCCTCCCCAAAAACTCCTATTTGATCAAGACACACTGGGCGGCGGAGCACGGACGCGTGGCCGGGGGTGGCGCGGAATCCCCACTTCAGGATGCGACCCTAGGGGCGGTTCGTGAACCGCCCGACATCAGGACGCTTCTCGAAGCGCCCCTACACCAACCCTAGACGCCGCAATTTTGACGCAGGCTTGGCTCCCGTCCTCACATATCTCGTAATCAGATTCGTTTGGTCGGAGTAAGCGTTAAAGGAGTTGCGCTCAAGGAGCGCTTAGGGAAGGTCCGAGGGGCGACTTTCCTTCCAGAAAGAGCCCCCCGGATATTGCCTACCTACTGCATTGTTTTTGGGGATTTCTTATTCTTGGCCTTTGCCGATTTGGCACGGACTTGGCGCTGTTGGTTGGGGTATCCATAGTCGTATCCATACCCGTATCCATAGCCGTATCCCGAGTAGCCATATCCTATGCCTTGGTATGATGAATAGCTGCCTGACCCTCCCCAGGAGGGTGAAGTCCCACATCAGCCAGCCTCAGCCAAACATGGAATAATGCCTACAATCAATACCACACCCAAAATGAATAGTTTCAAAAGCTTACCGGATAGCATTCTGCCTCCTTTCACCTCAAAAATCAGATCGAATTAAAGAAACGTAGTTTACGCCGGAATTCCAATTTTGTCGCTTCTTTTTTTTCGCGGAGATGTTTCGTCTATGATATTCAGCCACATGCCTGCTTCCGTCCGATCATTTCATTCGGAGCCGGGACTTCGAATCGTGAGCGCATGTTGTCCACGCGCAAACGATCAAATTCTCGAATTTGAGCAAATGAGGGGTCCAGCGTTTCCATGCGACGGAATGATTGGACAATGAATCGCGGCACGTCGCCGAGGGCTTCCCTGATTCTTGCCAGTTCGGGTTCCTCGACAAGGCCGGGAATTACAGTGGTTCGGAATATCGCTTCAATCGGAGAGCGCCAGGAGAAGTAGGATCGACCGCTTGATCACCTCGATATCGATAGGCGCGCCAGCGACTACGGAATACGCGGTCGAGTCCAGCGGGGCCTTCACATCCATAGATACCGCGTCGATCAGACCTGAGCGTATCAAATCCTCAAGCATTTGCGGATTCGAACCGTTGGTATCGAGCTTAACCTTGACTCCGTATTCTCTTAATATTCTCAAAAGATCCGGCAAATCTTTGCGAGCGGTGGGCTCGCCCCCCGTGACGGTTACTCCGTCGATCCACTTGCTTCGGTTCGACAGACTTCGGCAGATCTCTTCGATCGGATAGTCAGGCAGAGACCCGGGATTGAGCACCAGCTTAGGATTATGACACGCGGGACAGCGGAACCCGCATCCGGCCAGAAACACGACCGAGCATATCTTTCCCGGCCAGTCCACGAGGGAGGTAGAGATAAATCCTTTAATGCCGAAATTGTTGTTCATGTTTGCGCCGAAAGGACTAAAGATTTATTGATTGAAAAGGATGCCTAATCGCCAAATTAGAAGCCGGCTCCTCTCCTTTGAAAAAGAGGTCAATCACATTTGATCCCCCCTTTGCTAAAGGGGGGTACGGGGGGATTTTGATCTAATGTTTTGAAAATCCCCCTAAATCCCCCTTTAGAAAAGGGGGACCATCGGTTTTCAGCCGCAATTCTCTTTCAGGTATCTTGTTATGTTCAGAGGCCCGTGTATGACCTCTCGGGAATCGGAAACCAGTATGGGAAGATGCTTCTCCGCCAAAGTGACACACTCGTAGTAGGCCAGCATCGCGAGCGCCTCAGAATTCTCCCCATCCAAATTCAACACCGTGAGGCCCTTGACACTGGGCAGGTCTACGTTTTCTTTGATTGATTCACATGCGGTGCAGCCTTGCTTAGTAAACAGATAAGTCATATCCAACCCTCCTCGACTAATAATCGGACTAGACCAAACCTAACACTCAAAACTCATTAGCCAGCGCTTCTTCAGTAATTCCCTCCGCCCATACCGGCTCTGTACCTGTCGCGTAGCTCGCCTTTCTTACCCTTGTTCCAGCTCGAGACTTTTGTGAAATACCCGGTAATCCGCGTAATCTGTTCCACCTGATCCGAATTGCAGTACAGGGCATACATCCTGCAAACCTCTGGTGGTTCGGCCACAAGCCACACACGCTGTCAGTTCAGGTGAAAAAGCTATCTGATCGTTTTGGGTCATACGGAAAGTCTTCTTAACGAAATTCGCAATGGACTCCGCGCTGGGACGCGTCTCTCCGAGCCACACGTGCGTCAAGGAGCCTGCTTCGATCAAGGGGTGAAACAGCCCTTCCCTCTTCACGCGCTCGATCGCGTCCATCTCCGCGCCGACGTTAAATAGTGTGGAGTTGGTATAGTAGATTTCATCAAGGCTCAAATTACCCTTTACGACTTGTTCAGCCTGCCGGAACAGCCTCATATCAAGTTTCGCGAATCGGTATGCGGTGCTTTCAGCCGGGGTCTGCTCCAGCACGAATCGCATGTTCTGCTTCCGGCTCAGCCGAGCGGCTACAAGATTCATGTGAGCTATGACCTGCAAGCCGAACTTGATCGCGTCCTCGCTCGAATGAAGCTCTTCACCGGTGTGGGACTGTACCAGCTCATTGAGCCCTACCATGCCGATGAAATAAGTCACTCTGTGCATTCGCAAGTACCGCTCACCGTCCCGGTCCATCGAAAGCATCGCCAGAGGCCCGGATTCTCCGAGACTGAGCAGTCGTTCGATGAACGCCTTTTTCTGCTGGTGCGCCTCCGCGGCCAAAGATATTCTGTCCGTGAGCAGCGAAAAAAGCTTTGTGTCGTCACCTTTTGCCTCGTAAGCGATCCGCGGCAAATTGATCGTTACGTTTTGCATCGCGGAATAACGCATTTTCCACGGGTGGACCGCGTCCTCCAAATCGCTCTTTTCCAACTTGAAAGAAAGACGGCAACATTCGGAAATCTTTGCGGTCTCGCCTCGATCAAAAACAAAATAGGTGTTCCCTTTTTCCGAGGCTATATCACAGATGTGAAGCAAAAACTCCTCATGACCTGGGGTATCGAAAAACTTCTCGGTTATATGAACCAGCGGTTTGGGGAAGAAAAACGGCCGTCCCGCTCCATCGCCTTCCCGATAGATGTCAAAAAGGGTCCTCACGAAAAACTGGGCCTCCGGTAGATAATCCGAGTAGGTCTCTCCTGTGAAGACCCCGCCGGGTCCGATGGCCGGGACGTTTTCGAAGTGCTTCGGTATTTCCCAATACAAATTGATGTCAGTGAAGATCGCCTGCCCCCCACGAGCCACAGCCTGCTGCGAAAATTCAAAAATAAGCATCTGGGCCAACTGCCGGACCTCGGACTCGGGTAATCCTCTCAAATATGGGGCAAAAAAGAGGTTTACCGCATCCCATCCTATCGCGCCTGCAAAATGACTCTGTAGCGCGGCCGCAAACTTCACCATGTGGGCGAGCAGGACCTCCGGATGCTTAGCCGGTTTAGCCATGGCGAGGGAGTTCGGCAGGTTCAGCCCGAATCGCTTAATGTACTCCAAAGATTGTCCCGAACAATACGGCCTGTCTATGAAACCCAGATCGTGCAGATGAATGTCCCCCCTCATGTGCGCGTCAGCGACGCTCTGGTCGAATACGTTCAGGAGGGCATATTCTTTCTTAATGTTCTCCGCAAGCGTGAGGTTGGTAGCCTCCGGGCCGTGCGGCACGTTGGCGTTCTCCTTGTTGGGGTGCGCTATCAACTGTTCAACGTCATAGAGCGGCACTCCGAGACGAGTATGGAGGCGCCGTTCCCGTTCAAGTCCCCTCTCCAGAAGCTTGGCGTTTACCATCTCACGGATCAACGGGGCTGTTATTACAGTAATTCCGCTTCGCTTTACGATGTTTTCCACTTCGATGCTGATATCCTGGGCCGTACCTTCATCTATGAACGTCTCACGGAGCAGAGCGTCCACAATCCTGGTCCGGTCCCATCCGTCCATCGCCTCGCTGGAGGTCCGAACGAATAACGCCATGTCAGTGGTTTCCACTTGAAGCGGGGCCTCTTTCCGAAAATCAACAATTTCAGTTACGCTAGCCATGCAATCCCCCTTCGGCGCCACCTTCTTTGATCTTGCCCTGTCGATCTTTCCGTTTGGAAGAAGCAGTCGAAAGATCTTGAATGCGGCACGTAATTTTTGGCGGACAACAGTATGCGTCCAAAAGCCTGAAAACACTCCATGACACTGAACGCCCCCAATTTTGTGAGCGAGTTACCGGAACATTCTTCCGGCAATCCTAGTGTTACTTGAATTTTGGTTCAAAAGTCTCGGGAATCGGACGCTGAATGACTCGATGATCCCCGCCAGCAACAGATCATCTTGTGGATGGGATGTTTATCGCCACAACATGTAGTGTGTCAAGGGGAAAAATGTGGGGTGAGAGGTCCGGAGACCTTAGGCATGTGATATCGCAACCTATATTTTTTAACTAACATTATCAATATGTTACTCATAAACCCTCGAATTCCTACCAAGTGAGCCAATGCCACCAGCGCGTTCCGACCCGAATCGTCTGACCGCGATGATGCAAACGTACCTATTCACTGACTCGAACACTTTCGGAATTCCGAACTATGATATAAATGAATTCCTCGGTATTATAAGGACTTGAAGGAAAAGGTCTGTTCCAGTATTTCGCGACTTGTCCGGCCAGGTCCTCCACCGCCATTGTCCCGCCATGTTTGACCAAGATGGCATGAATTACAGTCATGAGCGGAGTGCGCGCATCCCCCGGAGTCTCTTTGTTGATCTTTTGAATCTCTTCCAACGTGGGCGCCAATTCCATGTCACCCAGTAGTGAGACTTTTGCCTTGCCTATCAAACCCTTGGGAGGGGACGCCATTGCCGTTCCGGGTCTTGGGATGGATTTGGCGGAGGCTACCTCATATTGTCGTGATTCTTCCGATTCCGCCTGCGCCGGAAGTCTCTCTTCCAGTTCCTCTGCGGCAAAATCATCCTCAATCGCGTCAGTTCTTTTCTTTTCTCTTGCGGCCATCAATATCTCCTCGATAATTCTTTGTCTGTTCCTTTGCAGTTCGTGGACCAGCCTGCGGTCCCTAATGTCTTGCGATCCTGGTTTACTCGTTTTCAGTTAAGTTGTCTCGCGCTTGTTGCAAAATTATTTTACTCCAGGAACGCAGTAAATTCCATAAGCGTAGGAAAAGCGGCGAGGCTTGTCAATAATTTTATGATCAGCAAGTGTGGCAGCGTGCGCAACCTGTGGGCGGGCTGGAAAGCCAGCCCCACAAAGAGGACGGGGGCTTCCTGGCGTAACCCGCAACTTCTTAATAAATCACTTTAACAAGTTTATGTAACATTCTGATTGACAAGACGATTTTATGATGATATGCCCTCCTCCAGTCACAGGGAAGGAGGGGTAATGCAACCCACCCGCTGGAAAGAAACAATGAAAATTATTCCTCTATCGAGGAACCGTTATCGAAAGGAGACGATGGCATGAGAACCATTTTCTATATTGCGGCGGCGATCTACATTGCGGCAGCCTCATGCGCGTGGGCCGGAACTTTTGACGGGCTGGCCGCCGCAGCGTCCGCCAAGCCGCCGACTCCGCTATTCTTGCAGCCCGGCTCGATTGTAAAGACGGAATTTAAGTCCAATGTTCGAACAGATTCCGATGCGGACTTGGAGGCAGACTTTTCTTCCGTAGCGCAAGCCTCGGCCAAAAGCCGGAACCAGGCGCAGCCCAAGCCCGCGGTCGCGTACAGGGAAAGACGATCCAATTCGATGGCCCCTCCTCCGAGGGCCAAACAGTCTGACAGATCTTCCAATGGAAGAATGCTTGCGGCTGACCAGGAAGAATCCGAGTTGGACGCTGACCTCGAAAAAGACCTGGTGCTAACTCCGCCGCCTCCCAAAACTGAGCAGAGCGTAGACCGGACGCCCAAACGCAAACCTGCGGCAGAAAAGAAAGCGATTGAGAAAAAGCCCGCGGTGACCGAAAAAAGCCCAAAGGCCGACAACCGAGCCTCGAGTAAAAAAGAGGGCCCCTTCGGAATACGAGCAGTACGCTATTTCGCAGAAACCGATTCAAAAAGTCCGACCGGCTGCCACACGCAATTGGTGGTCATGGCCAGCGGGCGCTCATGACGGTCGGCCCTGTCCGGTGGATGTCGGAGGACCCGCGTGTTCCACCAACCCGACATACGGTCAGTCAGATCCGCGAGGAACAATGAACAGGCAGTACAGGCCAATGAGCCGAGAATATAATTGGCCCAGAGGCGGCGCGTATGAAGCCGCGACCTGGCATCGCGTCTGCTCCGACAAACTACCCGGGCGACCGTGTAGTGCGAGACGGCGTGACGATCAAATTGGCCCCTGCCGCGGCTCCGGCCGATTACATGGAATATCCTGAAGAGTCTTCCGGGTCGGACCTTCTCTCGACCGCGGTGGAGATAATCGGATTCCCGTTCGCCTTCATAGGCTCACTGTTCTAATCACTTTCCGGCATGCCAACAAGCGCGCTCCCATCAATCCTGAAAGAAGGGGCGCGCTTTCGCGTCTTAATGCAATAGCTCACCTGATCGACCCTGCATCCGCTGTAAGAAATCTCGCTCTGGTTCGCAATCACCCTTGTTCCGTCATTCCGGGGAAAGGTGAATAGGGGCGCAACTCTCGGAATCGCTGTTAGCCAAGCGTGCTCAATGCGCGCACTCAGGACCGGCAAGATGCCGGTCCTACTACTCTTTACCGAAATGCCTCGCATCAATTCAGTTGAAGCCCCTATACTGAAATAGCTAGATCCGTACGCGCAAGAATCTCGATGGGGGGGCAGATGCGCAAGAAGCATATCGCCGACATCTTTGTAGACCACAGCCGAATTCTGCTGATATTGATTGTGATCGTGACCGCCTTATTGGCCCTGTTCATTCCGCATATTGATCGAGATCCGTCCCTGAAATCCGCCCTCGTGACGCCGTCCAAATCTTACGAACAATATGAAAAATTCGTGACTAGATCTTTGGAGTCGAAGAATTCATACTGGTCGTTATCACGAGCAAATCAGCTATTACGGATCCACAGTTCCTCAATTCCTTGGAAATTACCACGAACGCGTTGGCGAAATTGCCAAATGCCTTAGAGGTAATCAGCCTCACTAATCTGCGTTTTTTTCAGGAAAAGAAAAAACGTTTCGGTAACTACCCGGTTCTCGTCAAATATGAGGGAACCCTACGGCTGCCGCCGAAACCGGATTTGGACAGGATCGAAGCCGCCTTGCCGATGTTTGATTTCCTCGTTTCCTCGGACCTGAAATCCGCTGGAGCCCTTATCCGGGTTCCCGAATCATTAAAGTTCGATCCTGAAGCGACCAGACAGTTGCTCGCAGGCGTTAATGAGATAGTCAGCCGTAATCTAATTCCCGGCGCCGGCTATCGGATAATCGGCCCATCGGTAATTCGTCAGGCCATTTTGCGCGATTCCGGCCGCACCGCGGTTCTTTTTGGGCTTATGTGCGCCATCATTTGCGCCGGAGTCACAATATACGTGTTCAAGAGCGCGACTGTGACCGCTGTGACTTTGTTAACGCTGGGCATATGCGTAATCTGGGTCTTGGGGCTGATGTCGATTTTAGGAGTTCCACTGAGCGCCTCCACCAGCATATCTTTTGGTCTCATCCTTATTACAACTCTGGAAATCGTGATTCACATTATCATCCGCTTTAATCAATTTCGCGGCCTTACGGAAAATCGAATTGACGCCATCAAAGAGACGCTCAGATACCAGGCGCGTCCCCTTTTATTCACCGCGTTAACAATCGCAATTGGCTTCGGGACCTTGGTAATAACGCCCCTTCCCATGGTTTTTCAACTGGGGGCCGTCGAGACGCTCGGGATAATGATTTCGCTGTTCTTAGCCCTGGTCTTGGTTCCTTACTTTATTGTATCCACCCGGTTGCTGGACGCGGCCATTCGCTCCGGAAGACCGGCCGATCTCTTGGATCGAACAATAGACCTTGCCAAGGTCGAGATCGTCAGACATCACAAATTATTTGCCGCCGTCGGAATCGGACTTGCCGTGATCTTATTCGCAGGCGCGCCCATGATGAAAACAGACTCCCAATATTCACAGCTCCTGGGCGAATCGAGCAAGGAAATCAGCGACGTCCGGTTTGTTGAGAAACACCTGACCGCGGTACACTCCGTCGACTTGATGCTGGAAGCAGGAAACCATGCCTTCAAGTCGCCTGGTACATGGAAAAAAGTATCGGAATTGGAAACAAGGCTAAAAGAGATACCGGACGTGGTGAACATCGACTCCTTTTTTTCCGCGCTGCGATATGGTCAACAAATTATGGGACGCGAACCTTCGCGGCCCGAAGAGCTGTTCGACAATCCTCAACTTATTCCGCAACTTTTCTTCCTGGCCGGCTCAAGCCCCGACGGCAATCGACGTCTCCGACGGCTATATGGATCAGGATTTTAATGATTTGCACATATCTATCCGCATCAGGAACGCGGCCTCGGAGTCCCTTCTCAAGACCATCAAGAAAATTCAGACCACAGCGGATTCGGTGATGAAGGGCGTGGCCGAAGCCACTGTAACGGGAGAATTGGTCGTAACCGCCATGCAGGCGCACGATTTGGTAAGGTCGCAAATCCTCGCGGTTATACTTGCGCTTGTTATCATTGCGCTTCTCATGGTGATTTATATGGGCTCGCCGTTTTTCGGGTTGATAAGTCTTATACCCGGCCTCCCGCGTGTGGCTGTTGTTTTCGGCATGATGGGCTGGCTCGGGATCACATTGAATATCATGACGGTGTTTGCGGCCACCGTCGCCGTGGCGTTGGCCGCGAACAACACTATTCAGTTCTTGGCGCAGTTCCGGAGAGAAGTGAACATCAATCCCGACTTGAGCGATGAGCAGCTCATGTTCAATGCCTATGGATTGGCGGCCAGACCTATCATAGCGTGGTCCATAGTCACCGCACTGGGTTTTCTGGCGCTGGCGGCAACCCCATATTGGGCGGCGAAATGTTTCGGGATATTGGTTTCCTCCGCGGTGCTGATGGGAACGTTCGGGGACCTGGTTTTCATGCAGTCACTAATATTACGTTTCCGGGATTAGGAAACTTGATGAGGAAAAAGATGGAGAAGGCATCAGCGACTCAGGGTTAATTTCAGAATGAACGACTCATGTAATCTCTCCCTCGACAACATGCCTACCGCACTGGCGTCCACCGGCCGCCCTAGGCGCCTCCGAGTTTCGTCGGATTCCTTGGCCTTGAATCAGTGGATCGACAACGGTTTGATTACTGGCCCAGATCCTCCAGGAATTGCCCTCTAGTTTCAACCTTGTAGGCCAAAGTGACAATGAGCCCGAGCAGCGATAGAAACGCCATGATCAGAATTGTTCCGGACGTTCCCGACCAGGACTGTAAGATTGGCAGAAAAAATGCTCCCAAAGCCGCGCCTACCTTGGCGCTTGCCGCTGAGAACCCATGGCCGGACGCCCTTACCTCCGTGGGGAAAAGCTCGGCAGGCAGAATGAAAGTGGTAGCGTTCGGTCCCATGTTCATCAACAGGTTGAAGAGAGTGAATCCAGCCAGGACCAGGGGAATTTTCATGTAGCTGGTTTGTGGCGCCAGTTCCGCAGTCGCCAGAATTATGAGGCCCAGAGCCATGCCCGCGAAGCCCAGGACCTGCAGCTTGATTCTGCCCCATTTGTCAACCAGCAAAATATTGATCACGAATCCAAGGACCAGGAAAAGATCGAGAAACGCAGCTTGCTCTATTGCCAGATACTCTGCCGCCAGCGTGCTCTTGTGAGCGGCCCCTATAGCCATGGTAGCCAGAATCAACGGAGTAAACAATCCCACCCCGTAAGTCGCTATATCCATAAGGAACCACGGAACCGAGGCCAGCGCTGTCCGTCTGCGATAGCGATGTGAAAAAAGAGACCAGTACCCCAGTGTCCTTTTCGCCGATGTCAGCTCTTCCCGTTCGATTGCCGCGGCAGCCTCTATTTCTTTTTCCTTTCCCGGAATCAACTCGTTCACAATTTTGACCGCCTCGGTAACCTTACCTTGACGTAAGAGCCACCGCGCGCTTTCAGGAACTCCGATGCGGAACACGAGCACCATTCCCGCTGGAAGCGCGCCGGAGATCAGCATGAGTCGCCAACAGTCCTGACTTGGAAAAACCTTGAGCAACAACAACCCTGTTATAGCCGCCGAAAGCATCCCAAGAGCCTGAAAACTAAATGCTCCGACGAGCATCTTCCCGCGTATTCGCGCGGGCATAAACTCGGTCACATATGACGCGCAGATAGGGTAATCTGCTCCAACTCCGATTCCGAGCAAAAACCGGAATGCTATCAATGAATATGTGTCCCAAGCGAAACCGGAAAGCACCGCAAATACAACGAAAATAGACAAATCTGCCAGGTAGAGGTATTTCCTTCCCCAACGATCCGTAAAATGCCCAAGCACCGACGCCCCAACTATGGCGCCCAGCACCGCTGACGACATGATCAATCCCTGGATCGCAGGACTGGGGGAAAGACTTGTCACTATGAGCGGCATTGCAATCGCTACAATGAACAGATCGAACCCGTCGAGGAAAATCCCCATTGCAGAAAGCAACCAGATGCGCCAGTGAGTGGATCCGAGTCCGGCGCCATCTATTAGCCCACCCAGCGTCATTTCAGGTAATACGTTGGAATTCATTAGCATCTTGACAGATCGGATTTAGCCTCCTTCGCGAATTCTTAGCGAAGCTGTGGCTTCGAGCGATTTCATAAGGAGCGCCAGGGTGTTATTTACGGGTGTGGGAATTCCTAATCGATCTCCTTCACGAGCAATCGCTCCATTGATGAAATCTATCTCCGTACGGCGACCTGCAAAAATGTCCTGTAACATGGAATTAACATTCGCCGCGGTTCCTTCACATACCGCAAGAACCGTAGCTTCCGGATCTTCGAAGATCAATTTGATACCGGCTGCGCTCACTATTTCGAGGCATTCTTTCACTACATTATGTATCAACTCCCGACCTGATTGGCTCGACGGCACATCTCCGTTTCGGACACGTAGCAAGGTTCCCGGAGCGTTAATAGCCGCGTTAATAATCAGTTTCGACCACACGCAGCCCACAGCGTTATCCACCAAATGAACGGGTCCGGCGTTCAATTTTTCCAGTATCTCAGCGACAGCTTTTGTTCTGTCGCGTATGGAGCCATCAGCCTCGCCAAAATGCGTCTGTCCGAAACCCGTATGACGAAACTTGCCCGGCCCGAGCGTCATCGCTCCGACAGTGGTGGTCCCTAATAGGACCCGGCCAGGAAACGCCTCATTAAGTGTTTCGTAGTTGCCGATACCGTTCTGCAGCGTCAGGACCACTCCTTCGTCGGCAAGAACAGCTTTTATGGTATCGACCGCGCCTTTGGTATCGTAAGATTTCACCAATACCAGAACCAGGTCCAGAGGTCCCGCTTCCTTCGGATCGGAGACTATTCGCGGCCGAAGCAGGCGTTCGCCTGACACTCCTTCTATCCACAAGCCGTCTGTCCTGACCTTGGCGACCTCGTCCGGGTCTCTCTCGATCAGGACCGGGTCGAGGCCCGCCTCGAAAAACAGTCCTCCGATTATCGATCCCATTGAGCCTGCGCCTATTATTCCGATTCGCATGTTAGAAGCCTCGCAAACTTAAGAAGATTTTTACCGCAGAGGACGGAGCGGAGGGAAGGCAGGAACAGGGGCAGAATGCGGGGGAACCCGCTTTTTGCAAAAAGCCGGATTCCCCCGCACCCCCTCCGGCAAAAACTCCTATATGGCTGGCGGAACCACCAACTCTGATGGTGGGATCGTGCCAGCCATGTGTAGGCACGCGTGGAGATGCGCTCTTACTTCTTTCCCGCTATCCGTCACCACGTCTCTGCGGTGAATTATCCGCTACGGATACAGTTTCTCCAATTCCGCGGCCACATCCGCGGGCATAGGATAACAATGTTCTTTGGCCGGGAACGCTCCAGCCGCGACTTCCTGCTTGAATTCCCTGAGCGCTTCCAGGATCAGCGCTCCGGCTTCCCTGTATTTCTTCACGAATTTCGCGGCCTTCTTATCAAACATGCCGATCATGTCGTGGATGACAAGGACCTGTCCGTCGCATTGAGGACCGGCCCCAATGCCGAAGGTCGGAACTTTAGCTCGGCGTGTAATTATTGCAGCCACTTCGGCCGGAACCGCTTCCAGCAGAATGCTGCACGCGCCCGCCTCTTCAAGTATCTTACAATCTTCAATTAATTTCTTCGCTGTTGTCAGGTCTCTTGCTTGGGCCTTATAGCCTCCCATCTGTGCCGCAGCTTGCGGGGTTAACCCTAGATGCGCCATTACCGGAATCGTGGCGTTTGTCATCGCCCGGATTGTTTCGGCCATTTCTCGGCCGCCTTCGAGCTTCACCGCGTCGCAGCCCCCCTCGGCCATGAACCTGCCGCCGTTTCGGATAGCTTCAGGTATCGACACCTGATAGCTCATGTAAGGCATGTCCCCGACCAGGTACACATCAGGCGCTCCCTTGCGCACCGCCTGGACACAGGGCATCATCAGATCGACCGTCACGGGTAAGGTTGAGTCGTATCCGTAGACCACCATGCCTATCGAATCGCCAACCAGAATCACGTCGATCTCGGCTTTTTGCTCTAAGATCGCAAATGGGTAGTCGTACGCGGTGAGGTATGTCATCCGCTCCCCGCGCGCCTTCTTGTCTCTCAGGGTTTGAATCGTGATTTTCGCCATAGTAGCAACCCTCAGCGCTAGTGATTTCCCCGCAAAGCGATGTCCGCTTCGCAGGCAAGTAGAGGCCCGTTCCGGGTCCTCTCTTGAGCTTGAAAGCTGTGCGCCCAGCATACATGAACGGCGCAGCGAATCACAACTTAGTTTCAGTGTTCACGCAAAAAAAAACGCCCGTTAAGGCGCGCTATTCTACCGGCGATTTGTAGATCGCTAGAACTTTAGTCAGTGAAATCCGGGCAGGATACGGACGCAGATCTTGCCTCTGGCAGGTCTTACAGGCAAGCTTTGAAGAACTAGCTTTGGCATTCTCCCCGCCAAAGGCACCCAAATTCCCAACAATCTTGTATGCCTTTGAAACATGGAGCATTGCCTTCGCTGGACTGAACAAGACGGATCAGCTTTTCTTTATTAAATCGAGTAATGTTCTTTACGCCCAGCTTTTTTGCCTTCTCTCGAACTACTTTTAATGTCATGCTTTAACTCCTTTGAGCAAGTTTTCGTATTAATAGGCAGTTGCCGTGCGAAGATTATTAATCAGAAGATCGGGGAAAAATCAAGCGGAAATCGAATGCGCTCACCGCAGAGGGCGCAGAGAGCGAAGAGGAAAATTACTGGGGAAGGCGTTTTTGCAAAAACGCCCTCCCCAGACCCCTCCGCCAAAAACTCCTAAATGGCTGGCGGAACCTCCAATGGTGATGTAGGGGCGCATGGCGATGCGCCCTCCGGGATTTGGTAGCGGCCGGCCTCCGTGCCGGTCGATTTTCTCGTTTCCAGGCTGCTCCCGGCGAATGAGAAAGGATGCTATTGTGACGACTTGTCGCCAGTGTACATCCAAATCGATCAACAGGCAGGATGCCTGCCCAGCCAAAATCCCCCTGTATCCCCCTTTAGAAAAGGGGGACGAAAAAGGCGGCATAGACATGCGCCCCTACATGTGCCTTGATGAGATCCCGTCGATCCTAACTATCATTCTGGGCGTGCACACGGGTGCGCCTCTACCGAGCACGCCGTCCTTACCGCCAGCCATATAAGAGTTTTTGCCGGAGGGGGTGCGGGGGAATCCGGCTTTTTGCAAAAAGCGGGTTCCCCCGCATTCGTTCCATCTTCCCCCTTCTCTGCGCACTCTGCGGTGAATTCCTAAGGACCGGCAAGATGCCGGTCCTACTTTTTAAGGTGGGTCTTTATGAATTCGACTATGTCCGTAGTCTTGGTCCCTGGTCCGAAAATCTCTTCTATGCCGCTTGCCTTGAGCCTCGGGACATCTTCTTCGGGAATGATTCCGCCACCCATTATCAACACGTCAGAGACTCCCTGTTCCTTAAAGATTTCGGCTACTCTGGGAAACAAATAATCATGAGCGCCGGACAAGGAACTCATGCACAGCACGTCAGCGTCTTCCTGAAGGCATGTCTGAAATATGGCCTGGGGGGTCTGTCTAAGGCCGGTGTAGATAACTTCCATGCCGGCGTCGCGCAAGGCCCTGGCAAGGACCTTTGCGCCTCGGTCATGACCGTCCAGCCCCGGTTTGGCCACCACTACTCTTATACGTTTCTCCATAGTTATATCCTTATTAATAACGTTCGCAGAATGCTTTCTGGTGACTGTAATGATTCTCAAACGCAATGTCCGAAAAATAAGATGACTTGGTGGGACGTGCATCGACGCGATTCCCGGTAGCGACCGGCCTCCGTGCCGGTCGTCCGTGCCCGGATCCGATCCGGGTCCATCCCGCTTCGCGAGCTAATTCCTGCTCCCAGGAATGACTGGAAAATCCCCCATACCCCCCTTTACTAAGGGGGGATTCGTTCCCCTTTCTAAAGGGGGATACAGGGGGATTTCGGCGCGACTCGCCAGTCGCGCCGTACAGCCTGTCCCGCCAAACTACAGCGGAATATTCCCGTGTCTTCTTATGGGCTTCTCTTCCACCTTGTTTTCCAGTTGAGCGAAAGCACGCGCCAAGACCAGACGAGTGTCTCTCGGCAAAATCACCCTGTCAATAAATCCAAGTTCGGCCGCCCGATACGGGCTGGCGAACTTCTGCACATAGTCATCAATCAATTCTTGCCGCTTTGCCGCTTTGTCCTCCGCCTTAGCTATTTCTTTCCGGAAAAGAATCTGGATGGCGCCTTCAGGTCCCATGACCGCTATTTCCGCGGACGGAAAAGCAAGATTGATATCAGCCCTGAGGTGTTTGCTCGACATTACCACATACGCGCCGCCGTACGCTTTACGCGTAATCAAAGTCACTTTGGGCACTGTGGCCTCCGCGTACGAATAGAGTATCTTTGCGCCGTGTTTTATGATGCCCCCGTGCTCTTGCTGAGTCCCGGGCAGGTATCCGGGCACGTCCAGCAATGTCCAGAGCGGAATATTGAACGCGTCGCAAAAGCGAACGAACCTGGCGCATTTCACCGACGCCTCCGTGTCCAGACAGCCCGCCATAACATTGGGCTGGTTAGCGACGATCCCTATCGTCTTTCCACCAATCCGCCCGAAACCGGTGATAAGATTGCGCGCATAGTGCGCGTGGACCTCCATGAAATGGCGATTGTCCAGCACGGGCACTATGATCTTTTTCATGTCGTAGGGCTTGCGAGAACTCTCCGGGATGACTTCGTCCAGTTCAGGTATTATCCGGTCGAGCGGATCATCGCAAGGGACCACCGGGGGACGACTTCGGTTGCTGTCAGGAAGGAAAGAAAGGAGTTCCCGAACTTTCGCCAAGGTCTCTTTTTCAGTGGGATAATGGAAGTGGCAGACTCCCGAGATTCGGCCATGCGCTTTCGCGCCGCCCAGGCTTTCCGGGTCGATTTCTTCGCTGGTGACCTGCTTTATGACCTGCGGCCCGGTAATGAACATGTAGCTGGTTTCTTCCGTCATAAAGATGAAATCGGTCACCGCAGGCGAGTATACCGCGCCTCCTGCGCATGGTCCCATTATCACTGATATTTGAGGGATCACGCCTGACGCTCGCACGTTACGATAGAATACTTCGCCGTAACCGCCGAGGCTTTCCACGCCTTCCTGAATGCGGGCGCCCCCGAATCGGGGATGCCGACCAGAGGAAATCCATTGCGATAAGCCAAATCCATCACTTTGCAGATTTTCTGGGCGTGAGTGTACGAGAGGCTGCCGCCAAAGACAGTGAAATCCTGGGCGAACACGTAGACCCCTCGGCCGTTTATTCGTCCGAAGCCGGTCACAACCCCTTCGCCGGGGACCTTGAGTTTTTCCATGCCGAAGTCGGTGCACCTGTGGGACACAAACTTGTCCATTTCTTCAAAAGATCCGTCATCCAGAAGCTGGAGAACTCTTTCTCGGGCGGTCATTTTGCCTGACTCATGTTGCTTTGCGACTTTTTCAGGCCCGCCGGCGGCATCGGCTTCAGCCAGTCTTCGCTTCAGTTCATCGAACTTCTCTTGCGTCACCGACATTTATCTCTCCTGTTCCATTCCACTTGAAGGTTATTTGAGCATCGTCTTAACGACAGAGCCTATTTGAGTGAGATTCTCAACGACTTTGACTCCCGCGTCAGTCAAAGCTTTTATCTTACCGTCCGCGGTCCCGGTCGCGCCGTCTACGATCGCGCCTGCGTGTCCCATTCTTTTCCCGGGCGGGGCCAATCGACCGGCTATATAGGCCGCAACGGGTTTATTAAATTCAGTTTTTATGAACTCGGCCGCCTGTTCTTCCGCAGAGCCTCCTATTTCACCTATCAGGACCACCAAGTCCGTCTCCGGATCGTCCCTGAACATTTTTAGCACGTCTATGAAACTTAGCCCGACCACAGGATCGCCGCCGAGACCGAGGCAAGTGCTCTGTCCCACGCCATTCTTGGTCAATTGGTCCACCACTTCATATGTCAGAGTGCCGGAACGGGAAATTACCCCGACATTTCCAGGGGCATGAATATACCCCGGCATAATGCCGACCTTGCATTTTTCCGGTGGTGAAATGATCCCCGGTGTATTAGGCCCGATCAGGTATCTCCCTTCCTGACGGACCGTATAAAGCGCTGAAGCGGTATCCAAAGGCGGTATGCCTTCCGTTATGCAGATTATCACGCGAATACCCGCGTCAACGGCTTCCAATATCGGCTCGCGAGCATATGCGGCCGGAATGAAAATTATGGAGACATCGGCCCCGGTTTCTCTGACCGCTTTGCTGACCGAATTAAAGACGGGGATACCCTCTACACTCTGCCCTTCCTTCCCCGGAGTAACTCCGGCCACCATGTTGGTCCCGTAGTCCCGACAGGCAAGAGAATGAAAGGCGCCATTACGGCCTGTGATTCCCTGACATACAACTCGCGAGTCTTTATTAACCAGAATTGCCATCTCTATTCCCCATCGCTGCAGATCTAAGCGGCCTTTGCCTTTTCCACCACTAAGTTTGCAGCGTCATCCAATGAAGAAATCAATTCTATCGGCAGACCGGACTCACTAAAAAGCGTCCGACCTTCTTCAATATTGGTCCCTTCAATGCGAGCGATCACCGGCAATTGGACGTCCCTGGTTTTGAATGCCTTGATAACGCCGCGGGCTAACACATCGCACCTGAGGATCCCGCCGAAGATATTAATAAACACCGCTTTCACCCTATCGTCATCAAGAAGGATATTCATCGCGTCCGTCACGCCCTGTTCGCTGGCGCCCCCACCCACATCGAGAAAGTTGGCTGGAGATCCACCGTGCAACGAGATCAAATCCAGAGTCGCCATAGCCAATCCGGCCCCGTTGACTATGCACCCGATATTGCCGTCCAATCGAACGTAACTGAGGCCGTCCTTGTTTGCGGCGAGTTCCAGCGGATCTTCTTGGGATCGATCCCGCCACCGCTCCATTTCCGGATGCCTGAACAGCGCATTGTCATCGAGGTTAACCTTAGCATCCAGCGCCACTACTCGATCTCCTGATACTACCAGGGGATTTATCTCTACAAGCGAGCAATCATAATCCAGAAATAGCTGATATAAGGAGCTAATGATTTTACCTATTTCCGTGGCAGCCAGGTTATTATTCGACAGTCTATATGCCAGATCTCGGGCCTGGTATGAGGCTAGCCCTCTGAGCGGGTCGACTTTGATAGTGAAAATCTTATCAGGAAACTCCCTGGCAAGTTTTTCGATCTCCATTCCGCCCTCAGGACTCGCCATGATCGTGACTTGCCCATTAGTGCGTTCCAGGACCACTCCTAAATAAATCTCCGCTTCTACAGGAATCACCTCTTCCACTAACAAGGCGCTCACAGGTTTCCCTTGCGGGCCGGTCTGGTTGGTCACCAACCTTTTGCCCAAAATCTCCGCGGCACGGGAGCGGATGTCATCGTTCATTGTCAAGACCGCCACACCGCCGGCCTTCCCTCTTCCGCCGGAGTGGACCTGAGCCTTCAAAACGATCTTGTCCGTTTTCAATTGGCGCGCGGCGATGAGAGTCTCCAAAGGGGTGTAACAGACCGAACCTCTGGGAACAGGTACTCCTCTGGACGCCAATAGTTCTTTGGCCTGGTATTCATGTAAATTCATTGGCTCTTTGCCTCCGTTTTTTCACGGCTCCAGCGTCATGGTACTCTCGAGCTGTACAGCCGGTAATTGAAGAGCCTCTTATGCGAAAAATTTCAGCATACGCGCGGCAAAGCCCTTTTGCAAGCGAAAACCGCCTTGCAAGCCACTTGCA
>CAVVZX010000044.1:0-34123 GCA_963752855.1 uncultured delta proteobacterium | reverse complement strand
CTTGATAGCAGGCGCCACCGGCACGGGCAAAACAACTTCATTGCAGGTTTTGGCATAGGGATTTTCGAGTCAAGGCGTGCCGGTCAGAAAAGGATTGACTTGACTCGAAATATTAACATAAATTGAAGAGATAAGCTATATACAGGCTTCGTCGCAAACGTGCCCCCGTAGCTCAGTGGATAGAGCGACGGATTCCTAATCCGCAGGTCGCAAGTTCGATCCTTGCCGGGGGTACCAAAAATCATTAAGGATTCAGATTTGAATTCCTAATCCGCAGCTCGTAGGTTCGATTCCTACTGTGGCGCCAGCTTCAGGTCATGACTTCTAACGAAAGGGAATCCGACTTTCTCACGAGCCTTTTTCCACACCGTCTTCTACAAGCTCTTAACCGGTTGCGCCTATGGGTGAATCCGAATCGGATGCAGAAAACTAACTTCTTCAATCTCTTGGGAAGCCCTGCCAAAACAAGAAGCCTGCTCCTTCTCAGCAATTATTTTTTTTGCGACTGATCAGATGGAATCTTAGCTTCTCATTACAACGACGCGCCGGAACGAGGATACTGAATACTTTCTGATTGACAAGACGAGCAGGGCGCCACACATTAACTCGGGGCTTAGCATACAGCGTATGAGCACTGTTTGCGGCGTCCGGTCCATAACGCCAACCGATCTCACGAACCCGAGTAAGCAAAGGGAATGCCCCAATGCAAAGTCCGGACTCAGCCCCGTACGGCAAGCGCAACGCAGTCGAAGAAGACCGTAGGCGACGGACTTCCAGATCCGGGAAAGCGCGTTTCCTTTGACATCAGCGCAGCTATAGAGCATGGAGGTTAGTTTGACGAGTTTCAGGAGATTGAGAATAGGAATCTTAAGCAATTTGAAGCTTCGTCTCAGGACGAAGCTGGTCTCGTGGTTCCTCGTGGCATCTATTTTGCCTTTGCTGGTAGCAGGCTATCTCGCATATCAAGCAGTCAACCAGCAAGCGGAACAGGCGGCTTTCCGAGAAGTTGTCAACATCGCGGGTTCCGCGAGTCAAGCTGTTACAGAGTTCATGAATAGTCGCTGTACCGAGATCCTAATTAGGTCGAGGGAGCGACTCATTGCAGAGAGTTTGACTATATCGGAAGTGAGAGAGGATGTTTCCCTGAGCTTGCTCGATGAGGTCAAGCTCTCCGGCGCATACGAGTTTGTGGTTCTGGTGGACGCCCAAACCGGAATGCCCGTAGCTGCCAGTTCACCGGAAGTAAACTCCATGGATTTTTCCAAGACCACGGTGTTTACAGAGGCAAAGAGCGGAAAGCTCGGGTTAGGCGGTCTGGAACAAAACAAGATCGTGAATGAAATGAGCAAGGAGTCAAACGGGTGGACTTTCCCCATAGCGGCTCCGGTAAAAATAGGTGACCAAATAAACGGTGTTCTGATTGCCTACTTGCGGTGGAAACCTCTGGAAGTTCTCTTGACCAGAATTCCGGTTGGGCAAACCGGTTACGTGTTCATTGTGGACAGACTTGGCCGATTCATCCTACATCGGGACAGAGGACTTTATGGGCTTGGGCTTAAGGATTCGCAAATCAAGTTGGAGCAGCTTTGGGAAGCTGCCCAGGAGCGAAAGACTTTCAGCAAATACGAATTCACCAAACCAGGAGACAAGGAATCCGTGTCAAAGACGGTGGGAATCGCATATCCCGGGTCGGTAGGCAATTTGCCGGACTTGGGGTGGAAAGTATTTGCCACTGTGCCGTCGAGCGAGATCTTGCTCCTGCCAAACATCCTCGGCGCCCTAGGACTGATAGGCCTTGTCGTGGCGGCGCTTGTCTTTATACTGGCTGTCATCCTGGCCACTAGAATATCCGGACCCATAGCCGCCATAGCCGCTGTAATACGAAAGGTCGCGGCCGGAGATTTGACGGTTGCTACGCCTAATATTTCAAGAGGTGATGAGATAGGCGATCTGGTGGAGGCGTTTGGAGACTTGCGTGAGGGCTTTAGAACCCAAATTAACCGGGTGATGCAGACGGTGAACACCCTCGCTTCGTCCTCTGCTGAGGTTGTCGCCACCGCTGCTCAGGTAGCCATCAGTTCTACCCAAACCTCTTCAGCGGTAACGGAAATCGCCACCACCGTTGAACAGGTGAAGCAGTCCGCCAAGGTGGGCAGCGATAAAGCTAAGATTGTAGCTCAGGACTCTCGGGAATCGGTGAGCGTAGCCGAATCCGGCATGGAATCTACTGAGAGAACCATTGGAAAGATTAATTTGATAAAAGGCGAGATGGAGTCCATAAGCGAAACGGTTGTAAGCTTGAGCGAACACAGTCAACAGATAGGCGCTATCATTGCCACAGTTCAGGATATTGCCGATCAATCGAAGCTCCTTTCGGTCAATGCATCCATCGAGGCCGCAAGGGCTGGTGATTATGGAAAAGGTTTTGCCGTGGTGGCTCAAGAAATTAAGAGTCTTGCCGACCAATCCAAGCAGGCCACAGAAAGAATTAGAAGTATCCTTGAAGATACCCAAAAAAGGGTGGGCGCTGTTGTCATGGCTGCAGAACAAGGGGGTAAAGCGGTGGAGTCAGGAGTAGCGGCGTCCGTTCAGACAGGGGAGATCATTGGAAGACTGTCAGGCAACGTCTCGTCATCTTCTCAGGCAGCGAGTCTGATTCAAGCGTCAATTGAACAGCAATCCGTCGGGGTGGCACAAATTTCTACTGCTATGGTAAGTGTCGAAGAAGCCATGCGTCAAATCAAAGACGGCACCGGTCAACTAGAAGCAGAAGCTCAAAGGTTGGGTGATTTAGGAGAGGAACTGAAGGGTTCCATTCAGCACTACAAGTTGTAATCGGATTGAGTTGATGGGAGGCTACCCCACGGAAGTGACTATCGATTTCCCTAGGAAAACAGATTAGTTGACTTGTCGGTGGCAACTAGGCCGATTTGGGCTGCATAAATTTTGTGTCAATCGGTTGCGAGGTGGTGTCATTTACCCTGGATCGCTATTACTTGAAGAACTACGAAATTGCCAATCACGATCCAAAACGAAATTTTACGCTCCCTCCATTACTACGCGCAAAAACAAGGGCGAAATAAACCGCGACGACGATAGTGGGGAGGGGTCACAACGGGCAAACGAACTCGCCGCCAATGATTAGCATCTTGCCCTTGGCCCGCGGGATGCTTACGGTTATCTCAGAATCTAAATTGAGAATTTCATCATTCGAGAAATTATCCTCTTGGAGGTTAAGATGAATATCGAAGAAAAAAGTGGCTTGGACGTGCAAAAGCTTGCGCAAGAGCACTTTGTGGAAGCCTACGCGAACATACCGGGATGTGCCTGCGGAGAGGGACACCGTTTGCACGTAGCTCTTTCAGAGACAAGAGCCCGTCCGGTTGTCTTTGCGCCCGACCACGTAGGAATAGATAAGGCTTATTGTGCGACACACGGCCGTCGATGCGACAAATAATCAGGGAATCCTGATCCTAACTTAGAAATTGGTTTTTCCAGGGCGGAATGTTTCCGCCCTTTTTGTTTGGCGCCTTCCACGAAAATCTTGACTAATCATGGCAATTAAAGGTGAGTCCCGTGCAGTTTTTCCCGAAGTTGAACGAGCCACTTACGGTTCGAAGCGCTTCCGTTGACTTAGTGAGACTTCGGGACCTCGGCGCATGCAATTTCGGCCGATTTCAGGACATCCTGAATTCTATTCAGTATAAATCAAATAGGTGTCACTCAACGGATTCTGGTAATATACAACGGAAGCGAGGGGGTATCGGTCAATCGAAATAACCCGGATACCCTATTTAATAGTCTAGGTTAGTTTTCCGGGAATCGGCCCGTACGACGGCCATGGCGCGTCCTCGATGATCGGGGTGCGCGCTCACGGAGGCTTTTCGAGTTGGCTAATTCCTAATCCCCTCTATAGCCGCTCAGATGCCAGACAAACCTAAAATCAAAGCCGGACAACTGATTGCAGACATCCGTGCTCGCATGACCGATCCCGAATTAATGGCAAAGTACAACCTGTCGATCAAGGGGCTGCAAAGTATCTTCAGGCAGTTGCTGGAAATCAACGCGATAACTCAAGCGGAACTTGATTCGCGACGCGGTCCTTACAAGGATACCGTGATCCTCCAACGACTCGAACCACCGGAGATGGTAAGAGATATCAGGTCCGGCATGACCGATTTTGAATTGATGGAAAAACATGATCTATCTCCCAAAGGCCTTCAAAGGGCCTTCGATGGACTCCTTCAGGCCGGAGAACTAGATCAAGCGGAACTTGACGGTCGCTTTCCGGCCTATGACTCGGTTATGGTTCAGAGTCTTAGAGAAATGCCAAGGTATTTCCTGGCGGTGGCGGTCGATATATACGAATTGGGCCATCCGGAGAATCGAGGAATCTTGAGGGACATAACGGAGAAGGGTGTGGGCGTGGTGGGAATTAAGGCCGTTCCTGGAGATCGGAAAACCTTTACCGTGCCATCGGAAAAATTTATCGATGAAGGTCCGATTGTCTTCGAGGCGAAATGCATGTGGGCCACGACCGAAGGCTGGGACCAGGAAGCCACCGCGGGATTTCAGATAGTGAAGATCTCGGAGAAATCTCTACAGGACCTTCGAGAGCTGATTCATACACTGGCTCTTGACATGTGAGCGAATGGGCCAGCCAACAGGAATGCTTACCGGAGAAACATCTTAGATTCTTTGCGTGGCGCTTCGACCCGCTCAGGAGTTTCAGAGCCTATTTTACCCGCTAAGGCCGGCAGACCGATCCTCTATTGCTCAATGACCGATTGAGGGCTATGATACGCTCCCAAATGTCGGTCGGAAATTTTGTAAGCTACATGGGAAGCGCGGGACAATAAGAAGATCTTGGACGTGAGCGTTTGAGAAAACTAAGAGGATTCAAGCATGAGTCAAGCCTGGGTACCAGTTTCCAATATTCTGAAAACCATTCCCAAATTTATTGAGGCTCCGGGGTACGCCAAGAATCTGGGCATGATTCAGCTTGATAAGCTCCGCCGCAATTTATCGCCTCGGACAGGTGACGGTAGAGCCGGGAAAATCAGGCAATTCAGCGTACGGATAACTGATCTGTGTAACCTTCGTTGCCACACTTGCGGCCAGTGGGGTGACAGTGGCTTCTTGCGTGACTGCGGAATCAAAGCGCTCAGGGACCAGGAGGTCAGCCCGGAGAGATACATCGAGCTTCTCCGGGACCTGAAGGCAAAGGGGCATACTCCTTCAGTTTACCTGTGGGGCGGCGAGCCCATGCTTTACAAGGGCTCCGTGGAAATCATCGAAGAAGCCGCTCGTCTGGGCATGCCGCCGAGTATCGCTACAAATGGCACCGGGCTTGCGCAGCACGCGCAACGATTAGTCAAGGCCCCGATGTTTCTCGTTCAGATCTCGATAGACGGACCGGACGGGGAAATTCACAATGCCTGTCGCCCTGGCGCGAATCCTCGGTTCGACAACTTCGCCGCTATAGTGTCCGCAATAGATAAAATACGCGAACTCCGTAAACAAATGAACCAACGTCTGCCTCTTCTCGCGTCGCTCACAACAATTAACAATTTGAATTACAATCGGCTGGTGGACATATATGATCGATTCCAGGACAAGGTGGACATTTGCGTGTTCTATCTTGCGTGGTGGATCGACGAGCAATCGGCGGATAAGCAGACCAAAGATTTCGAAGAGCGTTTCGGTTTCAAACCGGAGAAGCATTACGGCTGGATAGGAGACTGGAGGCCGCCCGATATAGGTATTCTTTCCGCCCAATTGAAAAAGCTGAGAAGGAAATCTACTAAACTCTCCGGTCCATCAGTAATAATTTTGCCCCCGTTGACAAGCATGAAAGACCTGGAAAAGTATTATACCGATCATAGCTGCGCTTTTGGGTATAATCGTTGTGTTTCCGTATACAGCGCGGTCGAAATCAATTCCAACGGGGACATGTCTCCCTGCAGAGATTATCATGATTTTGTTGTAGGGAACGTGAAGGAAAGAACCGTTACTCAGATCTGGAATTCCGCCCCATATCGGAAATTTAGAAAGAGTGTTTCGGAAAAGGGCCTCATGCCGGTATGCACTCGCTGTTGCGGTCTCATGGGTTATTGAGTGGAGCCGCTACTGCAAATCCCCTTCGCGGGAAGGATTGCGCTTGGGTTTTTACCCGATCAATTCCTCCAGCCGGCGTCGCACGACCTCATTCCCATAGAAATTCTCCTTGCGTACAGCCTCTCTAAAATGGGCCAATCGCGATTCGAATGAATCCAACATGCCTTTTATCGGTTTTGATGCAACCAAATACTCTCCGAAACCGAGCTGTTGAACAAAATAGGCATTTATAAATTGCTCGTACGCGCCACCTATAGGAAAGCAAAAGACCGGCTTTCCCAGGAACAGGGCTTCAGATATGACATTGTGGCCGCCGTTCACTATGCAGTAGCGGCTGGACGCCAGGTCTTCCAGGAAACCATGGTCCGACACCGCTTTGAATTCCAAATTCTTCCTCGGGGGAAGAGCGCCGAATCCATAAATGACGAACCGGCTTTTCATCTCCTCCAGAATCGGAAAGAGCTTAAGAAAAGTCGGCGAAGTCTGATACACGAGAATGTGATCCCCTTGCGTCGGCGGATGTTCGGTAACGGATTTTCTTATCAGCGGGGGCAAGACTTCCGTTATTGAGGTATCAAGCGGTGGCAGGCGAAAGAACGAAATTATTACGAAACGAGAGCAATTGCCATAAAACCTGCTGGCGCTGAATTTTAGCGTCCATCTGCCCAGTCGCTGGATGGGAGGCGGCTCGTAACGGCAATGGGTCACTATATGCTGGTGGTCGAAACTGATACAGTCCCGGCCGAGGGCTCGTGCCGCGAGAGGCGTAAAGTACTCATAATCACTTATAATGAGGTCCGGATCAAATGCGGTGATAATCTCAGCGAGCCTCTTTACGATCTTTTTGCTTCCGCCGAAAATCTTTACGGCATTTCTTACAGTCGCCGCGATGTCTACTCGGTTGTTCTTGTAGAAGGTTGCTGCAAAGGGGACTTCTTCGACACTGTAACCCAGTGATTTCAAGTCGACAGCTGTTCCTCCGCCGACAAAGAGGAATTCGTGCCGACTGAGCCCCTGGGCTACCATAAGCGCATGGTTCATGTGACCGCGCGCGTCACCCATTAACGCGTAGAGAATTCTGGCCATTGCAAATCAATCCTATAACGGGTTTCCGTTAAAACAATGTCGTTCTTTTTCCAAACTTGGCAAAGTTCGCTATAGTCAAATGCAAATTTTGGTAGTAGTGAGTATTCAGTAAGGGGAGAGAATCAGGACGACTGGCGACTCCAGTGCGGGGGTGCGCAGGAAAGCCTGATCCGGAATGTAGCCTCTGTGATTTGTCATTGCGAGGAGCGAAACGACGAAGCATTCCCCTTTGATTAAAGATAGGAGATTACTTCACTGCGCTCGCAATGACTGATTGTAGGAAATGTGCATGAGTTTTTCCGAATGGATTGTATTCCTCTGGTTTCTGTTTACCATAATCCCGCCCGTGGTTTACGCGAGCCTCGGGGCTATAAGAATATTTTTGGCGAGTAAATGGGACGTGACGGCAGACGACAGCCGATTTTCCCCTCATGGAAATTCTCGTCCCGATCAAAGGTGTTTTGCCGAATCAGGAAAAGATCCTGGAATCGCTTTTACAGCAGGACTACCCCTCTTACAATGTAATTTTTCTTATTGAAAGCGAGGAAGACCCGGCCGGGTCGCTTGTGGATAGTCTTTCCAGCCGATATCCCCATGTCAGAAAGTTGATTACCGGCACAGCCGGCATGTGCGGCCAGAAAAACCACAATCTCGTGCAAGGGATCAAACATTTGAGCCCAAGCGCTGAGGTCGTAGTCTTTTGTGACAGCAGTAACATGGTAGACGCTGACTGGCTGAGGCGCTTCACGGAGCCTCTGAGAACAGGGGCTTTCGAAGTGGTGACCACCTTCCGGGCGTTTGATCCTCGTCCCGCGACGATTTGGGGTATATGCCAAGCTATTTACGCCGCATTTCTTCTGCTTCTCATTGCAAACAAACCCAAACCGTGGGGTGGCGCCACTGCTATCACCCGAAGCACCTTCCATCGCCTTGATGTCATAGAGGAATGGTCCCGCAATGTGATCGACGACTTGGCGCTGGGCAACATTCTCGACAAAGCAGGAATACCTGTGTTCCTGGACCCGCGATCTGTTCTCAGATCTCCATTGCCCAACCAGTGCTTGAGTGGTCTCATCCACTATCTCGATCGGCAGATCCTTTTTCCCAAGTGGACCAATCCGATTATCTGGTCTATCATTCTTCTGTTCCAATTGAGCATCACTGCGGCCACCGTTGGCGCTTTCATTGTCGCCATCCTTTTTCCATTGGGACTGATTAGCCCGATTCTGGGATGGTCGTCATATTGTTTTTTCATCGTGGTCTTCGCCGCGGCCATGTTATTTTGGAGCATGAATCCATTCCGGATTCCGATTTGGAGCTGGCTGATCTCTTACTTGCCTTTCATCTTTGTAACAGCCTTTGTTTTCTCAAGATCCGTGTTTCGCAATCACATTGAATGGCACGGCAAGAGATATTACCTGGGTAAAGGCGGCGTAGTCCTCTGCGTGGAGGATGCAAATCATTCCTTCGGCCTCGACCCGATAAACCAATAAGAATTTCGTATTGTGGGGAAGGGCTTCCAACCTGCCCCACAATAGGCATGGCGGAATGCCTCAGACCTGTTCTTGAAAATCCTTAACCAATCTGCAACAATCCAAAATACTTACAGCCGGGAGGACCCGGCGCCTTGCCGGTCCACTCGAACCCTTCGCCTTGCGGAGTGACCCAAATGCAGAGCTGGAAAAAACGATTCGCGTCGAAACTGGTTTCTGTGGAGGAGGCCGTCTCCTTCGTCAAGAACGGCGACAGGATATATCTTGGGAGCATGGCCTCGGAACCCAAGACGCTGATCAGGGCTCTCGGTAGCGCAGCGGTTTCTGATGCGGAATTGATACAATTTCTTTCAGGATCCGAGGCCGCGGCTCTGGCCTCCGCGTCCCCCGAAAGGTTCAGTTTTAAGACGTTTTTCGTGGACAGCCCAACTCGTTCCTCTAATCGTCGAATCTGAGGCTGATTACGTGCCGCTTTTCCATTCACAGATTCCCGATTTTTTCCGAAAGCGTCGAATACCGGTTGACATAGCTATAGTGCAGGTATCGGAGCCGGATCGCTTCGGCAGGTTTAGTCTCGGGATATCGGTTGATATTGCCTTGGCCGCAGTGCAGTCCGCTCGCACGGTGATCGCGCAGGTCAATCCCCAAATGCCTCGAACTTTGGGGGATACTTTTATTCCCGCGGATCGGATCAACTACTTGGTGGAAGCTGAGGAGGAGCTGCCGGAATTCCCTGAACAGCCGCTCCGACGGCGAGAAATGACCATCAGCAAATATTGCGCGGAACTGATCGATGATGGCTCCGTGCTTCAATTCGGCTTTTCGGGTATTTCCAGAGGGCTAATAGATTACCTGAAAGAGTACCGCCACCTTGGATTGCACACCGAGATTTTCACCGATCCGCTGGCTGATTTGATTGAATTGGGCGTGATCGACAACAGCACAAAAAAAATGTATCGGGGAAAATCCCTGGCGACTTGCTGCATCGGGACTCGTCGTCTGTATGATTATGTTAATGATAACTCGCTGGTTGAATTCTATCCGACTGATGTGGCGCTGCATCCCTCGTTCATAGTTTCCAATGATAAGATGATCGCCATAAATATGGCCATACAAGTCGATCTTCGCGGCCAGATCAGACAAGGCGGCCCGACGCCGACGGCTTTTTTCGGTTCCGGGGGCGATCACGATTTTATGCGAGGGGCAAATCTTTCCAAAGGCGGTCGATCCATTGTCTGTCTTCTGTCTACCTCGGACAAAACAGGGCGCTCCAACATAGTGCCCTCATTCGGCGCCAGGGCTGCGGTGATGATGAATCGGGGCGACACCAATTACCTGATAACGGAATATGGCATAGCTTATCTTGGAGGCAAGTCGGTTCGCGAGCGGGCCATGGCCCTGATTGAGGTAGCCCACCCGGACCACAGGGAAGGCCTGCTGAAGAAAGCTCGAGAGATGGGCTACATATATACCAGCCAGATTCATTACAACATGGCTTCTCCGGAACTCACGGCCAGGGTTACCACGGATCTCATCTTCAAAGACGGCTTGAAGGCCCACGTAAGACCCATTAAACCTACCGATGAATCGATGATAAGAGATTTATTTTACAATTTGTCTGATGGTTCGGTTTACTTCAGGTATTTCACACCTCGAAAGAGCATGCCTCACAAAAATGTTCAAGAATATGTAAATATCAATGATGAAGACGGGCTGTCCGTAGTAATTACCATAGGTCCGTGGGAAGATTGCCGAATTGTCGCCGAGGCGCGTTACCTGCTCGATAGGAAAAAGGAGTTTGCTGACGTCTCGTTTGTGATCGATGAAAATTTTCAGCGGCGGGGCCTGGCCACGTTCCTGCTCAATTATATGATGGAAATCGCCGCGGAGCGCGGAATCAAAGGGTTTGAAGCGGATGTGCTGCTTTCCAACACGGCCATGCTCAAGGTTTTTGACAAAGTCCCGTACGTCCAGCGCCAAAAATTATCCGAAGGGGTGATTTCTCTTAAGTTTCGGTTCGATGAATTGAAAGAGGGCGGCTAATTCCCAAGTTCCCCTTTTTCTCCTCGTTCCCAGGCTCCAGCCTGGGAACGCGTACCGGGAGGCTCTACCTCTCTTTAGGGATTCAGGGAACCTGCGGCGCCAATCCGGTATCCGGGCAGAGCTCGGAAGACAGGCATTCCCAGGCTGGAGGCCTGGGAACGAGACATAAGGTGGATCTTACCATCTCCCCTGATGGACATGTTCCGGCCTGAACCTATTCGAAGGCCCTTTTTCTTCCGCGGGATACCCAATAGAAACCATGCACAGCGGAATCACATGGCCCGGAATACCCAACAGGTCTCTGAGCGCCTGAATCCGCTCCTCCACCGGATATATTCCTACCCAGCAGGCGCCTAGCCCAAGGGCGTTGGCCGCTATGAGAATATTTTCCGTGGCGGCCGCGCAATCCAAGAGCCAGCGTCCCTTGAGGGTTTCCACAGTCGGATCTCCGCAGACCGCAATCCCAACCTGGGCCTGTTTGAGCATTTGAGAATGAGGATGAAAATTGGGGACCGCGTCCAGTGTGGCCCGATCTCTAATGACGACAAAGCGCCACGGTTCATTGCCCGCGGTGGGCGCGCTCATAGCGGCTTTCAAAAGCTCGGTTATTGTATCGTCAGTCACAGGTTGCGATGTGTAGCGACGAATGCTGCGGCGGGTGAGAATCGCTTGCAGGGCATCCATAACAGCCTCCTGTACGGGTGTTTAGCCTCTGAAATTCTAAGCTTTTGGGGCCTTGGAGGAAATCCCTCGCACAATGCGGGATAAATAGTTTCGCCGGAATATTTCACTCACCCTCCATTCCGCGGCATAATGCCAAGGCATTTTCACCAAGGACCGCTGTATTATACCCGCCTTCCAGGACCGCATAGTATCTGCCGTCGCATTTGGTAAGCGCATAGTCCCGAACGTTTCTTCCGATGGTGAAGTAGTCTTCCGTCGTCAGGGTGGCTCCCCAGTCGTGTTGATGCCGGTCAAAGCCTGCGCTTATCGCTATGATGTCATATTCATTGGAACTCAAGGCCAATTCCACGTTCTTCAAGAAATTTTCGCGAGTGTCGTCCTGAATATTGGCGACCACAACTCCTTTTCTGCCGGAAAAGAACCTGTCGGTCCCGTCGCCGAAATGAAGGTCTATGTCAAGAATCAAGGCCTGGGATATCTTTTCCGTACGTATTAGTTTTTCGATGGAAATCGCGACATTATTGAAAAAGCAGAAGCCCCAATGGCTTCCCGGGCTTGCGTGGTGCCCCGGAGGCCGCACCGCCGCGAAGGTGGGCTGTCTCTGATATGCCAGCTGAGCGGCCATGATTGCTCCGCCTGCCGCCATTGCGGCTGCCGTGTAAACACTGGGATCCATCTTGACTGACCGAAGGATGGATTCTATGTGCACCATGAGGATCTCCGCGTCCGTTGCAGCGGTGGGCTCCAGCACAGGATAATGCTTCCGCAGCGTTGACATGACGGAGACTACGCGATCCGGTGTTTCAACCGAGGCTGTCGGATAATCGGTCAAGTACAGATCGTGGAATATCACTTTAAGAGGCGCCATTGCGGTTTCCTCCTTGTTAGCCTTCACACTACTGAAGCGTTCCCAACCTGTCATTGCGAGGAGCGAAGTGACGAAGCAATCACCTAGCCTTCAATAGAGGAGATTGCTTCGCTTCGCTCGCAATGACACTTTTTTCGCCCTTAACCGCTTACTCTCTTGTCACTGATTCTGGTACTCCAGCCACCGACTTAGTATTTCTTTCGGCCAGGCGGCCTTGATTGTTTCTGCGATCTTTGCCGGGTCAGATTTCACATTCGGCGACAAATATGGCAGCACAAGCACAGGGACCTGTTGAGTTAATCGGGCCAAATCGGATGGAGTGAATTCTTCCTCAGGACCAGGCTCAAGAGAAGAGCAAGATAACACTATGCCCAGAGCTTCCAAGCCTCTTTGCTTAAGAGCGTTCAGGGTGAGCAGACTGTGATTGATCGTGCCGAGGCCGGTCCGTCCCACAATCACGGTTGGGAAACCAAGTTGTTCCACAAGATCCAGCATCATGAGATTCCCCTGAACAGGGACCATAAGACCGCCTGCTCCTTCGACCACTGTTAGGTCGGCATTTTCTGCGAGGGTCAAGACATGCTCCTTCAGGTCCGCAATGTGCAGGCTCGAACCCACCGCAGCCGCGGCCCTGGCCGGAGACGCAGGTAAAGAGAATCGGAATGGAACGCATTCATCCAGGGTGAGGTCTCCTCCCGAAGCCTGATGGAGAAAAGAGCCATCCTCCGGATATAACTGTCCGTCTCTAACCGTGCAGCCGGTCTCGACAGGCTTCACTGCCCAGGCTCGCAATCCCTTATTGCGGGCGAGTTTCACAAGTCCTGCCGCGACGATAGTTTTGCCTACGCCGGTATCGGTCCCGGTAACAAAGAGCCCTTTTTTCTTGAAGATTCTTGACATGGTCCGTTGGAATGGCTGCTGGAAGCTCTCACGTCAAATCGACGGTCTTATTCGCCGCAAATCTCACGAATACTTCGGGCAGTAATGGAAACCAAGTTCACGATTTCGTCCGCCGTGATAGACAGAGGCGGCATCAGCACTACTACATCGCCGAGAGGTCGCAATATCAGGCCATTTTTGCGAACATTTTGACTAACCTGAGAGCCCATCCGTTTTTCAGGAGCATACGCTTTCCGCAGACCGCGATCTTCGACGAGTTCTATACCGATCATGAAACCGCGCTGCCTCACATCGCCGACATGACTCAAATTGTTGATTTCCTCAAAAAGTCGTTCCTTCAGAAGCGCTATCTTGGGCTGGGACGTTTCCAAAACTCGATCCGTTTCAAAAATATCTAGGCAAGCGCATGCCGCAGCGCAGGCCAAACAGTTCCCTGTATAACTGTGACCGTGGAAGAACGTTTTGTATTCTGTATATTCACCCAAGAATGCCGCGTGAATTTCATCAGTGACCATCGTAGCCGCAATCGGCAGGTACCCTCCGGAGAGCCCCTTTGCCAAAGCCATCATGTCGGGACGAACGCCTTCATGGTCACACGCGAACATTTTACCGGTTCTTCCAAACCCCGTGGCGACTTCATCACAAATCAATAGTATCCCGTGATCACGGCATATTTTTTCAAGTCCTTTCAGAAACCCCGGAGGGTGAGCGATCATACCTGCGGCGCCTTGGATAATCGGTTCCACCACCAAGGCTGCGATTTCGTCCGCACGTTCCCGGGCCAGGGAGCGGAAGTCGTCAAGCGACCTTTCACGACATAAATCAGCGCTTAATTCCGGATGGCGGTAAGGAAATGGCGTCTGAATTGTCAGGGTTTGGAACAGCAGGGGATGAAAAATTTGATGAAAGAGATCGATGCCCCCAAGACTTACGGATCCAATGGTGTCACCATGATAGGCCTCGGAAAGGGTTACAAAGAGCCTCTTTTTGTCATAACCGCGGTTGCGCCAATACTGAAAAGCTATTTTGAGGGCTACTTCGACCGCAGTGGAACCGGAATCCGAGTAGAATACCTTGTTTAACCCTTCCGGCGTGATCCGGACCAGTTTTTCAGCCAGCTCTATGGACGGAACGCTCGCCAGACCGAGCAGTGTGGAGTGCGCAACTTTGCTCAGTTGCCGGGAAATAGCCTCATCAATTTCCTGCCTCCTGTGCCCGTGCAAGTTCACCCACAGAGAAGAGATCCCATCCAGATACCGGCGACCCTCGGTGTCGATCAGGTAATTGCCCTCAGCTTGCTCGATTACAAGAGGCGCCACGCTCTGCCATTCCAACATTTGGGTAAACGGATGCCAAATGTATTTCCTGTCCAAATCCGCCCAGTTCTTCACAATCGAGTGCTCCGTTTGGGGGTTACCTAAAGTTCGTGCAAGGATTGCTCATCTGGGTGGGTGACATTCTCCCGAGGGCACGAGTTCCGCATCAGGTTCCTGAGTCAATTCGCCGGTTATTGTCGGCGCAATGGCCTGCTGCAATCGAAATCGGCCGGTCAAGAGAGACGTGAGCCCCAGCAATACACACATGATCAAGCTGAAGAGGTGATACACCGTGGCGAAAGAGATTGCCACTAGGGCCTGTATGCCGAATAGCGCAAGAGCGTAACGTCCTGCGGCATGAAAAGTTCCTATAAAGCCTGGGGCCGAGGGGAGAGCCACTCCAAAACAGATGAAAACGTGAATGGTGACCGCGACCAGGAAGGGAGCTTTGACCGAAAACGACAGCAGAAACAAGTAAGTCAGGCATGAGAACAGAATCCAGATGCATAAGGAATAAAATCCTATAATCAGCACCTGCTTTAGACTCACCATAATCCCAAAGCCCTCTGTCAGGCGCAGAGCAATTCCTTGAATGAAAACTCCGGCTTTGGCTGGCAGCCAGGAGGTGAGCTTCTCGATGGTTTGTCTGAAACGTTCGCGTCGAGTGAGAATTAACCAGACCACCACATAACCGACAACAAGAGCCACCAGAAGCAATTGCCCCAGAAGCACGAACTCCCGAGGGACTTCAGGTGTAGACCCTAAAACAACTCCCAAAAGCAGAAGCAGGCCGGACAGATCGAAAAAACGCTCCACCATTACCGCGCCGAAAACTGATGAAAAGGAAGCGCCATCGCGTCGCAGTAGGTATGGTCTGACCAGCTCTCCTAGCCGAGCCGGCATAACCATGGTCGCCCCTGCCCAAATATTTAGTAGATCCCAGAGATCTTTTGTCGGCAAGCGACAAAACGGGCTCAGAATCAAACCAAAGCGTAAGGCCCTAATAAATTGGATTAGAAGCATGATCCCCGCGCACGGCAGCAGATAGATTGGTTGCATCTGCTTTACGCCGTCTTTCAAATCGTGCCAGGAGATGTCTTGGAAAGCCAGATAGAGGAAAAGAACGCTGATCAGCATTCCAACCGCAACCAGGGTGGCCTGCTTCCACCCGAAGCCTTGTGTTTGATTAGGCGCCATGCTGGTTCTCGGTTTCTCCACGGAAGTAATCGACAGTTGCCGCAAGCCCGTCTTCCAAGTCCACTTGGGGGTTCCATTGGAGGGCGCTTCCGGCCAGCGAAATATCGGGTTTGCGCCGCACCGGATCATCTTTGGGAAGCGGCAAGTAAGTTATTTTCGATCCGGCGCTGGGTATAAGCCTAAGAACAGCTCGGGCCAGCTCCTCGATAGTTACTTCGTGCGGATTCCCAAGATTAACCGGATTCTGTTCGGAACTTTCCATGAGGCCGATCAGGCCTTTCACCATATCGGAAATATAGCAGAAGGAACGTGTCTGGGTCCCGTCCCCGTATATGGTCAAGTCTTTACCCACCAGAGCTTGACATATGAAATTACTCACGACGCGTCCGTCATTGGGGAGCATTCTGGGACCATACGTATTAAAAATACGGGCAATGGCGACATTTACATGATTATAATCCCGATATCCAACCATCAGAGTCTCAGCAGCCCGTTTTCCTTCGTCGTAGCAGGCCCTGGGCCCCACCGGATTCACATTTCCGTGGTAGGACTCAGGCTGAGGGTGGACTTCCGGGTCTCCGTAGACCTCCGAGGTGGACGACAGCAGAATCTTGGCCTTAACGCGCTTTGCCAACCCCAGCATGTTTAGAGTCCCCAACACGGAAGTCTTGAGCGTTTTAATCGGATTATTTTGGTAATGTACAGGAGAGGCCGGACATGCGAGATGGTAGATCTGATCCACTTCGAGAAGTATCGACTCAACAACATCATGCCGAATCAACTCGAAATTCGCTTTCCCAATGAATGGAAGAATATTTCTTTTGCTCCCGGTATAGAAATTGTCCAGACACAAAACTGTCGCGCCACGTTCTAGGAGGGCTTCTACCAGATGACTGCCTATGAAGCCAGCGCCACCTGTAACCAGGACAGTTTTCATTCGGGATCTGCTCCGGCGTTCGGTCAAAAAAATTACACTATGATAGAAGCGGATGTATGTCAATCACCGGTTTGCAGAGTGATTAGGGAGAGAATGGACTAAGCCTCGCCTGGGCTCTTCGGTTCACGTGCGAGCAAGACTTTAGCGGCGCACCTGAGGTGGGTTTTGAATTAGCGGAGGAGAAACCCGCGAAAGCCGTGGCTTCTCCTCGCAAGGTCATGTCCTGAATTGTAGTTCTAACGACACATAGGCGTGGCTTCCACCATGTAGGTCTGCGGAAGCATTATAGGCCGACAAACGGGTCTATACACGACTCTGTAGTCCGGAACAGTTTTATATTCGTAATAAGTGTAGGGGACTTTCTGATCCACAACTTCGCAAAATGGCTGCGGGCAGCACTTCACGCACGGGTCGAGTCCGCAGGGTTGCCCTGTGGGGATGCCTCTGAGCATGACCTTCTGTGCATCTGAACCCAACCATCTGCACCGGGACAGTTCTAGTACAAGGCAGAACTTCGGCCACTAGCTCGGTTTTCATGCAGGGGACCATTCTGGTCACCAGTGTGCGTTGCGGACAGGGAGGGCGACAGCTTGGGGGGGGGCACGAATAACCACCCATTGACTCGGCCGGCCCGGAAGAAATCCCTACGATAAGAAGCAATGATGCTACAAGAACAACCGCGACCCTTGCCATTACGAACCTCACTTAAAGAAATGATTTAGCGTCCACTCGGACATTTAACAGTTAGATTATAGCATGTTGAACATAATTTCTCAATATTAAATTAAGCATGATCTTGGACGTATAATGATGGGGGGGGGTTGCGAGGCGCCATTTCGTCAGTTGGATAACGGAAGCGCTTGTACGGCCGATTCGGGGAGCGCCCTCAACAACCGAGATCCCGTACAAACGGAAAGCCTGACGACAGGACATCAGAAGCCGTCAGGCTTCTCCGAATATGGAAAGTATGGTGATAAGATTTGCCCCCTTATTAGCACAAGAAATTCGAATAGCAAGAAAAAAAAGCATCGACCGCGAATCCATTCACTTACGCGGGCGCCGCAGCGTCCCACCACTTGACTTCCCGACCTGTGGAGAATAGCATCTCACTGCGCCACTAGCCGCTTTAACCAGATATCTATGGAGGAATCATGGGTAAACTTGTTCACACGACCGTAAGCAGAATCGTTCGAGAAAAGGGCGTTACGAGAAGGGCCGTGATCGAAGGTCTGCCTGGAGAGGTAAAATATGGGGTCCACGGAGGAATCAAGAAGTTTTACGGAATCGAACCGGAAGAAGAGAACCCCGCCACCCTTGACCATATTATCACCGCGGTCGCAGCCTGAATGATGGGCACACTGGCCAGGTTGCTGGCCGGAAAGCAGATTGAAACCCCCGCGGAGAACTATTGGGCCGATGTCCATGGCGATATCGAAGATGTGGACGGCGTGCTGAGGATTACACAGATTCGAGTCGATTACCATCTGAAGCTTCCGCGAGGCAAGCAGGAAGATGCAAAGGAAGTCCTTGGAATGTATCTGACGCGATGTCCAGCCGCAGCGAGCGTGATGGGCTGCATCAAAATAATAGACAAAGCAGTGATTGAAGAACTCAATTGAACGATTAGGCTCGCTCCCAAGAGTCCAAATCCGCCTCGGGACCGCGTGTCACATCTGTCTCTGCCTTGTTTTAACCCCTTTAGGCAGCGCTTTAATCGACAAGACTCTCCACATTGCTGCCAGTGGTCTCGAGGCGAGTTCTCCAGGGTCGGACAGAATGATGTCGGCCGCAATGCCTGCAATATCGGTTATTATTTCCTGACAATGAAGAGCGTGCTCTCGACACGGCCAGTCAGAGCTCCATTTCTTTGTCAATTCCCTGCACAGAGTGGCGCCGTACTTCTCTCTTACGCGGTTGGGAATCTGGTTAAATATGCGATACAAGCCTGGCTTCCCGTATAATTGTCGTTTGGATTTGATTGCAATGTCTTTCCTGTCCTCGCCTTCCGGAAGAGACGTGCGCCCGTGCACTGCGTCCACTGCCATAACAGCTCCCCGCCAGAGCGCCTCTGAAGTTTGAAGATTTTTTTCTTGACATGGTTTGGCAAATGCGGCATGAAGAAATCTATGATATTTGATCAAATATCATAAATTGTTGACCCGTAAGCACAAGGTAAGCAACAAATCCCCTCAAAAAGGACCGGCTATGGATTTCGATCTTGCCCCTGTTGAGACTACAACACTCAAGGAGTCGGTCTATAATAAACTACTGAATTCCATTACCTCTGGTAAATTGCCCCCTGGAACGCAAGTCACGATTGCGCAGCTGTCCGCTCTCGTTGGAGTCAGTTTGATGCCTGTTCGAGAGGCCCTCCAGAAGCTCGCGGCAGGGAACTTTATATCTGTTCAGAAGAACCGACGAATTGCCATAAATCAGCTTTCCAAGAGAGATCTGAACGAGTTGCGTCGGATTCGCGCGAAGTTGGAGTGTATGGCCGCGAGGGAGGCGATAAAAAACTTGACGCATGAGCTGGTGGAGGATCTTGAACGAGTTTCGAACGAAATAGACGCCTCCCGAAATCCTGAGGAGTTTTTGGAAAAGAATCGAGAATTTCATCACACTCTGTACCGAAACGCAAAGATGCCCATTCTTCAAGAGACCATAGAACATCTTTGGTGGAGATTTAGCCCTTATTTGCATATTTATGCGGCGGAAGTTCGCGATTACAAAACTCTGGCGATAAAAAACCACGAAGGCATATTGAGCGCGGTCCGAGAAAAGAACGCCAAAGAGGTTTGCAAATGGCTTAAGCTTGACTTGAAAACCGCAGTGGAATTCGTGACCGCAGCGCTCGATGCCAGGGAGAAAGGGGAAATAGGATGACTGTCTGTTTGTTTTGGCAGAATGCTCCCCTATCTCCATCTCCGCAGCGCCCAGGAATCGAGTAGGGTCAACTCCTCAGATTTTCACCCTATGATTCACGCCTATACTTCTTGTCCTGGCTGGACACTATTTAAGAAAGTGGACCTTCAATGAGCTCAGTGAAGCAAACAACTAAGGAAATTCTACTGGCCCGGATGCCTCAGACTGGAAGCACACCGTTGTACAGGCAAGACGCTCTTGATAGCCTCAAGGCTCGAACTGACCGGTGGAAAGCAACAACGGTGAAGGAGCGCGACCGCGAGCAATGGTCTGTCGTGCCGCAAGTTGTCTTGGGCTCCGAGACGCCCAGGGAAATGCTGTACACACCCTTGAACAACCCTAATTTCGACTATGAGCACGATTTGGCTAATGCAGGCGAAGAACCCTTTACCCGCGGGATTCATCCCAATATGTATCGTGGGAAAAAATTTACGAAAAGGCAGTTGGCCGGATTCGGAGGGCCGAGGGAAACCAACAAGCGTATCAAATTCCTTCTGGACCACGGAGCTACGGGTATCAGCATCATCTTTGATCTTCCCACTATACAAATGTATGACTCTGATGATCCGGTTTCGCAGGGCCAAGTCGGAATGAGCGGCGTAGCCATTGACTCTGTAGACGACATGGACCTCCTTTTTGACGGTATACCTTTGGATGAAGTAACGGTCTCTTTGGTATCCCATTATCCGTCTAACACAGCCATTCTGTTCCCGATGTACTTGGCGCTCGCCGAACGGAGAGGGATTCCCTGGGATAAATTGCGCGGGAGCGTTCAAAACGATATAACGCTCGAAGAAGTGGTCCGAAGCGGGCCGGAGTATATTCCCCCTCGACAATGCTTCCGCATACAATGCGACAATATAGAGTTTATCCGCCAAAATGCGCCACTTTGGAATTTCATTACGCTAAATGGATATAATCTAAGGGAATTCGGCACTTCGGCAGTCACCGAAATGGCGGTTGCGCTGGCAAATGCAGTCGAATCTGTTGAAGAGATACTTGCCCGGGGCCACGACGTCGATTGGATCGGGGAACGGCTGGCGTTCTTCTGGTCAATCGGAAACGACTTCTTCGAAGAGATAGCGCGGATCAGGGCGGTCAGGCGTCTTTGGTCCAAAATTATGAAATACAGGTTCGCCGCGCAGCATCAGAGGTCCTGTTGGATGAGGTGCCATTGCCAAACATCGGGAGTTTCGCTGACCCGACGTGAACCGCAACAATAATGTAATACGTGCCGCTTACCATGCGCTTGCATGTGTCCTTGGAGGCGTTCAGTCGTTACACGTCGATTCATATGATGAAGCTTATTCTGTCCCGACTGAAGAAGCGGCCCTGCTCTCGCTTCGGACTCAACAGATCCTCCAGGAAGAAACCGGCGTAACTGAAGTAGTTGACCCCCTCGGCGGCTCATTTTACGTTGAGACACTGACGAATCAAATGGAATCTCGCATATTGGATGAACTGGACCACATTGAACAAATGGGCGGATACGTAGCAGCGATCGAAAAGGGTTGGTTACACAGCAAGGTGTCGCAGTATTTCTGCGAAGAGCGCGCCAAGACGGAGGCCGGCGAAATCAGAATAGTAGGTGAGAACGTTTATTTATCTTCGGGAGATTTCCCTGCCATAAACGTGTTCAGTTACCCTGAGGGGGTAGAGCAACGGCAGCATGAGAGGTTATCGAAATTACGTGAAAACCGCGACAACACAAGGGTAGAACGGGCACTGGCGGACCTGGAGGAGGCCTGTAAGGGCAGCGCCAATATTATCCCCTATTCAGTTGAATGCGCTCGTGTGGGCTGTTCGGAAGGTGAGATGTTCAAAGTGTTCAAGAAGGCCTTTGGGCTGTGGACACCGCCGGCGCTATGGTAACTATGATTTAGTCTGAACGCCAATCTTTTTTACCGCCCGGATTACTGAGGAGGAGTTGAGGCATGTCGAAGCAACGGATCAAGGTGCTACTTTCAAAACTTGGTCTGGATGTTCATAACAGGGGCATCATCACTGTCGCCAATGAATTGCGCAACGCCGGGATGGAAGTGGTTTATATCGGTAATGCCCTCCCGGATGAGATCATAGCGTCGGCAATTCAGGAGGATGCGGACGTCATCGGGGTAAGTTCCCTGGGCGGAGCGCATATAACCTTGGGCGCCAAGCTCATTGCAAAGGCTGAGCAAGAAAACCTCAAAAAGCGAGTCACCTTTGTTATGGGAGGCGTCTTCTCTCCTGATGACGCCCGGAAATTACTTGAGATCGGGTTTGACAGGGTATTTCCGCCTGGGTCTACTCGGGACGAAATCTTGTCATCCATTCGAGAGGAAGTCGCCCGGAAATCCGGAGCATCTTGAGATTAATTTCATGTGAACAAGGAGGAGATCTCCATGATTGCTCAATGGCCATCGAACCCTGATCCGTTATACCGGCCGTCGGCGGATTCTCCTTACTGGAACGCCGAACTGGAAAAAATGGACCCTGAGAAACGGAATGAAGAAGTAATTTTACCAAAACTTCAGGCTCAATTAGCTTACGCATACAAGAATTCCGCTTTTTACAAGAAGAAATGGGATTCCGCAGGGATCAAACCGGAGGACATCCGATCGCTGGAAGACTTTGAATCTCTGCCTCTCGTGACCAAGGAAGAGATCAGGCAAGATCAAGAAGATTATCCTCCATGGGGAAGCAATCTGTGTGTTCCATCTGCTGAGATCGGGCGAGTTCTGGGGACCTCCGGAACAACGGGCAGACCCACTGCTTTTGCCGTAAGCGCAGGAGATGTCCGAAGGATCGCTGAAGCCCACGCAAGAATCATGTGGGGTTTTGGCGTTCGCCCAGACGATGTTGTATTTATCGCTTCGATTTTCAGCCTCTATTGGGGAAGTTGGGGAGCGCTCCTTGGGACCGAGCGCCTAGGCGCCGGGGCCTTCCCCTTTGGAGCGGGTGTAAGCGGACAAACTCAAAGGGCGATTGAGTGGATAAAAATGGTCAAGCCGACCATATTCTACGGAACGCCTTCATATAGTCTGTACATTGCAGAAAAAGCCAAGCAGTTGGGATTGGACCCCGCCAAGGATTTCAATTTCCGCATTCTGTTTTTCTCCGGAGAGCCGGGCGCCGGAGTGCCTGCCACCAGGAAACGAATTCAGGAAACATACGATGCGATTTGTGTTGATTCCGGATCTACTGGTGAAATGAGTCCGTGGATGTCCAATGGCGAATGCGCCTATCGCAACGGAATGCATCTTTGGCAGGACATCGTCTACGCGGAAATAGTGGACCTTTCCACAAATAAACGCGTTCCTTTCGGCCAAGAGGGTGTCACAGTCTACACGCATCTGGATAGGACATCCCAGCCGATGATCCGCTTTTTGGCCGGTGATGTCACCAGATGGGTCAATGACCCGTGTCCCTGCGGCAGGACATATCCGAGACTTCCTGACGGAGTTTACGGACGAGCTGATGATATGTTTGTGGTTCGCGGCGAAAATGTGTATCCGAGAGCAATAGAAGATGTTATTCGCGCAATCCCGGGATTTGGAGACGAGTACCCGAATCATCATTACGCGCGAGAAGATCATGGACGAACTCATGGTACAGACAGAACTAACTCCTGGCGTCAATAAAGAGGAAGGCCTTCGACTAAAGAAGCAACTGGAAGCCCAGTTGCAATCGAAAGGGCTGAGAACAGTGGTTCAGCTGTTAGAGCCCGGCACATTGGAGAGAACTCAATTCAAAGCCAAGAGAATCATAGACCAAAGAGAACTCTACGAATCAATATCCAGCAAGAGATGACCAAAAACTATTCCGCGACCGTCATTTTATAGCAATTGCTCAAAAGTTTTGACCGATTGACGTGAGTGACATCTCGTCATTCCTGCGGAAGCAGGAATCCAGCGGCTTTATTCCCTCGCAAGCTGGGAATCTATAGTTCTCCGGATTCCCGTTTTCACGGGAAAATACTGGATTCCCGTGTACGCGGGAATGACGGTCGGTGAACCCGATGTCCGGCCTCATTCGGACATAATTTTAGACAACTGCTATAATACTCGGTTGTTTCTTCTTCTGTCTGGTCCATTGCAACAATTCTTCGGCCGGTTGTATGCAACTCTTGAATGTAACGCGCGCGGAGGCAGCGCTAGTCCAGAATCTGTATTTCATCATCGAATTTAGTCAATTTTTCCAGTCCGTTTTCGGTCACAGCAAATGAGTTTTCAATGCCCGCGAGCCCTGCACCGGGCAGAATAAACTTGGGCTCCAGGGCGATTACCATCCCTTCCTGCAAAATATAAGGCGAATTCTTTCCGATCACCGGCAATTCGTCCAGCTCCAATCCGATGCCATGCCCAACAAACGGCACGGCGTGCGGGTAACCCATAAAACCTTCAGTAACGCCCGCTTCAGCAGCCATGCGTACCGAGATGTCATATAGTTCTTCCGCTCTCGTCCCCGGACGGCCTCGCTCGATGAGGGCATCTTGAATGGCCAAGGCGACAGCGTGTGTCTTTAGAAATTTTTCCGGAGGATCGCCCAAAAAGAAAATTCTTGTCTGATCAACCATATAGGAATCAACAACTCCCACGTAGTCGATACTAATTGGCTCATGTCGCTTGATAACCTTCGATCCGGCCCCCTGGGGCATGGATGGGCTGAGCCCAGGCCCGCCTGTGGGTCCAAAATGAGAGCTTGGCACTGCAACGTTTGAGCCGGACATCAGATGGCCATAGAAAATATCGTTATTGAAACTCCTTATTCTTACAAGCCCCTGATGGCCGTTCTTTCGGTAATGAGCTTCGAGAAGGCCCGCGAACTCGACTTCTGTCATTCCTTCCTTGATAATGCCTCCCACTTCGGCAAACATCGAATCATTCATCCGGCCGGCCTTCCGGATGATGTCAAGTTCGTAATCCGACTTAATCATTCTGATTTCTCTTATCAAGGGCGAGACGTCGCTGATGACCGCATCTGGAAAGAGTTCCGAATAGGCATTGTAATTATTGACAGGAAGGACGTCCAGCTCCATCCCCAAGCGCCCCATGCGGCCGGGGTGGGCTGATTCGATCATTTTCTTCATATCGGAAAAGCTCTTGATTTCTGATATGGACTCGAGCGGAGATTCTTCACAGGCTCTTTCAAGAGTTCTTCTTACTAATAGAACAGGCACGCCGTCTACCGGCACAAATAGATGAGCGTCCTGGCCTGTCCCCGAGAAATAATATAGATCGACCCGCTGAATTATCAGGGCCGCATCCAGGCCGTTTTTCGCCATTGCGGATTGAAGTTCTTTTATACGTCTTTCAATTTCAAATAGAGGCGTTAATTGCATTGACTATCAATCGAGGTATTGAGGATCATCCTTGCGGAGAAAAATCTAGGAATACCGCCAGGCCCTTAAGGTTGACGCCTGAAAAAAACCGGCCCTATGTGGGGTCACATAGGCCGGACTATCTAAAATTGCCGGTCGGGACGACTGGATTTGAACCAGCGACCCCTGCATCCCGAATGCTTACAACCAGCTAATTCCAGAGCCGTCTTGCTGAGATTCTCCTGAAAAATCAACATCCATTGAACACCATCGATGGTCAAGAGTTCTCATAGGGGGACCAAAAAGGGGCCAAAAAAGTGCCAAAAGATTCGGCCCACCAGATTCCCAACAATCCCGTTACCCCTTGACGACATTGGACGAACGAAGTCAAAGCACACGCTCATAAACATTGGGATCATCAACCTTCCCGTGCGTGGAACCTGCCGCACTACCCGCCACTCAGGTTGTTGGTAGCGTTTGCGTCCCCCAAGGGGTCGGAGAGCGGTGATTGTCCAGGAGATCCGGCCTTTTTGATAGGAGAATTTTCTTCAGCATGTCACGGTCGAGCCAGTGCCGAATGGCCAAACGTTTGCTCATCCTTACTACCAATTCCTCGATAGTGTCATCGCAGACGGTCTTCAGTTCGCGTTGGTCCTTGTCCTTGATTATCCGTACTATACGTTCCAAAGCTGCAAGGCAATCGTCTCTGAACCGGTCCTCGTGTAATATTGGTGTCGGAAATCCATCCTCTGCATGCGTAAACTTGACCAGCGGCTCGTTTCTGCCCCACTTGGCTATTCCTGCGGCTTTCGGTAGAAACTGATGAGCGCCACCATGCCTAAAGAGTTTGATGATAAGCTCAATCGTCAATTCATCATAGTCTTCCGATTCCTTGGAGACCCATTTTTCTAAGATGTATTTGAGATTGTCGGATGTCTTGGTAGCCTTTATTCTCCCCAAAATTTCCCACTCATTAGGTGCGGGGGTGGACGTGAGTTGACATTCAATTAATCTGTCAATGTCCAGACTCTGCTCATCAGTGAAGTCCTTCCGCATCAGAAATCCAAGTAAATCCAGGACAGCGAAAATGGACAGGCATTCGGGAACGGCGCAGCCTCTCAGATTTGGCGGTACGGGATCTGGACGGATTTGGCCAAGCCGTCTGATATCTCCCACAGCATAGCCGAACACGTTAGTGTCCAGAAAACTGACCACATGAGTAAATGGATCTTGCTGTCCTTCATAAAGCGGCATGCTTCTCCTCTCTTTCTTTGGTAATGCCGTGCTCCGTGGTCGAAGAGGGGCTCATTCCAAGGAGGGCAAAGCCTTAACGATTCCTACGGTCTCTAGACTCACCGTGATCACCTTCCCAATCAACTTTACAATATACTGAGGGTCATCTGGCCTGTTCGGGTCGTTGACAATGCCGCTCCTTTTGTCCCTGTGGATCTGATATCTGTCAATTATCCATTCCAAGGCCGAACGATTACCCAATTTGTATTCAAAAGCTTCGGGCGGGATACCCGAAAGGGTCAGAAAATCATTGTAGACAATAGCTGTCTTGTCCTTTATGAGCCTCATTGTCTGTACCCGCCAATCCAATGGCTTCTCATCATTTTCTATTTTTTCAAGCGATACTCCGGCTGGGATTCATAATTAACGTGGAGATCTGCAAGTCTTTCGCCTGCTGAAACGAACGCTTGGAATTGTTCAATGCTCTTGGGCAGAGGTATTCGTGGAAGCTCTCTTTTGAGGTTCGCTTCATATTTCCTCCTGTATTGAGAGGAACTATAGTTTTGCACTTTTTGGATGAGTAGTCTGATATTACGATGATTTTCTTGAAAATCATCGGCGTCCCTGCCATAGACGGTTTTGGAACAAACTGGGGGAGGAACGCCGATGCGCAAGCGGAATCTGCCACAGCCGTTTCAAATTGACAAGCTGCTTTTCCAAGACTGCTTCACTGCCCCGAGTCTTCGGCATTTCGGGGTGTTGATCGGCGGTTGGATTTTGACTGTGGGGGTTCACACCATCAGTCAGGTGATCCTTGCGGGAAGGCTGCACGAATCGGAGAGCTTCGTCAGCATCTACCGATTCCTGCAGAAGGCCAAATGGGCGCCGGACCAGGTGGCTTTTGAAGTATTCAGGATGATCGTGGATACCTTGTTGCCGGGCGTGCTGGAGATTGAGCTTGTCTTGGACGACACGCTGAATAGCCATGTAGGCAAGAAGATCTTCGGCGCTGGATTTCAGCACGACGGGAACGCTCCCAAGACCGGGAAACCGATTGGATACGGCGTTTGCTTTGTCATCATCGGGGTTGTTGTTCGTTTGCCGGGCATATCCGACAGGGTATTTTGTTTGCCCTATGCCGCTCGTCTGTGGTGGCCGGAAAGGACGAAGGTTAAGCCTCTGGGCGAAAAACACCGGAGCAAGTCCGAGTTGGGCGCTCAGTTGATTCGATTGACTCGCTCGTGGCTTGATTCCTCCATAACGCTCCGGGTCATCGTGGACGGCGGATACTCCAACAAACAACTGCTCCAAGGTCGCCCCCAAGGGGTGCATGTGACTGGGAAAGTCCGCATGGACGCTGCCCTGTACGCTGTGGTGGCGCATAAGCCCACCAGCAGAAGAGGGCGTCCACGGAAAAAGGGAGACCGTCTGCCTTGCCCAAAATCGATCTTCGGCCGCGACGAGAACCAGTGGGAATGGATCTGGATCACCCTGTACGGCCAGGAGACCATCGTGTCTGTGTACCGCTTTGAGGCGATCTGGTACAAGGCTGCTGGGAATGAACCTGTGTCCATTGTGATGGTCCGAGATCCTGGCGGCAAGTACCCGGACACGGTTTTCTTCGACACCGACACGGCGGCTTCCGATGAAGAGACCATCCAAAGATTCAGCCACCGCTGGAGTATAGAGATCACCAATCGGGAGACCAAGGGTCTGCTCGGCAGTGCAGACCCTCAGTGTCGCCGCGAGAAATCCGTGACTCGTGCCCCGCTCATGGCTTATTGGAGCTATTGCTTCGTGGTAGTCTGGTTCGTGGATCAGTTCCGTATGGGAAAAGACCTCATGATTCGCACTGCACCCTGGTATTCTAAGCGACATGTTACCTTCTCGGACATGCTCGCTGCGGCGCGACGCAGTCATTTCATCACCGGAATTTCGCGCGATCCCAGCGAACACCACGACAACTCGAAATTCGGCATACACCGCTTCACGAGACGACCTGAGTCTTACGAAAGGGCAAAACTATAGAGAGGAATGGAGAAGTCCGTAAATATAATAAAAAATCTGCCACTTTTTCACATCCGCACCGAGAGCAGAGGAGAACTCTTCCACTGCCCAGTCCGTGATGTTTTCACGGCAGTTGGTCCCGTCCTCGTCATACTCGAAGAACGGGAAACACTTTGTCTTTTCAAACAAATCAAGAGAGGGAATCCACCTGGACATGAGACAATCGAATTGTTTGCGGTTACCGATTCCACTAGTGCATATGACCCTGTTTTCAGCGTGTGCGGAAGCTGTAGGAAAAATATGGTGCCAATGACCTCGGCGGTGACCGAATGGTTTTCTAAAATAGACATGTGGCCTGCTATAAGGCCTGTATAGAGCCTCCTTAATGGCGTCTTCCTGGAAACTGGCAACTATTCCTTGCCTAAGAAAATTCTTGAGGCTACTACTCCAACGGATTTGAGTCTCGTCTTTCAATACAAAATCATCGAGATCAGGCTTGGGATGCTGGTTTGACCACCTTGAGACTTGTTCGTTATAGGTAGTTATGGTTTCTCTTCATGTTTGTTGCCAATTGTCGCCTATCAAAGTTGTAAGCCCAGGCATCTCCACTTGTCTGCAATCCTTGACTAAAACTGAAGAATATAGTTTCCGCATTATCTTGATCCAAATCCCGATTTCCCATTGGCAGACAATGATCGAAATCATCTTCCATACCCGTGGTCAGCCAAGTATGTTTGCGGTCAGGAGACTTCTCTTGCCACTTCACGCCCGAGTATGAATCACAAGATTCGAGAAGGGAAAATTTTTCATTTCTTTTCAGGAACTCATCTACTCGAAAATAGAAGATTCTGCCTGTTGGCTTGTCATTTGCCCTGCGTATAAAGAGGCTGATGCTGACGCCAACCTGTATTCCGAATACGTTGTGAGTCGTTCCAGAAATTTTAGTTCGCCTTAGAAACCCACGTGCTGTGCACGTGGTCAGAGTCCAAAGGCTTTGCCAGTAGGGGCTCACCTGCTAATCCTAAATTCGAGTTGTTCCCGCAACTTCGAGAAGAGGAGAAGCAGATGAGCAGGTTTCGTAAGCTATCACATGCGATATGGCACTGCCAATATCACGTTGTTTGGGTGCCGAAATATCGGTTCCGCGTATTGGACGGTATGGTGGGTCATGAGGTCCACAATTGCATCCAGGTTTTCTGTGGTCGCTTGGGATGCGAAGTTGTGGAGTTGAATGTTCGACCAGACCACGTTCATTTGATCTGCATGGTGCCTCCCAAGGTCTCGATATCTGACCTGATGGGTACGGTTAAGGGTCGAACAGCGATACGAGTATTCAAACAGTTCCCATATCTCAAGGGAAAGCCCTACTGGGGCAACCACTTCTGGGCGAAGGGTTACTGTGTTGATACAGTCGGGCTGGATGCGGAGATGATCCTCACGTATGTTAAATACCAAGAAAGAAAGAGCGTCGTGAGGAGCAACTCCCTCTCAATCTCAAGTAAATGGTTTGGGAACAACTTAGCTTGCCCTCTCAGGGGGCGAGCTCCCAGCCCCCCTATGGGGGGCTAAGGCAAAGCCACGTGCTCCGCACGTGGATGTTTACGGTTCTCTTCGGACGTTCCCGCCGAGTTCGAGAACGTAGACAAGACCGAAGTCCTTGATTAAGTGCTTTCGCATGCCATCGAAGCCAAAATCAGATACGAAGCTACTATTAGAAACAAAAGCAACCACTCCTTCACCATTTTCCAGAATCTTATCGGAAGCCCAACGTAACGCTTTTACATAAGGATCAGATAGAGGATTCTTGTTCGTCGCAGCGCTATCACAGGAGTAGGTATCAGCAACCCGTTTGTCCATGGTTTTGTATTTGCGATTTCGGTTGTTGTCATTCTCATTCACTTGCTGAGAATTGTAAGGTGGGTTGCCGATTATCACAAAGAGCTTGGTTTTTCGCAAGCGTTCCACTCTTTCCGTGTTTTTCTCTGTGAATAACGGCAGTTCGTACTGCTTGTCCTCGGCCAACTCAAACGTATCTACAAGACAGATGCCCTCAAACGGCTTGTATTCTCCAGTCCGTTCATAATACTCGTGTTCAATGTTCATTGATGCCACGTAGTAAGGGAGGAGCATGACCTCATTGCAGTGCAATTCGTGAGCGTACTTCTGCGGCAGTGAAGTCTTTTTGATCTCCCGCATGATCCGTGTTATGAAATTTCCTGTGCCCACAAAAGGATCAATTATGTGAACCCCTTCGTCGCTAAGGCTTTTGCCGAACTCCTTCTTCAGGATTTCCTCCACAGACCGAACCATAAAATCCACAATCGGCTGCGGCGTGTATACGATCCCATGAGTGTCCGCTTGCTTTACGGCGAATCCTTGGAAGAAATTTTCGTAAACGGTATTTAGGAAGGTCTGCTGCTGACTGTAGTCGTCAAGCGTCTCGGCCCTCTGTTCAAGTGCCCCATAAAAGCGGTCTAGTGGCTTCAGAAATTCTTCTCGACTGAATTTTCTTGATGTGAGCGCATGGATGACTCGTTCAATTTCGTGAGCAATAATATTGCGGTCAGTGAACTCGGAGTTGTGGAACACCTTTCGGAAGATCCGCTCCGTCAACAGATGTTGCACAAGCATTTCTTCCACGGCGGCGTCTGACAAGTTGGGATTGATAGACGAGCGGCATACCTCAGCAAAGGTGTTGAACGCTTGAACAAAGCTCTTGTTGTCTTTCCGCTCAATCTCAATAAGTTCAACGACCTTGGCGGCAATTTCGGGAATGTGAGGCTTGAACTCCTCAACTGCCACTTCCCAATCCCGTTGGCTCTCGGATCGGTACGCAAAGAGTTCCTTTACAACATAGACCAGCGTGTCAGGTTTGGTAATGTCCTCGTCCAGTATTTGTCGAGAGTTCTGCCAGAGAATTGCCCTTGTGGGAGCCTGAAAAACAATATTGTCTCTTGGGTAACCAATGGAGAATTTCTTCTGAATTTCTTTCGCAAGATCGTCCTGTGAATCTTTTGCTTCCCAGAAGGCTTGTGGAATCTTGAAACTGTCAATCATGCCTCCATCAATGCTGACAGAATGGCGATCTTTACGCTTGTATTTGTATTCGCCGACGAATGTCCACCCAACCTTTCGGCTACAGTGCTCCAATAGTCTTTGAAATGCGCTCCGCACAGCCATCTCATGGGTGACGCCGTGCTTGTCGAATTCAGCCAAACCCGTGTAATAATCTTTAACCGGTTTGCTGGTGGGCTTCAGATCCAAGGCAATCATTGATGTCAGGTATTGCTCCTTCTGGACTATACCGTCTGGAGAGACATGATATGGCCAATCCTAGAATAGGACAAGCTTTTTCCATTTTGACAGGCCGATATGATTTGGGCATTTGGGCGGGACAGTGGAATGTACGGAATTATCCGCCTCGGTCGTTCACCTTTTTCAGGAGATCGCTGCTTACGCCAAGCCTCAGCAGGTTTGTTGTCCCTGTTTCCGGGAGTCGGGAACATATTGGAATCGGAGCCTGCTTAGCCCGTACCAATTTTTTGTAAGGGCGCTCTCTTCAAGTCCTCGCTCGGCTGAAATGAGAAGGTGACCGCTCTAGGACGGACGGATTAGCAGGTTTAGCAATTCGGAAGCGACGAATAGTCTATTTCTTTTTCTATCCGTGGCCTCACGAAGTATGCCAATATCAAGCAATCTGTCAACGCCGCTGTCGAACCGCATGAAAGGGAACTCCCCATTCTCGACTGGTTTTGGAAATCGAAATTACGGGGCCGCAAAATATTTCGTCAATTAGTCGTGGAGCGGTCTGAGGAATGTTCTTGCTCTTTCTCAATTGATCGTGATACCGGCCGTGCAATTCCAATATTTCCTTGGCATCCGAAAGAGCATGTTGAGCCTGGACTATCACTCCGCGAAAAAGAATTCAAACCAGCCTCTCCAAGAGCCTCTCTTGCTTACCATTAAAAGTCTCTCATAATATTCATCGCGATTTTTTTCAAAAAAACTCGATAAATAAAGGAGGGGCTGACTCAGAATTTGCCGTTCATACAGCAGAAATGTTATGAGAAGTCGCCCGATGCGTCCATTACCGTCCAAAAAAGGATGGATTGCCTCAAACTGATAGTGCATCAGCGCACATTGGATCAATGGCGGGTCCGTAGGATCTGAATGATAATACTTTTCCCAATCTGAAAGGGCTTTCCTAATTTCTGTGGCAGGAGGAGGGACGTAAGTAGCGTCATTGAGAGCGCATCCTTTTGGTCCTATCCAATTTTGAGTTCTCCGAAGTTCGCCTGGGGCTGAATGTTCTCCCCTCACCCCCTGCATCAGAATCTCATGAATTTGGCGGACGAGTCTTACCGATACTGGCAGGTCTGCCAAAACCTTAATGCCGTGTTCCATTGCCTGCACATAATTCCTGACTTCTCTGACGTCGGGGACTTCTGGTTCATCGGCTTCCGCAGCCTCAAAGAAGAATAAGTCGCTGAGTGAAGCTTGGGTGCCTTCTATACGAGAACTGGAAACCGCTTCCCTTCGCACATATGGGGCTATCAGGAGGTAAGGATTCCGGAGTAGTCTCGCCGTGCCTGATAATTCCCCGAGGAGTCCTCTCGCTTCAGAAACTCGGTGAACGAATTTAGAATCATATCTGATGCGAGGGGGCAGTGGGTTGGGCAGAAATGCACAATATCCCAACGGAATGTCCAGGCATTTGCCAGAAGGAGACCTTATGAATTCTTTCGGGTCCATTACGCTGACCTCGCTTTCAGCAACCGCGCCGAACGATTATTGTCGTATTTATCAAAATTCGTCAATAACGCTTCCCCTTATTTTCGTTGGTGACAATAACGCGGCATCCTGTGCGGGAAGTTAGAAAGGGTCACGGTGGCGCAATAATTGATGTGATCTTCATGTGTTAGCTTTGTCTGATTGGCAAAAAGACTGCAACATTCAAAATCATCATAAAAGATGACAAGAAGTTAACCTCTTTGATTAAGAAAATGCAATGATGTCCCCGCGAGCGTATCTCCGTCACGGACACCTGTAACTATGTCATAGTAATTTTGCATAAACCTCAGAGGTTAAGATATTCTTGAGGTCCGGCTCCAGGTCTGGTATCTACACACTCGACATGAAGCACTAGAAAGAATAGGCCAAATTCCTTGACTGCATCTGTGACTCCCAAAGGGGGACCCTAATTATATACATATGAACAGAGTCTGTTCCCCCTCCCCCCGGTGGGTTGGCGCTCCGGCGTGAAAGCCGATCTCGGGTAAAAACTGTTAAAAATTCGTTCGCAGCTTCCGAGACTCCGAGTATAGAATGGCGAGGGCCTGGGGGACCCCGAGAGGGGCAGGCCGGACCTCTTTCAATGCAACCCGGAAAGCGGTATAAAAAGCACGAGTTCGCATGTGATGCAGAATGGAGGGACCATGACTCTACTCTTTGTCTACGGGACCCTCAAACGAGGCTTTCACAACCATAAGCGGCTCTCATCCGCCCGATTCGTTGAAAGCCTTCAAACTATCTCCGGTTATCAGCTTTACAATTATGATGGGTTGCCTATTATGATCTTCTCGGTGGGGAGAGCAGAGTAAACGGCGAGCTATATGAAGTTTCTCGCAGCGTCCTGGAGAAGATAGACGAAATGGAAGGACACCCGACAATGTATCGGCGGGAAACCATCATAGTCAGGGATTCCCGCGAAGCTCAAGCCTACATTTGGCGAGGAGATTTACAGGGGGCAAAAAGAATCACATCGGGCGCCTGGGAAGGCTGAGTCTTGTTTCCCTCGTTGCGCTCCGCAGTCAGTCCAAGCGATTTCCCGGCTCCCGGAATATTTCCCCTTGCCCCGCCCTGGAAACCGCAACAGCGCGGTCCCGTGAAGCCACGCGCCATCCTGGTATTTGCGTTCATCTTAAGTCTTGCAAGACCGTGGCGGCTAGGTTAACTTCCGAACTCGTGGTCAGATAATCCGTGGAGCCACATGTCTGAATGTAAGAGACATCATAGGGAGGC
>CAVVZX010000043.1:0-16459 GCA_963752855.1 uncultured delta proteobacterium | reverse complement strand
ACGATTCCGGATATCTTTGCCACTGCATACGGCTGATTGGTGGATTCCAGATATCCGCTTAGTAATAGACCTTCCTTTATCGGTTGAGGGGCCGCGAGTTTCGGATAAATACAGGAGCTTCCGAGAAAAAGCGTCTTTGTCACCGCGTGCAGATACGTGGCATGAAGAATGTGTTGGTCTGAATCATCAAGTTGGTGTATATGAAATCTGCCGGGTATATGCTGTTCACACGGATACCCCCCACCCGAAGCGGCCGCAATAAAGATCCAGTCAGGTTTCAGCTCTCTAACAGACCAAGACAGGCTTGCTGATCGCGGAACCGACCCGTTTCCCAGGCAGGACCACGGAATAACCTGCCCGGCGGAGCCGTCGGGAGATAGCTGAACCGACCATTCCCGTGTGGCCGGCCACATAGATCCTAAGATTTGCTTCATGTGAATCCATGATCTGAAATAACCTTTTTTTTTGTCTCCTCGGCGAAAAGCCTTGGAGAATCCGGGCATAACAGAAACGTTTGTTATCTTTCGAGACGACGTGCAAGGTAGTCCAGTTCACGGGTAATAGCGGACGGAGGAATATCCTTGACGCAGGATACATTCGATTTGGGACATTTCCAATTACAAAAATAGCAATCCATGGGCTGACAAACGACACGATTTATTTCCGGATCGCCCCTATGGAGAGAACCCACCAAAATGTCCTCCGCCGATAATTCCTACGGTGGGCTTGCCAATCGCAGTCGCAATATGAAGTGACGCCGACTCGACAGACAACACTACATCGCATAACCTTAGGGACTCTATCAATGTCCTGACAGTCGTCCTGCCGGACAAGTCCACTATTTCCTTAACGTTGTGGCACTTGGACAACTTAACCTGCAATTCTCCACATAGGCTCACTTCAGTGCCGCTGCTGAATATAAAGCATGATAACTGACGATCCGTGATTTCAGATATGGCTGCGGCCATGCGGTTGGGTGGATAGATTCTTCCGGCCGAATTGGCGCCGGGGATGACTGCCAACTTGGTATTACTTGTGTCAGGAACCAGCATGCGAGCTGCTTTCACATCAGACTCGTTCGTCCACACCTCGGGGCGGATGTCTTCCAAATCTGCCTCGATCCCAAGAAAGTTTAGGAAGTCCCGTGTGACCTTCAGCTCATGTTCACACTGACGGTCTGGTGTCAAGTTATACCGGGCCGTATAAATTTTCATTGCAGCTCGATCTTCACCGAATGACTGGTTGGCGAAATCTCCTGAGATACCGACCTTCACAGAGGCGTTCACGGCTCTAACGAACATATGATGCTCCCAACCGGGTGAACGCACCGGAAACAAGACCGCGTCATAGGCGAGGTTGGGTTTAACTTGAAGACGCCACAACCAATGGGGAATAGCGCGACGAAGCGGCCTCGCATGCCCCCGAATTTGCGAACTTTGCCTCTGAAGGAGGGGCTATTAAGAAAACCGCTGTGTTCTCCCAAGTAATGACGGAGTCAACGTACGGACATAACTCAAGGTAACTCGACACAGAATCCTTGACACATATAGTAACGTGCGCGCCCGGCCAAGCCTGCTTAATTAGCCTTAGAGCGCCCGAGAAAAGGACCACGTCACCCAGGTTGTCCGGCCTAGCAATCAAGATGCTCTTGTCTGCAAACACGTTAGCATCGTCCTCCTATTCAGTGATGCTGACCACTCACGTCTCCGGCGGCGCTGACTTGGGCGACATTCTTCCGTCGGAACAGCAGTCGTTTCCAGAGGCCGCGACGTCCCATCACCTTTGGCCCGGTTAATTGGTTGATCCACAAATTTGATCCGAATGAATTCAGCTTACCCCTGGTCTCGTGTTCCGCACTTTTGTCTTGGAGAATTTGGGACATTTTTTGACGTTAGCTCCCGAACTCATTAGCATAAGGAAGGATCAGAAATAATTTCCATTCTTTTGACCGTTCCTAATGGTATCTTGCGAGCATCCATCCGTCCTCCTCGTCGGAGCCGATCACGTGGAAGCCGGGGTCAGATCGAATCGAGACAGCGCTTCGATAATGCTTGATATTTGGTGAATGTCGTCGAGCAGGATTGTGAACGTTCTCCCAGCCATGATCTCTTGAACGATGCTGAACTCCAAAAAACCGATTCCTCCAGCACTGTCCAAAACTATGAGCGGCCTAGCCTCACAAAATGGCCGAAGGTATCGGCGGAGCAAGTCTTCTCCCTGATAGTGAAGCTTGGCATCCAAAACCTTGCCTAGCCACGCCATTGGTCTTGCGAGCCCGCCTGGCTGCAATCTACCCAAGATCTCGTTCGAGTAAAAAGCGATGGGGTCGACAGTATTGTCAATGTAGACATCGGGATAGTTTTGCTGATTGGCCAGCATTTCATCCGCGCGGATAAACGAAAGAGCTTCTTCTGTAGGGACACTCTTGCCCCACAGGGGCGAGATGAACGGAAACCGACCCAGATTCTTCCGAGCCTTTCGCCAAGCATTCCAATTGGCTTCGATGGTTATAAAGGACGAAGGAGGTCGGTTCGCGGGAAAAGACTCGGCGATAAATGTCGTGGAACCAAGTCCCAAATAGGTTCCGGTTTCAATTACAATATTGAATGACTCCTCCCGCATAACAGCCCGCAATAAATTTTTCAGCCGCTCATTAGCATGCATCGACATTGACGCTGATGGACATGAGCTATAGAGCTTCATGCGAGGTTTTCCTTTATCTGTTTGGCGCGGCGCCCGCGTAGTCGGCGAAGAAGCAAGACTTTACCTATCTTAACTGGCTGACCAGTGCGCCAATTTTCCGAAATATGACTCTAAATTGTCCATGCCTTATCAGAAGCGCCAGACTTCTAATTCTTGACCAGGTTGATGTGTGATAATGCTTTGAATCAGTGTAAGCATCTGCAAGCTCATTACGCATAACAAAATCAGGATGGATCAAGGGCCAAGTCATGCATTCAGTTGGCCTTTTTGCGTCCCGGCTAGATGGATCCTAGGTGTGCGTCGCGTCCAAGGAAAACCCTATGTTCGAAACTAGATTGACTTGGGGAAGCACGGCGAGCATATTGTTTGCCCAGCATGCAAAGATCCATTGGTAATCCCAGGTGTCGATCCGGCCCTCGTAGGCCATCTGAAAGTTCTTGGTCCAATAGTCTAAAGCCTGCGCGTCCGGCACTAAACTTCTCAAATAGCCTTCTTCTCGTATCATCGGCCACAACAGCATGTCTACGTCATAGAACTTCCAAGCGCGAGCCCATGACGCCCATCCCCAAACGTGGTAATACCGTGAGAAGTAGTAACTGAACTGACCCCGTTTTATCCCGTTTTGCATGTTAGTCCCGCATATGGCTCCTATACGCTCGTCGTCAGCATATTTTTCAAGTAGCTCGTCGCAAAATCTGAAAAAGGTCGGATGGGGAACGACATCGTCCTCGAGCACGATTGCTCGATCCACGGTACCAAAGACCCAGTCGAGTCCGCTCGAAACCCGCCGTTTACAGCCCAGGTTCACATCGGAATAGTTCTTGAGAACCTCACAGTCCCAGTCAACCCGTTCCACTATGGATCGCACCGCAGCGCATCTCTCTGACTCTCCTTGCCGATTCGGATTGGGTCCATCAGCCACAAGGAGGAGCTTTTTCGGTTTGACCTTACTTATCTCAGCGAACACTTGCGCCGTGGTGTCCGGCCGCTTGAACACAAGGAAGGCCACAGGAGTTTCAACTTGGTATTCTATTTTCATGATTTCAAAAACCGGCTCAGTCTCGCCGGCCGTTCAGCATCTCCACTAGTTTGGCCCATATTAATCGCCATTCGCCCCGTAATACCATTAGGATGGTATTTCTGGAAGTCATGTACGCTGGTGACCTTTTAATCGCGCGCCCAAAACGCATGACGCGCGCTTTAATTCTGGAGAGCACGCGAGGGAACGGGTAAGGGAGAGGACGACCGTTCAGTCCTCGGATTTTGTGGGAAGCGTCTGCAATAGAATATATGTGGGGCCACCCGCCTGCCAGTTCATGATTTCTGATCGCTTCAGGTCCTTCCCAAACTCCTTGGCGCCCTTGCGGATAATGGCTGTAATCGTGGTTCTGATGGATCGCGGTAATGAAATCCGATGCGTCAATTACCGCAATCTTGTCTGCGGTCGCTTTCCAGATCATCCAGTTGTCCCATCGGACTCGACCCACGGCGAACGGCGGGATAGTCGAATACTCGCCTTTCGGAAAGGCAAAGTAATCAATCTGCCATTCAGTGGCTCTCTTTCCGCGGAAGCGGGTATCGGATAGTAGATCAGACTCCCAATGTGGCTGTTGGAAGTCCAGCTTGGTATCCAAGTCCAAGTCCCACCTCTTGCCAACCAGCAGGAAGCGAGGACCTCTTCGCAATGCCACGCGCAGGCAGGAGATGAAAGAGTTTGTAAGGATGATATCGGTATTTGCATAACACAAGATGTTGTGGCGCGAAAGCTCCCGTGCTTGCGCGAATACCCAACTGACAAGGGGGGTCCCGAATTCGTTACGTTCGCATTCCGGCACGTGAGTTACGCCCAATTCCCGGCTCGTCTGCGCGACCCCCTCTTCGTCCCCTACCAAAATAACTTGCAGGTCTGGATGAAGATTCTTCCAACTCTGAATCGAATTGTGTTGATGAATGGCTGTAAGACCTCTGAAAGGTTTGGGACAGCCAAATATCGTTAGCAAAGTTTACCCTCTCCTCCGTTGTCGGACATCGGTAATTGGCCTGCCAAGCTTTATTACGCGCTCACAGACTCCGCCACGATCCTCCTATTTTGTAAGTTCAGCGTATATGTTCAGGTCTCTCTGATCAGGTCTCGTGTCAAGGCTGCACAGATCCTGATATCCTGATATCCCATAATCCACGAAGGCGATTTCGCAGAAGCCAATATGCTTGGCAACGGTCTCCAGGCCCTCCTCACAGAAGAAGTGCTTGTGTCCCCAATTTGTATATGCTTCCTTTTGGCCCATGATGGCGCCTTCGTAATCGCTAGACCTGTAATGTCTCCTGAGAACACCGCGCAATCCTGGGAAGGAAAGCCTCAGCACCCCTCCAGGTTGAAGACATCGAAATACTTCTGAAAGAAAGATCAGGGACTCTGATTGATCGAGATGTTCCAAGAAATCTTCGGCAAATCCAAACCTGAAGAAGTCCGACGGAAAAGGATGTTTTGATACCAAATTCATAGGTAAGTATAATTTGGTGTTATCCGAGCAGCCTGCACGTAGATCAAGATTGACCCAGCCCCCATCAAATAGATTTGGACCGCACCCATAATGGGCCTTTTCGACTCCCATTTCGCGGAGCTTTTTTGAGTAGCCCTTTTCCATGTCTTGTGCGCCGTGTATGCCTCCAGTACCAATTCTAGAGACATCATACCCTAACCGATTGATTGCCTTTTTGGCTATGCTCTTGGTTCCCCCAAACATCCAATCCTCCTCCGATCCGGATTCTTAACCAAAGACCAATCATAGCTCCCGAGGTACTCGTGGGCTATACTCTCTTCGTTTCCCTACCACAACACCTCCGCGTCCAGACCAAGATTCTTCGAGTTCTGAATCGAATTGCGTGGATAAGACCTCTGAATGGTTTGGGACAACCAAATATTGTCAGCATTACTACCCCACCCCTCCTCAAAAGTCAGGCGCCTGGACCGACACGCCGAGTCAGGGCCTTTGAGTTACTCAGCAACTTTGCCTCATCCTTGTTTCAACCTGCCGGCTGATCCATTCGTATGTCAAACCGTTTCCACCAGTTGGGTCCTCGTCAGACCAACCTGAAGGAACACATGCATTACTGGTTCTCAAACGGGGATCGTTCGAACTCTCCATTCGCGGATACACGGACCATTTGTCCGGACTTTGGTCAGTTCAGACCGTTTTCGGTCGGCACGTTAACGGATTGCCGTTATCATATTTCTAACAGGGTCGCCAACGAGGATACTTCAGACCAATAAAGGCCATTTATCCTCCGCGTATTTTTCGAGCAATCGTCGCAAAACCGGATGAATGTAAAATGAGGAAAGATATCATCTTTCAATATGATCGCTCTGTCCACGGTATTGAAAACCCGGCTGAGTCTACTGAAAACGCGGCCTTTACACTCGAGATTGACTTTGGAGTAGTCCCTAAGTACCTCGCAGTCCCAGTCGACCTGTTCTTTTATGGAGCGCACCACAGCCCACTTCCCACCATCTTGCGGGTGATCCTGACGAGAACCGTCTGCCACCACCAGCAGGTTCCTGGGTCTCACCTCAGCTATTTCACCAAATACGCGCGCTGTGGTATCCGGGCGGTCGAATACAAGAAAGGCCACGGGCGTCTCAACGTGGTATTCTATTTTCATGGCTTCACACCCCGGTTCGACCTCGCCACGCATTTAGCCTGTTCACGAGTTTGGCCCAGGCTAATCCCCATTTGCCTCGTAGGATTAGCTTCATGGCATTCCGGCAGGTCACATATATGCCCGGAGGCGCCACGGAGGTAAACCGTTCACAAGTCTTCCGGAAGGTTTCGAGAGCAATGGGAGGGGGTGACTGCTCCCCACTCTGCCCCATATTCAGCCACCATAGAAGCTGGCTTTTCGCCATAATCATGAAGTAGACAGCATCAGATACCGTCCGCGGCGCCACGTCACCCAACATATGATTTCCGTGAATAAATCTATACGTAAGCAGCGCATCTCGAATGTCCCTAAAATCGTGAGGAAAAAGAATATCCTGAATCAGATTAGGCTCTTTGAATCGTGGAAGAAGTTCGACCGTAGATTTCGCTAAACCCGATGGCAACAGCATATTTGAGCCATGAACACCCACACAGCAATCTGAAGCGCTCATGAAGGCCAACCAGAGACGGTCTCGATCTCTTTGAAAATTATTGCACCGAAGATCGATTATTCTTGCTCCATGGACCTTTAACTTGTTTTTAAACCCGAAACCTACCAGGACAAACGCCATCTCGGGAAAGGTCGCTGAAAGTTGTTCATAAAGGGCCTGAAGGTTGCGCTCTTGCTTTTTAATGCTAGTCCCCCACAATCGGTCCTCTCGATAACTTAACAATATCACCGGGCTGCATCCGGCAAGATCCTGCGAAACGTCCGGCAAGTTTCGAATGAATCGCCGAAGATCGTAGAAACGATTGCTGGGATGCGAGTACGCCCTGCTCAGAAAACACTCTTTCCGTTTCAACAATTCTTCGTTGAGCCATTTTGCCAGCGAGGAATACCATTTTCCCCCATCCCGTAGTGGTTCGGGGAATTCCCAGATCTCTGCCACTCCTTCCGGTACCAGATGCGCCAAGTTTGGAGGAACTAGTACGCAACACCCGAGCTGCGGATCGTGATCCAAATGCCTCTGTACATTGAGGAGTTTGAGAAGACTATGGCCGTACAAAAAATCCAGGCAATTCACAAGAACTATGGAGTCAGATTGAAAGAACTTGTGCACGTTCGGAACGATATGTCTGTTCTCCGGCTTGAGAAACGCCTCCCTGAGAGGTTCGCTGAACCAGCTCATCTGCAGAGGACCATGGATGCTACCGGTGGACCGGTTTAGATATATGGAGCTCCTCAGCGCATGAGAAATTGGCAGATGTACGTAGGTACCCAGCTCCACAAGCTCCACAAGAGCAGTCCGCCAAAGCATGCATACCTGGGATCAGAAGGCCATTGGTCCGAAGTCGCTCTCCGTCCACCGGGCATACAGCATGAAAGTCGATTTCCGGGTGAATCCTAATCACTAAATATTCCTAAACGTCCGCAAAACACGACCCAGGAAGCGTTTCCACGTGCCCCGTCCTGTTTGCACGGCGGGGGCAGGCGACTCATTGTCCCTATAGGCCCTGCAGATCTTCCTGATGCTAATCTCAGGGGTGACTTTTCGTCTCATAGTTATGGCATTTCCGTAAAAGTAATCTCTTAGAAAGAATGACTCGGAACACAGCGGAACGGTCTGCAAATCTAACACGCGTTCCTGGCAGAATGAGGAATCGACAATTATAGTCCGAGAGTACCCGAGATCTTGAAGAACAGAAAAACACTGGAGCGTTGCCTCAAGTCTCGACGGTAACCAGCCACCTTGTCCCTTTTCCAGGGTGGACCCACCACCATATTCGAACATCAGTACCTCAGGCAGTTTGTACCTCCTCCACCATTTTCAGTTGGTTAATGATCTCCAATTCGACGCCCTCGACGTCCATCTTCAGGCAGGTCAATTTACTCTGTCCGATATCATCAATAAGGGCTGACAACCTTCTGGACTGGACGTCACAAAACTGAGTTGAACTCCCCCACCAGTCCGGCAAAAGGGAACTGAGATTTGGATCCTCCTCATTGTTATAAGTGCCGAGATAAAGGCGCACCGGTCCTTCTCTATCTGAGATGCAGGTCTCTAATAGCTTGATTCTCTTTTTTCTACATACGCTTCGTAACGCCCTCGCGGGCCGGGGCTCCACTGCTATCGTGCTAAAACCCAAGTCAGCGAAGAGTTCACAATAAAAGGCGAATGTTCCCACTCCGATATCTACAGCGATTCCAGTCCGATGCGGATCCACGCTCGGAAGCAAGTGTGCCAGAAGCGCCTGGCAACATTCCTCAACATGCATGAGTTTGGCCTCACTAATGTTTAATAAGTTCGATTAATCCCGCTGTCCAATCTTGTGTTTGGCAATCCAATGCGATCAGTATGTCATTGGATCCTACGAGTTTAGGACAAGAATCATATCAACGCGAATTATTTCCTTTCCCCAAGCAGAACTGGAAAGGCAATTCTGGTAAATGTCTTGCGAAAAGGACCTGGAAGCCGGCAGTGGAGAATTAGAAGACATTTTACTAGCCACAGGCCTACTCCGGATCTGAACACGCGACCGGCTAGGCTATCAGCCGGAAAGATACTATGAAGTTTCCCGAGGATTCGAGAAAAATCGGATTCATAAACTCTGCGCAGCGGTAACAATCGAAAATTAGCGATTCGGTATACTCTTTGCCGTGAACATCTTTCCCACAGATCCGGAAAAAGATTATCCAAAGATGGAAAACCTTCCAGGCGCCGCCGAATGATATCCTGAAACGCCTCCCGCCGGACAACGAAAGAGAGATTGTCCCGGCAGTAACGCCTGGTCTCCGCATCCCCGAGCGCCGGAGCGCCGGGAGCGTCTCTGATAATTCCCTTCCTGGAACACTTATAATATGCATACCCGTGAAGCAGTTGCGCAGAGGTAGAACTTATTCCGAAACAATCCGTCAAATAACGGACGAAAGAAGAGTGTGGAATCTTTTCTCCATCTGAAAGAGCTACATAGGTTCCGAACGCTTTGTCGGCAATAAGGACCAGCGCTTCGTGGAATGTGCGCGCCTCGAAGATCTCAGCGCCAAGCGAAGAGAGTTTCTTGTTCAGCACGGTCGCAGCGCCGGGAAGCAGCACAATCACAACTTGAATAGCGTTGCCCAACTCGTCAATGAGTGTCGACAGCTCGGAAACAAACTCATTCGGACACTCTCTCCCGATGAGCGCGCCTATAGTCATGACTGGCGTTTGAGATTGAAAGCCTCGCCCCGACGCCTTTGACCGGGGCGCCGCCTCGGTCGATTTCTCATACGCCTCAAAGAGAATCTTGAGGGTCTCTGCCGCCATTCGCCGGTGGCTGAAATTTTTTGCTCGATTCTTGCCCGCCACAACGCGAGGAATGGCCTCGTTAGGATGGGCGAAAAAATGAGCGATCTTCTCTGCCATGTCATTTGGATCATCGGGATTGAAATACAGAGCTGCGTCTGCGGCCACCTCGGGGATACTGGTACGATCCGCCGCTAAGATGGGGATTCCCATTGTCATGGCTTCCAAAAGAGGAATCCCAAATCCTTCAAACAAGCTGGGATGAACCAGGGCGGCAGCTTTAAGGTACAGGTATTTAAGTTCCGCAAGACTCACAACTCCTAAATGGTGAACTCGCGTCAGGCCGCGCCTACGCGCCTCGGCAAGGATGTCCACATGGTTGAATTCCCCGGAGAGCAGATGACCGGTGAAGATCACCGGCGGCTCCAGATCGTACTGGTGTTTCAAAACCAGCAGAGCGTCAAGCAATCCCATGTGATTCTTGTGCTTCCAGGAATTGGCTGGATAAAACAGGTAATTGTCAACAGTCAGGGGCAGACACTTGGGCCGTATCCCGCGTTCGTTAGTTTTGGAGAAAAAAGGATGTACCCCATCGTAGGTCACACGAACTCTTGTTTCAGGAATACCGAATTTTTGGACGATGGTTCGTTTAGAAAACTCGGACTTGGTAATAAGAAATGTGGACGCAAGAGCCGAATAGATATAATTAGCGTTTCTGTAGGCCAGCTCGTCCGGGTGGAAGTTTTCAGGATAAAACTGTTCCTGGATATCCGGAATCACGTGAATCAGTGGACGATCCAACATGTTTATACCGGTCCAACTGCTCGGAACAAACAACACGTCAAACAAATACCGGAAATCGTAGATCTCACCAGGATAACTGAGTTCTATACATCGGATCGCCTGCTCGCCTAACGAGTTCTGAATGAGAGGTTTGCCTCGCCGCTGAAAAAACACTACCAATTCCCTGGGAATAAGATGAGTCAGTTCGCGCAGCAAGCTCAAGGCATAATGTGTCATTCCGCCGCCGCGAGTGGTTGTAACTGGCCACATGTTTACAGCGATTCTTGGAATAGGCATTACCGCCCTTGTTTAGCCAAGGTTTGGGTCATTAAGGCGCTAGCCCGGTCCATTGCAGGAATCGCGCGAAGTAACTGCCGCAAATATACCTCATTTCGCCATAGGACCATGCAGCACGCCCAAGCGCTGACATCAGCATCCGCTCATTCAACTTTCCTTTCAGCGCAGGAATCACTAAGTTCCTTACCAGGGCGCCGGCGAGACGAGGCGCCGCATCGATGGCCTTTTGCGTCTGATATTTTGTGGACACTGGGTCCAACTTTGCCCTGATGGCAAGCTGAGAGGACCCTTCCCACATAATCCGCCGGAGGAAATACAACTTCGTAAGCCTCTCTGGCCTCATGATGTGGCCGACCCTCGCGCCCGGCACATAGTGGACAGAGCGGCCACACTCCTTTACCTTGAGGACGCAGACCGAATCCTCTCCTATAATGCGGCGCTTCCTTACTAGAGCCACCGGTCCCATTGATTCATCGAATCCCCCTGATTCGAGGATAGCCTCCTTGGGCAAGCACATGTTCGCTCCGAAAGGTAGGCTACCGTCGTCAAGCTCCTTCAGAGCGTTCCCGGCGCTCCATTCGCAAGTCAGGTGCAACCATTGTGGAGGCCACCATGCAGGTCTGGGAACCAACCAAATGCCCTCCACAGGTCCCCCCATAGCCCCGATTCTCAGACCAAGACTTTTCAGTTCGTTAAAAGCAGTGACGTAGGCTCTGATCCACTGAGGGGACACTATCACATCGTCGTCAGTAAACAAGATTAGTTCACCGATAGCTTTTGTGACACCGATGTTCAAGGCGACACTTTTGCCTTTCTCGTGAATATGAAAGTGTTTTAGGCGACCGTCTACAAAGCTTTCCTCCAACAATTTCTTGATGAATGTATCCGGAGAAGAGTCGACGACTATCAGTTCAAACAACTCGTAGGCGTTGTTCAAGATGGACTGGACGCACTCGCGAAGCCACTCACTTCCTCCCGTATGAGTGCAGAGGACTACGCTTACGGGTAAAGCGTTAATCATTATCTCGCCCATGTTCTTAGGATCAGGAGGTAGCAGACGTTTCGTACCGCTTTGAAAAGCCCATTAAGGCGCTAGCCCGGTTCATTGCAGGAATCGCGCGAAGTAATTGCCGCAAATATACCTCATCGCGCCATAGTGCCATGCGGCAAGTCCGAGGATCGACATCAGCATTTCCTGGTTGAACTTCCCTTTCAGCGCAAGAGCCACGAGGTCCCTTACGAAGACTCCCGTGAGACGGTACACAGCATCGATGGCCGCTTGCGCTTGGCATTTTGTAGACAGTGGATCCAACTTTGCCTTGGTCGCAAGATTGGAGAAGCCTTCCAACATCATCCGCCGGAGGAAATATGCCTTCGTCAGCCTCTCTGGCCTCATTATGTGACTAACTCTCGCGCCCGGCACATAATAGACGGCTCGATCACTTTTCTTCACCTTCAGACCACATAGAGAATCCTCAGCAGCACGCAGCAGATTTCTCTGGGCACCCGCTAGGCCGATGGACTCATCGAACCCTCCGACACTTAAGAACACCTCCTTGGGAAAAGCCATGTTCGCTCCGAGGGGCAGATCGTCGTCGCGAAACTCCCGGAGCGAATTCCCGAAGTCCCATTCGCAGGTTAGATAAAGCCATCGCTGAGGCCACCATGAAGGCTTCGGAGCAAGCCAAATACCCTGCACGGGTCCACCCATCGCCCCAATTTTGACTTTACGACTCATAAGTTCATTGTGAGCCTCCACATAGGCCCTGATCCACTGAGGAGACACTACGACATCGTCATCTGTGAAGATCAGCAACTCGCCCACTGCCCTGCGGACACCAAGATTCAGAGCTAAGCTCTTTTTTATCTCCGGATTATAAATAGTTATGCATTTCAGTCGATTGTCTGTACTGAAGCGGTTCTCCAAAAGACTTTTGACGAATCCATCAGGCGAGGAGTCCACAACGATCAGATCGAAAGACTCGTAGTCGTTAGTCAATATCGACTGAACGCAATCACAGACCCATTTGGACCATCCCTTATGCGTACAGAGGAGTACGGTTGCGTGAAGAGCCTTAATCATTATCTCGCCCATGTTCCCAGGATGATGAAGTAGCAGACACCTCGTAGCGCTTTGAAAAGACCCCTCGCTAATCAAAATTCGCTATATTTCTTTTGAGGCACGATACTCGTGTACTGGTAAAACAAACCTATAATGTCATGATACCGATCATTGCCATAAGCAGAGATTATCCTAGGCATTTCCCGGAATCTCTCTTTACCGCCTGACTCTGTTTTCGTTTCAGGGTGCACCCGGACGCAAGCAATGAGGTCGTCCACTTTTCTCACCGTGACTCCTGCACGGATGACTCGGAGAAAGAAGTCGAGATCCATAACATAGTGATAATTCTCAGCGACAGGGAATTCGAGGAACAACCTTGTCTTGCCAAATGTGGCAGGTTGCAAGATATGATCGTCCAAATAAATAAGTTCCTCAACGTGTATTCTATCGGTGTGCCAACGCCATAACTCCTTTCCGGGCATTTCGGGATACTGGATGAGCTTGGACAAACTGTTCGGATTTATGGATGATGGGGATCCCGACCAAGGACCCGCGATCCATGCCCCACGCGTGCCTTCACCTCCGGGCGCTCCCTCCCTGGTTATGAAAGATATCAAAGTCATGCACTATCAGTACACCGATTGGTCGAGAATGGTAAGCGAGCACAGGTGGTATCAGTGCTGGGAGCTCCTTCAATCCCCTCCAAAGAGTCCTATGAGATCTATCGCACCTATCATCATATGTTCCAGGCATCGGTTCAACAGCCGGCGCCGTCCGAGTGGCTTGCCGGCTATGTGACCCGAGGCATAGACATTGCGAGCACGAAAAAGAGTCAAGTATACCATTGGGACCTCGAAGTGCTGGCCTTTCTCGAGAAGTACGGGAGTCAATTTTTTAGTAAACTGGATATTTGGGATCTGGACTGGGTTCAGTTGGCAAATGGCCAAAGTATCGCGCAAGCAGATTTGTTCAGAGATCCGCGCACCAAACTGGAAAAGATCACGCACTTCTGGCTGCGTCGATCACAGAGATACAGCGGACATTTTCTATTGAGAACACTTGATAGGTTTCTAGAAATGCTACCTGGTGTTAGCGCCCGTTCTTTTTCGCGACGGTCATGTCGTTCTCGGATTCCTATCAATTTGACCTTCGCTCAAATACGCTGTAACCACTCGTTGTACGTCTCCGGAAATCTCTTTGAGCCTGCCTTTATCCAACAGTATTATTCTGTCACACAGTTTTTTCATCGCATTCATATTGTGGCTCACGAACAATATAGTCCTTCCGTCTCGTCTGACCTCTCTCATCTTCTGAGAGCACTTCTCCTGAAACGCGGCGTCTCCCACTGCCAGCACCTCATCCATGATGAGAATCTCCGAATTCAAATGAGCGGCCACGGCGAAAGCCAATCTGACATACATCCCACTGGAATATCTCTTTACCGGTGTGTCTATAAATTCCTCGACTTCTGAGAAATCAACTATCTCATCAAACTTCTCTTTGATTTCACGTACAGTCATTCCCAGGATCGCGCCATTGAGAAACACATTTTCGCGGCCGGTCAACTCCGGATGAAATCCTGTGCCCACTTCCAGGAGACTAGCTACTCGGCCCCTGATGCGGACCTCTCCCCGAGTGGGGGCTGTTACCCTGGAAATGACCTTGAGTAACGTGGATTTGCCCGACCCATTTGGCCCGATGATTCCCAATACCTCGCCGTCTTTCACCTCCAGGGACACGTCCCGGATGGCCCATATTCTATCCGTGCGGCCGTTTCCACTGAGCCTTGCATCGCTCACCGGAAGATTCGGGTCTTCCTTTTTTCGCAAACGTGCCCACCAGCTCTGCACATCTTTGCGCAGTGTCCCGTAGCCCAAAACCCCGAGCCGATACTCCTTCCACAAGTTTTCAATAGAAATGACAGTAGACATTGACTATTAGACGAGATTCTTTCGACCGCTTAAGGGCAAGAATCTAAACAGTATCCATGAAAGTTTTTTCCACACTACTGAAACGGATAAGGCCGATTAGCAAGATTGTGAGAGTCACCACCCAACTGATCGCCACATACCTGACGTTTATAGCGCTCGCGCCGACAAAACCCAAACGAAAACCCTCCACTACAGCCATCATGGGATTGAGCGCAAAGAGGTCCCGCAAGCGTTCAGGCACCACCGATAGCGGATAAACCACGGGTGTAGCATACATCCACAACTGAACTCCAAAAGCGACAATATGTCTCAGATCCTGGTACTTGGTGGTCAGAGACGAGACGAGAATTCCGCAACCGACTCCGAGAAGGCCCATCTGGACTACCAAAACGGAAGCGCTATCGCCCAAATCGAGAGGCCCACGGCAGAGCCCTTTAAGAAAAAATAAAGGAGAAAGACCAAGAACAGGCCGAATTGGATCAGGAACTTAAAAACCCCTGAAATAGCGATCGACACGGGCACAGCTAACCTGGGGAAATATACTTTGCCAAAAACCCCTGCATTTGAAACAAATGTGTCCGAGTTCAGAATCAGAGAAGTCGAAAAATATTGCCAGCAAACTGTGCCTGACATGTAAAACAAGAAATCGGGGATGCCGTCCGTCGGAATGCCGGCAATTCTCCCAAAAACCACTGTGAACACGAGCGTGGTGAGCAAGGGCTGGACGAAGAACCACAAAGGTCCCAAAATTGTTTGTTTGTATTGCGCCACGAAGTCACGCCTGACAAAAAGTCGGATCAAATCACGGTATTGCCATAGCTCCGCAAGATTGACATCCAACCAGCGTGACCGAGGTCTTATTATCGTCGTCCACTGGTTGTTTTCGTTGTCTGAGCGAATCTTCGGAGATAATGCAGTTAAGTTTTGCATCGGATTTCTTGGGCGCCTGTTCAATTTACACAAAGCTCCGCATGGTCAATTATTCATACCTATCTAATATCTATGAATAATTGCAGCGTCTGCCAATATCCGCTGTCTCAGGCGACCGGAAAACACGTCACCTGTCTAACACCAGCCACTGCTTGCTGAGCGTCAGCAAGCGGCTCCATGAGCACTAAAACCTGGCAATTGACCTGGAAGTCACTTATCGGCTTCACAGGAATCCTATTGACGTGCTCGATACCCTGTGGGTCCTCCACGTAGAGAGCAGTGACCCCAATGCCTTCACTGATCAGGTAGAGCATGGCCGATTCAGTAAACGGCGTCCAGCCATACAGAGCCACCCGGCTGATCCCCTCAGCCTGTAATTCTCCCAGCTTGTCGAGCATGCCGTTGCGCACGTGTTCATATAGATCGCTTTGTCTCTTCAAGAAATTGTAGGCCAGTATCGATTTCTGGAGGACACCGCTCGGAGTGAGGTGGTATTTCAAATTGCGAGGGTTCGCGCCTGAAATCTTTATGTATCCTTTTATGGCCAATAAGCGCAAAGCAAAGTTCACTGAGGCCACGCTGCGACCTATCCTCTCGGATATGTGCCGCTGTGTGACTCTTCCTTCCTTATCATGAACAGCTTCAAGTATCTTGTATTCGAGGACTGGGTCGTCCATAATTTTGACCACTGCTCGCTGTTTAATGTTTGCTGTTCGCTTATCAAACAAACCCGCGCGCTGTCAATACATTTTCTTGAAGAAACGGCATCGATGAACCTAAGTCGGCTCGGCGCTGTCATTGCAATGACAGATCACCAGAGCCTGTATTATT
>CAVVZX010000042.1:0-70831 GCA_963752855.1 uncultured delta proteobacterium | reverse complement strand
ACAAGTATTATGAGCAGATTTTCAAAGGCGTACATCCCGTACAGGAGGCTATTATTCCACACCTTTCTGCCGTTGGCAGGGAGGCATGGCGAATGAAAACTCCATCGAGTTGGGAGCGAAAACAGCAAGAAGATGGTTACTGGAAAAGAAGAAGATCGACCCCACCGTCATCGACTACCTGTACTTCGGGATCACTATTCACCAGCTGCACCTTTTCTATGGCCACAACTGGGCAGCCGGCATGCTGGTAGATAATCAGAAGGGCCTCTCTGGGCTGCTCATTCAACAAGCGTGCACCACATCTACCACAATCTTGAACCTTGCGGCCCTTGCCATAGAGAAGGGGGCTATGAGGTGGGCTTCTGCCTCATGACGGACCGCTGTTCCAACGGGTCCCACACGTGTGGCCCAACCCCATGGGTCCCGGAGGCGAGGTGATCGCCGAGAACTGGATGATGGACAACTTCAACTGCGACCCCAACGTCTTCCCGCCGCTCAAGATGCTCCAGACCGCTGAGAATGTGGCCAAGGAAGCGGGCATCACCAGGGAGGAAGTCGACGCAGTGGTGCTCCGCCGCTACGAGCAGTATCTCATGGCTTTGGCAAATGACAGGGCCTTCCAGAAGCGTTACATGTTCCCTGCGGAGGTAAAGGTTGGCAAGAAGCAAACCAAACTCATAGAGCTTGACGAGGGTGTGACCCCAACTACCGCGGAGGGACTTGCAAAGCTGAGACCGGCGGAGCCGGGAGGCGTCCACAGCTTCGGCGCCCAGACCTTTCCTGCGGACGGGAACTGCGGTTTCATCATTACCACCCGCGAAAAAGCAAAAGAGATGAGCGCAAATCCCGGAGTAGATATTCAAATCATCTCTTATGGTTTTTCTCGGGTCAAGCCGGGCTTCATGGCGGCGGCGCCCGTACCTGCGGCAGAGATGGCCCTTGCCAATGCGGGCCTAAAAATCACGGATATGAAGGCTATTAAGAGTCACAACCCATTTGCGACCAACGACATCAATTTCGCCAAAAAGCTTGGCGTCGATGTAATGAAGATGAACAATTTCGGGTATATCTCTGATCTACGGCCATCCCGCAGGCGCCGACCGCGGTAGGATTATCGCAGAGATGCTGGAGGAAATGGTGGATTTGGGTGGAGGGTACTGTCTCTGGGCCGGTTGCGCCGCAGGCGACACCGGAGCAGCCATGATCTTTAAGGTGGGCTAATCGAGCAAACCAAGCTCCATTTTGAAGATTCAATCGTCATTTAGCGCGGTCGGATCAAAAGAGCTCGAATAAACCATAATTCGGCCGCGGCATGACGTCGGCGCGCTCAAATCTAAGTCATTATGTAGATAGTATCAAGTGGCAATTTCCGGCAGCATGAGGTTACAGTTATGGAATTCAATGATGTGGCGCTTAACAGGCGAAGCATCCGCGCCTTTCTTCCGAGCCGGTGCCCAGAGAGAAATCGAGCGAGCAGTAGATGCTGCCCGATGGGCCCCGTCTTGGGGCAACACTCAACCTTGGGAAGTGGTCGTGGCGGACGGCGCCAAGGCCCAGGAGCTTGGCCGACTTTTCGAGCAAGAGGCGAAGAAGGGGTCGGCCCCCCGACCCGATATCGAGATGCCGGGACAATTTCCGGAGCCGCATTTCAGGCGGTATAATGAACTGGGAAAATCTCTTTTCGCTTCCGTGGGCATCGCGCGGGATGACGCGCAGGCACGCGCGCAGCATTATCTAAAAATGTACAATTTCTTCGGGGCCCCAGCGGTCGTCTATTTGCTGATAGACAGCCGACTGAACGTGCCGTATTCCTGTCTTGATGTGGGTTCATTTGGGACAACATTTTGTTATGCGGCCCTGCAAGAAGGACTCGGGACCATTTATTTAGCGGCTTCCATGCACTTTCCGGATATTGTGAGAAAAGTCCTCGGACTTCCGGAAGACAAAAAGGTCGTGATAGGAATTGCGGTCGGTTTTCCGAATCTTGCTGCGCCGGGGAGTCTCTTCAGAAGCGATCGCGATCCCGTCGAGACTATTCTTAGATTCGCCTGATCCGACAATTAAGAATTCATGCGCCGCGACGGCTCTTTAGGTCTACTGATTGTCCGTTAAATATTCGGCGCGGCGCTTGATTTTTATATGGTTAATTAGACTATTCTATGTCTCGACGCCATCGCCCGATCACGAAATCCGACGACACTCTCGGGCTATCTTCGGAAACATAAATTTCTGCGCCGACTGAAATAGCTGAGCGCATCTATAACTACAAGGCGCCATAAACGGCGTGAGTTTATCAAATCCCGTTTCCTCGTCCGGGATCATTCTTGTTCGGCCCTGAACAGCCATAGCGACTTCCTTTCTTGAAAATCCGGTAGTGACCCTTCTAACTACAGTATGAGGACATCGCCATAAAGGTTTTGGTCAGAGTCTCCACTCTTTCATACAGATTCGCTTTCAAAAAAGTGATTCTGTACTGAAATATAACCCCGCACTGACCTGGGAACCAGGTCAGTAAAAATCCCAAAACTCACCATTTCACGGGGCCTGCCATGCAGGTCCGTGATTCTTCGTCAATGTTCCACGTTAGATCGCGAATCGGTATCACATATATTTCTCATGCCGGATTCTCAGAGGTTGGGAAGTCTGATTTTGGAATAAAGGGAAAACACACCGTAGATAACCGGCTTGACGCTTATCTGTCACGGAAAAGCGCATGGATCAAGATTATGGTTGACCGCGCGAACCGTGGAGGAGTAATATCTAAAATCCACATTCCCCTTTTAAGAATCAAGGTTGCTGCAACATCACGTGGTGGTCCGGCCCGGATGTTGTGCAGCAGTTTTTCCTACGTGGGAGACTCTCGGGCCGGCCTGTCCGGGCCTCATGACGCGCGAGATGGAATAGGCGCCGGATAAGCCACGTTTGTCTTTCTGCATCCTGACTGTGAACTGAATACTGTAATGAGGGAGATGACATGGGATCAACTGTATGGAAAGCTCTTATTCCATTGCTGGTGGGGATCATTATCGCCGTGCTGCCTGTTCCACAAGGGTTGGCCCCGAAGGCCTGGTATTTCTTTGCTTGCTTTACAGCGGTCATCGTCGGCTTGATCCTGGAGCCGATTCCGTCGGCCGCGATAGGGTTCATCGGCATTGCGCTGGTCGCAGCACTAGGACTGGTCGCACCTAAACCGAGTGATTCCATAAAATGGGCATTGAGCGGTTTTTCCAACGCCACGGTCTGGCTGATATTCGGCGCATTCATGCTTGCCTTGGGTTATGAAAAAACGGGACTGGGCAAACGCATTGCTCTGGTACTGGTAAAAGCCCTGGGTAGGAAAACGTTGGGTTTGGGTTATGCCGTGACCTTTTCCGACCTGATCCTCGCTCCGTTCACGCCTTCCAACACTGCGCGAAGTGGTGGAATCATATACCCGGTTATACGGAATATCCCTATTCTTTATGGTTCGCTACCTGGAGAGACAGCGCGAAAGATCGGCGCTTACATATTGTGGACAGCCTTCGCAGCCACGTGCGTCACCAGTTCAATGTTCGTGACAGCGCTTGCCCCAAATCTTCTGGCTCTCGAACTGGTCACCAAGACATCGTCGATAGGCTTTGAGTGGGTGGAATGGCTGTACGGGTTCCTGCCGGTAGGTATAACCCTTATCCTTATTCTGCCGTATCTCATATACAAGATTTATCCGCCGGAAATCAAATCCAGTGACGAAGTCCCTGCGTGGGCGTCAGACGAACTCGCGAAGCTGGGCGCCATCACGTTCAAGGAAGTGCTGATGGCCGTCTTGGCAATTCTTGCATTGGTCTTGTGGATCGGAGGCGGTAAGTTCATAGATGCAACAACGGTTACTTTGGTTGTCATTTCGTTGATGCTTATAACCGGAGTCGTGAGCCACGATGATATTCTGAGCCATAAGAAGGCCTGGGATATACTGGTTTGGTTCGCCACTCTTGTAGCCCTAGCGGATGGCCTCAACAAGGTCGGGTTCGTCACCTGGTTTGCCAAGGGCGCAACGGTCTTACTTGCCGGGATGTCACCGGTGACTACGATGGTAATACTTGTTGCAATCTTTTTCATCATTCACTACATGTTTGCCAGTCTCACTGCGCATACTGCAGCAATCTTACCAGTGATGCTTGCTGCAGGCGCCGCGGTGCCGGGGATGCCCGTAAAAGTCTTTGCTCTCCTTCTCTGTTACTCGCTGGGATTGATGGGTATCATCACCCCGTACGCTACCGGTCCCGGTCCTGTCTATTTCGGAAGTGGGTACATCAGCCGCAAGGATTTTTGGCTTCAGGGTTTCATCTTGGGGATGGTATTTCTCATTTTCCTGCTAGGTATCGGGGTCCCTTGGTTGCTGTTTACGCAAGGCTGATCATTTGCAAGCTGACGCAGGAGTTGATCGAAACCGGCTTCTTGCCGGCGGTAACAACTTGAGCTATGCATAGGATACTAACGAAGTTCATTTGGATGAACAAGGAGGACGACGATGTCGAGGGTATGTGTCTGCTCTGAAGAAAATGTTGGTGATCTATATTCTTGCAAGAATTGTGGAAGACCGCTTCCGGAAACACCTATGCCGCAATGTCCTACAGGCCTTTCATTGCTTCGAGATCCGACGTTGAACAAAGGGACTGCCTTCACGGAGCAAGAACGCGAGGAATTAGAGCTTGAAGGGCTCCTACCGCCTCATCCAGTACCATCGAGGAACAGGTCCAGCGGTTCCTTGGAACTTACAGGAAGAAAACTAATGACCTGGAAAAATATCTTCATCTGGTCGGCCTTGAAGATCGAAACAGGACCATGTTCTATCGTGTCCTCATTGACAACATTGAGGAAATGGCGCCCATCGTGTACACCCCGACCGTGGGGCAGGCATGTATGGAGTACAGCAACATCTTCCGTAGACCCCGAGGAATTTTCCTAACAGCCAACGACAAAGGGCGGATTGAACATCTGTTGCGGCACTGGCCCTATAAAGCCCGCATCATCGTGGTTACCGATGGAGAACGTATCCTTGGCCTTGGGGATATAGGAGCAAACGGCATGGGTATCCCTGTGGGGAAGCTCTCCTTGTACATCGGCGCGGCAGGTGTCTATCCCTCCTTCACCTTGCCGGTGACTATTGATGTTGGAACGGAGAGGGAAGAACTGCTGAATGATCCACTATATATCGGTCTCAGACAACGACGTCTTCGCGGGGCAGCCTACGATGAGCTGATTGATGAATTCATGAAAGCTGCGGTAAAAGTCTTTCCGGACGTTCTCATCCAATTTGAAGATTTCGCAAATAGAAACGCTTTTCGGCTCCTGGCGAAATATCGTGATCAGTACTGTACCTTCAATGATGACATACAGGGAACAGCCGCAGTTATCGTGGCCGGCTTCCTGTCGTCCCTTCGTCTTACCGGGGGGAAACTGAGCGATCAGAAGTTTCTGTTCCTCGGCGCGGGCGAAGCAGGAATCGGGACGGGCGATCTGACGGTTTCCGCGATGATGGAGGAAGGCTTATCTGAAGAAGAGGCGATCAAACGGATATGGTACGTGGACTCCAAGGGGCTGGTGGTGAAAAGTGGTACTGACCTCAACACACCTAAGCTTCGTTACGCGCATGACCATGAGCCCCTTCCTGACCTTCTTTCCGCCATTGAAGCGCTGAAGCCTTCGTTCCTCATTGGGGCGTCCAAAGCGCCGGGGGCCTTTAATCAGCAGGTGATTGAGGCAATGGCCCGAATCAATGAAAGGCCAGTTATCTACGCCCTTTCAAATCCCACATCCAAGTCGGAGTGCACAGCAGAGCAGGCGTACACCTGGAGTCAAGGTCGAGCGATCTTTGCAAGCGGCAGCCCGTTCGATCCCGTTACCCTGGGAGGGAAGACATTCGTACCGCGTCAAGGCAACAACGTCTACATCTTTCCTGGAGTTGGTCTGGGCGTCATCGCATGTAGGGCCAAGACCTTGCCGGAAGACATGTTCTTGGCTTCGGCCAAGGCGTTGGCAGGTGTAGTGACGGAGGCTGATCTTAAGCAGGGGGGAGTATATCCGCCAATAAGCAAGATCAGGGAAGCATCGGCCCAGATTGCAATCGCAGTTGTCAAAATGGCCTACGAGCGTGGCCTTGCAGCAAGGCCCAAACCTTATGACATCGAGCAATACGTGAGGTCATTCATGTGGTACCCGGAATATGAAAAGCTATGTTTGATCTCTGAACTGCGATGAAGCGACTGATGATTGCCGCAACACGACAGGCCGAGGTTGAGGGCAACGGTCCTTCATCAGAGGTCTTGTCATGCGAGCGAGGCGCTAATTGCTCAGTTCATGTGCGGTGATGGACTGTCATTGCGGAAAAGATTGAAGCAATCTCTGCTTCCGTTATACCGGCGCATGCCGGTATCCAGATCGGTAGGCGCCGGCGCAGAACGCGGGATAGCGGCGCGCAGAGAATAAATGGCCGGCAGGGACACCGGCCCTACCGGATCAATCCCAAGAGACGCGGGACGGGTGACGAACCAAAGTTGCTCTTCCACGGAACGGGGGTTTCGCTTCCGGCAATGACAAGGAACCGATGATGCCCCCGAGTAACTGAATATGTAGGAGAGAAGCATGACTGCGCCGAAAGACAACTTGGCTGCGGGTAAAAATTCGACTTTCGAATACCAAGAAGTGTACCCCTTGGGTCCGGACAAGACAAAGTATCGCCTGCTTACGAAGGAGTACGTTTCAGTCGCCAGAATCGATGGAAACGAGGCGCTGAAGGTTGAACCCGAGGGCCTGAGCTTTCTTGCCAATCAGGCAATGCGCGAAATCAACTTTCTGCTCCGCCGTGAGCACCTGGGACAGGTGGCAGCGATACTTTCCGACCCTGAGGCTTCTGACAATGATAAATGTGTCGCCCTCGCGCTGATGCGTAACGCTGAGGTTTCTGCCAAATTTGAACTGCCTTTCTGCCAGGACACAGGCACAGCGACCATTGTCGGAAAGAAAGGTCAGCGGGTCTGGACAGGCGTGGACGACAAGCAGTACCTAAGCAACGGCGTGTACAAGACGTATACGGAAGAGAACCTGCGCTATTCCCAGACTGTCGGGACTGATATGTACCAAGAGGTCAACTCCGGTTGCAATCTGCCGGCGCAAATCGACCTGTACACGACGGATGGAATGGAATACAACTTCCTTTTCGTTGCAAAAGGGGGCGGGTCCGCTAACAAAACGGCGCTCTACCAGGAGACGAAGGCCCTCCTGAATCCCATGGCCCTGGAGAAATTCCTGGTAGAAAAGATGAAAACTCTTGGTACCTGCGGCTTGCCCGCCGTATCATCTCGCCTTTGTCATTGGGGGCACCTCAGCCGAGGAGTGCCTCAAGACCGTGAAACTTGCCACGACCAAGTACCTGGATGGACTCCCTACCCACGGAAATAAACTCGGGCAAGCCTTTCGCGATCTGGAACTCGAGAAAAAGGTCCTGGAGGCTGCCCAGAAGATTGGTTACGGGGCTCAGTTCGGAGGCAAATATTTCGCCCTGGATGTTCGGATCGTACGCCTCCCTCGCCATGGCGCTTCCTGTCCTGTCGGGATGGGTGTCTCCTGCTCTGCGGACCGGAACGCAAAAGCGAAGATCAATAAAGATGGTATCTGGATCGAAGAGCTTGAGCGAGAGCCCGGCCGCCTGATCCCCGATGCGTACCGCGCAAGCAGGAGTCCGGAGTAGCGAAGATCGACTTGAACCGCCCGATGAAAGAGGTTCTTGCCGAGCTTTCAAAGTTCCCGGTCGGCGCCCAACTGTCACTTACCGGGACCATCATTGTGGCCCGTGACATAGCTCACGCCAAGTTCAAAGAGCGACTGGACAAAGGGACTTGGGAATTCCTCAATACCTGAAGGACCATCCTGTTTACTACGCAGGTCCTGCCAAGACCCCTCCCGGCAAGCCTTCAGGCTCTTTTGGGCCTACGACCGCTGGACGCATGGACTCTTACGTGGGCCTCTTACAATCCGAGGGCGGCTCTCTGATCATGATTGCCAAGGGTAATCGAAGCCAGCAGGTAACCGACGCATGCAAGAATCATGGCGGGTTCTACCTTGGCTCAATTGGCGGACCGGCTGCGCTTCTGGCTGAGGAAAACATCAAGAAGGTTGAGTGTATCGACTACCCGGAACTAGGTATGGAAGCAGTCTGGAGGATCGAAGTCGTGGACTTTCCCGCTTTCATCCTTGTAGATGACAAGGGAAACGATTTGTATAAGAAAATCGCAGGCTGATTGTGAAATCATCGCCAGAGCTGGTAGCTTAGCTAAGAGTCCTATCCGGATAATCCCGAATACATCGGCATTATCCGGATAGGCGTCTCAGTCAAAACTCCGTTGCATACGATCGCTGGATTTCCCACCTCATTGGTCCACTGTAAACGGAGGGGCCTCAATTCTCGCTTTATATTCGGACTCAGCAGGACGTTCATGGACATGTGCGCACTTCTTCTTGCTTAGATAGAAATAGCGTAGCACCAAGTCCCTTTTCATTAGTTGAATAGCCCGAGCCGGGTCTACTCCCTTGGGACAGACATTTGAGCATTCCGCAGCGTAGTGGCAGTTGAAAATGCCATGGCAGGCCGACACTATTTCTCTTCTGGCCTCACCCGCGTCGTCACGTGAATCTACGTTGTAACGGTAAGCCTGAGTAAGGGGCATGGGCCCCAAATAGTCTTCGTCGGTGGCCATGGTTGGGCACGCAGCCATGCAGGCGCCGCATTTTATGCAGTATGTAAACTGGAGAAACTTTTCGAGCTGCTCCGGCGTCTGGAAGTACTCCATTGTCGGATTTTCCATTTCTTCGATATCGTTTCTCTGGATGTACGGCTGAATATCCCGATGAACGCCGAACATGGGCACAAGATCGGGAACCAGATCTCTGATGATGGCAAAGTTCGGCAACGGAGCCAATGTTAGAGCCGTTTCCGTAACATCGAGTATCTGCGTATTACAGGCTAATCCCGGTTTCCCATTTATGAGCATCCCGCAGGAGCCGCACACTCCCATTCGGCAGGAAAAGCGAAAACCGAGAGTCGGGTCCTGGGTCTGCTTAATAAGGTTTAGCCCATCGAGGACAGTCAGCCCTTTTTCGACTTGAATCGTATATTGCTGCTGTCGGGGGGCCCGGTCCCGATCAGGATCAAAGCGACGAACATAGACAGTAACACTGTATTGCTTCTGAGTCCCTTTTTCCATTTCCTCATCCTTCCTAAAGTAGTCTTTCCAAAGACTTTGCCGCGATATCCGAGTATGAGCCGATGCCGAAGAGAATCAGACCGATTATCCACAAAAAGACAGTGAAGGAATTCTGAAAGGATTTGCCGGGACTAAGTTCGAACACAATAGTGCGCAACCCGTACAAACCGTGATATAGAGCGGCAGCGAGAAGAAGTATGTAAGTGAAGGCCAGGAATTGATTCTGACTTCGGAAGATAACATTGCCCCAGTCCGTCGAAGCTCCGCCCGCGGGGTTAAAGATTCCAAAGACCGACAAGTGCATCACCAGCATATGTAGTCCGGCAAAGACAAAGATTACGAAAGCCGCAATTATGAACCAGGTCCAATAAGGTGTTTCCCTCATAACAACCTCCCTAATGATTGAAAAACAGGGCGCTGAAGCCTCCAAACACGATGAGAATGGCAATCAGCGCCATCGACACCGTCACCAAGGGCCGTTGATTGTTGATAGACGACTTGTAGGGGAATACCGGCTCCTCGGCCTTACCCACGGCGAATCCCAGTTCAATGCAAATCAGCCTGATGCCGTTTAAGGCATGGAAGATAAAAGCTGCAAAGACAACGAATTCCCCCAGCCTCAAAATGGGACTTTTCAGGATCTGCATGGCGGCATTCCAGTACTCAGGGCCGTACATCCTTGCAGAACTCGCAAATATATGCAGCAGGAAAAACACCAGTATCCCGAGACCGGTAAGACGGTGCGCAATGTACAAGTAACGCTCCAGGCCCCAACGGCCACCACCAAGCCAGCCGACTATTCCCAAGCGGTTTTCGAACTTCTTGTTTTCCATCTTTGTTCCCCCTAATACTTGCGCTCGACCGGCTTCCACTTAGTAATCGTCACCGGTTTGTAGGAGAGTTTCGGTCCTTCCGGACTGTAGCTCACCAGCGTGTGTTTTAGCCACTTTTCATCATCCCTGTCCGGAAAATCATAACGGGCATGTCCTCCACGCGATTCCTCTCTGGCCAGAGCGGCGGCGACCAGCATTTCCGCAAGATCGAGGAGATTCTCCACCTCCATGGCGTTTATCAAGTTGGTGTTGTACACAGATCCTTTGTCCGTGATGTAGATTTTTCCGAAACGCTCCTTCAGCTCCCGGACGTCCTTCAAGCCTGCGCTCATTTCGTCCTTGGTACGGTACACTCCCGCGCATCGGTCCATGAGTTCCCTCAAGTCCCTCTTGATGTCATACAGGTTTTCCGTGCCCTGTTTCTGGAGGAGGTCCCCGTAAATCCGCCCGGTTTCCGCCTTTACCTGTTCCTGAGGAACGTCGAGCAACGGTGGGTTGGATTTCATGTACTCGGCGATTTGTTCTCCCGTGACGCCGCCCCACACAATGCACTCCGTAGTGGAGTTGGCCCCCAGACGGTTGGCGCCATGCAGCGAGCAGCACGCCACCTCGCCGGCCGCCCAAACTCCTCTCATTGAGGTGGCCCCGTTGATGTCTGCCTCGATACCACCCATTGAATAATGAGCAACCGGACGAACGGGGATTGGCTCAAGAATCGGATCCAAGCCGTTGAATTTCATGCACACTTCCCGAATCAACGGCAGTGCTCTATTGATGCACTCTGCTCCGACCACGGTCAGGTCAAGGTGAATGTAGTCAAGACCTCGAGGCCCTTCAAATCCCCTCCCCTCCTTGATTTCGGTCATCTCGGACCTTGACACGATATCACGGGGCGCAAGCTCCATATTCTTAGGAGCGTACCTCTGCATGAGCCTTTCGCCTTTGGAGTTCTTCAGATGTCCTCCTTCAGCCCGACATGCTTCGGTCATAAGAATGCCTGAGGGAATAAGGCCGGTCGGATGAAACTGCAGAAATTCGGGATCCTCGATGTTTATTCCGGCCCGGTAAGCTATGGCCTGACCATCGCCGCTCACGGTTTGAGAGTAGGTGGTGAATCCGTAAAGCGTGCCGAGCCCCCCTGTGCCGATAAGCATGGCCTTTCCTCGTAGGACCATGAACTTGCCGGTGGCCATGTCTATGCCTGTGATGCCGGCAAACTCGCCGTTCTTGGAGAGGATCGAAGTGGCGAAGAATTCATCGTAACGCGCGAAATTTCTGTACTGCATCAAGGTGTCATAGAGCGTCTGCACCTCGAAGAAACCTGTTTTGTCCTGCGCCATTGTGCATCTTGGGAAGGAATGGCCTCCAAAAGGACGCTGCATGATTCTGCCATCCGGACGTCTCGACCACGGTATTCCCCAGTGATCCAGGAGCAGCAGCTCTTTGGGCGCTAGTTCGACAAACCGGGAGACAACGTCCTGGTCGGCCAGAAAGTCTGCGCCCTTGACGGTATCCCAGGCATGAAGGTCCAGATTGTCTCCTTCCTCCGGCCGGAGGACCGCTGCAGAGCCCCCTTCAGCGCATACTGAATGGGGCCGCTGTATCTGGACCTTTGACACAAGAGCCATGTTGATGGAGTCTTTGGACGCCCGGGCGATCTCCACAGCGGCGCGAAGACCGGCCAGGCCCGTACCAAAGATCAACACGTCATGTGCAACCACCTCTACTTCGTTAGTCTTCATGATGTTTCCCATAGCCCCCATCTAATTTGTTGCGACCACAAAAGAGTGTTATACGGCTGCCATCCCATCCTGCTGGTCATGGGGATCGGGAAATATCAGCCCGAGAATTGCTCGCGCTTTAAGAAAGCACTGCACAACCTCGGGGGCCGGCCAGCGAACGGAATGTTGCAGCCAGTTCGATTGCTAAAAAGGGGAATGTAGATTTCAGAGGTTACTCCTCCATGGCCCACGCGGTCAACCATAATAATCAACATTTGGTAACCATTCACTTGTCGGCAGGAAAGGACGCACGAACCGCGTTGTCATTGCGGAGAGTGTAACGACGAAGCAATCTCCACAGTTCGGTTTGGGAAATTGCTTCGCTGTGCTGCTGCTACCTTGGACCAGAGAGCACAGGGCATGGTCCTCCGCCTCTGTCACTTTCAATCACGTAGGTACATTCTAGGCACAGGTCGCAATTGGAAAGGTCCAATCGGAGAATTTAAACTAAGGCTGAAGAAAAACACGCCCGAGGAGATCGTCTCAGTCTGCTTTCCCGGCCAGCCTGAGAAGCTCAGCCCCACATTATATGAATTCACACAGAGAAATTTCGTGCCTGACGACAGGCTCGTCGTATATTTCTACAATGTTGATAAAGAAGTGCATTTCGATACACGTAGCTAGAGCCGCCCGTCGAGCGGCAGTAGGACCGGCAAGCCGCCGAGGGATGCCGGTCCCTACTGCAAGATTTCCCTCCCCCAAAGCAATTCCCGTCAGTGACCCTTCGCATCACTTCGGGCAAAATCTATTCCATAGCCCCTTTGTATACGAATACGTAGTCTTCGTTGTTGATATCCACCTCTATGTCCGCTCCGCGGGATTCAGCGTAGGTCAGCCAGGTAGGTTTGTTATCACCGCAGCAGATGACATCAGGTGAAAACCTCCCGCTCGACCTGTCGAACCACGCCAGGAGCATGGGATCGGACGACAACTCTCTGGCTTTCCGGTCAGCCATAGACCTGGCGCTTGAGAAGTCCAAAGGTTTGTCATCCATCGTTACCGTCACGGGATGAGTCAGCATATCTCTGGTTATATATTTACAGTCCATCATGGGGACCTCCGTATTTCAACATACGGATACTCCACCTGAATGAGGCAAAAGCTCAACCAGGCTTCAAGCCTTCTTTTTCTTTAATCATGAATCCGACGAATTCAAGGGACTGCGGCTCGATTTCCTGAAATCTCTTGACTTGCCGGATACAATTACTAATCCTGCGCCCAAAAAGAATCACGGCCTGCGTACGCAGGTCCGTGTTCAAGGCGGGAGAGAATCCCATGAGTGATTGGAAAACTCGATACGCTTCGAAGGTCGTTTCTGCGAAAGAAGCGGCATCGTATGTCCTGAACGGTGACCGAATATTCCTTAGCGGCACATGTTGCGAGCCGACGCCTATAATAGAGGCTTTAGGGGCCTCCACCCTTGAAGACGTGGAAATGATCCAGTTCATCCGAGGAACTGCGGCCGCATCATTGGCTGCCAAAGGGCGTCATCGTTTCAGATTGAAGACCTTCTTTCTGGGTGGGTTAAGCGGCGACGCTTATGGAACGTCAGGGGCCGATTACGTGCCGCTTTTCCATTCGCAAATCCCGGATTTTTTCAGGGCGCGGCGAATCCCCATTGATGTCGCCATAGTCCAGGTTTCGGAGCCGGATCGGTTCGGGCGATTCAGCCTCGGTATTTCGGTCGATATAGCGCTTTCTGCGGTGGAGTCCGCTCGTATGGTGATAGCGCAGGTGAATCCCTTTATGCCTCGCACACAGGGGGATACCCTCGTGCCGGTCGAAAAAATCCATTACCTGGTAGACGGGCCGCAGCAGTTGTGCGAACTGCCGGAGGAAATTCACGGCGAACCGGAGCGCGCTATCAGCCGGTATTCCAGTGAACTTGTTGAAGACGGATCAATCCTGGAATTCGGTTTTGCCGGAATTTCCAAGGGGCTTTCTCATTTCTTGAAGGACAGACGGCATCTAGGCTTACATACTGAAATCTTTGCGGACCCGCTTATTGATCTCATAGAAGCTGGAGTAATCGACAACAGCACAAAACGAATATACAGAGGCAAGTCGCTCGCGACGTGCTGCATGGGAACTCAGCGGGTATACGATTTCATTAATGAAAATCCTTCAGTGGAATTCTATCCGTCCGACATGCTTTTGGTTCCCACCTTTATAGCGAGCAACGACAAAATGGTGGCGATCAATCTGGCTGTGCAGGTAGATCTGCGAGGCCAGGTGAGGCAAGGAAAACCTACGTGGACCGCCTTTGAAGGTTCCGGGGGCGATCATGACTTCATGAGAGGCGCCAGCCTCTCGTCCGGAGGCCGGTCCATCATCTGTTTGAGGTCAACCTCGTTGAAGAGCGGTCGTTCGACAATTGTCCCGTCGTTCGGACCTAAAGCCGCAGTGATAATGAACCGTGGCGAGGTAAATTACATTGTGACCGAGTATGGAATAGCATACCTGGGTGGCAAGTCGTTGCGTGAACGGGCAATGGCTCTAATTGAAATCGCGCATCCCGACCACAGAGAAGCCCTCATGAAAGAGGCGCGCGAACAGGGTTATGTTTACCCGGATCAGCACTATGTCCAAACAGCGTCCCCGGAACTACGACAGCGCGTCAGGACCGATCACGTTTTCAAAGATGGCCTGAAGGCGCATGTTCGTGTAATACAGCCTACCGATGAATCCATGATTCGGGACCTGTTCTACACCCTTTCGAAAGGTTCGGTTTACTTCAGATACTTCAGTCCTCGACGAAGCATGCCTCAAGATAATGTCCAAGAGTACGTCAGCCTTTCGGAAGACAAGGGCATGTCTCTCGTAGTTACGATAAATCCTTACGAAACCTGCCGCATCATCGCCGAAGGACGTTACGTTTTCGAACCATCCCAAGATCTTCCTGAAGTCGCATTCATGGTGGATGAGAAATTTCAAGGCCGCGGCATAGCGACTTTTCTGCTGGAATATCTGATCGACATAGGACGGGAACGAGGTGTGCAAGGTTTTCATGCCGACATCTTGCTGTCAAATGAGTCGATGCTGCACGTTTTCGATAAACTACCTTATGTTGTGCATAAGAATGTCTCGCAAGGCGTTGTCTCCATCCACTTCAGGTTCGATGAACCGAAGGAAGTCGTGTGATTCGCGCGGGTAAACCTTGCTCCTGTGTGCGCAAATTGCTATTAAGCCCGGCTGGGTCTTAAGGCTCATATATGTTTGGAGGTATTTATGGACGAACAGAAGCAAAACTGGCTGAATTTTCTTGCCCTGACAACCGTGTTGTTGGCCGTGGGCGCTACTGTGTCCACGCTAAATGTCGGCAAATTTTCTAATCGTTCGATATTGAAGCAAACTCAGGCATCGGACCAGTGGGCGTATTATCAAGCCAAGAGTATCAAAAGTTATCTTTACGAATTGCAGAAAGAAAAACTGGAAATTGAACTCAAGCTGATTGCAAGCACTGCGCCTAAAGAGGTGGTGGAAGAATACCAAAAGAAAGTTGCCGGATATGCTGCTCAAATCAAAAGATACGAAAGCGAAAAAGCGGAAATAATGAAAGAGGCCAAGAGCCTGGAGCAACAACGAGATGAAGTGGCGCTGCACGGCCAGTCTTTCGGGATGGCGGTGATACTGCTTCAATTAGCCATACTGCTCAGTTCCATGGCAACGCTCATGAAGAAGAAAGCATTGTGGATGACGGGCTTGGTACTAGGCGTTGTCGGGGTCGTATACTTTGCCAACGGGATTTGGCTGTTTATGTGACGACCTCTGGTAATTCATAACACGGCGATTGCCAAAATTTGTCCTTTTCGATTGGATAGCCAACAGGCCGAATTATGGCTTGGGCGCCACTGCTGGCTTGTCCAGCAGTGTTTCGCACTTGCACTGCTGGGCAAGCCAGCAGTGGCGCCCGTCCACAAGAAACCGCGGATCTCCGTACCCGGTTCGTTTATTTCTTTGGATGAGGGAGCAAACGACAAAGTTCCCCGACCAGCTCCGAAACGTCACTAAATCCTGCAACCTCAGTCGATTCAGCGGGCCTTTGAACGAGGACAACACGACAGCCCGCAAGACGCGCCGCCTCTAGTTTTTCCGGGACTCCTCCTGCAACGCCGCTGTCCTTGGTTACCAGCACGCCGATGCCAAACTGTTTGATAATGCTCAGATTTTCTTCAATCGAAAACGGCCCTCTGCCGGACACAATGTTCTCGTCCGGAATACCGGCCCTACGGCAAGCTTCTGTGGAGCTGGGATGAGAGAGCACCCGGACTACGAGTCGCCCCGTTGTTGCGCTTGATTCACGGACATACGGTTCGAGATTCCCGGAACCTGTGGTCAGAAGCACCGGCAGACCAAATGAAAACGCTACCTTTGCCGCGGTATCATGGTCGGGCGCGGAGGTTATCAGGCTGTCCTGTTCGGGAATTGGCGGTCTAACCCATGAAAGATACGGAATCTTAAGTTGATCGGCTACACTACGCGCATTGCCCTGCACGGATGCCGCATAAGGATGGGAAGCGTCTACAATCGCGATCACGCCTTGTCGATTGGAGAGCTGAAGCATTTGGTCGCGGTCCAGCTTTCCGGACCGGCGCGAAATGTTCGGATGATCCCCCACATTAAGCGGAACATCCGTCGCTGTTGATACGAGGACTTTGAATCCGGCTATTGCCAGAGCGGAAGCAATCGGCGCTGTTTCACTTGTTCCGCCCAAGAGAAGAATCATACTTCATATCCGCGCGGGGTAATGAAAAGATTCTCAATGATCTTCGAGGACCTGTTTCCGACAATTACTATGCTTCTCATATTAATTTCGTGGTCAAGAAATTGATCGAGATTGGTGAGCGTGATTTGCTCGTCTTCTGTCCCCACGGCTGTGCAGATACCCACCGGAACATTTCCCTCACGGTATTTCCGAAATATGGCTGCGGCTTCGTCCAGTTGAGCTGTCCGTTTCTTGCTCCTGGGGTTGTATAGAGCGGTCACCAGATCCGCCGCCGCTACGGCCTCCAGTCTTTTGCGTATTACGTCCCACGGCACGAGAAGGTCGCTAAGGCTGATGCACGCGAAATCAAGCATCAGAGGCGCTCCCAGTTTCGCGGCGGACGCGGTCGCCGACGTAATCCCCGGGACGATTTCAATAGGTATTGTCTTTCGTTCGGTCTTAGCCATTTCCAGAGCCAGTCCGGCCATTCCGTATATTCCTGCGTCACCGGAGGAGATCAACGCCACTGTGGCGCCTTGCTCGGCTCTCTCAATAGCCGCCTGGCACCTCTCTTTCTCTCGAGTCATGCCCGATGAGACCAGTTCCTTGCCGGCGGTCAGGTCGCTGATAAGCTCCAGGTAACGCTTGTATCCTACGATAACGCTGCTTTGCGCGATGGCCTGCTCGGCCCGGCGGGTTCGATCTAGAGGATCACCCGGGCCGATCCCTACCACAAACAGTCTTCCCCGGCGATTGCTACGGTCACTCCGTTGAATGTCCTTTTCTTCAGTACTAATCTCGTCCTCCTTCCCGCCATCAAGGCCGCGGGTTCGGCTACGGCAGGTAAATTCACCTTTTGTCGCACAAAATCCGAGTGTTCGAAATCCCCGGCAAACCCTCGAATCTCGTCGGATGATATGAACCGTAGTGGCAGCCTCAATTCTCGGGCAGCTTGCAACAGACCTTGCTCGTCGGATTTAATATCTGCTGAACTGAGCAATCTTACTTGAGAAATTTCCAAATCCGCCTCTGTCAAAGCGTCTTTGATCGCAGCCACAATCTTTTCGGATGTTGTTCCTCGGCGGCACCCGATACCTACAATGAGGGTCTTGACGGCTTCAGTGGTGGTTGTGATGATCGGCTCCGCGGAAATTGCATTTGCCACTGTAATCGCCAAGTCATTAGCGCCCCCTTCGTGTCCGCTGAGCAGGCTGACCGCCCATCGTCCCCCTACATCGACAACCACGACGGCAGGATCTTTGGTCTTGCTCTCGATAAACGGCGCTATAGCACGCACGACGACGCCGGTTGGAGCAATATATATAAGCCCATCGTACTCACCGAAAATCTTCCTGGTCAATTCGACGACGCTACCAAATCTCTCTGCCAGTCGATCTCCTTCGACTTTATCATGCATGTAAAGATGAACATCCGGAAGGCGCCGCATAAGATGATCGGCCAGGATTGCTCCTTGCGACGAAAAGGTAATGATCCGCGAGGCTCATTATTTTCCTATCCTGTATTCATGGGAAAACTCCGGGCTGTACAACCTTGAGGTAGCAATACCCCTTGCCAGAGCTTGTCCAACGATCACCATGGCCGTCTTCTTAATTTCAGCCGCGGACACCTTCTCGCCGATGTCCGACAGAGTTCCCCTTATGATCCGCTGGTCAGGCCAGGACACTCTGTATATTACGGCGGCAGGGCATTGGGCGCCGTAATGTTTCGCAAGAGTCTTGGCTATCTGAGTAATTTTGTGCGCGGACAGGAAAATGCAGAGCGTGGCCTGGGTTCGAGCTAGTATTTCGAGTTCCTGAGTCTCGGGCAACGGTGTCCGACCTGACGTGCGGGTGAGAATAATAGTCTGCGCGATTTCAGGAGCAGTCAATTCAGTCCGCAAAGCCGCGGCCGCGGCCTGAAATGAGCTGACTCCCGGTATCACTTCGTAATCTATGCCGCAGCGGTCCAGCTCATTCATTTGCTCCCCTATGGCGCCATAAATGGACGGGTCGCCGGAATGGAGCCGGACAACGTCAATTCCCCTCTCCGAAGCGTCAACGAATAGTCGGGTTATCTCTTGAAGATCCAGGGCAGAGGAATCATGGCGCTCGGCGTTTCGGGGGAGGAGATCCAGCACCCGGTCGCTTACAAGCGAACCGGCGTAAATACAGATTTGACAATTCTTTAAGAGTCTTTCAGCCTTGACTGTTAGAAGCTCCGGATCTCCGGGACCGGCTCCCACAAAGTAGACTTTCATTGAGTCTCCTGCGATTTGGCATGGACAAGAAGGATTGAGAGGTAACCCTTTTCAGGGCGTTCACCTCTGAGGTTTCTCAGGTTCGTTTCCACGCGCTGATTTTCCATGCCCGCGTGTGACACGAAAACTCCATGCTCAATCATTCCTGTTTCTTCCAGAATATCGAGAATCCGATCAAGCCTTTTGCCGATTTTCATGAGGATCACCGTTCCGCCCGCGGAAAACGCATTCCTCACGGCATCCAGATCGTCGGCGGTAGGCACGATGGTGACCGGCTCTTTAGCTTTGCCAACAGGGAATTCGGCAATGGCCGCGGCCGCGCTGAAAGCGGTAATTCCGGGAATCGTGACGACATTCAGCTGGGGGATGCGGTCACGTAAGGCGTACAGCATATAAATATAGGTCGAATAGAGAAACGTGTCCCCCAGTGTTAGAAAGCATACATCCGCGCCGGTCTCGAGGACCTCCGCGACCGCGCGGGCCGATTCTGCCCATCGGGCCTGTAATTCCGAGCGATCCGTTATCATCGGAAACAGGATTTGATGAATTTCAGCTTCAGGGTTTATATGCTTTGCGGCAATGGTCATGGCCACGCTCTCGGCATCTTCACGCGCCTTGGGCACGAACACGTGTCGGCATTCGCCAAGTATCCTGGCTCCCTTGACCGTGATCAAGTCAGGATCGCCGGGCCCGACTCCTATCCCATACAGGGTCCCTGTTTTCATGACAGCAATTCGCCTTTGATTATCAATACCACTGTTCTGGACGAGACATGAAGATCCCGCAATTCCTCGCGCCGCGCTTCTCGGACCGACTCATCATCCATAGTCAGATTTTCAAAGACAAAGATCCTGCGATCCGCCGGGGCATTCTCCACTATATGGTCGGCAACCCATCGCAAAGAGCCTGCTCGACCCAGGAGGACCGCGATTTTGTCTGATTTTAACGGCGAGTCATCCGGATCGGGGTCTTCTTTGTGTGCGCTGAGAATCTGGGTGTCGGCCCAATCGAGGCCGAGCCGAGCAAATGCCGCTTGGACAGAGCTTATTCCGGGGATCACTCGGCATTGTTCTCTTCCGAAGCGTTCGATAACCAATCTGGCCAGGCTAAAGATTCCTGGGTCACCCGTAACCAACACAGCGACATTCTTGCAATCGGGCCGCTGTTCAATAGCATCCAGCGCCTGTTCCACGGTTGAATTGACGACCACGGACTGGGTGGGCCTCGGTGAGAACAGCCTCACAAGCCTTTCCGTGCCGATCAACAGATCGGCCTTTTCGACCGCGTCTATTGCCGCAGGAGTAACATATTCCGGCGAACCCGGCCCGCATCCTACGATAGTAATATAGCGAATACACGTGCCCCGGTTTGTCACTTGTAGTAGTCTCCATTTCCAAATCGCTGTCCGGCAGCCACGCTCATCGCCGGCATGAGGCGGAATGCAATGCTAGTCAACTGAGGCGCTATTTCACTTTGTCTTGAAATCCCTCAAACCCGTATGTTGGACAAGCTGGCCCAACGTCTTCAGCGTGAAAACCTTTCCTCGTGTCGCCAATAACATTTTCTTCATGTCTTCGCGACGAACGCCGAAACCTCGCCCACCAATGCAGGCGACAACCTCATATTTGGGGTTGTTGGCATCTCGACCGGCACGGCTCAATTCTCCGAGGTGTTGAATACGTGTCACCTTGTCTCTGGCCGTCCCGTCATCCTCCGTGAGCTTTGCTTCGATAATGATCCGCGGGTTGAACTCGCTCGGAATTATAAAATCAGGAGCTTGATCGAATCCTTCAATTCGTTCCGCCCGCTTCGTCTTCCTGATAGCTAATTCCCGCCTCAGATAGCACATCCTCGATCGCTGGTTCCAGGTTGTCCCCGACCAGCTCGCTAACTGAATCCCGATGACCCGCGAACGGTCTGCCAAGAAAACGTTCGTATAAGAGCATGGCATAAGGAACACCCATGCCGGCTGCGCTCTTGATGCTCTCCAATCCGCATTTCGTGTCCGCCTTATTCAAGCGGTGCAGTTGACCTTCCTCAACCAGTGGGACGCCTTCCGAACAGCATTTGACAAGCGGTCTCCACCAACGCTGCAAGCCGTTCCTTGCCAACTCCATTGGTGGCGAGCCGTAGTCTCCGGGGCCTTCCTCACCTTTCTATCCAACGAGCGGACGAATCCCTGTGTGACACTGATTCCACTTCGTTGGGTGGTCACATAACCCCATTCCGGAGGCGTAAAACCCAGCATCGTTCGTAACACCACAATGCAAATGGGTTCTGCCACTGTCAACGGACAAAACTTTGGTTGGATGAAGCTGCGAGAAACCTTTTGTCGCGGCCTTCAAAGCCTCATATCCGCGTTCGAAAACCGGATATTCGACGAAACCGATTCCCTTCGGCATAATCAAAAATTCCGACTCCAGAGACGAAAACACGGCATCCACATACCGCTCCGAATCCTTCAGGATTTGATCAAAGGGGGCTTCAAAAGGATACCTTGTCATATTTTGTTCCATATCTCTCGTCTCTTCCACGGACTGAGAACAGCGGCAGCATCATAGTATGGATCGTCCAGTTCAGCTACGTGTCTTTCGATCTCTCCCCAAGTTCCGAAGCCGAGGAGCCAATACGAAATCTTTGACAGCCGTTTATCAGTATCTAAATTCTTGTCCCATGAGTTGCGAAGATTCCAAATAGCCAGACGAATTAGATGTCCATAAGCGATGCACCTTATGTCACCAGACGTCGGCTGCACATTTCCAGCTCTGAGTTTGGCAATGTCCTCTTCCACAAGCTCGGCGACCCCTTTTATTGAACCCGCTACCCACTTACTTGGGCACAGAACCCGTTGATCTACACACAAAAACGGTATCAATGATTGATGAGCCGGTTCCATTGATATGAATCGACGCTCCCATTTCCGCCGGACAAGGTAGCGAAGCTGTGCAAGTCAGACCAGCGTCCAGGATAGCCACGGCTATCGGATGGTATGCTGCAAGGTCATTGTGATGGTAGGTGAAAGCCAACGGCGCGCCAATCTTGAGAGAGTCCGCCATTCGTCGAAAGACGGAAGAAAGGCCATCGGTGAAATGAACCAGCCCCCTGCCCATGTCTTCATTGCCGGTAAGTTCATTAGCGTTCCGGGTAGAGTCGTTTCGGAATGCTTCCATGTCGTCGTTAACAAGACGGCGGAGCCAGACGTAACAGAAATCCATAAGCTCCGCGTACTGGACATTCCCGAAATAGGGAGGATCTGTAAAGACGGCATCCAACGAGCCCGGCGCAATCATGGCAACGGCTGAGTCACCACAATGAAGCTCGACTTTTCGTCGCTCGCTTGTTGATGCTTCCGTCCTTCTTATCTCCTATCCATTCTCCCTCAATTTGTACGATTTCTTTCTTTCGGCCTCGGTATCGGACTTCAAATGGAGCGATGCAATAGGATTTCGCTTTGCGGAATTTCTCAATTATGTTGGCCCAACCGCCGCTCCCGATACAGCTTTTCTTGTTTTGGTCTATGATTCCGAGGAAATTGGACTCGCACTGAATGAGCCCGACAGGGAATCCATGCACCGAGAATATATCCAGCGATTTTAATGCGGTGGTGTCATAGCGGCATAACATGTTTTGGTAGCGCAACAAATCCGACAGGTTGGTCGCAAGAGCGTTCCTGACGCGCTCATTTCCTGTTTGAGCTATAAGCCGTGCCGACAATTCGAGCCCAAGAAGCTGTCGCGGGTTAAACATCTCCCGGTAGCGGGAATATCCCCATCGGTGTAGGCGGTTTGTCTCGTCCCCGGAGGGGATTTCGTCATCAGGGACGTACTCTGCACTAGTCTGGCGCCATCTCTCTTCCGCGTCACGCACCCGGTCCAAATCCTGGGAATCGGGCGTCTTAAAAAACCTGCCTGTGTGCCCATCCTTACAGGACGGACAGAAGTATTCAATTGCGAACAGTCTGTGCCTGGGCGCCCCCAATGTCTTATTCGGGAATGTGTCGATGGCGCCGCAGTTAGGGCATACGCAGCGGTTACGCCCAGCTGGCCCTTCTGACAGGAGTTTAGCGCTACAGTGTTGGCAAACGCCCGGCTTTCCTCTGTCGGCCGTCTCGGTCAATTGACCGCAGGCGGGGCACACGAACACGTTGTTTGGATGCCTGGAATTCGCAGACAACAAATAGCCGGGGAATAGACTAATGGGCTCCCCGCATTTCCGGCAATCAATAGTCTTTACCCAAAGGAAGTACTTTACATAAGCGTCATCCGCCCTACAGATATTGCATCGCGTGCGATGAAAATGCCCAATTTCTCTCTCAAGCCGGTTCCGCAGAGAATACGCGGCTCGGACATACTCGTCCAAATCAAGATGCTCGATTTCTTGTTTTACAATCCAGTAGGACATCGGATTGATGTCAAATCCGATGACGTCACATCCGAGTCGGTTGGCCTCAAGTAAGGGTGTTCCTCCCCCCATGAACGGGTCTGCGATCCTGACTCCCCGCAGTCGGTTTGCTTTATAGAAGGCTTCAGAAACAGGCTTTTCGAGGAACTCGGAAAGTAGTAGGCCTCGGAACAGAGTGCCGGGTCTTCTGGCAAACCACTTATGCACCGCAATAATCGGCCTGAAATTCTGCTGTATCTGCTTTTCACGCAGCGCCAGATTGGCGATAAATGAGATGTCAAAGTTCTTTTCTATCATTTTTTCGACGTTTCCAACGTCATGAGTCCCTCAGCCAACTTGTCACCATGATTATACAATCTTTATCAAACGCGCAAAGACAAACTGTTTCTCATTCACAAAATCTCCGTTCGTTGCCACCATGCAATTTCTCCGTCTGACCCCAGTATTTCTCCTTTCATGTCCACCAGCGCTGTCGCGACGCGGAATCGTTTCTGCAATCGATTGCTGACGGCTCGACGAATTCGCTCGCTCAGTTGGTCGGCCAGGCTCTTGCGGTCCGTTTCCGGCAACAACGCGAATATCCCTTCTACGGTCCTTGCTTCCTCGAAGGTTCTGCCGAGAGTTTCTTTGGCGAGATCCGACACCCACGGAACCGCGCTTGTGGATCTCGATGAGTGCGTGTCCCATTGGCCCATGGCAAGCTTGGCCAATTTTCCGGGATGCCCCAGAACGAGCAGCCGACTGAAGTCATATTTCGCGGCCTCATCCAGCACAAAACCCCATTCGTTGCTCACTTCGATCAATTGCTCGGGGACAAGCCGCAAGTGTCTTCGAGCCGCCTTTTCTCCAATACGCCCGGGAACAAAGACCGGAGACTTAACATTGCACGCGACGGCCACATTCAGAGCGCATTTCAAGGCGTCTCGCAAAGCCGTCGCGCTGAACGGACGGACAATACCCGAAGTTCCCAATATGGAAAGGCCGCCTTTTATCCCCAATCGCGGGTTGAATGTCTTTTCCGCTAATTCACGGCCGCCGGGGACTGATATCGTTACTTGGAGACCGCGATCCGTAATTTCTCTGACCGCGTCCTGTATCATCTGTCTCGGGACCGGGTTGATCGCGGGCTCGCCTGGCGCCGCGGAAAGGCCCGGCAGTGTGACCGTCCCCACGCCATCGCCCGCTTCGAGCGTCACCCTATCCCCCTTCCGCCACTCGACTGACGCTAGCACCAAGCAACCGTCAGTGACGTCCGGATCGTCCCCTGCGTCTTTCTTAACGGCCGCTGAGGCGGCATTTGTGTCGCCTTCGGCCTGTTCCACCGGCAGCGCTACTCGAGCGCCGTCCGGAAGGCCTATTTCCACCCGGAGAGGAGGCTCCAACCCACAAAGTATCATCGTTGCCGCCTTTGCAGCGGCAGCAGCACAGGTTCCCGTGGTAAAACCGGTGCGTCCTGCGTTCATGATCCCGGCGCCTCATGCTGCTTAACTAAGAGTTCTTCCGGAATTAGTTCCAGCAGCCGTGTTCGAGCCTCTCCAATGGTCAAAGGCAGGCCGTTTATCGGGACACCGTCATAGTGTTTCATTTTATGAACAAGCGACGCAATGTACGGCAGTCTCAAACATGCGCGATCTATCATTTCATGATCGCAGAAAATATCATCGACAGGGCCCTGCTTGAGCACTTTGCCATTCCTCAAAACATAAATCCGATCGGCAAAAAGCGGCAGCAAATCGACCGAATGCGTTGCGAGAACTATGGTAATGCCGTGTTCGCGATTAAGGCGATGTAACAGCCGCATCATAAGCGCCTCACCAGCCGGGTCGAGCCCCGCTGTCGGCTCGTCGAGGATCAAGGTCGACGGCCGCATGGCGAGAACGCCCGCGACTGAAACTCGCTTTTGCTCACCAAAGCTCAAGTGGTGAATCGCACGACCGCGGAGTTCTGCCGCATCTACCCATTCCAACGATTCTGTTACTCTATGCTGAATTTGGTCCTCGGGGAGCCCCAAGTTGCGCGGTCCGTACGACACGTCCTCCTCGACAGTGGCCGCGAAGAGCTGATCCACCGGGTTTTGAAAAACCAGGCCGACTGACTGATAAAGCTCTTTTTGAGAAAACTTCCGTATGTCGCGGCCGTCGATTTCCACGCGGCCTTTTCCGGGTTTCAATAAACCGACGAGCGCCTTTAGCAGAGTTGTCTTACCTCCGCCGTTGGATGCCAGCATTGCGACGAATTCGCCTGAGTCGGCCCAAAAGTTAACGTCGTCGAGCGCGAGGGTCCCCTCTTGGTATGTGTAATGGACACCCAGGGCTTCGATTTTTCGAGTCATTTCCACCACCATTCCTGAGCAAAATAGAAGATTGCTATAGGCGGCAGAATGACCATCACCAGTCGCCAATTTTTGCGAGACATATCCGGAAACGGCCGGAGAGACAGTCCGCCCTGGTAACCGCGTAGAACCATGGCTTCGTAGGTCCTCAGCGCCTGATCCAGTGAACGAGCGACGACCGCTCCGGCCAGGACCCCCATGGAAGCCAATGAGCGTGGGATGGTGGAATATCCAAGTCGTGTCTTTTGAGCCGCAGCTATATCCGCTGCATGATCGAGCAGAGCAAAAGTGTAGCGATATACCAGCAATGCCATTTCCACCCATGTTTCGGGTATCCGAAACCATCGCAAGGAGTGGAAAATCTTATACGCCGGGGTGACAAAGCTCAGCAACAGCACAACGCTCACAGCGCCAATTACTTTCGATCCCAGCAGCAGGCCCCTCCAAAGGCCCTGATCCGTGGCGGCAGGTGGTAACCGAGGAAGCCGATCTGGAGAATGTGGCTCGCCGGGCGTCAAGAATGATTGCAGGATAACTATTACGAGCACAATGCCGAAAGGGCCGGCCAATCTGATCAAGACTAGTTTGAGCGGTATGGATAACGCCGACAACACTATCAGGCAGACGGCCGCAATTGCAAGCGGAAGAAAAACCTTGGTCGAAAAGACCACCGCCAGTATCAGGGCCAACGCCGCGAGAAGTTTTACGCGAGGATCAACACGCGTCAGCGCATTGTCTCGGCAGGCGAATATATCCGAAAATAGCTCAAACATCTGGTTGCCTGCTGTCGCCCACAGGCTTAGGTGGAAACAGTTGTCTAAAGTAGAAGCCTCCGACAAATCCCCCAGCCGTGCCCGCGATCAAAAACAGAAATAGCAAAATATCGCCGCGCTCCGTATTCAGCAGCGGCTCGCTCGGCGGTCTGCCCGCTTCTTTGGCGAACTTCTCTACAACGGATTTATCGACCCCCGACCATTCAGCGTCCGCTTTGATCCAAAGAGAAAAGAAGAATGCGCATAGGGCGACGAGAATCAAAATGGCTATCAGAGTTCTTTTCATAAGGCGCCGCCTTTGGCGAGCATCCCCAGAAATTCGGGTCTGCGGTTCAGGACGAAACGATACGCGCCCGCAGCGATGAATCCCTCCAGGATGCCCAGAGGAACTTGGGTTGGAATGAATGCGACTGCTATGCTCGCGAACATCGTTCCCAATGCCGCGTCTCCATGCAGTCCCAGCGCGAGAATCAAGGAAGTCGCCCCGTACGTGATCCAGTCGGACAACAGGCCCGCCAGAAACGCGGCCACCATCCAGGGCGCTCCCAATCGTTTAGCCACAACAAAGACGCCATAGCCCGTAAACGCGCCGGCTACTCCCATAGTCAGAATGTTCGCCCCCAATGTGGTCAAGCCCCCATGGGCGAGAAAAAGCGCCTGAAGCGTCAGAGCGATACTTGCCAACACCACCGTCACAGAAGGCCCGATCAGTATGGCGGCAATCCCGGTACCGCACGGGTGCGAACAAGTTCCCGCGGTGAAAACCGGGATCGGCATGGCCGAAATTACGAACACTCCCGCTCCCATAAGTCCTACAAGAGCCTTGTACTGTGGTTCCTGAGCGCTGCGCAAGGCGCAAAGTTCGGAGCCCCATCAACATGAACGGCGCTGATAAAGCAAACCAGAAAAGAGCCCAAAGCGGCGGAAGGATGCCTTCCGCAATGTGCATGGCATGGGCCGTGCCAGGACCGAGAGCTAATAGGCCGGCCACTAGCGAACACTAGCGTGCCTTGTGAGGGTCTCCTCATCATTAGACTTCTCCTAGCAATGATCGTCCTCGTTTAAATCAATAAATTTGGCGGCCTCTTCGGGCGGCATGGGAACAAACTCGTACTGTCCCTCGGGCACCGGGTATTGGTTCTTCGATGGGAGCGTCATGTCCCGAACGTCGCAACTCTGCCTGGAATCGGCAATGCGTTTTTCGACCAGGTCCACCAGGACATCGTCAAAACCCAGGTTCTTTCCCAAAACCACCCTTACTCCAGGGAATCGGGCTGCCGTCTTTTGAATCATGGAAGGTATATCGAGAACAATGTGCAGACCTTCATGCAAGAAATAGGGGATGATAACGACACAATGAGCGCCCTGCTTCACACACTTCTCGAATATCTCAGGGAAATGAGGCCCAAGTCGAGATAAGTAGCAAACTTCCACTATGGCGTATCCGTATTTCCTTTTCAGCCCTAGGGCCACCTTTTCCATGCTCTTTCCCGCTTCGGGCACTCGGCTGCCGTGGCCCAGAAGGATCACAGCGTCTTGTACGGCGGTCCCGTTTGGAAGGTAGGTCTCCTGCCTCTTGGATTTTTCATGCATTCACTTTCTCCAATTTCCGATCCAAATTTCCGAAAGATTTTAGCGCGGGCAATCGAACAAAGCATCTATTCCGTTTCGATCGCCAGAGCGCAAAGAGCATGAAGAGCGCTGACAGCCAAAGGGCTGCCACCTCGTCTACCCGCGACAGCGACATATGGGACGCCAAGAGCCATGAACTCGTCCTTGCTCTCCGTCACGTGCACAAAACCCACAGGCATGGCTATGACAAAGGCCGGACGTATCGATTCTTCCATTATGAATCGACTAAGCTCCATCAGGGCCACCGGCGCATTTCCGAAAACCGCAATCCCGCCCTGGAGACTGGGTTTAGCTTTGCGGACCGCGTGTAGCGATCTGGGGAGGCCGGTCTCGCGCGCGGCATCCGCCACGTCATCATCCGCTACATGGCATATTAGGCTTTGAGAGTTGTATTTTCCACACACGGCCTTCAGCCGAGCCAGGGAAATGCCCGAGCGGATCATATTCGAGTCCACAAAAATCGGGGCCCCGGCCCTCAAAGAGGAACGAGCGGCCACTATCGCGTCGGCCGAGAACCTGATTTGGTCCATCAGACCGAAATCCGCGGTGGTGTGGAGCATACGGCGAACCACCGGCCACTGCTCCGCCGTGAAAGCGCGCGATGGGACTTCTCTCTCGATTATTTCAAAAGAACGGGCTTCTATAGCTTCACCGGTCATCGGTTCATCATAAAGACCGTATATGATTGGCCTATGCGTGCGCATCAACTCTTTTGGGATTGTCAGTCATAGATCCATACGGCTCCTTGATTTCTCAGCCTCGCATAAGGAGACAAAGTAATTCACCAATTCCGGTTTCGAGGCGAAATGCGCGTGCACATAGCTCGCCAGCGCCTTGCCGGACTGAAAGCCTTCGCTTGCGACCGCGTCAACGCGGCGACGGGTTATACGATAAACCGCTCGCCATCCGTCGCGTTCGGAAGGATCTTCCAACAGCTCAGAGTAATGGAACTCGTGACCCCTGAAGTTGGCTCCACGTTTGCCGAAAAGAGAGTCCTCAGCGAGCGTCACTTCCACGTATCCGAGTGATTTCAGCCGGTCCAGCATTCTGGTCCATGCCGGCACGAGTCCCACGAGCTCAAAGCGTTTCCCATCCGTGCGCTGGATTCCTTGGCCCAAGTACATCAAACCGCCGCACTCTGCATAAACGGGCCTGCCGGATGCCGCGAAACTCCGGATCGAATCCAGCATTCTCTTGTTTGAAGCAAGTGTCTCCGCATTTTCCTCGGGATATCCGCCCCCCATGTAAATTGCGTCCAGCGCTTCAGGCAATGATTCGTCATGAAGCGGCGAAAAGCGAATCAATTCGCAACCTGCTTGTTCCAACGCTTCAAGATTGTCCGGGTAATAGAAATGAAAAGCCGCGTCAAAAGCCAAACCTAAGCGCACTCGCTTTTCGCCGTTGGTAATTCTTTGCTTTGGAGCTTCTATGTCGAGACTTGGAGCTGTTCGAGCTATATTCCAAATCGCATCCACATCGACGTGCCTTTCCAGCGCGTCTGCCAGCTCGGAAATGACTCTGTCGGGCAAATTCCGACTGTCCGCGGTTATGAGACCCAAGGTGGCGGCTGGGCAGCTCGGGAAAGCATCCCCTGGGCAGAGCGCCCACCAATCCGGGCAAACCGAATGCGGAAAGCGATTCGCCAAGCCAGGAACCATGTTTCTCGGAACCGCAATGGTTCGCGATAACTCCCGCCACATTCAGCTCCGGCTGGAATTCCGTGTAGCCTTTAACCACCGCGGCGAAGCTCCTGCGCCACGCCGTATGCGTCCACCACCAACAATATAGGGGCATTCAGCCACTCCGCAATTTCAGCCGTGCTTCCTTCAGGGCCAACGGGATCGCTGCCATCGAACAATCCCATCACCCCTTCAATGACAGCGACGTCAGCAGTGGCGCCACGATCTGCAAACAGCTCACGAACATAATCCGCTCCGGTCATCCATCCATCCAAATTGTAACAGGGCCTTCCCGAAGCGATACTGTGATATGTCGGGTCCAGATAATCAGGCCCGACCTTGAACGACTGCACGCGCAGACCGCGCTTTTTGAGCGCGGCGATAAGAGCCAGTGTCACCGAGGTTTTTCCCACACCGCTGCCGGTCCCGGCGATTATCACTCTGGGGCACGAAACCTTCAAACGCTACTCCTGCCAGTCTAATTAAAGGCCAAATTCGCGCGTGAGCGCAAACCTGATTCCCAAGAACAACGCCAATGCCAGACCGGAAGTCACCAACAGCAGCCGGTTGGCGTCACGAATGTGCCCCGGCTTTGGCGCGGTCAACGGCTCACCGAGCGTCGGCTTATTTGACGGTTCTCCACCGTAATAACTCAGACCCCCGAGTTGAATTCCTAATGCCCCTGCCATTGCAGCCTCTGCTTGGCCTGCGTTGGGACTTGGGTGACGGAGGCGATCACGCGCGAACATCTGATAAGACTGGGATGCATTCAAATTCAGAATGAACGCGGCCACCGGAATTAGAACCCCTGTGAGCCGCGCGGGGATAAAATTGGCCACGTCATCCAGTCTCGCGGAGAACCAGCCGAATTCGCGATATGTCGGATTTTTGTAACCAAATGTCGAATCCAACGTGTTGACGGCTTTGTAAGCCATAATGGCTATCGGTCCTCCAATAACAGCGTAGAACAAAGGCGAAATAACACCGTCCGCGGCATTTTCAGCCACGCTCTCAATTGTGGCCCGCACGATTCCGGCGTCGTCCAGTTGATCGGTATCGCGTCCGCAAATCATGGCGACCCCGCGCCTGGCCTCTTCCAGCGCTCCTTCTTTTAGGGCTTCGTACACTTTCTTGCTGTGATCTACCATGTCACGCGCGGCTATGCCGGAATAAATCAAAAAAATCGACATCAAATCGCCGGCCACCGGATGTATGGATCTGAATGAAACCACGAGAGCCGCGACGCAAATCACAGTAGTAGCTATTACCGTTAAAGCGGCGACAATTCCGGCGACGCGCGGGCCCTTGATAATGGCCCGAAAACGCGGCTCCAGGGCCATTGCCAACTTTCCCATGAGCTTGACCGGATGCGGAAACCATCGCGGGTCGCCGATTATAAGATCCAGGGCCACTGCTATCAGAATCTGGCTCTCCAGGCTCATGCAATTCCCAGGATCTTGTAAATTTGATTCATGTCAAGACTCTGACGGACCGCATCGGCTAATCGGTCAAGCGCGGGTTCCAAATCGTATTTCGAACGTACCTCACTAATCGCGGGTAGTCCTCGACGACGGCGAAGGCGGTCAATAAACCATCGGCGAAATTCATCCGCATCGAAAATGCCGTGGAGGTACGTGCCCCAGATCTTTCCCTCAGCAGATATTGCGCCATCGAACGATCCGTCTTGCTTTTTCACTAATGGCCCCAATTCCGAGGACTCGCTTTGGCCATGATGTATTTCGTATCCATGGACCGCCAGACCGGATTCCAAATGATCGGCGCTGACGCGGGTCAAAGTCTTCTCAGAGGCCAGCACGGTTGTTAGTTTCAAGAAGCCCAGCGCTGGAATAGCCTTGCGGTCGGATTCCAACCCATGCGGGTCAGCAATGGCCGAACCGATCATCTGAAAGCCGCCGCAAATTCCTATAACCTCCGTGTTGCCGTTGTTAGCCAAGGCTTCGATTTTGGCGGCAATCCCATTGCCTCTCAGATATTCCAAATCACCGATCACGTTTTTGCTACCGGGGAGAATTACCACGTCAGGTCGATTGAGGTCATCGGCGTGTCGAATTATTTTCAGCCGGACATCGCGTTCGATGCGGAAAGCGTCAAAATCGGTGAAATTCGAAATATGAGGAAGGTCCACCACTGCGATTTCCACACAATCCGAATCCTCGCGATTCTCATCGAACATACCGGCCTTGAAGCTTACTGAATCCTCCTCAGGTAGTCCAAGATCGTGAAAATGAGGAACCACACCCAGCACAGGTCGGCCCGTATACCGCAACGTGAATTCGAGCGCATCGTGGAGCAGGTCCTTATTGCCGCGAAAGCGATTAATTACAAAACCGGATACTAGCTCCCGTTCCCATTCCGCCAGCAACTCCATCGTGCCGATGAAAGAGGCGAAAACGCCGCCCCGGTCTATGTCTCCCACCAGCAACACAGGAGCGCCCGCGTACCGCGCCATTTGCATATTGACGATGTCGTGACGCTTGAGGTTTACCTCAGCTGGGCTGCCCGCGCCTTCAAGCAACAATATATCGAATTCGCGGGCGAGCGAATCATAAGCCTCTTTGGCTGCTTCAAAAGCTTTCGGCTTGTAAAGGACATATTCGTTGACATCCATATTAGCTACAGGCTTTCCCATAACGATGACCTGACTGCCGGTATCGGTATTGGGCTTGAGCAAGATCGGATTCATCCTCACGTCAGGCTCCAAACGGCAAGCCTGCGCCTGGACCACCTGCGCCCGACCCATCTCGTCGCCGGAGCGGGTGACGAACGAATTCAAGGACATGTTCTGAGCCTTGAATGGGGCCACACGGTACCCGTCCTGTAGCAAAATGCGTCCCATGGCAGCGGTCAAAACACTCTTACCGGCGTTCGAGGAGCAACCTTGAAACATAAGAGCGGGCTTCTTGCTTCTACTTCTTTTGTTTCGGGCAAGCCCCATTGCCGATCTGAGTGATTCGCAGAATCGAATGTTTTCGTCCGCAGTCCTGACTGCCACTCGGAAGAACCGATGATCCAGTCCAACGAAGTTGTCGCAGACGCGTATGGCGATCCTGTCTGCCAACATCCGCTCGGCCAGTGTCTTTGCATCCAGATCGTTCCTGTCTATGCGCAAGAGCAGAAAATTTGCCTCGCCGGGAAACACGGTGATATCCGGAATGGATTCGAGTTCCCCTGCCAGTATCCTCCGTTGCTCCGCGACGTACCGTTGGCTTTCGGCGACATATTCGGTGTCTTTCAGCGCGGCTATTCCTACCGCCTGAGCGATAGCGCTCACCGACCAGGAAGGCTGGATCCTTCGAAGCGAGTTTATGATCTCCCGATCCGCAATCGCGCAGCCGAGGCGCAAGCCGGGAATCGCATAGATCTTTGTCAATGAGAGGAGGACGATGACATTTTCGGGTCGATTTCGAGTCAAGCTGTCCAGATCCTGAACGAACGGACCAAAAGCCTCATCAATCACAAAAATGGTGGAGGGATTTGCTGATGCCGTTCGTCGCAGCTCATCCGCATCGAAAAGCAAGCCCGTCGGATTATTAGGCTGACAAAGAAAGACGATTTCTCGTCCTCGCAATTGTTTGGCGAGGGCAGATAAATCCAGGCGGAACCCATTACTTTCCTGCAACAAAAAAGTCTCGATTTCAAGGCCGGCAGCGACTGAACTCGACGCATAGTCCGCATACGAAGGCGCCGGTATGAGCGCACGTTCAGCCTGTAAGGCCCTGGGGATCAGATGGAGAATCTCAGTGGAACCGTTCCCCACGATAACCTGATCGTGACTGACTTCATATTTGGCTGCAACCGCCTCAACAAGCTCGGCGCAATCCGGATCGGGATAGTGAACGATTTTGGAAAGCGAAGCGCTGACCACGGACCGAAACCACTCCGGCAAACCCAGAGGATTAATATTCGCCGAGAAATCGAGAATCTCGTCTTCGGGAAGGCCCGAAATTCGAGACAGTCGCGTCAGGTTCCCGCCATGTTTGTGGGTTTCCATAGTTCTATTCAGCCTGTGAAACAGATGCTTCCTCAAAAGTAGCCATCTCGGTCAAGATCCTGACCGCAGCCTCAACGATTGGCATGGCCAGCGCCGCTCCAGTTCCTTCTCCCAGTCTGAGATCCAGGTCCAGAAGAGGGCGCTTGCCGAGATGATCGAGAGCCACTCTATGGCCTTGTTCCACACTTCTGTGTGAAGCTATCATATACTCCGCGGAATTTGGCGCAACGCTGTGGGCGATCAGGGCCGCTGCCGTGGAGATGAACCCGTCGATCAACACCGGTTTTCGCATTGCGGCTACGCCCAGGATCAAGCCTGCCAAGCCTCCGATCTCGAATCCTCCCACTTTGGAGAGAACATCAATGCCGTCGGAGCGATCAGGGCTGTTTGTCGCCAGAATTTTCTCCACGACCGAGACCTTGCGAGAAAAGGTTTCTTTATCTATTCCCGTTCCGTGCCCGGTCACCTCCGCGGGGGACGCTCCCGTGAATGCCGCCACGATCGCGCTGCTGGGAGTTGTATTTCCTATACCCATGTCTCCGGTCGCAAAGAGATCGAAAGAAGGGCCGAGTTGCATGGCAATATCGATACCGGTTTCCAATGATTGAATTGCTTCGTCCTCGGCTCATTGCCGGTCCCGCAGCAATGTTGTCAGGTACAACTCCTTATTGGTCTTGAGATCAGGATGCCTCTGTTAATGTCTTCGCCGAGCTCGGTGAAATCACCCATAACTCCCATGTTAACCACTATCACCTTTGCTCCGCTGACTCGGGCGATGGCATTGATCCCAGCTCCGCCGTTAAGGAAGTTCAAGACCATCTGGCGTGTTACCTCTTGAGGATACAGGGTCACGCCTTCCCCGACCACACCGTGGTCCCCTGCCATGACCACTACAACCCGCTTGTCCACAGGAGGTCGAAGTGAGCGGGTGATCCCGGCCAGATCCATGGATAGATCCATCAGCCTGCCGAGCGCCCAATAGGGCATGGTCAGTTGATCCAATCGCTCTTTGGCCTTTTCTCGAAAAGAGCGGTCCTGTGGCGCAATGCGTTTAATAGTATCGTCCAAAACAGTCAAAGAATACCTCCGTCCTTGAGTTTCAGGGGCAAGCCGCAGGCTACAAGCGCTACTTCGTCAGCCGCGCGAGCAATGACCTGGTTACATGACCCCATTAAATCTCGAAAAAGCCGCGCATCTTGATTTTCGGGCACGATCCCTAAGCCAACCTCATTAGTTACCAAGATCACCGAGCCCGTAACAGCGGAGCATGCTTCGACCAGTTCTTCAGCCATTGCGGTCGCTTGTTCTTCGGATAATGTTTGGCCTTGTTCTCGAGCCCTGTACATCAGGTTGTTCAACCATAATGTAAGGCAATCTATTAGATAAACGTTGAATTGTGCGTTATCTCGCAGAGTCGCCACAAGTTCAAAAGGTTCCTCGATGGTTTCCCAAGAGGACTTTAGCCTAGACTGTTGGTGTTTCCTGATGCGCTCCCGCATTTCATCGTCGATGGCAAGACAAGTGGCAATAAAGGCGCGCGGACCGGGAAGGGCTTCAGCGGAGATCCTCGCGTATTCGCTCTTACCGCTTCTCGTTCCGCCTGTGATAAGAACCAATTGAGCCATGCTCCGGCCTATTGTTCCGTACGTAATGTGCGTTACTAAAACAAGAATAAAGATAGCATTAGGATCGAAAGGTATTTCGCTGTCCTGGCAGGAAGACTTGACAAATGCGAGAGGCAAAAACGTCCGGAAAAGCAAAAAACCCCGGGCAATCACCCGGGGATACCGTTTTTCATCCCTTTTGCCAAGCTCCCGATCCACGAAGAGCGTGACTCTTTCTTGAGTGCGAGCAGGTCTTCCGGCTCTCGGGTCGTCCTCCGGCCGCCCTTCCCATCAATAACGACAGTGGCTTCGCGGCTTTCGTACCCGATCACGGCGGCGGGTCCGCAGCGGATTTTCACCGCTTTCCCTTACGTCCCATAGGGACTACTCGTCACTTTCCCTATTGCGAATTATTGGTTACAGTATCAGCCTCAACGTTGAGCAAGTCAAGACCAAAAAATCGAGCCCTCACCATTTGAACCTTGGGTTGTGGATAATTGCTCTATTGCCCCCGATTGATTATATACTGAGTTCGATACCACTTTCATTCCGGGCTGTCACTTTTCGTCGGTCCTAGAAAAATCAGTTCAGGATGGATATCCTGAGAAGAGCAAAATCATGCCTAATTCGTCCACGATATGTCACGGTTCGCCCCCGCGACGAATTTATATGTTTGGCCGATGTTTTTTGATCCGGGCGCAAGAATTCTTTTCTTCCGCCGTGCATCTGTATTATGAAGATTATACGCTCTTTCAAACAGGAGGCCCCCATGCCGATACTTAACTACAAATGTAACAACTGTGGTAATACATTCCCTAAACTGGTCCTTGCGCCGGACAATGCGCCCCGAAAATGCCCCTCATGCGATAGCCCCGACCCGGAATATGTGGGAGAGGCTTTTAGCGTGGACGAGAAAGATATGATCCGGCGTAGCTGTATGACATGTGACGCATGTGGGGAAAGTATGTGTGGGCTCGAGGAATCGAGTTAATAGAGGCCACTGCGATGCAGGTCTTCTCCACCCGTGAGAATATGTAAACGATTTCGAGTCGCCCAATCAATCATGCGGATTCAACCGAACTCCATCCGGATCTTGCGGATCTTGCTCTTGTTCATGCTGTTGGCTGTCGCGTGCGGTCATTGGCCGGCGCAATTAGGCTATGCGACCCCGCCTTCCGGTGATTTCCAAAAAGAATTCAATCTGCCCCAAGATCCGGAAGCTCTCCTCAAGGACATCTTATCCCGGAAAGAATTCACGGATGCGGCTACCCGGCCTCTCTTGGACAGGTTAACGGCCTATCTGGATTATTTGTGGCGAAAAGCGATTTCGTGGATCTTGGACCGTTTGCCGAGCCTCGGGCCGCTCAGTCTCGGCAATGAGTCCATCTGGGCGGCCGTGGGTATCCTTTTGATAACAGCTCTTTTGGCGATAATCATCATAGGGCTCGCGCGCTTCTTCTTGCCGGTTTTTCGAAGGAGAGGCGCTCAAGCGCCCGAATCTCGGCTTCAAGAAATAGAATTCGGAGACTTGGGGGAGATGCGTGAGCAGGCCCTTAGGGCTGCGCAGGAAGGGGATTATCGGAAAGCCCTGATACTACTTTTCCGATTCGTGTTGCTGAAGCTGGACGAACTGGGCCGCATAAAGTGGCGCCCATGGAAGACGAATAGAGAAATCCTCCGGAGCGCGCATGACAATACGACCACCCGTGAGCCGTTGTCCGAAATGATCTCGATATTTAACGGAATCTACTATGGCGATAAGCCTTGCGGGGACCCGGAATTTCAGCGGTTTTTGAGCTTGGCCCAACTGGTGACCGAGGGGTCTCGGCAGTAATGTCCCGCAGAAGCAAAGTGATACTGTTTCTTCTGTTCACCGTGACCGCAGCGGTCTGGGTCATATTGAGAGGGGCAGTCTCGGACAAATGGGTTTTGTCCACCGCGTCCACATACTATAGCGGCCCGGAGGGCTGCAAGGCGCTTTATATGCTCCTTGAGGAGTTGAAGCTGCCTGTCTCACGATTCCGGAGACCTTTTTCTCGATTGCTTCGTGAACACGGCGTTCTGATAATAGCCAACCCTGATCGAGAGCAGTTTACAGAACGTGAAATTACAAAATTGAAAGACTGGATAAGAAAAGGAAATCGACTGGCGCTTTTTTGGGGAATGGAAAAAGACGATTTTGAGAGGTTTCTAGCAGAGCGCTCCAGCAAGAATAAAACCTCCACTGCAAAATCGGACCCAATGCGAAAACTCTCCAGCAGCTTTGACCTGGCCTTGAAAGATTTTCACGACACTTCTCGTAAGATCCTGTACGCCCGATTATCAAATCTGGATGAACCCGTGCAGATTACCGTATCCTCCGGCTTTCGATGGGAGAAGCCGTCAAAGTCATGGAAAGAGGTCCTTGGCGACGAGGCCGGACCGATAGTTGTATCCAGGAAATACGGTAAAGGCGACATTGTAGCCGTATCCGACGCCAGCCTTCCATCCAACGGGGAGCTATCCAATGCTCAGAATCTGAGGCTGATTTTGGCGTTACTGCTGGAGAAACGGCCTGATCGGATTCTTTTCGACGAATATCATCACGGCCATAAAATGGAAGACACGTTTTGGGCGTACTTCGGATCGTCCATTTTCGCGTTGGCGCTGCTCCAATCGGTTGTGGGATCGGCTATATTCTTTTACTCAAGACGAGCGAGCTATTCCGGGCGTTTTAAATCGCTGACCACAGCCAAGGGGAGATCGTCGCTGGAATACATCGATTCTATGGCGAACATATTTCAATCTTGCTCCGCCGGATCCGCGGCTTTGGAGCCAATATTCAATCGTTTTCTGGCGCGACTATCACGTAAGACCGGCGCTCCCTTGAAAATGATGGCCGACGATTTGCCGGATAATGTCGTGGTGTCCGCAGAAGCGCAAGGACAGGAACTCCAAGGCTTGGTACAGGAATGTAGAACCGCGGTGAGTTCCGAGACTGAGCCTATTAAGGCTTTGACCCTGGCGCGGCGGTTGGCGTACATCAGAGCTGGAATGAATCGGATCAAGAAAAGGACCTACGGTTAGAGTAATAGCTTGGAGGAGTGTAATGCCCAATCTGGAAGTCGTCCGCGATGCGATGACAAAAGTCCGGTCCGAAATGGGGCGGATCATACTGGGACAAGAATCAGCTTTGGAACAGCTCGCGACATGCTTGTTGGCGGGCGGGCACGTGATTTTGGAGGGGGTCCCCGGACTGGGTAAAACACTCCTTGCCAAGAGCCTGGCCAAACTTGTGGACGCTGAGTTCCGACGGATCCAATTTACTCCCGACCTCCTCCCGAGCGATATCATCGGGACTAATATCTTCAATGTTCAGACGTCACAATTCTCGCTCTACAAAGGCCCGATTTTCACCGAGATACTCCTGGCGGACGAAATCAATCGCACTCCACCGAAAACACAGGCTGCGCTACTGGAAGCCATGGAAGAGAAGCAGGTCACCTTGGACGGGGTCAAAAACCTGCTGCCCGAATTGTTCTTTGTCATCGCCACACAGAATCCGGTGGAGTACGAAGGGACTTATCCGTTGCCGGAAACGCAGCTCGACCGATTCATGATGAAAATCGTTTTGAGCTATCCTTCGCAGGAAGCCGAGCTTTCCGTGGTGCGGCGCTATGCGGACGGCGTGGACTTGCAGGACCTGGACCGCCTGATACCGTCTCGAGCAACCGCGAAAGAGGAAATCCTTGCCTTCCGCAGGGAGGTTCAAAAAGTGGTAGTGCGAGACGAAGTCATACGATACCTGCAACAGATAATCGAAGCGACTCGCGACACTGCCTACGTTCAGCTTGGCGCTTCGACCAGGGCCGCGGTCTGGATGCTTAAAGCTGCCAGAGCGCTTGCGGCCATCCGCGGCCTGACCTTTGTAAGTCCCGAAGAAATCAAGGACATCACCACGCCGACGCTCCGCCATCGTGTAATTCTGCGGCCGGAAGCGCTCATAGACGGTCTCACGGCTGATTATTTCCTCGAGAACATTTTGCGGAGCGTTCCGGTCCCTCGATAAGAACCCGAAGCCACGGTATGCGCTAATGAGCCATGACGTTATAAGGAGCCTGCCTTTCTATTTTTCCACGCGTTTTTTTGTTCTATTTGTGGTTGCATCCATATTGTTCCTTATTATTCAGGAGTTCTATCCAGGCCCCGGATACATGATATTCGCTCTGGATGGGATACTCATTGCGGCCGCGCTTATAGATTTTGCCCTCGCCCCGGCGCCTCGGGATGTGGATATCCAAAGGATTGTGTTGTACCCCCTGGCTGTAGACGCGCCCAATGAGATTAGGCTGGAAGCCGTCAACAGGACCGGTAGCGACGTCACAATATTGATTCGGGACGACGTTCCCGACAAATGTAATGCTGACGGTCTGCCGATTGCCACAGTAATCCGAAGAGGCAAGCCGGCCCGACTGTCGTACAAGCTCACCCCTGCCGAGCGAGGTAATGAGGAGTTCGGTAATATCCATTTTTGGCTAGCCGGACCTATGGGGCTCGTCCTGAAGCATGGGGAATCTGCGGCAAGACAAAGAGTCAAATTCTATCCCGGCCTCACGCTGGTGGATAAAGGTAGGATACAGGCCAGGCGTTTGTCAGCACAGGATGTGGTTCGCTCTATCAGGCAAAAGGGGGAGGGGACCGAGTTCGACAGTCTCAGGGACTATATTGTCGGTGATGATGTTCGATTGATGCATTGGGCCACCACTGCCAGGAAAGGCAAGCCGATGGTGCGCCAGAATCGGATTGAGCGGAGCCAGACGATATTCCTGGTTCTGGATGCCGGAAGGATGATGACAGCGAAAGTGCTGGGCAAGACCAAGTTCGATCATGCGCTGAATTCAGCTCTGCTTTTGACTCGCTCGGCATTGGAATTGGGCGACAATGTCGGAGTAACCGCCATCGCGCGGGAGATTCTATGCTTTGTGGCCCCGTCAAAAGGGCCAAGGCATTTCGGCCGCATCCTCGATTCGACGTACGCGCTGGAACCTCAACTCGAAGAGCCGAGGTTCTATCTTGCCCTGTCCGATCTTTCGGGAAAATTGAGGACAAGATCTTTGGTGGTCATTTTCACGGACCTGATAGATGAGAGGGCTTCTGCAGGCTTGATACGCTACAACCTGGGCCTGCAACCGCGGCATCTTCCGTTGGTGGTGGTGATGTCCGACAATGAAATAATTAATGTGGCAGACGCAGTCCCGACACATGAAAGAGATCTGTATCGCCAGGGGGTCGCGTCGGAGATCCTGAACCGCCGGGAAAAGCTCCTGGCAAAGCTACGCTCATCAGGGGTCATGGTGATAGACACGGAGCCGGATAGAATTTCCGCTGCTCTGCTGGATCAATACTTGGAAATCAAAAGCAGAAGTCTGCTATAGAATGACTGTGGTGCGAAAAAGATTCCCACATCTCGCGAAAACCTCCGGATAGCGCGAAAAAAGTTAGCTATTTTCAGCTGCTCCGGAAGCCACTTTTCATGGATTACTCTCCTTTTATCAGACAGTAAGCCTGTTTGGTACGGTCATTGCTTAAAATATCAGTGTGAAAGCATGCAAATTCAGCAAAGGAGGCTAATACCCTTTTAGCATTCGTACTAAGGGATAGGGAATTCTAATGTAATTGGACCATTTTTGCATTATTGATTAATTCCGGAGGGTTGTTTTATTTGGTTCCTAGCTGACTTCTCCCTTAGCCAAAAGACGCAAACATTGGTGGCGAGCGCCGATTGGAGGGGTTCTGATGTCATTGAAAAAATTAGATGATTTGATTGAGACTGCTTGGCGTGTTGTGAACACCGACTTCGATCCGAGAGCAATTTACCAGTGGAAAAAACAAGCATTTGATTATCTAGCCGAAAACCTGGGACACGACCACTACTATACCCAATACTTCAAAAACTGCGTCGATGAACTGGAACAACAAAATCTCCTTGCCGGCGGAGGCATCCTCACAGCGGCCAAAGAAGAAATGCGTCAGAAGAGCCAGCTTTTGTGAGGAGCATTCGGGGAGGACGTTTTTGTAAAAACGCCCTCCCCGGACCCCTTCCCAAAAACTTCTATTAATAGCTCTTTTTCGCGCTTCGCGGTCAAGTGAAAATCGCTGACCAATTTACTGACCGACTTGTAACCATGCTGAAAGGAAGCTGATCCATCTCGGCGGGCCTTCAGAGATAGTATGTAGATCCTTTGGAGAGGGGGAACTGGGGGAAACTTCTTGTAAGAGGCTTGCCCCAGCATATTCACGTCCTATCAATGTGACTCGGAGGGATCGAACGAAAACTTTGAGGCTTGGGAGAAAATGGATGTTGTCCATTTGCTATGTCGCGCTTGGTGAAAAGTAACTCCAGCTTTGGTCGGGAAAATGGATCGCTGGATCCAAGCGCCATGGCTTCGTTGGCTCAACGTGAATGGCGAACGATAGTTCTTGCGAATGAGATCCAATCCGGATTCATTTATTGTCGGGTTCCCATCCTTGCCTATTTTCGGCAAGATCCCGGCCTTTGGCTCATTCGTTCTTTTTGTTAAAAACGCGACAGCGGTTTTTCGAGGACCTATTCTCATGCCGGAAACAGCGGCCTTTGACCACAGCCTATCATCACCACCGCCGAGGGCTGTAGGCTTGCGAAACTCGTCTATAGGCTGGACATTCGCCACGCTGAAGCCCAGTTGATCAAAATTTATGCCCAGGTCTATTCGATAATTGCCCGCGGGTTTTGTTCGATTGGCAACCTGAAGCACTATCACACCGTCGACTACCTCCACCGATTTAATAGTCAAACCTGACGAATCCAAAGCCAACCTGGCAGGAGGATTCGGTTTAGGCCGAACGACCTGCGGATGGCGCGCAGGTATGGGCGGAGCAGCCGCTGTTTTCTTTGGAGGGGCCGCTTTGGGGGTCCAGTCATCGAGAAATACCATCAGATAATCGCCCACTCGGCGGATCTTATGCTCAGGCGCTGCGGCGCCGCCAAAGTCTAGAACGAGGCGAGCGCCGGAATGGGTTTTGGAAACCCGCGCTTCCAGGCCCGCTTCCCGGCCGGCTCGGGTAGATCGCTCGACATCTCCTAGATTTACTCCGGCGAGATCGATCACCAGGAGCGAAGATCGTTGGACCGACGATGACATCCGCTCATCAACCGGGCCCTTGCATCTGACTATAACGCGTTTCAAATCCGGACTGATTTTTACATCGGTAATCGTGCCCGCGGCGAGGACGGTACTCTCGCAGAAAAATACCATCGCGAAAATTATTGCAGTCACGGTCAAGCAATTTGTCTGCTTCAGGCTAAGCATATCCACCTGTGGCGAAAATTTCCGGACAGGGTCGGCCTCCGCAACGCGCATTTTGCGAAAGGCGCCTGCACAGAGTTCCGTTCAAGGGGATATTATCATATCGGCGGGTGTTGAGTCAATTATATTTAGTTGTATAGATATGTTGATCAAATAATATAAAGTAATATATAAAGGTTGGGCGGGCCTCCAATCATCGGCGGCGGCATTTTGTTACCTGGCGCAACACGTCTCCTCGAGATTGCGAGTGGTGAATAGATCCAGCCTTGTCGGGACAATCTCCGCTCCATGTAGGGGCAAACCTGCGTGTCTGCCTGGATTCGGGCGCACGCACGGGTGCGCCCCTACCGAGGGCAATTCCTTGCCATTGTGCCTGAAAAAGCCTTGCCTCTCGGTAACAGGACGCAGATTTTCTCTGAAATGGTGTACCGTAAAGCCAAGGAAAGCTATTACTCTTCGCCCCAGGCTTTTCGGCTTCTTGCGATTTTCTTTTTGACGGCCTGCCAGGCGTTGCCATTGAGGAAGGATTCAGGCCACCGGGCCAGCATAAGCTTGTACATTTCGAATGGCACACTGAAAGTTATTTCATCGGCGCGGAGATATGGGCGCTCAGACGGGTCCCATCCGCCTAAGACGGCTTTTAACTTGCCCTGCTCAAGATATCTTAAGGGCCAGGTTACGATGTTTGAGCATCCGGCCCCGAATGGAGACATCACGACTTCCAGGTCATTTGTTACGAACGTGGCCAGTTGATGAAGACCGGAAATTACCTCCGGCCTGGCAAAGAAGATGACAAGCTCGGGTGTTTCGTGTTGGGCAAACAAAGAAATCGGTTTGAAAACGCAAAAGCGCTTAGGGGCCGGCCTCGGGTCAATAGTCTCGTAGAATGCCCGCGTAATCTCAGGGGAAGCCAGGTAGCGTTCACCCTCCATGACATTGGCAATCCCGGTCGAAACATAGTGGACGATGAAATCCAGTTGTGGCTTCAGATAACCCAGGAAAAAAGCGCCGCCGAGACAGCCGTACCTCTCCCTGTCAAAGTAAGCTGCGGCCCTTTTCTTGCGAGCAATCCAGATCTTGCCGATTACACACGAGAAATCTTTAAACAATTCCTTGAAATCGATCTCGCGCCGCGCTTCCTGTTCAGCGGACGGCAGTCGGCCCGGTTTGGGAGCAATGCCGTCCTGCGGTTCTTCATCCGTGTAGAACATGCCCATCGGCTCCTCGGTTTTGCCGAGCGCCTCCAGAAAAGCAGTTAGATCGTCCGATGTTTCCATGTTCATGATCATCGCTTCCGCGTCAAATAGCCTGATTACTCGAGCATTCGATCTTCTGCGCCTAATCCTTCTTGTCAGGAACATCCAGAACTTCGCAAGCTCTGTCCGGTTCCGACGAGCGCAGGTGCTCTTCAATCTTGTCCTTGGGCACAGTCTTGAGAACCAGAAACTCCTCCAGTTTGTTCTGTTCCCTGTTCCAGGTGTACTGCTTGAGTTCAAACCCGGTCCCTGCGTCCACGTACAGAATCACCCACCACTCATCCTTCTTGACTGCGTAACATACCTTTACTTTTGTGCCGGCAGGCGAACCTTTTGCCAACTCCAAAGCGAGAGCTTTTACTTTTTCATCTTCCCACGTCTTTGTAGTGGATTTCGGTTCAGGCTCTGTCGGAGCCGGTGCGGATGCCGCTGCCGTGGACTGTCCCGGCGCGGGCGTCGGCTGTTCAGACTTCGCTTGAGCGTGCGGTTCTGTGCTCTGGGATTGATCTTGTTTCGTGAGCTGGGGGCCCTGACTGAGCGATCCACTGCCTGCCTCAGATTCAGGCGGAATGAACGGCTTTACCAACGCTTGTTCGGGCGGTCTTGTCTCCGGATTCGGAGGTTTGGGGTTGCTGAGCAGGCCAGGAGGGCTTCTTCACGGCCTCCTGTGATGGAACCAAGCATCCCGCCAGGATAGATACACCACACGCTACCAGGGAAATGACGAGCGCCTGCGCAAAACCAATTTTGCGTAAGTTTCCCGCGGCGCCCGATTTCCAAAATCTTTTTGTCATTCGGTACCTTGGCGTGCCATATTTTGATCGCCGGACCGCTGTATGTTACTCCTCCAGGGAGGATTCTTCCATAGGTTCTCGACCATGTTTTCTTACAAAACTCTCATACGCGGTCTTGTAAGCAACTTCAGGCGAGGAAATATTACGGCTGGATGCGAGTTCGTCTTCAAGGGCCTTTTTCGCCTTTGACAGACGCTCCGCGTCTCCATCCCTTGCCGCCTGGTCGATCCATTCCACGGCACGCAAAATCTCGGATTTGTTCATGGCCGGACCTCCTCGATCAGACTGGCTATTCTCCGATCCACACACTAATTTAGTCATCCCACGAAATCAAGTCATCCCTCTCCGCAAGCAAACGAAGACATTATTTGAGTGTTTATAGCAGTTCTCAAAAGTTTTGTACCCGTAACGGATAGGATCGGAGGGTAACGCAGAATGGTAGGACAGGCTTCCAGCCTGTCTATTAAGAATGACGGGCAATCCCGCGTTCTGCGCGGGACGTCGCCACCAAATCCTCTTCCTTTTCGCGATTACTTTTGAGAATCCCTATAGAGGGACCGGCGTCTTGGCGGTCCGCGTAGACGACCGGCAAAAAAGAAACCGCCTCAAGATGAAGGAATTGGCGAATCATGTGTAGGGGCGCTGCTTGCTGCGCCCTGTTATTGGTCAGGGCAAGCTCTGCCCCTACCAGAGGCATCGCGGAATCGGGCATTTTGAGAGAGTCTCATCTTGCCGGTCATTGATCGGGACCGGCAAGATGCCGGTCCTACCGGCTATTCCTCTTCCAGTCTTGCGGTGGATTGCCCCCGCATGAATTTGTACGTGGGGTACAGCGATGCAGTCAGGCATGCAATGCCGGTGAGAACGAAAGTTTTTCCGAAAACCCATGGGTCAATGAATATATCTATCGACCATCCGAAAGAACGAAAGTTGATTGCATAAATAATTATATAGGTAAGGATGACACCGCACACCGCTGAAATCATGAAAGACAGCAATCCCATTATCATGGCTTGATAGATGTTCATCCTGCCCAACTCGCGAGGTGTGAGCCCCAAATATCCGAGCACCTTCATCTCTCGGGATCTTTCCAGCAGTATTGCCGTTAAAGCTGTGGCGATTCCCAATAGCGCGACGAGTAGAGAAACGCCTTTCAGGGTTGAAGTGGGCGCGAATGTTTTGTCGAAAATTCTGAGCGCATCATTTTTCATTTGTATATTTGAGACTATGGTTCGGTCCAAACTATGAAATCGATCTACTATGGATTTTCGGACTTCCTCCACGGAGGCGCCCGGTCGGAGAAATAGGGCCACTGACTGCACACGGTCATCTTTCCAAAGGGCTCATATAACTCGCGGTCGATTTGTATGGCTCCTTGATCCGAAGAATAATCCCGCACGATGGAGACTACCGGAAACGAGCGCTTACCTTCGGGGGTAACCAATTCCAGTTGATCTCCCATTCTCAAACCGAAGTGGTAGCCGAGCGACTCGGAAATAAAGACGCCTCCTCTTTTGAGTTTGTCCCAGGCCCCTTCGCCTCCGGCGATAAAATGGAATCGCGAATGCTTCCGGAGGACCGAAGCTGTCAATTACCCGCAGTTTAACCGGCTTGTCTGCCAGATAAATGTCATATGTGGAATATCGCTCGACATCGTCGACTCTAGGGTCCTTACCTATCGCCTCGATCAGTGGACTGCGGAAGCGGATGGTCCCATTTGGTGGTTGAGGGAGCTATGTACAGATCTCCTTGTAATGATCCGTCGAGCCACGCCGCGACCGATTCGCGGAAACTATGGATCATCGTGTCCACACCGATAGTCATGGAAAGCGCTACAGCGAGCGCGGCCACCGCTATGCTGGTTCGGCTCAATGACGCTCGAATTGTTCGGGCGGCAAGGAATGCCTCTAACGAGCCGGTTGCTCGCTTCAACCCAATCCCCAAATAGTGGGTAAACGGAGACAAAATTGACGGCGTGAAAAAGGCAAAAGCCAATGTCATCCCGAACGCTGACGCAAATCCCCAAAATATGGAAAAACGAGAGGCCCAGGCTCCTGCCAATGCGGCCATAAAGCATAGTAGTCCGGAAACAAACAAGAGACCCTTTATCCCGTGGGCCCTATCCTCAATGCTTCGGCGTTTCATTCCCATGATCGGGGGCGTAAAAGCCGTCTCGAGAGCCGGCAGCGCTGTCCCTATAAGAGTGGCGCATAGTCCCACTCCAATCCCGATCAGGATAATCGGAGTGGTCAGGCGGACGGACTCCACGTTCACATAGAAATAAAGATCGCTTATGGTCGAAGAAACCTTGTCTATACTGAACCGGGCCATGAGATAACCGAACACGATTCCTGCCACGCTTCCCACAACCCCCAGTACAAGCGATTCTGCTATAAAGGCTCCCACAAGCTCTCTGCGATCCGCCCCCAATGTTAACAGCAGAGACATGTCCTCTCGCCGGGACAAGACAGAAAACATCGAGAAATTGTAAATGAGGAATACCCCGACAAATAATGCCAGAAGGCTCATGGCGGCCAGATTTAGCTGAAAAGAATAGAGCATGGCCTGGAGCGTCGATTTCCTGGATGCCGCGTCGGTTAGTTTCAGGTCTACAGGCAGGTTCTTGCCGAACTCACGCGAGTCGCCCGAAATCATAATGTCTATGCGATCCAGGCGTCCTGTTCTTCCAAAGATGTCCTGGGCGGCTGATATATCGAGTACCGCGAGATTATCTCCTTGACCTATTTCAGCGGAGTCGGGGAGGGCCCCAAGCACTTGCAACTTTTTTTCAAACCCGGCGGTAAGCGCAGTCAAGGTGGCTCCGGGCCTAAGATTGTGCCGGGACATGAAATTTTTTGTCAAATAGACGGCGGGAGGGACCGCGGACAAAAATTTTGTCAGCGAATCTTCGTCACTATCGCTCGGGGTCCAATTTCGGATAGCGCTATCCAAAAACGGATCTATTCCGATGAAACGAATCGGCTCCGGAATCTCGAGCGCATTAGCCACAACTTCGATTACAGGCGCCGCCGATTTGATCTGAGGATTGCTCCAGATGGGAGCGAAATGATTTTCGTCGATATAAGAATGTGTGGAAATGATCGAGTGGGTCGCTCGGCCTGAGAGTAGATCAACATAAGATGAAAAAGACCCGAGAGCGGAATTATTTATAAGTTCCACGGCGATTACAATCCCTACCCCCAGGGCAATTCCCATAACGCACAACAGCGACAGCAGACAATGGCGCCGATAATAGCGAATATTAAATTTAAATAGCGTAGGGAGAGTCATCAAGAATCTGAAGTTTCACAGACACAAGTCCCAGCGCCGGCAGGCTCTTCAAGAAGCTTCCCCGACCTTAGTCTGAAAGTCCGATCAGCCAGCCAAAGGGCCTCGGAACTATGCGTGACCATGATCAAAGTGGCGTTTCGGCTCTTACAAATCTCGTGGATAAGCTCCAGTATCGTATTGCCGGTCTCCAGATCCAGGTTTCCTGTTGGTTCGTCAGCCAAAATGAGCCTGGGCCCTTTTACTAAGGCCCTGGCAATGGCCAGCCGTTGCTGTTCACCCCCGGAAAGCTGCTCGGGGAATTTGTCCCATTGCCCGTCGAGTCCCACCGCGTCAAGAGTTTCTCTTGCGCGATCCTCCTTCGAGATTCCGAGCAACTCCAAAGGCAGCATAAGGTTTTCACCGACACTCAACGTGGAAAAAAGATTGAATGCCTGAAATATGAAACCCACTTCTTTTCTTCGGTACAGGGCTAATTCGCTGGAGGACATGGCGGAGATCCGGCGACCGTCGAAGAAGATAGCTCCGCTGGTAGGAACATCCACACCCCCCACGAGGTTCAAGAAGGTGGTCTTGCCCGAACCACTTTTGCCCAGCAAGATTATTCTCTCACCCTGATCTACGTCAACATTAATGGAATTCAAAGGATAGATTTCGCACGAGAGCCCGCTGTGAAAACTCTTGCTCACATTGTCGAGGCGTATCAGCGAACCGGCATGCGCCCGCTCGTTCATTTTCCGCCACTCTTCGAGGATGTGGGTTTGGCCGCGGCTTCGTCGCCATAAATTCTTTTGAGACGGTTTTGAAACCACTCACTGCGCTTTTTCCTGAAAACCATATAATCGTCCGGGTTCGGCAGCCAGTTGTCATTCCACACTAACCACAACCGAGTGATGGTCACCTGTTCGAGTGTCCATCCGAGGCGCATAGAGATAAGCTCACCTTCAGAGAGCTTGCCTATTTCTTCATCCATCCTTTGCGCCGTCGGTTCGCAGGACCGATATACAGAGTCTCGAAAGGCAGGATCGCGCATCAATTCCATCGGGTGTTTGTTCTTCTTGTCAGCCATTTGCTTGGCAGCCTCAACAATCCGAAGAAAGTCACGTTTCATGAGAGGAATTCCATAAGAGACCATTCTGTCTGCGATCGAGCGGAGACCGAGAATTTTCTTCTTTTCACCGGAAGAGAAGCTGATGGAGTAAGGAAGAGAATTGATGTTTCTTTGCGCGTCCCGGAGCTTGTGAACCTGCGTTTCCAGAAACAAAAGATTGTTAAGCGGACCTCTTTCCGCCTGTTTGATGAAAAATTCGAGAGACTCGTGGTTCTTCAGTAAAGGCCGTGTTACGTGTTGATTCACCTCGCCGAGTTCGTATTTGAGAAATTCTTCGATAATAACTTTATTGTTTTGCTTAACAAGCTCCTTTGCGACTTCCGCATCGGAGAGTTCTTTTCCAAAAATAGAATCGGGTACAGCTGCTGTAAAACCGTAAATAAGCAATCCCACTGCCAGAAGCCACCGTCTTAACCCATGTTGAGTCAAAATCATTAATCAGCCTTTCGTGGCGCACATCAACCGATCACATAGCCGTGTGAACACCCCATGAAGCAGAGGAACCAGTAAATTCAGGTCCCTATTTGGCGGCGATCTTTTCCGCGAGCCATGCTGTGAATTCTTCAGCGCCTTCACCGGTTTTAGCGGACACTGAAAAAATTTGTATGGCCGGGTTCATGGCCTTAACCGTTTTACGCAATTCGTTCATGTCAAAGTCCGTGTGAGGCAGCAAATCAACCTTATTTAATATCAAGGCGTTGGATTCAGTGAACATCAACGGGTACTTCAGCGGCTTGTCGTGACCTTCCGGGATCGACAGGATCATGACTTTTATGTCCTCGCCCAATTGAAATTCAGCCGGGCAGACCAAATTTCCCACATTTTCTATGATCAGGAGCTGCTTTCCATCCAAACCCAGGCTGTTGGTTGCAGACAGAATCATGTTAGCATCCAGATGACAAGCCCCTTTGGTATTGACCTGGAGGACGTCCACGCCTGTCTCGGCTATCTTCCGGGAATCTACGTCCGACGCGATATCGCCTTCAATGACCCCTATCTTGAATTTGTTCGCTAATGCCTGGATGATCCTTAGAATGATCGACGTCTTACCCGCGCCGGGTGAGGACATGAGATTCATCACGAAAACACGTGACTGGCTGAATCGGTTCTTCAGATTTTCCGCTAGAACGTCATTAGCATTCAGAATGTCTTCATTGACGTTTAAGGTTTTTATGGCCATTCCTTTTTCTCCTCCGAGAACTACCACAGCGCGTTCTTGCCTTTTCCGCTACACGGACAGCAGAAAGCGTGTCTTGGTGTCTCACATATTCGACGTAAGCGCAATCCTCAGGCAACCAGTGGATGTACCGCACGAGGTTCGCAGTGAGACTTACACAATCCGGCTGCACCTCATGGCGCCTCTCATAAACCTTGCACAAGTTCGTTTCTGTGTCCAGATGCGCACACGGTTCATCGGTGTAACGGATCATGCCCCCGCCGAGGTCAACCTTCTCATAGCAGCACTTACCGCATTTAGTGCAAATGTCCTCCCAATTGTCCAGGTCCACAGTATTCTTCACAATAATTACACCACGCTCCTTGTCCACAATCGTTGCAAACACAGTGGATAAATAGGCTGGCCGTTTAATTTGATTCCGTACCCTTTTCATTCGCTCCGCGAAATTGCAGAGCCCAGTGGCGCCACCTGCATCCTTCAACTGCCAACACCTACTGGATATCCGGTGTACCCCTGGCCGTGTGCCAGACTCTTACTATCTCAACGGTACGCTTTCCGCGATCGATTCTATAGACAATCCTGCATGGCCTTCGAATCACTTCTCGGATGCCTGGATCATCGAACTCCGGAACAATGCGCCCGGACTCCGGGAAATCGGCTAATCTTTCCACCGCCTGGAACAGGCTTTGGACAAAGCGCTTTGCAGCCGAGGGGCTGTCTTCAGCGATAAAGACGGCAATATCCTTGACATCCAGCTGAGCTGAAGGAGACCAGATCAGCTTGAAAGCCATTCGGCGAATTCCTCCTTTACCATCTTATGGGCAATGCCCTTTCCTTCATTGAGTTCGCGAAGGCCCTTGCGCACCCCAGACACAAAATTGATGCGCTCCTGGATGTCTTCCCATGTGGCATCAGCCGGGAGTTGCTGAATAGTCTTTATAGCTATTTCTTTGACAGTCATTTCAACCTCTTTGCACGTAGTGCTAGTATGTTGATTCGTAGTTGGAAACACAAGTCCAAGGAGCGATGAAACTCGTGACGTGCACGCGTTTGTTCATGCTGTTGCAGTCCCAAGGGAAATCGAATCCCTGTCTCCACTACTAATCTTATCAACCACTTACCCACGAGCCTTAGTCTTCTCAAGCCTTTTCGATCCACGTAGAACTCGCTTGCATCCCCTCGTTTTCAAAAAGTGGGTACAAAGTGGGGACACCTACCAATCCGTCATCGGCCCTTCGTCGGTCTCCTGCCCTTCTCCAGGTTTCCCTTCCGACGGACACCATTTGGACACCAAGAACTGAAAGATACCTTGCCACAAGGCCAACGCATCGGTTCGTCAAGCGTCACGGGATGATTAAGGCCTTCGTTGCCGTCCAAGGCTATGCTTGAACGAGCTCTCCAGCCGTTTCTAGCACAGATCAGCCAAAGAAATAAATCGGTTTTCGCTTCCGATTTATCCTATTCAGCACCGAGGGTGTCGAACGAGGCTGAACCAACCCCTTCTGACTAGGTGCCAACAATAATCGCAGAGCTGATGCGTCCGGCTAAATTATATCAAGACTTTATCAGAACCCAGCATCAAACCCGCGCTTGTCTATGATCGGGACTTGTAGTAGAAGCCGCCCATGCTCTCGGGTCACCTAGACCAAGAGCGATCTATTCTGCGAAACCGATGCCTTCCGTGGCAAGGCGGTGCATAACGCTGAGATAGGCATGGTGCCGCGATTCTTCGTGTGAAGTTCGACGAGAGCCGTTCATGTGACTGTAAGGATTGTAACCGGCCAGTTTCGTGTCGAAGAGGCAGGAACATGAAAATCACGCCAGACATCTTAGTGGCATATTGCCAGTGTCCTCGAAAGGCCTTTCTGTTGCTGTTCAGCCACGAGCAGGGTAGCGAGAATGAGTATGTCAGAATTATTCGAATGAATCGGATCGGTAATCAAAACGAATTCATCCGAAAACTTGCCACGGTTGGGACACGGATTCAATCAGGGGCTATCAATGACCTATAGCAAGCAAAGCCGGTTCTGGCAGGCACAACACTCCGGGCTGAACAAATTGAAGCAGAGTATCCACTTCTGACCAAAGTCAGGCGTAAGTCGCTGCTGGGGGGCCACAGTTATGAGCCAACCACCTTCGTCGGCAACTATACTGTGACCGATGAAGACAAGCTCGAACTGTACTTCCTCGCCTTTGCCCTAGGAGAGATTCAAGGGAAGCCCCCTGATAAGGGTAAGATTGTGACCATGGACCACAAAGAGCATACCGTTAACCTCGAACAAGCTGAGAAAAATCTTGGACCTTTCTTATCGCCTCTAAGAGCATGGATAGAGGCTCCGCCGCAGACTGTTCCCTCACCATCGTTGAGGAAACACTGCCAATTGTGCCAATTCGATATTCTCTGCAAAGCCGAGGCTGAGAAGTTGGGTCACATCAGTCTGCTGCAGGGCCTCACACCAAAAACAGTCCTAAAATATGAAGCAAAAGGTATCTTCTCGATTGAACAGCTATCCTATTTGTTCAAACCAAGAAAGAGGAGGAAACCACGAGCCCTTGGCAAAGTTACATTCAGCCCCGAGTTGCAAGCACTGGCCATCAGAACTGGCAAGATCTATCTGCTAGAAATTCCATGCCTCCTCAGGCAGCAGGTGGAAATCTTTCTGGATATTGAAGGTATCCCAGATAGAAAGGTCTACTACCTCATAGGCCTCCTGATTCGAGATCCTAACACACTCGAACATCACGCTTACTGGGCGGACACTGCGAAAAACGAACGCGATATATGGCACAACGTAGTTGAAAAAATCCGTGAATATCCTGAAGCCCCCATCTTCCATTACGGAAGCTATGAGCCCAGGGCTATTGAGACCCTTGGGCATCGGTATGGGCGTGGGGTCGTGGACATGAAGGATCGCCTTGTCAACATCAATGCTCATATCTTCGGCAAATTATACTTTCCGGCAAGATCGAACAGTCTCAAAGAATTGGGACGGCTCGTAGGCGCTTCTTGGTCAGCTCCAAACGCTTCTGGCTTGCAAAGCCTTGTCTGGTGGCATCATTGGGAAACCACTCAGGATCCAAGGTACCGCGATTTGTTGACCACATATAACCGTGAGGATTGTGAAGCTCTGCGACTTGTTACTGACGAGATAACTCGAATTCAAGAGGACGCTTCTTCATCGTCCCAAATTGATTTTGCCCACAGGCCCAAGCAGCAATCAACGGAAAGAGGTGCTCGACTCCATGATGAACTCCAAGCTTTGCTGAAATTCGCACACGGTGAGTACGAAAAGAAAAGGATAAGCGTCAAAAAGGAAGACAAGAGGGACGATCATCACAACAGTAATCGCGGCCCTCGAAAGGGCCACCCTGCCAGCATTCGAAGAATTCCCAAAGCCACCAAGACAGTGCGCGTACCACGAAGAAGAAAGTGCCTACGGCATCGAGGAGAGACGCTCAAACCGACCGGGGACATGGCTTCCCAGACCGTGATCGACCTTGTCTTTACGAAAAACGGGGTCAGGAAATCCATGACAAAGTATTATGGCACAAGAAGTTACTGCAGAAAATGCGAGCATTCCTTCGCCCCCCATGCAATCGAACGATTGGGAGGGCGTTTGTTCGGCCGAAGATTTCGTGCCTGGGCCGTGTATCAAAGGCTGTGTCTCCGCTTGCCGTACAGCGCGATCATTCGAGTTATGGAAGATCAATTCCGAGAGACCATGAGCGAAAGCTCAATTGTAAATTTTATCAACGAGTTCTCGGCCTACTATTGCGACACCGAAAAGATGCTGGTTCGACGCATTCTCGAAAGCCCATGCGTATACGTCGATGAAACAAAGATAAGCATTGAAGGCCACGATCATTACGTATGGGTGTTTACCAATGGCAGACACACGATCTTCAGGCTTACTGATTCCAGAGAAGCACTGATAGTCCACCAAGCTCTGGAAAAATTTATGGGTGTCTTGGTGTCCGAGTTCTATCCTGGTTATGACTCCGTGAAATGCAAGCAACAGAAATGCTGGTCTCATTTGATTCGAGACCTTAATGAGGATCTGTGGAAGTCCCCGTTCGACAACGAGTTTGAGGCATTCGTTGCAGAGGTTAAGAACCTGATCCTGCCTATTCTCCGAGCAGTAGAAAAGTTTGGTCTTAAAAGGAGGCATCTCAATAAGTTCCACAAGGACGTGCAGAGGTTTTACGATAGAGTCATAATGAGGACCTACAGTTCGGAGGTGGTTCTTCGTTATCAAAAGCGTTTCTCTCAATACAAGGAGAGACTCTTCACATTTATTGCCCTGGACGAAGTGGATTGGAACAACAACGCGGCCGAGCGGGCACTCAGGCACCTTGCAGTGCAAAGGAGAATATCCGGTTCATTTAACGAATCAGTTTCCCGCTCTTTTCTATTGTTATTGGGAATATCTCAGACATGTCGGTTTCAAGACAAATCACTTCTCAAGTTCCTTTTGTCTGGCGAGAAGGACATCGACCGGTTTCGACGCAAAACACCGCTCAGAAACTCCCAACCGGCGGGGAGGAATTGGCCGGGGCAGGAGCCACCTAGGGTAGGATAATCAAATTTGCAAAAAGCACCCATACCATCCCCGTTTCAGAAAATAGCTCAGAATTGATCACACGGAACCTCGGTAAGTTTGTCGGCAGGTTCCTTACTTCCGATTTGTTGGAGAAATAAATCTTAATTATGATTCTAGTTGCAGCCTCAGCTGAGAAGTTCAGAAAGTCCAAGCACAACAGAGAAAAGGTTGTCAAATGCCAGCGTACACAAAGAATCACGGTTATTCGAACTCAGAGGCAAACAGTCGCACTTCATTTGTCGTAGGATTGGGGCCAAATCTGCTGTTTACTCATAGCTGAGCGTTGTGAGCCGCGAAGATCACGCGTTAACTTTGCTCGCTTTTCATATTGTGCCTCGAAAAAAAAATTGCATTCGATGATAATTATATGTCAGACTTTCAGCATAAACAATTCCGTAGATATACCATCACAAAGCCTTGGCCCGAGTAATGATAAGAACCGGAAACTTAAAGAAAAGTTACAAAATTGAAACATTGGAGAAAGAACTGTCATCGGGGAATTACCTCAGCGCGTTTGGCCACATGAGGTAATTTTCCCCTTAATTGCATTATGTTATGACTGTCGAATAACTTTGAAATCAAACTAGAGCTTTTTGGTGAGATGATTCGGAATATCTTTGTTAAGACGGATGTCCGCTGGGGGCAATGTCAACCCGGCCAATTTCGGCGAGTCTTGTAGTTCTTAAAGTACTATTTCCGATACGGGGGAGTTGAAGCCATGAGAAGAATTCTCATCCTCGTCCTGCTGGCGCTAGTTTGTTGCTATCCGGCATTCGGCGCCTCGAAGGTAGACCCAAAATTGTACGGCGCTCTTGAAGGACAGGTCTGTATCAAATGCCATGAACTGAAAACTCCGGGCCTGTTTAAACTCTGGAGGTCCGGGAAAATGGGACAGGCCGGGGTCAACTGTTACGACTGTCATAAAGCTGAGAAAAAGACTGACACGGCGCCGGGAGACCCGGATGGTTATGATCATCGAGGCTTCTGGATAGCGACCCTGGTCAGTCCGAAAGACTGTTCTCGTTGTCACAAGGAGCAGTTCGACCAGCAGCAGGTCTCTCACCATGCTAAGGCTGCGGATATTCTGAATTCATCGGATAACTACCTCGGCACGGTGGTCGGCGGACCGGCCGCGGTCAATTCCGGGTGTCGTCAGTGTCATGGTTCCAACATCAAGGTGCTTAAAGATGGAAAACTGGATCCCACTACATGGCCCAATACCGGAATCGGCCGCATAAATCCTGATGGAAGCAAGGGGAGCTGTTCCGCGTGTCATACCAGGCATCGTTTTTCCAAAGAACAGGCAAGACGTCCGGACGCGTGCGGAAAGTGCCATCTCGGACCGGACCATCCCCAAATTGAGGTTTTCAACGAGAGCAAGCACGGTATTCTCTACCAAGCCTTCAGAGACCGCATGAATCTGGATAAGGGGGAATGGGTAGTAGGAGTCGACTACCAGGATACGGCGACGTGCTCTTCATGCCATATGGGGGCCACCCCCAATCAATCGGCCACACACGATGTCGGCGAGCGCATTTCCTGGACCCTCCGGCCTGTGGTCTCCAAGAAGCTGGAGCGCTGGAAAGATCGCCGAGAGAAGATGAAAGATGTGTGCCGCCAGTGCCACGGGGACTTCATGGTGGACGATTTCTATAATCAGTTCGATAGCTTCGTCGAATTGTACAACAACAAGTTCGCCATACCCGCTATGAATGTACGTCAGAAGTTGATCGACATGGGGAAACTCACCAAAGCAGATTTCGACGACAAGCTGGACTGGATCTATTACGAACTCTGGCACCACGAGGGCCGCCGAGGCCGGCACGGCGCTGCCATGATGGGGCCTGACTATGCGTGGTGGCATGGGATGTATGAGGTGGCAAAGAACTTCTACACGCATTTCCTGCCTGAAGTTGAGAAAATTATGGGCGGAAAGGAGGCGGCTATGCCTATCCTCAACGAGTACGTCCTCAAGGACCCACTTCATCGCTGGTATAAGGAAGGGATGAGCAAGGAAGAGCTTCAGAAAATCGAGCAATTCTATCAACAAAGATACGGCGGCAAAGAAGCTAAATGATCGTCGGTCGCCATAGCAATACAAGGGCGCGCTAATGAAAGGAAAAACCGTAATTCCTAAAGTTGCCCTTCTGTTTTTAGCGTTTGGTCTGGTGGGCCTTGTTTTGGGGTTGGGCGCCGGTTCAATCCGGGCTCAATCCCGGGACATTGGAGCCGCGCTCGAAGCTGACACACTGGATGAGACTCAGGCAAGTAAATTAGAATCGGAACGAGAGTTTCCCGTACCATTGACGCCGCTCCCCAAGACCATTACTCCGTGCCGTGCATGCCACGGGCCGGAGAAGGATTTCCCCGTTAATTATAAGAGGCGGGAAGATCTTCTGGTCCATAAGAACGTGAAACTCAATCACGGCGGTGTGCGAGTCTGGTGTCTGGACTGCCATAACCCTGAGGATCGGAACTATCTTTTGCCCTTGAGCGACGGTAAGCCCATTGATTTCGAGCACTCGTACCTCCTATGCGGCAAGTGTCACGGAACCAAGTTCAGGGACTGGCGGAATGGCATACACGGCCGGAGGACCGGAAAGTGGAATGGCGAAAAGACTTATTACCGGTGCGTGACTTGCCACGATCCGCATTCGCCGAAATTTAAGCCCATAGAGCCCATGCCTCCTCCCACAAAACCGTGGGCCCCAAAAGAAACCAAGGCCAAGCACTAAAGGTTCAGAAGCCATGAGCGATCAGACGGATAGCTTCAGCAAAGAGAATTCAAACTCCGCAAGTGCGTCTGGCTCCGAAATTGTACAGAGGCCGGATTCTGAACCCGCGGACAATCGCAGCATGCTCCCGGATCGGCGTACGTTCCTCGCCGGGGCGGCGAGCCTGTTTGGCATGGTGGCAGTTAGTTCATGCACGTGGCAGGAGTTCTTCCAGAATAACTTCCGTAGGATGAGCAAGGAGGAGATCGAGCAGACCGTTCACCGACTGCGGGAGGAATACAAGAAGAAGTATGGAAAGGAGTTCGTGGTAGGGACCGAAGCCCCGCTGGACGCAACCCTTTTCGGGTACGGCCTGGATATACAACGCTGTATCGGCTGCCGCAGGTGCGTTTACGGCTGCGTAGAGGAGAACAATCAGTCCAGGGATCCCCAGATCCACTATATCAGGGTACTGAGATTTAGAGACGGAAACATGGACCTCGAGCAGTCCGATATCTATTATGACCCGGAAGAGGTACCGGAAAAAGGCTATTATTACATGCCGGTTCAATGCCAGCACTGCGCTAACCCGCCATGCACCAAGGTTTGCCCTGTGCAGGCCACCTGGACTGAGCCGGACGGAATAGTGGTCGTGGATTACAATTGGTGCATAGGTTGCCGCTATTGCATGGCCGCATGTCCTTACATGGGGCGATGGTTCAATTTTACCGACCCCGTAATTCCGAAGGATCAAGTGAACCCCAATACCCATTACCTTGGGAACCGCCCGCGAATGCGAAATGTAGTGGAAAAATGCACGTTTTGTATTCAAAGAGTGCGGAAAGGGATTTATCCCAAATGCGTGGAAGTATGCCCAGTTGGGGCTCGAAAATTTGGGAACCTGCTCGATCCGGATAGTGAGATTAGCAAGATTATTCAAACGAAGAGGGTGTTTCGTTTGAAGGAAGAGTTGAACACTCAACCAAAATTCTACTACTTTTTCTCTGCCTGACAATTGAGGAGCGCAATGGCGAGATCCGGATTTATTTTCGAAACTGGCCGGCGATTGATAACCGGTAGTCCAGTGTATTACCTCTGGATGATTCTCCTCACGGTATTGGCTGCAATCGGAATTGCGTCCTACATAAAGCAGCTTCAAGTGGGTCTCATAGCGACCGGGATGCAGAATTACGTTTCTTGGGGACTTTACATTGGAAACTTTACTTTTCTTGTAGGAGTGGCCGCGGCAGCAGTGCTCCTGATCATTCCCGCGTATCTATATGACTTCGGACCGATCAAGGAAATAGTTATCGTAGCGGAGGTGCTTGCAGTCTGCGCGCTGTTAATGTGCCTGATGTTCGTGACCGCAGACCTGGGTCGGCCCGACAGATTCTGGCACCTCATACCCGGTCTGGGAATCCTGAGTCTGCCGAGGTCGTTATTGGCCTGGGACATTGTCGTTCTGAATGGGTATCTTTTCCTGAACCTAGTCATTCCGGGTTATCTTCTTTGGAACGCTTATCACGACCGACCCGTCAATATGAGGTTCATCCTGCCCTTCATCCTCTTGTCGATCCCGTGGGCAGTGAGCATCCACACGGTCACAGCCTTTATTTACAATGGGCTTGCCGCTCGCCCCTTTTGGAACGCATCCATCCTAGCTCCACGGTTCCTTGCTTCCGCATTTTGCTCGGGTCCGGCCCTGGTGATATTGCTTTACCAATTGGTGAGAAAGTACTCAAAATTTCACGTCAAGGATGAAGCGCTGTTCAAAATAGCGGAGATGATAGCCATTGCCATGGCAATCAATCTGTTTCTTTTAGGCGCGGAGTTTTTCAAAGAGGTTTATTCGGACACTCATCATCTGACCCCGCTCCAATATCTGTACCAAGGGCTGCACGGAAAAGGGATGCTGGTGCCGTGGATCCGCACTGCGCTTGTTTTCAACGTGATAGCGTTCGTGATCTTTCTCATTCCCGCGACCCGCAAGAACTTCGCTACCCTGAACCTGGGCTGCGCTCTTATCATCGTTGGCATTTGGATCGAAAAAGGAATGGGACTGATCATCCCCGGATTCATTCCTGCCCCTTTGGGCGAGGTGTGGGAATACGCGCCGACGACTATAGAGATTCTGGTGTCCATAGGAATTTGGTCCATAGGATTGCTCCTATTAACGGCCATCCTTAAAATTGTGCTTCCCATTGAAACAGGAGAATTCAAAAAAACGGGGTTGGACGGTGTACCGATCCACGCTGGGGGTGGACTATGAGAATCGTTTCAAGGTTCAGGTACTGCCCTGACTATGGCCATTCTCGGCATGGGCCTACTCACGCTGGCATTGCCGGTGGTATCAAGCGCGGCTGAACCATCTTCGGCTGCGCCGGATCTGAACTCACTCTTGGAAGCCCTCAAGAGCCCCGACCCGGCGGTTGCGATGAAGGCCGCACAGGAGTTTAAGAAGAAAGATTTCCCGATGAAAGCTGTTGTTCCAGCTCTGGCTGCGGCCATAAAACATCCGAACGAGGTCGTGCGCCTGACCGCGATCGAGGCGCTTTCCGATAGAGGTTCGGAAGCCGCGCCCGCGGCGCCGGCGCTTGGGGAGGCCCTTAAGGATAAGGACCCGCTAATTCGCGAGGCAGCGGCTCTTGCCCTTTGCAGCATCGGAAAACAGGCAGTCGCTGTCATCCCTGATCTCCTGGTCCTTCTGGGTGACGATCAAAAGCGTGTCAGGGACATCGCTGCGCTGGCGCTGGCAGGAATGGGCAAGGACGCTGTCCCGGGTCTGGTAAAGGCGCTTGAGAGCAAAGACCCCACAGTGAGGGCCGCGGCTTCGGAAGCCCTGGGGACTATGCGGGAAACGGCCGTGCCGGAACTGATGGCCTTGCTAAGCAAAGGAACACCCGATGCTGTCCGGGCTGCTTCCAGGGCGCTGATCAATATAGGTCCGCCTGCGGTGGAGCCTTTGATCGGACTGCTGCGGAGCTCTGACGCAAAAACTGCGGACCTGGCAGCGGAAATCCTGGAAAACATAGGGGCTGCCGCCGTCCCGGGACTGATAAAGGCGTTAAGACAAAAACCGTAGCAGTCTTCCGACTCTGTTTTTCTGAATTCAACGCGGAGAAAGAAAAGCCAAGCTTTCGGCGCCAATTCCTTGCTGCAAAAAGTCCACTGCTCGCTTGTGTGGCCCATGCGGTTAGTTCCTTTTCGGGAAGAGGATAACCTGCTATATGCCAATTGCGGTCGTCGCATCGACACGTGTCCGACAAACCGATTGAGGTTTACCGGATTCTGTAGCGCCCGACCCTTCATTCTGTGATAGTCTACCTAGTGTGATCCTGGACCATACTCCGACGAAAATGAGATATTGCATTCTTTTTTCATGGTTGGCATTGACGCTTGTCCTGTTTACGGGACCCGGCCACGGCGCTGAAGCCGAAGATTATTTTCGACAAGGATACGTGGCGGCCATGTCGCGCGACTGGGAAAAGGCTATTTCTCTTTATACCAGGGCCATAGAGGTTAATCCGGATCATGTTGAGGCGAGATTCCAACGCGCCGCGATATTCGATATTCTCGGCCGGACTGACGAGGCAATCAGCGATTACGAAACGACCCTCAAACTCAGGCCGGACTATTATCTCGCAATGGAATATCTTGCCAAGCTGTATGAGGGCAAAGGAGATTACTTCAAAGCTGTTGAGTTATACTCAAAGGCGCTGCCTTTAGTCCCCGATCCTAAGTGGAGATCCGTTATAAACGGCTGGATTTCTGAGGCGAAAAAGAAAATGCAAACGGATCGAAAAAACGAGGGCAACGCAACGAACGGAAAGAGCAAAGCCGACCGTTCCACGAGGTAATCCGAGCGCGCTGGATCTCGGAATGAGATCTTCCTACTGACGGAGGCCGCAACGCCCAACCAAAAGGACGATTAAAAGGCGGCAGTATCAGGCTTTCATAGCGTTCATTCCTTTACTCGTCCTTGTGTCAGGTGGCCCTCAGAGCATCCACAATCTTGAGATTCGCAGCTCTCCAGGCCGGTAATAGGCCGCCGAGAAGTCCCATGATAAGGGCAAATCCACCCGCATATACTGCTATGGCGGGCGTGAGCTCAAATCCGAACGCAAGCTCGGAAAACGACTGCCAATTGATAGTCGATATAGTCAGCCACTGGAGAAAAGAACTGGCTACTATGCCGGCGCCGCCGCCTACAAAGCCCAGCATAAGTGATTCAGCCAGAAACGCCGCAAGAATATCCCACTTCTTGAAACCGAGCGCCCGCAACGTGCCGATTTCCTGCGTGCGACTGGCCACGGCGGTGTACATGGTGACCATAGCGCCTAAAATTGCTCCTGCGCTGAAAAAAATGGTCATGGCAAGACCCAGAATACGAATGAATTTCGACATGACTTCAGATTGTTCTTTGTAGAATGCAATTTCACGCTTGACCTGGACGGTCAGTCGCGGATCGCTCTCCAGTTTTCTTTTCACAGCTTCAAATGAATTTCTGGCGGGCATCCTTAGAATTACAGTGGAATAAGTTGTTCGGCGAAATGCCGACATGAGCTGCTGACTATCAGCCCATAACTCAGAATCGAAGGCTGTCCCGTTTGAGTCCATGATTCCCACTACGTGCCAATCCGTAAGCGCGAAATTCAAAGTCTCTCCCAACGAAGTCCCGGCAATTCGTTCTGCTATGCTTTTTCCCGCGACAACTTCTCTTGAACCGGGACGGAAGTAGCGCCCGGCTATCAAGCGGATCTTCGGTCGGAGAGTCTTTGAATGGGCTCCGACGCCACGAACCACCACGTTGGTAGGCTTTCCAGTACTCCTTTTGGGAAGAGTCACCAAAACGAGCGCTTCCTTGGCGGCTATCGCGTCGCCTTGCGCGTTAAAGTCGACTTCGGGCTGGACCTCAATAATGTCGGCTGAAGCGCGGTCAATGACGCTAGAGACTTCGGTCTCGGCGGAGCCTCTCAAAACTATGGCATTATCGGGCGATCCGGTATCCACCAGGGTTCGCTCCAAACCTTGCGCCAGCATAAGCACTGCGGCAAAGACAAAAGTGACAAGCGCCATGCCCCCGGCTGTCAATATAGCCGTAAATTTTCTTGCTCCGAGATTATGAAAACTGTAACTAAACGGAATCGCCATTTCTCAACCGCTCGCCGTCAGCGCCTGATCCAGCGAGGCTCGTTCAAGAGTGACTCCGAAAACTTCTGCAAACGAATCCGCCACCACTCGCCGTACCAGCGCTGGAGGGACCGGATCGGACAAGAGATCATTAAGGTTTACCATGCGAATTCCCGGGGTCCCGCAACATACCATGAACGAAGTTGGATCTATTTTGAGATCGACATTCAGGCTAAACCCATGAGAAGTAATGCGGCGCCGAATTCTCACGCCTACTGACGCTATTTTATCACTAGCGCCGGTCCATACGCCCGGCCTGCCGATCTGTCGGAACCCTTTTAATCCAAACTGCCGTAGCGCCACCACGACAGTTTCTTCCAGCTTGAATACATAATCTCTGACCGAAAGTCTCAGTCCTCTCAAATCCACCAAGGGATAGCCGACGAGTTGACCTGGACCGTGATAAGTTGCTTCGCCTCCTCGATCCGCTGAATGAACCGGGACCCCGAATTTCGCCAGCTCTTCCTCGCTTATTGTCAGGCTCGATGACTTGACTCTGGTCCCCAAGGTAACTGTAGGAGGGTGTTCCAGGAGCATCAGCACGTCGGGACCACGTTGGGCAATTTTCCTGTCAACGATGGTTCTCTGGATTTCAAGAAATCGAAGATACTCGGTTGATTCGAGTTCTAATAGCAACATGCTCTTGCAGGGTAAAGGGGTGTGAAAAAGGCTGACACTCTGGGACCCAATCCTTTCCTTTGCGGTTATGTAGGGGCGCACGGCTGTGCGCTCCTACACACGCGGGCAGGATGCCTCCTGCCATTGTCATATCTTCTCAACTATAATTGCAGCGCCCATTCCTCCACCTATGCATAAAGTGGCAAGCCCTTTTTTTGCATTCTCCCTTTTGCGCATCTCGTGCAGCAAAGTAGTCAAAATGCGAGCGCCGGACGCCCCGATCGGGTGCCCAAGAGCGACAGCGCCGCCATTGACATTTACCTTTTCCAAGTCGAATCCTAGTTCAGCTCCTACAGCGCAGAATTGAGATGCGAACGCTTCGTTGGCCTCTACCAGGTCTATATCCGAGACAGTCAGACCTGCCTTCTCAAGCGCTTTTTTCGACGCAGGAATGGGACCAAGTCCCATGACCTTGGGGTCAACGCCCGCCGCCGCGTAAGAAAGAATTCTGAACGAAGCTTTCATTCCTAGTTCTCGTGCCTTGTCAGCAGACATGACAAGGATCGCAGCTGCACAGTCATTTATACCGGAAGCGTTCCCCGCGGTTACGGTTCCGTCCTTTTTAAATGCAGGCTTAAGACTGGCGATCAACTCTTTGGTCGTGCTGCGAGGATGCTCATCCGTGTCGAAGACTTTGGGATCCCCTTTTCGCTGCGGAATCATCACAGGCACGATCTCGTCTTTGAATCTTCCCTCCTTAATGGCCTTTGCCGCACGCTGCTGGCTGATAAGGCTCCAGTCATCCTGCTGCTCTCGTGAAACACCGCATTGTTCGGCCACGTTTTCCGCCGTGATACCCATATGATACTTATTGAAAATATCCAACAGGCCATCATGTATCATCAGGTCCACCATAGTATCATCATTCATGCGGTTGCCCCATCTTGCTCTGGTTAAGGCATAAGGGCTGGCGGACATGTTTTCCGTGCCACCGGCAATGACAGTGTCCGCGTCACCGGCTTTGATGATCTGTGCCGCCAAAGAAACGGCCCTGAGTCCTGATGCGCAAACCTTGTTTATTGTCATGGCCGGAACTTCCTTAGGGATCCCGGAATGGATCAATACTTGGCGCGCAACGTTTTGGCCCTGGGCCGCTTGAAGCACGCAACCGAAGATTAGTTCTTCCACCTGGGCCGGGTCTATCCCCGTTCTTCGGATCAGCTCTTTAACCACAATAGCGCCGAGTTGCACCGCCGGAATTTCCTTCAATGATCCACCGAAAGATCCCACGGGAGTACGTACAGCATCGATAATAACCACTTCCTTCATGAAAAAACCTCCTCCAGGTTATAGTTCATTTTAGCATGAAAAACAGTCAAGTGTCTGTCAGAGCCACCTCCCGCGAGATAGCTCTCTACGTTGTTTTAAACCGGAATCATTTTATCAAATGCGCCGGAATCTCCAGACCTTGCTCCCTATAATAACGAATAGCTCCCCGGTGAAGCGGCGTGTTTAATCCAGTCAGCGCTTTCTTCAGTGACATGCCCCTACAGGCCGGATGAAGCCGAGCTAAATAATCAAGATTTTCATACAGAGTCTTGGTTAGATCATAGACCACCTCGCTATTGAGAGTCGATGTTACGGCAAGAACATTCATTTGCGCCATCGTGTTTATCGGTCGTTCTTGTCCGGGATAGGTTCCCGGGGCAACGACGTAACGAAACATGTGCTCCCAGCCACTCGCTCGGAACGCTTCCAACTGGCTGTCGGTGATATCCAGGAACCGCAAAGTCTGTCGCGGTTCAGTGCAAAGTGTGGTAATCAACGGGATAGGCACTCCGCCTGTCAAATCTAACGCTTGGACTGTTCCCTTTCTGAATGCCTCCGCTGCCGCCAGGTTGCTCATAAAGCGAAAATTCACCGGACGTCGAACGCTCTTCATAGATTTCAGCAACATCTGTGTCGTGTATTTATTGCCGCTATCAGGCGGACCCGTGGCCAGAATAAGTCCTTGAAGATCCTGAATTGTCCCGGATTCTAACCTATCCGCATTTATTAACAAATGTGTCACGTCCGGCCAGAGAGTCGTAATGCTGCGCAACTCCGGAAGCGATTGGGCTCTGTAAATCCCCGATCCGCGAAAGGCCATTGAACAAAAGAATTCTTCCGCGAGAATAAGATCCGCGTCTGAAATCCGAATCGCTTCGATGTTCTCGCGCGATCCTTCAGTCTCCGCAGCAGACACCCTTATGCCTGCTGCTCGCAGTTTGGTAGTCCATAGGGACGCCATTCCCGAGCCCAACCTGATAACAGGTCCCACCGGGCATTCCGGTCACCATCAGAAGGGAAATCTTAGCGCCATCCCTGTCCTGGGCTGACACTTCGTCCGACATTGAATGCAAGACCCCAACCCATGAGCAGGCTGACAACAACCAAGCACGTGCGCTTGCTCAACGAGCGGAACGTATGTCTACCGAAATCATTCATACATTGAGCCGGCAATATTCCCTCTATCTACTTTAGAGCGTTTCAAGTATAGAATTGAGTGAGCATCATGGCAAACGGAATGTTTTGACTACTATAGTTGGGGCTGCCCGTGGGCCGGGAAAGTTTTGCAATCTGTGGCCATCGAAACGAAGCGCAAACGGAAGTATCGCGGGCACGTGCCGGATTACCGTGCGGAGCAGCGAATTGCGGACGAATCTGGCGACCTTTTGGGCTCCTGGCGAGAAACAGCATGGATTGCGCTCATAATTGTGATTTGCGTAGTTTTTGTTGAGAACGATCTTTTTGCGGCGGAAAAGAGAGCAGGGCCTCCGAACAAACCGGTGCAGAAAGAAGGATCTTTAAATGAGGAACACATTCGGCTGATGGAAAGTAATATAGTACGCTTCACTAACAAGCATAGGGAGAAAGCAACACTACAGCCTTTGAAGATCAGCCCGGCTCTCGCTTTTCTCGCCCGGAAGCAGAATGAGCACATGTGCGGCATTGGAATCTTATCTCACGAATCGAAGCTGTTTCCGGAAGGTTGGAGGAAGTTATCGGACCGGATGCAGGCAGTGGGAGTTCGATCCGCTGGAGAGAATGTGGCGTACAGCACAAGCGGCAAGGACCCGGAACAATGGGCTGATTTCATAGTAAAGGGGTGGATGAAAAGCCCCGGTCACAGGAAGAATATCCTTAATCCAAAATTTAATTATCTCGGAGTGGCTGTGTGGGAGTGCGGCGGAAAAATAGCCTACGCCACCCAAGTTTTCTCCTCCGATATTGGGCGAATTCCTCGCGGGCGCTGACAATTAGGGAATGGCGCCAGTGGCGCTTGGCGAAGTGGCCACTTTTAACGGCCGACGATCTCAACCGAAGGCAACGGCTGCCGAGGAATCACATTGAGTCACAGGTTGACGAATGGGACAATGCTTGGATAAGATTTATGGAGACAAGGGGCTTCCGATGAGTCAGAATTTAATTCGAATCGGAATTCTTATAGCTGTTTGCATTTGGGTTTGCGGATGCTCCAGCACGTTACCTCAAAGAAAAGAGTCCTTGAGAGAGCCCAAAATCCGGGAAGAGGATATTACCAACGATCGTACCAAGGGATCGGAGGAAGGCGAGCAAGCATCCAGCCCCTCAATTACCGGCCCCCCCGCGGCTCCAGTGGAGCCTTACCCTGGGACGGTGGAGCACGGTAGCAAAACCCCGCGGCGATTTATCTGGAGGGACAAAAAAGGAGGCGAAAAGGCCTGGGAGACGTCTCCTCAAAGAGAGGGAGATTAGTGATCCTTACTTGAACCGTTTTGTGAGAAACTGTTTGCGCTGAATTAGTGTGGAACTAAAAGCCGCGAACAGGATACAATTAATGGGAGCGGTAAGAGGATCTCCGGAAAAGGTATTTGAGAATTCCGGCGCGTTTTGGAAAATCTGCCCTAGGGAGCGGGCGTTCCAACGCGCCGAATTCGTCGGTTCTTGTAGGATGTGGTTATGAGAAATCAGAATCGAAAATCAGACCGGCCGTCGTCGGCAAATCGCGCCGGGGTGGCCGTATAGAAGCTATTTGTGATGCCGGCAATTTTATTTAATGTGCAATTTTTGTTGATCGCGGCCATAAATCTCTTCCTCTTTCTTATTGTCGCTACCTGGAGCTTTCTACCAATAGTCCTCGTAGATTTGGGGGCCGACAATGTGGATGTAGGTCTGGTTATGGGATCTATTGGCATCACCTCTTTGGGTTCGCTCCCCATACTGGCCCCCCTGATTGACAAACATGGTCGAAAGGTCTTCATTGTCGGCGGGATTTTGGTGATTGGTCTTACAAATGCGGGTTTTTTGCTCTTTAACTCGTATTCTCCCTTTATGATTTTCGTGCGGTTGGTGCAGGGTATCGCGTTTTCAGCGTGTTTCAATGGCTGCGCCACGGCCATTGTGGACTTGCTCCGACCGGAGGAAAGGGCCCAAGGTATAGGTCTGTTTGGAGTTTCCGGATCAATAGCAGTAGCCATTGGGCCATTCCTTGGAGAAAGGGTGTTGTTGTCCTGGGGGACCGATGCCTATTTTCTCCTGCTTGTGGGATTTGGCCTCATCGGCTTTCTTGCCGCCCTCACAATGAGGGAAGCTGACCGAACGAGCAGTCGCGGTCGAATCAGGGGCTTTTTCCCAACGGCTTTTCAGGATGGCCATCTCTCAATGATGATTATGGCGGGAATTTTTGGATCCGGTTTCGCTGCTATGAACACCTTTATTCCGCTGTATGCCAAGAATCTCGGGTTCCGCGCCGGGATATTTTTTGTGTGCTATGGAGCGAGCCTCCTTTTGGTGCGGATCACACTGGGCAGTCTTGCGGACCGTGTTGATCGCGGCAAACTCATATTCGCCTGCTTAATAGGATTTAGCCTCTTGCTCGTGTCCACTTCACAAATGGATTCAATAACTCAATCAATGCTTTTGGGCGCGCTTTTCGGAATCATTCAGGGGCTTTCTTACCCAGCGATGATGGCCAAGATGGTCGACCGGTCCAACGCTGAAAATAGGGCCGTAGTCGTGGCCCTATTTACGGGTTCGTTCGGAGTCGGGATAAATGCCTCGGTGGTGATATGGGGGGCTATCGCGAAGATTCAGGGCTTGTCCTTTATGTTTCTGCTAGGCGGTCTGCTAATGCTCCTAACAGCGGGGGTTTGCACGTGGCTATTTTTTAATGGGACACAGGAGTCCCGCGCTCAATTTGCAGTCCTGGAACGTCCACGTGATCCAACGTCAATTGGATGACGTCAGGTGAGACAATCGCGACCCGATTTGGATTGCTTGAAATACCGTGTCACCCGCCCAAATATTAGTCAGTTCAAAAGATAATTAGAATCAGCCACCTCAAAAGTCCGCGGATGAGTGTCCCGTCCCTGTGTACGCCACGCGTAACGCGTAGGTTTAATTCCTCCCTTTTGAGCTGATTCTGCCGCGGAGGATAGGTCTACAATTTGTCGTACAGGATGCGGCCGCCTCAATTGTTCTGGCGTGCTGTTTCATTATCTCAAGGCAAAGCGGATCCGCATGGTTGGCCAGCCTCTCAACAATGGCGCCTGCGACCTTTGGAGATTATCGATCGCGCGGTCGATAAGACAACATCCCCGGAAGCTGCCGCTCCCTCCGTCCCGGCCGAAACCGTTTGGATACGAAACACGATGGGACTTGCCAAGGGCACCATCAGCGCCAGGTCGGACAGGGTCATTGTGTAAAGCTATCGAACGAGTCGGTGGAATCCCTATGCGGAAGACTCATTGGGATCTCTCTCATTGCTAGGAGTTCGATTAGAAGGCTCATGGCGCCGCATGTGGAGGGGGCCCGGCCTTCCCCTAGTAAAGGCCGCAGCGACAATTCCCAGGTGAAACTGGGGGTGTTTCTGTGGGAACGGAACGCGCACGTGCCGACGCCCGCGGACGCCGGTATAAGCGATCGGTAGATGTATGGTGGTTGTGTAGAGGCAAAAAAGGCCGGGAATAGATGCCCGGCCTCTTCTGCGAAATTGCGTGCTACGGTTACCAACCCCTGGGGGGCACGTAAACATTAACAGGCGTGCACGGCACAGCGGCGGTCACATATGCGGGAGCGCCTAGGTCCACACTGCAGCAACCCTCGCTAGGACAGAACTGACCCGCAAAAAGGGGCGACGCCACCAGAGCTATAGCCCTATAAGGCAAGCTCAGGCTGGCATGAATTGCTCCGGGAATCAACGGGCACTCACAGGACGGAGCCACAGGGCCTCTAAGCGTGCAGTCTTCCGGGGTCACCAGGCAAGGGGGGCCAGGGCAGAAAACGGTGTTCGGTATACCGGGCACCGGCCACTGGCTGACCGTGTAACCCCAACACGTGCAAGCGCCAAATGCCAGCATCGCAAGGATTGTAAAAATTACGGTGGATTTCTTGACCATACCCTCATCCTCCTTTCATTAAAGACCTTCCAGTTTAAACCGGAAATAATCGAATATACTTTTTAAACAGAGATGTCGCTTTATTCGTATTTAGCTGAAATACAGCTGCTTGTCAAGCACTTTTTAGTTCGCGTCATCCCTTTACGAACGCCGTACAACCATCTGCAATCTCGGCGTCGAATCAAAAAGGACCGGACTGACTGCCCGGTCCTTTAGGTAGAAACTAGATCATGATTCGGCTCTAGGCGTGCCAGTTCCTGGGGGACGATTTACCACCAGGTCCCGAAGACACCGACTGCCCCTAAGGGCGTGCCGAGAACTGTCGGCAAGCCGGCCAGCGCACAGCCAAGCGGACCATAGCACGGGCCGCACGGGCCGTCCGCGCCGCAGCCACCGAGTCCGCTGAAGCAGCCGTAAACACCGTCACAGCCACCAAACAGCCAATCCAACACGGACTAGCTATGGCAGTAATCAGTTCGCAAAGACCGGGTCCTCTCTCTCTACCGCACACCGGACCGCACATGGCGCCGGGGGCGGGGCAGGGGCCTTCGATCTTTATCGCCCAGGTCTTAACTATTGTTTTGACCGGCGGGGTGGGGCAATCAACAGGCAGATACAACGGCTTGCAATCGGCTGGACCGCCGCAACAATCCCATGAGTTCCAGAACCCAAAGGACGTCCCCGCGGCCAATGTCATTGCCAGAATTCCGAGAACGGCAAGTGTCCTCTTAACCATACCCTCATCCTCCTTTCATCAATCCTTATTCAAGGAAGCCTAAATGCCAGATTTTGGATTCTCTCCAAAAAAAAAATACTCTGGATGCGTTTATGCTTTATTACAGAAAAAAACCCCGTTGTCAACCCTTTTTTAATGCGACTCTTACTCTGGGCGGGCATAGCCCTACATGGGGTTAACGTGACAATAGCGATGAGGCGACTCCCTTGTCAAGGGAAAAATGTGTTTGCGAACAGAGAACGTTGCTAAAACAATAAGTTAAGACTCGTCGAGACTGAACGAAACACATGTGCAAGCAGGGGCAAATAGCGAAATCCGCGCTTGCTTTGCGAGGGCCTTTTGCCAAGTAGCGCA
>CAVVZX010000041.1:0-178154 GCA_963752855.1 uncultured delta proteobacterium | reverse complement strand
TTCCTCGAAGTTCAGAAATCGGCCCCGGAACTTCCCATCGTAGTGTTATCGGGCTTGGACGACGAATCCTTGGCGATTGAGACTGTGAAGAATGGGGCGCAGGATTATCTGATTAAGGACAAATGGGACGCACAACTCGTCCTTCGGGCGCTTCACTATGCAATCCAACGACATCAGCTTCTTTTCACGTGTAAACAGGCGAACGAATCTTCACGAAAGTCAAACAGGGCGCTTCGAGTCCTAAGTGAATGCAATCAACTGCTGGTACGGAAACCAAAGAGCAGGAGTTCATCAACGAGATATGCCGAATCCTGGTGGATCATGGTGGATACCGCATGGCCTGGATTGGATTTGCCCTCGACGAAAGGCCAAGACCGTGCAGCCGGCAGCGATTGCCGGATTTGAAGATGGATATCTCCAAGCTGTGAAAATCACATGGTCCGACGACGAGACCAGCCGAGGTCCGACGGGAACCGCTATTCGGACAGGAATCGTTAAGATCAACAGAAAAAGTTGGTCCAACGTAGAGTCCGGTCCCTGGCGCTCGGAGGCCCTGAAGCGCGGCTATGCTTCGTCTATTGCATTACCACTCATCGATCATAACGGTATCTTTGGGGCACTCACAATGTATTCTATGGAGCCGGAGGCTTTTGACGATGAGGAGGTGAAGTTGCTGAGTCAATTAGCCGATGACCTGAGCTATGGGATCAGCACATTGAGAATGCGCGGAGCCAAAAAAAGCTGGATCTGGCCCGTCGCGAAAGTGAGCGGCGCTTCAGGGCAATCTTTGAGGGAGCGCAGGACTACATTTTTCTCCAAGATCGATCGTTCAGGTGTACTCTGTAAACCCTGCAGTAGAACTGTTCGGCATCCCTGCCTTCAAAATTGTTGGAATGAAGTTCGAGGATCTTTTCGGTGAGGAGGACGCAGCGTTCGTTCGAGAATCAGACACCCGAGTGCTACAAGGCGAAACCATCGAGGAGGAACACACAAGAAAAGTCAATGGGCGCCCATGACATTTCTCGAGACAAGAAGTCCACTTCGAGACGATGCAGGGGACATTGTAGGCATTTTCACTGTTTCTCGTGATATTACCGAACGCCGGAGAATAGAATTCTCCGCCTCGGAATCGGATGTCGCATATCCATCCGAGGCCATGAGGTCCACGCTGGCGCTGGCCCATGCCGCGGCTCAAAAGGACTCTACTATTTTGTTGCTGGGTGAGAGCGGTAGCGGCAAGGATTACCTGGCCGGGTACATTCATAATCATTCCAAACGGGCCGGCGGGCCGTATTTTTCTGTAAATTGCGCTGCCATATCCTCGCAGCTAGCCGAATCCGAATTATTCGGTCACGAAAAAGGATCTTTCACCGGGGCCCAAGGCCGTAAGAGAGGACTCTTGGAACTGGCGGAAGGTGGAACATTGTTGCTCAATGAAATTGGAGAGCTTTCACTCCCTTTGCAGGCGAAACTGCTTACCTTTCTTGATACAAAGAAATTTACCCGCGTTGGCGGGGAAAAAGAAATCTCTGTGAATGCCAGGCTCATTGCGGCCACCAACCGCGACCTGCAAAAGGAAGTTGAAGCCGGGCGTTTCAGAAATGACCTTTTCTACCGCATCAATGTTATGACCATAACGGTCCCCCCTTTACGGGAAAGGCGTGAGGATCTCCCTATACTGACCAGAGAAATTCTGTCGCAACTTCACGCAGAATTGCGGTTTGCCGCTCCTCCCAGCATTGATGCGGCAGCAATAGAACTTCTCAAAAACTATGATTGGCCCGGCAACGTGAGGGAACTGCGTAACGTTTTGGAAAGAGCCGCGATACTCTCAAAAGATGGGGCCATAGACCTTGCCGGTCTTCAACTGCGCATGGATAAGAACGTTCCAAATCAGGGGTGGTCATTTACGACCTCGTTCCCGTTCGGCGGCACGCTCCAAGATGTGACCGATGAACTCACAAAGTCACTGCTGGCGGAAGCGCTCAGGCTTTCCGGCGGAAACAAGAAAAAGACTGCCCGAACCCTTGGTATTGCCAGGGACTCACTATATCGTTACTTAAAGAAGTTCGGGATGGAAACGGGTGATTGAATTGGCCAAGAAAGCCTTTAATGTGGAGCGGATGAATGTCTTCTTTCCGGGAAAGGCAACAAGCGGCTACAGGTAATTTTGGGTCAGACGGCGCCATAGCGGGAATCGACTCAATTTCTTGTTCACCTTGCGGCCGATGGTGTGACCCAGCACTAGAGGGAGCCCCAACACCAACGGGACCATGCTACGGGGCATAAAGAGTCTTATACTAAAAACTTTCCCAGCAATCTTGAGCACTTGCCATGGAGTGTAGAAATTTCTGGTGATCTGAGAACTGATACGTTTGAGTCCCGGCCGTCCCACGCCCTCGCGGTACACGATCCGGTCGTCACCGATATAGTAACCCGGTGTAGTCTCGACCAATTCCTTCAACGGTGAATATTTCTCAATGCGTAATTTCTGATACGTTATGGAATGCAGATTCAGCTCTCGGGCGAAGACCGGAATCCGCATCATTTCCTCTTCAGTCTCCGTTACGTTCCCGTAGATGAAATAGCCGTGATAGTAAAACGGATAATTGCGTGAAGACTCGAACGCTTTCCTGACGGTTGCCGTATCGAAGCCTTTATTAAGCTGATCCAAGATCCTATCGGTAGGTGATTCAATTCCCAGGAGAAACAACTTGACACCCGCCTTTGCGGCTGATTCCAGTACTTCGGGATGGTTGAATATCTCGATTCTGGACTGGACGACAAATCGCTTATTGATCCCTTCAGCTACAAGTGTGTCGCAGATCTTCTTGGCCCTAGCCGGATTTACAAAAAAGTCCTCATCAGCTATCAAGACAATTCCCGCGGACATCGCCCGCAGCTCTTCCATCACTGAATCAATCGAACGTGGAGAATACGTCCTTCTCTGCCCGCCCTCGGTTACCGTGAAAGTGCAAAACTTGCAATTGTGAGGACAGCCCCGAGAAGTGAGGATGATATCAAATTCCTCTCCACGTAGAGCAAAGCCCCCGATATTGAAGTGATACTTCTGGCTCCGTAAAGTGCGGTCAGGAAAGGTGTAATTGTCTAATTTCCCGAGAGGCCGCTTAGGATTGTGGATAATGCCTGAGCCGTTGCGATAAGACAGACCCGGAATATTTTTTGGCTCCGTTCCAGTGGCGATCTCAGTAATCGTCTCCTCCCCCTCGCCTCGGACCACAATATCGACCCCAGGGCAACTCTCGAAGACTGTCTCCAGGTCGTCGGTGGCCTGTTTTCCGCCTACGACCGTGAGAACGTCGTGAGGGAGAGAGTTTACAAGCTCCAGCACTTCATCGAACTGATATTCCCAATTGATACTAATACATAATAGATCCACTTCATCATTGATAAATTTTTTCAATCTTCGAAGCGTCCGCATGGGGCCGGGAAGGCGCAGATCGACTAAGGTGACCCGCTCTACGTGAGGCTGAAGCGCCGCTGCTATGTATTCGAGCCCTATGGGTGGGAAGACGGCTATTCCGAGCGAACCTGAGTGGCTGTCACGGTAGTATGGGTGGAGACATAAGGCGTGCTTGTAAACTGAGCCCAACCATTACTCCTTTCGGAAATTCTTCCGAAAACTCGACAGGCAAGAGCCCACGAAATGGGGACCCTTGCCTGTGTTTCATGATGTCACCGTGAACCGATAATTACCTTACCAGGTTGACGCTACCAGCGTGATCGTCCGCCGCCGCCGCCGTCTCGACTATCTCGACGCCCACCTCTGTCATTGGTCTTGGGGCGGGCTTCATTAACCTTCAGCGCGCGGCCTCCGAGATCTTTGGAATCCAATTCCTCGATTGCGCGAAGGCCTTCCTCACGGTTTTCCATTTCAATGAATCCGAACCCTCGGGATCGGCCCGTGAACTGGTCGGTGATGATTTTGGCGGATTCCACTGCTCCGTAACCTTCAAAGAGACCCTTGAGTTCATCCTCGTTGGTATTAAAAGACAGGTTCCCCACATAAATTTTGATACTCATTTCTTCTAACTCCTTGGGAAAAGCACAGACACGATTTGTGGGAGTGCGTTTGAGGTTCCGAACACGGGCTCTTGGTAGCGTGGATGAATCGACCGGCCTTACGGTGGGATAATCCTCGGCTCAGGGCGCCTATGTCCTAACATCTTAAGCCTTGCATAACGCCGGTTGTCCTGAAAACAGGTCGACTGGAGAAACACAAGTTAAGGTTCATATATTAGCCTATGTCACGGATCTTTAGTTGTCAAGGGATTTTAAGGGTCGACGGTAAGCGCTCAGTTACACGGGGGAACGTGTCCATGCTCTGCAATGTAATTGCGACCGGAGCGAAGCAATCTCCCGTCATTCCCTTGAAGAAGGGAATCCAGGAAGGGCGCATGGCCATGCATGCGCCCCTACAAGATTGCTTCGTCGCTTCACTTAGCCTGTCAAGCCGCCTCCGCTGTGGATAACTATGACGATCTCCCTTCATTTTGAGACGATTTCGGATGTTAGCCCCAGACCGCTTATGTTTTAATACCCCAATTCCTGTAAGGTCGGCGCAAAGGCTTCGCCGGAGAACGCGTCCACGATCTTTCCGAAATCATACTTGCTGTCGAATATGCCTGCCTTGCGCTCATCGGGCCCTTTTCCCTCGACGATCCAATCGAAATATTTGTACATGCAGCGGCCGTCCTTGCGCCATTTTGCCTCACCTTTGGCGCCGGTCCATACAGGGTTTGCCATCAAGGCTTCGTACATTTTGACCGGATCCGTGGTTTGGGCCAATTCCATAGCTCGCACAATCTCTTTGACCGCATAATATGCGGGTACGCAAAACGGGTCGGGGGGCTCGCCGTACGCCTTGGCGTAGTTGGCGACGAACTCATTGGAGGCTTTGACAACGGCCTCGTCGTTGAATCCCGTCATGTCGTGATACCAAAACATTTGAGCCCACACACCCTTCATCGCATCAGGCTCAGTCGCAAGCGCAAATGAGTCCAGGAACCACAAATGGAAAAGCTTCGCCTGTTTCCCTAACCCCATTTTGAAAGCTGCGTTCAGAGCGTTGGAAGCATCTTGTCCAAATGATGCGATAGCGACCACCTCAGGTTTGAAGTCGCGCACGGCCTCCAGATCTCGCTTTATGTTGGAACTTCCTAGAGGGTGCCAGAAGATTTTATAATTGATCTCGGGATATTTCTTAATCACGGATTCGAATCCGGATGCCACGGCCATCCCGAATGCGTAAGCGGGTATGAAACAAGCCACTTTCCTAGGTTTCATCTTCTCGGCCAAATAGGCCGCACCCGTACGACCAATATCAGAGGCTCCTCCCAGAATTGCGAGCGAGGTTGGAGCTCTGACTCCTTGCTGATATAGTGAGTCTGGCGTAGCGCACGTTGAAATGTATAGGGCTGGGTTTTTCTTCACGGCAGTGTTCAGGGCTAAAGGGATGTGGGCCAACGTTCCACCCAGCACTGCGGTCACCCTCCCCTTCGTTACCATGTCCTCGAATAATGCGGTGGCCGTCTCCGACTTGGACTGGTCGTCTCCGAATCCGGCCTCAAGTTTCACGTTTTTACCGCCAATCTTTACGCCTCCGGCCTGGTTGACGTCTTTTATTGCCAGCTCCGTAGCGTTTTTCTGCGCCTTGGCAACGCTGGCGGCCGGTCCGGTCAATGAGTATATGACGCCGATCTTGACTACATCTTGCGCCCTGGCGGAGACGGCGATTAGCCCGATGACCACAACGGTAATTATGAAGAATGGAGTAATCCTTTCGGCATTGATTTTCATAGAGGGCTCCTTTGTCTACGTAAATCTCTCCCACTGGATCGCAACGCTGTTGCGAAAGTTACTTGGAAATAGAACAAAACCCAGCACAATGTTACGCAACATTTCTTTGCTTCCGACTAGTATCCCAACTCCTGGAGAGTCGGCGCAAAGCCTTCACCAGTGAATGCGTCCACGACTTTCGCATAATCATACTTACTACCAAATGTGCCTTCTTTACGCTCATCGGGTCCTTTTCCCTCGACGATCCAATCGAAATATTTGTACATGCAGCGGCCGTCTTTCCGCCATTTGGCCTCGCCTTTTGCGCCGGTCCATACGGGGTTGGCCATCAAAGCTTCGTACATCTTTGTGGGGTCGGTGGATTGAGAAAGTTTTATTGCCCTGACGACTTCTTTCACTGCTTCATATGAAGCAAGCCCGTAAGCATCGGGCGGTTCATTGTACAATTTTGCATAGTTGGCGCTGAATTCATTGGTAGACTTTACAACCGCGTCATCCTTGAATCCGGACAAGTCAGGCAGCCAAAACATTTGAGCCCATACGCCTTTCATAGCCTCCGGACGAATTGCCGCGGCCAACGCATTCACGGTCCATAAGTGAAATAATTTGCTATTCTTTCCCAATCCCATTTCGAAGGCTGAATTGAATGCGTTGACAGCATCCTGGCCCCATGATCCGATCACAATAACATCCGGCCTGAAATCTCTGACTGCCTCAAGATCACGTTTAATATTTGAACTCCCAAATGGATGCCAAAAGATCTTGTATGTGATTTCAGGATATTTCTTTATTACCGGCTCGAAGCCCGCGGCCAGCGCATTGCCGAAGGCATAGGCAGGTACAAAACAGGCCACTTTTTTGGGTTTTATTTTCTCCGCTAAATAGGAAGCTCCCGCCCGGCCAATGTCAGAACCTGCTACCACGATGCCCAGGGCGGTAGCGGCTTTCACCTTTTGCTCGTGGTACGAGTCAGGAGGTGCGCAAGCCGCGATCAGGAGGGCTTTGTCTTTTTTTGCCGCAGTATTAAGGGCCAAGGGTATGTGAGCCGCCGTACCACCGATAACGGCTGTGACCTGTTTGTTTTTCACCATGTCCTCGAACAGGTTCGTCGCTGTTTCCGGTTTAGTTTGGTCGTCACCAAAGACGGCTTCAATTTTCATCTTTTTCCCGCCCATCTCCACCCCGCCGGCCTCATTGATTTCCTTTACGGCCATCTCTACTGAGCGTTTCTGGAGTTTGGCGACCTCGGCCACCGGGCCGGTCAAAGAATATATGGCCCCAATTTTGATCACATCTTGGGCCATAGCCGGAACAGCCAATAGAATGCTAATCATGGAGGAAACTAAGACAAATAACCTAATTCGTTCGGCATTGGATTTCATCAGTTGCTCCTTTTGTGTGCCTTGAATCGCCTTCATCAGGCCAATCTCTTGCTGATAATTAACCTGCTGAAAAAGGCTAAGATTCTCAGAATAGAGTGGAATGAATTTTTCTCATTCAGTATCCCAACTCCTGGAGCGTCGGCGCAAATGCCTCACCAGTAAATACATCCACGACTTTCGCATAATCATACTTGCTGCCGAATGCTCCTTCTTTGCGCTCATCCGCTCCTTTTCCCTCGACGATCCAATCGAAATATTTGTACATGCAACGGCCGTCCTTCCGCCATTTTGCCTCGCCCTTTGCGCCGGTCCATACGGGGTTGGCCATCAGGGCTTCGTACATTTTTGTGGGATCTGTGGATTGAGAGAGTTTTATTGCTCTCACGATTTCTTTCACTGCATCATATGAAGCAAGCGCGTAGAGCGTCAGACGGCTCATTGTACAATTTTGCATAATTGGCGCTAAATTCATTGGTAGCCTTCACAACAGAGTCATCCCGGAATCCGGACATGTCAGTAAAACCAAAACATTTGAGCCCACACGCCTTTCATCGCCTCGGGACGAATCGCCGTGGCCATCGGCATTCACAGTCCATAGGTGAAACAACTTGCTGCTCTTTCCCAACCCCATTTCGAAAGCCTGATTGAATGCATTGACAGCATCCTGGCCCCATGATCCGATCACTATGACATCCGGCATGAAATCACGGACTGCCTCCAGATCGCGTCTGAATATTCGAAGCTCCCAAATGGATGCCAAAAGATCTTGTAATGTGATTTCAGGGTACTTCTTTATTACCGCCTCGAAACCGGCGGCCAGCGCATTGCCGAAGGCATAGGCAGGCATAAAGCAAGCTACCTTTTTCGGTTTTATTTTGTCCGCCATGTAAGAAGCTCCCGCCCGACCGATATCAGAAGCTGCCGCCAATTATTCCTAGAGCGGTGGGGGCTTTCACCTTTTGCTCGTGGAAGGCGTCCGGAGGTGCGCAAGCCGCGATCAGGAGAGCTTTGTCCTTTTTTGCCGCGGTATTAAGCGCCAAGGGAATGTGCAGCCACAGTGCCGGCCGATTACTGCCGTGACCTGTTTATTCTTCACCATGTCTTCGAACAGACTGAGTCGCTGTTTCAGGTTTGGTTTGGTCGTCACCGAAGACGGCTTCAAGTCTCATCTTTTTCCCGCCGACCTCTACGCCGCCGGAGTCATTCACTTCCTTTACGGCCATTTCTATGGCGCTTTTCTGGACGTTTTGCGACCTCGGCCACCGGTCCGGTGAAGGAATATATGGCCCCGATTTTGATCACATCTTGGGCCACAACCGGAACAGCCAATAAAATGCCGGTCAGAGCGACAATCGCTACGAACAATCGCGTACGTTTGGCAGATACTTTCATGGATATCTCCTTTCTCCATTTAAATCATTTAACCGCATCAGATCCTATATCTGTCAACCATCTGTTTGAGCTGATCTCCGAGTTCCGCCAGTCTTCTAGCAGCGGTTTCCAATTGGGAGGCGCTGTCCACATTCTGCCTCATGGCGCTCTCAATACTGCCCATTGCGCTCGAAACTTGATCTATGGAAGTTGACTGCTGATCACTGGACGATTGGATCTCATTGGCCGCCCTGGCAGAATTCTCAACACTGGAATACAGCTTTTCTATGGACTTCCCTGCCACTACTGACTGGTCCACGCCCGCTTCCACTGCTTTGCCGCCCTGTTCTGCAGCCATTACGACCGCGCCCACCCATTTTCTTATCTCATCAAGGATGGATCGAACCTGATCAGTAGATTGCTTGGATTCGTCGGACAACGTCTTGATTTCATGCGCCACTACGGCAAAGCCCTTGCCGTGCTCGCCGGCCCGAGCAGCTTCAATAGAGGCGTTTACAGCGAGAAGGTTGGATTGGTCTGCAATATCCTGAACCGAAGCAATTATCTTTTCAATGGCCATGCTGTGCTCACTAAGCTTGACCACCGTCTCACCAATCGTTGTCATCTGCTCCTTTATAACTGATATCATTTTGACCGCATCGTCCGTGGCCTGACGACCGGCGGCCGACGTTTTCACCGCTTCTTGAGCGCTTCTTGCAACGTCTTTGGCCATGCTATTGGACAACTGAGCCGCCTGGCGCAATTGCTCGACCGTGACCGTAGTTTCTGTCATCGCAGATGATGTCTGCGCCGAACTCGTCACCACCTGCCCCACACTGGCGGAAATCTCCGAAACGGAAGAACTGAGAACATTGACGCCTTGAATCAGGCTTCCGATCTGCTCACGAAGATTGCCGACCATGAGATGAATCGCCCTAGCCAGGGCGCCTACTTCATCGTTCTTGTTTTGAAACGGGATTGCGGCAGTGAGGTCTCCTTCTCCGATCTGGGCTACCTTGTCGGCAAGCGCCACTATTGGCCTTGACACACTTCCCGCAACGACCAAGGCAACCAGGGCTGACAACCCTGCCATGATCAACGCGACCAAAATGACCCGGTTTCTCAGCGACTGAATCGAAGCGAACGCCTCATCGGAATTAATTGCCGCAATGACCGCCCAATCGAAATCCGGAGAAAGCTCTTTGAGGTCTCGTAGGCCTGCAGGAGAATACGAGGTCAGGACCATTGTGTCTTGATAATTTCGTAGAACGCCGGTTCCGGAATTGCCCTGAAGGGCGCCTTTTGCCGCATCCGTGTCAGCCTTTGATCTGAGAATTGCCGAATCGGGCGCAAAACGGGATTGGGACCTCATCAGCAAGTCGCGGCCAACCAGATACGCTTCGGTAGTTTTTCCTATTGCCGCTGTAGAACCGAAAATCGAATTGATTTTTTCCGGACCCATCCGAAGGGCAAGGACCCCATCAACTGCTCCTTTGTCACCCAAAATCGGCGCCGCCATAAACATGACAGGCTTCCCCACCGGAGCGTATGTCTCGAAATCCACCATTCCCGGTTTTCCCGTCTTAATAACCATTTGACACAATTTGGCGAGACTGGAGTCCTTGAGATCTCCACGCGCTAAATTAGACCCAAGCTCTTTAGATTTCATAGCCGTAAGCATTATGAACTGGTCCGCTGCGCCGATGAGATACATGTCCTCGTATCCGGAAAACTTCGCTTCGTGAGTTTCAAGGAAGCTTTTGAAGAAAGGGCCAATCGACGACTCCATCTGTTTATACAGCTCGGAACTCGTATCAAAAGGCGTGTCCGGAGTGGCCTTATTGTAAGCATGGTACGACTGCATGGTTTCTATAGCGGATCTGGCATTGGAAGTCTGGGCCATGAATTTCAGGTTCTGTAATGTGTCCTGAAAATAGGCTAACAGCTCACTTTTCCTCAGTTCTCGCTCGGCGTCGAGCTTATTGAGGGCAGCTTGCTCGAGGCCGGTCTTTGCGCTTTGAAATGACAAAAATCCGATAATCAGAATCTGGGCGGCGGAAATAACTAAAAGAAAAGCCACAAGTTTTGCCATCAAACTCCCAGCCAGCAGTCTCTTGAACATCATGTTTCTCCTTTGCTCCTATGCTGAAACAGCAGCCTATTCCAATATCGTAGCTCAGCTCCCAATCCCGACAGGCCTATCTCCTTATCCGCTAGGCATAACAACCATGCAGACTAGCAGCCATCTTTCGGCAGCGCATCTACATGGGGCCACCTGAAGGGATGTTATTTCCGATCTTGTGTAAAAGATCCACGTGCAGAGTTAACAGCATTATGGTTGGCGCTTACAAGTTCCGCCGCCGGCGGGATTTCAATCCCAGTTCTATAGGAATTCCGGATCCTGCCTTTGTCGGTAATTCGCGGATCATTTATGATCGCGTTATTTTCTTAACGAAGTCTTAGCAAATACCGTACCCAGATCCCCTCAAATCGAGATCTTGACCAGAATAGAGCAACATTTTAAGGGATTATGATTTTTGGCGAGGCAGCCGGCTATCAAACCGGACGTTGCACAAAGGCTCACGTGAGCCTTAGCGGCTCGTAGGCTACGGGTTCTTCAAGGATATTTCTCACTTGTTCCGTGGCCTGCTTGGATTGATCCGCAAGACTTTTGATTTCTTGGGCCACCACTGCAAAACCTTTTCCATAATCACCAGCCCTTGCAGCCTCGATAGATGCGTTGACAGAGAGAAGATTCGACTGGTCGGCAATATCTTGAACTGTGGCAATTATGGCGCTTATCCGTTGACTATGTTCGCTCAAACTTACGACTGTCTCACTTATGGACTCCATCTGGTCTTTTATTAAATTAATCTTTTCAATGGTTCTCTCAGTAGACTCTTTACCGGATTCCGCTACTTTTACCGACTCTTGAGAGTCCTGAGCTACATTCTCTGCTTTGCCAATGGCGATCTTGGCCGACTGTCTCACTTCTTCGGCGGTAGTGTCGACTTCTGTTAATGCTGAAGAGGTTTGAGCCGAACTTGTGGCTACCTGAACAGCGGTGGCAACTACCTCAGCAGACGATGAAGCGAGCGTGTTCACCGTCTGCATCACTCGGTTAATCTGGCTGCTGAAGCCCTCACGCAAGTCTTCAAAAGCCGCCACCAGATCGCCTATCTCATCACCTCTGGAAATATTCCATGTAGAACTGTCTAATCTCCGGCCGCGACCTTTCGTATTACGGCGGCTATCGCTGCTATGGGCCTGGATATTGTGGTGGCCAGAACGATAGCCAGCACAAAGACAAGTCCGGCCACTATAAGGGCTATCAATCCTAGGTCCCGATAATGTTTGGCAGCAGCAAGATCTCGCTTGACGGAACAGTGGCAAACACTTTCCACTCCAAGTTCGGCAAATTGCCCATCGATCCAGGATATGCGATTCCCACCGTCTTCGACTCGGATATTGCGCTTCCTGGCTTGGTGAATTCATATTTGCTGGAAGTCTTTCGCTCCTGGACCTCTTTCCAAAGCTGCTTCAACTTGATTTGCGGACTTCTTGAGCTCAAGCTCATAAAGCCCTCTGTCCGGATGGACGATGAATCGGCCAAGTCTGTCCACAACAAACACGTAACCGGTTTTCCCAACGCTTCTTTTGGTCAGGAGATCCTCCAGAGGTTTCCATCGCAAGTAGGCAATCAGCACTCCGGCTACTTTGTCATTTATTTTGACCGGAGCTGCAATGGGGAAGGTCCACCCGTTTGATTCCTTGCTCAATTTCTGTACGATCTTGTTTTGTTCTAGGCCACCTAACCCCAGCTTTCCGCTCATTGCCTCTGAAAACACCCTGGTCTTGGAAAAATCCACGGAATTCAATTGTGATGAGCTGGCAGCTACCGACATGCCGGTTTGGGCGTCCACGCGAAGCCAAACTCATATGTACCAGAGAGCTTAGCCTCATCGAGGAAGCTCTGGGAGACATCTTCTCTCACTTCCGACAGCGTCAAGCTATCTGCAATGAGTCGTTGCCCAGCCCTAATTAGGACCTCGGTACATCGACTATTCATAAACTCTGTAGCGGCTTGGCTCTCGAAATCCACGATGGAGACAACCTCTCTGAATGTGGGAGCCATATCGACTCATCAATTAGTTTTTGTTTTAAAGCACGTTCTTCGGCCTTGCCATACAACTAGTTGCAATGCCTCTACATGCGCATCACGAACCGCGCTTACAAGTAATGGAACATTACTTTCATTCAGGAGAGGTCTTGCAATCAGACGTAGATAGAACCATTATCGCGCTTGAAAAGATGAAACCTCCGCCTTCCAAGTCTACCTTGGGAAATAGCTTCATTTCACTATGATAGTGGAACCAGCTCCCAAATCAGGCGCCACCTGCTGGCGGTTCGACTCCCTGGACTGGATCAACTTGAATTTCATGTCATCTTTTTTGCGTGCAGCTTCAACGAGCAAAAACATGGCTGACCTGTTGATTGTGACTTCTTCAGGCTCTTGCCAGGGACGTGTCGAAAATGTGCCGCTCTTGAAGGTCAAGCATTTGTACAGAGCATCCTCGCCCCGCAGATCGCCGCATATGGCGTGCAGTATCTCTCCTCGATCCACAAAGATAAGACCCTTCATTCCTTCGGTTGAGGAGACTTCGAGCACTATCCTGCGTCCGTTAAGAAGCAACAGTTGAACGTATTCCAGCAGATCGATTTTGTCTACTTTACCCGAGAAGGCGCCTCCTGCGGACTCCTTGCCAATTTCTTGTGTGATTATTTCCAGCAACTGCGGGACTTTTATTGGCTTCGCCAGGACCCTGTCCACTCCTGTGGAAGGATCCACTTCTTCCTGTTCAGGATCGGCGTACCCCATCAGGGCTACAAACGGCGGCTTGGGAATATTCTTTTCACGAAAGACCTCACGAACCGCTGCGGCTGCTTCCCATCCGCTGATATCAGGCATGGCCAGCTCGCAGACTACTGCGTCGACTTCCGACTGATGAAGCATTTCGAGCCCTTCTTCGACCGACATTGCGCAGATGGGTTGCTGACCCAGTAATTTCAATCCTTCCTCCAGTATCCTCAGAACTCGCTCATCATCTTCTATCAAGAGAATTCGAAATCCCCTTTCAGAAAATTCCTCCGGCCGTGTCTGCCCATTTTTGGTCCTGTTTATGGCGACAGGCAGTCTCACGACGAAACAGGTCCCATGAGGCTTCATTCGCTTTATCCCCATCTTGCCTTTGTGCCGACGAATGATTTCACTGTTGAATGTAAGCCCCATGCCCGCGTGGCCTTCTTTTGATGTCCAGAACGCCTGTGTCAGATTATTGATTTCCTCTAATTTAATCCCAATTCCGTTATCTTCAACTCTAAGAATGGCCAGGTTTTCGTCAATGTATGTCTTTACCTTGATTCGCCCTCCATTTGGCAAAGCTTCCACTGCATTTTTTAAAATATTCAAAGCCACCCAGGAGATCTGATCCGGTATTCCTTCCACAAGGCAATCTTTCTTGAGCGAAACTTCGTACTTTATTCGGGCGCCGGTCTGTTCCAGTTCGGCTCGAGACCAAAACTTGCAGATTTCAACGGCTTCCTCTACGAGATCGCTGAAATCGAATAATTCTTTCTGGGAATCAGCGGAAGTCTTGGGAGTTCGGCCGAATTGATGAAGCCATTTGACTGTTTCCGTAGCCGCCTGAGCGCTTTCCAGTATCTGCTGCAAATTGTTGCGCACGGCATCGATATCGTTCATGTCAAGACCGGTGAGCGCCATGTCCGCGCTTCCGGACACCACCTGGAGCAAGTTGTTGAAATTGTAGCCTAACCCTCGAGCAATCTGGCCCAAAACCTTCAGGCGTTCGGACTTGACAATTAATTCCTCGGCCCGCTTTTGATCCGAGATGTCCTCTATGAAGGCATGGATCCCTGAGATGCTCTTCTCTCCATTGTGGACAGGGGTTACGTGAAGGCGTGTGCAGACCTGCCTCTCCTTCTTGCTTTTGTATTGATATTCGCCGACCCCACCTTTTCCCGATTCCATGCAGTGGAGTATGGCTTCCGAGATCCCGGCTTCCATCACCGGCAAGTAAGTGAAAAGGTACCTCGGGGTCTGTCGCCTCGCCGAACGGGGCCCCGAGAATCTGCAGCACAGCCGGATTGAACTCGGTGATCTCTCCCCGCGTATCAAAAGAAACCATTCCAACAGGAGAGCTGTCCACGAGAGATCTATATCTCAACACCGTTTTCCTCAGCGTGTCCTCCACCCGCTTCTGTTCCGTGACATCAATCCAGCAGCCCACAATTTCAAATGGGTTTCCTTTGTCGTCACGTATCATGATCCAATGATCTCGTATCCACCGGTAGCTCCCGTCTTTATGTAAGAACCGATACTCTTGCACATGACTGCCGGAGTCCAATAATTTCGGGAACCCTGAAAAAATCGCCGGAGCGTCCTCAGGATGAATGCATTTCAGCCAGAACGCGGGTTCGTCCAAAAATTCTCGTGGCTCGTAGCCCATCTGCGATTTCACGTTGTCGGTAATACTGGTAATTCCGTAATCATCATGAGGTTTCCTGGTATAGATCGTGGCCTGCGGGAGAGAGGCGCCGCTACTCGTTTGAAGGTCCTGGATAGCCGTTTCGGATCTGGTCGGTTTCTTTTTCTTAGTCACCGTTCAGACGAAGCGCAATCCCCAGATCAGACAGCAATTCATAAACTTGTTTTTCCGACATGACCCGAAGTCTCCGCGTTTACTGTTTCCGAGTAGCCTTATGACAGTCGTCGCCAAGCAACAGCGAATAATGTGATCCGCTCAGAGGAATTGCCGGCACACGTTTGCCACCGTCATCATGCAGATTTGTTTAAAAGTTTCTTTGACACCGTTTCCCACTAGGGCGCTCGCGGGAAATGACTTGTATATATGATCAGTATTGAGATCATCTTCCAACTGTTTGATGGACATCAAACGTGAGTTCCCATTTAGATCACGCTTGTTGTACTGCAGTACGAGGGGCACGTCCGAAAGTTGTCTGCCCAAATCTCGCAAGTTGTCTTCAAGATTCGACAAGCTCTCAATATTATGCGTTTGCCGAATTTCCAGCGAATCGGCCACAAACACGATTCCATCAACACCCCTCAAGACCACTTTTCTCGTATCGTTGTATATAACCTGTCCCGGCACCGTATAAACTGAGATCTTGATGTTCATGTTTTTGACGGCCCCCAGATCCATAGGCATGAAATCGAAAAAGATCGTCCTATCTCCTGCCGTATGAATTGAAATAAGCTGTCCGCGCACTTTGCTCGCCACCGCCTTGTGGATGGTGATGAGATTTGTGGTTTTTCCACACCGGCCAGGACCGTAATAGACGACTTTGCATTGGATCTCGTTCTTTTTCCTGGAAACTATGGCCATTAAGGACCACCGGTATCTTAAAACGTTTTCGCACGAGAAGTCAGAATTACTCGAGCTGAGAAAATCGGGCATCCCTGAGCTGGGCTACGACATGGCTAGCCCGCTCAAGATCTTGAAGCAACTGTTCGACGGATGCGCCGGCGGTTGACAAATATCCGGCTTCCAATCGGGTAAGAGCCCTGTGCGCAACGTGGCGCATGTCGTTCAATAGATCATTCAATTCCCCCAGAGCGCCTGAAGGCAGTGAATCATCATTGGACAGCTCATTTATTGGAATTTCCGCCGGTTCCTCCAGTTCTGGTCCTCTCTTCGAAGTTCCGCTCCAAAAATCCGCGCCGGTCATGTTCTCGCGGCCCAATTCAATGGTTGCTTCGGACTCCGGGACCACGGACATCCGCTCCGGCGATACGCGGTGAGAAATATCTTCCAAAGCTACTATCAGTAGAGTCTGCGCCACCCGAAGCGCCCGCAAATTAAAAACTCGCTGAATGTCTCCCTTTTGGAAATGGACGTTTTCAGTTTCAAAAGTTGCGCCAGTTTTGGCCGTGTTCAACAATGCTTCCGTCAAACCTTGTCGTCGAGCGCTCGGCCACAATTCGTCCAATTCCGACCCTCTGTCCTTATCCGGGGAAACCCCCAGCAATCTGTGACCTCGAGGATTTCCCCCGAAGTAAAAGAGTTCTCCGGGCGGTTGATATTGGCATATTATGAGACCTGTGGGGATTGCATGCAATAGGTCTGAGGTGGCCTGAAGTGTCTCTTTGTTGACCTGTTCGCTTTCACGCAGACGTGCTATTTCGTCATTGAGACCGTTTATTATGTCTCGGCTCTGCACGCACTTTTGGCATTCGGCGTCATTGATTGTGTCGGACTGGGATTTAGTTGTCATGCAAGTTCCAAATTATTTAAATCTATTTGTGGCGCACAAACGATCGACGACTAGTCCTGCATGTCTGCCGGTCCGCCGTCGGACCAGACTTCGTCTCTTCTTCGCACTGCCTCTATTAAAAGGAACTCCCCGGGCTTGTTGATAGTGACCTCGTCAGGCTCCTCCCACGGCAAATGAGCGAATGTCCCTTCCTTGAAACAGAGACAGGAGTAGAGAGCCTGCTCTCCTTTAAGGACTCCCAATTCGGCATGTAACGCCATTCCATCGGCGAGGTAGATCCTACCTCGGGTGCCGACTAACGAAGTAACCTCCAGGACCGTTTTCCGTGAGCCAAGAACGATGAATTGGAAGTACTCCAGCAGGTCTACGTCTTCGACCAGGCCGGAAAAAGAACTCCTCCTTTGAGGGGATGTCCCCAAGTACGCCACCAACCTGTCCACATCAAAGGGTCGAGCAAATAGCGTCAGATCGTTTTCGCGGAGATATTCATTTTCACTTAGATCCGCTCTCCCGAGCAGGACGATCCGCGGTGTAGGTATGGCCGATCTAGCGCGGGAGAGAAGGCCACGGTCATCTCCATTCGGAGCTTCAAGATCAATTATCACAATATCCACCGCCCTGAATTCCAGAATGGACAAGGCGTGAGATGAGTCGCGGGCAATCAAGAGTCTATGTCCATTTGCTATCAAAGCTTCAGTCAAAGGCCTAATCGAAGTTTGGTCGGGGGCCACCATAAGTATCGACCGAGTTCTCTTGACCATGTTTATCCATCCAAGACCGGGTCCGGCGCGGCTCATAAAGCAGCAATCGCGCGGCGACAAGCGGATTGAGGTCGTCCAAATCCTCAACCGCTGTCAACCTTCGATTCGAGCCTTCAACTTTGTCGGACCATAGATCCGTTTCGTTACAGTGATAGATCCTCTCCGCCTGTTTTTCGCTGGGTAACATCGAGAATGATTCCCTGATAATGGGTAACAATCCCTTTCGAATTGCGACGCACGAATGTGCGATCATCGACCCAGCGTGTGTCACCGTATCCTGTGAGTATTCGGTATTCGAGCACAAATTCTTCTGTGTCCCTGTCCGCAGCGTATTTGGCAACCTGCGCAAAAACCCTTTCACGATCATCGGGATGGATAATGTCGGAGTACGTGACATTGCCATTGAGGAGGTCTTCGGCCTCGTAGTCGAACTGAAGGACATTATCCGAAATAAACGCCAACGGCCATTTGTCCGTCGCATGTCGAACAAAAGCAACCGCAGGGCTGATCTCAATTATTGATTCCATTTCTCTAAGCCGTTCCATGGTAAGGCGCAGTTCCTGTTCGATTCGTTTCCGCTCTGAGATTTCCCGCTGGAGTTCGCGGTTAATTTGAATCGCGTTCTCGTATGTCGATGCAAGCAATCCCAGCGCCCGTTCAGGGTCGACTCTCACTTCCCAACTCTTATCCCAGAGATTCACCATAAGCTCTTGTAATTCCCCGGATCGTTTCTTCCCCGCGGGGACGCTCGCAACAGCTTCGACTTTCGACAGAAGAAAATCATCGTCGTACGGCTTAGTTAGATAGAAGTCCACTTGGGCTTCAAGCCCTCTAATCACGTCTTCGGGATCGGACAATGCGGTGAGAAGAATCACAGGGATTTCGCTTAACCCTTTATCCTTCTTTATAGCCCCGGTAAGTTCAAATCCGTCCATTTCGGGCATAACTATATCGCTTATGATCAGAGTCGGCTTGTGTCGCCGAAGAATTTCAAGCGCTTCTTTGCCCGAAGCCGCCGCATCGACCAGATATCCTCGTTCCTCGAGCAGGTGCCTCAACACCAAAGCTTGTGTGGGACTATCCTCTACTATTAGTATGCGCTCCTTATGTTCCATTGCTCGATCCGCATTCTATTGAATTTGATCGTTGGGCCGAGACCAACTGCTGTACCGAGTCTATTGAGCCAAAGTTTCAAGCATTTCGGCTATTTTATCGGGAGCAAGTGAGTACTTTGCAGCCCCGATTTTCGTCGCCTCACCCGGCATTCCGAAAACCATGCTGCTTTCTTTGTCCTGAGCGATGGTCACAGCGCCCTTATTTCTCATAAGCTTCAGCTCGGTCGCGCCGTCTCGACCCATTCCGGTGAGCAGCACGCCCACCGCATCCGATCCGAACACCTCGGCAACGGATCGAAAAAGAGAAGCGACAGAGGGCCTTATTCCGTTATCAGCTTCTTCACTGGAGAGAGAGATCTTGCCATTGCGACCTATTTTCATATGATGAAAATCCGGCGCAACACAGACGTGACCTGGACGAAGCTGATCGCCGTCGACCGCTAACCGAACCGGCAAGGCGGACGCCGTGTTCATCCAGTTGACGAATCCTTCGGTGAAGCCCGGCGCAATATGCTGAACGATCAGAACCGGTAACCTGAAAGACTCCGGCAATCGGGATAGGATCTGCTTGAGCGCTTGAGGTCCTCCAGTCGAAGCTCCGATGGCTACTACTTTGATGTTTCTCTTTTCCGCGCTCTGTCTCAAAGGTTTCACGGAAGACTCGGATGGATCAGTTTCGGCGGACTTTTTCCATCTCCGCACGGTCTTCACTTGGGACATCGTTTTGACTGTTTCGATCAATTTGGCGGCATTACTATTGGGATCACCAATATCCGTGAAGGTCGGCTTCTCCAATACAGCGATAGCGCCCGCCTCCACGGCTCGCCACGTCTTGTTCACTTCTTCCCGCTTTACACTCGCGCTGACAACCAAAATAGGAACAGGATTGGCCTCCATTATTCGTCGGGTGGCCTGATATCCGTCCATTCGCGGCATAATTATGTCCATAGTTACGAGGTCCGGTTTTTGATTTTTTGTGAACTCGACTGCCTCTTCTCCATTGCTGGCAGTGCCAATAACTTCAATTTGAGGGTCTGAACTCAAAATGTGCTTCAGAAGCTCTTTTGCTACGGGCGAATCGTCTACAATGAGGACCTTTATCACTTTTGCACCGCCGCTAAACCAGTCTTCTTATCGTTTGGAGCAGATGGTTTTGATCGAACCTTTCCTTTACTATGTATGCATTGGCGCCTACCTCAATGCCTTTCTCACGATCTTCTTGAGAACCGAGGGATGTAACTAAAATGACCGGCATTTCCGAAAGCTTCTCGTCCCCTCGGATTCTTGCCGTAAGATCAAAGCCACTCATTCTTGGCATATCAACGTCTGACACTAATAAATCAAAATTCTCTTGCTTCAGCACGCTCCAGGCCTCCGCGCCGTCAACAGAAGTGGAGACCTGGTACCCGGCAGTCTCGAGAATATTCTTGAGAAGCATTCTGGAAGTAATCGAATCTTCCGCGATTAACACTGACTTGAGGCCGACGTCGGGTTCTTCGACCCGAATTGTTGTTTCTATTCTAGAGCGAGCGCCTTTTATCGCCGACTTTATGAGATCCGGCACATTCACTATGGGAACAAGCTGCCCTGACCCAAGCACAGTTGCGCCGGCCACGTTGCGCACGCGCGTAGTTGTTTACCCAATCCTTTAACCAAAACCTCTTGTTCCTGCAAAATGGCATCCACGCCAAAGGAAACGACCGTCGGTCCCGACGCGGAGCATCAGGGCAGGAACGAACTTAATTTCCTCCCGTTTGACCGAATCCTCCGGCAGCTCCAGAATATGCCTTAATTCTACTAGAGGTATGGCCTTTCCATTGAATTCAACTGTGTCCTCGGCGCCGACAGTTCGGATAAGCTCTTTGGGTATCCTCGCCACCCGTTCCACGCTCGCCGTGGGTATTACAAACCACTGCCCGCCGGCGCTCACTAGAATTCCTCTGAACGTCGACATGGTGACCGGAAGAAGTATTCGGAAAGAGGTTAGTTCTTTCAGAACAGTATCGACCGATACAGTTCCCCCGAGATTCTCAACTTTCTCTCGAACAATGGCGAGCCCGAGCCCCCGACCGCTGACATGCTGACTATGTGACTCGTCGAGACATCCGATCGAAATACCAGCGTGAGCGCCTCGGAGCTATCCAACTTAAGTTTTTCCTGTTCTGAGACAATCCCACGCCTTTGGGCAGCTTCCAAAACATTCTGTACGTCGATGCCCGACTCCATCGTCAGATACCAGAAGCTCTATCTGATTTCCGCTCAATTGAGAAAAGGCGATAGTAATCGTGCCCTGCCGGGGTTTGCCCACCTCTGTTCGGTGTTCCGGGGTTTCGATACCGTGATCTATACAATTCCTCACCAGGTGAATCAGAGGGTCTTTCATTTCATCAAGAATTCGTCGGTCTATTTCAAGGTCCGCGCCAATTATATTCAAGTCGACTTCTTTCCCGCTTTCACGGGCAAGATCACGCACCAGCTTGGGAAATACCTCGAGGACTGAGGAACAAGGGAGCATAAGCACGTTCATCATTCCTTCAAGGAGATCGTCCACCATGGCGCCCTGCATGCGGGCATCGTTATCGGCGGATTTGGCCAATATCCTCAGTCCATCTTCGAGCGACTTGATCCATGAACTATTCCAGTCGAGAAATTCCAACACCTTGGCCAGCCCGGAATCTTCCGTTCCGGATTCGAGAGATTTTCGCTTGCCCCCGGCAAACGACGCCGGATTGACCCCGTTTGATGAGACGGCGTTCCACTTCTTCCTCCATTGATCGATCGCGCCCAAAATATTTGAAAGATCGACCGCACGTTGATTGGCCGTCAACTTCACGGATACCATTTCTTCGACCTGACGGAGGAGTGGATTCAATTTATCAACGGAAACCCTCACAGTTTCGGCTTGAGGCCGCCGAATCTGCTGATGGTAAATAGGATCTTTCGCGTCGTCCGCGGAGCGAGTGGGCAAAGTAGCCTCCGCAGCCGGATTTTTCTCGCCAGGCAGGACTAAAGATTTTTCTTGCTCGGGTGAATCCCTGACAACGAGACCAGCCTCCTCGCCGGTCGCTGGTTGATTGACCGCTGAGGGCGATTTGATCCTTTCTTCCAGGCTTTTTGTCTTTGAAATAGGCTTTGTTTGATTTTTTCCGACCGACGCGGCAGTCTCGAAGACGCGAAGCTCCCGCACAATAGGCTCGATGTCTAACCCATCAACTTCCATCAGGACATCATTCATGGTGTCGGTGGCGCGATGAAGCGTATCGAAGAACTCGGTCGAGACTTTCAGACGTTTTTTCTTTAGCCCCTCGAAAATGCTTTCAACAACCTGACAGACCGTTTCGATCTGGGTCATATTGACGGAGCGTGAAGCGCCTTTTAGACTGTGAGCCTCGCGGTACATGCTTTCCACTATCCTGAAAGCCTCCTCTTGCTCCGGGACCTTCTCCAGCTCCAGCAGTCCATTTCGAATGGCTTTAATGTGCTCCTCCGCTTCTATCCGGAAAGCCGCCAAAAGCTTCGTTAGAAATTTATCGTCTTTCTTACTCATGTGGTCTTCCCCCGACGGGCTGGTGATTTAGTGCGGCGCCACGCGAGACGCCTTACCCAAGGCATGTTTGCTGGACCCGCTCCATGCTTTTTTCGGTCTGCAGAAGATATCACCTATCACTAACTTCCTGTTGAACAGTGAGCTTTTCGTCGGATAAAAGTTTGTCCATTCCAATTACGATCAATCGATCGGGTGTGACACCCATGACGCAGTCTTCCCAGGCCCCGTGAAACAGATGGCCGTCCGTATGGATCATTTCCAAAGGGATTCTCTTCTCACCGATGATTTCATCGGTCAGAATACCGCATTCTACGTCGTCTTTCCCGACGATCAGCACTTTCGAGAGTTCGGTGCTTGCTTGCGCCGGCAGATCGAAGAAACTCCGTATATCAAGCACCGAGACTACCTGGCCTCGCACATTCATTATCCCAAGCACAAATGAAGGGGTGCAGGGAATAGGCGTTACATCTTTGAGAGGGAAAACCTCGCGGACATAATTGACCTGAGCGGCGTACCTCTCCTGAGACAGCTTGAATTCGATAACTTGTAGAAACTCGGTATCCGAATCTTCAACGCTGCGTTTTTGGCTGAGTTTCTTGGCTCGTTCTCTGAGGATTCGTTTCTTCTCGTCATTATCAATTTGGCCGATTTTTTGCCGAACCGCGGTTGTCTTCGAATCGGATGCCCCGACTTCTTCGGCAAAGACGCCATCTTTTTCGTTTGCCGCGATCTTCGAATCATCTCCGTTCAGTGAATCCATTTGCGTTTCGTCCATTGCAAGAATTCTCCTTGGGCATTATCGCCAGAATGATCTCTTTGAGCTGCCCTGCAGTCATGTTATCCGAGCCTGGCAAAACATGCGATTCCGGAAACATGGCCAAGATATCAAGGGCCGTTATGAAATGCCTTTGTGAATCTTTGTGTCTCCCTCGCCGCATGGCCAAATTCCCGAGCGCAAAATGGGCAACTACGAAATCGGGGTCCAAAAACAGAGCCCTTTTTATGCTCAGCAGGGCTCCTTTCAAATCATCCTTTTCCTGAAGAATAATTCCCTCGAGATAGTGAGCTTCCGCATTGAGTTTATCTGAGGCAATCATTTGTTGGGTCCAGTGCAGAGCCTGTTCGAGTTTTCGCTGATTTGCATAGGTGTGGGCAACCAGGAGCATAATAGGAGCTGACTTCTCCGGCGCATCATTGATCTCAGGGCACGAGCTGAGGATTTCAATCACATCTTCGTAGGCGCCTTGACGGAAAAGGCCCAGCGCCTGCTGGTACAGCGTCTCAGTCGGTTTCTCGACCTTTTCCGGTTCGGAGGTGATCACTGGAAGTCGAGCAGGCGGTTCATTTGTTAAATCGAGATCAGCCGCTTGCTTGACCGGTTTCGGTAGTTCTTGAACCACCGGGATATTGATGAGATCTCTCGTTTCGAGACACGCCGGCGCGATGCGGACTGATTTTTCTGTGGAACACTACTCCTTGAATGGTCTCGCTTACCAAACGTGAACTGTTTACAATGGACAGCTCAGCAGGACTGACAATCATCAGCCCATCCTCAGCCAGACGCCCGGCCAAATTGTCGAGGACTTTTTGCTGGCGTTCGGGGGCAAAGTACATCAGCACGTTGCGACATAAGATTATATCCCAATTGCTCATATTTTCAGCCAAGAATGGATGGACATCTTGGTTGAGGTTAAACTCGAAAAACCTAACCATCCGTTTGATATCCGGGAGAATGCTGTACCCGTCTCCGTTCTTGTGGAAATATGCTCGTTGAATGGGTTTAGACACCCCTCGAAAAGACCATTGGTTATAAATTCCTTCCGACGCTTTCCGCAGAAATTCGCGGTTCACATCTGTACCCACGAGATCAATTTGCCATAACGACAAATCGGGTATCAGTTTCTGAATAAGAATCGCTATCGAATACGGTTCTTCGCCTGTCGCACAACCTGCGCTCCAAATTCGAAGCGTGCGTTGTGAGGACCGTCTGGCACGGATAAGTTCCGGCAAAATTGTGTCTTCCAGGACATGAAAGAATTTTTTGTCACGAAAGAAGTGAGTTTCGCCTATGGTGACATATTCGACTAAGCTCCGGATTCGATCCTCTCCCAACGGGGCTTCCAGTATCCACCGGCAGTATGATGAGGCATCCTCGAATCCAAGGTTCGCCGCAGCATTCCTCATTGCGCGTTGCAAGGCTTGTTCCCGGTCTTTACTGAAATCGAGACCCGTATACGACGCAATTGATTCGCTCAGTTTCTTTAAAAAGGTCTCGGAAATACCCTTTGACATTTTGCTCCTTCGTATCCAATTATACGGATACCCATGCCGCTAGCTCTGCTTCGGTCCGCAGGACGGCCCGTGGCCGAAGTAATAGTTGACAATCCGTTTGTTGAGGCGGCGAACTGTGTCGGCCACGATCCGACCTGTGCAACCGGATCGGAAAATCTCTATTAGAGGTTCTCTTGAATTGACCGTGAAAAAGGACCCCGCATGAACATTAACGAGCGTTACCAATTCCGGAGCTTCCGGCCCTGCCCGCATCGGTAGCGCATAATATCTAGGCCTCCCGTAAAGCCGTACGTTGCTGCTCGAGATAATTTTTGAAATCGCGAACAACTTGGGATATCAGCAGCCCGGGAGACGAGCCTACCGGGGAAACTACAACTATCAGGCAGCCTCCTTCCGACCAAAAAACTCGACGACACAATATGACGAGATCGGTCCCCACAAGCGAGAGACTGAATTCGGAAACATCCCCGAAAGCGAGTCTTCCGGCAGTTTCCTGAACTTGCCTCTGGGTTGACATGGATAACGCTATCAACTCGTCAGGATCGAACACGTAACCTGCGTTATCCAGAATAAAGCCTTCCTCATCGGCCAGCACTACTTGCCTTGCCATGCCTCTATCGAGGGCGTATTGCAATTTGGCGTCAAACACGATCATCCCAAGTGAATGCCCTCTTTCTGGAGTTTTGAGGTTAATTTCTTGAGCATGAGAACGAGCGACTCCTCCAAATTAGTCCCGGTTAGGGCGCAGGTTGAGAAACCCTCCCAGGCTTGAAGCTTGAGATTTTCCCGCAAATAGTCCATAGGGTATATCTCTTCAAGATCGTTCTTGTTGTACAGCACCACTATCTCAGCGTCGGACAAGCCGTTCATTTCTTTGCGGCATTTCTCGAATTCCTTCAGGATATCGCGATTTAGCTCCAGAGCCTTCTTCTGAGAATCAACTACCATGAATATACCATCGGAATCCGCCAGCACCTTGGTCCGAGTACCTCTATAATAGTCTTGTCCAGTGGCGGAAAACATTCGGGTCACGACATTGGGAGAGATCTCAATCGGAGCGAAATCGAAAACAAGCGTCTGGCCGAAAGACGTTTTCACTTGCCTCAACTCTTTGACGAGTTTCATCTCATCCGGAACTACGTGATAAAATATCCATTCCAGAGCCGTTGTCTTGCCTGCCAAGGCGGCCCCAAAAAAGATCAGCTTTAGATAAACTCTATCTCCAACGATTTTCACGACAAATCATCCTTTCTTCTTTTTTTCCAGGAATGATAATAGGCTGATCGTTTGGGTTGGGTCATCGTTTCCTGGATTTTTTGGAAGAGATATCTTGTGTTTTTCCATGAATTTTTTTCGCGCTTCGGCCGTTGTTTCCATTGCTTCCGTTAATATTTGCCTACCTGTATTGGCCGTTAGCCGGACCACCCCCATGGGCAAAGACTTGTCCGCGATCAGAATCAAGGAGCCTCGCGGCATCATCTGCTGCGCAACATTCAGCGCGTCATACTCTGCGCAGACCAACTTGCAGTAGCACTGGCTAAGACTGTCGCCCAGAGCTTGATAGCACTGAAAGGCCGAAGCCAAGAGCGCTCCCAGATCTTGGGGCTCCATGTCAATATCCCCTTCCATGGCAATGGGAATGCCGTCAGAGTCGATCACAATGGCCGCTCTCAGTCCCGCGACATTTTCCATCAAAGAACGGATGGTCTCATTGATATTTTTCATAATTTCCCCAGTACGCCTCGCTCGTGTAAGAGCTGAGCAAATCGGCTTTTTTGGACCCAATACTCTGGCTTCACGTCGCCGACAAAACTGACTCGATCTCTCCAAACGCCTCCCCGGGAAGCGCTTTCTCGGCAGTCAATATCATTATTAAGCCGTCTTCCGATTTCGCTATGCCTCTAACTGATCCGGACGAGTTGACTACTTCCTGTGAATCCGTCATCTGATCAACCGGCACCTCGACTACCGGTTTGACTTCATCCGCAACCAGGGCCACTGAATGATCATTGGCGGAAACAATGATAAAAACATCCTGTAGCTCAATATCGCGTTCGGGCAACCCCAGCCATTTTCGAGTGTTGAGGACCGGCATGATTCGGCCTTCCACGTTGATAACTCCCAAAATCTCGCATGGGGCGTCCGGTAGAGGGGTGATCTCGACTGCACGAACGATCCGTTCCACAGAAGACAAGTTCAACCCATATTTCTGATCATCAAGAGTAAAGGCCACAATATGATTTTTTCCAATCATTAGATCCGCTCCACGTGAGGCGGTACAAATCGGCTGTGGGGAACTTTTTTTGTTAGGGGTCCAATTGTAACCTTATTGCACAGAATAAGTCCAATAAAATCAGTTTCTCCGACAGCCCCCTCACAATTTGGCAGGGTTTTTAGCTACATCCTACCTCTATTTTAAGGCGCAAGGTATGTGACGGTCACACCCACTTGGAATGATGAGGCATTCTCATAAACTGTCATTATACCTCTAGCTTTCGATTAAGAACATGCAAGGACCATACCGAGAAAACGACGTCCGGATTTTTGACCAGAATCGTGCCTAGATTCAGTTGATTATACATTTTGGGGAGACAACTACCTACTAGGTAGAGGGTTGCACAATGGCTCATGTGAGCCTAATGGACCCATATCGCAACAGCGAGAGAGTCATATCGACTCATCAAAGCAGAATTCGCCAAACCACTTGAGCAATATCTAGAACATTGCGCTACAAAGGAGTCAACCTGTCTTGACACCAGGCGACTCACTTGCATAGGGTCCTTGCCCTGATTCCCCGGGAAGCGCTTTCCAATTTGCTTGTGCTAATCCTATTTGTCTTGCGCCAATGAATTTCCAGATCTTGACCATCCTATCTCTGTAGAGCCGCACTTCCTTGAACAATATCAAATCGACGATTCCCAAGATAAGCCGGAAAAATAAAAAAACGCTGATAAGCTCGAAGAAAAGCGCTATAGCCAATTCAAGAAGTCCGTATTTCATTACAAATGGGATCGCTATAGCAAATACCAGCCACACCAAGAATATAAGAGAATACAAGATTATTCTGGAGCCATGGCCTTGGCGGTATCTCAAAACGAATAGCGGCTGATCAGGTGATGTGATGAGACTTGAATTCATTTCAGAACAACAATACCGCCGAGTCAATATCCTTGCCAAGGACAAAAATTAGGCTGGTTGAGTTATTGACAACAACCAAACTTTTTTATCGAAGTGTGACCTACGATGCAGACAAGCTCTAATCCCTCCTATATATTGTCTTGTACGATTGAGATTCTTGGGCGCCGGGCTGGTGAAACAATCCCCTCGTAAGGAGATCGGTCTTATGCCGCTGTTCGAGCCTTATAAAATAAAGAATTTGGAAATCCGGAACCGGTTTGTCCGTTCGGCCACTTACGACGGAAGCGCCGACAAGGAGGGCCGTGTCTCGGAACGTCAGATGAGCCTTTATGAGGGACTCGCTCGTGGCAAGGTTGGATTAATCGTCACTGGCATTGCCTATGTTCATGCTGCGGGACGGATATCGCCGTACCAGAATTCAATTGCCCATGATGAGGATGTTACGGGGTTTTCTCGGTTGACCGGAATGGTTCATGATTTGGGCGCCAAAATTGCCGTCCAGCTCTTTCATGCAGGCCGGGAGACGGGCAAGATTTATCAAAAGAGGCCTGCCTTGGCGCCGTCCTTTGTGGCCGATGACCCTCTGTTCACCGCGCCCCATCGCGAGATGGAAGAGGATGAGATCAAGCAAGTCATTCAGGCATTCGGAGACGGGGCCGAACGCGCCAAGGCAGCAGGATTCGACGCGGTTCAGATCCACGGGGCTCACGCGTATCTGCTAAGCCAGTTCCTGTCCCCTTTCACGAATCGTCGGAAGGATGAATGGGGCGGCTCACTCGAAAATCAGGCTCCGCCTACATCGCGAAATTATTCGCTCCATCCGCTCAAAAGTAGGCTCAGATTTTCCTGTTCTCATGAAGCTGGGAGTTGAAGACGGTTTCCTCGGCGGACTGGAATTCAGGGAAGGATTGCCCGCTGCTGAAATCCTGGCCCGCGACGGGCTCGACGCCATCGAGATCAGCTCGGGATTGCGAGGAAGAGGCTACAAGCATTCTGAATTCCGCACAGGGATCGTCCGTCCGGACCATGAGGACTACTTCAGAGACTGGCGCCGCGCGATCAAACAGAGGGTGGATATTCCGGTGATTATGGTAGGCGGCTTGAGGTCTTTTGATGTGGCAGCGGACGTGATTCGAGACGGGACTGCGGACTTGTTGGCTTTAAGCCGGCCGCTTATCCGAGAGCCGAACCTTCTTGCCAGATGGCAGGAAGGCGACCGGACCCCGGCCACGTGCGTCTCATGCAACCGTGCATGGAAGCGCTCCTGGAAGCCAAACCGTTCGGCTGCTATTACAAGGCGGAAGCCCAGGCCGATTGATCGAACGTGCTTTCACCGGCAAGCAACTTACTAATTGCCTTGGGCAATCATTGTGATGTTTCAGTGACGGCCCAGAGACAGCAGGCGTCCAATCCTCACGGCAGTTTTCTCGAGGAGTTCTCCCGCGGTTTTCATGGCCTCAGTCAGATCCATAGGGCCTGGGACGATGGGGAAAATAGCCTTTATGCCCGCGTCATGGAGTTCTTCTTCACCGTCTCCCACGGAGCCCACAAGCGCTATGGTGGGGACGCCACTGCTCCAGGGCGCGCCTGGCAAGGCCGACAGGGCCTTTGCCGCCCAAAGTCTGTGAGTCCATGCGTCCTTCGGCAGTGATGACCAGATCAACGTCTTTCAGACGTCTCGGGCAGATCCAGGTATTCAAGCACCAGGTCTATGCCGCTCCTGGGCTGCCCGTTGAGAAACGCCATCAAGCCGGCCCCCAATCCGCCGGCAGCGCCGCTCCCTGGACGGTCGCGCACGTCTATGCCGAGAGTTTCCGCTAACAAACCATAAAAGTGAGCCAAGTTGGCTTCCAGTTCTTTCACTTGTTCGGGTGTGGCGCCCTTTTGGGGGCCAAAAACCGCTGATGCGCCGCGGGGCCCTAGCAGCGGATTGTCCACATCACACGCCACCCGGATTTCGACACCGTCTAGAGCGGGCGACATTTCGTCCATGACAATCCGACGCACTTTTTTCAAAGAACCGCCCTCGCCGGGAACGCTGCGACCCTGCGAGTCCTCTGTCCGCAGGCCCAAGGCCTGCGCGCAACCGACACCGCCGTCATTGGTGGCGCTGCCGCCGATCCCGACTATCAAACGCTTGGCCCCGGCTTCGATGGCAGCGGCTATTAGCTGACCAGTTCCATAAGTAGTAGTTATGAGCGGGTTCCTCTCGGAAGGCTCCAAGAGCTTTAGACCTGATGCCCGCGCCATTTCGACGACAGCGGCGCCTCCGTCCGCGAGTAGCGCGAATTGCGACCGGATCGGTCTACGCAAGCGGATCAAGGACCTCGACCTCACGGACCTCCCCGCCGGATGCGACAAGAACGTCCATAGTGTCATCGCCGCCATCCGCTATGGGCATGAGGTCCAGATCAGCGTCCAAACCTGATCTTTTCAGGCCGCGGCCGATCCTCTCCGCCGCTTCAACCGCAGAGAGCGAACCTTTCAGCGCATTCGGAGCTATCAAAATCTTCATGTCGCTTTCCTTCAGCCCCCTCCGGGCTATCTCAGGAATCATTCCGGGAGCGCTTTCTCCTATAACCCGCTTTTCGTCCTACCTACCGCAATGAGCAGGGAACCACATAAGGTCCTTCAGGTATAACCGCCACAGACAAATCGCCCGATTGTTCCACGCTTTGTCGGATGGCCTCCTGAAAGCGATCCAGCTCCGAAAAGCTCTCAACACCCGTCAATTGCACGTCCTCCGCGCAAAGGCATTGAGTGTAGCAACGAATAGCCCCGATCCGCATCGGTTTTAGTTGCATCTCCGTCTGCCATTCGTCCACGGCCGCATGTTGCTTGGGCCGTAATTCATCGAGGAATTTGTCCGGTCCAAGCGCCAAGAGCCTTTTTTGCGCCTCCACGTAGTCTTGAGAGCCCATGCCCTCCGAGCATTCGGAGACAATGAACAGATCTCCACCCGGTTCCAGGATATCCATAGCTCCTACCATGCCCTTGACTGTCTGGTAATAGGTCTTGTCCAGCGGGTATCCGGCTGAACTTGTAATAACAGTGCGGAAGCGTCGCGGCACGGTTACCTCCGCATACTTCTTCATGAAATGTATCGCATCCATGTGGCTCTGTACGATGTCGCCGAAATTCAAGAAGCAAGGCTGTCGGAATTCGTCAATGACAGTGTTGACAGCCAGAGCGCCGCCGATGCGGTTCACGATTTCCATTTGCTCTTCATGTAACGGATTGCCGTCTAAAATGCAGTTGGCGGCCTCGGGGGATTCCAGAAACATAGCGGTGTGAAGCCGCGTGATGGTCTCTTGATGCGCTACGCCAGGGACAATTACTTTCCGGCCCCCCGAGTAACCGGCCATGAAATGAGGTTCCACAAGACCTGTGACGATCCGTAAATCCGCCTCCACGAATCGCCGGTCCAACCTAATGGGCGTCCCTCGGGAGGTAACTCCCAGATTTACGTGATCCGCGTCGTTGCGCGCAAAATGATTGACGACTTTGACTGCGTTGAAAACCCACTCGTCACCGACCACTTCGCGAAGTTCATCGCCCTCATTGGGGCGATGCAAGCCGGTTGCCACCATGACGGTGATCTGTTCGGGACTTAGGCCGGCCTCCAACAATTCTCCGATGACTGCGGGCAGAATTAATCCGTTGGGGACGGGCCGTGTTACGTCGCAAATGAGGATGCAAATCTTGGAGCGCCCTTTGGCTTCTTCCCTTAGCGTTCCGGAGCCGACCGGTTCCTTCAGCGCCCGGGCCATAGCAGCTACCGGGTCCGGCAGCACGGGCATCCGTTTCTTGCGGATAACCGTGACCTTCCAGTGGTCGGGCAGTTCCAAAGTCAACCCGCTGCGGCCATAATTCATGAGGTAATTCATCGTCAGTTCCCGTCGGAGTTAACAAGCGCAGGGCCAAGTCCCCTTTTCATGCCGATTGACTTTTGTGACTCAAATTCGACCGGCACGGAGGCCGGTCGCTACCAACTACCGGTAGGGACCGGTGTCTCTGCCAGGCCAACTGCGTTTTACATGTTCTTTGACGAATGCGCATTACGTAACGGCCGCCTTTTTGGAAGCCATGGTCGCTTGCTTGTCCCTGCGGTCATCCACTTTCAGGTCGATAACCACCCGCTTGGCTCCCTCCGCCACGTGAGCGGAATGAATCTTTTTTACCAGGTCGAAGAGCGCATCCAGGTCCGGGACTTCCACGGACGTGGACATAGCCCCTACCTCATACGGATAGCCGGAAGCCTTGACAACGGCCACCCCTTTCTTCACGAAACGGCTGAGGCTTGTGCCTTCACCAAGAGGATATACTGAAAAGCTAGCTATCATGGCTTTCGCCACCCCCATCTATTGTTGTGTCAAGGACTTGGCGACCAGTTGCGTCAGGTCCAAAACATTCAGTTCAACTCCTGCGCTATGTGCGCCGGCGGCAATCACTCTAAGACATTGTTGGCAGGAAGAGACTACCGTGTCAGCGCCTGTTGATCGGATTTCTTCGATTTTGCGTTGAGCCACTGCGGCTGAAAGGTCAGGGTCCACCATCTCTACGTTCCCGCCGCCACCACAGCAGTTACTGAAGTTCCTGTTGTTGGGAAGCTCAACGAATTCAATCCCGGGTATGGATTTTATAATCTCTCGCGGCTCTTCGAAGACGCCGGTATTACGGCCCAGGTAGCAGGGATCGTGGTATGTGACCTTGAGTTTGAGGGGCTTTAACTCCAGCTTGTCTTGCTTGATCAGGTCCGACAAAAGCTGGCTAGCGTGAAGCAGTTCCGCGTCCGGACTGTAAAAATGCTTCCAGGTGTGCAGGCACGATGGACATGAAAATACCGCCTGTCGGGCTCCGACGCTTTTGAGTTTCTCAAGATTGTGTTTTTTCAGCGCAGCGACTTTGTCCGGCATACCCGCCCCAAGGAGCGGAAAGCCGCAGCACCATTCGGCGCCACCCAGGATCGTGAAGTCCAGGCCGGCATGATACATGATAGTAGCGAGGTCCGCTGGAATCTTTTGCGCCATAGGCAGGAACGAGGCCACGCAACCCACAAAATAAACGATTTCAGCCCGGTCTTTTCCCAACACCGCATCCGGGACACCTTTCAAATATTTTCGCCACTCGGCCCTGCCCTCATTATCGTCTTCGGAGATGTTGTGGTATTGGTCCAGGGTCTCCGCGAGTTTTTCGAATATCTTCGGATGCGCCTGAACCTCGGTCAGACAAGCCCTATCGGACAGGACGACATCCCTTGTCTTGATCCCCGGGAAACACGCTTTCGTGCAGGCCCCGCAACCAAGGCAGGTAAATATGGCCGCGGCCACGTCCTGGGTAAGTTCCAGCTCGCCTTCAATGACCGCTCGTGTGATGGCATTGCGCCCTCTTGGCGTTAAACCTTCCGTCCTGCGCACGGCGTATGTCGGACAATTGGGGAGACAAAAGCCGCATCGGGTACACTTGGCCACTTCCTCGGTACTGCAGCTCCTTGAGTTCAACTATGTTCATGGGCTATATCCCTCCCAGAAAACGACCTGGATTGAGCACACCCAGAGGATCGACATTGTCCTTAATCCTCTTCATAAGAGGGAAATCCTCTCTCGGGCTAGCCCCAGGGATCGAGCTTTTGTTTAAGAGACGCCGGAGCGCATTCCATGACCATACTACCCTCACATTTCTCGGCCGCGACGCGAAAAGCTGTTCCGACAGCGGCAAGCTTTTCCGGATCCCCATCAGATTGGCAGAAAAAGTACCCGTACGCCAAGCCCAACCCTGCCGATACCGTCAAAGCGGCTTGGTAATCGGAGGACGCGGCAGTCCACGCCTCCATGACTTCAGCATAGCGCGAAATGAGGAAACTACCCTTGAATTTGACCACTGTTTTTCCCTGCGACGCTACTCCGCAGTTGGCCAACATCCGCCAAAAAACCGACGTCTTGCCCTGATCCAGCGCTGTCACTTCCAACGCGCCCTCTCGCTGCGCCATGTCCTTGAGGTCCGCTATCTCCCTTTTTACTTCTTCCTCGAATCCTTCCACAGCAACGGCAGCGCTCCACCCTGCGGGCGGTAAACTCAAGTCCAACGAAGACGTAAGGCCGCAGGCAGGGCGGTTCAGGATTTCCAAGGAGGTGGGAAGAAGCTTTGACTCAAGAACTCGGTCCGTAAAGGCTTTGGCGGCTCCGAACGTTCCGAAAGACGCCACTACAGTGGAAATTTGCTCGGGCAGCGGTAGGAGTCGAAACGTTATTTCTCCGAGGATCCCCAGTGTGCCGAGGGAGCCGATCATGATTTTGGAAACGTCATAGCCGCTAACATTCTTGACCGTTTTTCCTCCCATTCCGATGATCTCGCCTGTGGGGCTCACGTATTTCACGCCCAGGACCAAATCGCGTGGCAGTCCATAGCGCAGTCTTTTCGGTCCGGTGGAGTTGGCCGCGACAATGCCGCCCAGCGTCACCCGATCCGGAAATGGCGGGTCCAGCGGCAAGAAAACCCCCTTGTAGTCACGACTGGAGCACATGTAATCTGCTTGCTCTTTGAGATTATCGTCAGGCGGGAAGAAACATCTATTCTCCGCGCCTGCGAGAAGGTCCTGAAGGTCCGCCAGCTTGACGCCGGCCTGCGCGGTAACCGTCAGATTAGCCACGTCAAGGTCGACAATCTTGTTCAACCGATTTGTGCTCAAGACCAGATTATACCGCGAAGGAACCTTGCCGAGAGCCATCTTGGTACCGGCGCCCCAGGGAATCACAGCCCAATTTTGCCTGTTGGCGAGCTTCATTATTTCAGCGGCTTGGTCCAAATTTTCCGGGCAAACCAACGCCTCCGGCGCAATGCCGTCCACGGAGAACTCGCTGAGGACGGCGGAATCCGTAACCACCGTTTCAGATCGTAAAATCTCATGCAGCAAATTTATGTTCATTTTCCGGTCCCCTTTCCTGTATTCACGAGGATAACGGGGGCAGGACCTTGCCCGGATTAAGTTGGCCCGCCGGATCGCAGGCGTTCTTCAGCTTCCACATCGCTGCGATATCATCTTGAGAAAAAATGAAGGACATCTCCCCGAGTTTTTCCAAACCTATGCCGTGCTCACCGCTGATAGTGCCCCCTGCGTCCACACACGAACGCAAGATCTCCGTGCCGGCCTTTCTCACCCGAGCGGTTTCCTCCTGGTCACGGATGTCGAACAGAATTATTGGATGAAGATTTCCGTCGCCTGCGTGGAATACGTTGGCGATGGGGAGATTGTGCTTTCGGCCGATTTCTTTTACTTTCCCGAGCACGTCGGGAAGCCTAGTCCGCGGCACTGTCCCATCGCATACCATGTAGCTCGGCCTTAGCCTGGAAACTGCGCCAAAGGCCCCGCGGCGGCCCACCCAGAGAGTGTCTCGTTCCGCTGCGTTCTTAGCGACTTTCACCTCTCGGACTCGATTGGCCCGGCATATTTTAGTGATTCGGTCCGCGAGCCGTTCCATTCCATCCTTGAGACCGTCCAATTCGATTATGAGGACAGCTTCGGCGTCCAGTGGATAGCCGGCGTGGACCGATTCTTCAACAGCCTTAATGATCAACTTGTCCATCATTTCCAGTGTGGCCGGCAAGATTCCGTCGGCGATGATCGCCGATACCGTGGCGCCGGCGTCCTCTATGGTATCAAAGATGGCCAGCATTGTTTTGATCGCTTCGGGCTGTTCAATGAGCCGCACCGTAATCTCCGTGACGATGCCCAATGTGCCTTCTGAGCCCACCATAAGGCCTGTCAGATCATAGCCCGGCCGGTCAGGCGCCTTTCCTCCAACATCTAATATCGCGCCGTCGTAGAGCACGACTTTGAGGCCCAAGACATGATTGGTGGTCACACCGTATTTAAGGCAATGCGGTCCTCCGGAGTTCTCTCCGACATTCCCTCCCAAAGTGGAAGTCTTTTGACTTGCCGGGTCGGGCGCATATTGCAGGCCCTTTTTTGGCCACGGCGGTCTGCAAATCCAATGTTATTACGCCCGGTTCGACCCTGGCTCTCTTGTTAGGAGCATCAATTTCCAGAATGCGATTCATTCTGGAAAAGTGAATCACAATCCCGCCCTTGAGCGGCACAGGGCCTCCACTCAGACAAGTGCCCGCCCCACGAGCCGTGACGGGGACTCCAGCCTCGTAAGCCAGGAGCGCGATCCGGCTCACTTCCTCGGTGTTCTCGGGAAGAACAACCACGTCCGGCTTGCTCGTCTCCAGGTACGCGTCATATCCGTAAAGCATCAAGTCCGGATCGGAAGTCAAAACGTACCGGGCGCCGACAATTTCCTTCAGTCGCTGTATGACGGTGGAAACATCCATCTCTTCACTTCCTTGGCGGCAATCCTCCGCGGTGATTACTGCCGTTTCAGACGTTTAAGGGGTAGTAATGATTCTACCTGAGATTCTTGATCAATTCAAAGACAAGAGGGTTCCTAAAGTTTAGAGTCCGATGATTCTACGCGTGGTCGGTGGACTTCCGGACGACCAGGTCCACGTTGTTGATAGCTGATGTACAGGATCCGGACGCCGAAGAACAGCGCTAGTAACCAGCCGAAGTTCCACATCTGCTGGAACGGCCCGAGCGGTTGAAGCCGCCCGGGCCGATGCGCTAACGCCATTCAACCTGCGTTCGTCGACTAGCTGAACTTGACGCCGAAGAATTGGGTCAGGACGAACAGGGCGAAAAAGAACCCGAAGAACACCATGCTGATCACCATGATGATTTCAGGCCAGATCGACGGCCGGTATTCCTTGGGCAGGAATTTCCGGTTGACGATCACGGTCATGATCGCCGACAGCGCCATGGTGAAGTTTGCGACGTTGGCGCTGATCGCGAGGATGATAATCGGCAGGGTGATGTTCACGTAGATCGTGCCCCATATGAGCACGGCGATCAGCAGGGCATAGTAGACTTTACGGATGTCGTTCTTGGCCCACGCGCGCACCCGCGGGGACGCGTACCAGAGCATGTCGGTGCATTGCCGCGGCACCAGATCCAGGTTGCTCATGGCGCTGGAGAACAGGATCCAGAACCCGATCCCGGCGATCATGTAAAGGCCCAGCGTCCCGAACCGCTCCGCCGCGGCGACCGCGATGCCCCACTGCGGGAGAGTCGTCCCGGGCGCAATCTGCGACACATACAGGAGGCCGGGCAAGGCCATCCCGAGCATGCCTCCCACCCAGAAGATGACCCACTGGTCGAAGTTCAGGAGTTTCCACCATCCCTTGAAGTGTTCCACGTTCTCCTTGGTTGGCGGGGGAATACTCCCGGACGGCGAAACATGCACTTCCTTGCCGCCGAAGGCGCTAGCGATGTAGCCGATCGTTCCCGCCATCCCGTAGCCTTTGTCGCGATACCAGTTGGTGAGGCAGTTGTTGCCGAACCCTCCGTAGGCCGAGTAACCGACCAACGCGCCGAACAAGAGGATGTCGACCCCCGGAGGCATCACTCCGAAACTGACGTAACCGACCAGGGCCTTGCCCCAGATGGCTGGCGGGCGCCAGGAACGCGTCGAGCACAATGAGACCGAGAATGATCACCGTGCACATGACCCAGTGGACGTACTCCAGGATCTTCTCGACCTTGCCCCCGATGGACAACAGTACGCCGAGCCCGATAAAGACGAAGTACCCCCAGAAGATGACGATGGGCTTGTCCTCGAGCCCCGGAATCTTGCCCAACTGCATCGCGGCGATTGCCGTGGCGCAGGCAAGCGCCCAGCCCGGCATGGCGCGTTCGATGAACCCGGCAATCGTGAAGAGCCAGCCCCAGAAGGCCTTGCCCGGGGCCAGTCGCATGAACCCGATCGTGATCGGCTCGCCGGTGACCAGAGTGTAACGAGTCATCTCCAGGTTGAGGAAGGTCTGGAGGGTGGTCGAAACGGTGGTGACCCATAGGAGCACGAGTCCGTACTTGACGAAGAGTGAGGGACCAATGAGCCACTCGCCGCCGCCAATCGAACCGCCCAACGCAATGACCGCCGGCCCCATCATCTTGAAGGTCTCCTTCATCGTCATCTTGCCCCATCGCGATTCGGGCATGTCGACCGCGGGGAATGCCGGCCCCTTGCCGCCGGGATAAGTTTGCTGACTTGTTTGCGCCATAACAGCCCCCTTTCAAAACGCCTCTAAAACATAGCCGCGGGAAACCACCGCGGGCGGATCAAACCAGCCGGTGAGCTTCTCTTCGGAGTAGCGTTCATCGCCATCCACGCGGATTGTGGGTCGGTTCATCGCACGGGCGGCTTCTTGAGCCAGGCGAGTCTTTCCCACGCCCACACGTCCCTCGATCAGTAGCTTGAGCCCTGCCTGCAGACAGGCCGGAAGCTCCAACTCCTGATCTCTGCCAATAAGCAATGGAGCCCATTATTAGTCATGGCTCTAACCAAGATTCTTGATCAAATCAAAGCGGCCTTCCCATGCGGCCTGAAGGATCGGCCCCATGTAATCATCCACCTGGGTTGCCTTGAGAGGCACTGGCATGTTCAATAGCTTCATTTCCAGTTGAGGGTCCTTCGCTGCCGTGAGGCACCGGGCCATATGAGCTTGGGTAATGCCGGGAACATCCGTCAGCTTCGTGGGGAAGCCTATCGCCTTGCTCAGTTTGACCATGCCTTCTGCTACCGCCACGCCTAGATCGCGTCCTCTGAGTTTATCAAGGTCGGTCGTTATATATCCATGTTTCTTGTACACCGCGCCTATAACTCTGAGTTTTTCTTCAATCGCGGGGGCAAAGAAAACAGTATAGTACGGATTCATCAGGGCGCACGCACGGCCGTGAGAAAGTACATCCACCAGGGAAAAGCTGTTGAGATGCGCTCCGCTGGTACCGCCGATCATGATGGCATAGCCGCCCAAGTCGGTGCCTAATCCGAGCTTCATTCGGGCGTCAAGACTTTGCGGGTCCTTGCGTCAGCTCGCTCAAACCCGATACCAGGAGATCGATCCCAACCTCTGCCACCTCGCGGGCCTTGGCCTCCGCATCGCCCTGGGCCCCGAAATAAATCTCCAGACAATGCGCGCATCCGTCAAGAGCCCCGTCCTGAGTAAGAGAGGCGGGCTGAGTAAGGGTGGTCTTGTAATCGAAGACCGCCCTGGGCGGGGTGATCGCATCGTCTACAATGAGTTTCTTCTGGCCCTTTATGGGGTCAGTGATATTGGAATACTTGGTCAAATGGGCGCCGGAACTGGCGGCAGTCATGACTGCCAGCACGGGCATGATTTTGCGCCCGGTTTGCTGACAGGCCTCGGTTACTTTGCCAACTCCGAAGTACGGGTCTATTTCGGGTGTGATGTCACCCAGAGTGGCTAAGACGGCCGCGGCTTTCACCGCGTCGATGCTCGAACCGCTGTCCATCACTACCACCACATCCGGTCGCTTATGCATGATGTGGGAGTGAATTCGGTACACATCCACAAACGGCGCATTCGGCGCGGCGCCTTGGACTACATCCACGACTTCCAGCCCTGCATCGGCCAGGTAACTGATGACGCGGTCCTTGTAAAGAGTGAACCAGTCGAACTGAACCGGTCCAACGAACATCGCCTTTTTGCCCGCAACTGATTTGTCGGCCAGTTCAGCGGCAAAAGGTCCAATCTGATTCAATACATCGAAGCCAAAGGCATAAGCGTCTCCCTTGAACTCTCTCAGGATGGCTTTGGCCCTGTCAGTTGCATCAGCCATATTTATTACCTCCGTTGTTCCGACGCAGCCCGAGGCGCCACCCACCCTATTCGCCGCCGCAGACGGCGCCGTATGGACAGGTTTCAAACTGCTCGTTTTTGAGAAATCAGACCAAGGGCGGGTCTAAAACCGTCCCCCACGCGGCAGCGTGCTAAACAAACTCCCTGACCGCATCGATAGATGCTCCCATGGAGCAGTCTGTTTCACGTTCTAGAATGATATCTATGACATATGGGGTCTTAGCAGCGACTGCTCTCTTCAGCGCCGCCTTTATTTGATCCGGTTGTTCCACTCGTTCCCCGGTTGCGCCACAGGCCTCTGCGAACTTGACGAAGTCAAATCCCTTGCCGTCGTTGACACCGTCGTACCAGATCTGTACTTCGTAATTCATATCGTACTGGTATTTCTCGGCCTGACGTATGAGTCCGAGATACCCATTGTTCAGTACCACAATTACGAATGGCACGCCATACATTACAGCCACCGGTAACTCTTCCATGCAGAATTGAAAACCGAAATCGCCCACCACCTGAACGATCTGCTTGTCAGGGCGGGCCACCTTTGCGCCGATGGCCGCAGGCAGGTCCCAACCCAACGGACCCGCGCCGCCGCAGTCGAGATAGTGCCTGGGTTTGGAGATTTGCTGCAATTGCCCCGACCAGATTTGGTTCAGACCGATGCAGGTCACAAAAATCGTCTCCTCATCGAAGAACTCGTTGAGTTCCTTGAAGACCCTTTGAGCTTTGATAGGCACATCGTCGTAATCCACTTTTCGGGCTGCCGTGGAGCACAAATCCGGCACTTTCTCGGCCCACGGACCAGGCCGGCGAGCAGGCCCGCGCTTTCGGGCTTCTTCCAGGAGCGCAGTCAGGGCCTCCTTTGGCATCAGCGCATATGCCAAGTTCGGGAGTGAGGTTCTTGCCAATCTGCCCCGGGTCCACGTCAATGTGTATGAATTTGCGGTTTCCCGTGTAAACCTTAATGTCTCCTGTATGGCGGTCGTTGAACCGTGCGCCCACGGCCAGGACCACATCGGATTCCAGGAATGTCTGATTTCCCGACGGCGTGTTGCACTGAATACCTACCTGACCTGCCATGAGAGGGTGGCAATGGTGCAATTCCGGATTTTCCCATGTACGAAGTCACTACGGGTATCTGCAAGTATTCCGCGAGGGCCACGAATTCTTCACTGGCATTCGCGCCGATGACGCCCCCGCCCAGCAACAGCACCGGACGTTCCGCGACCATGAGCATATCCAGCGCCTTGTTGATCTGTTTGGCATTGGGTATAAGTTTTGTAATTGTCAGCGGACCGTCAGCTTCCGGGTCGTAGATTATCTCACCCTTCTGAACGTCCAAAGGAAGGTCGATCAACACCGGCCCGGGCCTACCTTCGCGCATTATCTTGAAGGCCTCCCGAAAAACCCAGGGCATCATCGCCGGCTCCTTGACACAGTATGATCTCTTGGTAACAGGCTTCGCGATCTCGGCGATGTCTACTGCCTGAAAGGCTTCACGGCCTAATTGAGAGCGAACGTTCTGACCTGTCAGGGCCAGCAAAGGAATTGAATCCACCTGTGCGGTATATAGGCCGGTGATGAAATTTGAAGCTCCCGGCCCTGAAGTCGCCGCGCATACGCCTACAGTCCCGATGGCCCGAGCATAGCCGTCGGCCATGTGAATAGCGCCCTCCTCGTGGCGGCATACCATATGTTTAATTTTCCCATGGTTTTTCAGTGATTGATAAAAAGGTAGAATCCCCGCTCCAGGGATCCCGAAAATGTGGCGGACGCCCTCATCGTAGAGGATCGAAACCGCCGCGTCCATAGCAGTCATTTTAGGCATGTCAAAACCCTCCCTGTTAGTGTCGTAGTGTTAAGGTTGGTTGTTTGTGTAACCAAGGTCGGCAGTTATCCGGCCTGCCGCCTCTTGAACCAATTCCCCGAGGGAGGTCATCCTATCGCGGGTCAACCTCGAACTCGGTCCGGAAATGCTCACTGCGCCGACAATGGCGTCTCTATGCTGACGTATAAGGCAAGCCACACAGCGGACACCGATTTCCATTTCTTCGTTGTCCACGGCGTAGCCAAAATTTCGGATCGCCTTCAGCTCTCTTTTCAGGGCTATTTCATCTGTGATCGTGTTGACGGTGTAAGGCTGCTTCTTTGCAGAGCGCCAATATTCCGCAACCAATTTATCGGACATGGCGGCCAGTCGGGCCTTGCCTACCCCCGTGCAATGAAGTGGGGCCCTGGCGCCAACTCGCGTGAACATCCGCAATAAGGAATTTGGATTTGCAACTTGGTCTACGTAAATCACTTCCGCACTGTCGAAGAATACCAAATTCACCGTTTCGGAAGTGGCTTTCACAAGATCGGACATATGCGGTCTCGCCACGGTAATGACGTCCAGATCTTCTCGAACGAGCGCTCCCAATTCCAGAAATTTCAGAGCAAGTCGATATTTCTTAGTCTCAGCGTCTTGAGCAAGGAATTGACAGTCTGTGAGAATGCCGAGAAGACGGTGAACTGTGGAGGGCGGGAATCCTGTCTCGGCTGCAAGTTCGCGTAATCCTACGCTTTTGGCTTGGGCAATAACCTCAACAAGTCGAAGTCCCTTTTCCAGAGAGGTAAGCTTGGTCATCTTTGCTTTCCGCACGGTTCGGTCTCTGTTCCACTATGTGGATCAGTAGTCTGCATTGTGGCACACGCGTCATGCTTTGTCTACCTCTTTTCAGGTTGCTCAATTATTGCTATCCATGCTATGGGAAGCTGCTATCGCGGAGCAAATACTCATCCGGGGAGAAACTCAACGAAGGAGAAAGAAACATGGAAAAACCCAAGATCGTTCAGAAAGAAGACATTAAATGGGAGCCTCATCCTCAACTTGCCGGTGTCGAAGTATCGTACTTGGTATCCCATCGCGACGAAAACATGGACCTCACTTGTATGCTGGTCCACCTGCCTCCTGGCGCTCAGGTGCCGAAGCATACCCATGAATGCGACGACATTGTTTACATAGTAAAAGGGAAGGCTACGATCTGGGTCGAGGGTATCGGAGATGTCCCAGCGACGCCCGGAACTTTCGTAAGGGTACCCAAAGGGGTATTGCATCACCCTCACGATGTAGAAGAAGATTTAGTGATCTATGACGTATTCTACCCATTCCTGGCTTGAGGCCCGCAAGGATTCCGATAAAGAGTGAGGCGTCTGCAGCAATATTCTTGCCTCAATCAAGAGTGAATGACATCCGGGTGGACTCCCGAATCGCCCTGGTCACAAAATAATGGAGCCGCATAGAATTTGCGACTCCACTATTCCTATCCCTACACATGGGTGAATTCCCCAGCTATGCGTCCATTCTCAAAATTCACCCAATGCGCTAACGGAGAAAAGCCCGAGCGACATCATAAAGCGCATCGACCACAGCATTAGTCGTCCGGGCAGTCCGTGATTGACGCGAGCACAGGATCAGACCTAAGCCTACTCCCACGCCCATGGCTATCAATGCCGCTTTCTCGGGATTTTCCCGAGTGAAAGCTTTTGCCTGATCAAAAGTGTCACTCGCGACTTTGCTTGTTTTATCGTAAGCCTCAGATGCTACTTTGCTTGTCTTATCATAAACCTCAGACGCGGCCTGCTGAGTTTTGTCATACATCTCTGCGCCGGCCCTCACTATCTCATGAGGAATATCCCTACCGGCCTCTTGATTTAGAATGTTTTCTTCGGTACTCATTTTTCTCACCTCTAGCTAATTAATCAACTGATTTTCCATATAAATTTTACTGAATGTGGTTCCACTCCCGCTTTCGTCCGTCAGCAACTAACGATTCTTCACTTGCCTTTGGAAGTCCTACGCTTTGAGCGCCCGTTATCTTTTTCCGGTCGCAGGGTCTTGGCGGGCTCGAAAGGAAATGCCCTGACCGCGTTGTATGGGAAGATCTCCGCCAACAGACTTACACACAGGCTCCGTTCAAGGAAACGCGGGCTGAATGATGATCGGGATCTATCAATTTGAAGGGCGTGATCCGTACAAACCGCTTTGATCCTGCCGAAGTTACGACTCTCAGAGAATTCGCGATCAAGGATGGGATGGCCTATCCGGGATTCCCAGAAGTAGGTGGCAGGATGCCACCGCAGACCGCTCGTTCGCCATTTGTGACCCAAACCGGCCAAATGGGAACAGCAAGGGACAGTGCGGAGCCTATGTCTTCCGCGCCGAATTAGCTCCATCTCGTCACCTCCTCAGCTCTTCTCCCCGTATGCCCTAATCACCCTCGGTATGATGGCTCCCGAGATTGACATGGCGATATATAGGACAATGAGTACAACGAAGACCCCAAAGAACCGAAGGATGAGTGTCCCGAAAATCCACGTCCAGTTGAACTTCAGAAAGATGATGTCGGTTCGGCCTTCGGCAGTTTTGGTGATGGTGATTGACTGCCACGGCCGGTTCGAGTGGTCCTCAATGCGTGTTTGTGTACCCCAGTCACGAAACTTGATATCCTTCTCCCCTTTCAGCGCCTCCTGATAAAATTTCACAGCGGCGTCGAATGAGACATCATAGGTCTTCTCCAAACGCTCGGGAGTTTGAGAAACTACCTTCCCGTCCGGCATGACAGGCGCGCCGAGAAAATCTTCCGCGAACGAAACACTGCAACAGAGCGCAACAAATGCAATAACAACTGACAAGAAGAATGTTTTCATATAGCGAACTCCATTTTCGATTGAGTGTCGATGATGCTGTTCCAATCAAGTATGCTCTTTCAGCCTTCCCGATTGATATCGGATTCCGGAAAGGCTGAGACTCATATTGGCTCGTTATTATTATTGAAACATGGCAATAAACATCCCTGCGGCTGCGGCCGCTCCTATGGCCCCGGCAAGGTTGGGGCCCATAGCATGCATCAACAAGTAATTGCCCTTGTCATATTGCTGCCCCATTTTTTGCGACACTCTCGCGGACATGGGCACTGCTGAAACTCCGGCAGAGCCGATAAGCGGATTGATCTTCTCCTTGAGAAAAAGATTCATCGCTTTCACCGTGAGAATGCCGCCGGCCGTACAAACGGCGAAATCTATTAACCCCAAACTGAGAACGATAAGCGTCTTTGGATTGAAAAATTTGTCCGCGGACATGGTGGCCCCGATGGAAGTGGCCAGGAATATGATCATAACATCCATCAGGGGCCCTCCGGCCGTCTGGGCCAATCGGCCTACAACACCACTTTCTCTCAGCAGGTTGCCCAGCATGAACATTCCCATAAGTGGGGTCACGCTAGGCACGAGGATGGCCACGATCGCTGCGGCGATAATTGGGAAAAGTATCTTTTCACGCTGCGAGACGGGTCTCAACTGTCTCATGCGGATTTTTCGTTCCGCGTCCGAGGTCATCCATCTCATGATCGGGGGCTGGATAATTGGCACCATGGCCATGTACGAATAAGCCGCCAGCGCGTTCGGGCCTAACAACTGAGGCGCCAGGAGCTGAGTAAGGTATATGGTCGTCGGGCCCTCCGCCCCTCCGATGATGCCGACTGAGGCAGCCTCCTTCAGCGTAAACCCACACAGCACTGTTCCGGTGAAGGTTATAAAAACGCCCAACTGCGCTCCCGCGCCGACCAACATCATCTTCGGGTTGGCGATAAGAGGACCGAAATCAGTCAAGGCGCCTAAACCAAGAAAGATGATGCACGGCATGACCTTCCATTCCAGACCGAAATGATAGAAAATCGCTATCAGGTCCCGGACGCCCTGCTCGTCCACCCCCATCAGCGGCACATTGGGAAAATTCACGATGAAGATCCCGAACCCGATGGGAACGAGAAGTAAGGGTTCGTAATCCTTGGCGATGCCGAGGTAAAGAAAGAATCCACCAATACACCACATGAACACCAGTTGCCAGTGAAGATCGAAAATTCCGGTGGTTAAAACAAATCCCCACATCATCTCGAGCACGTCGTAAGCCGTCATGTTCCATCTCCTAATGATTTCCGTGAAGCGCATTGTGCATTCAATTCGGGATGAATAAACGTTTCTCATTCCTGGCTCCGCTTTCGTTGTCAGGAGCGAATTCACACAATCGGCATCCTTATTAGGGTTCGCATTCAGAGCAAGTTCGGTGCCAGTGTAGGAAGGTTGTGGGATGAGGGAGTATTATAGTGAAACTACGGCAATATTTTGAGCCGGTTTGATACGGAATGTGACCTTCGAGAGGAAACAGAGCAGTTTGGTGAGGAGTTTATGGGTAATTATCACCCGCCAGTTATTCGAGAAAGTGGCAATCTGACTGCAATAACTTAACTTATGCGTGGGTAATATTTACCCCAAGCGTCTCGATCTGCGGGTAATTATTCCTTCGAATGCCGAGCGACTTCATAAGATATTTCATCTGATCCCGGGAAATACCCAGTTCAAGCGCAGCAATTTTTATGCTCCCGCCTGATCGACGTAAGGCTTCGGTGGCGAGACTGCGTTCGGCCTCGCGTAAAGCATGGGGAAGAGAGCGCCATGCGGAGACAGATATGGAACATGACAAGTCCGCCCTGCGGCCATTTTCATCTTCCTCCGTGCTGAGTCTCCCAATATCGACCAGTGTTATCTTCCTTTTGTCGCACAGAATCAATGCCCTTTCCAATACGTTTCTCAATTCTCTCACATTTCCCGGCCAGTGATATTTGACCAAGCTGTCCATTGCGCTCTGCGCGACTCCCGGGGCCTCTGAAAACCCCATCTTCTTGGCCAGCACGCTCAGCAGTTCAGTTACGAGGAGCGGCAAATCTTCCTTACGCTGTCTCAACGGCGGCACACGAATGGCAAAGACATTGAGACGATAAAAGAGATCTTCGCGGAAATTGCCTTCAGCGGCTTCCCGTTCTATATCTCTATTGGTAGCGGCGATCACTCTGGTGTTGACCTCCACGCTTTTCTCTCCACCAACACGCGTAAAAGACTGCGTGTCCAGGAAGGAAAGAAGCTTTGCTTGCAAGTGAATCGGCAAATCCCCGATCTCATTCAAGAGGAGGGTGCCTCCTTCAGCCAATTCGAGAAGCCCGCGTTTGCGCGCTCGGGACCCTGTAAAGGCGCCCGCTTCGTGGCCGAATAGCTCCGACTCCGCGAGTTCTCCGGGAAGCGCCGCGCAGTTTATCGCGAAAAACGGCCCAGCAGACCGGTGCGACTTCTCATGAAGGTGGCGAGCCAAATAATCTTTGCCGGTGCCACTTTCTCCAAGCAACAACACAATGCTATCGGTCGCGCTGGCCAAACCCACCTGGTCGAGAACCGCTTTCATAGATTTGGAGCCATAGGAACCCGGTGGACTCATCAACTCAGCCTCCTGCGTTTGGCGGTCCGTCAGGTCTCGGGCGATTCCGTATATGCCCATGATAGTTCCTGCCGAGTCCAGCAAAGGGGACCTGATACAGCTCAGGATGACCTGCCCGCCGTTGCCCGGGATATTTTGCTGAGTTTCTATAGTGCGCCCCTCGAGCACTCTCCGTTCGACATCTCGTAGGCCACGCGAGGTGTCCGCGTCGAACAGAGCTTCATCTGTGGCGCCGATAATTCTTTCGGGAACGGTAGCCAGTAGTCTAAGCATGGCAGGATTCACATGAGTGTACCTCATGTCTTGGTCCTTCATGAATATGCAGTCCTGGGCGGACTCAAATACTGCCCTGAAACGTTCCTCACTACGGCGCAGCTCAGCCTCTGCCCGTTGACGGTCGGCAATCTCCTGACGCAGTGTCTCATTAGCTGTCATAAGCTCTGTGGTGCGCTCATGCACCCTCCGCTCAAGTTCGACATGAAGTGTCCTCAGGGCCTGTTCCGCCTGCTTCCGTTTGGTAATGTCGCGAAGAATTGTCTGGTATCCAAGAATCTGACCTTCGTCGTCCCGTCTGAAGGGTGGCGCTCAATTCACACATTATCTCAGTCCCGTCCTTTTTGCGCCGCCTAACCTCGAAATCCTTTACTGATCCTCGACTTTCGACTTTTTCTCGGAACCTGGACCGGTCATCGGTGTTGACGTAGAGTTGCAATATATTAAAATTCTCCAGTTCATCCTTCGAGTATCCAAAAAGATTGAAATAAGCGTCGTTGGCTTCAAGGAGTTCGCCGTCAGGCGCGGTGATCGTTATCGAATCTATGGAATTCTCGAAAAGGTGCCGGTATCGGCTCTCGCTATGAGCCAGAGCAGAAAATATCTTGTCGCGCTCGTGACTCTCTGCGAGTCACGTAGACTCCGATCACCCCGAGAAAAATCACTTCAATGCAGATAAGTGAGCCAATCAGATCGGATCGGAAAACGCAAGCACTCTCCTGGTGTACAGAGTCTATGATCTCGGATACGACAGGAACCGCCATGAGCACCGGGAGAAGCGCCCACTTTGCATAGGGGGTGAATCTCGACCATCTCAATTTAGACTCGCGAGTCTTTGTAAAATCTGTCGCCATCACGGAAGGGAACTTCCAATTTGCTATTTTCTTGGTTGGACATTTCGCGCTGTGCCAAACCCTTCTGTTTTAATGGTCCGCGGCCACACTTCAGCCCTCTCTTTTCCACGGATCATTTGAAATCCCGCCTTCATCAGCAGTCAAAAACGGCTGCACGTATTATTGCATGATTAATGCTTTTTCGTCTGTTGAGTCAAGTGTCATCTCATTCGTGAAGGATGCCGGTTGGCCACGGCTGGGCCTGTTGACTAACCCCATGTTAGAGCAGTCCAACGGAGGCGTTTGGTCAGCATCGGGGTCAAGGGCAGAGCTGATGCAGTGGGTTGACGATCGGGGAATGAGAAGAGTGGCCTTCCCGGAGAGAAAGGGCCTGTCGGCACTATCATCGATGCCCATCTTCGCAAAACCGCGCTAGAATTCTCCACCTTCTCAGAGCTATGCGCCTGAGCAGACGAGTTTACTCGGGTCGAAGGCTCAAATGCCTTTATCTGCACCGAAGGATAATAAAAAGATATCAGGATGTTGGGTTTAGCGCCCACCATCCTGATTTTGCTTGTCTGTCCTAGCTCTGTGCCCGCCGGGATTCTGCAATGCGAATCTCGATGTCGCTCTCATCCGAAACGATACCGATCTTTCACTTGCCCTTCGGAAGGCCCACGCTCTGAGCGCCCATTATCTTTTGGTCCGGCTACAGCTTCATGGTTTGACTCAATGTTGGCCTGTCAATGGAGACACGGTATCCCGTGGGCAATCCCTCGGATGCGCAGTATAAATAAACGTTCTGAGCTATGAAGCCGGTATCCATTCCGGCCAGCACTATTTTATGGACCTTCTTCCCCTTCACCCATTTTCGCCAAATCCGCAACATAGACGAGATGAGCGGGCGCGTCCTTGAAGGGAGCCTGAGTGTAAGTCTGTTGGCGGAAATCTCCTGACGCAACAGGGACCAGAGCATGTCCTTTCGGATCATAGAGATATATTCCCTTGTCAGTGGCGATATAGAGCTCAATCTCCTGGCGATTCAGAGCCGAAGGCGCTGTTCGTCTGCCGGAATCGGGCCGATTGATCCCCCATGCGGCCCACAGCAGGTTTGAAATCGTCTGCTCCGGAAGATTTTGGGTTGAGTATTCCCGCGTTGTCTTCCTGTCTTTGAGCGCCTGCGCGAAAGATTTGCTGGAGTCCAGCTTAGGAGCGGGCAGTGGAATGGGCTTGGATTCTTGGGCAACAGCGGATCAGTGCGAAACATAACCGCCGAACAAAGATGTCAAACTCATCATGAGCTTTCTTACTTTTCATTGAGTGCTCCTTTCCAGCAATTCTGTTTTCTCAATTCTTTGAGACTAGCATGAACTGTTACTATTAATATATGCCTTAACTAGTATTTCGCAACCGGACAAAGCCGCCTGATTTCCAGGTCATTACCAGGCCGTCTTCCTGGTTGAAGACCTCCACCGATGTGCGAACGAATCCTCGATCAGGTTTGGAGCGAGAGCGCTTGGTTTCGACCATGGTGACACGGACCGAAAGCGTATCCCCCGGACGCACGGGTTTGAGCCAACGCAGAGCGTCCACGCCGGGTGACCCTAAGACTGGCTACACCGGACACGTAATGATCAACCAAGATGCGCATGGTAACGCTTGCCGTGTACCAGCCGCTTGCGATCAGACCCCCAAAGATGGATTTCTTCGCCTTGGCCGGGTCAGTATGAAAAGGTTGCGGGTCGAAGCGCTTGGCGAATGCGACCATTTCCTTTTGCTCGACTGTCACCTGGCCCACGTCGTGAACAGAACCCGGCACAGTAATCTTCGAAATAACGATCTTCCGCAGACTTTGTGAATGTCATTGCTACTAGCCCGTTACGCTCGGAAGCCACAAGATTATAGAAGGAAAGGCAATAAGGACCGCCAGCGACGCGATGTAAATGAGTATGTACGGGAACGCGGCGCGGATGATATCCTGCATGGTAATATCGGAGGGCGCGACTCCTTTCATTACAAACAATAGCATCCCGAACGGTGGAGTTAGCATACCGGTCTCGCAATTAACTAAAATAATAACACCAAACCAAACAGGATCGAAACCCAGGGTAGTTATTATCGGCATAAAAATGGGTAATGTAATCATCATTATTGCGATGGTTTCCATGAAGCAACCCATTATCAGAACTACGATATTCATCCCTACCAGAATCAGCAAGGGTGACACCTGTAATCCTTGGACAGTGGCCACCAAACCTGTGGTTGCTCCGGTATAAGCAAGAAGGCTGCTGAAAGTATTCGAGGCGGCGATAATCATGAAAACCATGATGGTGATTTCCAGTGTTCCTATAATCGAATCCATCACCATCTTCTTGGTCAATTTGCCATAGCAAGCGGCGACCACGAGAGTTACAAGCGCCCCTGACGCAGCGGCTTCGGTGGGGGTGGCGAGCCCCAATATCATCAGGCCCAGAACGCTGAAGATAATGGATCCCAGAGGCAGGACGTATATTACGAAACCGAGCACTCTCTCAGTGAAAGATACTTCGCTCCGCTCGTATGTTGGGGCCAAAGAGGGATTTAACCAGCAGCGAATCATGATGTACGCGCAGAAAGCGAGGCCGAGCATGATTCCAGGGCCGACGCCTCCTAGAAGCATATCCCCCACCGGAATACGGGCAATGCTGGCCAGTACCACGGCCAAAGAAGACGGAGGAATCAGCGCAGCCAAGGGTCCGGCTGCCACGATGGGACCAAGCGCCATACTCTTAGCATAACCTCTTCTCCTCATTTCCGGCAGCAACACGGTCCCCAGCATGGCGGTATTGGCAATGGTGGAGCCACTCATAGCCGCAAACATTACTCCACTCCCTGCGGCCAGCACACTCAGCCGTCCAGGAATGCGGCCGAGCCACATATCCAGAACGTCAAGGGTCTTATAGGCCATGCCGGAATGGAACAACAGCTCGCCCATGAGGATAAACAGCGGAATCGGGGTGAGAGCAAACGTGGACAGCGAGCTGAATATTTGGAGCGTCATCTGGGTAAGGCCATGCGGCCCCATATAGATGAGGACTCCGACAATGTCCACCAGGAGAAAGGCGAACGCGACGGGAAGTCCCCAGACGAGGACAATGATGATACCGGCCAAAAACAGACTCAGTACGGCCCACCATTCCATAGAATCAACCCCTTCTCCGATTCATTTTATCAGCCGTTATTTAGCAGTGTCCGAGCCTTCGCTCTGAAGTGGGTCCGAATGCTTGATCGATTGAAAAGCTCCGAACATTTTTCGCAAGAATTGCAGCGCCAAGAGAAAAAAACCCAGAGGGATGACCAGAATTACCTTGTATTTGTCAATATCAACCACTTGGACATCGACAACTCCACGTTCAATCATGCTCAACATGGTCAGGCAACCGAAGTAACATAACACCAAGCATACGGCGCATCCGACGAGGTAGTGGGAAATGTCGAACGCGAGCTTCTTGCGTGGCCCCAGGTGACTCATAACAAGATCGATGGCGATATGACGATTCCTACCCAGGACCCAGGCCGTACCGAGGAAAGTCATCCATAGGAGGGCATATTCGGTGAACTGCGTGATCCAGGCCGGCGAGGATATGTGGATGATCCGAGCAAGAATGACGTAGCCGATGAATACCGTTACGAGCATCAACAGGATCCCGGCGGCCACAGCAAACAGCTTACAGACAAAGTCGATCAATTTTCCCATCACTTGACACTCCCTCGTATCCTGTTCAGACAATAGCAGCCTGTCTTATCCATTGCCAGGGTTTCAGTCCCGTTTTGTCAATTGACCGGTTAGCATCCTTAATGTGGCGCCACTATTGGCTTGTCCAGCAGTGCAAGCCGAAAAGACTCTGGCAAACACTGCCGGCAAGAAACTTGAGTTGCCCTGTCATTGCGAGGAGTGAAACGACGAAGCAATCCCCTGTGCTGAAACTTAGGAGATTGCTTCGCTTCGCTCGCAATGACAACTTCGATGCTCGCGTTAGTGGAGATTGTCACCTCGGCGAACATATCCGCGCGTACCTTACTTCGAGACCAGCTCTTTCAGTTTGGGTCCATATTCAGGTGATTTACTGATCACAACTTCCCAGAGTGTCGAATAGGCGGTGTCTACCAACTTCTTCGCCTCAGCGTCGGGAAGTTTGATTGTTTTCATGCCTTCTTTTGCCATGGCTTCGGCGTCTTTTTTCGTGCGCTCCTGGGCACGCTGGTCTGCCAAACGCTCAGCCTGGTCTTCGGCCTCCAGGATTATCTTCTGGATATTGGGCGGCAGCTTCTTCCATTTGTCGAGGTTCATCATGATTATCATGGCGCCTTGATAAAAACCGGGGTCTACAGTGTACTTGACCACCTTGTCCCAGCCCCAATCTCTAATAAGTCCCGCAGGCCAAATAAGGCCCTGAACAACGCCTCTCTCAAGGGCGGTATAGACTTCGGTCGGCGGAATAACCACCGGTTTCGCATTGAGCTTTTTGAGCGCGGCCACGTGGGTGGGAGCGCATCTGATGGACATGTCGTTGAAGTCGGCTTTCTCTATTGGTTTGGTTAGATATACCGTGAAGGGAATTTCAGTGCCGATCCTACCCAAGTAGAAGCAGTTGATCTTCTTCTGGTGAATCTCATTCATAAGATCGTTGACGCCTTTGGCTCGCTCGTCCCAGGATTTGATACGGCTCAGGGTCATGGCGTCGGCTTCAGGCACAACGGACAGATAATACCCGGCGGTTGTGGAAACCAGATCCACCAAGCCCTTTCGAGCGGCCTCCACTTGCTCCATATTTGGGATCACTTCCGGGCCGCCTAAAAACTGAATCTCTAATTGGCCTGGAGCTTCTTTGTCCACTTTGGCCTTTATTAGCTCCAGAAGCTTCAGGAAGTTTTCAGTTTCATACGTAGTCTTGGGCCAAGCGCTGACGGCCTTGATGGTAATCTTGTCTGCGGCCTGGCACAGAGACCACCCGACCAGAAGCATCAAGATCCCGACGACCATGGCGATTTTATAAACTCTCTTCGATGACATCGAACCCTCCTTGTCGGTTGGTTGAAATAGATGTGCGGAACTCCCGGTCATCATTGACGTCTCGGGAGGTCCCTATTTTATCGGAATGTCAATTCTTTCAATGCGGTCCTTTTGCGGCCTTGGCCTGCAAGTCCGACCATAACCGGTCCGTTTCTCGTTGAATCTCTTGGATTTCCTTGTCCGCCAGGTGCTTGTACCTGCCTTGCAAGCTCAGATAAGTCTCAACCGGAAGGTTCTTGGATTCATGAGTAATCGTGAAATCTGTTCCGTCAATAATCTCGTACAAAGGAAATATATTAGTCTCCACCGCAGCGACAGAGACTTTGGGCGCAAGATTCTCGGGCAGTTTCCATCCGGCGGCGCACGGACACAGGCAGTGAAGGAAGCGAGTACCACGAATGCCGGCTGCCCTCTTTATTTTCATGGTCAGATCGTCAGGAAATCCCACAGATATTGTTGCGGCGTACGGAATACGGTGAGCGGCCATGATTTCCATTATCTGCTTCTTGCGGCGAGGATTCCCCCGCGGCGAGGTCCCGGTCCATGCGAATTTCGGAGTAGAAGAGCTGACCTGGATCCCGGTGTTCATGTAGGCTTCGTTGTCCATACACACGTAAATGATGTCATCATCACGCGCCGCAGCTCCCGAGAGGGATTGCAGCCCTATATCAAACGTTCCGCCGTCTCCGGCAAAGGTCAGCACAGGAATGTCGTCGATACCCTGAAGCTTCAATGCGCTTGAAATCCCTGCCGCGGTGGGGGCTGCAATTTCAAACGCGGAATGAAATGCAGGGACTCCCAGGGCCGCGTGAGGATAAGGGCCGGAGGTCACCGCCACACACGATGGCACCACCACCACAATAACACGCGGACCCATGGCGCGGAGCACCATGCGCATACCCAAAGCTATACCGCAACCCGGACAAGCGAGGTGTCCGGAACGGAGAATTTCCTGGGGACGAGGTTCCTGAATCAAATTTCTTGCTAAGCCATCCATATGGGGCCGTCCGTTGCTTCTTTGATTTCCAGGGCATTGAGCACAACTTGTTCGATAATATCCGGAGTCACGTCTGTGCCGCCGATACCCGCGAGATAGCCCTGAATAATATGTTGCTGTGGAGAATTTGCCAGCGCCGCTTTAAGCTCCGAGCAGAAAATGCCCTCCCTTCCGAGAGAGATGTTTCGTTCAATCACCGCTATTCGAGGCACGCGATCAAGAATCCTTCGCAACTGCAACGTGGGAAAAGGTCTGAAAACTCTTATCTTCAACAGACCTACTCTATAGCCTTTGTCTCGGAGTTGTCCGATAACCAGGCGAGCTGTTGATGTGATGGTGGCGGTAGTGACCAGGACGATCTCGGCATCCTCAACTTGGACCGAGTCGATCAGTCCGTACCCCCTGCCGAAGCTTGCTCGAAATTCATTATCTATATCTTCTATCACACTCAAGGAAGCTTCCATAGCCTCTTGGGTGAGACGGCGGTAATCACGATATTGGGCCTGGCTGACCACCGCGGCGACATAACCGGGGTTGTCCACGTCAAAACGCCGCGGAATGCTCACGGGCGGGACAAACGCATCAACCTCTTCCTGTGACGGGACATCAACCGGTTCCATAAAATGCGAGATGAAATTAGCCTCAGTCACCACCATGCACGGCAGCAGCATGGTCTCTGCCAGGCGAAAAGCCTGAATAACCGAATCCAGTGATTCCTGATTATCTTCACAGTAGATCTGCATCCAGCCGGTATCGCGCTGCGACAGCGAGTCTGTCTGGTCGCTCCAAAAGGCCCAGGGCACAGCCAATGTCCTATTGACGCATACCATGACCACCGGAGTCCGGCATCCGGACGCCATGTGGAGCATTTCGTGCATGAGCGCCAGACCCTGAGACGAAGTTGCGGTAAAGGTCCTAACGCCCGTCAGCGAAGCCGACAGACATGCGGCCATGGCGGAATGCTCGGATTCCGTCCGCATCATTACCCCGCCCAATTCGCCGTTTGCTTCCCAACTCGACAGCTTTTCATAAATGGGTGTCTGCGGAGTGATCGGGTACGCAGCTACAAACTGAGCGCGACAAAGGCGCACCGCTTCCGCTACCGCATCGTTTCCAGTGATAAAACTTCTCATTGACCATCACTCATTGACATTACGCCTCTCGGACAGACAGCCGCGCAAATAGCGCAGCCCTTGCAGTAGTCCGGATTCGCCACGTAACCGGGTTGATCCGCGCCGGGGTCGCTAATACTTATATCGGGACAAAAGATATAACACCTGTCACACGCTGAACAGGTCCCGCAGAAGAAACACCGCGCAGCTTCGCTTGAGGCTGTTTTCAAATCAAGGGGTTGCGCTATCTCATCAAAGCTTCTTTTTCGCAAGTCCGGATCCAAGACCGGCAGGCTGCCCCTCGGCCGCTTATCAAGGAATAAGGGTTCGAGGTCCTCAAACTTCACTACCGAGCTTGGGTCCCACCCTTCCCTCTTTCGGAACAGGGCGTTTATGGAGAATCCCGGGCCACGGCCCAACTTTGCCTGTTGTTCCGCCGTCGCGAAATCCTTCCCTTGCAGCCTAAAATGAATCGCAGCGGCTGCCCGCTTGCCGTCGGCAATGGCCTGAACCACCGAGGCCGGACCATTTACGAGGTCGCCTCCTGCGAACAACCCTGCAACCGACGTCTCCATGCTCGCGGAATCCACCGAAACCGACGGGGAATCAGCGGAAATCGCTCCCGCGAACTGGTCCGCCTTAAAGGCGCCGAGGTCCGCCTGTTGCCCGATGGCGGAAATCACTGTATCGGCCTCGAAGACAAATTCCGATCCCTCGATAGGGACCGCTCGCCTTCTTCCGGAGCTGTCGGGTTCCCCTAGTCGGGTCTTTATACATCTAAGACCGGTGGTTCTGCCGTTTTGGGAAATTACTTCGACCGGAGCCGCCAAGAAATGGATTGCAATCCCTTCTTCAATCGCGGCTTCTATCTCTTCCTCAAATGCGGGCATCTCCTGGCGGGTGCGTCGGTAAAGAATCGAAACCTTATCAGCGCCGAGGCGCAAACCGGCGCGGGCAGCGTCCATCGCCGCATTGCCTCCACCGATGACAGCCACGGATCTGCCGACTCTAACGTCAGCTCCCAGTCCGAAAGCTTTCAAGAAAGCGACACCCTGAAAAACCCCTTCCTCGTTCTCGCCCGGTATGCCCATACGCACATCGCTGCCGCAGCCGATACTTATAAATACCGCCTTGTGAGCGGCCCTGATCTCTCTCAGCGCCTCGCTATCGACCTTCACGCCGGTCTTCACCTCGATATTTAGTGAAAGGACGCGGTCCAGGTCCCGCTGCAAGACTTCCGGGCGCAACCGATATCCCGGAATACCCCATCTGAGTAATCCGCCCAATTCCTTCTCAGCCTCATAAAGAGTCACCGGGCTCCCCATCCGAGCCAGGTGGTATGCCGCGGACAAACCGGCCGGGCCGGAGCCCACCACAGCGACAGGCTGCCCGGCGCCTTCTGTGGTCAAAATCACCGGCTGAGCTTGGCCGAACTCCGAGGCCGCCCGTTCCACGGCCCGAATGTTGACTGCGCCGTCCCAGGAGCCTCGATTGCAGGCCAATTCGCATGGGTGATAGCAAACGCTGCCGCAAACGCCGGGAAGTGGGGTCTCCTCGAGGAATACACTGAGGGCTCCATCCATGTCACCCTGCGAAGCCTTGAACAAAGCCCTAGGGATGCTGTTTCCGGCCGGGCAATCCGTCCAGCACGGCGACACCTTTTGCATGTGGACAGGACGGCGGTTGCTCCACGCGCCTGTCTTAAAAGCTTCTGTGGAGCCCCGCGCGATGGGGACTATTTTCTCAGGATCTATGTATTGAGGGACATCTTTCATGAGTTATCGCCGTTTATGATCGTGACTTTCTCGTATCCCTGTCTGGCGGCCTCGACATTGATCTCTTTCCTCTGCGGGGCCATGTCGCGAACCGTTTCCACAAGGCCGTCGATCGGAATGTGGCCGGTGAATCGGCAGTAGGCCCCCAGAATAGCGGTATTTATGACGTGGCCCAGGTCCAGATTATCCGCAATGCTTTGAGCATCGACAAGCGCCACTTGGTATCCGGTCAGCTCTGATAAATAATCAGGCCTGATGCGGGAATTTACGAGAATCCTCGATCCAAGAGGCATTATTGATCGCACTTCCTGCGGATCAAGCAGACTTGGTTCAAACACTATCAGCTCGTTGGGATTCTTGATCTCGCACTTGAGGAGTATTTTGTCTTCGCCCACACGCAGAAAACTTACTACCGGCGCGCCCCGACGCTCACCCCCAAAAAGAGAGTAACACTGCGGGTACATGTCCTTTCTGAAAAAGGCCATGCCGAGCATCTGCGACGCGATGACAACTCCCTGTCCGCCTCGGCCGTGAAACTTGATTTCAAGCATTTTCATTTCTCAATGGGGCCACTTGTTCTTCGCTTTTTCCAAACGCGTAACGACGAGTGTCTATCTTTGACTGTTCCAAATGGTCACGAATCGCCTTTTCCAGCCCGGCTTCGTCGCACGCCTTCAGGGCTTCCAGTATCCGGCGGTGGCCCTGAATGGCCCTTAGAGCAGTTTCCGGCAGATAGAGGCTTTCGATCCGGTAGCGCAGCATGTGTTTGCGGAGCAATTGACAATGCTCAAGAAGGCGTTCGCTCCGACTGGCATGAGCCAGAATTTCATGAAACTCCGCGTCCCTTTGCACAAACGCCTTCGGGTTTCCGCTTCGCACTTCATGTTCCGCGACTTTGAGATTGTTTTCCAGCGCCAGGATTTCTTTCGGGGTGATCCGCTTCATTGCCCACCGCGCGACCAAGGTCTCATTCACCACGCGTATTTCGCAAATTTCTTCAACTTCCTCCCAGTGAAGGGGCTTCACTCGATAGCCGGCCCTGGGCATTGACTCCAGGAGGCCTTCGCTTTCAAGCAGATGAAGCGCCTCGCGCACGGGAGTTCGTGAAGTCTTTATTTGTTCCGCTATGCGGCTCTCCACGAGCCTTTCTCCAGGCGGAAACGAGCCGTCGAGTATGTGTTCCCTGATGGCGGCATAGACCTTTTTCCGAATGGAAATCGGATCTTTTATTATCAGCCGAAGTTTATTTGTCGCCATAATGTGTCCAGTGGTCGGAAATGGATCACAATATCTAATATATTGATATAATGGACAATTGACGGACTTCAAGCGTATACAGTACCCTAATTTACGACCAATGAAACTGCGCGTCAACCCTTTTTTAACCGGACGATCCTTTATCATTTAATGATTCGAGCGCGACTTTGAGCAGTAATGAATGTGTGTCTTGAATCTTGTCTTTTATCCACTGGCGAAGGTCGTCATCGCTCAAAGACGCCAAGAACTCCATATATCGCTGGCGAGCCCGAACGAGCCCTTCGTCATTGCCGGCTCCTGCGTTTGGGCCAATGATAGGGGGCGAGAGCTAAGGCCAACGCTATTTCAACAAGTCTTTCTCGCGGTCTATTATCCATTTCACGGAGCAATCGCGCAGCGGGTTTCCTTCGGCTTATCCACTCCAGAATGTATTCACTCCAGTCAGCGCCGGCGCGGAACACAAACCGAGAACATGAAGATGATGAAGGCGAGAAAAAGTATGGCTAGAAAGGCTACGACAATATCATTTCTCATGGCCGCTCTCTCTTTTTAGGGATTGCTTTCATATGGCGCCACTACCCTATCGGAGGACTTGTGGTGTAAAGATATATCAGAAAAACAACATTACTAACTAATAGATAGAGAAGGGACGCCAACATGGAACGCCTAGGTTTTATCGGTTTGGGAATCATGGGCAAACCCATGGCCCTAAATTTGTTGAAGGCCGGTTATCCACTGGTTGTTTTGAACCGAGGGCCGGGTCCGCAGAACGAATTGGTCGCTGCAGGGGCGACCGCCGGAACATCGCCCCAAGATGTCGCGCGTCAGAGCGATGTGGTGATCACCATGCTACCGGATTCACCCGATGTCGAGCGGGTTGTTCTTGGTCAGGACGGGATCTTGCGAGGGCTACAAGGGGGAGGGCTGGTGATCGACATGAGCACGGTCCTACCTTCGCTGGCGCGTCACATTGCCGACACGGCCCAACAGAAAGGCTGCACGGCCCTGGATGCGCCCGTGTCCGGCGGGCAGATCGGAGCGGAGAACGGGACGTTGTCGATCATGGTTGGCGGACCTGTGGCGGCGTTCGAGCGCGCGAAACCGATTTTCGAGAAGATGGGAAAGAACATTATTCATATCGGCGAATCCGGCGCGGGCCAAGTGACGAAGGCGGCAAATCAAATTGTGTGCAGTGGAACAATCGCAGCGGTGGGTGAAGCTCTGGTGTTCGCGACAAAAGCAGGCGTGGATCCCGCCAGAGTGCGAGAAGCGCTCTTGGGCGGTTTTGCGCAGAGCCGAATTCTTGAAGTGCACGGAAATCGAATGTTGCAGCGCAATTTTCAGCCCGGCTTCAAATTGAAACTGCATCGTAAGGACATGGCGATCGTGCTGAATACAGCGCGAGAATTAGGAGTCGCTTTGCCGGTTTCCGCAATAGTGACCGAACTGATGAACGCCCTGACGGCAACCGACGATGGGGAGCTGGATCACTCCGCGCTCGTGACTGTATTCGAAAAGCTGGCAAACGTGGAAGTGTGACCGAGAGTTAACCGAAGAGTGCGGAGAGAAAGAGGGAGAGAGAATCCGGGGAACCCGTTTTTGCAAAAACCCGGTTCCCCGGACCCCTCCGGCAAAAACTCCTATATGGCTGGCGGCACCATCTGCGCCGCGAGTGTACGGGGCGGACCGGAGGTCGCCCTCTTTCCTCCCTCTTTTCTAAAGGGGGACACAGGGGGATTCTGGCGGGCACGGCCCGCCCTACCCGGCTGCTGATGGAGTCAGCTGCTTCCCGCTCATTACCGGTAGCGACCGGCCTCCGTGCCGGTCGTCAACATATGTTCGGCAGTGACCCCGGCCCTAATGCATCAAAGACGGCAGCAAACCATGTCCGAAATTGCTCCCAACCCGTGGGTTCGTACCGCAGTCCGGTGCCTGGCAAGCTCCAGGGCAAACGAAAGGCCCATCTCATTTCTTCTGGACGACACCGAGATCGAGGTCCGTTCCATCCTGGGATCCTGGCGTGAACCGGACTATTTGTATTTTAGAGTCGAGACGAAGGATGGTCGGAGATATGAACTAAGGCATCATGAATATGAAGATTCTTGGGACGTGAGAGAATCGACGGATGGTTCGTGGACGAGCCTCCGTGGGCAAACCTCCGAGTAGCCGCTAACATGATAATAAAGATGGTGGGCGCAAGGCGCAGCAGGTCACGGTAATGCAATCACAACTTACTGACTGATCCTTCAGATTCTGTAATCTATGGGCTTGTTATGATGGCCTTTTTCCAACTTCCGATCAAATCATCTTGACATGCCGCTCTGAAGCGGCAGCGCTCTTCGGTGCAATGATTGTGGCCTCGGTTAAAGCAATCAGAGTATCCTGCCTTGAGCTGGGCCTCATGAATTCGCTCTGTATACCGTCTTCGTATGCATGTCGGACAATAACCGTGGGAAATGTCGGAATCAGTCGCCTGCGGATTACCCCACTCTATGCCGCACAGAAGACACTTAAATTTCACCATGACTCTTCGACTCCTAAACCCGCGCCATTTCAGAGACAAAGGATGCCCTTAGGACTCATCCAAATTGGGCGCTGTCAATAACACGTTCCTCCAAGAAAGGCAAACTCGGTGTTCGCAGTGAGTGTAAATATAGTTGTATTATCAGCCATCTAAAAAAGCGCCCCCAGTCTCTATCCGGTTGACCAAATCGAGTCACTCGATTCGGAGAGTATTGGACCGCGGACTTTCCCGTGAAATTTCAGGCATCCACGTCGCCTCTTTCGGGGATCGTGAAGAAAAAGGTGGAGCCCGCATTAGGCTCGGACTCTACCCAAATTCGGCCACCGTGATGCTCAACAATTTTCTTGCAGTTCGCTAACCCAATGCCTGTTCCCGCCCGTCCGCCACTGGCTTCGACCCGTTGGAAAATCCGAAAGATGTTTTTGAAATGCGCCGGCTCGATACCAATACCGTTGTCCTTCACGTAGAATTCCCAACCGACTTCCTTCCGGCTTGCGCCGATGTGAATCTCCAATGGCCTGTCACTTGCGAACTTAATGGCGTTACTAACAAGATTTTGAAATAATTCCGAAATTAGATCGGAATCGCCCATCACGGTTGGAAGCGGATCATTTATAACCTCTGCGTCCGTCGCCTCCATCGCGGACCTCAAATTAGATAAAGCGCTCTGCAGGGCCACATTGCAATCAATAGGTTGGAACGACTTTGGTCCGGCCCCCAATCGCGAATAAGCCAGTAGGCTTTGCACGAGAGAGTCCAATCGGACCGTGATATCCAGGGCGCGAGAAACTAGTTTTTGGGCTTCTGTATCGGATTTGGCTCTGCTAGTGCCGCGCCAAGACCTTTAAATAGGCGGCAATTCCGACAAGTGGTTCTCTCAGGTCATGGGCAGCGACATAGGCAAATTCTTCTAAATCCTTGTTGCTCCGCTCCAAGGCTTCCGTCTTCGCGCGAAGCATCTCTTCAGTCCGCTTTAGGTCGCTCAGATTCTTGGTAATACTTACGATCCCCACTGGTTTATCTTTTTTGTCAGTCAAAAGAGATAGGCTTACCAAGACCGGCATAAGATCTCCGGACTTAATACGGTGAACGGCTTCCACGTTTTCGACTTTCTCCCCCCGTTTGCATCGCTCTTGTAATTCATCAGCGATCTCGTGCCGGTTTGGGGACACGACGGTCTTAATGGATTTGCCGATCAACTCCTCTCGACTCCATCCGTAGGTTTGTTCCGCCGCTTTGTTTAGGTCTACGATGGCGCCTTCCAAATCCCTGATGAAAATCGGATCGATCGATTCCATGAAGACTTTGGACAGTTGCAGAAGCTTGTCTTCTGCTCGCTTACGATCGGAGATGTCAAAAGCTGTTCCCGAGGCCCGCAGCGGCGCGCCGTCTCCATCGCGATCAACAACTTTGCCCCTGGTCAGCACCCAGTTCCATTCTCCCGACTTAGCTTTCACCCTATGCTCGGCCTCAAAATAGGGTGTGCGGCCTTCCAGGTGAGCATTCCACGCGTCAACCACCGTAGATCTATCCTCCGGATGAATCGCACTTCTCCACCAATTGATGTTCGACGGTATGTCATCAAGAGAATAACCGAAAATGTCCGCCCAAGTTTGGTCAACGAATCCCTGGTTGTTCGCTATATCGTAATCCCACAGCCCCAGGTCTGCCCCCTTTAGCGCAAGCTCAAGTCTTTGCTGACTCTCTGACAACAAGTTCTGCGCACGTTCGCGCTCTCTGATTTCCTGCTCCAACTGTTTGTTCAATTCCAGCAGTTCACTAGTGCGTTGTCGAATCCTATCTTCCAGTTCCAGATTTGCTTTCTCAAGCGCTTTCTCGGCCTTTCTGCGCTCCGCGACCTGCTTCTCCAGATCTGTTTGGTATTTCCGGCTCAAGAGTAACTGTTTCTTTTCAAAAGTGAGATCTTCCACGATGAGAAGCGCCAATCGCTTCCTGTCGAGCCTAACGGACCGAAAGAATAACCGCCCCCACATGCTGGATTCGGCAGTCCCTAGCGCCGCTTCACAAGTTTGAGGCTTCCGAGTCGAAAAAACACTTTCCAAGAGAGACTCAATCTCCCTGGAAGCTGCGGAAACGAGGGGCAATTCCGCGGCAGGCGCCCCTACCAACTTTTCAGGATCGGGGTTAATCTTGCGGCATGCTTGATTGGCAAAGATAATTTGATGGGAATCATCAATCAATAGCGCTGGAACAGGGAGGGCGTGCAACAATTTGCTGAATGAGGTCGTCCTGAATTGCGACACATCGAAGCTTCCCGATAATGTCACGTTGGCTGCGAACGTGCTCACTTCGATTGAATCTGTGTCCTCAGGAGGACCTTTGAGTGGGGTCTTGCTGTTTTTCATGACGCCATGAGACCAACCATGAAGATTTGGCGCAACATCGCCGGATCCCGATTCTTCTTAACATACCATCATTTGATACAATATGCATCCGGCGCGACACATGGCAGTGGAGCGCAATTCTCAGCGCACGCGGGCAAAATCATTTGGAAGCAAAGACTAGGCGGCTATTGCCCGGCGCCTGGCAAGCTCCAGGGCAAACGAACGTCCCATTTCCTTTCCGTTGAACGACACAGAAAGCGAGGTTCGTTCAGTCCTGGAATCCTGGCGGGAACGGATTGTTTGTATTTTAGAATGAAAACGAAGGCCGCAGGATGTATGAATTTAGGCATCATGAACACGAGGATTGGTGGGAGGAGAGAGAATCGTTGCTGCGTCAGTGAGACCTCATTCATCCTGGTCAGGGACCCACACCTTTTCTTTTAACCCTTTAATTTTCCAGTTTCGTCCAAATTTTCTCCATGTGATCAAGGAAGTCCGGTAGCCCTCTGCGGGTTGTCCCGAATCTCCTACCCAGGTGAAGGAATATTTTACCCCGACCGTCACCTCGCCCGATGCCGCTGATCCGCTTTGGCGTTCTATGGAGTGGATATTAGAATGGCGGAAGGGCCATTTTTCAAAGTATTTCTTCCACTCATTTGCCACGAACGGCCTGTTCTTATACCCATGTTCATAGAAGTCGATTGGGAACTGGTAAAAAACCATCATTTCTTCCTGTTCATCAGTTACATAGTGGTCATGATATTGCATGCAAAGTTGCACGAGCGAGGGCGGCAGATCGTCCCCAGGCAGGCGCTGCGTTCCTCGTCTGTCACTTTTCTATCTATGGACTCCACAAAATCATCACATTCTTTGGGATCCATACGACGTTTGCAGGCTTGAAGGAAGTCGACCTTAGCATGCTCGGCCAGCCTATCCTGTTCTGCCGCAACACTTTCGAGCTTCTCGATTACAATAGGTACCTGTTTCAGTGTTGTCTCGCCCTCCTTAATGGCTCTTTTCATTTGTTCAATCTGACGCGAGGTTTTGTCAATTTCTGTATCAATCGCCCATGAAAAGTGTGCTGAAATAAATAGAGCGACAACCAACACTAGGCTTTTCGACAAAACCTGGATTGAACCCATTGATGCCTCCGTTTCATTACCAAGCTCACGATCGAGACTATCAGCCGTCCGCCATTTTTCGATCGCTGGTTTACTCGTTTTCTGAGTAATTTTCTTTTATGTATTCAACAAAACCTCTGACCTTCTCCCATGGAAGCTCATCCGTAACCTGTTTCATGAAATTCACCATTTTTTCTCTGGGATTCCATCTTAGGGGCTTGCCCAGAGCAGCTGTGCCTGGCAATGTTTGAAAGTCGGAGGAATCACCGAAAAAATCTTCACCTGTTTCGGCGGTTATTCTATGCAGTTCCTTCCGTGCCTCTCCTGGGCGGTATTTATTCAAAACCCTTAGTGCTGCCATACACATTGATCGTCTACGAAGATCGTCTCGAATCTTTTTGGCAAGATGAATCGCTTTGTCGGCGTGTCGGTTGAGCTGATATATTGTAGGCTGGTTCTTGAGTTCTTGCAATTCCGCCTTGAGTCTATCAAGCTTAGTCTGAGGCTCTTGGTTTATTCCAACTCTCGGGGACGGGGGCGGGACGTGGCCTTTTTGTACATTGATTGACGGAAAATCGATGGTCCTGAGGAGAAATGTCCTGCCATCTTCTCTCCTGACTTCTCTCACCCTATGTGGGCCGGGCGTCACTGTTGTCGGGCAGGTCGACCTGCCCGAGGCTGTGCACTTAAAAACGTCGTCTATATAAAGATCGACCACGAATGGATTGGGGTTAGTGTAAGTAAGTGGCCGTTCTAATGCAGTTTGGGCTTGAAGCTCAAAACTCCCAGAACCGCGATGGAAACTGCCGCTGCCAAAGATAGTCCGATACTGTTCATTTCCCCTCTCCCTTGAGAAGGCAGGCCACCAGTCACTCATCGGGTACGGGTCCGGAAAACAATTGCAAATAATGACAACCCCCCACGACAAGAAGAATTTTCTTCATGTTAACCAGCCCGCTATTGCGGAGAATTCCACCTTGTTAGCCTGCCGGTTAAAGCTAATCAGACCCGCGCCACCAACCACGGCGCCGAACTGTTCCCATCGTCCTTGTCCTATGCAATCAATCTTGCATGCATCTTGGGCGTCCAGATCGCGCAGTTGCCGACGCATTTCATTTAACAGGGCAAATCCGAGCCCTTCGTACCAGGAGCGACCCCTTTATCGGGCGGGGCTAGGCAGGAACGAGCATGAATAAGTGGAATACACTTGTTGGTGGGATATCACTGGCGACCAAGTTCCGTATTAATAATGAGTTAGCTTCTCAGCGATTTTCACCCACGACGAGACCTGGTCAGTGATTTTCACCTACGAAAATCCGATCTTGGGGTCTCAAGAGGGTTTCGGGCCTAATAATTCCTCAAGGAGATTGAGTTGTCCTCGATCCGCTCAAGCAAAATCCCCTATGGCCCATGCCTTGCCGAAAATGTCAGAAACACTTTGCCGAAAGCGAATAGAAAAACTCCTGCAAAAACCGCCATCAAGACTCCCATCAGGGCGTAGAATATACAGCAGGTCAAGTTCATCTTGGAGGCTGCGCCACTCTGATAGTACTCGTTCATGCCTCTAACTATGTCACTTAGCACCTTGGCGAATTCCCGCTGCTTCATCTTCAGTTGTCCGGTCCCTATCCATGACTGGATGGCCACCTGGAGATCGGCCCCAATTGTCGGCAATCGTACCGTGGAAAGCGTCTCTTCGTAAGGTAAATCAAGTCTTTTCAAGGAAGCCACCAGCGCCTCTCGGAAAGACACGTCGGTAATGCCGAATGCTGTGTAGCCCCTCAGAGTGAAATACAAAAAGATGGCCACAACAAGTAACATAGCTGGGGTGAGCCATTGAACAACCGCAAGGGAGCCGCTGCTATGACTCGGTCCTGAAAACGGTATGGCCAGCAGGATTGAGGGCGAGAAACCGAGCAAAACCAGAACAAGAAACCACCTCGATGAGATCACGAAAGGTTTCTTAAAGACAATCCCACGTAGTCCAATGGCTAAGAAGAACAAAGCCATCACGCCGAACAGAAGTGGGAATAGCACAGTGATAAGAAATTTATGTGTCATGAGAATGGCCTCCAGAGGTGGTGGTTTCCTGGTCAGAGGTGCTTTCGTGAATGTCAAAAAAAACTTCGCTTTCGGACAAATTCACCGCAGGCCGCCGAGCTACCAATCGCAAATCGTCTCGTTTCTATTTTGACGAAGAATTCTTCGGCTCTTCCGCTTTTGCGCAAGACTTGCAAATCCTTGATTCCGGCATTTTCAGCTTCCAGATTTGTTTAAGCGTTCCGATACCAAAGCAAAGACCGCACGTCGGCTTGCCGCACTTTTTGCAGAGGCCGCCGCCTGACATGTCGAATTCTCTGCCGCAACAATTACATTTCCAGGGAACAAACTGGTTCATCAATCTCACCAGGCACCTAGTTCGCCGCAGAGAACGCGGAGCACGCGGATTATTGCAGAAATGATCCGCCTCCTTATCAGCTCCTTCTCTATCCCACAATATTAAATTACCTGCCGAGTCACTTCGTGGGCGGGTTTTCCTTGCTCCTCAAGACATACATGGAAACCGCGCTGGTCACGTGCTCATCGGGATTGCCTCCGAGGGATTTAAGCTCCTCCCAGAGGAAAGCAGAAATCCGTACGGTCTTCGGCTCGGTCGCTTCCTTTTCAGGCGCTGGGGCCGGCTCCACCCGAGGTTGTTTTTCGATTATTTTTTGAACGTCGCTCTTAGGTGGCTCCCGACCTTCCAGGAACTTCTTGACTATGACTCCACACTGTGGGCACTCATCAAAAGCTGAAAACTGAGGCATCCCACAAGATGGGCATTTGACCATCGTAAGCTCCACAGTTTTCTCGAAGTTGGCCATCCGTTTGTCGAGATCAGCCCGTTTAAGGAGTCCGGCTTCAGTCAATTTTGCGAAGAGGCTCTGTAGACCTGCTCCGGAGAGCCGATACTTTTTCATTAGAGCGGTGTCGTCCAAGCCGTCCCGTATATCTTTGAGGACATCTCGTGCGTCAATTCTTACCTTAGCCATATTTGCCCCCTCGAGCGAGGTCGCCCGCTCAGCCTTTTCGGATGGCCGAAAAAACCGCTTTCTTCGCTATTCCGGGGATACATCACTGTATACTACTCAGTCAAACAAAATATCCGCATGGCCAATACAACCGGTTGCAATAGGCCAAGATGAAGACACTAGCCGCCCCCATAACTTGGGCCACAGGCACGAACGACTCCCGTGAATGCCACTGCCCGGCGACTACGGGAGGAATCTCCGGCCTTCACGCAGCCGGTTGTCCAAGCTGTCGGAACATCTTTTTGCTCGCCCCACATATAGGGCATTTCCAGTCATCAGAGAGGTCCTCGAAACGAGTTCCGCGAGGAATTTTCCCTTTGCGGTCACCTCGATCGGGATCATAGATGTAACCACAGTTTACTGTCTGGCATTGCCACATGTCCTCTGCCTTGGCCATCATTCTGCTCCTACTGCCGAGCCGCGTCCAATTCTTGCCTCAAAGCAGCGCTCAGCCGAAGATTAATGTCGGAGTAACCCGGAAACGGGTCCTGATACATGAATGATTATAATTGAATTAAAGGGGGAAATTAGTAAACATTTCAGGCTGAAGGGAAGACCAGCGTCTTCACTAATTGCGGAGGCATACTATGCAAATGGATTTGTTCGTAATAAATGACCTGAGACTTCTGATGCAACACCAAGATAAGTGGCTAGTATCAATTTTCATGCCCACACACTCCGTGACAACACGAGTGCAGGAAGATCAAATCAGGTTCAAGAATTTCGTAAAGAGAAGCTGAGAACAAACTGGATGAGCTTGGGGTCCGACAAGCCCGACTCATTATTGGAACCGGCTTACAGGCTGCTGGATGACCACCCGTTTTGGCGGCACCTGAGCGACGGACTGGCGCTATTTGTGGCCAAGGATCTTTTCAAACCGTATCGGCTCCCGATCAGATTTGACGAACTTGTGAGTGTTGCTGACCGTTTTCATGTAAAACCGATTCTACCTCTCCTTACCGGTGACGGCCGATTTTACCTCTTGGCCTTGAGCCAAAATCAAGTCAGACTGTTCCAGTGCACCAAGCACAGCGTGAGGCAGGTGGCCCTCAAAGGGGTCCCCACGAGTCTTGACGAGGCGCTCAAATATGATGAGGTTGAAAAACAGCTCCAATTCCATACCCGAACAGCCGGCAGAGCGGGCAGACGGCCGGCGATGTTCCACGGACACGGTGTTGGGACCGAGGAGACCAAGGATCGTATTTTAAGATTCCTTCAGGAGGTTGATAAAGGCATCCAAAACCTTCTATCCGACGAGAATATCCCTATGGTCATAGCCTCGGTCGATTATCTGGCACCCATTTTCAAGCAAGCGACATCGTATCCGCACATCTTGGAAGCGAGCATATCCGGCAACCCCGATGAGATTTCACCCCAAGACCTGCATAGTAAAGCCGTAGAAATAATCAGTCCCTATTTTGAGCAGGAGACCAAGGATCGTTTGGCCACTTATCGAGAGCTACTGGGGACCGACAAGACATCAAGCGACGTGGAGGAGGTAGTCAGAGCATCATTCCAGGGAAGGGTCGAGGTTCTGTTTGTTTCCCTCGGGGCGCAACGCTGGGGGAATTTCAATCCTGCCAATGACGAAGTTCGATTGCTCGAGGCCGGCGCCGCAGGGGCCATCGATCTATCGGATTTTGCGGCAGCGCAGACACTCTTGAACGGCGGCGCCGTGTACGCTTCTCCAGCCCGAAGAGATGCCACACAATTCGGCTATAGCAGCCCTGTTCAGGTACGGACGGGCAAGTCGTATCCAAGCTGCTTAGTGAACGAAGGCGGGTTCACGCGCGGTTTCAGCGTTTCTGCCCGGCTCCACCAGTGTTTTTGTCAAACTCCTGCCAAAATGTTCGGTTGCAGTCAGCTATACAAGCGGCATACTGATTGTAAGTCGCGGAACTTTGGTGAGATTCGTAAGCCCCGTTATCGTCTTTAGTGTCCGAGTGAATTCCGCCCGCCCCACCGAGTCCACTCGGCTCCAATCCATATCGCATACGGCACTCCCATTGGCAGTAGTTAAGGTCGAATGGTCCGCCGTAATCGGTCTGCGCGAGCATGAACGGGATCTTTGACGCGTTACATCCTGTGCCCGGCGGGTTGATAAGCGGCTGAGCGGCCACAATGCCCGAGAGGCCGAGAGACAGTGCAGAAAATACGGCAATCACTAGTATTATTTGTAATATTTTCATTTCTTGGATCCCCTGGAATCAATTTTCCCCCACACCATTTTTAACATAATTACGTGCCCACCGGAAGCAATCAGGCTTCGGGGCGACGATGCGCAACAAGGCAGGAATCTCTTCGAATGAAATGACTTTTGGGGAATTTCCTCCATCAGGCCAGTCGTAATTTTCTGAAATCTCCAAGAGCCTCTGTCACTGATTCACAAAAAGGTAGTCGTTTTCTCTCCGGATGACACATTTCCAACTCGGCTTTCAGGTCCGCCCGATAGTCGTAATCAGCATACTATAAGCCCACAGGGAGATCAGACAGGATGTGCGGCTTTGATTTTCTCCGTGATGGATCTGCATACGACTCCTGGGCCGGCCCGAAACTCCTCCCATTTTCTGGCATTCTGAAAATCCGGCATATCACAGTTCCATTGTGTTCATTTGTCGTAATCGATACGACCACCTCCCGGGCGATTACATCAAATGAAGGACACCGTTGGCAAAATATACGATGCCGACAGCCCCGACGATTGATCCTATGAACCATATGTATTTCTTTCTCATGAGCGCAGAAATGGAACAAAGGAGAATTCCCATTTGAAGAAAGACTATCGCCTCTCCATAGATCTCACGCCTCTCCTGGGCCTCGTCTCGTTCGCTCTCCAGGTGCTTCGCGTCCTTCATGATATCTTTTTTCTCCTTGTCATATTTTGTCACTTGAGCGCCATAGGATTCGATCTTCCGGTTATAGTCCGGGACAAGATCCGGAGAGTTTTTTTCGATGGATTTCAGCTCGATTTCGATCTTCTCCTTCTGCAATTCGTACAAGTATCCTTTCAGACTTTTTGATTGATAAAATGCCCACTGGTCAGAGGCTTGCGCTTGCTTGAGGATTGATTCAACGGAAAAATGCTCCAGTTTAAAGCTGGACAAAGTCGCACACACGGCGAGAAGGACCGTGGTCAGGGCTAAATAGTTGATCCATTTTTCCTTCTTTGTTTCCTTTTCTTCTTCGTTCTCCAGCTCTTCTTTTACCTCATCTCTGATCTCTGTCGGCTCCATTTTCTGCTCCTTTCACCATTTTCGGGTAACGCGAGGCCCGTGAATAGGTTCGTCATCTCCTCGGAACGAACCCATCGCCAAGCATTCTTTCTCAGTCCGTTCCGTAACGGATGGAAAAGTTCCAGGCGTTCAGTCCTAGGATTTTGGGGTCGCATTTCTATTTCAAACACTATAATTCTTTCCCGCGAATTTGTGGAATAACTTACTTAATTCGACGTGTCGGTAAGAATGATTTTCCGCTCGAATTGTCTGCCCTCGCCGATGAACCTATCTTGCCCTTGGCAATAAAATCGTTGACAGCGAATCGTCTAAGTTGAAAGATCTTACTCCCTGAAGGACGGCATCGGTAATAAGACCAAGAAAATCGAGGGATCCTGTCAGGACCCGGGAAGTTTCCGGGTAGCGTGTGAACAGTTTTGAGGAGAGCCGATGGGTAGGAAACGTTTCATTGACCTCAGCGTATGCATAGAGGCGGATTTGCCAAGCGATCCTCCCATGATGATCCCGAAAATCGAGTATCTGGACCATACCGCCGGCGCTCAGCAGATGACGGATTTCTTTCCCGGTTTGAGCACGGAACAACTGCCCGAGGGCCTCGGATGGGCTATTGAGTTCCTTACGCTTACCACGCACAGCGGCACGCATCTCGACGCCCCGTACCATTATCATCCCACTATGGATAAGGGAAAGACAAGTCTGACCATAGATGAAGTACCGCTGGAATGGTGTTTTCGCGACGGCGTGCTTCTCGATTTTCGCCATAAGGCCGATGGCGAGCGGATCACAGCGAAGGACGTCGAAACGGAGCTGGACCGCATCGGCTACGAATTAAAGCCTCTCGATATAGTGCTGATTCAGACCGGCGCGGACGCAGCGTGGGGAACGCCCGAATATCTGGTGAAAGGCGCAGGCATGGATCGTGAGAGTACGCTGTTTCTCACGGAAAAGGGAATCAGGGTAGTCGGTATCGACGCTTGGAGCTGGGATCGCCCACTGCCGTTTCTCGCCAAAGAATTCCAGGCCACCAAAGATCCGAAAGTAATATGGGAAGCTCACTTTGCCGGCATTGAGGTCGGCTATTGCCATATGGAAAAGCTGGCCAATCTCTCAGCCATAGGCCGCTCCCACGGATTTGTGGTTTGTTGCTTTCCTGTCAAGATTAAACGCGCCAGCGCCGGATGGTGCCGTCCTGTGGCTATCGTTGAGGACTGAACATCCCGGCCAATTCGGAGGCAATTACGGGACAGCATCGATCTCGATCTTAGAGAGTCGCTTCGCCCTTTCACTCCTCGCAACGAAATAGCGAGCCCCGCGTAACCGGATTGATACCAAAGCGGCGCCCACATTTTGATTATTATCTTAGTTTGTCATAAGATCCCAACACCTTCGGTCAGCCGGAATCCAAAATCTCTCGGACGGCTGTGAGCATTCGTTTCGAATCGTACGGTTTGCGAATAAAGCCCGCAGCTCCTGAGGCAATGACCTCTTTCGCCATCCCATCTCTACAATATCCGCTGGTTACCAGAATTTTTACATTGGGATCGATCTCGCGGAGTTGCTCAAGACACTCCTTGCCACCCATTTCAGGCATGATAAAATCGAGAATTACTAAGGAAATCATACCCCTCTTCTTCAAGTATAAATCCAAAGCCTCTTTCCCATTGGCCGCTGTGAGCACTGTGTACCCGCCTCGTTCCAGGATCCTCTTTGTCACGTCGCTCACTAAATCTTCGTCCTCCACCAACAGAATCGTCTCCATACCTGCTAGTTCTCCACAACAAGTCATAGTCTTGGCCTCTGCCCGACTGAAGGGCTCTCTCCCACGACGTAGGATACCAGGAAGCTGTCGAATAACAACTCGAAAATGCCAAAGAGATATCCGGATCTGCTTCTCCGACAGCGTAGGACAGTGCAGGGTGAAGCTTAGGAGTATACGGCCGGAAGAAGGTCGAGGGGGGTGGACTATTTTTGTGGATCACTGAGGGTTGTTCCGGACAAGAAACGTTCCGTCAGAAGCAAGTAGAGCTTAACGGCCCTTTCCACGTGATGGGATCTCGCATTTCCTAATTTGTCGAGCCGTCTTACCACATCGGCGGGCAGGCTACAGCTGATCCTCGCGGTTTCTCGCACTTGCTGTCGTCCTCGCGCCGTATAGGAACGTTTGTCGAGTTCCACTTCTTGCAGCAAAGCCCATGCTGCCTTCATCTTGTCTTCTCTATTCATCCGACCTCCCTTGTTTGCCAGTCCCGCTTCTAAATATCGCCTTACGCAAGACTGGAATACTGGATTGCTCTCTGCCAGGTCTATAATCGGAATCGACTGAAATTCCACAGAATTTAACTTGCGCTCCGGAAGCGCAGACATCGACTGACGAAATAGTCCCGTTACTCGATTGTCCTATGATTCAATCACATTCTTCTCCCAGCAGGACGCTTACGGCAGTTATCGGAAGCATCAATCGTGCCAGGTTAGATCGGAGCCTTCAGGTTTCCGAAATAACATATTGATAATAATATGTTACAGCTTTACAGAAAGAACTGATTAATATAAGTCCGCCTGGCCGGTTTGGGTCAGAATGACTCAGCTCCGGTCAGGCATTGTCAGATAAAGTGGCTTTATGTTAGCACATTGTTAGCGTGAGTCACAATGGCTCATTTATACTAGAGCGGCCTTTCAAAAAGCAATATCAAGACCGGATTATCTGCAATTGAGGCTCGAATACTATATTTTCCGTATGAAAAAGCCAATCTTTACTTATCCAAGAGCAAGCCACTTGTTCTTCGGCTATTGCCCTGTGAAGCCGGGCAGTCGGCTTTTGTTTGCATTCAACTAACAGGAATCAGGACCAATATCCATATCCAAATCCGTGGCCGAATGCAACCCTACCGTGTAATCCGAAGTCATCAGATGATTATTTTGGAAGACTCCGACAGTTGCATTTTGGAATTCCCATCGATTGGCGGAGCAATTTAATAGAAGGCCTGAAACAAAGAAGTGGAGAAATTTTTGACCCTGTGTGCGGCTCGAATGACTTATAATTAACCAAATTATTGTTGAACAAAATGAGGGGCGCGTATGGCGCGCAGAGTGGCTCACGATTTTGGCTACCGTTTCACTCGTCGCGGGGGAGCTTGCGCGCCTATCATTGAGATTGACACACGTGCTCAGGCCGAAAACCAATTCCAATGAGGCGGCTCGCAATGCGGCGTAAGAAGCGCAACCGGCCGAGCAGTTACAGGGGTATGAAGAAAGATACGGAGGGGGATTGTAAATAGAGCTCGCGTCGCTCTTTTGGGGGTAATGTGGCTAGCGAAGGAGACGCGAGACAAAAAACCTAAGTGCGCCTAGTTGGGCGAATACCCAGTCCCCCCCCAGTGACGCAAAACTAGGTTCCTGTGAGGCAGCGTCTAAGATGTCCGATTCGCCACCGAGGAATATGCGGACGGCCTCTATCGTGTGGCCATCGAAGCGGCCGGGCAGATTTCGGATTTCATCAGCAACGGATTTAGGTATAGCAGTGAGAAAATGGACCACCGGACCTCTGCTCCATCCAAAGCTGATGTCCTGTGGACGCCAGTCTGTCTCTCGGAGCAGATCGACGTAGTACTTCAAGGCCATAGTGAGGTCATCGGGGTCAGGACCGCCGGCGGCTTTTAGAGCGGCATAGTCCGCCTGCGAGACCGTTATGGTCACAATTTCGCGCTTTGTGGAGGCCCTGCTCTCACGATCCTTGCAAACGCCCGGCGTGGTAGCCAACTTCATAGTCTCGGAAACAACATTTGAAAATGGCAGGGTAGGCAACACTAACCTCCACTTGTATCAGCCTACATATGCCAAGTGTAACGGTCAAGAAAAAATAAAGCGAACCAACCCTTAATGGCACATTATTAGCTAGCTTAATAAATTATTTACAGACCTAACAAATCCTTTACAAACTTAATGAACTATGGATATCGTGACTAATCCTGGGGTTTGACAAACTGCAATGACTCTGCCCTGCGCGGAGACCTAAAATAGGACAGCGCGCTTGTTGCCGCGAGGTGGCGCGCAAAGGTCGGGATTTGGCGAAATCACTCCCCCCTGGATTGATAAGCCAGGAACTTTTTGATGTTCCCGCCTCAACCGCGCGTTTTTGAAGCGCTCATCCGTGTCAGGAAAATTTTCTATATGAGGTTGAGGGCAAGACACTAAATCATAAGCAATTCCGGACACCATGAACAGTCGTTTGCATTAGTTATCTTTTTCAGGAACGACGGTTCGCAATAGGGCCTCGTCCAAATCTTCCGTAATCGATCATTGGTTGTTAATTGCGTATGTAGTATCATTCCCAATTCGAAAAGACAGAGACCGGTTTGCACACCATGACCAAGCCAATCATCCAGGCGCGACAGTTCGCGGAAGATATCCGCTCAGGAATGAGCGATTCCGAGCTAATGGAAAAATACAGGCTTTCTGCTAAGGGGCTCCAAAGCGCCTTTACGAAGCTGCTGAACAACGGAATTGTAACGGTGGAGGAACTCTACGGCGGACGCCCACGATCCGGCGCGGACACTGTCATAATTGACGATCCAAGACGGGCGCCCAGGCACTATCTTTCAGTGAGCGTTTCTATCTACGATCCGAATTTCCCGGCCCAAAAGGGTAAACTGCATGACATCACGGAAAGAGGCATTGGTGTTAGAGGGCTTGAAGTAAGAATCGGGGAAACGAAAGCGTTTGTTATTCCCTGTAGGGATTTCCTCGAGGTTGACAACCTCTGGTTCGAAGCTACATGCCTGTGGGCAAAACCTGCCGCTAAGAGTTCAGAGTGGCGGGCCGGTTTCCAGATAACCAAAATCACCCCGGAATATCTGCGTCATTTGAGGGAGTTAATCCGTTTGTTGACGCTCGGATAACGAATAAGGGATATTCCGTGGCTACCGGATTGTGGCGCCGGCAATCCCCCGAGCCGGAAGATTGCTTCGCTCCACTCGCAATGACAATCTTCGGGCGCCTGCGCCTGAAGGGTTGTCACTGGATTGCTGTCCCACGGTCGTAAGCATTCAGTTACGCGGGGAGTGAGAACCTGGGGCCACAGGATCCTAAAGTGTGGGGCAGGCTTTCCAGCCTGCCGCCTGAAATGCCGATCATGGCAGGCTGGAAAGCCTGCCCCACAAACACAGCCCCTGCCCCCGAAAGACTGAATACTTACCCCACGGTCCGGGTTAGGCTTTGACAGCCGCAGCGGTAAATGGTATTCCATTTCGGATTCAATTCAAGCGCGTTCGGTGAGCCAAAGAGGCTCCTGTTAATTGGGATACTAAATCAAGTGACCGGCAATGATTGACAAAGCGCCAAATTCTGAGGGATGCGCCAACCAGGCCGATGGCAGTGTCACCGTGGTTATCCCTGCGTTTAACGAAGAGAAAACCATAGCCGATGTGATCCACCGGGTGCGGCAGTACGTTCCTGAAGCCCGGATTTTGGTGATTGACGACGGCTCCTCTGACGCAACCGCGCTGGAAGCCGCAAGGCGGGAGCTGACGTTATTTCGCACCCTCTGAACAAGGGTAATGGGGCCGCGGTTAAAACCGCATTACGCGCCATAGCGGGCGGTCGTGTTGCAATTGTGGACGGGGACGGCCAGCATGACCCGCAGGAGCTTCCCCACCTTCTGAGCAAGCTGGATCAATTCGATCTTGTTGTCGGCGCACGAACGTTCGCCAAAGGCGAGGGTTCCATCCTTAGAAATATCGGAAATCTTTTCCTGCGCCGACTAGCGTCATTCTTGTCGGAGCAGAAGATTCCGGATCTTACTTCCGGGTTCCGCGCGTTCCGCCATAGCGTTGCCACTCGGTTCTTGCATTTATATCCGAACGGATATTCTTTTCCCTCCACCAGCACATTGAGCTTTATCGCAGCGGGGTACAACGTGGCGTTCGTTCCCATCGAGGTACGGCCGCGTCCGCCCGAGACCGTCAGCAAATTGCGCCCTTTCAGAGACGGTTTCAATTTCATCATGTTTATTTTACGTATTATTACGTTGGCCAATCCGAATAAGATTTTCTTTCCGACCGGCTTAGTTCTCGTATTGGCGGGAATTGCTCTGACTATTCGTAATCTCGTGCTTTTCGCTCAATTTTCAGGCGGGACGGTCCTGTTCTTGGCAGGCGGAATCAACATCATCTTTTTCGGATTGATATTGGACCAATTCGCCACCCTCCGTCTAAAAGAAAGGGATTAGCCGGCCTTTTCTTTCGTTCCTCAGCGGCGGTCTTTTTTAGTTACCCGTGTCCCACCACAATGTTCGTCGGAAGCCACTCAACCATTACTTTCGGGAACCGCTGTAGTATAATCATCTGCCATGTGCGGCATTTGCGGAATATATCTGCTGGATAACGAGGCCAGTGCGGATCGCTCACTTCTGGAGCGCATGAACAGCACAATGGTCCATCGCGGCCCGGACGATGACGGATACTTCGTCGCGGGTCCCGTCGGCCTGGCCATGCGAAGGCTGAGCATAATAGACCTTGCCGGCGGCAAGCAGCCGATCACCAATGAGGATGAATCGCTCTGGATTGTATTCAACGGGGAGATTTACAACTACCAGGATTTACGGACGGAACTACTCGCCAAGGGGCACGTGTTCCGCACCAGGACAGATACCGAGGTCATACTTCACCTGTATGAAGAACTGGGCGAGAATTGCGTAGACCGCCTTAACGGGATGTTCACGTTCGCGATCTGGGATTCCGCACGGCGCAGGCTGTTCCTCGCTCGTGACAGACTTGGCATAAAACCCCTGTTCTACTCGTTTGAACCCGGCCAACGACTGATCTTCGGTAGCGAGATCAAACCGATACTCGAAGCGGGCGTTAGCAGGAAGGCCGATCATCAGGCCCTGTACGACTACCTCTCGCTGATGTACGTGCCCACCCCCGCCACCGCATTTTCCGCGATCAAGAAACTCCCTCCCGGCTGCGTGATGACGTGTTCACCAGAAGGGCTGCAAATCAAGCAATATTGGGACATCCCACTTCCAAAAATAGGAGAGGAAGAGCCACTCGGCAGGCGCTACGAACAAGAAATCCTGGACCTCATCGAGACGGCTATCCGCAGCCACATGATTGCAGATGTTACCGTGGGCGCACTATTGAGCGGAGGACTCGATTCAACCACAGTGGCCGCTGTGATGTCTCACAAACTTCAGTTGCCACTGCTCACATTTACCATTGGGTTCGATAAACGATCATATGACGAATCCCCGGAAGCCCGGCTGGTCGCGGAGACTCTCGGCACCCAACACCTGGAGCAGACGGTCTATCCGGGGATGATCGACTCGATTCCCGAGCTTCTGACGTTTTTTGACGAGCCCTTTGCCGACTACTCGGCCATCCCGACGTTTCTGGTTTCCAAAATGGCAGCGCAGCACGTCAAGGTTGTGCTCACAGGCGATGGCGGTGATGAGGTTTTTGCGGGTTACCCCACCCATGTCGCTTACAAAGTCAGCCGCATGTTCGGATTGGTCCCGCGCTGGATCAGAGAGAGGCTGATCAATCCTCTGGTTATGGCTCTGCCGACTTCCATGGAAAGACTGAGCTTTGATTACAAGGCCAAGAGGTTCATTACAGGGGCCGACCTTCCACTCGAGCGGGCGCATTATTGGTGGAAGGTGATCTTTAACGAAGAGGAGAAAAAGCAGCTCCTGCGACCTGAATTTCTCGGGAACGGTTTCCATGACAGCTTCCATGTGTTCGACGAATATTTTGAGCGGTCAAAACACGCTCATCCTTTGAACCGACTGCTTTACGTGGACACCAAGACGTTCCTCCTTGACGATAACCTAGCCAAGGTTGACCGCATGACTATGGCCAATTCGTTGGAAGCGCGGGTTCCTCTTCTTGATCACCAGCTCCTGGAGCGAGTCGCTGTGATTCCGCCGCAGATCAAGTCCAGCGGATTACAGACAAAACGGCTTCTGCGCCGGGCTGTGCGTGGCCTGCTTCCGCCGGCCATACGCAAGGGCAAGAAGAAAGGTTTCACGCCTCCCCTACCCTTCTGGATTCGGGACGAGCTGAAACCGATGCTGCTGGATTACTTCAGGCCCGAAAGGATCCGCTCTACAGGCATCCTAAATGAGCGCTACTGCCGCGGGTTGCTCGATGAGCATCTGGCAGGGAAAAAGGACAACAACCGCCAGATATGGACCATCCTGGCTCTTGTCTGCTGGCTGGAAAAATTCCGCCCTGAATGGTGAAGGGGAATGGGAGGAGAAGGAGAGGGCAAGAAAGAGATATGCAGGAGGCAACTTCTTGCAAGAAGTTTCCCCCTGCAACCCCCTTCAAGAACTCCTATATGGCGAGTGACTACCGATGGGCCGTTAAGCGAGTGGCATTTGTTTGGTGGAACAGGCATCTTGCCTGTCGTCTCTTAATTCCGCTGCCAATGGCAGAAACTCAGCTCCTGTGGCTCTTGTAGGATGCGGTGAACGAAGTGAACCGCCTCGTTCGAGAGAATACCCAACAAACTAAACGGAGCGCTCTTCTTGCCGTGATCCTTCCTGCGGTTCCTCGGCCAAATTCCAGTGGACGCACTCAAAATCACATTTGTCATTCCACGTCGGGGAAAGAAACGGTTCTCCGCAACCTGGGCACTGCCACACCACCGCTCCGTAGGTCTTTGAATCCGGATCATTGTTCAGGTATCGGATTCCTTCACCGACAATCTCAACTCGGATGGGAAAATTACAGGGTCCATGCCACCGGTTTTGAAATCGAGTCTCACTACTGGCCATAATGTATCTCTCCTTAATTATTCAAAGATTCAGATCCCTTCGAATCTTGTAACCTGCGATAGCAGACACGCAGAAGCAAGTCAAAAAATTGGACAATATAAATTTTGTGTTTCCGCTATCTTTCTTGTGCGGACGACAAAATCCAGTCTTGCGTCTGACCACCAAGCTCAAGAGGAAGAAATTTCCGCGTCTTAATGAGCCTAGCTTCTGTATCCCAGGAAATCTTCACTGCCGGGCCGGTACGGGGAAGCATGGTGCGGCTATTTCTTCGCGAACCTGACCTGTTTCTCGGTTGCCACGATGAACGAGTTAGCGATTTTATCAGGATATCGTTCCAACAGACTTGAAAGCACTCGTATTTTCGATTCGGATTGTTCATCCTCAAGTCGGAGCAGAATGACGCCACGATGAAGTCGGCCGTCTCGATATACTTTGTCCCCGAAGTCTTTGTCGTTTGTTATCAGAATCCAATCCTCTGCAAAGGCCTTCTGGATGATGCGGTCATCATCCATTCCCCTTGCCTCATCAAATACCGAGAACACTTCGTGTTTCTGATCGCGTAACCACGATGCCACTTTAGGTCCCGTGCATTCATCCACGAGAAATCTCATTACGCTGATTCCGCTGCCAAAGGCATGAACTCGGTGCTCTTAAGCGTTTTCGTAGCGAAGAGATAGCATGCACGTATATCTTCTTCAGTGAGGCCCTCATATTCCTCCAGAATCTCCTTCTCCGTAGCGCCATGAGCCAAAAGATTAAGAATGAAATCAACAGTCAAGCGAGTTCCCCGGATGACAGGCTTCCCTACCATAATTTTCGCATCCACAGTGATGCGTTCCAGTAATTCATCATCTCTCATTGTATGCTCCCCTAACAATGGTTCCACATTTGGGTAATGTAGTTTACTCAAAAAAAAAAAATCTGAGAGATCATTATACGCTCAGTCGCGCTTTTTCGTACATCGGCCGAGGCGAGTTGGCCGGGCTCCAATTCTCTTCTGCAATTCGTCTATTCCAATGGTCGGTGCATCTCTGTCCGCTTCCTTGGCTTCTCTGCGACGGCGGAGATCTTCGGAATCCCCAGGCTGATCGAGCTTCTTCAATCTTTCACCACCCATTCCGGACTCCAGGCGATTTCCCAGAGGTGTCCGTCCGGATCCTGGAAGTATCCGGAGTACCCGCCCCAAAAGCGATCATGTGCAGGATCGGTGATTTTGGCCCCGGCCTTTTCCGCCTGCTTCATCACCGCATCGACTTCCTGTTTGGAATTAAGATTGTGCCCGATCGCAAATTCTGTCGGACTGGTCGGACTCACAGGCAACTTGGCATCCTTGGCCAGTGAGTTCCTCGGAAACAAGGCCAATATGAGATTATCATTCATCTTGAAGAAGACGACGGCGCCGTCCTCGAATTCCGTACCGATGATACCTTCCGTCGGCAAGCCCATCCCATCGCGGTAGAAGGCCAGCGACTTATCCAAATCATCCACGCCCAATGTGATAAAGCTAATACGCGGTTTCATGTTCCCCCCCCACTCCTCTAAGCCATTTTGTCATGGCTCTGGTATGTTTAGGTTTTTGCAGATCCTTTTCGTCAGGTATTCATCAATTTCCCTGTGTCTCGGTATGGTGCTCACTTTCTTGTCTTTCCGATTCACATAAACGGTGTGCTCGCCACCTTCCCTCAGAAATTCGCAGCCGTTCTTTTTTCGATGTGTCGGATGAGGTCTCTGCGCTTCAAACCCGTATTTCTCCGAAGTCCTCTTTTATAGTTTTGCGGGCCCGCTTTTCCTCCTCGGCCAATTCGCGATTAGCTTCCAGGACGAGTTGAATCGCTTCGATCAGGTTTTTCTTGGTTTCCTCCAGATTTCTTCCCTGAGTGTTCGCTCCCGGGAGTTCCTCGACATATCCGATATATCCGTATTCGGATTTTCGAAAAACCGCTGTTAATTTTTCACGCATTGTTATCCCCTCTTTCCGATTCTGCGGCCCACATTATGCCATAGACGGCGTCCAAGTCGCTCTATCCTCCCGTAAGGAGGGTCACCAGCTTGACTTCGTCCCCGTCATGAAGCTCATGGTCCGGATCTGTTCTTGTTCCATTGACAAAGGAGACCATCTTCAGTTCCGCGGGGATGCCCAAATCGGCTATCAGCTTGCGAGGTGTGAGACCTGCTTCGATCTCGATTTCGCTCTCTTGAGCGAATCGCTTGATAAGCCCTATGGGTCTGATCTTGATCTTCATGGAAATGTCAGCGCTACGATAGAAACATGCTGGGTAGGGGCGACCGGCGGTCGCCACTCCGGAGGACCGGCAGGGGCCGACCGCGAATCGGAGGTAACCTGCGTCTCTCCTGTCAGATTCACCAAATCCGTTTTGCTTCGTCGGTCATGCCGTATTCTTCAAGTATTTCTTTGCCTGGTATCCCTTTTTCCGGGTCCATCTGCATAAGGCTGTAGAATTTATCTTTCATTCCCGCAAGGTCCATCTCGATTCCCTCGGGCTCGCCGTCTCTTGCGGGTTCCAACATCCTCGGAGTCAAGTCATCATCCGCCGCTGTCAGGCCGTACCTGCGATTAATGAGTCTCTTTAGATAGAATACCCGCCGGCCGCGGCCATCATCTCTTCCATGTCCCATCCGTAGCCCGCGACTACATTGAAGAGCTCCACCCACTCGGGAATTGAGACCTCCCGATCGGCGAACTGGCAAAAGCATGCGCTGTTCTCGATGCTCCCAAGCTCGACCGCTGTAACCGAGGCCTCGGGCTTGTCCTTATCGGTCATGGGCTCAAGCTCATACTCGAACCCGATCTCCGGGTAATAACAGGCGCCCATCTCCATGAAAAGCATGGGCGTCGCCACGTGACACGCCCCCCGCGGGCTGACGGCATAAGTGAGCGCCAGGCCGTGGCCGCCGCCCCTCGGATCGTGCATGGGCGCCTCCATCCCCTTGCTCTGAGCGGTATATTCAATGGACCCTTTGCCGATTCGGTTGGCCGCGGCAACGCTCCCGTCGGCCAGGAGCGCCCCCAATTTACCTTGTCTCTTGGCAATGGCGGGAAGCACTCTGTTAATAACGGTTTCCATGTCACCCCATTGAAGCTCGATCCCGCCGGTATCCTCCGTGGTGATGTCGCCTCGTTCGAACGCTTCCATAGCCCACGCGATGGTCGCCTCCGGCGGAGATTGTGTCCAGGCCGAGGTCGTTGCAAACACGGCCTGCCTTGCACGTGGCGGCAAGGTCCATGGACCCGATAAGAGACCCCAGCGCCACGATGGTCTCGTATTCCGGCCCCGGCCCCTCAGGCACCGCAAACGGCCCTTCCTTCACTTCCACCACTCTTTTGCACGCGATGGCGCAAAAGGCGCAGGCCGCCTGTTTCGTCAAGAATCTTTCCGTGAGGGTGCTGCCGGTGAGCGCCTCTCCCATCTCCTCCCAAAAATTGGACGTGAAATTCCGGATCGGGACGTCACCGGTAACCACACCGCCTTCCAGGTTTGCGGCGGTGCCGTTCTCATGCATGACATCAGACGCCAGCGCCTCCTTGATCTTGGTATTGAGCTCCTTTCGGAGTGTCTCATATCTCTCCGGGTCCGCCAGGGTCATGCTCCGATTCTTGGCCTTTACTACAATCGCCTTGAGATTCTTGGAGCCCATTATGGCCCCAAAACCGGCGCGGCCAAACGCGTGGTGACCCTCATTCAGGATCATGGCATATTTCACAAGGTTTTCACCGGCCGGGCCGATGACTAACGCTCTATAGGTCCTGCCGTAGCGCTTTTTTATCAGGCGTGTCACCTCCTCGATCCCCTTGCCCCAATACTCGGCCGCATCGACCGATCTGCGTCCGATCGTCCTCTATGACCAGCATGGACGGGTTTGGCGCTTTTCCGGTGATGATAATGCCGTCGTAACCCGCATATCGGAGTTCGGGCGCGAAGTAGCCTCCGCACGAGGAATCCCCCCAGCAGCCGGTCAGTGGAGAACGGCCCGCCACGCTGTTTCGGCTCGCGCCGGACAGCTTCAATCCTGCAAACGGTCCGTTCATGAAAATCAGCATCGCTTCAGGGGATAAGGGGTCTGCATCAAAGTCCCCCTGTTCCCAAAAGAGCTTCGCAGCCAGTCCGCTCCCGCCTATGTACTTGCGGTAATACTCCTCAGGTAAGGTTGTTATGCGGATTTCTCCGTCGCTGAGGTTCACGTTCAAGATCTTGCCGGTATTACCGTGCATTTTGTTCTCCTCCGGTAAAGACTGGCGCCGGAATGCTGTTAATGTGCCAGTCAAAGTGAGACAGTCCCAGAATCAGCGATTCTGGGATGGCATTGTAGGGGCAGGGCTTGCCCTGCGCCCGTGATTCGGGCGGTTCAGCGAAGCGGCGCCCCTACATTAACAATAGGCCAAGCCGATTCTGAGACATTCTCAGATGCCTGTCCACCACCAATTGCCGCCTCCGCGTTCTCTCGATCTCCGCGGTGAAATATCACTTTATTATCTTGTCGGCCCACCCCAGCTCCGTAAGGGCTTTTTCATAGATTACGGCGACTTTCTTTAGCTTAGGAGCCAACTTCAGCAACCCCGTCGTGGAACCTTTAACCCGTATCTTTCTCCGCGTGATCGCCATCACGGGGTTCAGTTTGTTCGACCAAGACCTGTGGGCGTCATCCGCGGACAAGCTCATGATGAGGTCCGGCTTTTCTTCCGGCTTGCCCGCCGCATATTTGACTTCACCGCCCCGGCAATCAACGTGAAACGAGCAATTTGGTCCGTCCTCCGTGTAATCGAACCAGATTAGCTGGTTGACCTTTTTCAGGCCGCCGCTAAGCTCTTCGTCATTGGACGCGTCCTCAAAAAGTTTGAGGAAAGCCTTGATCGGTTCCGTCTCATCTTTCCAATATTCCATGTTTCGCTCCTCTTATTTGATAGCTTTGACATAGAGAGCTAGAATATCTTCTTCTTCCAAGTAACGGGGATTATAACTGATTTGACCGTCGGATCCGGCCAGTTCCACCATAGCGAGGAGCTTTTCCGGCTCTTCGGGCACATTGAAGTCCTTCAATGTCTCAGTCAGGCCGATCTCCGATTCAATTTTATGACGGCAGTCGACGGCTTCTTTGGCCGCATGCAAGGGCTCCTTACCCATCACGTCCAAACCCATTGCGTCCGCGATCATCATGTATCTCTCAGGCGAGTGCTCTGAATTGAAATCCATGACCACCGGCAGCATGATCGCATTGGCACAGCCGTGAGGTATACCGTACAGGGCCCCCAGCGCATGAGCCGTCGCGTGAGCTGCGCCGGTCATTGTGTTGACGAAGCACATCCCGGCCAGTGCGCTTGCGATAAGCATATTCCCCCGGGCGTCAATGTTTTCCGGCTCCTTAACCGCGACCGGCAGATATTTGAAGATAAGCCTGATCGCGTGAAGCGCTAGGGCGTCGGATATTGGTTGCGCTCCTGTCGACGTTATGCCTTCAATGGCATGAGTCAGGGCGTCCATCCCGGTGGATGCGGTTATCTTCGGTGGGAGCTTGACCGTGAGTTCGGGATCGAGCATGGCAAGATCGGAATTGCAATATGGGTGCGTAACCTGAAGCTTCGCCTTGGCCTTGGTGTCCAGGACGACCATGGCGTTGGTCACTTCGCAGCCGGTCCCGGCCGTTGTCGGGAAAGCAACGTGAGGAGGCAATGCTTGGGCGCCTTCCCATAAGCCGGCCTGATCCGCCAGCGGTTGGAAATCTTCCTCTCCGGCGCCGATCAAAATGTTCACCGCCTTGGCCGTATCCATGACGCTTCCGCCGCCTACCACCACCATCGAGTCTGCGCCCTTTTTTCTGTAAAATTCAGCTCCTTCGTTTATGTTTCCGATCCGGGCATCCTGAAGGATGTTGTCGAATATCCCCACCAATTGAAGATCCGAATTTCTTATTTCTTCCGCGACCATTTCGGCCACACCAGCGTTTATAAGACCTTTATCTGTGAATAGCGCCACCTTGGAGCCGCCTAGCTGGCCCATTTCGTATCCCAATTCCCGCCTGACACCCGGCGAGTACATGATCCTGGGTCTGTTCGCCCAACTAAAGAAAGGTTCAAATTGGATATCCGGATACTTCATGGGCTGCCTCCTTTTAGAGAAATGGGGACTCGATGACGTTGATTCAGTATCGAGAACGGCAAGAATAGCACTAGCGTACCGGTGCTGGGAGGGGTCAAGACAATAGAGGTTTTGCAAGAGAGAATGCGGGAACCCGCTTTTTGTGCAAAAAGCCGGTTCCCGCACCCTCCGGCAAAAACTCTAAATGGCTGGCGGTAGATCAAAGGTGCAGCCAATAATCATTATGGGAAATCTTCCAGGCCGCGGCAGCTCGCCTCAGTCCAAAAGTGCACTTGCAGGATAATGAGGATCTCTGACGTGTGGCCCCACCCTGTAGAAGTACACAACAAGTCTATCTTGAGGCACGAAATCCCTCTGATGGAATTCGTAGACTGTCGGACTAATCTCCTTGGGTTTGCCAGGAAAGCAAAGGGATATGATCTGTATCCGGCATTTCCCTTTCGATTTTTAGTGTGAACTCTCCGATTGGACCTTTCCAATTCCGCCCCGTGCCCAAGATATATTCGACGTGATGACAACGTAACATAAACCTGGTCTAGATTTTTCTTCGCATGAGCTCTGACTTCCTTCTCGATACTTTGTCTCGTCATTTCGTTAAGACAGGCCTCGTCCGTAGTCTCTGTTGGTAAAGGTATCCAGGGGGAGTCTGAAAAATTGCCTTCCCATAAAGGCACGGTGTAAATTGCGCCGACAATTGGTGCGTAACTGTGCTCAACCACAATTTCTTTTCCTGCTGGAAATGTCTGCTGCCAAACCATAGTTACAGCTACTTTCCACGGAGGGAATTGCTCTAGATTCCCGCCCAATTTTTCGATTACCGCCTTTTGTCTCGGCGTCAGATCACGCACCACTTGCGTAATCTTGCTTTGTGAAAATACTTGTGTGTCCGATAAACCGAGTGCAAGCAGCTTGGCGGTAACATCTTTTTCGGCGATGACAGCCTTACGAACCACGGTTGTTTGAACTGAGCTACCATTCACCCAAACTTTAAAGGTTCCCAAGAAGTCGCTCTTCGACGTTCCAATGTTCAGTGGTCCTGATGAGCGGCATTGGAAAAGCTACTGTGGCGTAAATGTCTTTCGCTGATTCGTTCAGGAAGGTAAATCTAACCCGTATCTCTTTTGTCGAAATCTGCAGGATTTCCTTCAGCATTCGAATATCTTTACTCTCCACGAAAGTGATTCCACCTGCGGCAACACGTGCCATCGAGTCGTCGGCTACAGCTCTGGATATTGGGATAGATACGGCCCAAACGCTTACGAAGAGCACGAGCATTGAGAATATATTTGCCTGTTTCTTTTTATCAGCCGCAAGGCCGTACATTGTGAACACCCTCCGGCAGTCACATGTTTAAGATTATTGCGGATTCCAAACTTTCAGATCAGTGGATAATTGAACCTACTGTTGGTCCGTGATCCCGAAGATGTCAAGGTTTTTGAGCCCAGATTCGTAACCTTTCAGTTACGCGGGGCGTGGTTCTATCATTGCGAGGAGTGAAACGACGAAGCAATCCCCGAAGTCGGGAGATTGCTTCGCTCCGCTCGCAATGGCACTCTCTGGCGCCTCCAACTGAATGGCCACTTCCATAGGTGGAGCGAACGAGCCACAAAGACGCTGGTTCGTCTCAGTCACTTGGCTAAGTCAGCCCGCTTCTGTTTTTTCAGCTTCTGGCTGGCTGGTCCCTTTTGAATCACCGTGGGATGTCCGGACTTTTTGGCGTATTTACTCCGTGGGTTTTTCTTTTTGATCGGCTTTTTGGCCTGAGAACCGGACGCGGCGGCCGCCCAATTTTTCCGAGAGCTTCGAAGGGGGTTTGGAACTCACGAACGGGGCTTCTCCTGACGCAGGATTGAGCGCCATGTCGAATCGCTTGACGTTACCGGACGCATCGCTGAATGTCGCCGTGCGGAGTTGCAGACTATCGTAGTCAAAATCCATGACAAGTCGATAGGCGCGGGTCGGGTCCTTACGGTCGGCAAGCTCCACAAAGATCAAATCATCACTCATGCCCGCTCCCTTTACCGCAAAACGTGAATCCGCATTTTCGGATCTGCGATCGTCCGATTGGGCTGGAGCGGAGGACGATTTGATCGGTGGGGCCTGCGGCGCAACTGGGCTTTCTTCCGGAGCGGATTTGGATTTTTCCGCGGATTGATGCGTTTTGCCCAAAGTAAGTATAACAACATCATTACGTCTGGTTACATTGTAACGAGGGCGCCGGATTTTCCCCGAAATCCACCACCACCCTGGCCCGAGATGAGTGGGACCCTGTACGTATTTCTCGTATCAGGCCCCGGTTCATCGTCATCTTGGCAGGGACATGTCCCAACCCGGTCGACTTGAAATCCATAATCAGCCTATAAGGCCGTTCAACCACGTAGGCGATGGGGCTTACCGCTTTACCTCTGAATTTGATCTTTATCTGATTGAGGTCGTGAGACGCCTGGACACCGACGATATTGGCCCCTTCGTGGTCTGCCTGAGCAGGCGCTTGTTGGATTGAAACTACGAACAAACAAAAAAGGATGACAACTGCCTGCACAGCGAATTTCATGGCGGCCCTCACTCCGCCGCATCGCCCGCCGAGAGTCGAACGAACACTCTCTCGGCAGGCAGTGCGGCTTCTCGAGTAATCCTCGTTCGGTCCAGCCTTGATACAAGACTGCTGGCAGACAGATTAGCACATTTAAGGCTATTTTGTCAAAAAGTTACTTGATATCAATATATTTTAGATAAAATATTAATGTATTACTTAATTAGTTCAATCCGCTTGGAATTCTCCCATAGCCCGTGGATGTTACAAAACGACGTTGCAATTAATTCGCCGGGTTTCTTTACCTTCATTTTCGCGGCAGCGGCATGATGAGTGAATACCGGACCGGTATTCGGGCCCTCCACGGACTCACCGTGGGCGGTAAATTCGAAATTCCCGACCTGATATGAAAATTTGTCTCCGTCCGGCTTAAAAAAGAGCTGTATCCATCTGATGTGGTGCTCGGTCGTGTTCGGATGGGCGATTTCCTTTCCAAGGGAAACCACGACATCGAACAGTTCATCCGCCCGAACCTGATCCGGGCACTCAATTACCGGAACATGCTTTTCAGCTTTCCAGTCCGCTGATTGATACAACTCACCGATTTTGGCCATAATTTTCCTCCTTCCCGAAAATAGACTACGTCTCTCCTCTCGTCCCCAAGGGACGATGCGATGGTAGGCCGGCTATCCGGCGCCGGTTTCAGGCTTTAAGAAGTGTTGCTTCGAGTGGGAATCCCCCCTTTAGGACATTTTCCGGCTGGGCTAGTCAACAGGTTGAAATAACATAAAACTACCCCTTCCCTGGTCCCCGAAGAATCAAGGCGGCACGATCAATTAAATTCTTTAGTGTTCTCTGGCCTGCTTTTGTTCCGCAAAAAAATACGTTCGAGAATGAATCAAGGCAAGTCAAAGCCGTAATTGTTCAACAAATCGATGGAGACAAATGACCATCGGTGTTCGCTCTATGCGCGATTTGCAAGTCCCCTCCGAACTCGCCAACAAAATCAATGCGAACCCCTGCCGCAAAATGGGGCGCTTTCGAATTCCGGCGTCATGCACAGGATCTGCCTCGCCTGATCCTCATGCGATGCAACCCAATCGGAATCATCATCCGGCCACACTTCTATCATGGGTCGGTTCCAGGCATTCTCGAATCTTTGGGCTTGGCTCTTTTTTATATTTGAAAGGAATTCCTCTTTGAAACTCATGTTAACCTCCCGGCTATTTCTCTCTTATTAAATAGATGCCGAGAAGGGTGATTTGATTCAGCTCTTTGATTTCCAACCTGACTCACATTGCTTAAGGCCGGGAAACTCCCAGAATGACACGCTTGCGAAAAATTCCATGCGTCCCTAGTCTTCTCGCCATCTCCACTCAGAGGAGTGGGTGATTTTCACTTTGATGATTTCTTGCCAGGGCACGCGATGATCAGTGAAGATTTGCTCTAAAGCTGCCTGATTGGGCGCGTCCCACCAGCAGAATCGTCTACCCGCAGAAACATTGAACCAGGTTCTCACCCATAATGCTCTTCGCTCCTCAGCTAGAAGACTCCACCTGGATACCATTTCGTCTTTAGACAATCCCGGCTCGTGGTGAATCGTTAGATAATGCGGCATCTTCGCCTCCTTGGCGTTTTTGGCTAGGCTTCGCATTCAGACAACGGTCCAAGAAGCCCCTAATGTTGACCACAACTACCGAACTGAGGAAGTCAGGCGCCACCCCGCCCCTCGGATCGCTCCTCCCATAATCGCTGCTGCGACGCCCTGGTGACTTCCACTTCCACAATCTCAGACCATTTGATGCCCAGATCCCGCAAGATTTCTTCTATGGCCTGAGGATCGGCGGCAGCCCACTCACACCAACGCCGGCCTTCTTCAAGATTGAATGCTGTCATGATCCACTCGGCCCGGGAATCCATCGAGATCTCAGTCCATCTGGACTCGAGCAATAATCTATCCACGGCCGTTTCGTGATGTATCGTCAAATACTTGGGCATGCTATCCTCCTGCAGTTCAGCCTAGCCCTGGAGCTCTCTGCGCACGACACCAGGGATCAGACGCGTGTGATTTTCACGTAGGTGTCGTAAAACGATGCGCTGCCACCTATTGGGTCGGTAAGACAAACATCGCGCGCCACCGTGTCCTCCAGCATAACTGGATTGGGTGTAAAGCCGCGTGATCGTTTCGGGTTACCCTTGACCAGGTTCGAGTCAACGGTCATGTCACGAGAACCGCTGGCCCAATGGCCAAAATGCCACGATACAGCGACTACACCAGGTCTCAAACCCTCAAGAACCTTGACGGCGCCCTCAACATGCCGAACCTCGCCGTTCCCCAGATCAAATGTTCCTTCGGGATTGGTGGCCGAACCCAGTCTCACACGGTCGCCATCATGAAGACCCAACTTCTGTGCGTCGACACGGTTCAACAGAACAGCATTCTCGGGATCAAGCTCGGTCAGCCACTGGCAGGGCGGCATGGTGCGACTCTGAGTACCGAAGATCTCTTTGAAGGTGATCAGTTGGAATGGGTAGTCCCCCCCCTGGACAACCGGTTGGCCGTTCGCAAATCTGGGCCCTTCCAGAGGTGGCAGACCGTCGAAATGTTGGCCCGACATCGAATTACGGGCCTTGGCTACACGTTCGACAAATACTTGAAAAATACCCGAAAAGGGGTGAGCCTGCGTGTCGCCTTTTGTACATTTTATCCGAGTCTTCGAAACGGCCTCCGCGGTTGAGCACGTAGACCACATGAGGCCAATAGTCGGCGCCGGCGGCATTTCTCCACCGCTCTTCGTCGAAAACGCTTTTCGGCAGATGCATTCGAGCCTTGCGGAAGATGTCCATCTCCTTCGCGTCCGCGGCTGGGACCGAGTCTCCCTTCTTGTCGCCCATTGCTATGTTGGCCACATTCTTAAGGTACCAGTCGTCTTGATGGTCGAAGTTCTTGCCGGGTCCCAAGGCGTCCTTGCCGAATCCGGGCAACTCGAGCTTTTTCCCGAGCGCAATAAGGAACGCCTCCATGTTGATTGGCATCTCGATCCCGTCAACCTTGGTAGTCTCCGTCAGAGGCGCCACGACAGGTTGACGCGTTTTGCTCAAAGCGGCGAGCATGGCCGGAGGGCCTCCCCCTGGCGATCCCCAACGCTCGAAATAGGTTGTGTCAGGGAAAACATAGTCGGCGTACATGCTGGTTTCGCCGATCAGAATGTCGCAAGCGATGAACAGCGGCACCTTTTTCGTATCTCTGAGAATGGCGATTTGCTTGTGGCCCGCGGGTGTAGAAAATACGGGCGTCCCCATGTGCAGGAACAGAACCTTTATCGGGTAGGGATATCCATCTTTCGCAGATGGAATGACTTCCTGGTAGAGGTTGCCGGTAAACGGATACCACGGGCGCTTGGCCGGATAACCTGAAAACAGGGTGCTCTCCTCGTACGTGGCGCCTTCGCGATTCATCTTGACCCCGAAATTCCAAAATAGCGCTGGGTGAATTTCATGGAAATCGTAGGGGTTGCCGGGAGCGCCACCGAACTCGTGCCAGTGGCCGCCACCCTGGGCCAAGCCTCCCTTCCAGCCCGAGTTTCCGATGAGAACGTTGAGGAGAATGATAGCTTGTCCGTTGTAGTAGCCATCGGTATGCTGCACGGCTCCCCGGTAGAACTCCGCTGCGGCCTGTTTCCCGTACGAGGTAAACCGCCGAGCCATGTCAGCGATCGTATCCTCAGATACTCCGCACATTTCAGCGTATTGGGCGAGCGTTTTCTCGCCGACTCTATCCCGGAACAGATCGAAAGCGGTCCGCGCGACAATCCCGTCCTTCTCCATTTTTGCTTCTAGATCGCCTTCAACCGCTTTGTCTTTATCGTTTGGATTAACGGCCAGGAGAGTTCCTCCGCGTGACACCACAAATTCAACCTTGCTTCCAAGTCCAACCTCGTCGGCTCGTAAGTAAGTCGTCGGCCGGCCTCCTTCGATCTTGACCAGGTAGGAAGCGGTGCTCCATGCAGTTTCGTGATCGGCCTTGGCCGCGGCCTGATTTGCATTTTCAAGAAAACGGCGATCAATTCTGTCGTTTTCGATTATCCAGCGGGCCATTCCCAGGGCAAAGGCCCCGTCAGAACCAGGCTTGATCGGAACCCACCAGTGAGCTTTGCCCGCGGAACGGGAAAGCCGTGGATCTAAGACAGCGATCTTAAGATCCTCATTGGCTAAACCCTCCGCCACGAGTTGAGATAGAAGCGGTGGGCCAAAGTTAGCATCACTGAAACCGGTTCCGAAGAAAATGGCGAAGCGCGCGGAGCCAAAATCCGGCTTCATGTGGTCTTTTCCCCCGGTCCACTTCCCGTCTTCCCATTTGTGTGTCATTTCCTTGTAAGCTATGTGATGACTCTGTTCACAGATCGTCGTGTGCTCGACGTGGTTTAATGACCCAAAGCTTTGAAAGGTAAACCATTTCATAAGTTCGGCTCTGCCGTGCTGAATACGGCCGGCCAAGAATACGAATTGGTTGTTCTTGGGGCCCAGGTCCGGGTGATCGGGGTCGATGAGTGTGTTCAGTTGGGCCGAGTGCTTGCTCTTGAACTCCTCAACGGTCATTGACTTCTTCTTGATTTTAGCCACATCCTCGGACATGACTTTTGCTACCGCGCGATCACGAAGGACGCAGACCTCTTTCAATCCTTGGACAGGGCCTTCGCCGAACAGGTCGCCTCCCTGAACGATCTCATTGATCGCGACGTTGAAGTCGATGGTGACCCATTGGCCGCCACCGCGCTGGAGTTCCGGGTTTTCGTTTCAGCACTTTGATGATGCGATGGGGATCGTAAAGAGTATCGATCCCGCTTTGGCCTTTAGGGCAAATTCTCCCTTCCACTAGCGCCGCCTTCGCAAGGTCACCTGCGTAGGGCAAATTGCGCAGGCGCGTCTGCGCACAGATCGGGCTGCCATCAATTTTTACGAGGACACCATCGACCACCTTGCACCTGAGCGAGCAGCTTGTGTGACACTGGAGGCATGTCGAATAGATGGTGTTCTCGGGATTGTTGTGAAGGTACTTGTACTCACCCTTGTCCAGCTCGGCCATGCGCTGAGCATGAGCCAAGCGTGAGAAGACTGGTTCGACCGTTCCCGCCAAGAAACCGCAGCCGCCGAGCAAGGCTGCAGACCTTAGGAAGCCACGCCGATTCACTTTGTTTCCAACCTCGCTATTTGTTTTCCGTGAACTATGTTTCATGACGTAACTTCTCCTCTTCGCTGTGCATCTTCGTGAATCTCAACATCCATGGGAAGGTATTTCCTGGCTCCCAGCATCATCCAAACGCCGAAGGCAAAGACCCCCAGCATCACCAACAGGTCGCTGGCGCTTGGGGCGTAACCGTATGCATATCTAATGTGGTTGTACGCTCCTAACTGCATGTCGAATAGAGGGGTTATCTGGGGCGGAATCACGAGTGTCAAACGGGCTCCGAACATGCCTATCACCACGAGCAAACCTGCAAGTCCAAGCCAGCCTAGGGCCTTGTTGGTTTTTGAGCTGGCTACCAGGAACACGGGAATCACGAGTCCCAAGGCTACTTCAACAATCCAAAAAATCCACTTGTACGGGCCTACGAGAATAAGCTTATCCGTGGAGGCCCCGCTTGGAATGGCCGTATACGACGTCGTGAACGTGTCGGCAAACATGATCAGCGCGTCAAGAAGCAAGAAACCGATTGTCAGTTTCGCTAGAAAACTCACGAGCTTGAGCTTACGCTCACGAGGCATCTTGCCGAAAGCGGCCGTCAGGAAGGTCAACAAGGCGCCGCCCGAGGTTAGCGCAGATACGATAAACAGAAGTGGGAAGAGTCCCCCTAGCCAGTTGGGGCGGGCTTTGGCTACGGCGAAGATAGTGCCGACGCCACCGTGAACTATGACCGCGGCGGGTATCCCCAAGATACCCAAGATCATCAGCCATTTCCGGTCTCTGAGCAAACTCTCCCGGTCCAAGCGAGTACTCCCCAGCGACAAAAGACGGTAAAGCCATGTCGGTCGCTTTCCCGACTGCACACTCCGGACAAATCTCGGTCTCATGACCAAGTAAATCTCTGCAATGACTATGGCAATGTAAACATTGTAAAATAACCCCATATAAGCCATGACGGAAGTGGGATTGAAGTAGAGCAGGACCATATATATCCGTTCAGGATGACCCGCATCGAGCACGATGAGGAGCCCGCCCAGGAGCAGACATCCCAAGTGCCTGAACGAGAGCAGCGGGTCCCGCTTCCTCCAACTGCTTCACCCCGAAGACGTAAATCAGGGTTGAAATGAGGAACGACCCGGCCGAAAGGCCAAGGAAAAAGATGTACCCGGACACCCATATTCCCCACGGGACGAGTTGTGTAGTGCCCTCGTCTATAGGACCATTCAAGAATTTGGCCGCCATTTCCCACAATCCCACCGCAGTCACGATGATGAGCACGATATAGCCAATCACTCGGATCAACGGATTTCCTTCATTGTTTTTGGTTCCCATGATTCCGCCCCTTATGTTAGGTAATACACGCTCGGATTGTTCCCCAGGTCTTCCTTCAGGCGCATATGATTGCGAGTAGCCAGAAGAAAGCGGAGCTTTTCACCGTGAACAGTGCAGAGTGCGTCAGGGTCATTCAAATTGCCGAAATGGATTGCATTGGCCATGCACGTCGACGCGCAGGCCGGGCTCAGGCCTTTTTTCACCCGATGAATGCAGAAATGACACTTCCGCACATTGCCTCGGGGCGACTCATTGCCCTTTAGACTACGTTTCTTGTTCTGGCCATACTCGGGAGAGGGCTGTGACTCGTAGGGCGTGGGGCTGTCATGGTAGTTATGGCCGTAATCGAATGCCCGTACGCCGTAAGGGCAGGCTGAGATGCAGTATCGGCAGCCTATGCAACGATCGTAGTCCACGGCTACTATTCCATCGTCGCGAATATGTGTGGCTTTCGTCGGGCACACGATCGTGCAGGACGGAGTGGCGCAATGCATGCACGGCCTGGAAATAAATCGGCGGCGCACATCCGGATAGGTCCCGACTTCCTCTTCCATCACGATGTTGTAGGCAACACCCGGTGGGGTATGATTCTCAGCCTTGCAAGCCGCGGCGCAGGCCTTGCACCCCACGCATCTTTTGAGGTCGATGATCATCCCGTAACGGACGGCCTGTTTATTTTGTCGAATTCGGATCCCGCAGCGTGGCCGGAAGTCGTTCCGGCCAAGGCTCCGGCCCCTGCAAGCCCTCCTGCAAGAAGGAATTGACGTCTACCCATCGGCTTTTCAGGTTTGCTCATTGATGCCTCTCCTTATGTTTTCCTGTTTGAGGATTGTTATGCCGACTTTAAGAAACAATGTTCCATGCGTCATTGCGAAAGACCTCATTTGGAAGATGGCGCCGTGCAGAAAATGCCCTTCACCAAATAGATCAGCTCGTCGGGATCTACCGGCTTGTTCAGGGATGCGTAGATATGATTGGCCATGGACTCTTTCAGCTCGGGATGAAAAGACCTCTCGGAAATGGCCAGAATGTGTAGATCCGCATGAAGTTTCTTAAGCTGTTTGAGGATCCGATTATCCAGCGGTATGCTGTCCAAGTCGAAAATGATCACACGACACCCCGCCTCTTGGAGAAGCGCTTCGATGTCTACCAATGTGAATGAACACACTGCATGATACTTGCCCGCTCTGAGCACATCAATCAGCTCAAAGCAACTTCTCTTGTCGCTACCAACCACTAAGATCCACTCTGACATTGTCGTTCCCAAGAAGCGGCGATACGGATGCCTAGGGTTACAAGTTCTGTGCCACATTCGGACGCTAAAGATACGGGCGAACCTCAACGCCACCCATGCCCGAAGATATAATGAGTAATATCAGTGATGAAAGCCGGCGAGGGTTTCGTGTGATGATTGCCCAGGAGAAGATGGAGTTCGCCGTGACCTTGGCGCAAGGGAACAAGCCGAGTCCCTGGTCGTGTTCCATCTCAGGACACAATATCCTAGCATGGTCCCGATCCCAAGGGATCACGCTATGTTAAATGTGCCCTAATTCGTGACACGGCCTGTGTTAGATGAGAGGAATTGGAACACCGGAATCGAGCAAAATCACTGTATGGTAGGTTTTTCCAAACGATGCTTTTTGAGTTTTGCGTACAGGGTGTTGCGGCCTATACCCAAGCGCTTCGCCGCCTCTTTCTTGTTCCAATCGCATTCTTCCAGAAACATGCTCCAGTAGCGACCGTTCGTTCTCAAATATGCTGACGCCTGTACGGGGCTCTGGCGAAGGGCCCAAATTGCGGAGAGCCGCGGGAAGATCCGAAGGCTCTATTTTCGTTCCTTTGGCTAGCACCACGGAATGCTCCACACTATTCTCAAGCTCCCGAACATTACCGGGCCAGGAATAGTCCAAGAGCACGCGCATGGCTTCTTGGCTGAACCGCTCAATCTTCTTTCCCTGTTCCGCGGCGAAACGGCGCATGAAATGATTGGCCAGGAGAGGAACATCATTGCGTCGGTCTCTCAGCGGCGGCAATACTATAGGTATGACGTTCAAGCGATAGTAGAGGTCCTCGCGGAAAGATCCCTTCTTCACCTCCTGGAGAAGATCCTTGTTCGTGGCGGCAAGTATTCGCACATTGACACTGACAGTCCGCTCTCCCCCAAGTCGTTCAAATTGTTGAGTTTGGAGCACTCGCAACAGTTTGATTTGAGCTTGAGCAGGAATCTCTCCTATTTCATCCAGGAAAACCGTCCCGCCGTGAGCCAGCTCGAAACGCCCCGCCTTCTGGCGGACCGCCCCGGTGAAGGCCCCCTTTTCATGCCCGAACAATTCGCTTTCCAGAAGAGTGTCAGGATAAGCGGAACAGTTTATCACGACAAAGCTTCCGTCCTTTCTATCACTTCGCTGATGAATCGCTCGGGCCACCAACTCCTTTCCTGTGCCGCTCTCACCTTGAATCAGCACAGTCGCGTCAGTCGGAGCTATATCTTCTATTAATCTGTATACGACTTGCATTTTGGGGTCTTTACCAATTATCCCGCAGAACTCAGCGGACGCCTCAATTCGTCTCTGCAAGTCCTGTATCGCTTCTTCCTGTAAAATTGCCCGATTGATCGCACCAGCGGCTTGATTCAGTATCAGGCCGATCATCTCGATTTCCGCCTGATCGCACCCACACCCGCCCGGACACCAGATTAACAGCGCTCCCATGATTTGGGTCTCTCCACGAAATGGAACTATCGCCTGCCGAGTCGTGGTCGGCAAACCTTCCGGCAACATGGGCGACCCCAAAATAGGTTTATCGAAAAACGTACACTTGTAATGTTGGTCCAACAGAGCAGCCACAGCCTCTATTTGACCGGGATCGTTCGCGACGTCGAGCCGTTTCTCTCCCAGAACAAACAGCGCCTGCCGTTCTTCGTTTAAGATCAATAGCGCCATGTCGCGGCAGACCAGAATGTCTTGAAATCGTTTAATCAAGGCCGGGCCGATCTCATGCAGAGTCGGCAAAGATCCTATTTCCGTAGCTATCTCGCACCAGGTGCGGGTTTGATTATGGCTGCGTTCCAGTTCTCTGGCCTGATTTTCAAGCCGCGTGGTGTAATGGTTTATTCGAGATATCATCTGATTAAACGAAGAAGCGAGAGCAGCGACCTCATCATTACCGGTGACTCTTACTTTTATATCCAGGTCACCTTTGTCGATCTCCCGCGTGGCCTGAGCCAGCGCTGCGAGCGGCCGTGTAATCCGCTTCACGAAAACTAAACTACCGGCAAGAGCAAGGAGCAGAATTCCGAGCGTTATCAGACTCATTTGCAACCAAAGACTGCCTCACTTGACTGCCTGAACGGTTTCTGCGAAAAACCCAACCTGAGAACACCCGCTCTTCCCTGAAAAAACAGGCCAGGCGATATCGAGATAGCGTTCTCCGTCCTTTGAAGCGATCTCCTGCAACCGACCTTCATCCGCCGATGACGGGTTATTGGCGTTTATCAGGTCCACTGGAACACCTTTTGTGAACGTGTGAGCCAAAATATGGCCTTCTCGCAAGATGAAGAGATAGGCAAGCGACGGATTACTCTTCATCTGATGATCGAGCATCTTCTGCAATGCAACGCGGTCGTTGATAAGAATCTTTTCGGTGGATTCCAAGGCGACTGCCTGGGCCAGGCTTTCGGCTTGTGCTGTGATCGCTTCGAGCAGGCTTTCAGTATACCGCTGTGTCACGAGAACCGATATAAGTATTCCACTACCGATCAACCAGGGCGGATACCGCCACAAGCAGTTTGCCTTTAAGGCTTTTCAGAAACCATGGACTGTCTCTTTGACCAACTCAGCTTTGCTGAGCATTTGCCTTATGGTGTCATACCAGTCGTCTTCCGGAGGCACGAAACGGTCAATCGAGAGTTCGCTCAGGATTCGCCGGCCCTCCGGATCCTCGTGCATGGAAAAGAGCAGGTTGGAAATTCGTTGTTTCAATTCTTTTGAAAGCTCCCTGGATGCCACAAGAGGCGGAATACCGTAGGGTTCCGATTTCTTGATGATTCGCGTGCTGTATGTCTCGCTAGGGTTCCTTTGATCAAGATAATCCCAGATCGACCCATCCACGGAAGCGCCGTCCACCAGACCCTTGGCCACCGCCATAATCGAGTTGTCGTGGCTGTACGTGTAGATTGTACTTCCGAAGAAGGTCTCCGGCTTTTCTCCTATCGCTGCCAGCCAATAAGTTGGGACCAGTCTTCCTGTGTTGGAGCCTGGATCCGTAAATGCGAAAACCTTGCCCCTCAAGTCTTCCAGCTGATTATAGCCGCTCTTTGCATTAACAATTAAATACGCTTGATAAAAATGGCTCCCATGAATCTCCGGCGTAGCGAGCAACTCAAAACCGTAATGGTCCTTTCCGGTCGCATACGGCCCCGAACAGACGAACGCCAAATCAATCAAACCCTTGCCAAGTAGTTCATTGATTTCACCGTAGGTTTTCCTCTGAATCAGTTCTACCTGCTTACCCATCTTGGCCCCTACGTACTCCAGCAGCTCCCGATAATAGACAAAGGTCTCTTTTGGGGACACCATCGCAGCCACAGCCACCTGCAGCGGCTTATCCGACGAGTTGTCGACGTTCGGTCTGGCCACTTCCACAGTTTCGGCGAAGTTCACTACTTTGACGTCGCTGTCACCTGTGCAGCCTGTTAAGAGACAAAGGGAGATAATTACTAAGAGCCGTCTGATCATATCTGTGACCCGTTGTTCAATGCAGGCGCATTGGTTGCTAATATGATCACTGTCACCGCGATATACGGCCGAGCTGGCTAATATGCTAGAATTATATTCATTTTAAATGGTTCATCATCATCGGTCAAGTGGACGTTTCAAATCCCAACCGAATTGTTGTCTAGAATTGTCTCATTCCCAACCCCTTTTGCAGCCGCAGATACTTGTGTCCGCTCGGGGAGTAGGTAGGCGCCGTCACTACAAGAACGAACGGGTTCACGGAGCGAGGCGATTTCCAGCCCACAGGCAGTATGGCGCACTCACCCGGTCGCATGATGCCTGTCGTGCCAACCCGCCACAAAATCCCTTGACACGGACAACGGCCTATCTTACTATTTTACTATATGCTCAAATAAAGGAGTAAGCAACCGTGGACTCGCCGGAAAAGGAACGACTTAAAATAAAAGCCGATGTGTTCAAGGCCATGGGTCACCCAATCCGACTCGGAATCATCGAAATGCTCGCAGACGGCGAAAGATGCGTCTGCGAGATAGTCGATTACGTCGGGACTGATATTTCTAATGTTTCAAAACACCTATCCATCCTTAAACAACGCGGCCTTGTTGCGGACCGAAAAGAAGGGCTCAAGGTTTTTTACAGCCTCACCATGCCGTGCGCCATCGATTTCACCGGCTGCGTCGAAAGGGTAGTTCTGAGCAGGCTGGAAGAACAACGCGCAGTAATGGCAAGATGATTTACAAGCTCCGCCAATATCTTCGTCACGGTTATACATGGGCGGGCCTTTATAGAGCAGCTTGCGCCAGGCGCAATACACTCTAAATGGGTTGCTTACTTCATGAGAAAGCCAAAATTGTTATCATCAGCGAGGAGGTTTTTCGGGATGAGAAAGATCTATGTTTTCGCGGTGTGCGCCCTTCTAATCGGCGTCTTATTGCCTGCCGCCAATGGGTTCGGAGCTGAACCGAAGATAAATCTTCAGGCGCTGACGGCCAAGCGAATGCCTGTTCTTCTTGAATTCGGGCGAGGCTGGTGCATACCGTGTAAATATATGAAACCGATCCTGGAGGACATGGCTGCGGCATATCAAGGAAAGGCCATCGTCTTGGCGGTCGACATGGACGCCAACAAGGACCTTGTACGTAATTTCGGGATCCGGATGATGCCTACGCAGGTCTTTCTCACTCCTGACGGCAAAGAGTTCACTAGAAATGAAGGCACTCTTGAACGCGAGCAAATAATGCAGGTTTTCGCCAAGATGGGGGTAGCGTCTCCACAAACAGCGGCCACGCCTGCACAGAAGACTGCTCCGCCTCAAATGCCTCAGGAAATAGCTCCTCAGGTCCCGAAACTTCCAGGCCCACGCTGATAGGCTACTGCTTCGATGATCTAGTTGGACTGATTGGGAGACGACAATGGACTCGATTTTCGGAATGGTTCAGCAGTGGGTTTCCTCGGGGAGCATTTGGCTCGCCGCGGGAGGATCATTTATTGGCGGAGCATTAACAGCCATGAATCCATGCGTGCTGGTAATGGTTCCCCTGCTGATAGGCTTTATCGGAGGTATGGGCGAGGACATAACCGCCTGGAAGTCGTTTCTCTTCACTTTGATCTTCATTTTGGGATTCAGCTTGGAACTTGCGGTCCTTTTCACGGTAGGATTAGCCGCGGCCCCTTTTCTGCAATCTGAATACATGGTCTATGTAGTAGCGGGCATCTGCATACTCCTGGGGCTTCATTTCATGGATCTTTTCCATATACCTATTCCGATTTCTCAGGATAAGCTGCCCCAATACACCGGTTTTGTCGGCGCGGCAGCGTTCGGGTTCATGTTTGGGTTGATTTCGTTACCCTGCACCGGCCCTGCTCTTCTGCTAATCGTTAGTGTGATTCCACTTAAAGGCGCGATTTTCGGCGGAATCATGATGCTGTTTTACGGGATCGGTCATTGCCTGCTCATCCTTGCAGTCGGGACTTCGGCTGGGGCCGCAAGGCATTTGCTGGGATCGCAGAGGATGCATTCCGCAAATCTCGTGGTCAAAAGGGCGGCCGGCGCATTGTTGGCTTGTGTCGGGCTGTACATTGTCGCCGGGACGCTTTTCCCGGGGTTGGGCCTGGGGTTGTAATTCTCATTGTGGTGGTAGAGAAGACCTTTCTGAAAGCGGATATCTCGGGGGAAAACCCTTTTGCAAAAGGGTTTTCCCCCGAGACCCCTTTCCGAAAACTCCCATTTGTTGCGGAGAAGATGGGCAATTACCATCGGCGCTCCGGCCGCACACAGGCATGAATGTCGGATCCCCAGGTACTACAAGGGAGATATGCAGGCCTCGAATCAAGGCATACTCTTAACTGGTACTCGGGAACTAATGCAAAATAAGTTTAGAGTTTTTTGGGAAGGGTCCGGGAAACCCTTTTTTACACAAAAAAGGGTTCCCCGGAAAACCTCTTCTTCCTTTCCCTCCCAAGGCAGGTTTCATGTCGCAACAGGATTATACGAGGATTCGCGTCGAGGATTTTGAAGTCGGGCTCATGGGCCTAAAGAGCGCAATTGAGGAAATCACCTCGACCCATCATGACAAATCGGATGACGAAATCCAGCAAGCGCTTTTGGAGCTGCTGCAAAAAAAGAACTATATACCCAATTCCAGTCGCGATGCTTACGGAAAAGCTCTCGTGAGGGAATTTCACAAACATCTCGGTCAGCCGTATGAAGAAGCGGTTCAAGGGGCCCTGCGCATAACAGCTCTCGGACCCGGTTGTTCGCTGTGCGACCAGATGGTTCAGACCGTGATCGGCGTATTGAATTCGATGGATCTCCCGGCGTCTTTTGAGCACATCACCGACGTAACGGAGATTGCCAGGCAGCGGATTCATCACGAACCCCTGCGCTGATAATCAACGACAAGGTAGTTTGCCAGGGCTCCATCCCTTCGGCAAAACAGATCCGAGTATGGCTGACTGAGGCGAGAGCTTCCGCTGGCGATTAGATCTCACCTGATGTGGGGAACAACTCGACGGCGTTGGCGAATCGAAAACGTCGCTGAAATCGGATCGGGTTAGGGGCGAGACCGACGCCTTGAAGGTCGTGGAAAATGTTTGAATCACCCAGCCGCCTGCTGAGAGAAAACTCTTGACACAAAGCGAAGAATGCTTTAGTATTTGACTAAATAGTGAAATAAGTTGTCATCACTCGAGAATTTTGATCATAGGTAGAATAAAGCACTTGACAGGGAAAAAGCCATCTTATACTATTTGAGTAAATGGTGAAATGGAGAAACGGACATGCTTGCCAGTCAGAAGGAACGACTCAAATTGAAGGCTGAGGTCTTTAAGGCCATGGGGCACCCTCTGCGTCTTGGAGTGATCGAATTTCTTCAAAACCGCGAGATGTGCGTCTGCGACATCGTGGCCCATGTCGGCACGGAAATTTCCAACGTTTCGAAGCACCTCTCAATCCTCAAGAAAGCAGGCATAGTTACGGACCGAAGGGACGGCCTCAAGATCATGTACAGCCTCACCATGCCTTGCGCTCTTGATTTCGTGCGGTGTGTCGAAGGAGTTGTGATCAAGAGGCTTGATGACCAGAGATCGGTTATGGTGGCTTGAGTCCGGAGGCAAGCACGTGTACAGTTTCAGCAAATTTGGGGAAATGGTTGTTTCGGTAGCGCTATTTTTTGTCTTATACTTGAGGCTTTAGGCAAATAGTAAAATGTCTGCCAGGAGAGATCCATTGACGATGAAGGCAGAGATCTTCAAGGCCTTGGACAGCCCATGCGCCTGGCAATAATGGAGAGCCGCGATGGAACTCAGGGCACACGGCTTACACGCAGACACTAATGCTAAATTGCGGAGTCAAAGAACATGGAAAATAGAGAAGATTATTTAAAAACGGATGCGCAACATCTTCAGCAACTTGAGTTGGAAACGCAACCTCAGGAAGAAGCGGTGAGCCTTCCCTTCTTGGACGACTCACTCCGCCGGAAGGCTATGTACCTTTTTTCAGGGACGGTTCTGCTTGCGGCCTGGTGGCTTATCTATGACCATCTCTTGGCCTTCTCCCGACTCATAACCTACCATGTGCTGCCGCTTAACCAAGGCACCCATTTGGGCTCAACTGTGGAGTTCTTCATTTTCGAAGTCCCCAAGGTGCTGCTGCTCCTCATCCTCATAGTGTTTTTTGTCGGAATAATTCGGTCTTTTTTTACGCCGGAGCGGACACGAAAAATTTTGGCCGGAAACCGCGAGTCCGCCGGGCATGTTTTGGCCGCATTGCTCGGCGTCGTAACACCATTCTGTTCGTGTTCCGCCGTGCCCCTGTTCATGGGCTTTCTTACTGCCGGAGTGCCTCTCGGAGTGACGTTTTCGTTTCTCGTTTCCGCTCCCATGGTGAATGAAGTCGCTCTCGTTCTCCTCTTCGGCTTGTTCGGATGGAAGGTCGCGGGGTTGTATATGGGAACAGGGCTCTTCATTGCCTTGATCACCGGGTTTGTCATAAGTCGCCTTCACATGGAAAAACATCTTGAAGATTGGGTGCTTGAGCTGACTGCCGACAAATCCGCGACTGCGCAACTTGAAATCGAAGAAGAACGCATGAGCTGGGAGGAGAGGATTCGGTGCGGGATCGACGCCGTAAAGGAGATCGTGCTGAAAGTTTGGCCTTATGTGACGATTGGTATCGCTGTAGGAGCCGGAATCCACGGATATGTGCCCGGAGAACTTCCTCGCAGGGATAATGGGTAAGGAAGCGTGGTGGGCCGTGCCTGTTGCAGTGCTTGATCGGCGTCCCCATGTACAGTAATGCAGCGGGAATGATTCCTGTCGTGCAAGCCCTGCTTTCTAAGGGAGCTGCCTTTGGGACAGTTTTGGCTTTCATGATGGCCGTCATCGCCATCTCCACACCGGAAGCCATCATCTTGCGTAAGGTATTGAAGCCTCGGCTGATCGCTGTGTTTATCGGAGTCGTGACCGTCGGCATTATCGCTGTAGGTTATCTGTTCAATCTCGTGCTCTAGTAACGAGCCGTTCACAGATGAATTCTGAGAGGAGACATCATGGCCCCGGAAGAGAAATTGTCCGTCGTCGAGGCTCAGGCGGTTGAGGAGACGTTTCCCGGTCCTTCTCGATCAGTTGGTAGAGGCATTGAAAGAGAGCCGCCTCGTCAACTATTGGCAGGAAGAATGGAAGCCTCTGGCAGTCATTATGGGGGTTTTTCTCGCCTGCTACTACATTCCGGTAGGGAACGCCCGATTCGACAATGCGGTCATGGAGGCGTTCCATCTGGTAAAGTGGTACGCTCAGGAACATGTCCTTCTCTGCCTCGTGCCCGCTTTCTTCATCGCCGGCGCCATAGGCGTCTTTGTGAGCCAGGAAGGCGTAATGAAATACCTGGGGCCGACTGCGTCCAAGTGGATCGCCTATCCGGTGGCTTCCGTGTCGGGAACAGTCCTTGCGGTCTGCTCCTGCACAGTCTTGCCTCTTTTCGCGGGTATCTGGACTCGAGGAGCAGGCTTGGGGCCGGCTTCAGCGTTTCTCTACTCCGGGCCTGCCATTAATGTGCTGGCGATTATTCTTACCGCTCGGATCCTCGGGCTGGAAATGGGGGTTGCCAGGGCTGTTGGCGCTGTCTCCTTCAGCGTGATCATTGGCCTCTTGATGCACTTCATTTTTCGGCAAAGAAGAGGAGCAGCGCACCGAGGAAACTCTGGCGGCCATGGCGGGTAAGAGCTCTTGACGGCCGTCCACTTTGGCAGACCGCAATATATTTCGCGTCTCATGGTCGGGGTTCTCGTGTTCGCTAACTGGGCCAAACCTGACGTAGATACAGGCTTTTGGTACGCCATTTACTCGTCAAAGTGGATCATTACGGGACTGCTCTCAATTGGTTTTGCAGCGGTCTTGGTCCTGTGGTTCGAGGTTCCTTTATGGAAAATGGCGATTTCCGCGGTCGCTGTGGCAGTCATTGGATGGTTTTTCCCGCATGACCCGCTGGTGCCCTTTACCGCGGGCGTAATAGCGCTATCCGTGATGGCAACCACCTCCGAGGGAGAAACACAGGACTGGTTTAACGAGTCGTGGGGGTTTGCAAAGCAGATTTTGCCCCTCCTTTTGATTGGGGTGCTCTTTGCCGGGTTGTTGCTGGGTCGTCCCGACAAAGAAGGTCTGATTCCCAATGAATGGGTTTCCTGGGCCCTTGGAGGGAATTCGGTCTGGTCCAACGCCATTGCGTCGGTATCCGGGGCCTTCATGTATTTTGCTACGCTTGACGGAAGTCCCCATTGTGCAAGGTCTCATCGGGAGTGGCATGGGTAAAGGGCCCGGCATTGGCATTGTTGTTGGCGGGCCCTGCTCTCTCTTTGCCGAGCATGCTTGTCCTCAACAGCATTATGGGGTTCAAGAAAACTTTTGTCTTCGTGTCGCTTGTTTGCGTGTTGTCAACCATCGCCGGGATGATTTTCGGCGCATTCGTCGATTAATTTCGCGGGAATCGCCGTATTGCGCTGTAGATGATATTAGGGCTTGTAAAAGAATGAATTGTGAAAGGAATTTTCAAGCTGTGATCAATAAGTTGCTGAAATGGAAGCCGGTCCGAGCAAAGTTCTTCGCGAAATTGGTGGCTTCCGCAGTTGTTGCGTCAATCGTACTTTCATTTGTGGCCTACGCATCTCGGGAGGAGGGCCTCTCAGATAAACTTAGCCGGGCGGCGGCTGCCGGCGATACCCCTCAAGCGCTGACATTGCTTGATCAAGGAGCGGACCCGCGAGCAAGAGATAGCCGGGAGAAAACAGCTTTAGGACGCGCCGCATTGCGGGGCCACAAGCAGGTAATTGAATTGCTTATCACCAAAGGCGCAGATGTGGATGGGAGAAGCCGGTACGGCAAGACTGCCTTAATGGCTGCTTCATCTGAGGGCCATGCCGAAGTGGTGAAGGCGCTCTTGAACCGAGGAGCCGATGTCAACGCTCGAGACGATTACAATCAGACCGCGCTAATGTGCGCTTCGCTCAAAGGCCGCAAGGAAGTCGCACGGTTGCTTCTGGAGAACGGCGCAGACATCAATGTCAAGACGACCAAAGGATATACCGCGCTCAGCATAGCAACGGATCAAGGGCACACTGACGTGGCGGACCTGATTCTAGAAAAGAATCCGGACCTGAACATCTGCGCCAGTCAGTCAGGGCGTTCCAGATATTATTAGATGTTGTAAAGCGGTTATGGTTTTTGGAGTCACAAAACGAATCGTCTTCTTGGCGATTTTGATAAACAGGAGAATTTGATGAAGAAAGTTGAAGTTTTAGGTGCAGGTTGAGCCAAATGCCACAAGCTCTACGACCTGGTTCAGGACGTAGTTAAGAAAAATGGTTTGGATGCGGAAGTGGTGTATATCCAGGACATCAAGGAATTCGCCAAATACGGTGTCTTCATGACGCCTGCCGTAGTAGTGGATAGTGAGGTTAAAGTGGCCGGCAAGGTCCCCAAGGAATCGGAAATACTGAAATGGATCTCTGCCTGAGTACCCAATTCATAGCCTATAGCTGAGCCATCACTTGAATGGCGCATTTCCGTCTTGACTCGGCTGGGGTGCGGTGATAGGGATGCTTTCGAGGCCCCGGAACATATTGCTGAACGAAAAGTCTCCACCAGATGTGCAGTCAAACCAGTGACTGATGGCGCAAGAGTCAAGTTTACTGTAAGAGGATACGGCGCATTGATGTGCTGGAACATGAAGAAAATCGGCGCATATAAAAAATGGGCGGGCCTCGTCATGGCTATTATGATGGGTCTTCATATATTCAGTGGATTGCGCCTATTCTGCCCGGGGGCGCTGCTTCCGCAGTTACGTGCATTTGGAATCGATGTCGGCGCCCTTTCCAGCATTTCGCCTGAACGCAACAGTGGAGAAATTACCGCCGCCGATGATAGGCGGAACGGCCCCTCAAAATGTTGCTGCAAGAAGCAGAAAAAGTGTCCTGTCATTCCCCGCGCCGCAATTCCTTCAAATCCGCCTCAGCGGTTCAATGGAGTTCAACGCCAATTCCAATCAGTCTGCTGTTATTCGCTTGTCTCTCATGTATTTGATTATCGCTTGGTCCAGGGAGTGGCCCTCCATTGACAGAATTGGCGTCCACGTACATCTTATATTCTTCTACCCCCCTTTCGCTTACCTGCGTTCTCCTGATCTGATTCCTACCGGTAAATTCGGATGAGTCCTTTCGATTCGGGGAAGAGGACGTACCCTAATCATTCCTCCTTTGGCGCGAGACGCTGGAAATAGAACACTGCTCTATATTGGCCGAGAGTGGGCGGAACGTCTAGCAACATTGTGATGAATATGAAAGGAGTCGTGATCACTATGAATAGAAATATTTTTATCTCTGATAGAGGATGGATATGTTGGGCTGTTATCGGTTTTTCTGTTTTGCGTTCTTGCTGACAATAGTATGTGCCGGATGGGCTGTTGAGAATGGAGGATACCCCAACGCGAGTTTTTTAGTGACTACTCAGTGGATCGCTGATCACCTGAATGATCCGAACGTCAGGATTCTTGACAGGCAAGATGTAGAGCCTGACGAGGAATTTTACGCAAAGGGCCACATCCCGCATTCCATACGGATGACGACCGCTGCAATCAAAGGAATGAGGCTAGGCGTTCAGGAGATGCTGGTGGTCAAAGATCTGATCCGGTTTCTTGAGGAGAACGGCGTTTCCCAAGACCATCATGTTGTCATCGTAAGCCGGTCGGACCGGTTTCCGGCGGCAACAAGGGTGTTTTGGGCCTTGGATCTGTTGGGGCACAAAAAGGCATCTGTCCTCGATGGAGGAATCGACAAATGGATAGCCGAAAAAAGACCAATGACCTCGGAAGCGCCTCGTTTCCATAAAACGTCGTATAAAGTAGATCTGAAGCGTGATCGGCTCATGACTGGAGATGAGTTGGCCGGATACGTAGGATCTTTCAAAGAACTCGGCATTGTGGCGGTTGATTCGAGGAGACCTGAGGAACACGCAGGGACAAAGATGAGTCGTGCCTCCAGCAAACTGGGACGCATTCCGGGCGCCGTAAGCCTGTTCTTCCCGGCGATCCTTGTCGGTGACAATTATAAGGAGTTCAAGTCAGCGGATGAAATCAAGAAGATATTCGAGTCGAAAGGCATCACTCCGGATAAGAATGCCAGTTTCTCTTGCGTGAGTGGCTGTTTCGGGACTGTGCTCTATCTTGGCGCGCGGTTGCTCGACTATCCGAAAGCCTCAGTGTACGACGGCGGCTGGATCGAATGGAGTCAGAAAGGCTACCCTGTGGAAGGAGGAGAAACTCCCGGCATATCGGGGACGCCGTCCACCTCCCCCGGCAAAAGCCAAACCGCCGGCCCAGCGGCCATCCGTACCGCAACAGGGCTGTTAGATGAAACGAGATTACATCAATAATTTGAACCTCGAAGAAATCGATTTAAACTTTAGGACTAAAGGAGATTTTAGTGATGAAAAAACCGTATGTGATCTTAATATTGGGACTCGTGATGGCTCTTTTGACATATTTCAACAAGCGCCTCGGCCCAATCCAAAATCGATCTGAAGGCTCTCTTTGCCAAACAGGTCCCGATCCTGCTTGAATTCGGAAGAGGCTGGTGCATACCCTGCAAATATATGAAGCCGATTCTGGAAGACATGGGAGCGGCCTACCAGGGCAAGGCCATTGTCATGACCGTGGACATGGACGCAAATAAGGACCTTGTACGGAATTTTCGAGTCAGAATGATGCCCACGCAGGTATTTCTCGCGCCGGACGGCAAGGAATTTTTCAGAAATGAAGGGACACTGGAGCGGAACCAGATCGCATATGTTTTCAGCAAAATGGGGCTTCCCGAGATTACTCCGGGGGCACGGCCCGCTCAAGCCCTCTCAGGCCGGCGCTCCGCAGCCGATTCCGGCCACTCAAGGAGCGCCCCGATAGGCCAGAACAGAAAGGAGACTGCGCTCATGCCGACGATCGCGGAGCGCAGTCTCCACCGAAAGCTGGATTACGTCGTCCAATGAATTGGAAAATTGGCTGCACAGGCTTGCAGCGTCACAATTTTGAATTTAGGAGAGTAACAATGGAATCTCTTTTTGCGATGGTTCAGCAGTGGGTTTCATCAGGCAGCATTTGGCTGGCGGCCGGCGGATCGTTCGTGGGCGGAGCCTGACCGCGCTGAATCCCTGTGTCATTGTCATGGTCCCGCTGTTGATCGGATTTATCGGAGGCATGGACGAAGAAATGACCACGTGGAAGTCGTTTCTGTTCACACTGGTCTTCATCGTGGGATTCAGTGTGGAGTTGGCCGTTCTCTTTACAGTGGGGTTGGCTGCCGCTCCGTTCCTGCAATCCGAGTATATGGTGTATGTGGTGGCTGTAATCTGCGTCCTGCTGGGGCTCCATTTTATGGACATTTTCCATATTCAGCTCCCCATTTCACAGGACAAGCTGCCCAAGTACACGGGTTTCTTTGGGAGCCGCTTTGTTCGGTTTCATGTTCGGCCTTGTTTCTCTGCCCTGCACGGGCCCTGCTCCGCTACTTATAGTCAGTGTCATCCCGCTGAAAGGCGCTGTGTTCGGTGGCATTATGATGCTGTTCTACGGTGTTGGTCATTGCTTGCTGATTCTCGCAGTTGGGACATCTGCGGGCGCCGCCAGGCATCTGATCAGTTCCACGCGAATGCATGCCGCTAACCTCGTGCTCAAGAAGGCCGCCGGCGCGCTCCTCGCTGTGGTAGGGCTTTACATAGCCGCAGGGGCACTGTTTCCCAGCATTGGGTTCGCGTTTTGAGAAGGGTGAAATGAGGCGTGGTTAAGTCAGATTGTAGCCTTAGAACTTGAATCTCCCGGAACCCGGGCCTGAAGAGCGATTCCGGCAGAGATTCGTAACCGTGCTGGGGCTCTGGGCGGCGCTCCGAAAACATAGCCAATCGTGAAAAAAGAGACCCGTCGTGGGTAATATTTTACGATGGGATGAAAGCCGACAACATTTCGCAGGTATTCCCGCTGTTGTCAGGATAAACAGAAAGGAAGGTTCCGATGCGACAAGAAGAAACTGTTCATTTGTTGGAACTGGCGGTGCTGGTCGTTGCCCTTGTGATCGTAATCCTCATGTCATGTTGGACCGGGAATTGTTGATCCCGGCCTGTAATATCCGTAGTCTTGCGCCGCGGAGGAATTTGGAAATGGATGACGACAGTAGTCAAATTTGGGTTGGCGAAGACAAGATCAATATCAGAGGACTGAAAAAGGCAATTGAGGAAATTGCCCAGGCTCACGGCGGAGATGACCGACGGAGAGGTCCAGGACGCGCTTCTAGAGAAATTATCCGAGAGGAATTACATCGCGAGTTGCGCGGTAAACGAATATCGTGAGGCATTCTTCAGGGAGTTTAGAAAATTCCTGGGTAAACCATACGAAGAAGCATTGGGAACATCATTGCGCATTGTGGTTCTCGGTCCGGGATGCGCCCAGTGTGATCGACTAGAGCAAACGGTAAAGCAAGCGTTGACCGAGATGAGCCTTCCCGCATCGGTCGAACATGTAACCGATATCAAAGAGATAGCAAGATACGGAGTCGCGACGACCCCGGCCCTGGTTGTTAACGGCAAGATCGTGGCCTCGGGGACCGTGCCATCCGTGACGAAAATAAAGGAATTACTCGGGTAAGCGCAGACCATCGAGGCGCACACATCGTAGGTGACAACTTCATGAAGATAATTAGCTTTTGTCATAACAATACCGGATGGGCAGTTGGTATCCTATCAGCCGTTTTTTTGGTTTTTATGAGCGCTTCTGCACGCTCAGAGACCTCCCCCAAGGCTTCCACGTTGGACGAACTGATAAGAATGTTCGATTCGTCCAGTTGCAAGGAATGCCACGAGAAAATTTATGAACAATGGGAGAAGTCTCACCATGCAAGACCCCTGATCGGCATGGATGACATGATGCTTTTGACGCAGTACCTGAAAAGGGTTGATCGGCCCGACAAACCTGCCGACAAGGCTATCAAGCGCGATTTTCCGTGCTTTAAGTGTCATTTCCCTCAGATAAAATACGGGACCGACGCCGTGGCTGGAGAAATCGCCAAAGCTATGCTCACGGGCGACAAGGCCACGATAAGGAAGCTGAACATCAGTTGCCTGGTCTGTCACAACGAGAAGGCCGTGGTTCACGGTCGGCCGGAGAAAGGGGTCGTATACGGCAATAAGGATGTGCCTGACCATGAAGATCGTCCAGTGAAAAAAAGTTCCTTGCTAAAAGATTCATTGATGTGCGGGCAATGCCACGGATTGGGCCCGGTTTTGGACTCTCCTGACATGCCTGTGCAATGCGCTACGCTCTACGGCAGCTACCTGCACGCGTACATTCCTTCCGGGGGTACGCAGACTTGCCAGGAATGTCACATGAAGGACACCGGCCATTACATGCCTCCCAATTTCAATGCGCGAGACGAATTATCGGCTCGTCTGCGCCAATCCTTACCTATGGAAGTTCAGACCCTGGCTTACACGTTCCATCCGGACGAGAAGGCATTCTTCCCGATGGTAGTGGTCAAGACCAAGATCGTCAGCAAAGCCGGTCATCGTATCCCGGACGGTTGACCGTCGAAAAATCGGGTGGTCCTGGATGTGACCGCTAGCGCCCCTGAAGGCAAGAAGATATTCGAAACTTCGAGAATCTACATGCCCCAATCAACCGATTCTCGTTCAACTCAGATGGTTCTCGGCCCGGAGAACAAGTTGGGCCTTCATACGCGACACCAGTATCCAACCGTTTGCCCCCAAGGAGGAGACTATCGAAATCCCCTTACCAGAGGGATTGAAGGATGCTGTGATCGAGGTTAACCTCAGCTATCAGCCTCGGCCGGGGAATATTTATCCTATCCATAAAGTCGTAAGAAACGTGAGCCTTGACCAAACAAAATAACCGTTATTGAGGCACGGGATAAGGAGAAAGCGTCATGTTGCTGGAAGGATACAAGATGGAGATGTTTCGGCCAAAGTGCAACCCCAATTTTCAATCGGTGCACTGCGTGGCTCACCTCGACCAGGACATTTCGGAGGTCCTCCCGTATCTGAATACCGCGCTTGGAGCAGATGATTATGTGAAATCTCCTCCCTCTCTGACCCTCCGCGTCCACGGCAAACTGATCACGCTGCATGCTCGTGAAATATATGTGAATGCGCTCAATGACGAGATCGAGGCGGAGAAAATCCTTGGATGGCTCAAGGGCGAGATCAATGAAGCGTGGGAAAAACGTGCTGAAATCGAACCGAAGTTTGAAAGCAGGCCAGTGGCCAAGATGATGGAAATCCTAAAACTTCTGCCCAGGACCAATTGCGGCAAATGCGGCGAACCGACCTGCACTGTCTTCGCAGTGCAAGCCACACAAGGAGTAAAGGATCAAGAGGATTGTCCCGAATTGACGGACGAAAATAAGGTCAAACTTCAGGAATATCTAAGCCGGTTCGATTTTGAAATGGGATAGTCATCAATATTAGCTGGTTGGCGGTCTACTGACGTAGACTTCTTCAATCAATCCGGCTAGCGTCCGAATTCCGGCATTGCGGCCGTTGACTGCATTCGCCGTACTATTCCAAGTGAAAGGAGAAAGAATGCGTATCGTTAGATTTGTCAAGTTGTTTGTTTTCCTTGGGGCTCTGGTCTTGACGACCGCTCCCTCTATCGGCGAGGCTGGCTGCCCTGCGTGCTCAGGCATAGGACAATCAAATGGGTATTATGCGAACCCCTACTCTTACGGCGCATATTGGCCTACTTATGGATATCCAGCCCAATTCCAGACCCAGGCTGTGCGGTCTAAGCCGGCGAAATCCAAGAAGCGGTCGCCAAAACAGAAGCCTGCCGCGCAATGACGGATAACAAAATGTAGCTGAGAAGATTAATTTCCTGTGGACCTTGAATTCAAACTGGCCACCGGAAGGCAACTCGGCCCCGCATCTTTTAGTTTGTATGGCTCATTGCCTTCCACCGGCTCAGCATCGGGTTCACGGATCATAATCATTTGAATCGCGACTTGAGTCGCTTACGAAGAGTCTGACTTGAGCATGCTTGTTGTGCCCATGAAGAAATGGATCAACAGTGAAGCCTTAGGAAGACGAGGATTGTCCCGAGTTGACTGACGAGAACAAGGTCAGGCTCCACGATTACCTGAGCCGCTTCGATTTTGAAGTTTAAGTCGAATGGTGGCTTATATGGATTCTCAAAAATAAACGCGAAAAAGGAAAGGATTTGGTGGCGACTGGCATCTTGGGGGGGGCCGGCATCTTGCCGGTCCCCCACAAAGGGCGCACAGCCGTGCGCCCCTACTGACAGGCTGGAAGCCTGTCCCACCACTCCGCATCAGCTCCGATGCGTATCGACTACGGGCGCAAAACTTTTGAGAATCGGTATCGTTGCCACTAATCGGGTAAGGCAGCATATGACCTTGTTGCAAAAAAACCGTAAAGCGTCACTCCTGTGGCAAAACACTTCGTCCCAGGCATATTATTGCGAGCGACGCGAAGCAATCTCTCGTCATTCCCGTGGAGACGGGAATCCAGGAAGGGCGCAGAGCCATGCGCCCCTACATGATAGGGCTCAGTTCAAGGTTTGTCGCAATATAAAAAATGGAGAAAGCATGAAAAAAAGTACGTCCGTTCGCTCTCATTATCGTGGTGGTTATCCTTTCTGCAACGCTGGCCTCTTGCGGCCTTCGTGGTGGAGCGGCCCCTTCAAGTGGATGTTGCGCAACCGGATCTCAGTCAACGTTCCTTCCGGCTCCGGCGCCATTTCCTAGGTAAATACCCATGTCGAGCAGTGTGTCCTCAGGAGCGTCACAATTTGAGCTTCAGATCACTGCGGGGACACTGATGGTATAGAAGTCTTCGTGATTTCTAATGCGTGTCGATTCCGCCCGAAGGAGCCTATTTTCGGCTCCGGATAAGGCTAGGGTTTTGTATGCGCAAATCAATTCTTGACAAATTTTATGAGGCATGGGATACCTCGACGTATGTCGAACTATCGAGAAGATGATCTGACGCGTTTTGCAGAAGCCTTCAAGGCTCTGTCCAATCCCAATCGCCTCGCTATCTTTCTGCACTTGGTTTCTTGCTGCCCCCCAGGCACTTCATGCAGCTTCGATGAGGAGATGCGGAAATGTGTCCGTGATCTTGGCGAAGGTCTCCAGATTGTTTCATCGACCATCTCGCACCACATCAAGGAGTTGCGGACAGCAGGCCTGATTCACGTGCAGAAGAAAGGCAAATTCACCGAGTGCTGGGTTGATGGAGAAACCGTGGCCCTATTGTCAGATCTGCTGGCAGGCCGTTTTTCCATAGAAGCCTTGGACTGAAGACTACGGTACTCAAAGCAGCCGGTGAGAAATGATTGATCCTTGGAGCATCCACTCATGAGCATCGAGGTGATGGGGAATGCATGATAGGGTTCTTGAATATGATGGCTTCGGAATGCTTTCTTCTCCAAGCTGTATCACGCGTCGGGTCGGAGGAGGGCTCTACATGTTTCAGGAGAAATTGACCACGTTATTAATACTCGTTGCTCGGTCTTGATGTCCATGGCTCTTGTTTCGGAAATTGTGGCTCAAGCGCCCCAGCCGGCGCCGAACAAGGGTCTGGCTGCAATCGATCATGCTGCTAAAGCGAACAAGTACACTCTCATTTTCTTTTACCGCCAGGACGATCCACAAACAAAATCGCTCGGAGAAGTTTTTAACGGGGCTGCCAAGGCATTGGCAGCGCGGGCGGATTCGGTTGTTGTGCGCATTACTGATCCGTCAGAAGCAGGCATCGTGAATAAATTCCAAGTTACTAAGGCGCCGATGCCTTTAGTCCTGGCTTTGGCCCCCAACGGGGCAGTGACCTCAAGTTTCCCCGGCAATTTCACAAAGGAACAACTGCTTGGCGCGTTCGGTACTCCTTCAATGGAAAAACTTCTCGGCACATTACAGCAAGGGAAACTAGCGCTTCTGTGCCTTCAAAATGGCAGAACTCGATGGAATGCGGAGGCGATGAACGGCGTCCGGGACTTTAAGGCGGATCAACGATACTCCGCGGCCACGGAAGTGGTCATGGTGGACCCGCACTCGGCGGTGGAGCGTCCTCTCCTTACCAAGTTGGGAATGAATGCACCCGTCGAAGAGGCCACAACTATTCTCGTGGCGCCGCCCGGCTCTGTTATCGGAAGTTTCAAAGGCGCAACGAACAAGGATCAGATTATCACGACCTTAACGAGCGCTATTTCCAGCTGCGCTACCGGCTGCCAGCCTGGGGCCAATGCTGCCCTACCGCAAAGTAGGAGGGCCTAACAATGAAACTTACAAAGCTGGTCTGGAAAGAGCTTTTCGAACGCAAGAGTCAGGTCGTGACCGGACTGCTTGCGATTCTCCTTGGAATAACAGTGATCGTGGCCATAAAGAATATCACCTTTTATTCTGAGAAAGCCGTCGCACAAGAGTTGGACGCTCTGGGGGCCAATATCCTTGTTCTCCCGAAGTCCGTGACTCTCCAGAATTATTATAGCGCTGACATGCAAGGCGAGGAGTTCCCGGAAGAATACGTGGAACGACTCACACAGTCGAATCTTCAAGGGAGTGGACAATCTTTCTCCCAAGCTGTCGCTTCCAGCAGAAATTCAAGGTCACAAATGTACGCTCACTGGGATTTTGCCGAAAAGCGAGTTTCAGGCAAAAGCCGTATGGCAGATGGCCGGAGTATTCTCTCGTCCCGAAGGTTGCGGAACCGTCGTCGCCATTCCCGGACTAACCCCGGCCCAGCCCAAGGAAACCTTGGTGCGTACAAGAGTTATCGAAACCCTGAACAACACTGAGGCATTGGTTGGCGCAGATGTCGCCGGCGCCTTGGGCGTCAAAGCAAACGATAATGTTTCAGTCATGGGAAAGACATTCACGGTGGCCGCAGTTCTGCCCCAGACGGGCACTGTGGACGATTCTCGGATTTTTGCGCACCTGCACACGGTGCAGCAGCTTGCCGGAAAAGGCCGTGTGATCAATGTGATCGAGATCGTGGGGTGCTGCAATCAAATATTACAAGGTCTGGTTCCCAAGATTAACGGATTACTGCCTGAAGCCAAGGTGGTCACCATTGCGCAAGTTGTCGATACCCAGATTAAGACGAATCGCATGATGTCGAATCTATCGATGGTTTTCCTTGCCGTCATTGTTCTGGTTGGTGGAGCGAGCATTGCCAATTACATGTACGGAAACGTTTACGAACGGAGGCGTGAAATCGGTACGCTTATGGCTTTGGGAGCAGGTTCGGGCTTTGTTCTGAAGATGTTCCTCATGAAGGCGTTATTGTTGGGGTTGGCCGGAGGAGTGGGCGGTTATGTGCTGGGCACCATCCTGGCGCTGCTTCTTGGACCCAAGGCTCGCCGGAATCGCTCGTATTGCCGATGCCGACGCTGGTGCTGTGGGCAATCGGAATATCCATTTTGATTGCCCTTGTCGCAAGCTATTTCCCGGCTCGCCGCGCCGCCCGTCTGGACCCCTTTGCCACCCTTCAGGAGGTATGACCCATGCTGACAATGGAAGCCGTAACCAAAACATATAATCACCGAGGCCCGGCCGTGACGGTTCTCAGTGATGTGAGTCTGGAGATTCCCCCTGGCGATTTTGTTTCAATTGTCGGCCCCAGCGGGAGCGGGAAAAGCACACTTCTACTTGCCCTCGGCGGAATGCTCTCGCCATCTTCGGGACGCATTCTGCTCGACGGCGCCTCTCTCTATGACCTTGAGCCCGATCAGCGAGCGGCGCTCAGGGGAGAGAAAATAGGATTTGTGTTTCAAACATTTAACCTTGTCCCGTATCTTATCCGCTCTGGAAAACGTTCAGGTGCCGCTCTTTCTTGGGAGGCGCAACTGCCGACGAACAAAAAGCCCGAGCCGCCAGCCCTGCTCGAAAGCCTGGGGCTTGGCGACCGTTGGAACACAAACCGTCTGAACTGAGTGTGGGGCAACAACAGAGAGTGGCTTTGGCTCGCATGCTTGCCAATGACCCATCTGTAATTCTAGCGGACGAGCCTACGGGTAGTCTCGACCCGGAGACGAGCGCTCAAGTGATCGAGTTTCTGGACGAAACGAACCGAGAGGGTCGAACGGTTGTCATGGTGACCCATGACCCTCAGGTTGCTCGGAGGGCCAAAAGGACGCTGAGATTGGACGGCGGCAGAATCTCCCACGAAAAGCAAATGGGAATCGCAGCCTTAGCGTCTGTTGGATAAACGGTCTTCTACAATACATGCGACTCTCAGTGAGTGATAGAGTGTCAAAACCGAGGTGAAAATGGTTTGCGCTTCTCTTAAAGGAGCAGCCTAATTATGAGGAGACTAATAATTTTGCTTGCCATCTTGGTCATCGCGCTGACTATCAGTGCATCATCTGTCTTCGGGTGAGGTAAGTGCGAGGATGATCCTGACCCGCCAGTTGGTGGGCTCTATATACATTCGCCGGCAGGCTGATAGATCCGTGCGTGAACGTGCCGACATTCCAAAGGTGGAGAGCCGGCTTGGCGGTGGGGCTAGGAGCAGCAACGACGAGAACTCTGCTTCCGTTCAAGGCGATGAGCAATTTAATCCAATTGGAAAGGATGTCTGGCGAAAAGGAGGAATTATGGAAAAAGTGTATGTGAGCATTCTGATGGTGATTCTCTTTTACCACAGTAGTGGTGTCCCTCGGTTATGCCCAAGGAAGCTGCTGTGATCGCTGGATTCGGGATGCTGCGGGACGTCCAATATCTCGGCAGGCCAGAAGCAAATTCGGGCAACCTCCCCTGCTCCTACTCAGATGAAGCTTAGGACAGCGAACCAGAGTCCGCCACAACTTAATCCTATGCCCTGGAGCGCCTCGATTAATCAAATTGGAAACCTACAGAGATTGCCTACTGCCGCTTCAGGGAGCCAGCCCCAGTCAGCATTGATTCAAGATCAGAGTGATCTCACCAGACAGAAATCGACTCCGCGAGCGTCGGCCATGAGCGAAATTCTCGCGTTCAGCTCCATTTTCGGCACGCTGTGGTAGGCAGAATCGTTAAGGTTCATGACTGACGATGATCCCAGTGAAGCTTTGTCAAGAGCCGACATGAATTGGCCAAGTCACCGCTCAAGTATTGGGCCAAGTCGGCCCGCACTTGCTTGGGATGTCGCGAAGATGGAAGGACCATTTGAGGGTGTGTCGCAATAAAGACAATGGAATAAGTATGAAAAAAATACCGCATTGTGTTTTCATCATCCTGTTGATCATAGTATCTGCAACCCTGCTCTCTTGTGGTCTCCGTGGCGGAACACCAAGTGCATGCGGATGTTTGGGTGGATGTAACACACCCCAGTCTCAGTCATCATTTCTACCGAGTCCGGGAGTTTTCCCTCGATAGACAGCCACCCGAGTAGTGCGGCGTCAAGAACCGGAGCCCTGGTGTCCAGCCCTATCCGGGGCGATAGGGATAGTCGGCAAATGTTTAACCGGTAGATATCGAATAGGTTCAAATCATGAATGTTCGGGGTTGACAACAATTTTTTGTTGGGCTAGTATGGCGTTATTCGTTATGTGGCGAAGTATCGGAGGCGTGGCGTGCGGGAATTTATGAGTGTTGTGAGGGCGCTGGGAGACGAGAACAGGGTCCGCTCATTGTTGGCGTTGCGGGGCAAAGAACTCTGCTTGTGTCAAATTATAGAGCTTCTGGGACTCGCTCCGTCAACAGTGTCCAAGCACATGTCCATTCTGAAACAAGCGCGGCTCGTTGATACCCGGAAATCGGGTCGCTGGGTGTTTTACCGATTGGCAGGAAACAAGTCCGCTCCCGAAGTTCAAGAGGCGATCGTCTGGTTGTGTAAGTCACTCTCTAGAGACACATCAGTGCGTCAAGACGAGCGACGCCTCAAAGAGATCTTAAAAATAGACATAACAGTGTTGTGCTCCGAGCAAGGCAAAAGACTGAACGGCAGATGCATCAAGTAGAAATCTGACTCTCACGCAGAGACAAGCCCTCGTGGAGGTAAACTACTATGGCTACGGAAAAGAAGCTCTCCCTTCTGGACAGGTACCTCACATTGATCATATTCGCGGCAATGGCAGTGGGGGTTGGCATAGGCTATTTGGCCCCGTCTGTGACCACATTCATTTCAGGCCTCCAAGTGGGGACCACGTCCATCCCCATTGCAGTGGGTCTCATATTGATGATGTATCCGCCTTTGGCCAAGGTGAAATATGAGGAAATGGGAAGCGTATTCCGTGACTGGAAGGTCCTGGCCCTCTCTTCGGTTCAAAACTGGATTGTCGGGCCTATCCTGATGTTTGTCCTGGCGATAATACTGTTGCCCGATCGTCCGGAGTACATGGTCGGTTTGATCATGATAGGCCTCGCCCGGTGCATCGCTATGGTCATCGTCTGGAACGAACTGGCCGAAGGGGACACTGAATATTGCGCGGGTTTGGTTGCGTTCAACAGTATTTTTCAAGTCCTCTTTTTCAGTGTGTACGCCTGGTTTTTTATTACTGTGCTTCCGCCGCTCTTCGGTCTCAGCGGCAGCATTGTGCAAGTCAGCATGAGGCAGATTGCCGAAAGCGTCTTTATCTACCTGGGCATTCCGTTCATCGGCGGAATCATTACACGGTTCGTCATGCTGAAGATCAAGGGCAAGGTATGGTATGAAAGCACTTTCATTCCAACGATAAGTCCAATCACCCTTATAGCTTTGTTATTCACCATTGTCGTCATGTTTAGTCTCAAGGGCAATTTGATTCTCACAATTCCGCTGGATGTGGTCAGGATCGCCATTCCATTGTGCATCTATTTCGTAGTGATGTTTCTAATAAGTTTCTGGATGGGAGCCAAAATCAGCGGTGATTATCGCAAGACTGTCACCCTGGCGTTCACAGCGGCCAGCAATAATTTTGAGCTGGCCATTGCAGTGGCGATAGCGGTTTTCGGCATCAACTCGGGAGAAGCCTTTGCGACCGTAATCGGTCCCCTCCTTGAAGTGCCGGTGCTGATCAGCCTTGTCAGTGTCGCTTTTAAGCTCAGGGAAAGGTACTTTAGTCAACCCATCCCTGTGGCGCTAGGCGAACCAAGTTGAACACCGGCAGGGATGCGCTCCAAATCAGGAAGTCCGCGCTCTTCTGAAAGCCGGCGTGGTTTTCGGGGCAGGAACGGGGTGGCGTATGGGCTATGGTCGAGAAAGGGCCACTCCCTTGCGGCTCCGGTAGCGACCGGCCTCCGTACAGGTCGATGATATTTGCACCGGCAGGGACGCCGGCGCCTACCAACGGCCGGATGTCCCCAGACAGGATCAGAAAACATCTGAAAGATTTCTTCGCGGGATTTGGCTCCCACATTTGTAAACCAATGATAGAAACTATAATTCCGCGAAAGGAGCTTTATTTGATGAAATCTACAAAGGTCATGATCCCCGTAGCTCTGCTGATTTCCCTATTCTTGGCAGTTACGGTCTATGCCGGCCCTGGTCGATGGGGTGGCGGTATGGGTCCTTGTGGGGCCATGTTGGGGGATCTGACGAAAGAGCAGCAGAAGCAGGTGGAATCTCTCAGACTCGATTTGCTCAAGAAGACAGAGCCGCTGCGTGCTCAGATGTCTCAAAAGAGGATCGAAATGATAGAGCTGGCCTCTAAGGATAACCCGGATGAGCAGGCTATCGAGAAGACAAGACAAGAGATCTGGGCCCTTCAGGACACCATGCGGAATGAGGGTAGAGCTATGAGCGCCAAGTTTAGAAGCCTCCTAACTCCGGAACAACGACAAAAGCTGGGAGCCTTCGGCCCGGGAGCAGGCATGGGGCGCGGCGCCTGTTGCGGAGGCGAGCAAGGAATGGGTAGAGGTAGGGCCTGCCCTGGTTGCCCGATGCAAATGTCCAACCGATAGACTTCATGGGTTACCCGTAGACGGGAAGGCCCCAATCATTGGGGCCTTCTTGTGTCATGCCTATGGGGGAGCGCTTTGGCTTTTCGTGCCCGCAGTTTTCGGAGAGGCTCAAGGAGAAGACATGTCGAAACATGATCCTGTTTCCTTACAGGAAACCGCTACATCTGAGACCATAGATGCCCCATCAAACGGTACGCCCGAAATTGTCGGCGGCTTCACCCGAGGAATATCGAGAAGCGTTGGACGACTTCTGTGGAGCGCAATCAGGAAAATCGCTTATACCGCGTTCCTCATTGCCGCTGTCGCTCTCATTCTCATCGGACTGGATAAACTAGCTGAGTTGGCCCTCAGAAAGACCTATTTGGGTTACGTGTACCCGCAAGACTTTGCCATGGTCAAACAGGATCTTACCGAGCCGGTGTCCCATTATGACTATGACATTAGCCCAGGGGTTTGCATATTGCACAACCAGCCGAAGGGGAACCGTTACGAGTATGCGAATAACGCGGGCTTTTGCGATCCTCGCCCCATTTCTGTGGAAAAGCCTGACGATGAGTTCAGGGTTTTTCTTACAGGCGGATCGACCGCTTTTGGTCTTGGGGCTGCCGGAGAAGCGGCTCCCCTCTCCAACTTCTACTACATCGAACACAGAGAAACGATTTCACACGCGCTGGAGAAGATTCTCAACTCTACGGCGCCCATTCCCGGAAAGACCATCCGAGTCTACAACACGGCCGTTTGGGGGCATTCCTACCAGCATCTGCTGCTTCGTTACATCACGAAGCTGAGGAGATACAAACCTGACCTTGTGATTTCTTTTGACGGAGCGAATGAAATAGATGCCGTGACCCTCCCGGCAAGGGATTGGGACTATTTCCGGCAAGGTCAGTATAACGGAATTCTGAGACAAATGTTCGCTTATGAGATTCCCGGACTGGCGTCGTACCTGACCCTATGGCTCAAAAACAATACTTTCCTCATGACCTTTTTCTGGAGCGGGATGGATCTGTTCCAGAATCTGGAGGATGATCAGAGAATGCACAGAGGCTCATTAGTGCAACAGGAATTACCACGGCTGGAAAACATGACCAAGGAAGAAAGGTCCGGAATGGTGGCCGAAAACGTAGCGGCTGTGGTTCGGGTGGTTGAGGATTACCATAGTGTGCTCGAAAACGACGGTGTTCCGCATATCTTGGCTCAGCAACCAATGCTCTATCTCAGTAAGAAGCCGAGACACGAACATGAAGCAAAGGTAGAATCGTTGGAGGAGCACCAGTACTATTACGGCGTGCCGTCGGAAAAAGCCTATAAGCAAATAATTGACGGAATCAGCGCTAGCGCGAAGAAGCGAGGTTTTTTAATCGCTGATTTTTCTGAATATTTCGACGATACGTCCCAATGGGTTTTTACTGACTGGTGTCACCTGACAGCCGGCGCCAACTACCTTATAGCAAAAGAACTGGCAAATTTGATCAAAGAAAATTTCTTTCGCAAATCCCTTGCGGAAGGAGACAATATCGACGACAAGAACAGCTTCTTCTGGGATGCGGCGCCGACTGCCAAGATAATATATGCTCCACCCGCTGATGATCCTCAGAATGATCCGAAAAACATGCTGCTTGGATACCCTGGGCGATGGCTTTATTCATCGAAGCCGGTGGCAGACGGCGAAAGGTTTGAAGTAGCGCTCGACCTCACCCAGACCTTATCTCTGAGCAGACTTAGGATGGTTTGGGACCAGTCCTCTGTCCCCGAGGAATGGGCGGTGGACACTTCCATAGACGGAGAGAACTGGAAGCCCTGGATTCTGGGTGACGATAAAGGACTTGATAGCTTCTCCTGGTGGCCGGGATATGAATATTATGGGGCGGAGCCGGTCCGGGCTCGTTACTTGAGATACCGGCCGATCAAGTCCGCTGTTCGCTCGATAAGGCTTAGGTCCTTGAGCGTGTACAGGTGACAAGCGAGAGGATACTTTAGTCTGGTGAACGCGGTTTTTGTAGCGTTCTCAAAAACAAACTTGAAAGATAAAGGACTTTGGTGGCGACGGGCATCTTGCCCGTCATGTCTTGGTAGGACAGGCATCTTGCCTGTCACATTTAACAGAGGGGCTGGAAGCCCATCCTACCAAGATTACAGGCTTCCAGCCTGTCCCACCAGTCTGGATCACGCTCCGATCCGTATCGGTTATGGGCGCCAACTTTTTGAAAAATTACTATAGATTCCGAGCGAAACGCTTTGCCCTGTCGGACAATTAACGAAAAACTAACACCAATGGGCTTACAATGACTTCAGACGATCCGAGGGAAAACCTTCGTTGCAAACACGCGGATCGCTTTTCCGAGTGGATAAATAAGGGAGGGCAACAATGAATCGTCTGATCATCATCGGTGGAAGCGACGCTGGAATTAGCGCAGCTCTCAGGGCACGCGAAATAGATCCTTCCGTTGAGCCCACCATTGTGATGGCCGATAGATACCCGAATTACAGCATCTGTGGCCTGCCCTTCTACTTGAGTGGAGAAGTCTCCGACTGGAGAAGTCTGGCCCATAGAACCAAAGAGGAAATCGAGCAGGCAGGTATTCGCTTGCTCATGGGGCGCTATGCTAAGGCAATCGATGCTGAAAAGAAAATCGTCTTGGTCGTTGACGAGGAAGGACGAACAAGAGAGCTGCAATACGACCGACTCATCATTGCGACCGGCGCTGAATCCATCAAACCCGCCATCAAGGGCATGGATCTGCCGGGGGTTTTTCTATTAAGATGGATGGACGACTGCTTTGCAGTCCATAAGTGGCTCACCGAACACGAGCCGCGGTCCGCTCTGATTGTGGGCGGAGGTTATATCGGCATGGAAATGGCCGACGCCCTTTCCATTCGCGGATTGTCCGTAACGGTTGTGGAGTTTGCAGAAACTGTGTTGACTACAGTTGATAAGCCCCTTGGAGAAGAAATCGCTGTGGAACTGGGGCGCCACGGTGTAAGCACGGCCACGGGAGTGGGAATCGAATCCATTGAACGCGACGGTAAGGGCCTGACCGTGAAGGGTACCAAAGGATTCAGCGCCAGAGTGGATTTGGCGCTTGTAGCCGTGGGATGCCGACCGTCGGCACAGCTAGCTGCCGGGGCCGGTATTAAAACAGGGATCAAGGGAGCTATCAAAGTGAATCAGCGCATGGAAACCAGAGCGTCAGACATCTACGCAGCCGGCGACTGCGTGGAAACATGGCATCATCTGCTGCAAAATTACACTTACCTTCCGCTGGGAACCACCGCTCACAAACAGGGTCGTGTAGCGGGAGAAAACTCCGTGGGCGGTAATCGCGAGTTCACAGGTTCCCTCGGCACACAGGCTGTCAAAATTTTCGATCTGGTGGCGGCTCGCACGGGGCTTCGTGACAGCGAGGCTCAGGAAGCCGGTCTGGATCCGCTAACTGATCAATTTGAAGCCTGGGACCATAAGGCTTACTATCCAGGCGCTGAAAAGATGATAATCCGAATCACGGGCGCCCGTTCGACGCACCGTTTGCTCGGCGCTCAGATTCTCGGGCATTATAAGTCGGAGGTATCCAAGAGAATTGATATATTTGCCGCAGCTCTGTTCAACAACATGACGGTTGAACAATTGAACGACCTCGATCTGAGCTACACGCCCCCCCTGAGCAGTCCTTGGGACCCCGTTCAGATGGCGGCTCAAGCCTGGGTTAAGAAGCTCAGCGGGCCGTCGAACCGATAGGATGACTGCACAGGCCCCGCCAGGTCTAGCTGTGGACCCGGTGAAACGGGTATCAACGCCGCGAATAATCAAAAGCCGTTTCGATGGAGAAATCAACTGGCGCCTTGGCAGATTCCGTTTTGATGTGTAGAGTGACTCAAGAGGATCCATTCAGGATATGAAACAACTGCCAGGGATAATTTTGCGCTCGCTGCTCATAATGTTTCTTGGGGCCGCTATCGGCTTGGGCGTGAATGCCGTAAGAACCACGGGGCTTCCGTGGGTCTACGTTCCGCCCGAAGAATTATTGATAGGGGGCGTGAAGGTCCGGCTTGTGGACGAAAAAGAAGCTGTGCGGTTTCTGGATGATCCGGAAACAGTCTTCGTAGATTCTCGGAGAGAAGAGGACTATCGAGAGCGGCACGTCAAATCCGCAGTTTTTTCTGCCCGAGGAGAATGTCGAGGAACGGTTTATCACAGTGCAGGGCTTGATGCCGGAGGAGAGCCGCATCATTTTGTACTGTTACGGGCCCGAATGCGATATGGCGGAAAAGGTAGCCGGGTTCCTGGCCCAAAACGGATATAAAAACATGATGATCATGACCGCGGGATTCCGCGCGTGGGAAAGAGCCGGTTACCCGGTGGAAGGCGAAGGCAAGAAAAGCGAGCGGTGAGAGAGTTGGAAGAGGGCATCTGGGGAGGGTCTTTTTGCAAAAAGGCCCTCCCCAGACCCCTCCCCAAAAACTCCTATATGGCTAGCGGCAACCTCGGGGCGAGCGTAGGCAACTTGTGCCAGTGTCGTTGTCTCGAGCAGGTTTTCCAGCCTGCCACGATCGCAGTCAATCGTCGGCGCCTGTAGGGGCGACCGGCGGTCGCCCTTTCGGTTCCGGTAGCGGCCGGCCTCCGTGCCGGTCGAATTCGGAGAAGAAAAGCGAATTGCTATGAAATATTTGACCCTTGCTGCAAGACTACTCATCGGCGCGATGTTCGTTTACGCCAGTCGTGTACAAGATCTGGGCGCCGGCTGAATTTGCCGTGTCTATCCGTAATTACATGATACTCCCGGTTTCCTGGAGCAATATCGTGGCTGTTACGCTTCCTTGGATCGAACTCGGGGCGGGGGCCTTGTTGATTCTGGGAATATTCACGAGACCCGCGGCTCTGTTGACAACAGGCATGTTGGCCGTCTTTTTAGGCGCGATGATCTATGCATACTCAATCGGTCTAGACATAGATTGCGGCTGTTTCAGCTCAGCGGCTTCTTCTCAAGGAAAAATCACACTGTTCAATCTTGTCCGGGACTCGACTCTGGTAATAATATCTTTATTCATAGTGTTAGCCGATCGCGGGGACTTCAGCGTCTTGAAACTATTTCACTTCAGCCGCGTACGGGCAGAGATCGCGGGCTAACTTAGGTTCGAGAGAATCCTGATCAAATAATCCGCAGATACTCCTGTTTTTGGTCCCTTTACCCCCTCTCCTCTTCGCTTACAGGTGGACACGACCGCTAGTCTGCCGCATCTTTTAAGAAGCGACTCTGCGTAGCCCGGAGCGAGGAGATTCTTCATGAAAACCAAAGGCCGTATCCTGATCACAAAATGGGCATTGGCTCTGACTGTAGTTTTGGCCCTGATCTCGCAGAGAGGGATAATAGGAGCAGCGTCTCCCTATGATGAGCAACTGATAGAGGCGGCGAAGAACGGCGATGCTGCCCAGGTCAGCGATCTTTTGAAAAAGGGCGCTGATGTCAACGCGAAAGGCAAGAGCGATTGGACCGCCCTGATGTTTGCAACCTCGAGAGGCCACGCCGAAGTGGTCAGACTGCTCCTCGATAAAGGAGCCTGATCTCTCGGTCAGGAATAAGGACGGCCGTACCGCTCTGATGATCGCAGCGTACCGAGGGAATCCGGAAATTGCCGGGGCCTTAATAGAAAAAGGCGCTGACGTAAATGCAAAGACCATAGACGGACAAACCGCGCTGATGGCTGCCGCCGAGAATGGCCATCAAGATATGGCGCAATTACTGATTGAAAAAGGCGCGAATATCAATGCGCAGGACAAGCAGGGTTGGACAGCCCTAATGCTTGCCGCTTATGAGGGCAAAAAGGAAGTTGTAACTCTCCTGCTCGACAAAGGATCTGATGTCAATAACATAACTGCGGAGGGTCGGACTCCTCTATTAGCTGCGGCTAGAGGCGGTCAACGAGAAATTGTTGAATTACTCATGCAACAAGGGGCCGATCTCAATGCTCAGGACAAAGACGGTTGGACACCTCTATTGGCAGCCGCCAACGCAGGCAAGCAGGAGATCGTTCGACTGCTCCTCGAAAAAGGGGCCGACGTAAATTCAAGAAATAAGGATGGCAGGACTCCTTTAATGGCTGCCGCATACGGCGGCCGAACGGAAGTTGCCGCGTTTCTTATCGAGAAAGGCGCGGATCTTCAAGCCCATGACAAAGAAGGCTGGACATCTCTCGCTCTGGCCGCGCGAAAAGGCTCTTTGGAAACTGTCAAACTGCTAATCGACAAAGGATGCGATATTAACGCTCAAGACACACTTGGCAGGACTGCCTTGATGATTGCCGCTCAAGCCGGCCATCCGGAAGTGGTTAAGCTTCTGATCAAGAAAGGCTCAGATATCGCGGCCAGAGATAAAAGGGGTTGGACTTCCCTTATGCAGGCCGCTTGCGCAGGGCAACGGGATACTTCTAAGACGCTCATTGAAGCTGGCGCAAATGTCAGTTCCGAGGATAAGGACGGCTGGACTGCTCTGTTGCTTGCCGCTTATGGGGGCAAGCTTGAAATAGTTCAACTTTTCATGGAAGAACGGCTCGATATCAACGCAAAGAGCGAGAGAGGCAGGACAGCTTTGATGGCCGCGGCTCATGGAGGCCGGCCCGAAATAATCAAGTTGCTTATTGAAAAAGGGGCTGAAATTAACGCAAAGGACAAGAGCGGCTGGACAGCATTATCGCTTGCCGCCAGAGATGGCTATACGGAGATTGTTAAAACGCTGATTGAGAAGGGAGCGGATTTCCGGATCACCGATAAGAACGGCTGGTCTGTTTTGGTGACCGCGGTCCGGAGCGGCCATATGGAAATCGTCAAACTGCTTATGGAAAAAACCATAGGATATTAAACCGTATTACTTGGCTAGTAATCACAGAAAAGTATATTCTTTCGTTTAACCATCCCGCCAAGAGGTTCAAAATGACAAGACCGCCACATAATTCCAGCGAGGATGATGCCATAACGGTGTTGACGCTGAACAGCGAGGACGCTGTAGGCGGCGCAGCTCGCGCGGCATACAGAATGCACACAGCTCTGCAGGGAGTCGGCGTGGACTCAAAGATGCTCGTCGGTATAAAGTGGAGCAATGACCCTTCCGTGGTTAGAATGTGGAACAAGTATGGTCGCCTTCGTTTGGCGGCAATCGGCCGCCTCGATCTTCTTCCATTTGGATATTCGTGGGATTATGGGCGGGAATTTAGTGTGGGTTGGTTGGAGCATGGCGCCACCCGTAAGTTGCGCCAATGGCCTTCCAGCATTGTCCATGTGCATTGGATTGGCAGGGGATTCCTTCCTATTAGAGCACTGGGACGACTGAATCGCCCTGTTGTTTTCACACTTCACGATACATGGGCGTTCACCGGGGGCTGTCACTATCCACAGGACTGCACACGATATCGCGACTCCTGTGGCTCATGTCCTTATTTGTCGTCGACAGGAAAGAGAGATCTCAGTCGGTGGGTATTGAAAACCAAGAAAAAAGCCTGGAAAGTTACCGATCTGACAGTGGTTGCTCCCAGCAAATGGATTGCAAAATGCGCGGAGAGTAGTTCGCTTCTCCGCCATGCACGCATCGTCGTGATCCCCAATTGCCTAGACACTAGAGTTTTCAAACCCTTGAACAAAGTGTTCGCTCGCGAGGTGTTCAATTTTGGAGACAAACAAATAATTCTTGCGGGTGGCTGGAGTATCGAGAAGGACGCTCGCAAGGGATTTGATTTGCTTCAGACTGCAATGAAACACCTGGCTTCGCGGGGACTTGCAGATAGGGCGACATTGGTAGTATTCGGCGCTCCTCAATCCGGCGACAATGATTATTCGGCATTCCAAATGAGGCAAGTCGGTCATCTTCATGATGATGAATCCCTTGCAACATGCTATTCAGCAGCTGATATCTTCGTTGCGCCGTCGCGACAAGACAACTTGCCAAACACAGTCATGGAAGCGATGGCGTGTGGGACTCCGTGCGTGGCTTTCGACATAGGTGGGATGGCGGATATGATCGAGCACAAGAAGAACGGCTACCTCGCTCGCCCCTTTGATGTTCACGATTTGGCCTACGGTATTTCTTGGGTCCTCGAAGACGAGGAGCGCCGGCGGGCATTGGCTCAAGCCGCGGAGCATTTTGAAATGATAACCCGCGCCTTTTTCTTCATTTTCCTTTGCCTTACTGACCCCGCCCGTTTTTTTCTTTTGAGACCCTCAAAATTTTTGTCAGGTTTTTCATCTCCGCTGCGAATTGTTGTGTAAGCGGACCGGGAGACGGTCGGCCAAACAGCTCGACGCTGTTAAACCATGCGCTAAGCGCTGAGGAGGCTTCTAATGAAAAAGTTGATTTATCTGTTGACCATGGCGGCTTTCGTATTTTCCGTGACAATGGCGGTGGCTCAGGGTCCGGCACAGCCCGGCGGCAAAACCGAAGCGGCCAAGCCTGCTAAGGGCGTCAATTGCTGCATCAAAGGCGACTGCAAGTCGGTCGCCACCGACGCAGACTGCGCCAAGGCCGGCGGGAAAGTCGTGAAAGACTGTAAAGAGTGCAAGTAGCCTGATGATTGCGGGGAGGGAGGGTCCTTGCGCCCTCCCCGGCCCTCCCGACCCTATTCAATCAGATGGAAGGATTCGACTTCCGATGTTGGCAGACTGTTGAGACCGTCTTGGGGATCTGTTATGTAGGGGCGTGATTCATCACGCCCTCTTGTCGGGCGCAATGAATCTGCGCCCCTACGAGTAGCGTGTCACAATTCCCGGTTTTGAGGCAGTCTGGAAAGCCTGCCCCACCAAACAGCCTCAGCCCTCGAGATATTGAACGTTTGCGCTCTAGTGCACAATCGCCGACATGGGTGCTATGATGGCTTGTTCGAGGCGCTGTTATGAGAGTAAGTCGGGAGCTGTCATAACGCATGGAGAAATGCAGTAGAAGCCAGGATGGGCTGCTGGTTCGGGAATGTCTTGCCGGATCGGAAGCCGCTTGGCAAGAATTTTATTCACGTTTCATCGGTCTGATGCGAAGCGTGGTCAAGAAACGTTACATCTTATGCAAGGAGGATGTTGAAGATATAACTCAGTCTGCATTTGTTTCGCTTGCGACCGCCCTGAACAATTTCGATTACGAGCAATCTTTGCCGAGGTTTGTCTGCGTAATCACCGAGAGAGTCGCTATTGACGAGTACCGAAAGCGGAGCGCGGCCAGAAGGAACTCGGAGGCGGAAACCTCTCACGAAACGAAAGGCGCCCGGGACATTGCGTCGCAAATCGAATGCGATCGCGACCTACCGGATGAGCAGATGGAGCGCGCGGAAATGGCGTCTTACCTCGGCGCTGCCTTGAAAGAGCTGGATACGTCATGCCGGGAACTGCTGACGCTCAGGTATTTGAACGATCTATCTTATAAGGAAATTGCCGAGTTGGTTGGAGCGAGCGAAAACACTCTTACAGTCCAGACCAGGCGTTGTCTGGAAAAGCTTCGGATTAAGTTCCGCGAAGCTGAACGTAAAGGATCGAGCCGTTGCAAAAATCAGAGCCACCGCAAGAAGCCGGTCATCCCGACGATCTTCTGCTGCCTTATGTTGAAGGTTTGTTAAATCCGGAAGAACGAGCTTCGGTAAGAGAACATATTGCTGAGTGCGCTGAATGCTTCGCGCAAGTGGAAACGCTGCGCGAGACTATTGAGGATCTTCGAGCGCATAAAGGCGCGTTCTGCCCTAACTTGTGGGAATTGCACGAGTTTGCTTTTTACGGCCACGATGCTGATGGAGCTATATCCGAGCATATCGAGGACTGCCCGGCCTGCAAGGAAGCTGTCGAAGCCTGGAAATCGGAAGCTTCAAAGGAACATTTGCCTCAACAATTGTGGAGCCGGGTAAACAAAGCTCTGTCCGAAGATCGTACGAGAGAAATTCGGATACAGGCGCAACCTGTCGGTTTTTTGGAGCGGCTTCAGAGCCATATTCGACGTGCCGGACTTGGGCAATCGGGGCCGTTACGGTAGTTGTTTTGCTCGCAGTATTCTTATATCCGCGGGAAATCGCCGCCATCCATAATAGCACTGAGTTCGGTCACGTGGGAAAACGCCCCAAAACCGAAAATCTTGCAACCCACCTCGAAACGCGAACCGCGATAATAATTGTTTTGAAAGATTTTCGCCCCGCAGCCCGGTCGAACCAAAATTGATGCGCTGTATGATGCGGTCACTCCGACTATGGATGTGTACGAGCGCTATTATGTTGCGCCGCCGGTCACAATAAGTGAGGCGGTTCGGAAAGGGCTGGTCGATCCATCGGATCGAACGAAGATGCTGCGGGGGCTCAGAGAGCGCCTGGACCTTAACAAGGTGGTGGTAATAACGGCCGTGTCCAAGCCTGAAGGAATAGCTTTCGAAGCCGATCTGATAGACACGACGACAGGAAAAACGCTGGGCAAGAAGACAGGCTCAAAGCTCGCTGAGGCCGATCTTGGCCCGGAGATCCGGCGGGCAGCGCTCGATCTCCTGCTTGAACATTGATGCTTTGCGCCAATAATTTCAGGGGGTTCAAAACATAGAATCCAAACCCACCCACATTAAAGGAACCATGAGAATAGCCGAGTGTCGAACTTCTCAATAGGAACAACCGGACGCAAGATTGCGTTTCCAACCTTTGCATGTGCGCTTGACAACGTGATATCCAGCGCTAAAAATCTATGGAATACATCTGACTGCCTGCAGGCATGGAGCAGAATCCCATGAGTGGTTTCAGGTTCTTTTCGTGGCGCCGCTGGTAGAGAGAGGAAGTTCGGCTTAGTCGAAGTAATTTTGGGCTTGATATTGACCTGTTGTATGGCTTTTCCAAGTGTCTCGTTGTCTGCGACAGCGACACAAGCACCCGCAACAGCCACGACCCAGCTCCGGACAGGCGATCTCTACGCTCTCGTGGTAGGAGTTTCCAGATATCGTGACGGGAAAATTCCAAAATTGGAACTGTCTGATAAGGACGCCAAGGCATTCGGGGAATTTCTTGAAACGCAAAAAGAAGTCTTCAAAGACACGCGGGTCACGTACCTGCTGAATGAAAAAGCGACAAAGTCAGAAGTTGAAAAATACCTGTATTATACGCTGCCCAAAGCAGGCAAGAGCGACACAGTAATTCTGTTCTTCAGCGGCCACGGCGCTTATGACCCCCTGCGTCCGGCGGAATTCTTGTTTCTCGCATTCGACACTGAACCCGATTACTTGGGAACAACAGCGGTGAAGATGAGCGGCCTTGAGTTTCTCAAGGGGGTTGAAGCCGAACGTGTTCTCATCATAGCCGACGCATGTTATGCAGGCGGGTTTTCCCGGCAGAAGCCAAAATCGCCTGCCCCATCATTCGAATCATTTCTGAAAGAAATTCGCAACTCCTCGGGAACAGCGATAATTACTTCCGGCAATGAAAAGCAGCTCTCCTGGGAAGTCCCCAAACTTAAGAACAGTGTTTTTACCCACAATCTGCTTCTTGGTCTCCAAGGCAAGGCAGATCGCGACAATGATGGAATAGTCAGCCTCAGCGAAGCATACGAATACGCTTACGCCAAAACCAAGGATGAAACTGCCGGCCATCAACACCCGCAGCTTGAAGGAAAGGTGATAGGCGCCTTCCCCCTCTCCTATGTGGGATCGCCTATTTCCGGTCCCGAGTTAAGGAAGAGAATGTTCGAGGCGGCCAAATCCGGAGATCCGGCCAAAATGGAGCAATTCCTCAGCGCAGGGGCTGATGTTAACGCACGAGACGAAAATAATGACACGCCCTTAATAGTCAGCGCACGGCATGGGCGGTCTGCGATAGTGGACCTGCTATTAAGCAAAAAAGGCTTAGACCCGGATGCGACAAACCATTCTCGTTGCACGGCCCTTATCGGGGCCAGTGAAAGGGGTTATTCGGACATTGTCAAACTCCTGCTCAAAGCGGGGTCCAAGGTGAATGTCAAATCGGCTGACGGATTCGCGCCTTTAGCGCTAGCCAGCCGTGAAGGACATGCGGAGACAGTCAAGTTGCTGTTGGACAAAGGCGCCGACATCAAGGCGAGGACCGATGACGGTAAGACTGCTCTGAGCCTGGCTTCCGGCCGCGGCCGACTCGATGTTGTCAAGCTTCTTTTGGAAAATCAGGCAGACATTAACGCAGTGGATTTGGATGGCGGCACGGCCCTAACTGAGGCCGCGCGGCACGGTCATGCAGAAATCGTTCAGCTTTTGCTGGATAAGAAAGCTGGACTCTCCGCGAAATCAGCCGGTTTTCCGGACAAACAACTTCTTTTGGCCACCCTGAAAGGAGATCGTAACCGGATCAGAGAGCTTATGCCACTTGGCGCCTCCGTCAATGCCCAAACCGATTCCGGAGATACAGCCTTCACCCTGGCTGTGGGCCTGGGGGACCTGAAAACGATCAAGTTTTTCATGACTCACGGGGCAGACGTCAATTTCAAAATGGGAGGGCGCCTTACACCGCTACTTCTGGCTGCGAACGCAGGGCGGCAGCAGGTGGCGGAACAGCTGTTATCAGCAGGAGCGTACCCAGGCGACAGAGACAAGAACGGTGACACGCCGCTAGGCTTGGCTGCCCGGAACGGCCATTTGGAAACAGTAAAGGCTCTATTGGCAGCTCCATTGATAGGGGTCGATGCTCAAAATGTCATGGGACGAACCGCTCTTATGCTTGCAGCGGAAAATGGACATTCAGGTGTCGTTAAGTTGTTATTGGGCTCAGCGGCGGACGTCAACGCAGTAGATCGGGACGGCAATAGCGCTCTGATAATCAGCGCCGCAAACGGTCACGATGAAACGGTTAAATTACTCTTAAACAAAGAAGCTCGTATAGACGCTAAGAACAATAAGGGACACACAGCCCTAATCTCTGCAGTCAAGAACTGCCAAAAGACTGTAATTAAGGTCCTGTTGGGGAAAGGAGCCGACATTTCCGTGGAAGATTGGGAGGGCAAGACCGCCACAGCGCTCGCAGCCGAACGCGGCATGACGGAAATCACGGAGCTTCTCAAAACTCATCAATGATGAGACGAACCCCGAAAATGACCGCGGTAATTCGAAGAGCGTTTCGGAGCCTTCCCGATAGAGCCGACGAGAAAATTCTTACGATAGGAGCGTCGGTCCCGCGGCGAGGCGGCGGCTGATTTGGCATAGTCAATTCTACGAGGGCTCAGAAGCTCTAGTTGATCGATCAAATCGTCAACACCGGCCTCGAGTTCAATTGCTTTGTCATAATCGGAAAGGGGAATGGATATGAGTTTTTGAGTTCGGAGCACGTCAAGCATCTCAGGAAGATGTTCGGAGGTCTTGACTCTGTCGTGCAACAAAACTACGTCTCTCGGTTTTGCCTTTTTCAGGGAAGCAATGACTTTTGTTGAATTCTTCTTGAACCACCCCAGTTCCATACGCCAGTCCCAAGTGTCCAAATCCCACCAGGCAACCCTGTAACCAAGACTCGCGAGAATCTTTCGACAAGCAGCGTAATTATAAATCGACCCTCCATTACCGTACGGGAACCTGAAAAATAGGTTTTGGCGAGAGCTGTCAACCCCGGTCTCCCTCACTAAACCATTGATGATCTCATGTGTCTTGAATATCTCCATCTCAGCTCTTTGGGCCGAAACGATCGAGAAATCAGGGTGAGTATACGAGTGATTTCCTATGTCGTGTCCTTCCCGCAATGCCCGGATGGCGAGGTCCCGAAATTTGGGATGCTCCAGATTGCGACCTATGACAAAGAAAGTGGCTTTCTGTCGCGATTCCGCCAGCAAGTCCAAAATGCGACCGGTGCATAGCAACGGTCCATCGTCAAAAGTAAGAAAAAGCCTGTGACGCGGCTCCCACGTCTTGTCTTCGTTCTTGGTTCCTTCGGGGGCCGGAAAATCCCCAGATAGATCTTCCTGGTTTCTTTCGTGATTTGATAATGCCTTGTTTTCAAGAAGGGCTTCGATCAGCTCATCTTCCAAGGAATCCCACGGTGAGCGGCTGACCACTACGCTAGCAGCGAACAGCAGAAATCGTCTCCGGGAAAGCCAAGGGCGGTCATCCAGAGTCAAATGTCCGGCGTCCTTTGCATATTAATATCGGCCCGATGTCCTATTTTACCCCATTTTCTAATGACATGCATCCGAAATAAGGTCCTGTTGCAATTTTTGCATGACGACAAAACATCGACACTGCGGCGGAACCTACAAGAACTGTCCATACAAAAGGAAGAATGTGGATAGTGGGTCATGACCCACTACCAAATATAGCTGGTTTTTGAAAGAACTTCATGAGAAGATGACAATAGAATCCCCATCTGAACCTGTAGGGGGTTATCTGTGCCGAAAAAAATCAAACCTAAAATGATACTGGCTGATATCAACGCAGGAATGGATAAACACGCGTTGATGAGCAAGTACGACCTGTCAGCCGCACAATTCGAAAGCGCTATGAGAAAGCTAAATCAGGCAGGGTTCTTAACCGGTCCTCAGGTCCTGAAACCGCCTGACACATTATCAGGAGAGCGAACCCCTTCCAGGTGTCCGGCCTGCGCTACTCCGCTGGCAAGGGGACTGGATGAATGCCCAAAATGTGGTGTGATATTCGCCAAATACCACATCGTGGAGGAACCACCGCCCAAAGATACCTCTGATCGCATTACGCTTCCCGATCTCTTAAAAGGCGAAGCGGTCAATGTGGACCGGAGGCCTCCGTGGGTCCGGATCGGCGCGCTGGCAGGTTTTGTTATCATAGTAGCCGCCGCTGCATTCTTTTTCTTTCGCTCCTCATCCGAGGGGCCTCAGTCGGGCCGAAAGGGGACCCAGCAGCTTTCGGTCACGGCTCCGGCAAAATCGGCGCCTACGCCGGAGGCTGGTTCGGAAGTTACGGAAACTTCTGAGGAAGCCGGCGCCGTAAGCAAAACCTCGCTACCGGAAGGGACTACCACAAGGAGCGGTTCCGAAGAAACTCGACCTGAAACCGAACTGGAGACTTCGGAAACGGCGATCGCGATACCACTGAAAGAATCAACTCTGGCTGAAGACGAAGCGGCCGTGTCAACGACGGAAAAGCGCGCTGAACAATCGAACGTTGATATGGAAAAGGCGCTGGATTTGCTTGGCCAGTCCATGATCCAAGATTTTGACCGTGCGGTGCGACAATGGACCTCTGACGATTTCAAGCGCTTCTCTGCCCGAGCCAGGCAAACCTTGGATGGCGCCTCTGCGAACGCATTACCGGATGCGATCCGTCAGGCTGGTGAAAACCTGGTCTTGCAACTCCAATTGGAATCGCCTGAAACCGCGGCGGAGGCTTTCAGACAGTTGGCTGCGTTGATACGACCGGAAGTCAATGAATTGCCGCAAGAAAGCAAGACCAAGTTTATCAAAGCGGCCCAAGAAATAAAACGAGATCTGGCAAATTCAATTACTCGCTAGTCGGAGTTGCGTTCAAAGGCGAAAGCGCCTCCATGCCACTTCCAATCCTGCCCAACTCCCTTACGGTAATGACCGTGCCGAGCGAGTTTACCTTGACACGGAGCTAATTTGAGGTCTAGAATTGCCGTAGGGGACCGAGATAAAATTTGTATTATTCAGTGTAGCAAGAATTCTGCAAAATATGGCTTTCTGACTTCATGGAGGCCGTAGATATTGCGATAGAGGGTCCCTATGCAAATCTCAGACGATTGGTATTTTGCGTCTGTTTCGCGATTTGGAATTGAGTGGATGAAGCTCCGGATACGAAGCTCGCAATTTTGGTTCTGGTCAATTATTCCCTCGGATTAATTTTGATTTAAACAGATAGCCGGCGCCCGTGGGGAGGGGCGGGATGACTTGACGCACCGATCGGATGGAATGACTGCCGCAGTGCGCAAGGAGGACAGGATGTCGGAGAAAGATCTGCCGACTTTCATGGTCGAACGTGATCCCGATGAATTCACTGAAACAATTGATCTTACGGGATTACTCATCGAAAATCTCACCGCCACAGGAAGTTATGATCTCAGGCGACTGCGTGCGTCTTCATTAAACAAGCTGCTGCACGCTTTGCCCATTCCCTCATTGCTAGTGGATCGATCGCACTATGTGATCTTTGCGAATGAAGCTTGGGCCAAAACTATTTCCCAACCCCAAAAAATTGAGGGACGGATTTTCTCATTTCTTACAAAAGGCGCCGATGACGCGGTGGAAGCGCAGTCGCTGGTCGAGCGTGTGTTCTTGGAGCGAAAACCTCAAGTAAAAGAAGTAACGCTTAATATGGGGGCTAAACAAATCTGGGGACGCATGCATCTGCGACCTCTCCGAATGTCCCATGAACGATTCATATTGATTCTTATACAAGATCTGTCTCCGGAAAAGAAACGAATAGCATTATCGAAACAGATTTCCGAGAAATTACGTAGAGCTGCCGACGACCTCGAGAGACGAGTGGCGGAGCGCACAGAAGAATTGAAAAATATCAATGAACAGCTCCTCCAGGAAATCGCCGAGCGCAATCGAACGGAGAAAGCTCTTCGAGAAAGTGAGGAACGTTACAGACAATTCTTCGATGTCTCACCAGCGCCTACTGCGATTCATAGGCATAACATAATCTTGTTGGCCAACAAGGCCGCTGCGCGACTTTATCGTGTATCAACACCGGAAGATCTAGTGGGTCGATCCATACTGGATCTCATTCATCCCGATTTTCGTGAGCAGGCAAGAGAGCAAATCCGGCAGGCGGAGGAAGAATCAATAACCTCTTCATTCATTTCGGTCGATCTGCTGGGGGCCGATGGGAGTATTGTATATGCTGAAACGGCGGCGGTTCCAACCGTCTACAAGGGCGAACAGGCGGTACAGTGTGTGGGACGCGATGTTACCCAGCGACGACTGGCCGAGTTGGCTTTGCTTGAGAGTGAGGAACACTATCGCCTGCTGACCGAAAATTCTTTAACCGGCATATACATCCATCAGAAGGGCAAATTTGTTTATGTGAATCGACGGCTCGCTTCCATGATGGGATACTCTTCGGAAGAGATGACCGGCAAAAAATTTATTGAATTTGTTCATCCTGAAGATCGCGCATCAATCATGTCTCAGGCAAAATCATCAGCCCCGTCTGACGATTCGGGCCTTCAGTACGCGTTTAGAGTCCTCTGCAAAAATGGAGAAACGAAATGGTTCGAGGTTTTGGCCACGAGCACTGCGTATCGCGGCCAACCGGCGAACATGGGCAATGTGGCCGATGTCACAGAACGGTTTGGAGCAGAGAGGGCCCTTGCGCTGGAAAAGCAACGATTCGAGACGCTAGCAGGACAAGCCCCCTTTGGCTTAGTGATGATCGACAAAAAGGGCCTATTTCATTATGTAAACAAGAAGTTCAAGAAGATGTTTGGTTACAATTCCAAAGACATGCCTGATGGAAAGGAGTGGCTCGAAAACGCTTTTCCTGACCCTGCCTACCGAAAGGAAGTGTTGAGGGCCTGGGAAAGAATGGAGTCATTGCCTGCAGGAACGCAGAGGTCAGAGGTTTTCACGGTTCGAACCAAAGAGGGCGCAGAAAGAATAATCGATTTTAGACCTGTGCGATTGGATACCGGAGAATCCCTGGTGACTTGTGAAGATATTACTGAACGGAAACATTTGGAAGAGCAGTTACAGCAATCTCAAAAAATGGAAGCTATCGGCAGCCTTGCCGGCGGAGTAGCGCACGATTTTAATAATTTGCTTACCGCCATTATTGGCTATTCCAATCTGTTGCTTCAACAAATGCCTCAAGAGCATCCCCATCACTCAAAAATCTCCCAAATCTATGAAGCCGCCGAGCGGGCGGCGGGATTAACGAAACAGCTTCTTGCATTCAGCCGCAAGCAGGTGCTCGACGTCAAGATTTTGGACCTGAATTCCGTGATTGAAAACATTAGCAGCATGTTGCGTCGCATGATCGGTGAGCACATCGAACTCATAACCGTGCTGCGCCCATCCCTCGGCAAGATCAGAGGTGACGCAAGCCAAATTGAGCAAATTCTTATGAATCTGGCTGTTAACGCCAGAGACTCTATGGCCGATGGCGGGACCTTGACGATGGAAACGGACAACGTGCTCCTCGAGGAGGAATATGCTAGAGCGCATGCGGAGATTCAGCCAGGTCCGTACGCAATGGTCGCTGTAAGTGACGTGGGCCATGGGATTTCCAAGGACATCTTGCCCAGAATTTTCGAACCGTTTTTCACTACCAAACAGAAGGGACAGGGCACCGGTCTAGGTCTCTCAACGGCCTACGGGATCATTAAACAGCACCAGGGCCATATCATGGTTTATAGTGAACCGGGTAAGGGAACAACTTTCAAGGTGTACTTGCCGTTGGCCCGAGAACTCAGCGAGCGAGTATTCAAGCCGCGTCTCGTTCCTCGACAGCGGACCGGGAAAGAGACGATCCTGGTTGTTGAGGATGAAGCGATCGTTCGCCAATTGACGTGCGAGATGCTGCAGAACCTGGGGTATACCGTGATGAAAGCGGGCGATCCCGTCGAGGCCATAGAATTATGCCGGCGCCATGGGGGGCCAATCCATCTACTGTTGACGGACGTCGTCATGCCGCAGATGGATGGCAGAACACTGTACCGCCACTTGGCGCCCGAAAGACCGGAGATGAAAGTCCTGTATGTTTCCGGTTACACCGAGGATGCAATCGTGCACCACGGAGTGCTCGATGACAATGTGAATTTTCTTCAAAAGCCTTTTACCGTTTATGGATTGACTAGTAAAGTCCGCGATGTGCTGGATCAGTCCGGACTTTCTTAGCCGGTATCAGACGCCTGACCCGCGCCATTCAGATTTAGTCAATAGCTTACAGGAAAACCTCTCATATCATTGACTTGATTGTGCGCGTCTCTGTATGATACTTTAGAGGTGCAATCCATCTTATTCAAATTTGCTTTTCAAACTATGACCGCAGGGAATAGACTACGTTGAGGGGCACGCTATGCAGCAAGAACCAGCGAAGAATACTCATAGTAGATGACGAGCCGCACATATGCGAACTTCTGGCGCGCTGGCTGACCGGCGAGGGTTATCGCTGCGCCACTGCCTTCGATGCCGGCAGGGCGTTGGGATTACTGGAAAACGAGCACTTTGACTTGGCGCTCTGCGACATAATGATGCCGGGAATGGATGGAATGGGGCTGCTCAACACCATCCGAGCCAAATTTAACAAGACGGCGGTATTGATGGTAACCGCTGTGGATGATCGAAGAACAGGCATTTTGGCAGTAGAATTGGGGGCCTATGGTTACGTCATAAAGCCCTTTGAAAGAAACGAAATTCTAATCCATGTGGCGGACGCGCTGGAGCGGAGGAGCGAAAAGCTCCTTAGCCAAGAATATGCCGGTAATCTCGCGGGACAGCTTGAAAAACAAGTCAGTGAAGCACGAGACAGAGAACGAGAATGCATTTTCCGGCTACTCTCCGTGACCAGCTTTCGAACTGATGAGACCATAGGCCATATGCGGCGGGTGGGCATGTATTCTGCGGCGCTATTGAAAGAATCCGTTGGATGGGAAGTAGAAGAAGTTGCCGATATAGCGATCGCTGCCGCTATGCATGATGTGGGCAAAATCCGTATTGACGAAACGATTATGCGCAAACCGGAGAAGTTGAGTCCGGAACAATTCGAAATTATGAAACAGCATACGAAATTCGGGGCTGATATTCTGGCGGACTCAAATCATAGCATGCTCCAAATGGCTAAAGATATTGCGTTATATCATCATGAGAAATATGACGGTTCAGGATATCCAGGCGGATTGAAAGGCGATGACATCCCTGAATACGCACGGATAGTCGCTATTGCCGATGTATACGACAGCGTCACCCATGACCGAATATATAGACCGGCGTTCTCCGAGGAAGAGGCGATCAAGATAATGAATTCGGAAAACGGCAAGTATTTCGATCCAACATTGCTGGATTGTTTTCTTCGTTGTCTCCCGGAATTACGACGCATCCGAAGCGAAATAAAAGAGTAGGCCCCGCTGGATGAAAGAGCAAGAAGCTCGCATTCTAATAGTCGACGATGAAAAAGACTTATGCGATATCCTTTTCCGCATGTTGAAAAAGAATGGTTTCAGGCCCATTGTGGCCCATGATGGCGCCAAAGCGCTTGAAATGATTCAGTTGGGAATGCCTGAGATCGTGCTGTTGGACGTGATGATGCCCGGCATGGACGGCATGGAAGTTCTCAGACGTTCCAAGAAACTGAACCCGAGACTTCCTGTAATGATGTTCACCGCTTACGGCGGAATTGACGGAGCGGTCCAGGCAATAAAAGAGGGCGCCGACGATTATCTTTCCAAGCCCGTCGATCACGGCGAGCTGGTAGACAAACTCCGCCGAGCGCTGGCGAACCGACCAGGCGACCGGCGGGAAAGCGTGGCCCCTCACGCGAATGGGCACGCAACAATTGCGCGGCTTCATGAGATGATGGGCCCAAGTGACGCGATTAGTCAGATCATTTCAGAAATCGGGCTCGTAGGCTCCCTCCAATTTTTCAGTGGTGATCCAGGGAGAAACAGGAACGGGAAAGGAACTCGTCGCCGGGGCTATACATGAGGCCAGCCTGAGATCTAATGCGACTCTGATTCCAGTTGATTGTGGAGCTATCCCCGAAACCCTGTTTGAAAGCGAGCTATTTGGGTACGAGAAAGGGGCGTTTACCGGGGCCACGGGCGAAAAACCCGGAAAATTCGAGCTGGCTGAGGGTGGCACCTTATTTCTTGATGAAATAAGAAATATGCCTCTCGGGTCTCAGATCAAGATCCTTCGAGCCATTCAGGAAAAGAACTTCTTCCGGGTCGGAGGTAGAAAGCCTGTAACTGTGGATGTGCGCCTGCTTGTTGCAACCAACGAAGACCTCAATGCCGCGGTTCGGAGGGGGACGTTTAGTCGTGACTTGTTTTATCGCTTGAGTGAATTTACCATTTTGATCCCGCCTCTCCGAGACCGAAAAGAAGATATCGAGCACCTGGCCAACCGCTTCCTGCAAGCCACTAATACAGAACTCAACAAGAATGTGCCGGGGTTCTCCGATGCGGGTATCCAGGTCTTGCTGAATAACGATTGGCCCGGAAATGTTCGTCAGCTCAGATCGGTGGTCCGCAGCGCAGTGCTCAGAGCAGACGACTGGATCAGCTCCGTCCCACTTGATTCTCGGAGACTCCCCTGCCGAGGATCAGGCAAGTCCACCAGACAAGGCTGAATTCGACCTCAACGGGGCTTCGCTTAAAGAGCTGGTTCGCCGCAAAACCGCAGAGGTTGAGCGTGAGGCGCTCACTGAAGCGTTGAAGAAAACCGGCGGAAATAAAGCCAAGGCAGCCCGTTTATTGCAAATCGACTATACCACCATGCACGCCAAATTGAAGCAATACGGTATCAAAATTGACGCTGAGCAAAAGGATACATAGACAGCTCAAGTAAATTATAAGACCAAGGTACTTGAATTCACTTCCTGACGTTCCTAACTTAATACTGAGAAAATTGGTTTTGTATTCCTAATTGGTACCGGAGGTCCAACAAATGAGAGTAAGATTTGTAAGAAGCACAGGATTTCTGTTGCTCGGCATCTGGCTGATTATTACAGGGATTATGCAAGCCCTGTCCATTGGCAACCCAACTATCCATGTTTTGATGGGAATACTTGCTCTTGTCGCCGGAGCGTTCATCTTGGTCGGCAGATAACGTCTGCGGAAAGCATTTTGCAGGAACGGGTTCGAGGCTCACACGGGTCCGCCCCTACAAAAAAATCCCGAATTCCTTTTCAAGAAAGGGAGACTTTGATCGCCTCACGGCTTGTGGTCCGCGCTTGCCGATTCAGAAACGCACAAGTTTGCGAAGTTCTCCGGAATCCAGACCTGAGATGCTCGTAATTTCGAAGCCTGCAACCCATTTCTTTGCGGGAGATTGTTCCGCCGGGTTCACCCATCTGCATTTGCCCTCGAATACGACAGTGTGGCCTTCCCCAAAAGCGCCTGAGCGCACGATAAAGTTCTTAATTTCGCCGACTGCCGCCTCAATTCCTTCTACGCAAACTCCCTTTTCCGAAATGTCGCGAACAAAGCCGGTAGCGAACGGGTTTCCGGAATCGTAAATCCGCACCGGAAAAGCAGTAGGAGTCCGAATCAATTTCCGGATACCTTTCACATCGATAGTGTCCTTGTAAAGAGCCGCCTGAGCAGCCAACTCTTCCTTTGTTATCACCCCGGCGTTTAACAATCGTCCGGAAAACGAAACGCAGGACCCTAAGTGAAAACCTATACTTGTCCATGAGCTGGGAAATAGTCAGCCCGGACCTGAGGTCTCTTATAATATCCCCAGCTCTGATTTTGCGCTTACGCTCCGCCATTGCTTATTCCGCCCCCATGGTTCCTCAATAATGAGTGCAGCGAGAAATCCCGCCGGACATTCGAGGTTGCCGGATGACTAATATTCGGACGCATCTCGCTGTCCCGAGCGGAGACTGGGAAACCCCACCAATAGAACGCGCCGTCTCTTCTCGTAACTACTGTCATATCACGACCAACGTGCGGTGGGATCTTTAGCCAAACAGCCCTGTCAATCTTCTAAAAGGTCACGGCCACTGTTCACAGTTTAACACGATTTTATGATATCGCGCCCCCCAAATTAGTACATTGCGACAAAAAAATTCTAATCCATTCGAGTTTCCGGGTTCTCCGGTAGTGTCCCAATTTGGCATGGGACTCCTCTCGTCATTCCGACGAAAGGCGGAATCCAGTCCCGCACCGAACGCGGGATTCCTGGATACCGTACGCCGGTATGACGGTAAATTAGTATAGTCCGGAGTCTGCCGGGCATTTTTTATGAACGCGCTCAGTTCCAGGGAGACATTCGGCCCAGCCGCCGGGGGCGAGACCAAAAATCAAACCTCCGGTGCGCAATAAATTCGCAGGACATAAAACCGCGCAAAAAAATTGGATACAAATTACTCGCCTTTCGGATTGGCCGAAAAGGCCCTGCTCAGTTAACTACTTGTAATAACATGCGGCTAAGTAAGTTGGCACGGCCATTGCTTAAACCATAAGTCACGAAATGAATCCATACCCTTTTTAAGCAGTCTCCCCTGACTGCTTTTTTTTTGGCCAAAATTCCATTGGCATGCGTCGGCAGCCATAGGGAACCCGGCTGAAAGCCTGCTCCCCGTGAAAACGGGGAGCTGGAATAGCAGTCTCCAGTGCCTCAAGATTCCGGTGGAACGAGACCATCTGAGACTGACGAGAATTCTGATTCTGATGGTTGCCTTCGTGCCACTGGAGGCAATTGCAGGAATCTCGGACGCTGAGCGGACTCTAGTTCTCCTGTGCAGCAGTCAACCGCTATAGAAGCAGCGTCTGAAATTCCTGCCCGGTTTTGCGTATTGCCGGAATACGCTGGACGAGTCGCAGACTCGCGCCGTACACCGATTCATGCTACGGTTTCTTGCGCGTTGAAGTGATTGCCTGAGACACCCTCATCTTGCCATCCTTGGACGCATCGCCAGTCGCCCCTACCGCCTGTCCCGCCATCCACTGCTCGTAATTGTATTCTTTGGGCTCAGATGTCTGCGGTAGGAATTACTGTAGACGGACGTTACTCGGCAAATCGTTGACGAATAATCTTGTATGCCTCAGCGGGCACGGACGTGAAGTGAACAGAGGCTTCGTAAAGGTCCTGAGCCTCAGAAGACCGAGACTACCTTGGCGTAGATTTCCCCGCCGACCGGGTTCAAATCGTCATCAAGCATCATTATTTTCAAATCTTCCCACTGTTTGACAGGCAGGCTGGATATTAGCACCGCGGAACTCAACGCAATATGGGTAAACCAGGCGGATGCGTCCGTCTTGCTCACGGTTTTCTTGTCTAATCTGTTAATCTTGACATCAATCTTGTTTCTCAGCTCCACCGGCGTTTCGTCTCTATCGGGCAGTCTGATGTTGTGAGAGCCTTTTATGGCCTGAACATCATAAAGATTCACCGTCCCCTGCAAGCCCTTCATTTCTACAGTCAGGACTTTCCTGATATCCAGGAGATCGCTTAACCTGTCGTAAGTCGACTGACTTATGAGCACCTGGCCGCCCACCGTGAAGGATTCCATTCTGCCGGTAAAATTTACCTGCGAGCCTACAGCGCCATACTTCGTACGCCTTTCGGATCCGATATTCCCGACCACTACTTCGCCGGTGTTGACTGCGATGCCCATCTCAATTCGCGGGAACCCATCAGCTTCGTTGAGCGCGTTTAGCTCATCCATCGCGGTCTGCATTTTGAGCGCGCACGCTACAGCTCGAGCCGGATGATCTTCCATCGACTCCGGCGCCCCGAAAAACGCCAGAATGCCGTCTCCTATTATCTCATCTATAGTTCCTCGGTATTCGATCAAAATATCTACCATCTTACCGAGATAGCGATTCAAAAAGGAAATTACCTTCTCGGGCGCCATGGCTGATGTCAGCGCCGTGAAACCTCTCACGTCGGACATAATAATCGATATATTCCTGGCCTCACCCCCCAATTGGAGCCCATCTTTGGACTCCAACAGCCGATTGACCACCTCTCGTGTCAGATAACGCCCGAAAGTATTTCTTATAAAATCTCGTTCTTTCAGGCCGTGAGTCATTCGAGTGAACGCCTGAGCCAGGAGACCGACCTCGTCCCTGCTCTTGATGTCCGACAGATCAATATCCAGATCACCGGCCGCCACTTTTCCTGCAGCCCCGGCCATACTGCGCAAGGGTCGCGCAATGGAACGAGCCGTCAAAATGCTTACTGCCAACAACAACACAATGCCCACTGCCGCCAGTAAGATCGTGATGCGGAATAGCTTTTCAACCTCCGCAAAAATCTCATCTTTCAGGAACACCGCTCCCAATGACCAGCCGGTGGAAGGAATACGAGCGTATGCCAAAAAGGCATCCTCACCTTTGAGATTGACCCCTAAGTCCACGAAACCTGATCGGTTCCACAACATGTCCCGAAAAATTCGCGCGGAGATGCGGCTTATCGGATTCCTCTGCTAGACTGAATAACGATTCTCGCATAATGAAGTTCTGGATCCGGGTGACTTATGAACGCGCCGTTACCTGAAACGAGAAAACAATATCCGGTGCGGCCGGCGCTTATTGAGCACAATAGTTTAGTAAGCCATTCCAAAGAGACATCCGCAGTGACGATCCCCATTAACCGGCCCGGCTGAATGCCGGCCGTCACGCTGGAAAAATGGAACAGAGTAAGTCGCCATTAATATATTTCCCGCGCCCTCGTCAAAATAGGGCTCACTCCAAACAGGCGTTTTCAACTCGTCGAGGAATATGGTACCAGTCGGGTTGAAAATAATTGTACGAAGACGCCAGATCGAGGAACTCCAGGCCATCTTTGCTTTTGCAATAATAAGGAGCATAAGCCTCAACGGATTCACTGAAGCAAAACGGCTCAAAAGCAACTGCTGATCCATATACTTCAGGGCTGTCCATCACCGAGCGCTCGAGTAGACGAAGAAGAGATTCTTTGTTCCACTTGGTTGTTTCCAGGAAACAGGCGATTCCCTGAGGCGATTTTTCTACGGCTCTGAATTCTTGCTCTATTCGTCCGAGCCACTGATAGCGCAAGGTTTTGGGCATTTTGTTCCGCATCATTAAGGATAATTTTTTTGGAAGAATAGTAGCTGTAAGCCAAAACAAGCGAGCATACAAGTGAGGCGCCTCCCAAAACGAGAAGAGTGATCTTAAGGGCGATGCTGTTATGAAACTTAACGTTCATCAATCGCCTCTGTAGAAATCTTGAAATGCCGGGATTTCCTCAACAAGATGAAAGGACCTCATTGTCTCGGCCACAGTTGTATAATCCGTCTGTTTCAGCTTCCCCATTCCGGATTTGTCTCCGTCGGGAAGGATCAAGTCTTTCATCCGAGCCAGCATCCATTGCTGGTGAGCCTTATTCGTTCCGGTATGAGCGGCGTCAGCATACTTCATAACCAAATCGACGGTTTCAGCCTGATTTTCAAAAGCGTAAAGCCAGCCTCGCAAAGAGGCCTGGACAAAGCGCTTACACAAATCCGGATTGGCCTTGTATGTCTCTTCCAGGCAGTACAGGCCGTCCTCCGGAAAATTCAGCCCAAAGTCACTGAAGAAGAATAATGTCAGTTCGTCAGGATTGTAACCACTGTTCAAGATGATGTGATACTCGTTGTACCACATTGCGGACGCGGCCTCGACTGCGCCTTTAAGAAATAAATTGATAGTACTGTAAAGCGGCACAGTGGTAACGCTCAGATCGTATTTTCGAAAGAAAGCCATGGGTTGAATCTGGAAATTCCCGCCCCAAAGGCCTATTCTTTTGCCCTCGAGGTCCCGTACTGATTCGATCCCGCTCCTTTTCTTGGCGATTAGCATCAGGGCCGATCGCTGAATTATCTGCCCGATATTGACGACGGGCAGTCCTGATGCTCTAGTGCGTATTCCGGCGGACACCCAGTCCGTGCAAAATGTGGCTTTGTCTGTGCGGAGCGCATCAAAAGTCGGATTTTCCGGGCCGCCTCTCAATAACGTAAGATCCAGGCCCGCTTCCCGATAGAATCCCTTTTCCAGCGCCACCATGTATCCGGCAAATTGGGCCTGTGGTATCCAGTGCGGAACAAGGGACACCTTGGTCAATTCCGATGCCGCAGAGAAGCCGGCGCCGGAGGCTACAATCGAGAGAAGGATCAAAATTATAGCTAATCTGCGCATCTATGCCCTGCCATTAGCCGGAACGGGCCGGGAAGTCCGGTGTTCAGATGAAGGTGTTTGCAAGCCTACCATTTTCGGGGAGCGCCTGTCACGGATGAATTCAGCAAAAGCCGCCAGGTCGAAGCTTTGGCTAATCTTTTTTCTATGCTTGCCGACCGATGAAAGATCCATTTTTGGAACGGAACGCGGCAAATAGCTTGCGGTCACTGTGTTCTTTTCGTAAAAGAAAGGGTCTCAAAATTTCTTAACGTGAGCGGCCTCCATGAATACGAATTCGGACAGGTCCAGCCATATTCCTGTCGCCGGCGTGCTGTTCCTCGTGATGCTCAGCTTCCTTTGGGGGGCAAACATGGTGAGCATCAAATTCAGCAATCAGGGCGTCTCCCCCATCCTCGCCGCGACCATACGATCCGTGGTGGCGTCATTTCTACTTTGGCTTTACGCGAGACATGTCTCGGAAAAAGTGTTTCTCTACGGCGAAGACCTGAAACACGGAATAGTAATCGGTGTTTTGTTCGGATTGGAGTTCCTGCGTCCTGTATTGGGGCCCAAGCTTTCACCGATGTCTCCAGGGCCGTAATCTTTCTCTACTCCCATCCTTTCTGGGTAGCGCTGGGGGCCCATTTTCTTTTAACGAATGATCGTTTGACATTGAACAAGGTGACAGGGTTGTGTCTCGCGTTTGCGGGGTTAGTCCTGGTGTTCGGGTCCAGGTCCCCTACCCTGGGACCTTATTTCTGGGTCGGAGACCTCCTGGAACTGACAGCGGGACTGCTTTGGGCCGCAACGACCCTGTACGTCAAGAAATTCATCCAGGATAAGCCTATAACTCATTTCCAAACTCTGTTTGCGCAACTATTTTTCTCGATTCCGATTCTGGCAGCGGGCACGTTGATATTCGAATGGGGGCGAGCCGCTCGATCTAAAACCTCTCGTTGTGACCGCGCTTTTTTACCAGTCTGTCATAGTGGCTTTTATGAGCTATCTCTTGTGGTTCTGGCTGATTCACCGATACCCGGTGAGTCGACTTGCAGCTTTCACGTTCCCGACTCCTCTCTTCGGAGTCCTTTTGAGCGGCTTGATTCTGGGAGAAGCTATAACATTTCTCCTGGGCATTGGACTGGCTCTAGTGGCGGTGGGAATTTATCTGGTGAATCGTCCGCAAGCGGCTGCTACTAAGAATTCGGCTTGAGCCAATTCATTGTAAACGCCAGGACATTGCCAACTCTTGGCCAACCGAAATCCTGCTGTTTCGCACAAGGTTCGCACCGTGGAGCGGGTTTGATAGTGAGGGTCGGGAAAAATTTCTGTGACGGATAAAACGCCGCCTGGTTTAAGTACCCTGTAAATTTCTCGAAGCGCAGCCTCACGATCGGGAATTTCTCCCAGCACAGTCACCAATAACGCTCTATCGAAGCTATTGGATTCGATCTCCACCTGACCGATGCCGCCCTGAATCGGCTGGATGTTTTTTAGACCTGCGGCATCTGTCCGCCTGCGTAAGCGCTCCAACATACCTTCCTGAATATCCAGCGCTACTACCTCCCCATCCGGTTCCAGCGCCTTTGCAACGGGAATCGTCAGACGGCCCGGTCCGCATCCGACGTCTATGACTCGCATACCCGGGCTCAGGTCCAGTCTGTCCAGCGACGGCGGCATCCGCCGAATATTCGCCCAAAAAGAACTCTCCAGAAACCACGCGAACCACGTCGGACAGGGCAACGATCGAAGCCGTGACGCACGACGCCACCACAAGGCCCCGCCGATCAGAAGGACTACTGTCGCGAGAATGATTATGAAAGCGGTTTTCACGCTTGTCTCCCCTTCCGGTCCTGCCCTTTCCCTTCACATCCGAATTGTTTCCCCTCTCGTTACAGGAAAGAATTTCGCTTGACAAGTGATGTCGGAACACATGTATCAGGGGTACAAAATATATTGGGGTACCGTATACCAGGATCCAACAACGAGCAGAAACGTGACTGACCGTCTCAAAGATTTTGTTATAGAAAATCCAACGCTGATCAGAGATCAAATATACGACTGGATCAAGCAAGAGATCCTTTCCGGCGCCATTTCTCCGGGCTCCCGAGTCCTTGAAGGCAGGCTGGCCAAGCAAATCAACGTTTCCAGGACCCCCGTTAGAGAAGCTCTGCATGTATTGGAAATGGAAGGATTTCTCGAATCATTCCCGAGAGTGGGTTACAGGGTAAGACAGGTTACCTATGAGGAAGGGATGGAGATCCATGAGATTAGAGCGGTCCTTGAGCCTCTGGCTGCCAGGAGAGCCATTGAGAGCGAGGACCAAGATTACCTCGACGCCCTGGAAGAGAATCTCATGCGGTCTGAAGTTGCAGCGGGACAGGAGTTGAGCGCCTTCCTGCGATGTGATGCGGAATTTGATGAAATCATCGTTCGGGCCAGCGGAATGATGACCCTGCTCAGCGTCTGGGGCGCGCTTCGGCAGAGGTTGAATCTTTATCGATTGGAGGCGCAACACGCCGTCGAAACAAGACTGAAGAGCATTGAAGGGCATCGGCAAATCCTGGAATGCCTCAAGGCCAGGGACGTCGATGGCGCTAAAATGGCCATAAGAAACCATCTTGAAGACTCAAAACGCGCCTTGAAATACATCAGGTACACCGTCGATCACTAGGGGCGCAGTGTCTAAATTCACTAAAAAGGGGGGTATCGGAGGACAGCAGTGGGAAAGGATTATTATTTATATTCAAGCAGGAATCAGAAGGTCTATTTCTCGCTGCCTCCGCAATGGTCCCTCTCCCATTTCATAGAAACCCGAGAAGATGTTCCCATACCCTCGGTTGGGCAGATGGCTCAGGAGGCGCTCGATGCGCCCCTTGGAGCGGCTCCCCTGAAAGATCTGGTCTCAGGGGCCAAGAAGGTAGCGATTCTCGTAGATGACTGGACTCGTCCTACGCCCGTCGCCGATATCCTGGAAATTCTGCTCCCTTATTTGGTCCGCAGTGGCCTTCCCGTAGAAAAAGTCACTATTGTTATCGCGCTTGGAACTCATGTGAGCCTGACGCCGGAAGAACTGGCTACGCGAGTCGGAAATTCGGCGGCATCCTACAGAATCGTCCAGCACGACGCTTGGAGCGACGATCTTGTCCCCGTTCCGCTGCCTGAAGACGGCCGTGTTGTAAAAATCAATCCGGAAGTCGCTCAGGCGGATGTGAAAATAGGAATGAGCTCGATCTTGCCACACCCAATGGCCGGATTCGGAGGTGGGCCCAAAATCGTGATACCCGGAGTGTCCAATTTTGAGTTTATCAGGGACCATCACATGAGGCACACCATCCATCCGAAATCCACAGCCGGGGTCACCAAAGGCAACCCTTTCCACGAGAGTTGTTTAAGGGCAGCTCAGGCTGTCGGCCTGGATTATTCCATAAACTGTGTGTACAACCAGCACGGCGAGGTTGTTCGCATCATAGGAGGAAGTCTCGAGGCGGCCTTTGCGGACGCGGTCCAGGCATGTTACAAAACGCTCGGAGTCAGATTCGAAGAGAAAGTCGATATCACAATCACGTCCACCTATCCGCACACCCACGGTCACCAGTTCTGCAAAGGTCTGGATGCGCCTGATCGCGTCACCAAAGAAAACGGCGCAATCCTTATGCTCGCCCCACTGGTGAAACCGGTATCGAGCGAATTCGTCAACTCCTTTGATCAGCTCAAAGAGAGGTCGCGTAACAACCCTGCCGGATACGTGAAGGAGGCAATGGGCCAGGGCAAGCCTTTTTTGGCGGACAAGCCGATAGAGTTCAATATGGCCATGAGCTCCGTGATCCTGCGGCCGAAGATAAGGACCATACTAGTGTCCCAGATGACTTCTGAGAAGGAAGCACGCACAATGGGGTTTGACTATGCGCCCTCCGTTGAAGAAGGGGTGAGGTTGCTTGGAGGCGAATATCCCAATGCGCGCGTGGCGATATTCCCATCAGGAGGTTTGATTATTCCTATGACCTAGTGTAGTGGGTCATAAATTCCTTTCATTTGTTTTGGAATTCCGAGCTGGACCCGGAATGTGCTATTTTACTCGAATTCTGCCAGCGAAATTTATGTAAAAAACCGTGAGACGCGCCGGACTAGATTTGCAACGGGAGCAGGGCAATGGCAATAGCCAGGGCTATCGTGATCAACGAGAAAGATAACGTCGCCACAGCCCTCGAATCGTTAAGACGAGGCGCTGAGGTCGCTATAGAGATTCAGGACAACATGGAGAAGATCACAGTCGTGTCGGATATCCCCCTCGGTCATAAATTCGCCTTGAGAGAGATAAAGAAAGGCGATTCCGTGATCAAGTACGGAGAACCCATAGGGCACAGTCTGGCAAAAATCGCCCAGGGAGAACATGTCCACGTCCACAACGTAATCAGCAAGCCGCGATTGAGAAGAAAGTGATGGAATTTCAGGGATACCGCAGAGCAGACGGCAGCGCCGGGACGAGAAACATGGTGCTGGTCATCCCCAGCGTCGGCTGTTCGCAGGAAGCCGCCCGTTCGATTGCCCAAGGCCTCAAAGGGGTCGTCTATCTTCCCAATATTCACGGGTGCGGCCAGATGGGGGAAGATCGTCATACGGTCAAGAGGACCTTGACCGGCTTCGGCCTCAACCCGAACGTGTTCGGTGTGTTGGTCGTCGGGCTCGGATGCGAGGAACTTGCCGCCGGGAATATCGCCGAAGAAATCAGGGCAAGCGGCAAGCGAGTAGAAGCATTAGTGATCCAGGAGGTCGGGGGAACTAAGAAAACCATTTCGCTCGGCAAGGGCATCGTCAAGGAGATGCTCGCCCAAGCGGCCAAACTCCGTCGTGAGCCGATCTCCCTGCGGGAGCTGATGCTCGGCACCGAATGCGGCGGTTCGGATTTCACCTCAGGCTTGAGCTCCAATCCGGCAGTGGGCTTTGCCTCTGATATGCTCTTGGCGGAAGGCGGAACTGTGATTCTTTCGGAGACCCCCGAGCTAATAGGCGCAGAACATATCCTCGCCAGGAGAGCGAAGACCCGGAAGGTCTCCCGACAGCTTGTCGATGCCGTTGCCTTGTGGGAGTGACGCGGCCCTTGAGGCAGGGCAGAACATCCGAGAGGGCAATCCTTCCCCGGGCAATATTGCCGGAGGCATAACGACTCTCGAGGAAAAGTCTCTCGGGTGCATTTACAAAGCAGGGACAGGGCCACTTCAAGAGGTGATCGCCTACGGCTCTCACCCGACCCGGAACGGATTGGTATTCATGGATACCCCGGCTCATGATATCGAGCAACTGACCGGTATGGTGGCCGGAGGATCCCAGATCGTGCTCTTCACCACCGGTCGGGGTACGCCGATAGGTTCCCCCATCGCTCCCGTTATCAAGATTACCGGTAACAGGGATACCTATCTGAAGATGAAGGAACACATGGATATCGATGTGAGCAGGGTCCTTGAGGGAAAGGAGAGTCTGACGGAAGCCGGAAGACGGATCTTTGAAGAAATGATCCTGGTCGCTTCGGGCAAGCCGACCAAGGCGGAAAAGCTGGGCCAGAGGGATTTCTGCATATTCAAACTGAACCCGAACATTTGATCTCAAATCCCCTAATGCTGGTCTCGTCCATGGGGCCGCTGATAACGGAGCATAAAGATGAGCCAAAAGCTGAGAAGCAAAGCTTTAAGCCCTGATGTGCCGCAATATTACATGCGCAGGGTGTTCTTGAAGTCCATGGGGGCGACCGATGAAGATCTGGAAAAACCCCTTGTCGCCATCGCCAATACCTGGAATGAGATCCTCCCGGGGTCTCATCATCTCGATCGTATAGGCGCCGCCGTCAAGCGTGGAATCCGGGAGGCCGGAGGAATGGCCACCATCTTCAATGTCCTGGCTCCCTGTGATGGCCAGGGGAGCGGAAACGAAGGCTTCAAGTATATCCTTCCCAGTCGGGACCTGATCGCAGCCTCCGTGGAGATGATGGTAGAGCACGCCAGCTACGACGCTGTCGTGATGATCGGGACGTGTGACAAGATCGTGCCGGGTCTCATCATGGCGGCCGCCCGCTGCAACCTTCCCACCGTGCTGGTCACCGGCGGCTACATGCCGGCAGGCCAGTATAAAGGAGATAGACTCGATTGTTCTTCCATGGGGAAGTATTTCGTCATGTATAGGCAGGGCAAGATTACCCGGGAGGAATTGCGCGAGATTGAAGGCTGTGTCTGCCCCGGTCCCGGAGCCTGCTGTCTTATGGGGACCGCCAACAGCATGTGCATTGCCGCGGAGGCGCTTGGTCTTTCGATGCCCGGAAACTCGGCCCTGTGCGCCACAGACCCGGCTCTTGAAAAAATGGCTGAGGAAGCGGGCCGGAAGGTGATGTCGCTTCTGTGGAATGATGTGAAGGCACGGGATATCGTGACTCCTGCCGCCTTCCGGAATGCGGTGAAGGTCTGTTGCGCAACGAGCGGCTCCACCAATCTGACCCTTCATTTCCCCGCCATCGCCCATGAATTGGAACTACCCCTTCACGCTGGACGATTTTGAAGAGTATCAGCCGGCAAACCCCATCCATCATGGAAATCAAGCCCTCGGATCCCAGGTATCTCATGGAGGATTTCGAGCGAGCCGGGGGATTGCAGGCGGTCATGAAGTCCATGGAAGTCCCTCCTGGATACGAATGTGATTACCGCGAGCGGCGAATCCCTCGGAGAGAATCTCAAGAGAGCGGAGATCAAGGACCCGGAGATCATTCGTCCGCTTTCCAATCCAAAGATCCGAGAATGGAGGCATTGCCGTCCTGAAAGGCAACATGGGTGTGGCGGTGGTGAAACAGACGGCTGTCAGACCGGAAATGCAAAAGCACAGAGGTCCCGCCAAGGTTTTCGAGCAGGAAGAGGATTGTGTCAATGCCCTGTTGGCCGGGCAGGTCAAGGGAGGCGAGGTCCTGGTCATCAGGTATGAAGGCCCCAAGGGCGGACCCGGGATGAGAGAGATGGTCATGGCCACCTGGATGCTTGTAGATTTGGGACTGGACAAATCGGTTGCCATTGTCACGGATGGGAGGTTTTCCGGCACATCGGGAGGGCCCTGTGTAGGGCACCTTGTGCCTGAGGCCATGGTCGGAGGGCCCATTGCGGTGCTTCGCGACGGAGACATCATCGACATCGATATTCCCGCCCGGAAAGTCAGTGTGGAAATCAGTGATGAAGAAATCAGGGAAAGGCTGGCCTCCTGGAAGCCGCCCCAACCCAAGGTGACCAAGGGCTATCTAGCTCATTTCGCCAAATATGCCGCCAGCGCGGACAAAGGCGCTTATCTCGAATAAGGATCTCCGGACCCCGGCTTCCGTCGGAGCGACGGACGAGAGATTTCTCAGCAACCCCGCCGGCGTCCGGACGCGCCAAAAGCCGGAGCGCCAGAGTCTTAGGCGCCGAGGATGCGCATTGCCACGAGGACATTCAGTCTTCGAAAGGATTGACAACTCCTGACGACCGAATAGTTTCCTTTTTGGCGAAATTTTATATGTTGACAACTGTTGCCTATAAGGCAACAATCCCGCTATGGACTTTGGGATACGGTCGTAGTGTTGGTAACCGGAAAAATTCATAGTCTCGAAAAAGGAGGGTAGACCTGTGAAAAAGGGAATCATACTAGCCATTGGTTTCGTGTGTCTTGCTCTGTTTGTTGCAGCGCCTTCTTTCGCACAAAACACCATCAAGGTGGGTTTTGTCGATACCTATAGCGGTCCGCCCTCGGTTTATACCTTCGATGTGCTCGACGGGTTTAAGATGGCTATCGAAAAGGTCAATGCGAAAGGCGGCGTCCTCGGGAAGAAGATCGAATTTACGACGCGCGACGAGAAATTTAAGCCCGACGTCGGCCTAGCGATGGCCAAGGAACTGGTCATGAGGGAGAAGGTTGATATTCTTGCGGGCACGATCAACAGCAGCGCCACCCTCGCGGTATCCGACTTTGCGAGGAAGGAGAAAATTCCCTTCATCTGCAGCTTTGCAAAGAGCGAGAAGATCACGGGAGAACTGGGGCACCGCTACGTCTTCAGCGTCGCTGAAAACACGAGGATGATAGGCAAAGCGGCTGCCGTTGCGCTTTCAAAGAAACCTTTTACAAAGTTCTGGATCGCAGGTGAGGACTATGAATACGGCCACGCCGTCGGTGAAGCCGACCTGGCGGTATATAAAAGAGATGAAGCCTGACGCCCAGCTCATGGGACAGACGTGGTGGAAGGTCGGAGAAGCCGACATTGGGTCTTACATCGCACCCATCGTGCAGGCAAAGCCCGATTGTCTGATCATGGGAACGGGGGGATCGGGAAATTTGATCTTCATGAAGATGGCGAAGGCCATGGATCTTCCGAAGGAGATGGCTATTGACCTTCATACCTCCATTGAACTGTCCAACCTTCAGCCCCTGGGGAATGAAGCGGCTGAAGGCGTCTACGGCACAGTCAATTACCTCTACTACTATCCTGAGACGCCTGAAAATAAGGCTTTCGTGGATGAGTTCAGGAAGCTTTACAACAGGCCCCCGAAGGTAGGGGCGCTCTACGGCTACGCCCTTGGGCAGCTTGTGGTGGGGGCATACGAGAAGGCGGGGGCCGTGGACAGGGAAAAATTCGTCGACGCCATGGAGGGCTTGGTCGTGGACAGCCCTGTCGGCAAGCTCGAGATGCGCAAGTGCGATCATCAACTGATGCTCCCGATGTTCTTCGGCGTAACCAAGAAGACCCCCGATCATGATTACCTGATCGCTGGGGACATCATAACCATACCGGGCAAGGACTACCTACCCTCCTGCGATGAGATCATGAACGTGAGAAAGAAGTAGAGATTTTCGAGAGGAAATCGTGGATATTCTATCGGCCATCTGGTCACCCGGGGTTGTTTGTCAAATCCTGATGGGACTGAGCCGGACCGTGATCCTTTTCATCGTCGCTTCCGGCCTCAGTCTTATCCTCGGTGTCCTGAGAATTCCGAACATCGCTCACGGGTCTCTCTACATGATCGGGGCTTTCACGGCCTACACGGTTTCCCGCCTATTCGGGGGAGGGATCGCGGGGTACTGGATGGCTATCCTGATAGCGCCCCTCGCCGTCGCGTTCCTCAGCTTTATCTTGGAGCGGGGCATCTTCTCCCGCGTGTACGAGAGAGAACATATCATGCTCTTCCTGCTCACGTTCTCCTTCGTCCTCATATTCGGTGATCTTGTCAAGATGGTCTGGGGGGCCGAATACAAAACTGTCCCCCTGCCGAGTTTCTTTCAAGGCGCAATCCCCATACTCGGCATGCCTTTCCCTATCTACAACTTTTTCCTTCTTCTTGTGGGGCCCCTTGTCGCGATCGTGCTCTATCTGCTGGTCGACAAAACGAAAATGGGCAAAATTTCACGGGCGGCCGCGGTCGATAGGGAGATGGTCGCTGGGGTCGGGATCAATGTAAGTCGCGTCTTCTGCAGCGTCTTCGTCATCGGCTGTTTCCTTGCAGGACTGGGAGGAGTGCTTGTTGCGCCCATTGTCAATGTTTCGCTGGGCATGGATCACACATTGATCATGGAAGCCTTCCTGATCGTAATTATAGGCGGACTGGGCAATGTCTGGGGCGCTCTTTTGGGCGCTCTGATATTCGGCCTCACGCAGTCCCTGGGGATTCTCATATGGCCTCAGTTTGGCATTGTCTTACCGTACGCAGCGGTAATCGTCGTCCTCAGTTTTAGGCCGACGGGCTTGCTGCGATCCACCTGGTGAGAAGAGACCCATGGGCAAACCCAACTACAAATCCATCATCTCTGTTCTCGTGATTGCCGCGATTTTCGCTGTTCTGCCCTTCGGCCTTCCGCGATTTTATGTGTATCTGATCGCTCTCATTGTCACGACAGGCCTCCTCTCCACCAGCCTCAACTTCGTGCTGGGTTTCGGAGGCATTTACCAGTTTCATCACGCAGTATTCTACGGCGTGGGGGCGTACGCGGCAGCGGTGATGATCATGAAGCTTGGCTACAACCCCTGGATCGGCTTTGTGGTCGGCCCTCTGGTCGCCGCCCTTTTGAGCCTGGTGATCGGGCTCATTTGCATCCGGCTGTCGAAACTATATTTCGGCATGCTTCAAATCTCACTGGGTTCCCTGGTGTGGGCGATCGTCTATCGATGGTACAGTCTTACAGGGGGGGATGACGGTATCCACGGGATTTCCGTCCCGGCGATCCTCGAGTCGCCAATCGACGCTTACTACTTTACCTTGATCGTGGGAGCCCTCTCCCTGTTCATCATGTACCGGATTCTGCAAGCGCCGTTTGGGAGTATCCTTCAGGGAATTCGGGACAACGTGGTACGAAGCCAGGCGGTCGGCGTGAATGTAAGACGACATCAGCTCATCGCGATCGTGATTGCCGGCTTCTTTGCCGGCGTCGCAGGTGTTCTTTTCGTTGTGGTCGACAATTCGGTTTTCCCCGACATGATGTTCTGGACCCTTTCGCTCGAGATCACGATCATGGCCCTCCTGGGGGGCTGGTATACTTTTCTGGGACCGATGCTCGGCGCCGCCATAATCGTCTTGCTGCGGACGTTTGTCAGCACGATTACCGATTATTGGGCACTCGTTCTCGGCGTCGTTCTCCTGCTTGGTCATCCTTTTCCTGCCCGAGGGGGTTCTGGGCAAGATTTTCGAGATCTGGCATGAGCGCGGACTCGGAAAAACAGGCGAGGTGGAAAAGGCAAGGGGAACGGATTATGCTTGAGGTGAGGAACGTAAGCAAGTCCTTTGGCGGCTTTAGGGCGATAAACCGGGCAAACCTTGACGTCAAGAAGGGTGAAGTCGTGGCGGTCATCGGCCCGAACGGGGCCGGGAAGACAACCCTCTTCAACGTGATTACGGGGGTACTGAAGCCGAATGAGGGGCAGGTGATCTTCAAGGGGGAAGAGATCACGGGTCTTCCACCCCACAAGATGTGCAAAAAAGGGATCGCCCGCTCTTTTCAGATCGTCAATATCTTCTCCCGGCTGACCGTCTTCGAGAACGTCCAGATCGCAGTCTTCGCGGAACAGGGTAGAGATCTTACCTTCTTCTCCCCCTCCCGGAAGCTCGCGGTGGACGATACGTATGCGATACTCGACAGTGTCGGGTTGACTGAAAAGGCGAAGAGCGTCTGCGGCTCCCTGTCTCATGGGGACCGGAAGGTCCTTGAGATCGCTATCGTCCTCGGCGGAAGGCCGGAACTTCTCATTCTGGACGAGCCGACCGCCGGTATGTCCCCGGAGGAGACAGGGCGGTGCATCTCGCTTATCCAGCGGCTTTCTACCGAGCGCGGCCTCACCATCCTTTTCTGCGAACATGATATGGAGCTCGTTTTTGCCATCGCTCAACGGATCATGGTCATGGTCCAGGGCTCCACCATCATCCAGTCAGATTGCACGACCGTCCGGTGCAACAAAGAAGTGCAGGACGCTTATCTGGGGGAGGATTAGATCCATGCTTCGGGTCGAAAATATCCATACCTATTACGGCCTCTCCCATATCCTTTTCGACGTCTCCCTCTCTTTGACCGAAGGCGAGATCGTAGGGCTTCTCGGGAGAAACGGCGCCGGTAAATCGACCACGATGAGGAGTATCGCTTGCTGGACGCCTCCCCGACAGGGATCGATCATATTCAAGGGAAGGTCGATTGCCGGAACAGATCCTTTCCTTCTCGTTCGGGAGGGGATCGCCTACGTTCCGGACGACCGCAGGGTGTTTGCCGATCTCTCCGTGGACGATAACCTTGAAATTACCTACCGGCGGAACAACGAATGGCCCAAACAGAGGGTGTACGATTTGTTCCCTGCCCTTTCACATATAAAGACGCGGCCGGCGGGAAACCTCTCGGGCGGGGAGCAGCAGATGCTTACGATTGGAAGAGCCTTAATGAGCAGTCCGGATCTCCTTCTGCTGGATGAGCCGACGGAAGGTTTGGCTCCTCTGATCGTCAGGGAGCTGGAAAAGCAGATCTTGGCGCTGAAGGATGCAGGGATCAGCATTCTCCTTTCGGAACAGAACGTAAAATCGGCCTTGAAATTGATCGACCGGGTCTATGTGATCGATAATGGGCGCATTCGCTATGAAGGCACAGCAGCCGATTTTGATCAGAATGTGGAAATCAAAAGAAAATATCTGATGGCATGAACGCGGGCGAGTAGTTTCTTGACAGAAACCAGGAGATCCTGGATTTGGAGGAGTTGTAGGTCCCAGTGGAATGGCAAGTTCGCCTAGCGCCGGCTCCGAACAAACCATCCCTGCGGACGAACGAATAGTTTCCTTTTTGGCAAATTATTCTTGACACCTGTTGCCTATAAGGCAACAATCCCGACATGGACGAAAGAACCATCTGCCAAAATATCAAGGCCCTCCGGCTCACGCGAAACATGACCCTGGACGATCTGTCCCGCCTCACCGGTCTGAGCAAAGGATATCTGTCGAAAGTGGAGCGTTCCGGCAAGCTCCCCCCGTTTTCCACCCTCAACCGGATTGCCACCGCCCTCGGGGTGGAGACCGTTTCTCTGTTTAACGGGCAGTCTGAACCGCCTGACACCCGGATTGCGCTCGTGCGCAAGAACGAAAGAAAGGTCATCGTTACACGGGGCTCCTTGTACGGGTACAAATATGAAACTCTTGCGCACAACAAGCCCGGAAAGAGCATGGAACCCTACATCATCGAGCCGGCGTTCGAAGAAGAAGCCATATTCCAACATGAGGGCGAGGAATTGCTATATGTCTTGGAGGGTACCCACGAATTCACGTACGATGGCAAGAAATACATCATGCACGAGGGTGACTGCGTATATTTCGATTCCGGAGCGCCTCACACAGGGAGAAGTATCGGTCGCGAGCATGCGAGACTCTTGGCAGTGATGTTTTCCCGTAAAAGGAGTGGACACGGCGTTTCTTAATACAGAACTCGATGCTATGGGCTGTGAGGAGGCTCGGGAACGGCGCTCCAGCTCATCTTTTGACACGGAGGAATGATATGGCGACTCAGGAACAGATGGAAACCAACAAGAAGAATGTTGCCGAATTCTACGATCTTATCATTAACAAGAAGGACTTTCAGTCTGCCCGGAAGTACATGGGGCCGCGTTACAAGCAGCATAATCCATTAGTGGAAGATTATCCCGAGGGTCTCGGAAAATTTATCAGTTGGCTCAAAACCAATTCTCCTGGCGCAAAGAGCGAAATCGTAAAGATTTTTGCGGACGGTGATTATGTCATTCTTCATGTGCACTCGGTTCGGCCGCCGGACACGCATCGGGCTATCGTTGAGATATTCAGGCTGGAGAACGGAAAGATTGATGAGCACTGGGACGTGATACAGGAGGTTCCGCAGACTTCTGCGAACCCAAACGGAATGTTCTAATGGTGAGCGCCGTACGGCTTCTTCTCTTGTGCATGTGGCGGGTTTGAAGATTCTCTTAGGTTTTGAATGCGGGCTGCGGGCCGCATACCGGCTGGGATCGCAAAAGGAGGAAAATATGCGTTTAGAAGGCAAGGTGGCGATTATCACGGGCGGTGGCAAAGGTCTTGGCAAAGCCATTGCTCTTGCTTTTGGCCGGGAAGGCGCGGCCGTGGTTATCGCAGCACGGAGCGTGCCCGAGCTGGAGAAAACGTGCCACGAGATAATTAGTAAGGGTGGAAAGGCGATCTACGTGCAGACAGATGTTTCGGATGAGACCCAAATTAAACGTCTTGTTGCAGAAACAATCAGACAATTCGGCCAAGTGGATATACTGGTAAATAACAGTGCCGTCTCAGGGCCTACCTCTAGGGTGGTTGACATGGATCTGGCCCAGTGGAACGAAACCTTGGCGATCGACCTGACCGGAAGCATGATCTGTGCCCGGGAAGTACTCAAGAATATGATCGAGCGGAAGACCGGAAACATCATCAACGTTGTTTCCGAAGCAGGAAGGTCGGCTGACGGAAGATCCGGATATCCCTTCAGGGCGGCCTATTGCTGCGCAAAAATGGGCCTCATTGGTCTTACTGAAACACTTTCCGTTGAGATGGGGGATTACGGTATCCGCGTGAATGCCCTTAGCCCCGGTCCTGTTATGGGAGAACACATTGTTAGTGTTATCGAGAAAGCGGCTTGCGGTTACCGGCAAGACCTTTGATGAGATGATGACAAGCTTGGCTGCTAACAATTCCCTTAAGAGATTAGCTACGGAAGAGGAATGTGCTGCTGTAGCCCTCTTTCTCGCCTCAGAGGAATCTAGCGCTGTGACAGGTCAGACCATCCCGGTCAGTTGCGGTCAGCACGTGAACTTCTGAGTGACAGACATATACAGCCTGAAACTATTGGCGACAGGGTGACGAGCATAAGGTTGACCTTGAACAATCACATACGAGGAGGTCCGGCTATGAAAGGTCGATGTTTTGGCGTGGGCATAGTGATCTGCGCAGTTATGGTATTTGTTTTCGGCGCTCTGACAAGCTATGGAGCCGATAAAGTCATTACCCTCAGGTATGCGAACCTGTTCCCGCCCGCAAGCAAAGTTAGCGTCATTTCGGACGAGTGGTGCAAAGAGGTAGAGAAGAGAACCAACGGTCGGGTGAAGGTGCAGTACTTTCCGGCGGCGTCTCTTTCACGCCCCTCTGAGACTTATGATGACGTAATGAGAGGCATTGTGGACATAGGAATGAGTTTTCCCGGATATACTGCAGGACGATTCCCTCTCACCGAAGTAATTGACCTCCCCCTGGGATACAAAACCTCATACTATGCAACGAAATTGGCGAACGCATACCTCGAAAAATTTAAGCCCAAGGAATTCGACGGCACAAAGGTAATGTATCTCCACACTTCGCCGCCTCACCGTCTTTTCGCCAAGAAGCCGGTTGAAAAATTGGAAGACCTGAAAGGCCTCAAAATCAGGTCAACCGGAACCAGCGCTGAGGTCGTGAAGGCTCTAGGTGGGGTCTCAGTGGCTATGCCCATGTCGGACGCCTATGATGCGCTCCAGAAGGGCGTGGCTGATGGAATAGTAGGTCCTTTTGAGCCGCTGGTAGGATGGAGGCTGATAGACGTCGTCAACGACGGCACGCTGTTCAGCTCGGCGTACGTCAATGTTTCCTACGTAGTTATGAATAAAGATAAATGGCAATCCATCGCTCCCGAAGATCAGAAGATAATCGAGCAGATCAATCAGGAATGGATCGAAAAAGAGGGTAAGCAATGGGACCAACTGGAAGACGAGGCCCGAAAGCTGTTCCTGGATAAGGGCAAAAAAGTAATCCAGCTCTCCGGCGAGGAAGACGCGCGCTGGACCAAGCTCCTCCAACCCGTGCTGGCCAAGTATGTTGAAAGCATGAAAGCCAAGGGTTTGCCCGGTCAGGAGGCTTTGGATTTCTGCATCGAATACTTGAAGACGCACCAGAAATGATGATTCGCTAAGAACCGACACCTGGTTGCAAAACCTCCATATTGGAATGTCCACTGGTAGGGGCGCTTCGAGAAGCGCCCTGATTTCGGGCGCTTCATCGAACGCGCCCCTACAAACAATGGCACGTCTCTCGCTTAATTGAGGTTTTGCAACCAGTTTAGCGCCAAAAATGGTTTTCTCAGTAAGAGGCATAATGAAATCATTTACCAGAGCAATGGAGCTCGCCTCTCGAGTAATGTGTGGTGTGGCAGTGGCCGCTCTTATAGCGATGATGTTCCTCACACTGGCTGATGTAGTTCTGAGGGGATTTGGCCGACCGATTCCCGGAACCTATGAACTCGTGGGTATTCTTGGATCCATTATTATAGGTTTCTCCATCCCGTATACGACAATGGCGAAAGGGCATGTCATCATGGATTTCCTCACAGAAAGTCTTTCCGGGCATGCCCGGACCGCGCTGCATGTCCTCACAAGAGTACTCGCTATCGTGTTTTTCATTATTGCGGGTTGGAATTTGTGCGTATTGGGCCAAGCTACAGCAAGGCGGGCGAGGTCACTCTGACCCTGAAATTGCCTTTGTCCCCTGTTTTTTATGTGGTTGCTTTTTGCTGTTTCGTTGAATGCCTGATGCTGGTTGCTGAGCTCACGCCCTCTAAACAAGGATCGAAACAATGAGCGTGGAATTCATAGGCTTTCTCGTAATTGTTCTTTTATTCCTGCTTTTTCTTGTGGGACTTGAAATCGGTTTCGCCATGGGGCTTGCCGGCTTTATAGGGTTTGCTGCTATCGTGAGCGTGGACAGCGCAATGATATTGGTCGCGAAGGACATAGCCAGCGTAATCTCGTCTTATGGCTTCACTGTAGTGCCCATGTTCGTACTTATGGGCCAATTGGGCGCAAGCGGCGGCGTTGCGCGGGGTCTCTATGACAGCGCATACAAATTTGTTGGGCATGTCCCCGGAGGACTGGCGATAGGAACCGTGGTAGCGGCCACCGCATTCAAGGCTATTTGCGGCTCCACTCCGGCCACTGCAGCGACCTTCGCCACTGTCGCTGTCCCAGAAATGGATAGGTATGGTTATGACAGAAAGCTTTCCTGCGGAACCGTCGCCTCGGTTGGCACATTGGGAGTATTAATTCCGCCCAGCGTGGTATTGATCATATATGGAATAATAACAGAGACCTCCATAGGAAGACTTTTCTTGGCCGGTTTAATTCCCGGCCTGTTGGTCGCCTTGTCTTTCGTTGTGACCCTGTTGGTGTGGAGTCTGATCAACCCGTCGTTAAGCCCAAAAGGAGAAAAATCGACCTGGAGGGAAAGATTCGCGTCGCTTCCGCCGGTTCTGTTGGTGATGCTGGTATTTCTGGTCGTGGTAGGCGGTTTGATGCAGGGTTTCTTTACACCGACCGAGGCAGGGAGTGTGGGCACATTTGCCGTATTGTTATTGACCTTGGCTAAGAAAGACATGGATCGAAAGAAGTTTTTCAAGGCTGCCGTGGACACGTTGCGTATAGCGTGCATGGTTCTCATGATGGTAGCCGGGGCGACCATTTTGGGGCATTTTTTCGTCGTGACCAGGACCCCGTACATTGTCGCGGAATGGTTGATAAGCCTCCACGTGCATCGCCTCATTATAATGCTGATCATTATTGCCGTATATCTGATTGGCGGATCTTTTATCGAAGATTTGGCTTTTTTGATATTGGCTACTCCAATCTTCCTACCCATTGCGCTCAAACTTGGTTACGACCCTGTATGGTTCGGGATCATCGTATGCGTCGTAACGATGATAGGAATCATCATCCCGCCTATGGCCATAAGCGCTTTCGTGGTCTCGGGGGTAACAGGTGAACCCATAGGCAATGTGTACAAGGGCATTTATCCGTACTTGGCGGGAATGTCCGTTTGTCTCGTTATATTCTTGCTTTTCCCCGAGATTTCTTTGTGGCTCCCGAATCTGCTTATGAAGTAGCGCACATAGATGGACACTGAAAGCTAAGGCCGCGTTTGTCATTGCGAGGAGTGAACGGTGGGACAGGCTTCCAGCCTGTCTATTCAGAAATGACGGGCAAGATGCCATGGCGGCCAGCAATCTCCTAAGCAAGGGGATTGCTTCGCTTCGCTGCAATGGCATCTTGTGGTTGACTGCTTTTCTTCGGACAACAGAATGATTGCTAATTTGTGGGCATTTTGATTTGACCCGCCCCTCTCCTTCTGGTACCACGACCGTCATCTCAAGGACTATATAGTCAGGAATTCCCAATCTATGGAAACCAACGACAGGTCACAGGAACATCTCCCCCTGACAGCGGTGTCGCTTATGGCGCTCCTCTGTTTGCTCTGGGGAGGCAATCTGGTCAGCATCAAGGTCAGCAATCAAGGTATCCCCCCTATTCTGGGAGCGGCCATGAGGTCTGTGTTGGCTTCGGGCCTGCTTTGGATTTACGCCCGATGCAGCGGCAGGCGGTTCTTTATTAAACGGGATTACCTTGCGCACGGCGCGACCATAGGTTTCTCTTTTCGGCATGTCGTTTCTGTTCCTTTATTGGGGGCTTGTTTTCACCGACGTCTCCAGGTCCGTAATATTCATCTACACCCACCCTTTTTGGGTAGCGATTGCAGCGCATTTCGTATTGCCGAACGAACGATTGACATGGACGAAAATTGCAGGGCTATTCGTCGCGTTCGCTGGTTTAATTTCGGCGTTTGGCGCAAGATCTTCCACTTTGGGGCCTCTGTACTGGCTCGGTGATTTGATGACGCTTGTCTCAGCGATCTTCTGGGCGGCAAATATGGTTTACCTCAAGAGATTCATATGGAATCGGCCGATCACGCATTTTGAAACTCTTTCCGCGCAACTATTTTTTTCCATTCCTGTTCTGGCAATCGGCGCCTTGCTGCTGGAGAGTGATAAGTCATTAAATCCGGGGATTTTGGTTTTCAGCGCTTTTGCGTATCAGGTCGTTGTGGTAGCTGTTTTGAGCTATCTATTGTGGTTTTGGCTGATCCATCATTTCCCTGTTACCAGGCTAGCCGCATTCACTTTCATGGCGCCGTTGTTCGGGGTGGCGCTAAGCGGTCTGTTATTACACGAAATTATTCCATTGAGGCTCTATTTGGGTCTTGGACTTGTGGCAGCCGGTCTTTACCTGGTGAACAGACCGGCTCCCCGCAATCAGCCCCCTTGTCTGACACTGATATCCGTAGGATCGGCCTCGACTCAACCGCGTGGGAATTTGATCTCTCTCTCCCGTCGCTCGTGATAAAAGAGAATTCGAGACTTGATTTGACTGGAATAATCCGGGACGGGAAAGTATCTTATAATAATCATCGAAGCGCCGTAGAATCTGGGATCTTTCGAAGGAGGTTTCGTGAAAATCGCGATCTTTGGCGTAGGCGGAGTTGGGGGCTATTTCGGTTGGCGGCTGGCCCAAGCGGGAGAAGAAGTTATCTTTATAGCCAGAGGCGCCCACCTGAAGGCGCTCCGCGAGGTTGGTCTGAAAATGGAGACGCCGGACGGTAGTTCGTTTGTCCAGCCGGTTCAGGCCGTAGCGGACCCAGCGCAATTAGGGCATGTCGATGCGGTCATCCTTGGAGTCAAAGCGTGGCAGGTCCCGGAGGCCGCCGAGTCCATTCGGCCGCTGATTGGGCCTGATACTTTTGTGGTTCCACTCCAGAACGGAGTCGAGGCCCCGATGCATCTGTCTAAAGCATTGGGAGCGGAGCACGTGTTTGGTGGATTGTGCTACATAGTGGCCATAAAAGTCGGGCCGGGCCACATCCGTCACGCAGGCATGGAGCCGCGAATCGCTTTCGGGGAACTGGATAACCGCGTTACCGAAAGGGCCAAGCGATTGGAGGCGGCTTTCCGGCGGGCTGAGGTAAATGTCGAGATACCATCCGACATACAAACGGCAATCTGGGATAAATTCCTCTTTATAGCTTCTTTCAGCGGCGTGGCCTCGATTACTCGAGCGCCCGTCGGGGCAATAAGAAGCGTGCCTGAAACGCGTCGAATATTGCAAGATGCAATGGAAGAGATTTTTGCCGTGGCAAGGGCACGAAACATAGCTCTGAAAGATAATGCAGTAGAAGTGACGATGGGTGTGGTGGACCGGTTGCCCGCGGAAGGCACGGCCTCTATGCAGAGGGACATCATGGAAGGCCGACCGTCGGAGCTTTCCTCCCAAAGCGGAGCTGTAGTGCGTCTTGGCGAGGAAGTGGGACAACCCGCTCCGCTGAATTCTTTTATCTATGCGAGCCTGTTGCCTATGGAACTTCGGGCCAGAGGGGAATTGGACTTTTGAAGAGTTTCCGGGGAGCCCCTTTTTGCAAAAAGGGGCTGCGCGCACGGCGAGCAATGCTTTTACGCACGTACTTAGTGAATAAAAAGCAAGGGGCATAATGGCGCATTGTTGGCCCCACGCCCAGTGGACCGGACCCCTCTCCAAAAACTCCTATCATTCGTTTGGGCTATGCTGTCTGCCTTTGGCCGACCGCATAGCCCAAACGTTCGACCAGAGTTTATTATAGGCAAAGCCAACAGTGGTTTCCTGACAAGAGTTCCTTACAAGGCAGCTGGAGGGCGGCCGCCAGCGATTCCCAAGAATTGTGAGGCGATCAGATGGAGAAGCCGAGGATCGCGCCCGCTGAAGCGCTTAGAATGCTGGAAAAGGGTAATTCCCGTTATATGAGCGGAGGCGTGGAGCATCCGCATTTGGGCCAAGCCAGGAGAACTCTGACTGCAACGCAGGGACAGCGCCCTTTTGCAGCCATCTTGTCGTGCTCTGATTCCAGGGTTCCTGTGGAATTGATCTTTGATTGCGGCATCGGAGACATTTCCGTAGTTCGTGTCGCGGGGAACGTGCTTGGTAACAGTGAACTGGGATCCATAGAATACGCTGTGGACCATCTCGGAGTTTCTCTTTTCCTGGTTCTGGGACACACAAAATGCGCAGCCGTTAAGGCTGTGTGCGAAGCGGGGCTTCTCGAAGGGAATTTACGCGGCATTTCGGAAAAGATCTTACCCGCGGTTCAGCAGGTCGATGCGACAAGCCCTGGATCGACTACTGATCAGAAAGTAACTGAGGCTGTAAAAACTAACGTCCGGAACTCCATCCAACTGGCTTTTATGTCGAGCAAATCGATCAGACAAAAGGCGTTGGCCGAAGAACTCATGGTAATAGGAGCGTTTTACGACATTGAGACAGGAGAAGTGCGCTGGATGGGAAACCATCCCGAACAGGAACGATTCTTGAACTCTCTGGCAAGCTAGACAATTACTCTAGGAGGCTCGATCCATGAAAGCGCTTGTTACCTGGAATCTTTCCAAAGAAATTATCGCAATGTTGACGGCGGAGCACGAAATCGTGGTCAATACCAACGATCGGCCGATGCCCCGCGAAGAGATCCTAGCGAACATAGCGGACAAGGATGGCCTGCTATGCATGGTCGGTGACCGGATCGACGACGAGCTGATGGAGAAAGCCCCCAACTTGAGAATCATAGCCAACTACGGCGTAGGGTACGACAACATTGACGTTGCCGCCGCGACTGCAAGAGGCATATGGGTAACCAATACACCTGGCGTGCTCACCGATGCGACCGCTGACCTGACCTTTGGACTCATACTGGCTGTGGCCAGGAGGATCGTCGAAGGAGAGGCCATGCTCAGGGCCGGGGAATGGAAACACTGGGCGCCTTTTCTCTTTCTGGGCGCACAGGTGAGCGGGAAAACACTCGGGATCATAGGCTTGGGGCAGATTGGAAAAGCGGTCGCTAGTCGAGCGTTGGGATTCAATATGCGAATCCTCTATCACAATAGGCGCAGAATCGATGAAAAGGAAGAAAAAGAGCTGAACGCAACTTATGCGGATTTGAAAACGCTGCTTTCCGCAGGCTGATTTCGTCTCTCTTCACGTCACGCTAACGGACGAGACCAGGCATCTGATCGGCGCTCGAGAACTGAGCTATATGAAATCGACGGCTTACCTTATAAACGCTTCTCGCGGCCCTGTGGTGGATGAAAAGGCCTTGGTAGAAGCGCTCCGGGCAAAGAAAATAGCGGGCGCGGGACTGGACGTTTACGAAAACGAACCGGCGCTGACACCGGGTTTATCCGATCTGGGGAATGTAGTTCTGGTACCTCACATGGGAAGCGCCACACTCGAAACCAGGACCGCCATGGCCAAACTTGCCGCGGAAAATCTGCTCGACGGGTTAAAGGGCGTCCCTCCGCGCAACTGTTTGAACTGCCTCTGATATGTCCATCGCAAGGAGTTGAATGTTAGGGTAGGCCTCAGCCGGACCCCACAGCGCAAGCGTGCGGTTAGTGAAAGGGCGTGTCTGCTGTACGCCCTTTCGACGGAAACGCAGGTTCGCCCATTCGATGTCCAGCAATGTTCAAGAAAGAATCTATTATAGGGGTTCTCAAAAGTAATCACGAAAAGAAGGAGCATTTGGTAGGACGGGCATCCTGTCCGTCATTCTTAATGGACAGGCTGGAAGCCTATCCTACCATTCTGTTTACCCTCCGATCATGTCCTTTACGGGCACAAAACTTTCAAGAACTGCTCTATATATCCATTCCCTTATACGGATAAGCCTTTTCCGTCCATTCGCTGTCAGGATAATCTTGCGAAAGCTTGTCGTAAGCTTCCTTCATGGAGCTCAAATCATTTGTTAACTTGTAACGAGCCACTCCGCGGAAATAAATAGCCTCGGCAACGTAGTCACTCTTTGATGACGTTGCGATGAGTTTATCAAAGTCCAAGATTGCGCCTTGATACTCGCCTTTATCGAGACGCATCCTTCCGATGCCAAGCATTAAAGACGAGACCAGAGCTTCCGGGCGCAAAAAACCAATAGTTCGGTAATGTTCGTTTCCCTCTTTGTCCAGTGTAATCAGCGTGGGTGTCCACTTAATTTTGAATTTGAGGGCTAATGCTGCGTTATCAGATTGAATTCGTAACGGGATCATATTGCGTTGAATGAAATCAATTACAGCCGGGTTTGGATACGCAACTGCATCCATCTTTTGGCATCCCATTCACCCAGGATTGAAAAAATCAATGAGAATGGGCTTGTCCTGGGCCTTAGCTTGTTCAACGGCCTGGTCGATACTGGTTAACCAATTGATTTTAGAGGCGCCCGGCTTTTGCGGCTCCGCAGCTAACGTGGAAGCGCTGATGGAAAAGACCGTGAGAACAACAAAAAATACTAATTTGCGCATGGCTTACTCCCTTCAATGGCCAAACATACTAAGTGTGGGCTTATGATTCAAAGCACGGACTGCGGCAATTCTTTCCGTACTCTTTCCCATAGCTTTCGCAATACTCTTATTAGATACCCCAGCGTGGATAAGGTTCGGGACATTAATCGCATTTTTTAGCTCAGATTTCCTCATAGGCAGTCTGCGTCCCGATTCATGTACCGACTTATATCTTGACGTCTCAACGGCGCAGCGATTGTGAAAGATCCCTTGAGTGTGGTGGCCGGTTGAAAGGTGCGGAGGGTCGGTCGAGGAATGCGGCCCCTGTTCTACTTGCAAAATGCAATCTCTCTCATCTCCCCTGCTTGCAAATCTCAAAGAAAACCTTGTGACTCGAACCGCTCGTTTACTTTGATACTACAAGATATCAATCAGTTACAGCGGTGGCACAGAAAATGCCTATCGCAAGTAAGGGCTCGATGCTCTTTAGCGAAAACAGGAAGGCTCCCAATGAACGTGTGTCCTCATGACTATTGAACTTCGCGGTCAAGAACTGTGGAAGATGGCCGTCAACACCGCACCCAATTTACCCAAGCGCGGGAGCGATTATGCTATGCCTGAACACAACACTCCAGCGGGATCATTGAACATCCTCGTTGTGGACGACGAGGCCAATATCCGCAAGGTCTTGTCGGTTAGCTTGGAAGTCGAAGGACACACGGTTACCGCAGTAGGCAGTTTCCAGGATGCTGTTGCGGAAGCGGCGCAACATTCTTTTGATCTGGCTTTTGTAGATCTTAGACTGGGGACCGCCGATGGGCTCGACCTGATTCCATTGCTTCTGGCCTCGACTCCATGGCTCAAGATTGTGGTGATAACGGCCTACTCGTCTATAGAGACCGCTGTGGAAGCCATGCGTCGTGGCGCTGCGGATTATATTCCCAAGCCATTCACCCCGGCGCAGGTGAGCCTTGCCCTGCGCAAGCTAGCCGGCATTTGTTCATTAGAACGCAAGGTTACCAGTTTGCAGGAGGAACTCGCAAGGTCGATTCCTGAGGTGGATTTTTCCAGCGCCAGCCCTACAATGCAACGAGCAGTCAACTTGGCCTTCCAAGTTGCCGGCTCTGACGCTAATGTCCTGCTTCTCGGCGAGCACGGTACCGGCAAAAGCGCCCTGGCGCGATCCATTCATCAGTGGAGCAACCGGGCGACAAAACAGTTTGGGGTTGTTTCCTGTCCGGCCCTCTCCGCAGGTTTATTGGAAAGCGAACTTTTCGGGCATGTCAAAGGCGCGTTTACTGGGGCAATTCGCAACAATCCTGGACGCATAGCAGCATGTGAGGGAGGGACCCTCTTTTTGGACGAGATCGGGGATTTGCCCCCAGTCATTCAATCCAAGATGCTACGGTTCGTCCAGGACAGGGAGTACGAGCGGGTTGGAGATAACGTTACCCGTCAAGCCGATGTCCGGGTCATAACGGCCACCAATTCGGATTTGCAGCAGGCGGTACGGGAAGGCCGCTTCAGAGAAGACCTGTTGTACCGCTTGAATGTCATCCAGATCGAAATACCCACATTACGTGAACGACGGGAGGATGTGGCGTCTCTGGCGCAGCAGCTATTGGTATTTTTCGGTCGAAAGCACCATCGCTCTTTTCATGGATTCACTGAGGAGGCTCTGCAAGCGCTCACGGAATATGATTGGCCCGGAAATGTCCGGGAACTCAGCAATGTCATGGAACGTGTAGCTATATTGTGCAGATCCGATCGTGTTGGAACCGACTACTTGCCGGACAATGTGTCCAAACGGGAAATCCGCACGAGGCTGGGGGAGCTGGTAAGCCTCGCGAAGATTGAGGAGGCGCATATTCGGCGCATTGTGACGAGGACAAAGTCGCTCCAGGAAGCTGCCGATGTCTTGGGTATAGACCAGGCCACACTCTGGCGCCGGCGCAAGCATTATGGGATCTGACCTCACAGGACCGGGACATTCGTACACCTCACCGGTCTCGAGGTGTCGGTCCTTGCAAAAGGCAATAATGGGCCTTGCAAGATGCAAGGTGTCCCATCACTTGCGCCGTAGTAATTACCAGTGACTCGCAATGATATCGGATGCTTGTGTCGTGGCACGTGAATTGCTCATGATGGTTGGAAAGACTAGAGGTCATCAAACTTTGGCAAAGCTGTGGTCCAAATCCTCGAGTCACTCTCCCGGACTTATGACCCGGCGAAAGGATGTGACCCATGACCGATGTAATTGTAGGCCTCATAGGAGTGATGCTCATTGTGTATCTGTTCATCGTGGTCCTAAGGCCGGAATGGAAGTGGGACAGACTATTTCAGAAGGATTCAAGCGCTGCTGCTCTATGGCTTTATGGCAGCGGGCACAAGGACCATGCCAAGGCAGTGATTTCAGGCTCTGAGAGCGGAAGGACATTGAAATGAATCTTACATTTTGGTTATTAACGATGTTTCTCTTGGGAATTGTAACAATGGGATTGATGTTTCTGTTCATGAAAGCCTGCGAGAAAATATGAGAGATGAGGTGATGTCTCATGATGATCTATGTGGCAGCGTTTGTAGCGGCCTTCTTGTTCGTTTACCTGGTTCTTGCCCTTGTGCGACCGGAATGGTTCTGAAGCCGGGGCAGAAATAGGCGCTGAGATACTGAAAGGACTGAAACAATGTTTATACAAACCTGGATTCTTCCCTTTGCGCTTCTTGCAGCGGCAACGCTTATTGCGTTTCCATTGAGTCGCTACATGGCGTGGATCATGGAAGGAAAATACCGGCCTTTGCCGATCTTTGGATGGATTGAAAAACGCCTGGACAGCGGCCCACAAAACTGGAAGCAATATACCGTCTCGCTGCTCCTGTTTAATGGTCTGCTGTTCGTCTACGGCTATGTGGTTCTGGCGCTCCAGCCGTGGACCCCGCTGAATCCGGATGGCAAAGGAATGATATTCCCCACGACCATTTTCCAAGCCGTGACCTCGTTCATGACGAATACCGACCTCCAGCACTATTCCGGCGAACAGACGTTGTCGAACTTTAGCCAGATATTCTTTGGCATCGCCATGCTTTTCATGTCAGCCGGAGTGGGGTTGTGCGCACTGACCGCTATCATCAGGCTACTTCGTGGCGAATCCAAGATCGGCAATTTCTTCTTGGATATGTGGCGGGTGGTGGTCTACATGTTCGTCCCCATCTGCCTGGTCATAAGCCTTGTATTCATCCAGCAAGGCAGCCCTATGACATTGCAATCCGCTCACTCAGTCTCGACACTCGAGCCCGACGCCATGGGAACCACGGACAAGGGTGAGGTGAAGCAGCAGAACATCGTAGTGGGTCCGGTGGCGGCCTGGGAATCGATCAAGATGATCGGGACCAATGGAGGCGGGTTCCACGGTATGAACGCCGCGCATCCCTTTGAGAATCCCACCGGATTGTCGAACTTTATAAACTGTCTGTCCATGATGATTTTCCCGTTCGGTCTGGTCCTGATGTACGGCCGGATGCTCGGGCGGTTGCGTCACGCTCTGGTGGTTTTTTCGGTCATGATGGCGCTGATGATCGGCACCATTGTCTGGTCGGTTTATTTTGATACGCTGAAACCGAACCCGGGATTGACCGGCCATTCAGCTCGAACATTCTCGATTCCCAGCGCAGCAGCGCCGGGTGGCAAACGGGTGGTCTCCCAACCCGCTGTTCCGGCTCTGCCTGTGGACCAGCACCTTGGCAATCTTGAGGGCAAGGAACTGCGATTCGGGACCTCAGCCGGGGCCACGTACGCGGCTGTGACGGTGGACGTGACTTGTGGTTCCGTTAATGCGGAAGCCGATAGCCTCAACCCGATTGCTGGTTTGTCGCCAATGGTTGGCATGTGGCTGAACTGCATCTACGGCGGTAAAGGCGTCGGAATGATCAACATGTTGATATACGTGATCATCGCGATTTTCGTCGCCGGGATGATGGTAGGGCGGACTCCTGAATACTTGGGCAAGAAAATCGGCGCTCGCGAGATGAAGCTTGCGACGCTCGCTTTGCTGGTCCATCCGTTCATGATTCTCTTTCCCACCGGACTCTTCGCTGCGACGGCCTGGGGAATCAAAGCCGCCAGCAATCCTGGCGCGCACGGTTTTTCACAAATGCTGTACAACTTCTCTTCTGCCTCCGCGAATAACGGCTCGGCCTTTGATGGATTGCAGACGGTCTATGGTTTGGTAAGCAATCCGAATCCCAATCCCGAGGCCATCCCGTGGAATATCGCTGCCGGTCTCGTGATGCTCTTTAGCCGCTATCTGCCGATTATTGCGCCGATTGCCATGGCGGCATTCCTCGGAGAAAAGAGATCGAGCCCGTTTGGCCTGGGGACTCTCCGGTACTGACACTGCCACCTTTGGCATACTCTTGCTCGGGACGATTCTTATTGTCGGAGCCCTGCTGTTCCTGCCGGTCGCTGCACTGGGGCCGGTCGCGGACCATTTCGGCCCCATTCCCTTCGGAGGTTAACTTGAGAACCGCTTATCCGACAATCGCTGAAGTTTGCAAGAGGAATGATGAGATGGAGAAAGTGCTCAAAGGAGTGCGACATGAATAGAGTTGCAGGTGTGAAAGAATCGTTACAAGAAACCCCTATGTCTTCGGAACAGCCTTGGCCGCAGCGTCGTATGAAAAGGAAGCCGTTGCTGGAGAGGGAAACGACCGTAGCGGCATTGAAGCAGGCATTTATCATGCTTCGACCGGACACCCAATGGAAGAATCCCGTGATGTTCGTGGTTGAGGTGGGGGCCTTCCTGACTCTCCTATATATCGTTGAGGCTGCATGGGGCAGGGAAGCGAGTGAGGTGCCGCTCAGCTATTTCATTTGGGTTGATGCATGGCTTTTCTTGACCGTCTTGTTCGCCAACTTTGCAACTGCCCTTGCGGAAGCTCGCGGCAAAGCCCAGGCGGAATCGCTGAGAAAAACTCGTCGAGATACGGTGGCCTATCGTTTGAATACGATGGGAACTATTGAGGAAGTTTCCTCGACGGCTTTAAAAGTGGGCGATCGAGTTGTCGTGCAGGCGGGACAAACAATTCCCGGCGACGGCGAAATCATCGAAGGCATCGCATCCGTTGATGAGTCCGCAATTACCGGTGAGTCCGCTCCGGTCATTCGCGAGGCGGGCGGCGACCGATCCGGCGTAACCGGGGGCACTGTCGTGCTCTCGGATCGAATAGTAGTTGAGATCACCAGCGGTGCCGGGGAATCGTTTCTCGACCGGATGATCGCTTTGGTGGAAGGGGCAATCCGTCAGCGGACTCCAAACGAGATCGCCCTTACCTTGGTGCTCTCAGCCTTCACACTGGTTTTCCTGATCGTGGTAATTCCCCTCTGGGCGATGGCGTGGAACGCGGAGCAATACATGATGAGCTACCTGGGCATCCAGGAACCTATCAAAAGCCTCGGCACTGATGTTCCAACCCTTATAGCCCTCCTGGTGTGCCTCATTCCCACCACCATCGGCGCTTTGCTTGCTGCCATCGGAATAGCAGGAATGGATCGTGCCCTCCAGGCAAACATTATAGCCAAAAGCGGCAAATCGGTGGAGTTGGCCGGTGACGTCGATGTTGTGCTCCTGGATAAGACCGGCACTATCACCATAGGGAACCGGAATGCGACAACGTTTTTGCCGGTAGGAACGTATTCGCCTGCGGAAGTTGGGCGGCTGGCTGCTCTTGCCTCCGCTGCCGATGCGACTCCCGAGGGCAAGAGCATTGTGAAGTTGTTCGTGGAACAGAACCAAACACCGGTCAGCATGCCGGAGGACGCCCTGTCTGTCCCGTTTACGGCTCAAACTCGTATGAGCGGCATCGACCTTCCTGACGGAAAACGAATACGGAAAGGAGCGCCGGACGCAGTCATCAAATTCGTCGAGGAAAACCATGGCAGCGTTCCCTCCGAACTGAAGGAACTGGTGGATGGCGTTGCGTCCAAAGGAGCAACTCCCTCTCGTCGTTGCTGACGACGGCAACATTGCCGGCGTGGTTGTTCTCGAAGACATCTTGAAACCCCATATGCAGGAGCGATTCGAGCGGTTGAGAAGGATGGGGCTCCGGACGGTGATGATCACCGGAGACAACCCGTTGACGGCCGCCACCATTGCCAAACAAGCGGGAGTGGATGACTTTCTCGCCGAGGCCACGCCGGAGACCAAGCTCGCCTACATCCGAAAGGAGCAGGCAGGTGGAAAGCTGGTGGCCATGATGGGCGACGGCACGAACGATGCCCCGGCCTTGGCCCAGGCAGACGTGGCATTGGCCATGAACGCGGGCACGCAAGCAGCCAAAGAAGCGGCAAACATGGTGGACTTGGACAGTGACCCCACCAAGCTGATCGAAGTCGTGGAAATCGGAAAGCAGCTCTTGATCACGCGAGGCTCTTTGACGACCTTCTCGATCGCCAATGACGTAGCGAAATACTTTGCGATCATCCCGGCGCTTTTTGCGGGAACTTTACCGTGGCTGAAGGTGATCGATATCATGCATCTGCATTCACCGACCTCCGCTATTCTGTCTGCGGTGATTTTCAATGCGGTCATTATTCCGGCTCTCATCCCGGTCGCCCTGAAAGGAGTTCGATACCGGGCGCTGGGCGCTGAGGCGCTCTTGCGCAGGAATTTGCTGATCTGGGGCTTGGGTGGCGTGATCCTGCCCTTTATAGGCATCAAACTGATCGACCTCGTCATCGTAAGTTTGCATATGGTGAGCTGAGGTTTCGGTGAATCGAGGAGAAAAAGATATGTCCCGATATATTACCAAGAGTTTCTTGTTATTGTTCGTGCTGGTGTTCATTTGCTGTGTCGTTTATCCGCTGGTATTATGGGGGATCGGACAGACCGTTTTCCCGTTCCAGGCCAACGGCAGCATTCTGAAAGGGCCTGACGGCAAACCGGTGGGATCGCTGCTTATTGCACAGCCGTTCACCAAGGACGAATACTTTCAACCCCGTCCTTCCGCAGCCTCCTACGATGCATCCGCTTCGGCTTCGTCGAGCCTGGCAGCCTCCAACTATGGGCTGCGCGACCGTGTCGCCCGGACGCTCGGCCCGATCATGAAATACCAAAGCGGCCCCAAAGCCGGACAGCCAATAGCGCCGGATATCGAAAGCTGGTTTCAGAAAGATCTGTACCAGGGCAAACCGCACATCGTGGCTCAGTGGGCAAACCTGCACAACTCCCTTGCCCAGGCCTGGGTGACCGGGGACCCCTACACACGCTGCGTACGTGGACGATTGGACGAAGGCGCATCCGGACTTGGTAGCCAAGTGGGTCAAGGACAATCCCGGCACTCCTGAGCCTAAGGCCGCGGATCTGGCCGTGCTGTTCTTTGAGAACTTCTCCAACGAAAACCCCGGCAAATTCCCGGCCGGCGTGACTGAGACAGGATCGGACGGCAAGACTCAAACCACGATAAAACCGGTGAATGAGGGGTCTGACATTCAGTCAACCTTCTGTTTGATGTGGCGAGAGGAACATCCTGATGCTGACCTTGAGGATGTCCCCGGAGACCTGGTCATGGCTTCCGCTTCCGGGCTCGATCCCCATATCACGCTTCAAAATGCCGAGTATCAGCTTGATCGGGTGGCCTCCAAATGGGCCGCGAACCTAAAACGCGACCCTGCCGCAGTCAAGAAAGAGATCGAGCAGATATTGCAGGAAAACGCCTCGGCGCCATGGTTCGGGCTGGCAGGGCGAAAAGTTCATAAATGTGCTTGAAGTCAATCTCGAACTTCACAAGCGGTACGGAGCGCCACAAGGTTAATGGAGAGTCTCAATCTGCTGAAGGCAGTTCGTATGGTGGTTCAGTA
>CAVVZX010000040.1:0-35803 GCA_963752855.1 uncultured delta proteobacterium | reverse complement strand
ACCTGTGTTGATACAGTCGGGCTGGATGCGGAGATGATCCTCAAGTATGTTAAATACCAAGAAAAGAAAGAGCGTCGTGAGGAGCAACTCCCTCTCAATCTCAAGTAAATGGTTTGGGAACAACTCAGCTTGCCCTCTCAGGGGGCAAGCTCCCAGCCCCCCTATGGGGGGCTAAGGCAAAGCCACGTGCTCCGCACGTGGATGTTTACGTCGACCGCCTTCACAACTTATTGCTCAGCACGCTTTCACGCCCGTGGGGTAGCTTGTTAACAGCATCTTCGTAATAAGCTTTTTCCTTCAAACTGCACGACAGCCGGGAAACACCATCACGCTGATTTTTGCAAAAGTGGTTTTCCTTTTCATCCGGATTTGATTTTTCGAACTGGTTCAGAATCACCGCACACCTGTGGTCACTTCCCACGAGACGGAGATTGTCGATTGCCGGGAAGTCATAAAATCCTACCCACATTGGCAGCCTGTCGTCACCTTTTCATTGTCACCTGTGGTGATGATTTACCCTGACATTAAGTTCCTCACTCTCCTCATCCTTATTCAATACCTGGGTCCGGATGCGAAATTTCTTATCTTGTTTGTCCATGGTGCCAAGAACAAATTCATCATTATCTTTCGTGTCCTTATTGGTTACCTGACAACGAAAAGGAGGCTTGCTATAATCCGTCCCCACTTTTGTAAGATCAACAGTAAGGTAGGCGGTATTCCGCAGCTCCTTTAGAGCAGAAAACTGCCGATTTCTTATTTCCGCTGCAATGCGTTTCAGTCGTGTCCCTAGTTCGAGTGTTTCCGTCTTGGAGATCTTTTTTTGTTTTGACATCTCGATCAGATTCCGCTGAATACCATAGAAAAGTGCCCTGAGGTCGATGGAATCATGAAAATTGTTGGCTAAGAGCTCAAGATTGAGAACTTGGTCGGGAGCCTGCCCGGATCATCCCTTTGGCCGACTATTGATTTGATAATGAGCTGGAACATGTCTTTCCGAAGCGCACTATCTGCTTTCTCCCTTTTCGTTCATCAATGTCATATAGAGTTGATTTCCGGCTTCCAGCCGCTTTTGCTCTTCCATTTTGCCGTTCAACCACCACGCGCCCACTCCCAGGGCTAATGGTAATAGTGTCGCCCCCAATATTTTGGAAATCACATCAAGTGTGTTCAACGTGCCTCTTTGAACTTTTCTCTCGGCCATGGTCACCTCCTCAACTACTTCTCAGGAGTCGCTATTAAATGGACGTCCCAGCGCATGGGAGCCTTATATGATGGAATCGTTCTGCTATAGATTTCGGTGTTTTTATTAAAGACCTTGAGTTCACACTGCCCGCGCCTGTCGAGAAATACGCTGTAGAGGCCGTATTGATCGGTTTCGCATATCGCGGGTCTATTACTCTCGAGATTATGGACAACCGCCACCCGTACGCTCTCTTTTGGTGCTATGCCATTTTGCCGAACTACTCCCCAGATCTTCCCTGCCATCACCGGGACGGCAAGAAAGGCAATAAGCGTGTAAATATAAAGACTATCTTCATGTTTCCTTCTCCCTTGCTGCAACAGTTGTTAGTTCGGTCCATGAAAGCAGTTCAAGAAATCAAGCTGTTTGATCGCGGGTCGGCTGGCGTCAACCCTAATGCATGCCACAGCCTGGACGTTATCCCATGAATCGGCATTTTGGTTCCGGAGACTAATTCAACGATCACGGCTGCTGGCGCCGTTACGCCAGAGGCTCGCTCCAAAACCCCCGCGTAGCCGCAATGCTACCCTGCGCTCCTTTTTGGAAGGTGACATAGCACAGACGGGAAGCGTTGTTTCCATTGTCGTCGCGATGCACCGACCACGAGCCTGTGTTAAAGTACGTGACCTTGAGGTCATGAAACCTCTCTTCCTTATCGTCATGAGTGTGTCCCATCAAAACGAACTTATGGACATCCGGCTGTAGGATTCCGCCTTTAAGCGGACGGGCATGGGGAGTTCCGTTTTCCGCCCCGAAAAGACCCCGCACTGCGCTCACGTACGGATCTTTGGTCAGAAACTCCAACTGAGGCGCATCAAGAGACGGTTCCGGCACTTTCGGAGGGCTTCCGCGAAATTTCTCATCAAGTATCCGGTCGACGGCCGTTCTGAATTCGCCGTTTTCCGGTTGATGGTAAAGATCTCTCAACCGAGTCTCCACCTCATTGTCAGTGGAGAAAATCCGCTCCGGGTCAACCCGTTCAGTGAAGAGCAAGTCCGGGAATTCTTAAGATTTTCCCCACGGGCAGGCACACCCATTACTCGGCCTTCAAAGAAGACAGGAGGAAAGCTTGCTACCTGAATCCTTTTGAACGGGCGTTCGTCAAAAATGTATTGTTGGAAAAGCTTATAAGCGGGAAAGAAAAGACCCCAGAGTTTCTGCCGCCAGATGGCGGAAAAGGAATTCATCCAGTTGTCCAGGTTCGGTTGAAGGACCTCAAGTCGATTCCAGAAAAGCCGGACAAAGAAGAATCCCGGAGATTCCGCCCCGAAAAGGTCGAATCTATCGTAATCGTTATCTTCATCAAATTGGTTGCCGTGTTCAGCGTATATTCCCACGTCTGCATCTTCATAATAGTTTTGAAAGACGATTCTTGAATTAAGAGTGTTGTCCCCCCGAGTGATGGCGTCCTGAATCGGTGTCCTCACAGACGCATGAATCAGTGAGTGGTCGTGATTGCCCGGAATGCAAATGATTCTACGGCGACTGGCGTCCTTGGCCACGAAATCGCTGAGAACGGCAAAAGTTTTAGGATGGGCCGCAATAATCTCTTTGACGCGTTTCGCTTCAAGTTGATGATCTACGGAGATGTCAATCTGGTCGCTTTGTTCAGCATGTTTTTCCGCTTCCGTCGCAACTTGCCATATGTCGAGCGAATCTCCCAACAATACTAAATCTACTTCCTGGTTGGTCAAATTATCCGACTGTTGTTTTACAAAGTCGCAAAATGCCTGTTCATTTTCCGGAACGAAGTCCTCCAGTTCGTCCCCCGTTCCAAGGTGCAAATCGCTCACAAAAACAACCGCTCTTTCCATGAAATCCCCCTTTGTCTCACGGTCAGATTGTATTAGTGATTACAATATGTTCTGACTTCAAGTCCCGGCTTGCTCCGATGGTAGAGCGGCTAGAGCCTCCGCAAGGTCCTTCGGCATGTCGCCAGGAGAGACCCCCATTCCGGACGCACCTTTTGCCAGGCTCAACCGCGCCAGGACCGGGCGATGATCGCTGAATTTCTTGAGGTAATCCGGGACAGCCTTTTCTTTGGCGACAATAAAGAAATCGGCTGAATCATAGGTTTTTGCAAGATTAGCGGATAAGAAAATGTGGTCGATCATGGATTTTGGAGTTTTCAGGTAGGAAAAGGCGCCCTCTTTTTCGTCAGCCGCGCTGATGGCGGTCATGTTCTGTCCCAATAGCGCCTGAAAGTCCTTGGTTGCCAACTCGGCGTTGAAATCTCCCCCCAAAACCCAGTCTGCGTCTTTTCCGAAGTCCTTGATCATCTTGGCTATCGCCGCCCCGAGTATTCGAGCGGCCATAATTCGTCTCTTGCTACCTTCTTGACCGGCTTTCAGGTGCAATGGCACAATATAAAAATCGATGGGATCATGGCTTCGGTCGGGTACTGACTTGAAATAGAAAAGCCCGGGGTATCTATCGAAAACCTTACCCTCCACAGCTTCCAGACCCAGTTTATCGAAATCCTGACTCCTTACTTCAAACCAGGGCTCAAACATTGGATCCCACTTTTGGGCTTCTCCAATGACAGTCTTCTTATTCCAAATAATCGTAGTTATCTGCTTGTCGGGAGAGGCGTCTTCCGACGCAGCGCAGCCGAAATCCAATCCGTATTTCGAGGCGAGGACTCCAACCAAATTGGTTGCGGCTTCAAGGGAAGATTCCTCAAACGCCCAAATGTCGAGATTCATGTCCACGATTGCCCTCGCTATGTCATCGGTCTTTTCCGGATGACGGTTGAACCATTCGACGTTCCAGAATCCGACATCAATATCGCAATCCTTTCCGTAATAGCTCTTGACAACCGCTTCAAGACCGTTGGCTTCCTGCTTCTCGACTCTGCCAAGGCTTCCGAAGAAGCCCATCGCCGAATCTATGCCATTGAATAGAGACAGTAATCGAGCGGCCGTTTCGCCCTGCGGCCCGCCGTCGCGTGTGAGTGTTTCCAGTCGGGCGGCAATCGCAGACAGCTTGATACCTTCATTGACGAACTGAATTCCGTCCTCGATCTTAACCTCTTCGGGAGTCGCTATTCGACTGGCATGATGTAACGCGGCCGCCTTCCACAGGTTATTGAAAACACAACTGCCCGAACTTCCACCTTCAGTGTCGGAAATGTAATGGAGACGCACCGCGTCCTGGCTCACCACACGGTTCTCTTGGAGCACCACGGATTTGAAATCTCCATTGGGATGCTGAATGATATTTGCGCACTCCCTGTCAAAGATCTTGAAAAAGGCCCGATCAAGCTGGATAAATCCAAGTTCGTCGCCGGGCTGTCCATTAACGGAGACAAAGGTAAAATCAAGCTCGTCCACACGGCTGGTGAGAAAGAGTCGATCGGGCGCAAGGCGAAAAGTCTTTGTAGGCGTCTCTGCTCCGTCCACATCCCGCTCGTATCCAAAAATGCAAACAGCGTTGGTGGCAACCTCTTTCGAATTCAGGACATGATGATTAGTGAGAAGAATGTCTTTTGCTACAAGAAAACCGGTTCCGCACCAGCTCCCTTGCTGGTCCTCGTAGTCGACGCCGGTGGTCTGGATTTTGCACACGCTTCGAGCCTGCTGAGACCCGACCCGCAAAAACCATGCGGGTAGATAATTGGCTTCCTTAATGATTCTTTCAAACAGGACTCCCGTATCCGCGTCCTCCGGAATCTTGACGTCGGCCACGTGCGCCAGCCCTGCATCGGTTTTCTGTTCCATTTTGAAGCCCGTCGCCATCTTAGATATATCGTCTATGGCCACCCCTCGGGCTTCAAGACCCATTGTCTGCTCGCCTTTTCTGGCAATGCTAGGAAAAGGCACTCCTAGTGACGGATTCTTGCGCTCATCTGAAGTCATTTTTGTCCCTCCCGGCTGTTGAATCGGTAAAATCGCCAAACGAAATTTGCTACACTGTAACTGAAGGTCCCAGGCGAGAACCGCCGACCCTCCCCCGTTGCTATTTATCTAGTCGTGTACTGGCATGACGGCGCCTGGGCGCACGCTGCGCTTCCGGCGCCGCGAGCGCCCTCCCGCCCCGTGTGGCCCCATCACATCCGACAGTCCGACTATTGGCTCTTTGTGCGCCCTTTCTGGTGGCAGCGCTAATCCGGTCTACGATACCGCGTGCGAGAGATAGCTCAACTGACTACAAATATAGGAACTTCCGAGGTGGTTCCCCGAATGAAAGAGGACGTTGTGAAAGCCCCCCGGATACCTACACTATCTCACGACATAATAATTGGATGATAATCAGGCAGTCAAGAAGAATTTAGGTGGTGAGGGTTACCATTCAGTCACGGGGGCCTGGATTTGTCATTGCGAGGAGTAAAACGACGAAGCAATCCCCCAAGCCTCGGGGATTGCTTCGCTTCAGCGCGCAATGACAGGTTGAGGCGCGTCATGCCCCGCGTAACTGAATACTTACGTGGTGAGGTGTGGTGAGCCTTGGCGCTCTCTTCGTTCATTTTGATTCCAAAAGAGCGGACCAACTCCTCCGAATTTCGGGCTTGCCGATGACTTTTAGGCCCGCGGCTGAGGCCAACCTCAAGGTATCCTGAAATTCGTTCTCAGGCACGTGCCATCCAGGCTCCACGACAAGGACTTTTCCTGTGGGCTTCAGGATGGCCTTAATCTGCGAAAACAGAGCGGCCGCATCCGGGACTTCATGGACGACGTTAATTAAAAGGCACAGATCAATGGGCTCAGTAACCCCGATGCTGTCGGGTCCAATCAATTTGGCGACGACCCGGTCGGCTACGCTGGCCTTTTTGGCCCGTTTGACAAGGGCCTTGAGCATCTTCTCTTGGACATCCACTGCTATAACTTTGCCGCTGTCGCCTACCATACGGGCCGCAGGAATCGTGAAGAAGCCCATTCCGGGGCCAATATCGAGGACAGTCATTCCTTCGGTGATATAGGGGGAGAGGATCTTCTCGGGGTCTTGGAACCACCGACGTATCGGACAAGCCAACAAGTATCCCACCCACCACGGACAAATGTGCTCTGCCATATTTTATTTTCCTCAGGAATCAAGAATCGAAATCGGAGCATCTTCGGTAATAATTTTGTTTAACTTTTCGAGTTTATCGACTTGGGGATGACCTTCTTTCTTTGCCAGCTCTATGTTGTCTTCGAAACTCCAACCAATTGATCTGGCCCCGTCCTTGATCAGTTTCAATAGCTCATCATATGCCGTGTCGCCGTATTCCTCATAAAAATTTGCATACAGATAGAACCAAAGTTCCGTGAGAAGTGCCTGACAATCCGGGTTGAGTGAAAATGCCCGGTCTATCAATTTCTTGGCTTCCGGTTTTCTTCCGGTAGCTATTAATAGCTGCGCATAGTTGCCAATGTTATTTGCATTATTTGGGTCGAGTTCGATGGTCTTTTTGTATAACTCCTCAGCTCTGTCATGGTCTTTTCGTATGTGCGCTAAGAAGTTCGCATAATTTGTCTTGATAATGGCATCGCTTGAATCGAGTTCGAGGGCCTTTTTGTAGCAATTTTCCGCCCCGTCATAGTCTTTGCGTATACGAGTCAAAAATTTCCCGTACTTTGTGATGACGGATGCGTTGTGAGGATCGAGTCCCAGTGCCCTTTTGAAATACTCTTCAGCCCGGTCATGGTCATTGTGTACGTTGGTCAAGAATACTGCGTAGTCAACTGTGTTGGCCCCTTTGCTTGGATCGAGTTGTACCGCCCTTTTTAAATATTCCTCAGCCCAGTCATAGTCTTTACGTATGTTGGTCAAGAATACTGCGTAGTCATGGGAGTTATTTGCGTTGTCCGGATCAAGTTCCAGCGCTTTTTTGAAGTACTCCGCAGCCCGTCCGTTGTCTTTGCGTATATTTGCGAGAAAATACGCGTAGTCGCAGGTGATATTTGCATTATTTGGATCGAGGTCCAGTGCCTTTTTGTAATACTCTTCTGCCCGATCATAGTCTTTGCGATTCTCCTGCCAAAAAGATCGCGTAAATACCCACTAATTCCGGGCTATCTGGAAATGACTTCAGGCCGTCCTGGTAAATTCTGTCACTCTTGTCAACGTCTTCTTCTGACCGAGCTTTTAGCGCCACAGTCCACCAGTTGGGCCTTTCTTTCTCGATTGTATTTACAAGCGCCTTCTTGGTATCTTCGCTCTTTCCAGCTTTTTGCTGCACATTTTCTATCTGATTTCTGTATCTTTTCGCCTTTTGTTTGGCTATCTCGACAATCTTCTCTCCGAGCAGTTCATAGCCGAGTTTGTTGTTGAGTTGGAGCATCATGTCGTCAAAGCCGTCGATCGGGATCATGCGCCCATTATGTTTTGCTACGAGATTGTTGATTCTCTTCACTGGCATTCCGTCGGCTTCTCGGTAGCACCAAAATATACCTCCTTCTACCTTTTCGATTGATTCCAGAAAACCCATTAGGCTTCCGTCATTCCCACCGTACCCTATTACTACCGGGGTGTAGATCTTAAAAATGTGATTCAGCACTTCTTCCCAGCCGTCTGAGAGGCACGCAGGTATCCGCAGTGGAACTCTTGGGGGCGTAGAGGAGGTCCCTGTGTATCTTGGCTATTAACGGTCTTGTGATGATTGGCGCTACAAATCCTGTGAGAGACTCGTGGCCGCATACCAAAGGCTTTTTTCGCGTGTAAGTATGCATCGCATCCTCAATCATGCTATCGAAGTTCGTCGTAATGGCCACGTTATGCCGCGTGCCGGAGAGCACTTGAACCAGTACCGAATATCCGCAACTTGGCTCTGCGTTTTCCATGATTCTTTCAAGGAAATAAAAGCCCTCCTTTGGATCGCAGTTCAAAACGTTTCTCGTAAATCTGGGAATAATGAGGGGCAAGATCATCTGGCAAGAATGCTGTTGTCTGCCATCCATTTTTCTGTGTCTTCATCACCATGAAGTTTCTTAATTTCCTCCGTCCAAACCTTCACCAATTCCGCGCCTGTAGGAATGCCTGATTCTTTCGATGCGCCTGCGCCGATGATGAAACAAAATTTTCTGTCCTGCCTTTCATCGCTGGCAAAATGATGGAGAAATGTTGACAGCTTCAGTATTTTCGGGTCATCCATCGCCGGACCTCTTCTTCCATTCCACCGGTTTGCGAAATCGCACAAAGCCGCGCGAGAATAACTGGAACTTCTGTCGAAAAAATAGCCTATTTCCTTAGTATTGCTGATATCGCCGTAATATTCTTTTGTCAAACAGAATCTTCGCTGCCGCGAAAGCATCCAGTCAGGCTGGGAATCAATGCTGCCCAGAATATCAGGGACTTGTGGGGCAGGCTTTCCAGCCTGCCATTTTCATCCAGCATTATCACATCCAGTCTCACGGCAGGCTGGAAAGCCTGCCCCACAACAATATGGAATTCCGTGCATTCAAGATTGAAGTACGCTAGGTCTGGTAGCCGGACTCCAACCTTCCGGAAGCATGATAAGGAGACAATCTTGGTGAACAAAGATCTGCAAGCCCTGGCCGACGAAAACCTCGTTGAATCTATCCGCGAGCATTCTCGTTGGCAGGACGGAAGCGAATGTATCGAAGAGCACGGAGCGCTCTTGCTGGCCGCGGCAGGCAGGTTTCCCGGCCCATACCTGAATTGCACGATCCGTACTGATCCCGAACGTCCCGGCCCAGCATGTCCTTGATCATGCGCGAGACTTCTATGGCTCACGTGACCGCGGATTTGTCATGTTCGTTCGAGCCGGTCAGGATGCGGATTTGGACGCGCTTTGCCAGGCAAACGGTTTGTTGCTGCTGGCCGATGTTCCGTGCATGACCATTGACGAGCCTTTCCAGGGAGTTGATGCGCCGGACGATATTCGTATCGAGAGATTCAAGCAAGAAAACCATGTCCTGGATGCGATCTCCGTGAACTCTGAAGCGTATCAAGCGTTCGGATTAGAGCCGAAAATCATAAAGCGCATTTATGGTAATCCTTCGAGGCTTGTATCGTCCTCTAACGCAACAGGACACGTGCTTTACAAGGCAGATAAACCTGTTTCAACAGGTTTGACGATTTTCAGCGGGAACGGGGCCGGTATTTATTGGGTTGGAACGATCCCGGAAGCTCAGCGGTCCGGTTTGGGAAATCTATGCACTCGGCTCGCCACAAACGCAGGTTTTCAGAATGGAGCTTCGGTAGTCACGTTGCAGGCCAGCCCTTATGGCGAGCCGATTTATCTGCGGCTTGGCTACAAGACCTATGATCGATTGAAATGGTACCTGTGTCCGAAGGCAAGTTAATGCTATCGTTCCGCAATTCGGCGTCGGGCCTCTGCCCAGGGCACTAACCTGACTTTGCTTTCATCAATTTCTCTGAGGCGCAGCAGGACCTCATCTTCCCAGGCTGACTCTGCGCCTTCGTCTATTACCTGATCCAGGCTATCAAGCAGTGATCCTGCAATGGCCGCACGCGCTTCAGGGGGGAGCTTTAGGGCTTCTCTCAGGATGTCAGAAACATCATCTTTCATAATTGGATTGTACCTCATCAATTATGGAATTGCCAACAAGCCACTCCGGAAACGGCTATTTCTCCACTTTGATCCTCTCCAAGGCTCTTTTTGCCAATTCCTCGGAATAGGTGTGCCACGGGTTCTTGGTGTCATCAGCCTGGACGCGATCTACCGTGAAATGGCAGCAATCTGCGCCCTTGGGGATCAGTTTATCCACCAGACGGGATGCGCGGCCAAGTCCGTTGGCTTCCATAGCCTCGATCATTCCCTCGACAAAGTACCGCTGAACCCTGCAATCGAACGCCGTGTAAATGTCCTGATGCGGGCACCAGAGTATGTCGAATTCGGAACGGCTCTCGGATGTTATCCACGGCCTTTCCAAGGACGCATAGAGCACGCAGTTTATCCCCGTGACTATGAACGAAACCAGCTCCATATCCGACAAACCCTCCGGGAAGGTCGAGTTCTTGACTAGCCCCTCCGCAGCCTCGTACCCCGCCTTGTTGATCGCTTTGCGGACCATCGCCTGGCCGGCCTCTCCGAACATCTCCTCAGCCGCTTTTAGAATATTGAGAACAGCCTTGGCCTGCATCGTGCCCCACACAAAAAGGACAGCCGGATCAAAGTCCTCCCGGCCCTCAATTGCCCGCCTGAAATTATCGACCGCTTTTTCGTAAGGTGTCCCCAGCTTGACTCCTGCGTAACTCTCTTCCTTACGAACCCCTTTGGACCAAAGCCCCTCCTGCGTCGGATATTGCGGCTCCGCCATTCTTGCTCCTATTCTAAGAGCATTTGAAAGCCTTGCCGGGGAGGACTTTTTGCAAAAACGCTCCTCCCCAGGCCCCTCCCCAAAAACTCCTATTATTGCCTTGCCGCCTTCGGCGTCAAGGAGACCCCGTGAGAAACTCGCAGGGCTTTCGCCTGCTTCAGGTCAATCGCACCCGATTAAAACAGCCTTCGGGAACCCTGAGGGCGACTGCCAGTCGCCCCTACCGATCCGTCAGAACATACCGCCAGCCATATAAGAGTTTTTTGAGGGGGTCCGGAGGACATTTTTTTGCAAAAAAGCTTCCTCCGGAAAATTCTTCACCTTACCCCGCCTCGATTATAACTTGTTTTTCGCGCATGACTTCTTTGAATTTCTTGGGATCGCCGATGATCTTACCGATGACATTCACGGGGGAGGCCGGGACGATTTCGCCTGGTGAACTCATGGGTGTCTGGCCGAAGAAGATGCAGAAGGCCGCCCCCTGCGGCCAGTAACCGATGTCGCCAAGCTCAACCACTGCTTTTGCGCCGGGTTCGAGACCGGCTGTTACGGGGATGGAGAAATAGATCTCATCACCCCACGTATTAAATGATGACTTTATGGGCAGGGCTTCAGCCACTTTTTGGGCAGTGGGCGTGTCATTCAGCTCCGCGTCCATAGAGAGCTTGCCGATATTGATTTTGATTTTCATGGTTGGTCCCTCTGCGAATGATTATTAATTCTTAGGATTCTGGCTCATTTCGCTGAAATTTTCAAAATGAAATGAATGCTCAATTAGTAACCATTCACTTACTCCAATGAGTAATCCTTCAGTCGGTCTGGCGCAGGGGCAGTCTTCGTGGAGCAGGCTTTCCAGCCGTCTATGCTGAAACGCCCATCATGCAGGCCTGAAAGCCTGCTGCACATCATACGATTCCGTAGGCGCCAGGTTCTTATCCCTTCGGGGGAGGTGGAAGTTTGACCAGAGTGAACCAGAACTCACCTAGACATTCCAGGGCCTTAGCAAATTGTTCCATGTCGACGGGTTTGGTAATAAAACAATTGGCATGTAGCTCATAACTTTTCCAAATATCCTCCTGAGAATCCGAAGTAGTGAGGACGATTACGGGAATGTGTCTCAGGGACGGGTCCGATTTGATCTCGGCCAGGACTTCCCGCCCATCTTTTCTGGGCAGGTTCAAATCCAGCAGAATGATTTCCGGCTCGGGCGCAGAAGAGTATTTGCCGGACTTGAGCAGAAACTCCATGGCCGCTTCACCGTCTTCAACCACGTGCAGATTATTGCACACTCTCCCGGCGCTAAAGGCTTTCCTGGTCAACATTACATCAACGGGATTGTCTTCCACCAATAGGATTTCCACCGGTTCGACTTCCATCCCCATAAGCATCATATCTGAAGCCCCTTTTCAGGTATTGTAAAATAGAAAGTAGTTCCCACGCCAGGTTCGGATTCCACCCAAACGCGTCCACCGTGACGTTCGATGACTTTCTTGACTATAGCCAGCCCCATCCCCGTGCCCTGGTATTCGCTCCTCTTATGTAGTCGCTGAAAGATCACAAAGATTCGATCCAAGTGCCGCGACTCAATCCCAATGCCATTATCTTTAACAACAAACACCCACTCATTTGTGTTCTTGGCCGCGGAAACATGCACTTTCGGCGATTCGTCCCTCCGAAACTTGATAGCATTCCCGACAAGATTTTGAAACACCTGTAACAGTTGCGTATCGTCCGCGTAGATTGTCGGGAGCGGATCGTGAGTTATCACAGCGCCGGCCTCGGCAATCGCCAAACCCAAACTCATCTTGGTCCGATCCAGCACCTGCTCACATTCTACCCGCTCCGGCGCTTTTCCCTTTGTCACAACACGAGAATAGGCCAGCAGGTCTTGAATCAAGGTTTTCATTCGCGTAGCGCTATCAACCGCATAATGGATGTACTGGTCGGCATCGGCGCCGAGTTGACTCTTGTAATCCTTTTCCAGGAGTTGAAGACAACTGGCCACGTTGCGAAGAGGCTCCTGTAAATCGTGCGACGCCACATAGGCGAATTGCTGAAGGTCTTCATTCGAGCGAATCAACTCTTCTTCCGCCCGTTTCCGATCGCTGATGTCACGGGCGGCTGCGAAGATCCCGATAATTTTGCCGGAATCATCACGGTATAGTGACGCGTTGTACATTACCGGGGTCAACCATCCATTCTTATGCTGGATTACCAATTCATAGTTTTTTACAAAACTCTCTTGAAAAACCTGCTTATATCCCAACCGGGCTTTCTCAGGATCGCTGAAATAGTCGGCAAAATCGGTCCCAATGAGTTCCTCTCGTGAATGGCCGGTGACCCGCTCAGTTGCTGAATTTACGTCAGTGATCTTTCCTTCGGCGCTAATGGTCACGAGGGGGTCAAGACTTGCCTCGATCAAGCTGCGGTTGTAAGCGCCAGCCGCTCGTAATGCTTCCTCTGTACGCCTCTGCTCGGTGATATCAATATCTATCTCTAAAATGAGTGGAGAACCATCGACGTCCACAAAAGGGAAATTGTAAACGTCGACAATAGAGCCGTCGGATACTTCAACCTCCCAATGATGCGGTTCGCCGGTTTTCAGCACGGTGTACGCTTCGCAAAACTCGCAAGGTTCCTTTTTGCCAAAAACACGATCAAAGCAAGGCCGACCGTCGTTCTCTCCGAATTTCTCTCGGAAGGCTGCGATTGACAAACGCGTAGTGATGATCCGGTGTCAAAAGACTCACCATTTCCGGCATCGTTTCCAGGATGTCATAGAGTCGCTGTCGCTCGGCCGTCACGGACGCCTCGGCCCGCTCACGGTTTTCAATTTCAAGGATCAATTTTTCATTTGCCAATTCAAGTTCCGCTGTGCGCTCCTTCACTCGAAGTCCAAGTTCCGCGTTGACACGCTCCAACTCGTTGTGAGCGTCTTGCAATGCCTCTTTGGCATGAGACAATTGCAACGTCCGTTCTTCCACCAAGGACTCGAGGCGGTGACGGAAGAAATTTGCAACGCCTGTCTCAAGAGATTCCCCTCGGCTCGAAGATCAGTTGTAGCGATAGTGACCGCGACAAAAAGGTAAATGCCTGATAGATACATGCTGCTTCTGCCCAGCCAGGCGATCGGGCCGCCCACCGATTTGGCAGCCATGAGAGATATCGCTCCGGTGGCCAAAAGAAACAAAGCCAGCGATAACCAGTACAAAATCTTCGCCCTGGAAAAGAGATATGTGACCATCAACAGAAGGCCTGAAATACCAAACAGCAGCGTTGCAGTTGCCACGATGACCTGACGTAAAGCAGTCGGGCCTTCCCCCTGGATGAAGAACACAGGGATGCGATTCTGCAAAGTCATGCTTGTAAGAAATGCCAGTGAGGACAGTCACGCCTACATAAGTGAATGTCGCAATCAAATTATCGCGCGTCGTGTCCTTGTCCGGATGTACTCCTATCAATACCAGCAGTCCACCCAGCAACTGAAATATCCCGGAGAGAAGAAGGGACACGTTGAAAATAGTTGCGCCGGCATTAGGTCCGCCGCCTTCCAAAGTCATTATCCAACCTGATGACAAACTGCCTAATCCCAGCGCCAGAGTTCCGGCGCCGAGCATGAGCATGGTAAAGAATCCGCTTTCGAGAAAACCTCTGGTCGCAAAATAGACAACCGTTAAAGGCAAAATGGAAAGGAAGAATGTATTTAATGCAGCGTATAGACCTGGCTGGCTCGAATACGGTCCTAATGTCTAAAGAAACTAATATGACCATAAGAATAAGAAATATCGGGATCGGCGCAACCGCAAGAAATCCATATCGGTAGCCGGTGTCCTGGGCCCGGAACAAATCGGCAATCGATTGCTCCAGTTGCGCGCCCTTGCCTCTTGCCCCTCTCAATGCTCCGAGAATGGCGCCCAGCGCAAAGATCCCGCCGAAATAATTTGCAGATCTCCCGAGCCAGCCGACCGGGGAACCAACGGACTTTTGGACAAAAAAGGCAAATAATCCTATGGCCAGCATCGCCAGGCAGAGAGAATACCAATATAGAAAGTCCGTCTTCGCTTTAAAATAATGAGCCATAAGAAAAATAGATGAAACAACATACAAAAGCACAGCGCTTCCGAGAATCGCTTGTCGCAGTTCGGTGGGACCGACTCCCTGGGTGAAAAAAGGCGGAACCCAGCCCTTGTAGAGCATCAAAGAGAAACAAATGACGAACATCATAATTCCGAGATATGCGATAATAACCCCTCGCCTCCGCTTTCCGATTTCTTCGGGATAACCCGATACCGACCAGGCTCAGAATCGCCCCGATCGCATGGAAGAGCGAGCCCAAAAAAGCTCCCGTATTATAAACAGTGACATTGAGGTTTGCCCCATCGGACGCTCTTATCAGCCAGCCGGCCGATATGGCGCACAATCCGAAAGACAGCATACCGCAACCCATGAATAGGACCGTGGACGAACCACTCTTCGAATAAGTCCTGCCCGCTATTAAGGCGATAGCAATCGGGATCAATCCGGCGAATAGCGTGTTGAGGATAGGCAGTAGCAGGCGGTGTTCGAAAATCGACCCGACATCAAGAACGCTGAGGACTTTCAGAGCCACAACATAGACAATGACCAGCAACAATCCGAGGAATTTTGTTGGCGTCATTTTTCCTCTTGTATCAATTTCCTCTTGCGCAAAGATGTCAAAGGAGATGCGCCTCGTTCGCCTGTCCTTCGCTGTGGGCGTCCTCAGCAATTAATAGTCAGCATACCGGCCACAGTTCGTTACGGTTCCAATCTACATGGCCGTCGACAGTCGAAATTAAGTTTGCCACAAAGGTGCGGCCGCATTTGGCAATTTCCCCTCATTTCCATTGGACCACGAATTTTGGCTTCACGTTTAATATAGTGGATAAAGCTATCGAGAAACGGGACCCCTCGCGCCACGGAGGCGTTTGACAAATTATAGCAAAAGTAGTTGTACGGTAATCAATTATCCCACGGGAGCGAATTCAGGAACCGATCCAATTTCTTCAGGTAGGAGCTTGTTTTCCAGCTGGCGCCGTGCTTGATCTGAGCGTTCTCCCCCATCCAGAGTTCACCTACTACGGCAAAAGGGGTCGCGCCGAAACGTTCGCTGTGAGCCTGCAATATGGCCCGATGAACATCGGTATAGATATAATGCTGGTCTTTTTCCAAGACAAAGGCTTTCAAAATCGAAGGTTGTCCAAGCGACGGGAAAATGCCCTCGACCGCGCGACAGGTGTCGGAAACCCGGTCTGCCGGCGCTCCCTGGTCGTCGTAATGGAGCAAGTCTCCGTCTAAAGCCAGCTTTTTTCCGGAAAGGTCCCGTATCCTTATCTGTTCCATCATGTTTCGGCTGGAGAACGGCCCATAATGGTAGTCCATTCCCACAAGGAACAGCCACGAGAGATCACCCGGTCTGGCGTACCTGGCCGCATATTGCACAAACATCGGCCTCAGCGCAGCCACGCCCGTGTCCACTCCGCCGTGCAAAGTGTACATGTAGTCCGACAACTCACTATCGGTGAAGCTTTCACCTCTTTCAGACATGACCTGACGAGCCCTAATAAAATTGAGCTGCATGGAGCCTTTGGTCCGCACCACATGTATAAGCTTGTCCAGCTCCTTATCTATCACTTTCCTGATGACCGCCGGCAGCCGGGAAGAGTCCCCTTTGAGATCAGCCGCGATCTTTCGGGCAATGACTTCGACTTCCCCCTCCGTTTTGCACGCCAGCAGCCGATTATAATATTTTTCCTTATAAGCGGCGTAGAAACGGGGGACAGGCGGTATTCGCAGGAGCATACCGAATTTCTGCTCAAATTCTTTTTCAGCCCTGGACAACAACGATGACATATCCTGTTCACGTGAAGGATCCACTGCGAGGGGATCTACCCGAAAACCGGATTCCATCGCGACAAGGCATGACACCAGCCCAAGAGCCTCTTTGCAGATCGGGAGTCGATTTCGTTCCACGGCGTCAATGATTGCGTTGATCCAATCCATTTGGGGTTTCAGCGGACAGTTCAGTGGTTGCAATGAGATAAATCGAGCCATCCATTGGACCGCTTCGTCGCGATCCATTATCTGGACATTGTTCGCCATGAGCTGCTCTTCCTCAGCCACAGCCTGCTCTAATCTGTTTAACTCAAGCTGTCGCTCCTTGAGGAGCTGACTTTGGGCAACGCCATTCCCGGCCTTAACATCCGAACCGTTGTCTACCGCGGCGGAGTTGTCAGTATGGGCGCCTCCGACCGTTTCAGGCTGAATCGCCGATAACCCTACAGCTGTTTTGTCAGGCGCTGCATTTCATCGGACTGCACGGTGTCGGCGAATATGCTCAGTGATAGAGCAATAAGGAAAACGCCGATAGTGATAAGACTTGAATAAGAAAAGGAGGGGCCAACTATGTGAACTTGCTTACTCATTTGCCCGGTCATAAACCTATGAGCCCTAAATGTCAATAAATCGGATTAATATGATGCTAAATTACGGCCGGTAATCAGGTGTACGGATTCTCAAAAGCGCTCGCGAAGAGGAAAAGGAAGAGGATTTGGTGCCACCGGCGTCGTGAGACGGGACCGGCGCCGACGCTATTTCCGGTAGCGACCAATCCTGCGCCGGACGTGATTCGAAGCCCCTGGCGGTCGATTGTCATTGCGAGGAGTTAATGGTGGGCCAGGCGTCTCGCCTGTCTATCAATTATGACGGGCAAGATGCCCGTCCCACCAGCGATCCCCTAAGCTGCGGAGATTGCTTCGCTCCGCTCGCACTGACACAGACATCCGGCGCCTACCGAAACCGGAAGGGCGACTCGCCAGTCGCCCCTACAGATCCCCGAGATCTCGAGGATTTTGAGACAATTTCATTCAAGCGCCGTCGACTCGCGGTTTATCGCTGTACAAAGTGAAGGCAGGCTCGATGCAAACTGTCTCAGAATTTCGCGACCGCCGGATTTCTGATGTAAGGGCGCTTCGAGAAGCGCCCTGATTTCGGGCGGTTCACGAACGCGCCCCTACGTGTGGATAACGAAATCGGCCATTTTGAGACAGTCTCGGATAGCCTGCCCCACAAATTCTCATATCAGGCGGGAAGGGCCTCCAACTGCAATTGGGAAAATTCATTTCTTAACTTGTTTAGCGCGCGCTTCTCCAGTTGCCGGACCCGTTCACGACTTGTCCCGAAATGCTCCCCTAATTTCTGAAGGGTCCACGGGGAATCTTCCATATAGCGTTTTGTCACAATGAAACGCTCACGCGGATCCAATTTCTTGAGCGCTTGATCCGTAGCCGTCGAGAGCTGAGCTGCGCTCTCTTTCTCGATAAGGAGATCCTCCGAGCCTGGCGAATGGTCGGGCAGCAAATCCATCGCGGTGACGTCTTTATCATCACCCACAACCTCATTGAGCGACCACTCCCTAGCTTTGATCCGCGCTTCCACTTCGATGACATCGTCAGGCTTGACCTTCAGCTCTTTGGCGAGGTCATTTATGCGTGTCTGCCTGGAAGCCTCATCCAAATGTTCGCCAATGTCACCAATCCGGAAAAAGAGTTTTCGTTGCGCTTGGGTTGTCCCTAGCTTGACAAGGTTCCAAGACCTCAAAATGAAATTCTTGATATAAGCTTTTATCCACCAAACAGCAAAAGAGACCAGGCGATATCCGCGATGCGGATCGAACCGCTTAACGGCCTTCATCAGACCAATAGTCCCCTCTTGGATCAGATCCTGAACCGGAATCATGTAATGGCGGTATTGAAACGCGACCTTAACGACAAAAGGTAAATGGGAAACCACCAATTCCTGAGCGGCCTCAACATCCCCCGATTCTGAATATCTTACAGCTAGTTCAAATTCCTTCTCCGGTGTCAAAGGTTTTATGGATCGTACCAGCGTCAGGAATTGGTCCCACTGCTTGGTTACAACCGGATAGTTCATTTAGCCCCCTCCAAATATTTTCGAATTCTTGGCTTGACCCGAGCGCTCCTCCTGAAATTCTCGATGGGTACATGACAATTGCTTTTTTTCGGAGAAGATCCCGGACGACTGTTTCTTATATTCCAATTCCTCGTAGTAGACAATCATGTGGCCTCAATGTTCCCTTCTCTTAGTTTCCCTCCAAGATATATCATGCTTTAGGCGTCAGATATGGGAATCCTTCTTGAAGCCGCCTTCGTGACCTTCGGTAATGTAATTTTCAGGACCCCGTCTTCAAGCGCTGCCGACACGTCGGAGGTGTCAACCATCTCCGTCATAACGAAAGCGCGAAAATAATCGTGAGAATGGTACTCGCTGAACAGTAATCGGCCTTCGGTGTCATCACTAGACGATTTACCAAGTACGGACAAGGTATGCCCCGCAAGTTCTATTTCCACTCCATCCGGCTCAACTCCGGGCAAATCTATAAGTATCACCACATCTTGTTCGGATTCACAAATGTCTATCGCCGGCGTGGCACGCCAAGCATTAAGAAGCGCTGCGCGGAAAAGCGCTGCTCGACTTTCCGTGCGGGTCACCTCAATAGCTAAATCGGCCATCATACTCCGCCTTTCGCGAACCAACCTCACTTTCAGAAATGTGTTCTGATCGTAAACCTCTTTGAATTTAACTTGTTATCAAAAAAAAATACTCGTTGTTAGAGACTTGAAGTTACCGTCCATAATCACTCTGTTTAATAGGCATCATTTGGCCGTTGTCAAGGTGATTGGTCGTTCAAGGGGCAATGCTCAATCCGATGCGGCCGCCACCGGCCTCCCTGTCGGTCGTCCGTCACGATACGGGGCAGATTCCCGGCTTTCGCGGGAACGCCAGGTCCCACGGAGAACGCTGACGCGGTCGAATTCATCTCGTAGGGCAGCCTATGGACACCATTTCTTTCCGAATATCCTCGCCAATTATTGGCAGGCACGATCCGTCCTAGCGTAGATTTTCTATCTTCTTCGGGGTATAAGGAATTACGCGCATGGAGGTTTGAATGACTGCAAATAATTCGATTTTTACCGTGAAACTGTTGGACACGGTGGAAGAAAGAATACTGGCGGGCGGGCGCATCCTCAAGGAACAAGCCGAATACTTCTGGAAACTCCTGATGAATATGTTTTGCGTTTGTTGGCTGCGGCGGATCATATCAGGATACATTTCAAAGGATGGAAATTCGATTCCTGTTCGTTGATTAACGCTCGCTCAGGACGCTGCGGAGAGAATTGCGCGTTCTGCGCTCAATCCGGCCATTACGCGACTGACTGCGAAACATATGATTTGCGCTCTACAGATCAAAATCTTGGAGGCCGCACGATCGGCTCGTGAAGCGGGCGCATCGCGCTTTTGCACGGTCACCAGCGGTGGAGCGCTTTCTCCCCGCGAATTCGACGCTCTTGATCGAATCATTGCAAAAAGTCAAAGATGAAGTGGAGATCCCGCTGGACGCGTCGCTCGGCTTTCTGGACGACGAAAGAGTGGAACGGCTCAAACAGGCGGGCGTCACACGGTACAATCACAACCTTGAAACTGCCCGTGATTATTTCCCCAGCATTTGCACGACCCACACGTTCGAGGAACGTGTAGATACCGTGCGCAAAGCGCTTAACAACGGCTTGTCAGCATGTTGCGGCGGCATCATGGGCATGGGCGAGACGCCCTCTCAAAGGATCGATTTGGCGTTTACTCTGGCGGAACTAGGCGTGGACTGTGTGCCGATAAATATTCTCAATCCACGGCCCGGCACCCCCTTGGAGGGCCTCCTCCCGCCGGAGCCCGTGGAAATCTTGAAAACCGTCGCCCTGTTTCGCCTGATTCTCCCAAAGGCAACCATAAAGATAGCCGGAGGCCGGGAGAAAAACCTCGGCGATTTCCAAGGGACGGCATTGAGATCCGGGGCAAACGGAATGATCATCGGGGGATACCTCACCACCGGCGGCCGAGTCCGTTGAAGATGATTTACGGATGGTGCGGCAAGCAGGCTTTGTGATGGGGTGAAGTGATGAAGTGAAGATAATTCCGGGGAAATCCCGTGTTCCTCGCCGGGATAGAAAAGGTTTCCCCGACCCCTTCCCAAAGACTTCATAATATGTGATCTCTGCCGTTCGAGTGTAGGATGCCGGTGACTGCGTCAGCACTTGAAGCGAGGTTGAACCGCATCAGGTCGAGAAAAGATCCGCTAGCAATGTCCCGCTGTCCAGCCGGATTGTTCATCGCATCCTACAGGCTGCCGAATGCTATTTATTCCCAGAACCCGTATTCTTTCATCTTCTTCAGGAAATCTTCTCTATTGCGATAGAGAATCACGTTCCACCCTTGGGTCCGAGCCCTCTCAACATTTCCTTCATTGTCGTCCACGAATAGAATTTCTGGACCTTTCACGCCTAATTTTGCAGCGATTTCAGGGAACAGGCTCGGGTCTTTTTTTCCTTTGCCCAAATGATATGAATTGAATACGTGATGGAATTCCTTGAAAAAATCATATCGCTCATCCAATTCGTCCAACCACTGGGATTGATCGCTCAATATACCCACGATGTATCCGCGGTCTCTAAGCCCGCGGACAATTTCCAACATCCAGGGTCGCAAGCTGGAATCGTTCCAATATTTCACGACGAAACTCCTTGTCGGAGCCTTTGATCCCCGTCCTCTCCCGGACCATGGCCCAGTATGCGCTCTCGTCAGCTTTCCCCAAAACATACCCCGAGTCATAGACCGCGGCCGCGGCCGTTTCAAAGAAGGCTTCAGGAGAAAAGCGCGCCGCTCGGCCTATAGCCATCAGGCCTTCCCTAAATCCCTCTTCAGACAGAACTCCTCCGAAGTCGAATAATACTGCCTTGATGTTGTGAGTTATCAAAGTGACAGTCCTTATTTCTTTTCTTAAATACAGTGAGACAGCGTTCCCTCGAAACCGATCAACTATGGGTTGATTCAAATGATCGAGGCCCTATAATTAATCCTAGGATCTTACACGTCAAATATTTTAGCCGTCGGCGGCAGAGAGGTTTCACATGGATCGTTACGCCAGCTTGTCCGGTTTCACGCGCTTTCTTAGAAACGAAGCAGGTTCCTCCGTCTATACTTTCTTGGGCTTTATCATCCTGGCCGCGGTGGTGATCGCCACAATACTGCTTTTCCCATGGACCAACATTCTTCATCGCTGGCACGACGCGGATTTCATAGCAGCCAACGACGCGATGGCCCAAAAGGATTGGAAAACGGCCATAGTTTTTTTCGACAAGTCTCTGAAGGCAAACCCGGGCAATGCCTTCGCTATTTATATAGGTCGTTCCAGGGCCTACATTCAACTGGGAAATCCGGACAAAGCCCTCGAGGAGGCAAATTCGGCTGTGGAAATGAAGCCCGCCAATGCTACCGCGTACGGACAACGAGGCATAGCGCGCAAACTTCTGCAAAAATATGATGAAGCTTTGCATGATTTTGATGAAGCCGTAAGGCTGGATAAACATTATTGGTGGGCCTATGCGCAGATAGCGGATATCCGGTCAAGGATGAACGACCAGGAGAAGGCGTTAAGAGACGTGAATGCCGCACTAGTCATGAAGCCCGATTTCGTGGAGGGCTTACGGCTCAGGGCGTGGATACTCAACCGCATGGGAAAATGTAAGGAGGCTTACCAAGATTTTCAGAAAGTGTCCCAACTGAGCCCTAACGATGCCTGGTCCCTTCAGGATACCGCCTGGTTTCTGCTTACTTGCCCGGACGAACGAGTTCAGGACACCTCTCAGGCTCTCGCATTGGCAAAAAGGGCGCTCGAACTGCCGGAAGGTAAAGATGGGATTGTTTATGAAACCCTGGCCGAAGCCTATTTTCGGCAAGGAAATGCGATAAAGGCAGCCGAACTCCAGAAGAAAGCCATTGAGATCGGATCCAAGAAGTGTCCGGACCGTTCCTGTACCAAACAAATGGAGGAGCGCCTGCGGAAGTACGAACTTGCCGCAAGGCCGGAAGTGCGAAGCGGATACGAGATTCTTCCTATGGACGCTGTGATGGAACGGTGAGCTAAGAAAATCGATCCACAGATGTCGCAGATGCCGGCAGATTCGAGAGACGGACAAGTCCCAACTCAACTCCACCGGCAAATGGAGTGGCCCCGGCGCTAGAGTCGAGGAAGCACAGATACGAACTATCTCAGGGCGACAGGTCTCGGGCGAGGACTACTGCTGAACTTCGCGCTGCCCTGGTCTTGAGTTCAAACGTTCTACGTTTTCTTATCTGCGGACGTCTGCGGAATCTGTGGATTAGAAAATGACCAAAATAAGGTCTTACCGGCTCATCGAGACGACCTGAAGCCAATAGCTCTGTACTCACCCTTCTCGTTTTGGAAGTCTACCGTGACCCATTGCCCCAAATACGGCGCGGCTTGGAAGCGGTGATCCTTGTTTACGCGCACCACTACAAGCTTATCATTGGAGTCCCGGAGCGTTACGCTTTCCCAGTCTACCCGCTCAAGTCTGCCGGCGAACTCTCCAGCCGCGCAGACCTGAGGCCAGACCAAAAGTCCGGCGAACAACACCATCGCGAACCAACGACCCCTCATCTCTTCCTCCATTTTGAACTAAACTCGCCCGAGGAACTCTCGTTGCGAGAAGCCCCAGGCAAAATACAATCCTAACCATTTACCAACCTGCCAATAATAATAATCGACTGTACTTTATCTTTCAAGCCTCGTTTCCCTGATGGATCATGACGATCTTAAGCATTCCATTGACAGGCCGAGATCGTTTTGTGCAAGATGAAATCAGCGCGCTTTCATATAGCTGACGCCCCGTTGACGTGAAACCGCGCTTAACAGTACATCGGAGGCTCTGTGTATGGAAGCGCCGGACGATCGGCTTTATTCTCAACATCATCTTTGGGTTAAGCTGGAGAAAGATCAGGCTGTAATCGGGATCACGGATTATGCGGCAGAGCAAATCGGGGAAGTCGATTACATAGAATTGCCCGAGCCGAATGACATTGTCTCAAAAGAGCGTGCCTTTGGCGCTCTCGAAACCAGTAAAGCGATCACCGATCTTATTTGCCCGATTTCAGGAGTGGTGCTGGACTGCAATATGTTGCTCAATGAATCCCCGGAAATGGTTACCGTAGATCCTTATGGCGATGGATGGTTGATGATCCTGCAACCCTCCGATCCCGACGAATTAGATGACCTGATGAAAGCTGGAAAATACGAAAATCTGGTGAGCAGCGAGCTGGAAGAATAATGGACGGACGCTTTTATGCTACATGAGGTTTCTGAAAGAGTTACCTGTGATATAAACAAAATTAGCTCTGATGCGAATCCGCTTGGCAGTTAGCCTGGGAGGAAACGGAAAAAAAGGAGCGGCCGACTTAATAGCCCGCATCGCAGATTCGTCAAGCACAGTGTGGCCTGATGAATCCAGCAGAGTGACGCCCAATAGCTGCCCTTCCTTGGAAATAGAGAACTCCAACAGGAGGCTTCCTCCTATCCCAGCTCTTGCGGCAACCGCCGGATATATCCACACTGCTTGAATTTTTTGCTTCAAGTGTTGAAGATAGGAAAAGAAATTTACTTCCCTAGTATTAATGTCAATAATCGGCTCGTCCGGAGTGCCATCCGGATGGAAGTCCGGAATTGATCCGGACGCTGAGAGACCTTTCGCTATTTCTGCCGGCGTCGGCCTCAGATCTACGTGTTTTCCTATCAAGTCGCTTTTTTTTGTTCGATGATGCGGTAATGGCTCTTTAATAGTGTTATGGGATTTCTTCTGCGGTTTTTGCGCAGCGTCAGTATGTTGATCCGGCTTTTCCTTCTTGGCTTTATCCTCTTTCTTGCTCTTCTCTTCTTCCGGTTTTATTAAATCTTCCGGGGCCATAGGAGGCGGCAACGCGGCAAGTCTTTGTGGAGCCGGTTCTATATTTCCCAAAGGCGGCGTTGGGCTCGGCAAGACCTTGGGTAATCTTTGTTTTTCCGCAGTGTGATTTCTGTCGGATATGGCTGAAGCCATCTCAGGCGGCGGCTCCGACTTCTTGTCCGGAGAATTGGCTTCAACGAGCCTGACGGGTGTAATCTGATCACCTGGATTCAAGAATGGCTTGGCCGGCGCAAAACCGGTCAACATCGGTATCGAGGCGAAAAACGCAAGGTGTAGCGCTACGGAAGCCATAACGCAATATCTTAGCGCCTTACTATTCCCGGCATCGGCCGCCCCGGGTTGCTGATCCCGAAGGCTGTCAGTCGTATCCGCATCAAGTGAATCGTATTCTTCACTCACAATCGGGTCGATATCATTATCCAATCTGGATTGAGAAAAGAATTTCAACTAATTATTAGTCCTTTCTGTATTTCAGCAAATCGTTCGTCAACCCAAGCCAGATTCATTACTTATCATAAGACTTTTTTGAAATTTGACAACCATTATCAGCAGGCCCCATCCTGATTTCCGCAAACAGTCGAGCCGAATAAGCTTCAACCCTACTGTTTGGCCCTGCCATATCGTGGATCAAGGCTGTAGCTCTCCGGATCTGTAACCGGACGGTTTTCTGAAGCCCTACCGGGTCTTGCATTGGCATAGCAATAAACACATCCATGATAACATGTGTCATAAGCTCCGATGTCGAAGGAAGCCGCACAGCCGCACTCTTTGCGAGTGGGCGACATTTTCAACTTCTTGACGGCTTCTTTCTTTTCCACCGAATCAGCCACCTGAAATAGGAAAGCCGGATCGATGCATCTCGCCTTGGCGACTCTCGATGACACCAGGTAGTCATGAGCGCATGAAGCAAGAGAAATTCCCTGTCCTTCGGCCAATTCAGCCATTTCTTCCGTCATTTCCTTGCAAAATGCTTGATCCGGCCTTATGTGGTCGGGAACGAGGCTTTCCATGTTACGAATCGTCTTATTATAGTAATCGCAAAAACTGAAGATGCATTCACGTGAATATTTCGACAACCTTTCACACAGATAACGAAAATTTTGAAGATGCCATTTTCGATCCAGGGCGCCGGTAAGAACTATTGTATCGTATCGCCACCGCAACGTGGGCCCGGGAAAGCGCTCGCTCAAACTTTCCAAAACTTGCAAAGTATGACCCAAGTCCGGCACGCGAGGTTCCAGGAAGATCGGATAATTGTTTATGGTGTACAAAAAAGTGAAGCAATAACCTCTGGTTCGCAGTTCGTCAAGGCGCTGTAAAATTGGGCCGGCATCCTTTGTCCAAAAGACGATGGCAATCACATCTTCCGGGGCTAACGATACTTCAGACTTGGCGCCACCGAACGGAGACAATACTCCCGCATGACCTGATCTTATTCGGTGAATAAACCAATCGGCGTGAAATGCCGGGATGTCGGTTCTCCTGCTTGCCGAAATCACGTGCATAAGTTTCCGGTTACCCTCAAAAATACTAATCCGATCCTATCTTAGCGCTCAAACATTGTCCAGACTGCCAAATAGTATCTTCCTTGACTAAGATGTGGGTCTCTGAATAAAAGGTTTCAAAGTTACCACTAATTAAGTAGAATTAACCGCCGAGCTAATTGCAACACAAGAATCAGTACGGCGGAAGAAAGGAACCCTAATGGCCAAGACAAGGAAGGGGAGAGATATCATAGAAAACGGACCACCCAACTCGGAGAAAGAGCGAGCAGTGGATATGGCTGTCAGTCAAATCGAAAGACAGTTCGGAAAAGGCGCTATAATGAAATTAGGTAGTGGAGGCGTCATCCCGGACGTTCGGGTAATTCCCTCAGGTTCACTGGGACTTGATATATGTTTGGGAGTCGGCGGCGTGCCCCAAGGGAGGATTACAGAAATTTTTGGGCCTGAATCTTCCGGCAAGACGACGCTTTGCTTGCACGTTATTGCCGAGGCTCAGAAACGAGGCGGCATAGCGGCTTTCGTCGACGCTGAACACGCTCTGGATATAGGTTATGCCAAAAAACTAGGAGTCAAGACCGATGAGTTGCTGATTTCCCAGCCCGACACTGGAGAACAAGCGCTTGAAATCACAGAGATTCTTGTTCGATCCGGCGCAATGGATGTCGTGGTTATCGACTCTGTCGCCGCTCTGGTTCCCAAGGCAGAGATCGAGGGTGACATGGGTGATTCTCACATGGGGCTTCAGGCGCGGTTGATGTCACAAGCGCTTCGGAAATTAACCGCAGCAATCGCGCGTTCCAGCGCGGCGGTAATTTTCACCAATCAAATAAGGCAAAAGATAGGCATCATGTTTGGGAACCCTGAAACCACCACTGGCGGAAACGCTTTGAAGTTCTATGCTTCGGTAAGGATGGATATTCGTCGAATCGGACAGATTAAGGACGGGGAAAATGTAGTAGGCTCGCGGACCCGGGTAAAAGTGGTAAAAAACAAATTATCTCCGCCATTTCAGCAAGTGGAGTTTGATATAATGTATGATGAGGGTATTTCTTCGGCCGGCGAAGTTCTGGATATGGGCGTTGACTACGGTTTGATTGATAAATCAGGATCGTGGTACTCTTACGGCGAGGAACGTATCGGCCAAGGACGGGAGAACGCAAAACAATTCATGAGAGAGAATATAGAAATCCTGAATGCGATCAGATCCAAGATTTTGGAAAAGAAAGGAATACCGGCTCGCGAGAAGGTCTGTCGATGATCAGGATGTGGAAAACCAGGCCATAGGAGATTTGGATGGATCTCGATGAAGTATTGAAAAAGGCGATTGAGGCGGGAGCCTCGGATATTCATTTGAAGGTCCCGCTGCCTCCGGTCACTAGGATCAATGGGGTGCTGGCTCCTATGAAAGGTGAAGAGCGTCTTACACCTGATGAAGTGAAACGGGTGGCCCTATCGGTAATGAATGAACGTCAGAGGGAGATCTTCACCAAAACCAGGGAATTGGATATGGCTTATGGCGTCAGCAAGTTGGCCCGATTCCGAGTCAATGTTTTTTGGCAAAGGGATTCGATTGCGATGGTGTTTCGCGCCATCCCGTCTGAGCCGCCTTTGCTCAAAGACTTGAACCTGCCTCCAATCGTGGAAAAAATAAGCGCGGAAAATAGAGGCCTTGTATTGGTTACCGGGACTACAGGTTCGGGCAAAACAACGACTCTGGCCTCTATGATCCATCAAATAAACTCTTTTCGTAACTGCCACATAATTACTATCGAAGATCCCATTGAATTCCTCCACAGAGACCGAAAAAGCATTATTAACCAAAGGGAAGTCGGTCAAGATACCCTGTCGTTTCAGAATGCCCTGCGTTCGGCTCTTCGTGAGGACCCGGATGTTATCCTGGTCGGCGAAATGCGAGATTTGGAAACCATTGAGATAGCCATGCTTGCGGCCGAAACCGGGCATCTCGTCTTCAGCACGCTCCACACATTGGACGCCACCGAAACTATCAACCGCGTGGTCTCGGCATTTCCTTTGGACCATCAAGCGTCGATCCGAATTCAATTGTCCGGCCTTATAAAAGGGGTAATTTCCCAGAGACTACTTCCCAAGGCGGACGGCGCCGGACGCGTTCCCGCGATAGAAGTGCTGATTTCAACTGCTCGCATCAGAGAATGTATCGCAGACGAACGTAGAATACGCGAAGTCAGGGACGCGATAGCCGAAGGTCATGTGAGCTACGGTATGCAAACTTTCGATCAATCATTGATGCAATTATACCAGAGGAAACATATTACTTACGACACGGCCCTGGCCGCCGCGACCAACCCTGACGATTTCGCTTTGTTCGCTAGAGGAATTACCGGCACGTCGGAGGCTAAGTGGGAGATGAATGCCTAAGCCCTCAACCTGAAGTGGCCTCATGAACGAAATCCGGTACGGCGTGAAGGGAACATTGGAGGTGAGAGGTGAATGAATTTAAGGTAATGCTTGTCGATGACGAAAAAGACTTCTTGGAAACACTCTGCAAGAGGCTTGTGAAACGTAAGCTGGACGTAACCTCGGCCACGGGTGGTCGAGAAGCTATAGCCAAATTAGAAGAAATGCCGGTTGACGTCGTGGTGCTTGATGTCAGGATGCCAGGCATGAACGGGATAGAGACATTGAAAGAAATCAAAAAGATCAGACCGTCGGTAGAAGTCATAATGCTTACTGCTCATGCTGATGTGCAAGTAGCCATGGAAGGTATGGAACTGGGCGCGTTTGATTATCTCATGAAACCAATGGAGATCGACGACCTACTTTACAAGCTGCAGGACGCCTACAAAAAGAAATGGTGCCGGGAAGAAAGCGAAAAATGCGAGCTGCCGCAGTCACTGCAGGTGAGCTAACGCCCGTATATGAAATCCTGGTCGGTCAAATAAAAGTCTGTAGTAGGAAACGCTTAAAACTTTTCAACGTGTAAAATATCCTGACAGTATTGCCAACTTGTTTTCATGCCATGTACCGTTAGCGACCGGACTTTCAATATCTTCGCGAACGTATTGTCTCGGTTGCCCTGGCATGTCCATTGCAAAACACAACAGGACTTCTTCGTGGCTGTTGATAAACAATTCGAGGAGGAAACGGCATGAATTTGGGTAAAAACCTGTACAGGATGCTCATGGCTGCCTCAAAGGCCCAGGCGCAGTGGGATTATGAGATGTCCATGAACATACTAAAAGACAAGAAACGCCTCTATTTGCTGGGGCTGATGTTGGCGCCGGCAATTCTTACTTCACTAGCGTTCGCAGCGGAACTGCCGAGCGTTTTAGGCGGATATAAAGCCTATACGCCCGCTTTTTATTCCACGAACATATTTATCGTTTCCATTCTGGTGGGACTTTGCGCGGGGCTTATCACCGGCTGCATCGGAGCAGGAGGCGGCTTCATAATAACTCCCGCTGCTAATGAGCGCAGGTGTGAAGGGCATCCTTGCCGTGGGAACCGACTTGTTCCACATATTCGCGAAAGCCATCATGGGAACCGCCATTCACAGGAAACTGGGAAACGTGTCAGTGGGTTTGGCGGTTGCATTCTTGGTGGGCTCCGGGATAGGAGTTACCGGTGGGGGCTTCATCAACAGGGCCCTCTATGAATACAATCCGGTTGTAAGTGACGCTTTCATCAGTGTAGTTTATGTCGTGCTGCTGGGATTTCTCGGATTTTACTCCTTGGCCGACTTTCTCACGCTGAGAAAGGCGGAGGCCGAGGTCGGCGCCCATGTCGGGGAAAGTGTTCATGGCGAAGAAGTCGCTACCGGCAAGGTGGGCCTGCCTGCCAAATTACAGTCTTCAAAAATTCCCCCTCTTATAACTTTTGATGAGGATCTCGTTCCGGGCGGCAAGAAGATTCCCGCCCTCTTTGTCGCTGTTTGCGGCGCGCTTGTAGGTTTTATGGCAGCGATTATGGGCGTCGGCGGCGGTTTTATTACCTTCCCGATCTTCGTATATATCCTGGGCGTCTCCTCATTCACAACTGTGGGGACAGACATACTGCAAATCATATTCACGGCCGGTTATGCTTCGATTGCCCAATATGCGATCTACGGATTTATCTTTTACACACTGGCTATGGGTATGCTCTTGGGTTCTTTGATCGGAGTTCAAATAGGCGCCCTCACGACAAAAGTTGTCAAAGGCATCTACATTAGAGGGTTTTATGCTATCGCCATCTTGTCCGGCTTTGCCAACAGGTTTTTTGCGCTGCCGGAGAAACTCAACCAGATGGAGGTCATTCGGATTTCGGATTCCCTGGCTTCCGGGCTTAGCCAGGTGGGCACATGGGTATTTTTTATTGTCATAGGAATATTTGCCGTCTGGGTCCTGGGGAAATTCTTTGGCAGCATAAGATTCCTGCGAGGGGAGGTGTAAAGACATGTTGGTCAAGCAAAAGGGCCTATTTATCAAAGGATTGGTTATGGCAGTCGCATTTCTTGTGGTTCTGGTCATCATGTTTTCGCCCATTTTCGGCGGAGAAAATGCGATGGTCGCTGCGGACAAACTTTTTAACTCCATTGCCAAGGGATCGACAAATTACTTCCCCGGTCTGGTGAAAAAAAATGCGGAGTATGCGAATAAAACATTTGACGTAAGCCTGAAACTCAAGGACCAGGACATGGCGCAGAAAGCCGCTAAAATATTGACTGCGGCCGGCGCCAAGGTGACAGGTGAGACCGCGGAAATCAAAGTAAACGGTGACCTGGGAGCTGTTATTTCCGCTGCGCTGAAGGATTCCGAGGCCATGTTCAACAATCGTGACGCCGAACTGTCCGCCAAATATGGGATGCCGGGTCAAGAAGCGTTATATGTCTGGTGGAATGTGTTCAAGGAAGTTGACAAAGATCTGAAAAGACAAAAACGGTTCAAGGAAGCCACTTTCGTGGCTGATATAGTGAAGAAAGGGCATAGAAGTAGCTTACAACTTTGCCAATATCGTTCCTGAGAGCGCTTCGTTCAGAATGGGCATCCTGAGCTTCTCGCTAATTTTTTATGTTATCTACACGTTGTGGTGGGGATTGGCGGTTATGTATATTTTTGAAGGAATTGGCCTACAGATGACAGCCGGCGCGAAGAAAGAGATGTAGGCGCACACGGCTGTCAAACGGGTGTTATGAAGGAAATCGTGACTCGCTGGCAAGCGTGATGCTGTAGGGGCGCACGGCCGTGCGCCCTAAAGTGGTCCTGCCGCAGTTCAATCGTACACGGTGGTCGGAGATCAACCCAGTAGAGGCAGGCTCCATACCAGCTCTCATGGATATCGCCAGGTCGGGAGTGTTTTCAGGCCGTTTGGACGCCCTACTCCTCAATATTTTCAAAACAATTTCGCCCACTCGTTGTCATCGAAAATGACAGCGTTTATCTCGAACCTTATTCCCGACTGGACCGGCATGACGCCGGTCCTGCCGCCGATGATCGAAGCTGATTCAACGGACTTTCCGGAAATACATTGACCAGAATAACTGAATTTATAAAACAAACTATTCTGCGAGCTTTCGGAAAAGACGATCAGCCATCCAGCTTGCAGGACCTCCGAGCGGCATTTGCGGCTCGATACCACAGCTTCAAGCTTCTTCTAACAGCAAATAATAAAGCCCTTGAAATCATGAGCGATCTGGAGAAGGCGCTCGAGGGCAAGCAGCCCTTCGGAATGTCGTTTGTCAAATCCAACTGCACTGCCATTTCAGTGAATGTGTACCGAATAATCAAACATCTGGATGAATTGGCCCCCGGAAAATACGCCGAACTGTACAATCGTTTCAAAACTATTCAGGACGCTATAAATCGGAATCTCGTCCAAAAGAAGCTGCCCAAAGGTGACAAACTTGTCCTGCCGTTCCGCTCAATTGACAGCACGATGGTTGATCAGGTGGGGAGCAAAATGGCCAATGTGGCTGAAATAGCCAACCAAGTCCATTTACCTGTTCCCGGCGGATTTGTTGTGACATCGCTGGGATATCAACGATTTGTGGAACATAATGAATTAGAGCAGGAGATTAATCGCCGTATCCAAGCCGCTAACGCGGAAAGCATCCAGGATTTGTACAACCTTAGCGCGGATATCCAGCAGCTAATAATACGTTCATCGATGCCGGAAGATCTGGAAAAAGCGATTTTGGACTCCTACACCGAACTCGAACAAGATTTGGGCGAAGGCGTCAAAGTCTCGGTTCGGAGCAGCGCTTTGGGAGAGGACGCGATTGGGAGATCCTTTGCAGGGCAATTCCGAACTCAACTGAACGTCAGTCGCGACAACCTTATTGATGTTTATAAAGAAATTGTGGCCAGCAAGTATGGCCTGCCGGCTGTAACATATCGACTCAACAGAGGCATCCCGGATGAAGACGTCGCTATGTGTGTCGGATTTATGCCAATGGTCGATGCGGCGGCCGGCGGTGTAATGTATTCGCGGAATCCCCTGAACATTCGAGACACCTCGATCATCATTAATTCGGTATGGGGACTGGCCAGGGCTGTTGTGGACGGGAGCGTGGATCCGGATGTGTTCGTAATTTCCAGGTCCCAGCCTATGGAAATAATTGAAAAGAATATCAAGCTCAAAGAGCTGCAATTTGTTTGCGATCTCACTGAAGGCGTGTGCCGGATGACCCTGACCGGCGACAAAGGCGGTTCTCAGTCTATAAGCGACGATCAGGCGTTGGAATTAGCGTCAATGGGCGACAAATTGGAGCAATACTACGGGGCGCCACAGGACATAGAATGGGCCGTCACGGCGGAAGGTTCAATCTATATTCTTCAGTGTAGGCCGCTCAAGCAATTGCAGGCGTCTCATACCGCTATAAAGGCGCACGATCGCAAAGATGTCGCGGAGCCGCTTATTGCCAGGGGAGGTGTCACAGCTTCGCCGGGGGTAGCCGATGGACCGGTCTTTGTGGTCAAGAATGATGTGGATAAGCTTAAATTTCCGGAGGGAGCGGTCCTGGTAACCGCCCAATCGCTTCCTCGCTGGGCGCCTCTATTGGGCAGGGCAGCCGCTGTAGTTACCGAGACAGGCGGCGTCGCGGGTCATCTAGCAAATGTCGCAAGAGAATTCGGGGTCCCCGCGCTTTTCGGTATCTCGCAAGCGACCGAAATCCTGAAAAATGGCGAGATGGTCACGGTGGACGCTGATGGTATGACCATATATCAAGGTCAGGTCAAAACCCTGTTGACTTCAGGCGAGAGCAAGAAAAGGCTCATGGAAGGCAGCCCTATTTATGAGGTCCTGCATCGGGTGGCGGCGCATGTTGTTCCCCTGAACCTTCTCGACCCGGATTCCCCGGATTTTCGTCCGTCAAAATGTCTCACCTATCATGATATTACCCGGTTTTGTCACGAGAAATCCGTCCACGAAATGTTCAATTTCGGGAAAGAGCGCCATTTTTCGGAGCGTTCGAGCAAGCAGCTTGTTTGCGATGTGGCGATGCAGTGGTGGATCATTAATCTGGATGACGGCTTTAAACAGGACGTCGAAGGTAGGTTCGTCCGGCTTGACAATATAGTCTCGATCCCCATGCTGGCGCTGTGGGAAGGCGTAACTGCGATTCCTTGGGGAGGACCGCCTCCGGTTGACGCGAAAGGGTTCATGTCGATTCTGGTCCAGGCTACTCATAATCCTGCGTTGAACCCGGCTACGGCTTCTGAGTACGCGGCCAGGAACTATTTCATGCTATCCAAGAACTTTTGTAGCCTGACGTCGAGATTCGGTTTTCATTTTTCCACTGTGGAAGCCCTTGTGGGAGAACGGCCATCGGAAAACTACGCCAGTTTCTCTTTTAAAGGCGGCGCGGCCGATTTCGGTCGACGAAGACGACGAGCTGCCCTTGTGGCCGAGATTCTGGAAAAATACGATTTCCGTGTTGAGGTTAAAGAAGACAGCGCATTTGCCAGGATCGAGGGGCTCGACGAGGAGTCGATGAAAATCCGCCTAAACATCCTGGGATACTTGATTATTCATACACGCCAATTGGATATGGTAATGTCCAGCGATGGCTCCCTGCAGGAGTATAAACGAAAACTTCTGAACGATATTGAATCTATTGTTAATGGTAAATCATCTGTTCGGAAGGAAAGCCGTCCCGAATCTCCCATTCATCAACCAGCGGCTCTCGGAGAAAATCCTAATTAAATCAGGATACTGACTAAAAGGTAGCTGACTCGGAATTCCACAGTTCCTGTGAATAAGAAACACGGCTCTCTTTAACCTAATAAATCTACTGATAAATTGAAACAACAACCGGAAATATCTGACGAAACTAAGTGCTATACAGCTTCTTCTAGTTTCTTCAAGTTTCCCCTATTTTCCCTCCCGATGGGCGCAATTTGGGCACAAGTTAGGCGCCAAGGAGCGCATAAGCGCTCCCATCAGACCCCTTCCGTGTGAATCCAGTGTACCACTCAGTATCTAAGCGGTCGCAAGTCAATTCCCCTGAAAAATCAAGCATCATTGAACACCATCAAGCACCATGAGTTCTCATTGGGACTCCAAATAGTATGGAAATAGTATGGAAAGATTTGTTGAGTAACGAGATGCCTCCTGCAAGTCACCAACAGCACCACAGCCTTCATTGCCCGCTACCAGCCCAACTCAATAGGGGCGAGGGAATCAAAACCTATTTCTTCTTGGCCTGTTCTTTAGAATAGCAATCATTTCATCCTCGCCTGTGGCTATCACTTCCTCACATTTACTACATACATAGTCTGCGCTAAGCGAGGTCACTTTATAGGTCAGTTCCGTTTCATCGTCTAACATTCCATCTACTTCTACACTCTCGTAATCATGTACTTCTATGGCAAATTCATCCTCATAATTTTGGCACCCCCACACTTTGGACACTTGAATCCGTCTGGTATATATTTCATTCTCTGTGCTCCTTTGCTGAGCGCTTGCTCTGGCTGCTCGCCTTTCTCTGATGATGGCAAATGCCTCATCCCATTCTTCTGGTGAAATCCGGCAGATACCAACTCGGCGAATTTTGCCTGCCCCTTGAGCGAGTTGTCAAGTTCAATACCAAAGAAGAACGGTCTATTCGCTTTGCGCGCTTTTATCTTGAACTTCGGACTGGGATAGCGATTAATCAAAGAAGTCGACCAGCAGGCATCTCAGTGCAGCCTGATAGGCAGGTGGAGAATGTCTTCCCCAAAATCCCATTCCGCACCGGAATCGTGGGTTACGTTATTACAAAACAGCCCCTAAATGGCTCTCGAAGGGCTTAGAATGTAATTGGCTAAGCATCCTTGAACTTCAAAGACCGTCTTCGTATAAACCCAGATACGATACTCGCATTCATTCTTTTGTCAAAGTTATGCACACGAAGCCTATGAGAAAATGGCTGAGAATTGGTTACACTGAGCCTGCTGCGATGTGTTAGTATGACTCAATGTGCTGGCGTTATGTCCTCAGTTAAAGTAAATGCCATTTGCTATAAACGCCGGTTTCTCAGCGGAGTTGTAGAAGATTGCCAACATATAATGCCACAAATACAAGAAATTATTGTCATAACATTATGTATATATTTATATATTAAGTAGAAGTTATTCTAATCTAAGCATTTAATTTCATAAATGTTCCTGTAGGTTCCTTCAACGAGACACCCCTGTTTGCATAACTCCTTGTCCTTTCAGATAGATAATCTTATTTATTTTTTACAAAAAAAGGACCATACTAAGCCTGCACCACCGAAGAAAACCCCTCGGAATTGATTTAATACTTATCTCAGGCATATTGTGACACTCTCGTTGGAATCAGGTTGATGATATGGCAGATTCATTTTTTGGATTGCAACAATCTACTAGGCGGGCTAGTCTTAGTCTACCAGTCCCCTGAACGCAATTAGGAGTGTGAGATTCGGGTAAATGGGAATAAAAAAGCCATACTACAGAATCATAAGACCTTTCACCGCTGAAGATTCTGTTTATGATTACGAGCATCCTTGGGAGACGGACTTCC
>CAVVZX010000039.1:0-81187 GCA_963752855.1 uncultured delta proteobacterium | reverse complement strand
ACTCCGAATAAACCTGCGCAGAAAGAAGGGCTCTTTAATGAGGAAAACATTGGGCTGATGGAAAGTAATATTGTTCGATTTACGAACACGTATAGAGAGAAGGAAAACTACAGCCTTTGAAGATCAGCCCAGCTCTCACTTTTCTTGCACGGAAGCAGAATGAGCACATGTGTGCGAGTGGAACCTTATCTCACGAATCGAAGCTGTTCCCTGAAGGCTGGAGGACTTTCTCGGGCGGATGCAAGCTGCGCAAGTTCGATCCGGCGGAGAAAATATGGCATACAGCACAAGCCAAAGGACCCGGAACAATGGGCTGATTTCATAGTAAAGGGTTGGATGAAAAGCCCCGGTCACAGGAAGAATATCCTCAATGCAAAATTTAATTATCTGGGAGTGGCTGTGTGGGAGTGCTGCGGAAAATAGCCTATGCCACACAGGTTTTTTCCGATGATGTGGGGCGAATTCCTCGGGGGCGCTGACAATTAGGGAACGGCGCCTAATGGCGCTCCGGCGAAGTGGCCACTTCTAACAGCCGACGATCTCAACCGAAGGGAACGGCTGCCGAGGAATCACATTGAGTCACAGGTTGACGAATGGGACAATGCTTGGATAAGATTTATGGAGACAAGGGGCTTCCGATGAGTCAGAATTTAATTCGAATCGGAATTCTTATAGCTGTTTGCATTTGGGTTTGCGGATGCTCCAGCACGTTACCTCAAAGAAAAGAGTCCTTGAGAGAGCCCAAAATCCGGGAAGAAGATATTACCAACGATCGTACCAAGGGATCGGAGGAAGGCGAGCAAGCATCCAGCCCCTCGATCACCGGCCCCCCCGCGGCTCCAGTGGAGCCTTACCCTGGGACGGTGGAGCACGGTAGCAAAACCCCGCGGCGATTTATCTGGAGGGACAAAAAAGGAGGCGAAAAGGCCTGGGAGACGTCTCCTCAAAGAGAGGGAGATTAGTGATCCTTACTTGAACCGTTTTTTGTGAGAAACTGTTTGCGCTGAATTAGTGTGGAACTAAAAGCCGCGAACAGGATACAATTAATGGGAGCGGTAAGAAGATCTCCGGAAAAGGTATTTGAGAATTCCGGCGCGTTTTGGAAAATCTGCCCTAGGGAGCGGGCGTTCCAACGCGCCGAATTCGTCGGTTCTTGAGGATATGGTTATGAGAAATCAGAATCAAAAATCAGACCGGCTGTCATCGGCAAATCGCGCCGGAGTGGCCGTACATTTTAAGTAAGAAGCTATTTGTGATGCCGGCAATTCTATTTAATGTGCAATTTTTGTTGATCGCGGTCATAAATCTCTTTCTCTTTCTTATTGTCGCTACCTGGAGCTTTCTACCAATAGTCCTCGTAGATTTGGGGGCCGACAATGTGGATGTAGGTCTGGTTATGGGATCTATTGGCATCACCTCTTTGGGTTCGCTCCCCATACTGGCGCCCCTGATTGACAAACATGGTCGAAAGATCTTTATTGTCGGCGGGATTTTGGTCATTGGTCTTACAAATGCGGGTTTTTTGTTCTTTAACTCGTATTCTCCCTTTATGATTTTCGTGCGGTTGGTACAGGGTATCGCGTTTTCAGCGTGTTTCAATGGCTGCGCCACGGCCGTTGTGGACTTGCTCCGACCGGAGGAAAGGGCCCAAGGTATAGGTCTGTTTGGAGTTTCCGGATCAATAGCAGTAGCTATTGGGCCATTCCTGGGAGAAAGGGTGATGTTGTCCTGGGGGACCGATGCCTATTTTCTCCTGCTTGTAGGATTTGGCCTCATCGGCTTTCTTGCCGCCCTCACAATGAGGGAAGCTGACCGAACGAGCAGTCGCGGTCGAATCAGGGGCTTTTTCCCAACGGCTTTTCAGGATGGCCATCTTTCAATGATGATTATGGCGGGAATTTTTGGATCCGGTTTCGCTGCCATGAACACCTTTTTTCCGCTGTATGCCAAGAATCTCGGGTTCCGCGCCGGGATATTTTTTGTGTGCTATGGAGCGAGCCTCCTTTTGGTGCGGATCACACTGGGCAGTCTTGCGGACCGTGTTGATCGCGGCAAACTCATATTCGCCTGCTTAATAGGATTTAGCCTCTTGCTCGTGTCCACTTCACAAATGGATTCAATAACTCAATCAATGTTTTTGGGCGCGCTTTTCGGAATCATACAGGGACTTTCTTACCCGGCGATGATGGCCAAGATGGTCGACCGGTCCAACGCTGAAAATAGGGCCGTAGTCGTGGCCCTATTTACGGGTTCGTTCGGAGTCGGGATAAATGCTTCGGTGGTGATATGGGGGGCTATCGCGAAAATTCAGGGCTTGTCCTTCATGTTTCTGCTAGGCGGTCTGCTAATGCTCCTAACAGCGGGGGTTTGCACGTGGCTATTTTTTAATGGGGTCCAGGAGTCCCGTGCTCAATTTGCAGTGCTGGAACGTCCACGTGATCCAACGTCAATTGGATGACGTCAGGTGAGACGATCGCGCCCGATTTGGATTGCTTGAAATACCGTGTCACCCGCCCAAATATTAGTCAGTTCAAAAGATAATTAGAATCAGCCACCTCAAAAGTCCGCGGACGAGTGTCCCGCCGTGTGAGCGCCACGAGTAACGCGCAGGTTTAATTCCTCACTTTGTCAGCTGATTCTGCGGCAGAGGATAGGTCTGACAATTTGTCGTACAGGATGCGGCCGCCTCAATTGCTCCTGGCGCGCTGTTTGATTATCTCAAGGCAAAGCGGATCGGCATGGTTGGCCAGCCTCTCAACAATGGCGCCTCGCGACCTTTGGAGATTATTGATCGCTCGGTCGACAAGACAACATCCCCGGAAGCTGCCCCCTCCGTCTCGGCCCAAACCGTTTGGATACGAAACACAATGGGACTTGGCAAGGGCGCCATCCGCGCCAGGTCGGACAGGGTCATTGTGTTAGGCTCACCGAACGAGTCGGTGGAATCCCTACGCGGAAGAACTCATTGGGATGTCTCTCATTGCTAGGAGTTCGATTAGAAGGCTCATGGCGCCGCATGTAGAAGGGGCCAACATTCCCCAGTAAAGGCCGCAGCGACAATTTCCAGATGAAACGGGTGTTTCTGTGGGAACAGAACGCGCAAACACCGACGTCCGCGGACGCCGGTATAAGCGATCGGTAAATGTGTGGTTATTGTGTAGAGGCAAAAAAGGCCGGGAATAGATGCCCGGCCTCTTCTGCGAAATTGCGTTCTAGGGTTACCAGCCCCTGGGGGGCACGTAAGCATTAACAGGGGTGCACGGCACAGCGGCGGTCACATATGCAGGAGCGCCTAGGTCCACGCTGCAGCAACCCTCGCTAGGACAGAACTGACCCGCAAAAAGGGGCGACGCCACCAGAGCTATAGCCCTGATAAGGCAAGCTCAGGCTGGCATGAATTGCTCCGGGAATCAACGGGCACTCACAGGACGGAGCCACAGGGCCTTTAAGCGTGCAGTCTTCCGGGGTCACCAAGCAAGGGGGGCCGGGGCAGAAAACGGTGTTCGGTATACCGGGCACCGGCCACTGGCTGACCGTGTAACCCCAACACGTGCAAGCGCCAAATGCCAGCATCGCAAGGATTGTAAAAATTACGGTGGATTTCTTGACCATACCCTCATCCTCCTTTCATTAAAGACCTTCCAGTTTAAACCGGAAATAATCGAATATACTTTTTAAACAGAGATGTCGCTTTGTTCGTATTTAGCTGAAATACAGCTGCTTGTCAAGCACTTTTTAGTTCGCGTCATCCCTTTACGAACGCCGTACAACCATCTGCAATCTCGGCGTCGAATCAAAAAGGACCGGACTGACTGCCCGGTCCTTTTGGTAGAAACTAGATCATGATTCGGCTCTAGGCGTGCCAGTTCCTGGGAGACGATTTACCACCAGGTGCCGAAGACACCGACTGCCCCTAAGGGCGTGCCGATAACTGTCGGCAAGCCGGCCAGCGCACAGCCAAGCGGACCATAGCACGGGCCGCACGGGCCGTCCGCGCCGCAGCCACCGAGTCCGCTGAAGCAGCCGTAAACACCGTCACAGCCACCAAACAGCCAATCCAAACGGAGTAGCTATGGCAGTAACGATTTCGCAAAGACCGGGTCCTCTCTCTCTACCGCACACCGGACCGCACATGGCGCCGGGGGCGGGGCAGGGGCCTTCGATCTTTATCGCCCAGGTCTTAACGATTGTTTTGACCGGCGGGGTGGGGCAATCAACAGGCAGATACAACGGCTTGCAATCGGCTGGACCGCCGCAACAATCCCATGACGCCCCAGAACCCAAAAGACGTTCCCGCGGCCAATGTCATTGCCAAAATTCCGAGAACGGCAACTGTCCTCTTAACCATACCCTCATCCTCCTTTCATCAATCCTTATTCAAGGAAGCCTAAATGCCAGATTTTGGATTCTCTCCAAAAAAAAATACTCTGGATGCGTTTATGCTTTATTACAGAAAAAAACCCCGTTGTCAACCCTTTTTTAATGCGACTCTTACTCTGGGCGGGCATAGCCCTACATGGGATTAACGTGACAATAGCGATGAGGCGACTCCCTTGTCAAGGGAAAAATGTGTTTGCGAACAGAGAACGTTGCTAAAACAATAAGTTAAGACTCGTCGAGACTGAACGAAACACATGTGCAAGCAGGGGCAAATAGCGCAAATCCGCGCTTGCTTTGCGAGGGCCTTTTTGCCAAGTAGCGCAGCCGATCCGGGCAAGATATGAATGCCATTTCAGGATAAGGGATTGACTCCGATGTTCAGGGCGGCTAAAAATGGAGCTAACGAACATGCGTCAAGGGAAACAGCAACTGGTAGTGTTCTTGCTCGGCGATAACTTGATATGAAAATTTTACAGATGTTCATAAATAGAACTCGATCAGGACAGAAAGAGGAGCAAAGTTTTATGACTGACGTAGAGACTACAACAGTATTTCAGGGCGCGGCAAAATACGTGCTCGATGAGGAGCTTGCCAAAATCGTCAATGTTTCTATTAAACTAGAAATGCCGTTGCTGCTAAAGGGGGAACCCGGGACCGGCAAGACTATGTTGGCGCACGCCATTGCCGAAAGTTTGCAGATGCCGCTTATTGTTCTAAACGTTAAATCGAGCATGAAGCTCGTGGAGAGTCTGTATCAGTACCGATACTCTGACCAGACTCAATGATAGCCGATTCGGAGACTCGAAGAGAGTTGTGAGCAACATTGAGGAGTACATTAGAATGGGTAAGATCGGCCAGGCATTCGTTGCGGAAACCAAAACTGTCTTGCTCATTGACGAAATTGACAAGGCGGACACCGATTTTCAGGATGATATGCTCGATGTCCTGGATCAGATGCAGTTCGATATTATGGAAATCGATAAGACAATATCGGCAACGAATCGCCCTGTGATAATAATCACCTCTAACGCCAAAAAGGACCTTTCCGATCCATTTCTCGGGAGATGTAATTTTCATCATATAGCCTTCCCGGAACCGGACACGATGAGACAAATTCTGCGCGTTCACTATCCTGATTTGGATAGGGACCTTATGGATTTATGCGTAAAGACTTTTTATAAGCTCCGGGAATTTCAAGGCATCGAGAAGAAGCCGGCCACGAGAGAACTGATCAATTGGACGCGGGCACTCATGCGAGATCCGGATTTCCGGCCCAAGGAACTCGTAGCCGGTCAGATTCCGTACCTTGGAATCCTTTTCAAGAAAAGTTCCGATTATCAGCAAGCGACTCTGCAGAGCCGTCGTCTGCGCGCTTGATCCAGCTATACGGGAATCAGACTATGTTTGTTAGTTTCTTCTATACGTTAAAGGAATCGGGTATCCCGATATCACCTACCTCATTCCTGCGCCTGCATAAGGCCCTGAAATTGGGGCTCGTTACCGGTCTGGACGATTTTTATACGACCGCCCGATGCATACTGGTGAAGAGCGAGCGGTATTTCGACCTGTACGATCGCGTCTTTGCTCACGTATTTCAAGGAGCGGAACTGCCTGACTTTGCCGGTATTGATCTGGACGCGGCCGCGCAGGAGCTGCTGCAGGAATGGTTGAAGGACACTGAGGCCTTGGCTCAAGCCTTGGGGATGAGCGAAGAGCAGTTGAAGAAATTATCGCCGGAAGAGCTGCTAAAATATTTCCTGGATCGGCTCAAGGAACAGACCGAGGCCCATCATGGAGGGAGCCGTTGGATAGGCACTAGAGGGACTTCTCCGGTGGGTCATTCGGGATTTCATCCTGGAGGAATGAGGGTTGGCGGGCGCTCTATGGGCAAGTCAGCGGTAAAAGTTGCGATGGAACGGCGCTATAAGGATTATTCGTTAGAGGGTCCATTGACTGAAGCTCAGATTGGCGAAGCGCTCAAGCGTTTGCGCAGAATGGTCCCTGTCGGTCCGAAGGATGAAGTGAATATCGAGGACACCATAAGAGCCACCACCAAAAATGCCGGTGAAATCGAAATTGTTTTTGATAGAAGTCTGCGGGACAGATTGAAAGTAATCCTCGTGATCGACAACGGCGGATGGTCGATGGATCCTTATATAGACCTTGTGCAGACGCTTTTCAATTATGCGCGCTCACAATTTAAGGATCTGAAAACCTTCTATTTTCATAATACCATCTACGATTTCGTGTGGGAGGATCCGTCGCGGCGGTACAAACCGCAGCGGATTTCGGATTTTGCTACTTGGGACCCCGATACGAGAGTCGTTATAGTGGGGGACGCTAGTATGGCCCCCTACGAGTTAATGGCTACAGACGGATCGATTTACATTAATGAACGCAGCGGCCGACCCAGCATGGACCAGTTGAATTTTCTGCGACAATTTTTCAGGCACGCGGTCTGGTTGAATCCGACCCCATTACGTCTGTGGCCCATGACCAGGACGATAGGAATAATAGGTCAGGTTTTCCCCATGTTTGAACTCACCCTGGATGGCTTGGACCGTGCGGTCGGCTCGTTAATGAGCCGCAATTAGCCGTTGGTCTAGGGGAAGACGGTTCAAGCCGATGGAATTGCCGTAAATGAGGTCCTACATAGCTTTTCCAGCTCACTGGAGCCAAAAAATATCAAGAGTGGATAGTTGGCGATCAAGCCAAAAAATATTTTATCAGCCTTGAAGAAGGCTATCCAACTGCTGCTGATTCTGATCTGTGGTTATTTCCTGGTTCTCGTCCTGGTAACACTGTGGACGTTTGAGATAAAGCTGTATCGTTGGCCGATTTTTGTCTATGCTGCCCCCTTTTCCATTCAAGTAGGCGATGACATTAATCGCATTCGTCTTTTTGAAAGGCTGACCAGACAAGGCTACTCTGCTAGCCCAGTGCCCGTTCCTGAACCGGGGGAATGGAGCCGGTCGGGTTCAGGAATCACTATATTTCTTAAATACTGCCCTATTAAAGGGGGAGAGATCGCTAGCGGTCCCGTTACTCTGACATTAGACTGGGAACGAATCAGGTCTATGCGGTCCATGCGATCTCTTGAAGAGGTGAATTCCCTATCCCTAGAACCGGAACTCATACAAGTGATCCCCCCTTCCGGTTTTGGCCAGGAGTTGTGTCGACCAGTGTCTTTGGCGCAAATCCCACCATTGTTGGTGGATGCCGTCCTCCTGACTGAGGACCCACGATTCTTCACGCATAGCGGTGTCGACCTTGTCTCGATTGCACGGGCGTTCATCACCAATATAAAAGCGTGGCGATACGCGCAAGGGGGTAGCACTATACCGCAGCAACTGATCAGAATGGTGATGCTTAGCCCCGAGAAAACGCTGGGGCGCAAGATCAATGAAGTCCTTCTCGCTCTTACTGCGAGCGCCCTATACAGCAAGAAGACGATACTCGAGGCATACCTGAATCGCATTTATTATGGTCAGTGGGGACCATTTCCCATCAAGGGAGTATCGGAGGCTGCCCGTCATTTTTTTGGAAAGGGACTCGGCGAACTGGACGCCGCCGAGTGCGCCTTGATGGCCGCCATAATCAGGGCCCCCAGTGTGATAACCCCACGTCGGCACCCGGAGAGGGCTCTCGCGAGACGAAATATGGTGCTGGGGCTTTTGTTCAAGGCCGGGAAAATCTCCAGGGAAAGTTACGATGAAGCGACAAATAGGCCTGTTATCATGAAAACGCCGGGCCAAATACAGATAAAAGCCGCTGCGTTCGCAGAATTGGTCAGGACCGGTCTACCCGCGCAAGTCCCCGGGACAGGGCCGGAGAACTTACGACAAGATGTTTTGACTTCTCTCGATCCGCTGTTGCAAATCGATTCAGAGCGCTATTTGAAACGCCTCGGAGATGCGGGCGCTCAAGCCCATCTGCTTCTGGCTAATCCTCAATCCGGAGATATCAAGGCTTTTATAGCGCCGAGCGCCGAAGCCAAGTGGTCGGGAATGGGCGGTAATATCGCTACATTGCTGCCGCTCATAATCGCCCCTGCCCTGGTTCCTGAAGATCCGGCGCACCCGAAATTTACGCTTACGTCCACATTTTTTGTTCCAACACGACCGGGCGGTATGGTGACGTTCAGGGAGGCATATAGAAACGACAGAGATTTTTTGGTCAGGAATCTAATGAGTTCGTTAGGAACGGAAAGAATCATTTCTGTCTTGCGCGAATTTGGGGCGCCAGCCCGACAGGCGGTCGGAGGCGGCGTTACCATAGACCCGGTCGCCCCTATTGATTTAGCTCAAAGTTACGCTCTTATGGCCACACTCGGGAATGCCGGCACAATTAATCCGGGCATCCGGGTGGCGAATTGGGCCTCATCCGGTGTAGGGCCGAAGAAAAGACATGTTTCCCTGAGACCCGCGGCTATCTATATGGCCAACCACCTGATGAAGGGTTTAGAATCTGAACCGATCAACGAGAGCTTCGCAGATAAAATCGCTGCGCGACCGTCCCTTTTCAGCGCGCAAGACGAACAGGGAATCTGGGGTGTGGCCTATAGAAGCGACGCGTTACTCGTAATAAGGCTTCCTGGGACTCCATTGAGTGGCGCTAGGTTGGGGAAATTAATGTCGCGTCTGCTGCCTCCTCCGGGGCAATTGCAAGGTTCTGTGGCCTCTGCCCCGGAAGGACTGGTTTTCAGGAATATCTGTGTTGACTCCGGCCTGCTTGCCACGTCCATCTGCCCTCGAGTGGTAAAGGACCCATTTTTTAAAGGCACACAGCCGGTTGAATGGTGTCCATACAGGCACGACACCGCTACATCGGCCCGGTCCGCGCCAGGACAATGAAGAGCAGATCGATCACAAGGATAGGCCGTGACCGGCTTACATGACCGTCAAGCAAGGAATTGGCGTCACAATCGAGAGCCAAAGGTTGGATTCCAATGCAGTTGATTTAAAAGGAGGATCTTATGGACGAATTTGTCAAAGCGCACAATAGAATCATTTTTGAGACTACAATGGAGTCTCTGAAAAAACATGGCTTTGGCGCTCAATTTTTCTCGACTCGAGAAGAGGCCGCCAATTTCATCCTGAATGAGGCCGCGGACTGTAAGTCAGTAGGTATCGCCGGCACCAATACGGTAAGGGCTCTTGGAGTGACGCAGATGTTGGAAAACGCCGGAAAGACGATGTTCGATCACTGGAAATTCAGAGATGGGGACGCCTGAGGAGCTCCAGTGCCGCAAAAATCAGATGACCGCGGATTTGTTCTTAGCTTCGGCTAACGCGCTCACTATGACAGGTGAAATCGTGAACAGGGAAGGATGCGGTAATAGGACAAATTCCATGACCTTCGGACCGGGGAAGGTGATTCTGGTGGTCGGTAGAAACAAAATCGTCCCCGACCTGGACTCGGCTATAGCGCGGATCGAAGAAACAGCAGGCCCCATCAGAGCGATGAGTTTAAACCGAAAGACCCCCTGCGTGAAAGCGGGTCACTGCATGGACTGCGATTCTCCGGAAAGAATATGTCGGATCACGAGCATTATTCATCGTCAGCCGATGTTCACGAAAATCACGGTTGTTATTCTCGACGAAGAACTAGGGTATTAGGAATGGAAATTACCGCCACCGCGCCTAACCGAGTTGATTTGGCTGGAGGCACTACGGATATCCATCCCTTGTGCTTGCTGATGGAAGGCGGTTGTACGGTCAACGTGGCTGTAAACGTTCGCAGCCGAGTCAGCATCAGGACTCTCGATGAATCGAAGATCCGAATTATTTCCGAGGATATCGGGCGTTCCGTCGAGGCTTGGCCTCCTGCCGACTTACCCCTTGACGGGCCAATGGGACTCATTGGGAGGGCGGTCAGAGCGGCGCCGCCCGAGCATGGAATAGAGATGGTGACGCTTAACGAGGCCCCGGCCGGGTCGGGCCTTGGCGCTTCAAGCGCTCTCCTTGTCGCGGCGCTCGCGGGTTTGTTGAAGTTGCGTGGTGAGGACTACAACCCGCGGGACATCATTCACCTGGCTACAAACGTTGAGACTGCGGCCATAGGGGTCCCTACGGGAAAACAGGATCATATTGCCGCGGTATACGGAGGGCTTTCGCTTATCGAATTCGGTTATCGTGACTTTGAGCGCAGAACGATTCGCGCTGAATCGAAGGCTCTTGAATATCTGAGACAAACCCTCGTCCTGACCCATACGGGACAAGGGCGCTTCTCCGGGATGAACAATTGGGAGATTACCAAGCGGTTCATAGACGATGACAAGGAAGTTAAGGCGAAGCTTCTCAGTATCAGGGACATTGCGCGTGCAGTTTACCGCGCGTTGGATGAAGATCGTTTTGACGATATACCGATATTGGTGCAACAAGAATGGGAAGTTCGTCGCACTTTGGCTCCGGGGGTTAGCACACCGCGCATCGAGAGTTTGGCCGCTGCGGCTTCTAAGGCCGGCGCTATGGCAAGCAAGATTTGCGGCGCCGGGGGGGGCGGCTGCATGATGACGCTCGCGCCCCTGGACAAGCGCGCTGCGGTTTCCGAAGCTCTTGAAGCTGCGGGAGGTAAGATCATCCCGTTCGAGATTGATCGGCAAGGGCTGGTTGTTAACGAATCTTGATTAGATCCCTGTTTCTCGCCACAGAGAGCACAAAAAGAATACCTTTTTTCATCACAGAGACACAGAGGGCACAGAGAAATCAAAATAATGGTTTTCTCTGTGAACTCTGTGCCTCTGCGGTTAATTTTCCTGTTTCACCCCTTTTTCGCTTCAGCGGCTCTTATGGGCAGCCTTCTGATTCGCTTACCTGTGGCCGCGAAAATTGCGTTCGTCACTGCGGGCGCGATAGGCGGCACACCAGGTTCTCCAACCCCGGTGGGTGGCTCTTGACTTGGTACGATGTGGACTTCGACCTTGGGCATTTCTTTCATGGACAACATCTTGTAGTCGTGGAAATTACTTTGTTCCACGCGGCCGTTTTTCAACGTGATCGCGCCGTAGAGCGCGGCGGTAAGTCCGAAGACTATTCCCCCTTCCATCTGGGCCGCAACGATATCCGGATTTGTCACTCTGCCGCAGTCAACCGCGCACACCACTCTGTGGACATTCACGGTCCCATCTGCGCTAACTGAGACCTCCGCAACTTGGGCTACAAAGCTGTTGAATGACGCGTGCACAGCTATGCCGCGCGCTCGGCCTTCGGTAAGAGGTGTACCCCATCCTGCCTTTTGGGCCACCAGTTCCAGCACTCTCTTATGCCGAGGGCGCTGCGACAGCAATTTGCGACGGAACTCATACGGGTCTTGGCCGGCCGCGTGGGCCAACTCATCCATGAAACTTTCTACTACAAAAGCGGTATGCGAATGGCCGACCGACCGCCACCACTGCACCGGCGCACCGATCTTCGGGCTATGCAGGTCAACGAGAATGTTGGGGATTTCATACGGCATGTCCGCTGCGCCTTCCACCGACGTCACATCAATGCCGTCTTGCATCATGGCGCCCTCAAAGGGTGTGTCGACGAATGATTGACTGGCCGACAATGGTTTGGCGCCAGGCGACCAGGTTTCCGTTTGCGTCCAACCCTCCGGCGATCCGGTCGTACCACATGGGTCGGTACCACCATCCCTTCATATCGTTTTCGCGCGTCCAGATCACCTTGACCGGCTTTTTCACCGCCTTGGCGACCTCCACAGCTTCAACCACGAAATCCGACGCCGGATTTGCACGGCGTCCGAATCCTCCGCCCAAGAGAGTAGTATGAATCCTAACCTGTTCCGGTTTTAACCCGGCGACCTGAGCCGCGCGCTTCTGGTCTTCGGATTGAAACTGGGTCCCGGTCCAGATCTCGCAGCTCTCGGGCCGGAGATTAACCACACAATTCAAGGGCTCCATTGGGGCATGCGCAAGGTATGGCACCTCGTACTCCGCGTCTACCAGTTTGGCGGACTCCTGAAGCGCTTGCTGAGACTCGCCGTCTCGTCTCGCGACGGTTCCCGGACCTTTTGCCAGGGCGGCATACTGTTCCCGCATACCTTCAGTTGAAAGCTCTGCATTGGGGCCCTCATCCCACTTGATCTCGAGCGCGTCCCGGCCGGTAATTGCAGGCCAGAAACCGGTCGCGACGACGGCAACGCCCGAAGGAACTTGAACGACTTCCTTGACACCCGAGATAGCCTTAGCTTTGTCAGCTTTGAAGCCGGCGACTTTTGCGCCGAATATGGGGAGGCGAGCCACAACCGCGGTGAGCATACCTGGAATCGTTACATCGATACCGAAAACGCCCGCGCCGTTGGTTTTTTCAGGCGTATCCAGACGTTTCATCGGCTTACCGATGATCTTGAATTTGGAATAGTCTTTGAGTTTGATCTCTTCCGGAATCGGCATCTTCGCTGCTTTCTCCGCGAGTTGGCTGTAGGTCGCCTTCTTACCGCTCGAGTGAATTACGGTTCCGTTTTCGGCCCGGCAGGTTGTCTTATCCACTTTCCAAGTATCAGCCGCAGCCGAGACAAGCATTTCTCGCGCGGTCGCGCCCATTTCGCGTAATCGATTCCACTCGCTTGAGACGCTTGTGCTTCCGCCGGTGCCCTGAATAACCCCCCACTCCGCGTGATAGTACGGCTGAGCTACGGGGGCCCCCTCCACCCTGATCATCGTCCAATCACATTCGAGTTCTTCAGCCACGAGCATCGGCAAGGACGTGTATACGCCTTGTCCCATCTCGGAATGGTTGATTCTGATCGTGATTACTTCGTCAGCCCCAATGCGGACAAAAGCGTTCAATTCCACTGCCTCGCCTGATCGAGAAGAGGCTGCGCTTTCGAATGTGCGGCGAAGTGAAGAAGCGGCGAGCGCCGGCCCCGCGCCGCCAGACTTGGCTCCCTGCGCCATCATTTCCGACGCCCGATGAATAGCCTTGCGTATTCGCTGATATGTGCCGCACCGACAAATGTTATGCGCCATTGCTGAGTCGATTTCGGCATCCGTGGGTTTCGGATTTTGAGCCAAGAGCGCCGCTGCGCTCATTATCTGGCCGGAATGGCAGTACCCGCACTGAGGGACATCCTCCTCAATCCATGCTTTCTGCGCCGGGTGATCTCCGTTTGTCGAAAGCCCTTCGATAGTGATGATTTCTTTACCCACCACATCAGAAACGGGCGTGCTGGCAAGACCGGACTGCCTTTCCGTCGATGTGGACGGTGCATGCGCCGCAGCGCGAGATACCGCACCCGTACTTGGTCCCTGTGAGTCCAATGTCTTCCCTTATTACCCACAGCAGCGGGGTATCCGGAGATACGACAATCTTATGTTCCTTCCGATTAATGTTGAGCGTCAGCGACGCCAGACCCTCTATTCCTGCATTTTCTTTCATAAATCCCCCTCCTTTTGGTAATTGGAGTCCACGTAAGTAAAACCGACGCGCTATTATTTGCCGAAGCCGATGAATTCAGCTATTACCGAACAAATTACTGGAGACGCGATACCATTGCCGAATTCGACCTCGCCCAACTATTTGAGGAATCGCAAACGTTCTTCATCCCCCCTCTATTTATTGGTCACCTGGAATAAATGAAACGCCAAGCCCATTCAGGCCCGCCAAGAAATACGCGCAGGCCCAATTGGAACCTGCACCAAACATGATAACAACACGTGCCCGGATGATCAACATTCTCACTATCCGGAGCATGTCGGCTATTCCTTTCATGTTACCTAATCGGAATTCGCATTTGTATCTCGGGTAGGATTTTAGTCTCGGTGTAACTGACTCTAAGTTTCCCTTCAAAATAACTCATTGCAGAGGGAGTAGTTTCATGCTAAGGCGTCGGTAAATATTCTTACTGAGGGAGGTTGGGTCATGAGAGGCAGTGCACTTAAGAAAATCGCTGTCCTGACAATTGTAGTTATTTTTGCTTTGTGCTCTGGACTAGCTCTGGCTGCCGAGAAATCTTGGTTCGTGCAAAAGGACAAGAACGGAGTTTGCAGCGTGCATCAGCTCAAAGCCAAAACGGACAAAACCATTGCAGGACCTTTTCCCACCAAGGACGCGGCTATGAAGGCCAAGGAGGAAAAGTGCCCGAAGCCGGAAAAGAAATCGAAGACTGAAAAGAAATCGAAGATTGAAATGAAACCGCCGACTGAAACGAAACCACCGAAGTAGATCTATTCCAAGACGGTATGGCCTCGAACACCTGTACAGGTGGATGTCCGCGTTGACATGGATTCGAGCGCTGGCTCCCCGGGGACTCTCTTTCGGATTGGCCCCGGGGATTCCAGCTTAGATGTAACCGAGATCCTTCAGTCGTGTCTTGACGATTTCTTCCTCTTCCTGAGTGTATCCTTGAATCGTGGCGCTGGCTAAGTGGTCGGTCCTCGAGTCACGATTTTGAGAATCTGAATTCCTAAGGCTTTCGCGTCCACCCAGATTAATCACTCGCCCGGCCATGTCCTTAGGCGCGGATAATCCGAACTCATCAAGTATCGTTGGTGTGATGTCCAGACAAGACGCGTCCTCAACGCGCCTCCCTATTCTTCGCCCGCTCCGAAGATCAACCATCCTGGCGCTGATGAAAATACCTTCAGGATCGTGATTCGCATCATCCGGCCCGGTGTCGTTCCCGGACCGATATAGCGCGCCACCTCCCACGGAGCCGATAGAGCGGCGCGAAAGTCCGTCAAAATAGACCAAAAGGTCCGGCGGACAATTGCTGCAACATTGATAGATCTGTTCCGGCTTCAAGATGCGGTTATCCATGGCATTTCCGCTTTCATCCGGAATCGCCGCAAGACAGGTTGCCAATTCGTCTCGAAAGCGTTCGTAATCAGAGGAAGAAACCGTTCCGTGAGGTTCTCTGCCTTCAACGTTAATAAAAATTCGCGCGTAATAGCCGCCATCACTCCAGGCCCTCGAACGTGACCAATCAATCATCTCGGGAACAAGCGCGCATTCTGAATCGGGTTCTGCCCGCAGCGCCAAATAGCCGTTCTCGATTAACCATTCATTAATGCAAATCCCTCCGTGCAGAGTTCGCGCGCCATGATCCGACAGCACAATCACAGTAGTATTATCGTCAAGGAGGGCCAGCAGCGAGCCTAGACAAGAATCAAGATATTGGTAAAAATTTTCGATAACATTCTCATAATTGTGCCCCGGCTGATAAAGACGATGATCCCGAGCGAAGTATTTCCAGAACCCATGATGGATACGGTCCGGCGCTATCTCAACCATCATGAAAAAATCCCACGGCTTGTGGAGCAGAAAGTCCGACGCCACCCGAAACCGCCGCTGAACCATAGTATATATATCGTTGAGCAATCGCTCTTTATCGTCTGTCCTAAATTGAGTTATATCCGGGAGATAATCGGCTCCGGCGATATCGGCCAGTTCGGCGCCGATTTCCGCAGGGTAGGTGAGGACTGAGCCGTCCGGCGCGAGGAATCCGCAAACTGTAATCCCGTTGTGGGGCCTTGGTGGATACGTTTGAGGAATGTCCAACAAGATCGAGGATCGACCGGTCTGTTCTATATAATCCCATACGCGCGGGGCCCGGACATCCGAGGCGCTGACTGTAAACATTTCCTCGTAGTCATAGTTTCTTCGATTCCGGAAACCGTAAATGCCCAGCTCGCCAGGGTCTTTTCCGGTCGTAATAGTGGCCCACGCGGGCACGGTTATGGGGGGATCGGTAGAGCGCAACGGCCCCCAGGTCCCATGTTCCGCTAATGCTCGCAGATTGGGCAGATTGCGGGACGCTTCCCCAAAGACCAAAGACGGAGGGACCCCGTCCAGTCCTATGACTGCGACTTTTCGTTTTTCCGTTCTGCGGGGCGCCTTTTTCTTCAAAGGCTCGGAGCGCAAATCGGGAAAATGCTCCCGCAGAAAAGATAAGATTAAATTCAAAGACTCTTCCGGAGTCTGTTCTCCTGTAGGGACCACTATTTCAGCAGCCTCAGGCGGTTCAAAAGGTGATGAAATACCGGTAAACTCGGGTATTTCACCGTTACGAGCGCGGCGATAGAGACCCTTGGGATCGCGGCTTTCGCAAATTTCAAGAGGACAATCAAGATAGATTTCTACAAATTGTCCCGGCTCAAAAATTTCGCGAAGGGATTTGCGTATCTCTTCCAAAGGAGTGATAAACGCTGAAAGAACTGTATGACCAGCTCCGCAGAGAATTTTTGCGACTTCGCCAGCGCGTCGGATATTTTCAACCCGATCCTGGGTCGAAAAACCCAAATCGCGATTCAGACCCTGACGAAGAATATCACCGTCAAGCACCGCCACGGGAATTCCCCGTGACTCCAAAACAACTTTCAGCATTCCTGTCAGTTCCGATTTGCCTGACGCGGAAAGGCCCGTGAACCAGATCGTTTTACCACTAGGCACCGTAACAACCTCTCCAAACCTGAATTAATTGATTGGAAAGCATTATAGCACAATAACCCATTCATAACGGAACTGGCGCCCAGCAAGGGTATTGCGATTTCAGTCACTCCGAACTATAACGAATAACTTGCGGGGTGTAGCGCAGCCTGGTTAGCGCGCGTGCCTTGGGAGCACGAGGTCGCCGGTTCGAATCCGGCCACCCCGACCAGTTTGCGGTTAGTCGGCGACTGTATAGACGCAATTACGATGTCATTGCGACCCCGCTGAAAAGCGGGGGAAGCAATCCCCTTGCTCCGGGATTGATAGTGGGACCGTCCCGCGCAGACGCGGGATTGCCGGTCATTCCTAATAGACAGGCGAGACGCCTGTGGCGCCATTCGCTCCTCGCAATGGCAGGTCAGCCTCCGCAAATCCAGGTTAAATCCCAACCTAATGACTCGCAAATATTTCACATAGAAGGCGACACAAAGTATGAAGATTAGCAGCCGGTCGGCAATTGGTTTTCTTGGTCTTCTTTCTCTTCTAATTTTCCTGTCCATAATTGGCTCCCCGGCCAAATCAGCTCAAGCCGCCGAGCCTCTGAAACTCACCATTCTGTATATGAACGATCCCCACGCGCATTATGAGCCGTACCAGGATAGAAACACCAAGGAAGTAGTCGGGGGGTTCGCGAAAGCTCAGACGGTAATCAAAGAGGTGTTGGCCGCTAACCAGGTCGAAGGTCGGGAAACGCTTATTTTCATGGCGGGCGATCTGCTCATGGGGACCCCTTTCTCCACCGCGTTTAAGGGCCAACTCGGCGTTAAGCTCATGAACAAAATGAAGTTCACCGCCATGACTGTAGGCAATCATGAATTCGACTATGGGCAAGAGAATTTGTTGAACGCGCTGAAGCCCAAGATGGATTTTCCACTGCTCAGCGCCAATACCACGTCGGAATCGGGCAAGCGCATATTCGAGCAAACCATACAAAAGAAATTTTCGGGCTCAAAAACCAAGGCTGTAATCCTGGGACTAACAACTGCGGAAACGCCCATAAGCACTCACCCTAAGAATGTGAAGGGACTGGTTTTCCATGATCCGATAAAGACAGCTTCCGAGCTACTGAAAATGGTAAAGAAAAACGATCTTGTCATTGCGCTCACGCACATCGGCGTGGATGTAGACAAGGAATTAGCGCGGGCCTATCCCAGGATAAACGTGATTATCGGTGGCCACACCCATACCACCTTGCTTGAGCCGCTCCGGGTGGGGGATACGATAATCTGCCAGGCCGGCGCGTACGCCAAATATGTGGGCAGGCTTGATCTCGAAGTGAGCGAGGGTCGCGTGACCAATTACAGCGGTCGTCTGATTTTGCTCGGTCCGGATGTGAAAGAGGATGAAGAGATCAAGTCCATTATTGATGAGCACAAGAAGTTAATGGATAAAAGCCTCAACGAAGTTATCGGCCGGACCGAAGTGTTTCTTGACGGAACCAGGTGGAATATCAGATCAGGGCAAGATACCAATCTGGGCAGACTCATCGCTTACAATATGGCCTCCAGTTCGGGATCTGAAGTAGCCATGATCAATGGCGGCTCCATAAGAGACAGTTTGAAGGAGGGTGACATCACTTTGAACGAAGTTTATACCGCGCTACCATTTCCGAACACCGTTGTAACTATGGTCCTCAAAGGCAAGGATCTGGAAGCCGCGCTCACGAAAAGCGCCGAGCTGGAGCCGGGGAGCGGCGGAAAGCTTCAGACCTTCGGGATCAAATATCAAGTAGAGAACGGCAGCGTGAAAATCGAAGACATCCGGGGCAAGGGCTTCGATCCTGAAGCAACTTATAAGGTAGCGATTAATGATTTTCTGGCCGCAGGCGGTGACGGTTACACAGTGTTCAAGGAAAAAGGAAAAAATTCTTACGATTCATCGCTGCTGGTAAGCGACCTCTTAATTGACTTTATCAAAGCCAAGAAAGTGATTAATGCGGAGACGCTTGAAAGCATGCGGTGATCCCGTTTATACGCATTCGCCAAAAAGCTAGTAAAACTGCCTGGGCCCGGCAGGGACGCCAGGCCCTACCATTAGGTGGTAGCGACCGGCCTCCGTGCCGGTCGAATTGTGTTCATAAACGCGAATCGGTATTAAAGGTTTTTCGTAGTCTCAATGGGACCCATGAGATGGAAGAGAAGAAACTCAGTTCAGATGCTCATCAATGGATGTACAAGCGATACATCAAAGATGATCCGGAGGCCCAGGCATTTCTGAAAGAAGTGAAGGTCCAAGCCGATCTCGCCGGACAGATTTATTCCATCCGAAACAAGCTGCACATGACCAGGGAAGACCTCGCTGAAGTTTCCGGTCTGACCCCGGAAGTCATTGAAGACCTGGAAGAAACTGATTACGACGGCGATTGGGATGAGGCAATAGCAAAGATCAACAAAGCATTCCATCATTGGTTTACAGGAGTGATCCTTCCTGCGGCCCAGATGAAGCCGGATGATTATTCAATCAAGGCTGTGAGCGCCTAGACCAATACGCTGTAGCATTCACTCTTTGTCCTTTTTAGATTCCTCCATCCGTTCTTTTATTGTCTTTTCGAACCCTCTATCGGTGGGATGGTAGAAACGCTTGCCTCTTATTTCTTTCGGGAGGTGTTCCTGTTCCACTTTCGCGTCAGGAAAGTCGTGCGCGTATTTGTATCCTTTGCCGTATCCGAGCTTCTTCATCAGACCTGTAGGCGCGTTGCGGATATGTAGCGGAACCGGGAGGTGGCCCGAGCGCGCGATTTCTTCTTTGACCGCGATATATGAGGCTTCTAGAGAATTGGATTTGGGAGACGTTGCAAGAAAGACCACAGCCTGGGCCAGAGCAAGCGCGCATTCCGGCAGCCCGATGAATCGGCACGCCTGATAAGCCGCGGTAGCCTGTTCCAAGGCCCGCGGGGAAGCCAACCCCACATCTTCGCTGGCAAATCTAACCAGCCGTCTCGCGATATAAAGAGGGTCTTCACCGGCCTCTATCATTCGGCCCATCCAATAAAGGCCCGCGTCAGGGTCGCTGTCCCGCAGAGATTTGTGCAGCGCGCTGATGAGATTGTAATGCTCCTCCCCGGTCTTATCGTAGAGCAGACTTCGCTTTTGGACCGCGTCTCTGATGATATCGCCGCCGATTTTGCCCTGGTGGTGTTCATGGGCTTCGACCGCGGCCACTTCGAGTATGTTCAAAGCTGTTCTCGCGTCGCCGACAGCGAGCGAAATAATCAGGCTTTCCGCCTCCTCGTCCAACTCGACGCGCAGTTTTCCCAAGCCTCGTTCCGGATCTTGCAACGCGCGATGAATAATCGTTTGCATTGCATTCGAATCCAGGGCCTTAAGCACGAATACCCGCAACCTGGAAAGCAGCGCGGAATTTATCTCAAAGCTCGGGTTTTCCGTGGTTGCCCCAATTAGTAGAATTGTGCCGTTTTCGACGTGCGGGAGGAGATAATCCTGCTGCGATTTGTTGAACCTGTGAATTTCATCAAGGAACAGTATGGTTCGCAAACCGGATGCGTCGAGATCTTCCCGGGCGCGTGCGGCCACTTCCTTGATCTCTTTGACACCTGCGGTCACGGCGGAATAAGGGACAAACCTGGAACGAGAGCGTTCCGCGATGATTCTGGCCAGCGTAGTTTTTCCCGTGCCGGGCGGACCCCAGAAAAGCATCGAGAAGCAGCGATCCTCCTCGATGGCTCGACGCAGGATTTTTCCAGGACCGACCAGTTCCTCCTGGCCCACGAACTCGTCCAGATCTCTGCGGGCGCATTCTATCCGCAAGAGGTCTTGGCGACTCAGAAGTCGATGTTTTTCTTGAATCTTTCATCATTCAGCCATTTCTTCAATTTTGACCGTAGCTTAATCTTAAGGTTCGAGCAAGTCGCATTTAGCCGATTTTTCTGTGGCTTCACAGCCACGTGGCCACGCTAGGCATCGATGTGTCATTTCGAGGAGTGAGTGCTGGGACAGGCTTCCAGCCTGTCTATTGGGAAATGACGGGCAAGATGCCCGTCCCACCAGTAATCCCTCAGCTCCGAGATTGCTTCCCCCGCTTTTCAGCGGGGTCGCAATGACATGTCAGCGAGACTCTCTTTTTGCCCATGTAAACAAATCCTTCTGCCGCTTCGGCTATTCCCTGGATTTCGGCAGCCATTCGTGATACTTAATTCAACGATTTCCACATGATCGAATACTTTGGGGAATTCAATGCAACGCATCGGACTGGTCTTGAAACGTGAAGAACAGGCCGTCATTCTCGGTGAGAGAATAAATCGATTTCTGAAGCAAGCTGGTAAAGAAGTCATACTGGAAGCGTCGTGCAAGGAATTGGCCGCCAAATGGGACGTGAAGTCTTCTGAAAGCCTCACGGACGAGGTAGATCTCCTGGTGGTTCTTGGTGGCGACGGCACCATCTTGAGAGCGGCCTCTCTTCTGAATTCAAAAACCGTCCCTGTACTCCCAATTAACCTGGGTCGCGTGGGATTCATGGCCGAGGTCTTGCCCGATGAGGCCATTTCAGAGCTACAGTCGGTTATGGACGGCACCGCGCTCTTTGTGAAGAGAATGATGCTGGAAGTAACCTTCCCCCGCGGCAAAACCGCCAGAGTGCTCAATGACGTAGTTATCCACTGGGCGGGCATCGCGCGCCTCATTGATCTGGGGATCCGATTCGGCAACGCCAAAGAGCTGGAGCTGAGGGCGGACGGGCTGATAGTGGCTACACCCACCGGTTCGAGCGCCTACTCGTTTGCCGCTAGCGGTCCACTGGTACATCCGGACCTCGCGGGCATCCTCCTGACTCCGATCTGTCCTTATTCGGGTCTTAAACGGCCCTTGGTAATACCTCCTGACATGGAAACGCAACTGATGTTGAAACGAGGGGAGACATTTTATCTCACGCTGGATGGGCACACCACTATTAGCCTGGATCAAGGGGAATCCCTTCAGATCAAACGATCACCGTTGCCGTTTGTGATCGTGCAATCGCGTGCCAGGAACTACTTTGATGTGTTGAAACAAAAGCTCGGGTTGCTATAGTAATCTGTTTACTTGAAAATTCAGGATAGAAGCCATATGCTCTTCCCCGGGTAACGAACGCTCGAATTCAATCTAGGTTCAGCTCCATTTAGCTTATATGTTAAAGTACTTAAGCATTTCCAATCTGGCTATAATTGACAAGATCGAAGTGGAATTCCGCGCAGGACTCAATGCGCTCACAGGTGAGACAGGCGCCGGCAAATCCATACTCATCGGCGCTCTGGATCTGCTTTTAGGGGCCAAAGCGTCCGCGGATATTATCCGGACTGGAGAAGAAGAAGCGCATGTAGAGGGTCTCTTCGAGCCCCAGAAGGATTTCAGTTTTCCGCCTGATTTGGAAGCTGTAGCTCAACCGGGGAATGAAATTGTTTTATCCAGGAAAATCTCCAGGTCCGGTCGGTCCAGGTGTTTTGTTAATGGGAATATGGCCACAGTCGGCATGCTTCAGGCTGTGGGCGAATCGCTGGTAAGTATTTTTGGCCAGCATGAGCATCGCGTTTTGCTGGATCCCGAAGAGCACATCGAAATACTCGACAGGTTTGGCGGCGCCGGGGCCCTGCGAAATAACACGGCCGAAGCGTTCGGGAACTGGAAGAAGACCTCGAAGGAGCTTTCCGCAGCCGAGGCAAAGCTGAAAGAAATGGAGCAATTGGCGCTTCAGAACGCCGCTGACATCGAAGAGCTTACCAACGCCTGTTTGAAACCCGGCGAGGAAGAAGAGCTGACACAGGAGAGGGAGGTCCTCAAAAAGGCATCTCAAATTCGTGAGCGCGCTTATCAGGCTCATCAAGCCCTTTACGCCAGGTCCGGCAGCCTTATCCAGGAATTGGGAGAAGTTGGGAAAGCGGTCGAATATTTGGCTTCGGTAAACCCTAAGCTCTCGAAGCTCCGTGAAAATTTTGAGGATGCCGTTTACAGGTTGGAAGACGTCGCGTTGGAACTTAGAGGAGTCGCTGAGACTTTCCACAGCGATCCTGCCGGATTGGAACGGATTGAAGATAGGCTGGCGCTCATAAGGCGTTTAAAAAAGAAGTACGGTAAAGATGCGCCGGGTCTTATTGCTCACCTGGAAACGTTGACTAATGAAGCGGGTGACGTTCTGGGGGCTCGGTCTGCTGTAAACAATTTGGTGCAATTAACAGATCAAAGCCGCTCAAAATACCTGGAACTGGCTGCTCGTCTGTCCGAAAAAAGGAGAGAAGCGGCGGCAAAGCTCGAAGTCGCGATGAAGGAAGAACTGAAAGAGTTGGCTATGCCCCAGGCTAAATTAATAGTCAATTTTCAGGGCTTGGACTCTGAAAAAGCGACGCCGAACGGACTGGAGAAGGCGGAATTCTTCCTGGCGTCTAATCCGGGAGAAGACCCGCGACCACTGGCGCGCATAGCGTCCGGGGGCGAGCTTTCCAGGATCATGTTGGCGCTTAAAGCCCTTCAGGTGGACGTTCACGGCGCGAGCACAGTGATTTTTGACGAGGTGGATGCGGGCATAGGCGGTCACACCGCTGTGGCAGTGGGTACGAGATTAGAGCGAGTGGCTGCAAAGCAGCAAGTTCTTTGCGTGACTCACCTTCATCAGATCGCCGCGCTTGCAGATCACCATCTTTCAGTGCGCAAGGTTGTGCAAGAAGGCCGCACTCGTATTGAGGTCAGCGCTCTCGATCCGGAAAAAAGGGTTGACGAGCTTACAAGAATGCTCGGCGCCGCTCCTACTGCTGAATCAGTCAAGGAGCACGTCAGGCGCCTGATGGATCGACAGACGGCAGAGGTCTCCTGATGATCCGGAAGGCGACGCTTGGCGATATCAAAGCCGTGCACAGGCTGATAAGCGAACAGGCAAAGGCCGGCAACCTCATAGCTCGCGCCATCAGCGAACTCTATTCTCAGGTGCGTGACTTTGCGGTTCGCACGGAAAATGGGCCGGACACCATAGTCGGCTGCGGCGCACTGCATATTGTGTGGGAAGATCTCGCGGAAATTCGGTCCCTTGCAGTTCAGACCGAGCATCAGAGAAAAGGGATTGGGAGTGAACTTGTTCGGGCTTTGCTGGAAGAATCGCGTGAAATGGAAATCAAGAGGGTATTTGTGCTAACGGACAGAACGAGTCTTTTCGAGAGGCTTGGATTCTCTTATATAGACAAAAGCCTGCTGCCGCATAAAATCTGGGCTGACTGCATTCATTGTAACAAATTCCCGGAATGCGACGAAGTGGCAATGGCAATCAGCCCGTGACTTACTTTCTTCCTGAAATGACGAAAGAGACTATTATGTCCTTTATATATCGGGTTATGGAAATTCGTTCTCGCAACGTGCAACATCTTTTCATGGTTGTGCTGGTCATTATCCTGTTCTCAGGCGGATGTGGGGCCATAAATGTCGGTAAATGGAGAGGAATTGAGCGAGCAGCTCCGGATGAGGCTTTCTATCTAGTGAATGACGTCTTTCTCACGGCGTCGTCAGCTTCTAGCCCGAGGGAAATTTTCGATCACAATTTGAACGAGTCGGTTCATCTGTATTTTACCCCAAGAGACGAGAAGCCAACTTATACCGTGGAGAGCGTCTGGCAAGATCCCGACGGGCAAGAATTCCGAACCATTAGGACGACCTATGATAAGGCAAGAGAGCAGAAGAAAGGAATCGAAAGGGAGAAGAAAAGCACACCACGTATACACACCATGGCCACAAAAGAACTCTACGCTCATAAGCCGGGACAGTGGAAAGTGAGTCTATACCTTGAGAAACAACTTGTTCGGCGATTAACTTTTTGGTGAAGTGACGGGATTCAGAAATTTATATCGCAATGACAAATAGTGTACGTTCCATGCGCTGTAGAGAACTCGGTCCGACACTTGCGCGTCGGCGGCATAATTGGTAATATAGCTAAATTAAGGTAATAGTTTGGAGGCTTGGTGAAACTTACCGCAATTGCGATTTATTTGCTTGTTCTCTCATTCGTTTTTTGTGGATTTTGTGTTGGGCCGGCCATAGCGGATAATATTTTTGCGCCTGAATATCTCTGGGCGAGAAAAATTGCCGATAAGAAAGACCCGATCGATATCGCCAACACCCATTTGGGCATTCCTTATCGTGATGACGGCGCTCTGGATGATAAGGGATATTTCACCACATTCGCGCATCCCGAAGAAATCCTGGATACCCCTGGTCTGAACTGCAGCGGCCTTGTAGTTTCTGTATGCCGATACCTGTTTAACAAGAATTGGACGATCAAGCAGCTCCTGCGCGATCCTCAAGGAAACAGCGGACCGAATTCCGCGCTGGGGAAAGACTGGGACTTCGGATGGGACCTGATCCTAAATCTGACAGATGGGAGAAGTCGCAGGCTGATAATGCCTGACAGAAGTAACTACGCGCCGGAAAGCGTTGATGGTCTCAATTTCAGGGGCTTTGACCTGCATGATCGGGCCGCGTGGCAGGCGGTATTAGCGCAAATGCAGCCGGGCCGTGTGTACTTGGGGAGTATAAGCAAACCGACCAGGAAGCCCGGGTACAAAATTTTGCATTATCACGTGGCGCTAATCTTGGCCGACGAGAAGCACGGGATTTGGCTCTACCATGCCACTCATAGAAGTAACGTTCATAGAATGGACATTAATACGGCCCAAGGACTGAACAAGTTTTTTACGCAATTTGGCGGACAGAGGGGCGAAATAAAGAAGATCCTCATTTTGGAAGCCTTGCCCACGCAAATTGTCGCGCCCAGCCAAACCGCTGAGGAAACGGGACCAGGCCCTGCGTCGTCGCCCACCACGAATTTGTCGGGAGAATTGATGCAACTCACCAAGGGCGGATTGGCTGCAAAGGATCCTTCCCATAAGGAACCAGAGCCAGAGCCGAGCAGGGAACGAGAGAACACACAAACTGCGCAATCGGACGAAAAACCAGCCCCTCCTGCAACGCCGCCACAACCCGCGTCGGCTCCGAAGCCCAATTTACCGGAATTGGCGCTAAATCACCTCGCAGGTAAGGTATTCAAATCATTTCCTGATTTGGTCACACATATTCCTCGATTTTCGGGGGATACAAAGGAAGGGATAAAATTCGAGTTTCAGGACTTTGGCGATACATCCCGCGAAGTCGAAATTCAGCTCACCGGTCCCGGTTTTCGATCTCAGTATAAAGGCCGGCTTAATGCCGACGGACGCAATACTGAAATAGTCTATCCGAGGGATTTCGAGAAGACTGAAACCGGCCCATTGAGAACCGGACAATACCGTGAGGAAATCAAAGTAGACGGAACACCGTGGGTTGTGAATATTTTCGAGGTGGCAAAACCCAAAGAGGCTATGCCGAAGATTATCAGGGTGAACGCGCCGGCGTCGGTCAAAGCGGGAGCGACTTTCACGGTTCGAATTGACGCAGAGAACAAGGGAGCGGAATCCGACTACGGAGGCATCACAGTTTCGGCCCCGGATACATCCGGATTGAAGATTATTTCGGCTAAGCCCGGTAAATTATACGGCGCCGGTAGCACGGTATTGGCCGTGACCACGGACAAAATCCGGACGAAAGTCCCTATGGCGGAACGCTGGATAGAACTCTGGGGCGAAAATAAATCATATGACATGACTCTTCAGGTCAAGGCCGGTCGTCCCGGAACTTATCCGCTCTATGTGCGATGCGCTCTGAGGGGGGTTAATGTGAAAAGCAGTGTGGTGCTAATGGACCCCACTTCGTCCGAGAGTGTGGATCAGCAGGGCTTTCCGGTGTATGTTCATAAAATCAGAGTAGACTAATTGCAGATTGCGGAGATTGGAATGATTAGAAAATCGATGGAACTGATCCTGGTTATGGCGGCTTTGATTGTGTGGACCGCGCCTGTTTCAGCTAAAGGCGTCGAGGAACCGTGGTCTGAAATCGAGGCCCGTACGAAGTTTCTCCGCACCAAGCACTATATAGAGGCCGTCCGCGTCCATTCCGACGCATATCGCAGCGCAAGCGCCAAAGGGGGCAAAGAGGTGCCCGGCCCTTTCCCGGTTCATGTAATTTTGCCGGATGATTACGAGCAGAACGTCAATAGACGATATGGGGTGGTATATCTGCTGGGCGGCAAATCAGGCTGGGATAACGGACCGGAATTGGGAGGGGCCACATACTGGTCGGTATGGTGCAAGGTCCCGCTTGCAATGGACAATCTGAAATCGGGCCATCTTACTCAGGAAAGCTTTCAGCAAAATATAAATAATGAAGAGCTTCAAATGTTCAATCAGTGGCTGAAAGAGGAGCCGTACGACGAAATGATCGTTGTCTCTCTGTGGAATCCCGGCGGAGGCGCCACTGCTCGCTACGAACAATACCTGATAGGCGAAGTGATACCGTTCATTGACGCTCACTACAGGACAGTGCCCGATCGCCGATTTCGGGCAATCGACGGCGCGTGCGCGGGAGCGGCGCAGGCAATAATGATTTCCGCCCGCAGACCGGAGATCTTTGGCTACGCAGGGGGCCAGCAAACTGATTTGGGCAGCTATCCCATGACGGGCGATGTATGGCGGGCCAACCTTGCACGAATACGTAAAGCCGGCGGGATCGGTTACAATATCAATACCAACGTGCGGGACGGCTGCAATTCTTACAGCAATGGTGGAAAGCTCTATCAATTGGTTTCCGACATGAAAGCGGCTGGTTTTCCGGTGGACGTGCACGTATTTCAAAGCTGCGGTCACGGGTACTGCGCGTATAGGTATCCCAACGGTCATCAGGCCCTTTACTGGTTTTCCAGACAATTCAAAAGGAACTTGCGAGCTTTAGGTATAAACCGGGACCTGCCGCGAGATCGAGTTGCTGCGACATCGTCGCATGCCGGCAAGAACGAGTCGTCCGCCGGAGTTCGGCCAAACTTGAGCCCTTTTCCGGAGCTTTGGTAAACAGCCTTGTCGCGTGTGCAAGAATGACGGCCGATCGGGACATTCGTCCTTGTCGAGCGGAGCCCGACTGAGTCCGCGCCGGTGGACACGATGAACATGATCCCAACAGATTGTCCCGGAAATTAAGCCAAGTCCCGCCCATCTGAGGTAATGATTTAAGTGATTCGCAAAATGTCCTGGAAAGCAATCTTTCTGATGGCCTTTTGCCTTTTGGCTGTTTCCGCTTGCTCCGAATCGGAGGACTCAGCCACAAGCCCGGCAGTTTCGCCGCAACCTTCCACATCAGGCTCAAAATCGACAAACCCTGCCACTGAAAAAAGGAACGAACAACAGAAAACAACCACAGCGCCCTCGGTGGAGCGGCAAGAGCCCCTCAAAAGAACGCGCCCATCTGTTGTCCAGGATAGAAGACCTCAAGATACTGTGGCTAAGCCCTTTCTCTCGCCCTTGCCGCAGCTGTCCGACAAAGACGCGGGACAGATTTCCATTGAGGAGATCTCAGGGTTCAAGACCCCTGCTGAATACCTGACCATTAGCTCAAGGAGATTCCCTGATAATATTGTGGCTGTCACTCTCCCGCTGGATTACGATCGGGATTCAGCCGTCAATTATCCTTTAGTCATCGCGTTCGGCGGCTTTGGAGAATGCACGCGACCGCCCAGACAAGGGGCTCTGGCATGGCTGCATTATTATAAGACGGATGAAGCGGTACTGGCGCTGGTCAACAACAAGCTCGCGGCCGCGGATTTCCGGGGGCTTGTTACTCGCGACCATCTTAACGATTTCAATAGGCGCCTTAAACGCGATCCTTATGGCGGCGTCATACTGGCTTGCCCTGCTTCTCCACCTCTGGCGCCCCAAACGCGATTGGAATTTACCGATTATGAAGATTATATCATAGAGGAATTGATTCCGGCGCTGAAGGACCGTTACAGAGTCTCTCCGGGCAAGATAGGCGTGGATGGTGTTTCCATGGGAGGGGCTCGATCCATGTTTTATGGTTTCAAATATCCCGAGGTCTTTTGCAGCATCGGATCTGTCCAGGGGGCGTTTGGACCTTATTTTGATATTTATCGTGAGTTGATAGGAAAGAACAGGGATCTGCTGAGAAAACGACCTATCCAACTTGTCACCAGCGATCGGGACGCAATGTTGAAATCTGTTGAAAAAATGCATAGTTTGCTTTTGGCTGAAGACATCCCCCACGTTTATCTAAAGCTAACCGGGCCGCACGATTACATTTTTAACCAAGGCCCCGGCGCCCTGGCGCTCCTGATGTTTCATGATCATGCCCTAAGAATGGCCTCACGAGGACCTATCAAAAAATAGAGCCGTCGAATTGAATCCCGAGATAAACATTCGGCAGATCAAGGAATCCGCCCGAATGGACCTGGAAAAAGCTGACAAATGTATGGCGCAGGGGCTTGAGGAACAAATATTCACAGGGGCGGTATTACTGGTAGCCCGTAGAAAGGAAGAGATTTTCTCAAGAGCTTATGGAACCTTGGGCGACCGGGAAATAACTTCTGTGACTGAGAGGACTCTGTTTGACCTGGCTTCTCTAACAAAAGTATTGGCTACCACCCCTGCCTGGATAGTACTAGCCTCATCACGTCCGGAAATTCTGGACGAGCGGATATCCGGATGGTTTACCTCTGTTCCTCCGGATAAAGAGAAAATCACGCCCAGACATTTGCTTGCCCATATCTCGGGATTGCCGGCCTGGCGACCTTATTATCTGTCCCCTCACAAAACCTCCATCATCAAATTGGCCACAAATGAGGTCCTGAATGAGCCACTGGACTATCCGACGGGTCAGGCCGCGCTCTATTCAGACCTAGGCTTCATGCTGCTGGCCGCAATTGCGGAACTGGAAAGCGGGGAGGCTTTCGATTCTATTTGTCGCAAACGGATTTTTGAACCCCTGGGAATCTCACAGGATTTGATGTTCAATCCGAAAGGGGAAGAGCGCCGGACTGCCCGGACACGCCCCAGCGAACTTCCCGGTCTGGTCAATGATCTAAACGCGAGGGCCTTAGGTGGGGTTTCCGGTCATGCTGGGTTATTTGGCGCCGCGCACGCAATAGCCGCGGTCGCCGCTGAAATATTAGCCGCGCTCAGGTCGGAATCGACTCTTTTTGACCCGGAGATTACGCGTATATTTTGCCAAAAAGTTGCTTCGGTACCAGGCTGCTCGCGTACGCTTGGCTTCGACACGCCTTCCGAAGAAGGTTCATCCAGCGGTCGTCACTTTTCACCCGGCAGCTTGGGCCATACCGGCTTTACCGGAACTTCCCTCTGGATCGATGTCGAGCGCGAGCTGACAGTAGTCCTTTTAACCAACCGCGTATTTATGGGGGAATCGGATTTGCGTATTAAGGCTTTGCGCCCGGCGGTTCACGATGCAGTAATGGAAGAAATCTTGTCGCATGCTTAAGGTGGTCAAGAACTACTCAGGCGGCAGGCATCCGGGGCAATTATCTTGCCCATAATTTTGCACGCAATACACGCTTATCTTGGCGGGCGTAGGGAAACCCTCTTGGAATCAGAGGGTTTCCCGCCAAGCGAAATGTCGCATGACCGCCGTATATTGGCCGTTCGATTGGATTTTCTTCCGATGGGCCTCGGGACTAAGCTGATTTAAACAGGTTGCCTAGCCTCTGGGCCAACATCAGGTCACCGGAAACTCTGAGTTTCCCGGAAAAGAAGGCCGCCTGCCCGGAAAGCTTGCCGGTCATCATGTCGATGAAATCAGGGCTGGCCATGTTAAACGTCACGTTGGGGCCGGCGTGGGTCCCTTCGACTATCTCGCATTTCTGGTCCTTGACCACGAGATAATACTGAGCGGCCTCATCACCTGAAATATCAAACTGGAAAATAGCATCCACCCCCGCGGCCGCATCCGGATTGAAATTTGCCGGCATCGCATCGACTATTGATTTGACTGTAGTTGACATCCACAACTCCTTTCTGTTTATTCGCAGACTATCAGGACTTCCAAATAACACTTCTAATGTAGAAGCTGTTATCCTTGCCCGTTATTGATTCTCAAGGCCAATGGACTTGACCCATGCCTGATGGACCAGCGAATCTTTCGCCATAGGCGATGATTTGTTGATTCCCGAATCAATATTACATGAAATCGCTATTGTATCCAAGGCTTTTCTTTGCCCGACCAATGTTGTGAAAACAGTTAATTAATGTTCAAATTTCGTTATGCGCGTGGACCGAAGAGCGCTGTCCCTATTCGTACCAATGTGGCGCCTTCCTCCACAGCCGCCTCGAAATCACCGGTCATCCCCATGGAGAGCTCTTTCATTTCCTGGGCCGGTATTCCTTCTGCGATTAACTTTTCCTGCAACTCTCGCAATCGAGCAAAAAAAGGCCGGGCCCGGTCCGGGTCATCAAAAAAAGGCGGCATGGTCATCATACCGATGAGTCTGAGGGAAGGCAGCTTCCGGATTTCTGATATAAGCTTCTCTAAATTTTCCTCTGCCACCCCCGACTTTTGTGGCTCTCTCGCAAGATTGACTTGAATCATGACCTTTATAACTCGGCCGGCCGTCTCTGCCCGACGATCCAGGATCAAAGCAAGTTTCGAATCATCCAGTGTCTGAATTACGTCGAATAGTTCTACCGCTTTTCCGGCCTTATTTTTTTGCAAATGACCGATCATATGGGTTTCCACATCAGAAAGGACTTCAGGCGCGGCTTCTTCTACGGCCTCTTGAATGTAGTTGTGTCCGATGATCCGGATCCCGGCTTGAATCGCTTGCTGAATCTTTTCTCGTCCCTGTCCTTTGGCCGCAGCGACTACTCGGACATCATGCGGGGCCCGACCCGCTCGGATCGCAGCGTCATGGATTCTTTCTAAAATACGGGCGAAATTATCGGCAATCATGGGAATGTCTAAGACCCCAAAAAATCAAAGATCCCTAACTCTTTTAGGTCCCGGGTCACTTCGCAGAGGGGAAGGCCTACTACATTGGTGTAAGACCCCGAGACTCTTTCCACAATAGCGGCGCCTATCCCCTGGACTGCATACGCGCCGGCCTTATCCATGGGTTCGCCCGTTCCGACGTAGGTGGCTATTTCCTCAGGCGAGAGCCGACGGATAAGCACGCTCGATCTAACATATCGTATTTTCTCTCTTTCGGGCCGGCGTGCGTGAACTAGCGCATACCCGGTATACACGGTGTGAGTGGCATGGGAAAGAATTGAGAGCATTCTTTTTGCCTCTTGCTTATCTCGCGGTTTCCCCAGGATCTGCTTATCCTTCACAACTATCGTGTCAGCTCCGAGCACCCACAAGTCAGGAATTTTCTCGGATACTTGTCGCGCCTTAGCCAAAGCGAGTCGCTTGACATGGGCCGCAGGAGATTCGTTATCCGCGGCGCCTTCATCGATATTCGCAGGCACGACTTGAAAATGGATGCCAATAGCGGTCAGAAGGTCTCTTCTTCTCGGCGAAGCCGAAGCCAGCACGAGATGTATTTTTAGATCAGTTCCCATGTTAATTCCGCCCAGTCCTGGTAGCGAGACGAAACAGCATCGACACAACATTTGCGTTCGGGCGCCATATTGACCTCACGAGCCGGTCGAGTTATAAGACTTCCCCGAGCGCATTTTTTAACAGGCGCTTGTTAAGCGGTCCCGCTTATGGCGGGATCGTTCATTATTGTAAACAAGTATATCAATATTCGGTTCACAAAGGACAAGTTTATGCAAGATCTCGGCGTGGCGGTAATCCTGGGGCTGGTTGAAGGCATTACGGAATACTTGCCGGTTTCTTCAACAGGCCATCTTATAGTAGCCGGCAATCTACTAAATTTTTCCGGCGAAAAGGCTTCATGTTTCGAGGTGTTCATCCAGCTAGGAGCAATTCTGGCTGTCTTAGTATTATACTGGAGGCGTTTTCTGGGCCTAATCCCTACGCAGGGGATTAGATGGAGACAGGAAGCGGGCTTTTCCGGCATACGAGGACTGACAATTCTAGCGCTGACAACCTTGCCTGCGCTAATAGCAGGCGCGCTGGCTCATCGATCAATCAAGCAACATCTTTTCAATCCTGTGACTGTGGCATTGGCATTAGCAGTAGGAGGTATCGGAATATTGCTCGCGGAGAGATACCGGCCCAATCCCAACACTATGGAATTGGATCAGTTGAATTTCAAGCAGGCTTTTATGGTTGGATGTTTCCAATGTTTGGCTCTTTGGCCCGGGATGTCGCGCTCTGCGTCCACAATAATTGGAGGCCTATTTTCGGGCCTGGATAGAAAGGTGGCCACGGAGTACTCGTTTCTGGCCGCGGTTCCGATAATGATTGCAGCTACTTTGTACGATCTTTATAAGGAATGGAGCCTGTTGGAGATTTCAGATTTGGCATTTTTTGCCACGGGGTTTGTGGTCTCCTTCATCTCCGCTGCCGCGGCGGTCAAAACCTTCATCGCGCTCGTCCAGAGGTGGTCGCTTGCTCCATACGCTTGGTACAGGCTGGCGATTGCGCCTTTAATCTATTTCGGTATGAAATGAACCTCAAAGCGGGGGAAGTCTTGCTTCTGTGGCGTTCACAGTCTCCGACAGAGGGCAGTTCTTCGATAACTCGAACAGACAGATATTTCTTCTACTTCTCTCTGATCGGACCCGCGTCTTATTTCGGGGTTTGCGCCACAGATGTGGTTTCCGGGAAGTCGTCGCTGAACATGTCCGCGTATTTCAAAATCCAGTCGATGGCCGCATCCATGCCCAGATCTTTTCCGGCCTTCTCTGATTCAATCCACTTATGTCGCTCGATTTCGAGGGCTTGAAGTTTGAGATATTCCTTAATGTCCATTTCCGCACCCACGAGCCTACGTTGTAGATGAGCTTCCGTTGGTGTAATATGCATCCGAAGAATAGTAACCCGCTTGCCTTCTGTCAAGCCCAATGTGAGGGTGGGGGTCGACAGCGAGGGATGGTTTCATGACGAATCCTTTAAAAGCCATAGGAGAATTGGGGCAATCGATATGGGTTGATCATCTCAGCCGAGAGTTTATAGCCTCGGGGAAACTCAACCAAATGATACAGGAAGATGGTGTCACAGGCGTGACGTCCAATCCGACGATTTTCGAGAAAGCCATTGGCGGCGAGAGACTCTATGACAATGATATTCATCGTCTCGTGGATAACGGGCTGGATATCGAGTCAATTTACGAAAATATAGCGGTGGCTGATATCCGGGCAGCCGCAGACCTGTTGCGGCCTATATATGACGTCAGCGGCGGTTCTGACGGGTACGTCAGCCTGGAGGTTTCGCCGTCGCTTGCCTATGACGCCTCGGGAACCGTAGTCAAGGTTCGGCGCCTTTTTGAGCTTGTGGATCGCAAAAATGTCATGATCAAGGTCCCGGCCACGCCCGAGGGATTGAAGGCAGTCCGGGAACTTATCGGATCGGGCATAAATATTAATGTCACGCTCATATTTTCGCTGGATCAATATCAAGATACTGCGGAGGCTTACATTCAAGGTATTGAGCAACTGATTTCATCAGGCGGCGATCCACGAGAAATATCTTCTGTCGCGTCTTTCTTCGTCAGCAGAGTGGACACGATGGTTGATGAGATCCTTGATGAAATATCAGACCCGGCGGCCGCGTCGGCGGCTAGAGCAGTCTTGGGTAAGACAGGAATCAGTAACGCGAAAATCGCCTATTCTCTTTACAAAGAAATATTTTATGGCCCCCGTTTCTTGCCTCTAAAAGAGAAAGGGGCCAGGCCGCAGCGTGTCCTCTGGGCCAGCACTAGCGCCAAAAACCCCAATTACCCCGACACCTACTATGTAGACGCCTTGATTGGGTCGGAAACGGTCAACACTGTTCCTCAGAACACTCTTGACGCATATAGAAATCATGGCAAACCGGCGGCGAGACTTGAAGAAGGATTAGAAGAAGCTCAAGAGATTTTCTCTCAATTGGCGGAACTCGGAATCGACATCGGTCTTGTGATGGATAGGCTACTGGAAAACGGCGTCAAATTGTTTGCCGATTCCTTCGACAAACTGCTGTCGGAAATTGCCCAAAAACGGACTCGTCTGCTTCGCGGCTGGGGGCACAGATCGGCGTCTCTGGGAAATTTTCAGAAAAATATCGACTCAACTTTGGCGTGGTGCGACAAAGAGAAGATTGCCGACAGGCTCTGGGCTGGCGACGTTTCGCTCTGGACCAACGATCCGGAGACCAGGAGCGCCATAGGTCAGCGGTTGGGATGGCTTCAAGCGGTGGAGATCATGACCGGGGAAAGGGACCGTCTCCGAGAATTTGCTGATGAAATAAGGTCCGCAGGATTTGAGCATTGTGCTCTGTTAGGCATGGGGGGCAGCAGTCTTGCTCCTGAGGTTTTCAGTTCGTGTTTCGGACCTGCCGAAGGATACCTGGACATAAAGGTGTTCGATACGACCATTCCAGCTTCAATCATGGGGTTGGAAAACAGCCTGAACCTGGAACGTACGCTGTTTATAGTCGCCAGCAAATCCGGTGGAACAATCGAAGTCATGTCCCTGTACAAGTATTTCAGGGGCAAGATGGAAAAGCTGTTCGGAGACACAGCAGGCAGTCGATTCATAGCAATAACCGATCCGGGAACGAGCCTCGGTAGATTGGCTTCGGAACAGGGTTTCAGAAGGGTCTTCCTGAATCCGGCGGACATAGGCGGCCGTTTCAGTTCCCTCTCGTATTTCGGTCTGGTTCCGGCCGCTCTCATGGGCATGGACATTGATCGAATTTTGATGAGGGCCTCTCAGGCGGTGGAGGCTTCCGGCGCCGCGGCTCCTTCTTTAGAGAACGCGGGCCTCTGGATTGGCGCAATTATGGCCGAAGCCGCGAATTCCGGCCGTGATAAATTGACTCTGGTAATTTCGCCTCGTCTAGCCAGTTTCGCATATTGGCTCGAGCAACTCGTGGCGGAGAGCACCGGTAAGGAAGGCAAAGGGATCATCCCCATCGAGGGCGAACCCATTGGTAGCGCTGATAATTATGGTAGAGATCGCATATTCGTTTATCTTAGATTGGATGACGAGGGGATCTATGATGAACAAGTTTCGGCGCTGGAAAAAGCGGGACATCCTGTGGTGACCTTGAGGCTCCACGGCCCATACGATCTGGGACGGGAGATGTTCCGGTGGGAATTCGCCACGGCTTGCGCAGGAATAATTCTCAATATAAACCCTTTTGACGAGCCAAACGTCCAGGAATCCAAAGATAATACCAAGAGGATACTGGATAATTATATCCGAGAGAAAAAAATGCCCACAGGGGAGCGTTGGGTACGCTCCGACCCGGAATTGCCCGCAATCCTCAAAGATTTTTTGGAATCCTCGAAATCGGGTGAGTACCTAGGGCTAAATGTGTTCTTGTCTTCTTCTGATGAAAACCGAAAGTTACTTCAAATCATAAGGACTCTGGCGCGCGACCGGTTCCGCATCGCGACAACCCTGGGTTTCGGTCCTCGCTATCTCCATTCCACCGGGCAGATCCATAAGGGCGGAACAGGCCGCTGTTCGTTTATTCAGATCACCGCTGATGACGCAAAGGATATCCCTATTCCGGGGGAACCCTATTCTTTCGGCGTGCTGAAATTAGCTCAAGCCCTTGGAGATTATGAGGCTTTAAAGAACAAGGGACGACGGGTAGTGAGGATTCACCTCTCGCAAGAGACCGACTTGGTCAAGCTGGTGGACATATTTAAGTCCATATGACTCCTCTTCAGGAGGCGGACCCAAGATAAGGGGTTTTTGTGGCATGAATTTGAACGGGCATACGATAAAATCAGATACCGAATTAAGCGAATATCAAAAGAAAATTGAATCCATGGACAATGTTATACTCTGTGTGGCGGAAGCGGAACGCATGTTGGCCGACATCGGCAGGTCATTGATACCGCAACGACGCCATCTTGACGAGCAGAAAAGCAAATTGAAGTCCTCAAAATTCCGATGGATCGGCCGCATGAATCGTTATTTGTCCAAGTGAGTGACGTCAACCCAAGGAATCGGATGGGGCGTCGACCGGACAGACAATCTGATGAATTTTCCCGAATATCTTATTAAATGGGGGTTGACCGGACTTATATGGTCTGCTTGGTGCGTACTCCACTCCATATTAAACAGCGAAGGTTTGATACGCGGAAGCGGACTGTTGGATTCGGCGATAGGCCGATATTATCGTCTTATTTACTCCATCGTAGCTGTGATAACCCTCTGGATAGCCTTTTGGATAACGCCGAAATGGCATGAATTTGAACTGTGGCGATTCCAAGGGCTGGGGTTACTTATTCCGGTTCTCGTGTGGGCGTCGGCTGTCGTCATGTTTTATCTTACATTCCGATTTTTCAATATTTGGCATTTCTTAGGACTGACCTCTTTGGGAATTGGCCGAAAAAGCCGGCGACTCTCAGAAGAAACTAATAACCTGGGGCATCTACGGTGTAATAAGACATCCACAATTTGCCGCGATCCTCATGATGTTGTGGGCCAGAAATCTCACCGATACCGGCTTGATTACAAATATCGTGCTCTCCGTTTACCTGATAGTGGGGGCGAGAATTGAAGAAGCTAGACTCCTGGCAATATACGGTGATCAGTACGCGCAGTATATGAAGAAGGTCCCTCGTTTTGTCCCCAACCATTTGCCTTCCATACGAGCCCTATTTCAGACGGACGGTTATTACCGGAGAGAACAAATAGCTCTCGGCGTCATGATCCGCTTCACAATAGTTTTCAAAAGTTTTGTCTTCATAGGCCGCTGCCCTGGCATAGAATGGTGGGACCTGCTGTAGGGGCGCAATTCATTGCGCCCAACAAAAGGGCGCGATGAATCACGCCCCTACATTCCAAATCACGCGGTCCTTGATCTTGAAATAGCCTCAGATGGCCGGCGCCACGCAAGATGCCAGTCACCACTCAACGAGCTTCTTTTTCGACCATTACTTTGGACAACAAGTAAGCGCGGAGTTGTTCATTCATTCTTTGTGGCTACGCCCACTATTCCAAAACGTGAGGTTGTGCAAACTCCTTCTGCAAGCTGAAATTTGTTATGTTCGAGAGCTTCGAGGAACTGAGCGCCACTAAAACGATCGCTGGTCGGATGCCGAACTAGGCGTTTTAACAGGAAATTCGCGTAAAGCGGGGGGTAGATTTCCTCGAAGTAAAACGCCCCTCCCGGCCGAGTGACCCGGCTTAGTTCGCTGATACAACGCCGCCAATCCAGCACGTGATGAATTATCCCAAAGTTCACCACCGCATCGAAACAACCATTCGGGAACGGGAGGTCCTGCGCGTCACCTACGAAAAACGCGATAATGCTTCTCAAGATTTTGTGAGCGGCCGCGCACAGCCTTCTTGACCAATTTCTCCTCCAGGTCAAACGCATAGACCTGCTTAAAACCCATTTTCCGGACAAGAAGTCTTGCTCCTTTACCAAGCCCACAGCCGATTTCCAGAGCATTGTCCCTGCGGATCGGTCGCGCCAGTCGCATCCATTTGGCTATTTCGCGTCTCTGAAACAAAGGCCGTAAAGGGCTGTATATCCAGACCCGCTCCGGCCAGTTCATCAACATTGTTTCTTTTTCTTGGCGCTGGAGACTCAAAACTTAGACTCACGAACACACAGTAGATCGGTTACAAAATAGATGCGGCGGTCAGCAGCAGGAAACCGACCGGCACGTAGCTTGCCCGGTTGAACAACATTGCCGCTGTGCCAGGTCCGGGACTGTAATATAAACTGCGGGCCGGTTCCAGTAGAAGCAGCCACCCGAGGGCCGCTGCGCCCAGTGGGTAGAGTATCCCTACGCCTTCTCCGGCCAGAAAATATATCGCAACACCCGCGAACGCGGCCATGGACACGGCCGAGACAATCCTGAACACTGATTCCGGGACCCCTTTGACCGTGGATGTGGTGCGCGCCGCCACCTTTGCGTCGTCATCCATGTCCATTATATCGTTGGCTATATTCTGGCCGCCTATTTCCCAGGCCGCTAACCAGAGCAATAGCACGGCGACGAACCCGAAGGAAGGATGGGGATCCACCGCATACACTCCTGCCAACCCTCCCGAAGCCTTGACGATCGCCGAGGGAATGATTTTGAAATGCGTTATTTTTAGCAACCGGCAATAAACCGTTTCCAGAGAGGCTGACACCAAGAAAATCAATGCGCAGACAGGGTTCAACCACCACGCGCCGGCTAGCGCCACAATCGCCCAAAAAACGAGCCAGGAGAGCCCCCAAGGAAAAGGCAAAATGCCCTGGGCCAGCGGATGAGGCACAGTGATATTGTCCACATCAAAAACATCGTCAGCATGATCGCGAAGCGCCAGCCTTTCCCGATCAACTTTATAATCTACAATATCGTTTAAGGCGTATACCGCGGTGTAACCGGCAAATGCAGTCACCAAACCTACAGCTATGATAGATAATGGAGGAAACTGTCCCAACCATAATAGCGCCGCCATCGCTGGAGTGGCCATATCCAATACGGCATGGGGAGTACGTGAAAGGCCTAAAAAAAGACTCCATTTCGACCGCGAAAGATCGTCCACCTTGGCAGATTGTTCGGCAGAAATGAGCATAATTCCATTTCTATCTTGAGCTTTGAATTTCACTACAGATGGATTGTTCTAATGCTTTTCATATGGAAACGTCAAAGTACCACCCAGAAAACCTATCAAGGGTACGAGGCATCCCAGCGCCAGTGTTAAAGCACAGTAGATCATGACGCGCGGATCGTCCCACACGATCGGATCACTAATCAGCAAACCCCGCCATATTACCGCGAATAGAGCCAGCGGAAGAGCGGTCCATGCCAAACGACGCTTCCAGCGGATCGTGGATGAATCTTTGCAATCATAGTTCATCCACCATGTAAAGTAACCTGTCGCCATGGCCGCGGGCAATGAGACGAGGCCCAGGATCAAACATAAATAAGCCGCCCACTCAGTGGCCGTTGACCCGGTAACCAGCCCGGCCAGCTCGAATAACGGGAGCGCCACCATTAAACCTATCGGCACATGCACCACTGCCGGATGGGGTGCCGCCTGAAGAACGGGTGGTTCTCCAGCCAAGCGTCTATTTTTCCTTTGAGGCCGGGGACTCGTTCCGGCCGCCCTTTCTCATAATCGCCCACAATTTCAAAGCGTTCCAGAACTTCTGTGCCGTGAGGCGCTGCGACTATGTCCGCGCTCAGGTCCTTTCCCGCGCTATGGCGGTTCATGTGCTTACCGTTAATCCACTTCTTGCTGTCCGAAATGTCGTAGACCTTGCCCTCAACCGCTACGAGGGTAGCGGAGCCGTTGGCGCCGTTCGCGAGCCCCAGTTCCTCTTGGGTATAAGTCTTCATAACCCTCCTTCTGCAAAACCAACGGGCGGAACCCAATGATGGCGTGACAATTGAGCAATATACAATAAGGCATATGCGCCACAATGCAACAATATAATGTCGAGCGAGTATTCAGTTACTTGTGGGGGGTAGTGTCTCTCTCCTGTCATTGTGGTCGCTTCCGCGGGCGATCCTCACCATCCCCCGACCGCTTGTCCGTGCAGGGGCGTCCCGCGCATCTCGCGGGACTGCGCCGTTATTATCGAACAGGGCAAGCTCCGCCCCCTACAGACGGGGAGTTGGGGGCGGGGGGAGATTGGTTCCGCCGCCGCCCGTTTTCACAGGGACAAGCTTTCGGTGGGGTCGCAATGACATTCTTTCCGCAATGCAAATGAGGGTTGCTAAACCCAGGCCTACACCGTCAAAGATGATTCGTGAGCAGGAGCGCTGGGCGCATTGCGCAAGGAATGAATAGGATGGAGGCCTTGGAGCGCCTCCATCCACAACAAAAGTTTGCTGTTATTCGGCTTTCGGAGAAGCTAAATCAGCGCGCAAAGCTTCCAGCGCTCTCGACCTACGGGCTGAGACACTGTAAAAGCTTCTTTGACGGAAGATCCATTGGAAGAGTCTTTCAAGACATGCTGAGGCTTTAAAGTGAAACTGTCACAATTCTCGTCACAATCATCCGACACCACTATGACAATCATCTGAATCTGATCATCAGAATATATTGCCTGTTTGCCCACAAAAACATGAGGATAACGCGGGTTCCCGGACCGTTCCAGCGTATCCAATTTCTCCGCTTTCCCCAACGGCCTTGAGCTGGTTTGAGGAGCGCACTCAGAACAACTTCTGCATCCGGACATCATCATCTCCTATGAAATGTTGTACCTGTGATCAGAGTACGAGTTTGGCTTCAGCGTGTCAAGCAAGAAGGCGACAAACACAGGGGAAATCTGCACGGCGCCGTCTATGATGGATGCGAATCTATGGAGTCTTGGGAGAAATAACCTTTACTTCCTCGATGGAACTGCCTTCAAACTCGTCGAGGACAGCTCTGGTAATCGGATTTTCCTCAGCCTCATTCCTGAGCGCTCGGTCAAACGCCGTCTGGCCGTTTTCAGGTTCTGAGTAAGGTTTTTCGGGCGCCAGGGATGTCTCCCGGGCGAGCGTCAAAATCTTGAATCGGGCGGCGCCGAAGTATTCTTGGAAAATGCGTTTCGCCTCTGGTTTCTTGTCGAGCCTGTCTTCAAACTGTTCTTTGTAAATTGCTTTGGTGAATCCGATTTCAACCTCCGTCGGGCCGAAAGCGATCAGATTGCCATGATCCATGATCGAGCGCAGCGACGGATCCGCGCCCCATGAGCTGATCCGCTCCTTAATTAGGGACCAGAGTTCATCAGGTGTTTGGGTTGGCAGGGATTGAACCTCACTCGCGGCAAGGTCGTCGGATGTATCTTTTTCTTTTTGAGCTTTTCTTCCCGGGTCGGCCCTGTGCGGTCGCTGTCGATTCCTTTTTCCCTTCAGTTCCTGTCACAGCTTTTTCCGGAACAACCGTGGCGGCTACGGCCTTGACCGTAGGTTTCGGGAGGGCTTCAATTCTCGAGTCCATCAAGCTGATGACCTTCGAGAGGTCCACAATATTCGGGGCGGAAGCCATTCTAAGGGCAGTCATCTCCAGCGCTACCCATGGGTTGCTGGATCGCCGCATCTCCCCTTCGGCGCGAACCAGCATACTGAGTAGATTGTGGAGTTCTTCAGCCGTCGCTTGGCCGGCCAGATTTTCCATTTGTTGCAGTTCCGATGAAGGGGCGTCAACCATGCCTTCAACCCGAGCGCTCGAGGGAACTGTCCTGATGACCAGTAAATTCCGAACGTACCGGAGCAAGTCCAGAATAAACTGCTCGGGATCATACCCCTGCTGAAATAGCTCTTGAACCAGCGACAATGAACCAGCGGAATCGTGAGCCAGAATTGCCGTCATGAGGCGAACCAGGCTATCGATTCCTGTAAGCCCAAGAATGCTTACAACTTCATCCCGCGTGATTGCCTGCGGATTGAAAGCGATCACCTGGTCAAGCAAACTGAGAGCGTCTCTAAAAGACCCCTGGGCCTCTCTAGCAATGAGCGCCAGCGCTTCTTCATCCGCCTGTATGCCTTCCTGCTTTAGTATCCGGGCCATACCCTGGACTATGTCGCTCATGGAGATGGTCTTGAAATTAAATCGCTGACACCGGGAAGTGATCGTAGCCGGGACCTTTTGCGACTCCGTAGTGGCAAAAATGAATTTAGCGTGGGCCGGGGGCTCTTCCAATGTTTTTAGCAACGCGTTGAACGCGTTGATGGATATCATATGAACTTCGTCGATAATTATAATCTTATAAGTGGAAGAGACCGGCGGATACTTAACATTCTCATTGATCTCCCGGATGTTATCCACCGACGTATTGGAGGCGCCGTCGATCTCCTGGACATCCACACTGATGCCTGAAGTCACTTCTTTACATGAAGCGCATTTGTTGCACGCCTCGGCTTCTCCGGGGCTTCTATCAGAGCAGTTGAGCGATTTGGCCAAAATGCGGGCCACGGTTGTCTTTCCTACTCCCCGTACACCGCAGAAAAGGAAAGCATGAGCTACACGCCCGGAAACAATAGAGTTTCTTAATGTGCGAACTACATGGTCCTGACCCACCACTTCACTGAAGTTACCGGGTCTGTATTTTCTGGCAAGAACGAGGTATGAAGGCATCCGTCCCGAATGTCCTGACAAGGGGGAAACGGCCATAGCCGGTGACCGGAATTGAGAGCCGACCCCCGAGATTACTTCCGCTGCTTCCTTCCGGACCTGACGGGTTGAGTAACTCCAAGTCGCTCTCTTCCGATCACCTGCTACGGCCGCTTCCTCGGATCTGCAATTACATGAAACTTGACCGTCAAGATTATTATTAACAAATGGTTTCCGGAACCGTCAAGATGCGCTGGAACCGGCAAACTAGTCACGTTTACGTGCGAATCTGCTCCGAGAGAAGACTGGAACTGTATCCATATAACACATCGAATGATGTTCCGTCCAAGATTGTTATGAGTTCGAATGGAGGAGTCTTATGAAAATGAGATCGAGTCTAACTGCGCTAAGTCTAATTGCGTCAGTGGCGGCAATGTTGATTGCCGCAGACTTCGTGTCCGCCCAGGCTCTTGACGAGCCGCCTGGTCCCCCCGGCATGCGACCGGCCCGGCCTCCACGAGGGGACTTCCGAGGCCCACCGGGTCCTCCTGGTGGACGCGTCCGCCCGGGTCCTCGGTTTAATGAAGACCGAGAACCACCTCAATTTCTGTTGAAGGCGCTGCAAGAGAAGCTCGGATTAAGCGAACAGCAGGTCAAAGACCTGCGTGCAAAAATGGATGATCATCGGGAACAAATTAAAAAATTCCGCGCAAGCCTCACGCCTTTGATGGAGGAGAAGCGAAATATGATGAGGAGCGGAAAAATCGACCAGGAAAGATTAAGCAAAATAGACGAGGAAATAGGAAAACTTCGTTCGGACATATTGCGCGAACGGCTAAAAATGGAACGTGATCGTTTGCTCATCCTAACTCCGGATCAAGTAAAGCGCCTCAGTGAATTGATACCGAAACCGGAAGAACGGACAATACCCGAAAGGACTCCTCCCGGGGAGAGGCAAGGACCACCGGAAGAGTGATCTTTGTTCTTCTGCATCCGAAAAACGCGTCCCAAATTTCAGTATGCAGCCGTTTTTAACGGCGTGTTAATTTGTTCATTTGCTCCTCGCTTGGAGCCGCATGAGCCTCAAACAGGGAACACTCATGCGGCGTAGGCAAGTAAATCGAAATACCCCAAGACCTTCTGGGGCCAAAACTCTCCTCTAATTTTTCGGATCAAAATTCTCATTTTCGCTGACGTCGAACAAAGGCTTGTCTTCGGTTTCGTAACATGATAGTTGCACAAAAATATTATGTTATTTAATTGCCTGTGGGACGGTTTACATGCGGTCACTGCGATCTGCTGTATTGATTTCACTCATCAATACGACCGACAATTTGGGCCTGAAATATGTCCATGCCTCTCTCTTATCCAAGGGATACGATTCTCAGATACTCTTCCACACTTCCGAAGATGACTCGTATTTCGCTAAGGTAGCCGATTTTGTAAAGGAGCGCCGTCCGTCCATCGTGGGTATAAGCCTGATGAGCCGCTTGTTCCACACGGCAGTCGGCCTAAGCAGCGAGATCAGGAGGCAATGCAAAGACAGCGTGCCGATAATGTGGGGAGGCGTGCATCCCACCATCGACCCGGAAGGCTGCCGAGAACACGCGGATTATTTGTGTGTAGGCGAAGGTGAGAATGCGATCACTGAGTTTCTCGATAATTTTGACGGCCAGGGCAAAAGACAGGAAGTCCCGGGTATCGTGTCGTGTCGAACGCAATCTTACACCACCAGCGCCAAGGTTGAGGATCTGGATTCTCTCCCATTTCCTGAATTTCTACCGAAGCATTCATGGATTACCGACTCCGGCAGGATAGTTCGTCTGGACGCGTCCCTGATAAAGAAACACACCCGCCATCAGGCATCATACCTGTCTGTCATGACTTCCAGAGGTTGCCCATTTGCTTGCGCCTATTGCTGCAACAACATCCTACACAAGATCTACGGAAAGAAGATAAGGAAACGGGGCCATGAGAATGTTATAGCGGAGATCGAGCAAAATGTCGCCCAGGCGGCGGCCAAATTCAATTACCTCCAGGTGTATGACGACTGTTTCACCGCACATTCCACTGAATGGCTTGAGGCCTTTGTCAGGAGTTACCAAAAAATAAAGCTTCCTCTTGTGTTGCGTGCGATCCCGCAATTTGTGACGAAAGAAAAGATGTCAATACTCAAAGACGCGCCTTGCGGATACGCGCTAATAGGCTTGCAGAGCGGTAGTGAACGGACGCTGGCAGAAGTCTACAGACGCAAGCACTCCAGACAGGCTTTCCTCAACTGCGCCGAACTACTCCACGAGAATAGTATTCCGGCCGTTTATGACATCATCGTAGACAATCCTTACGAAACCGTGGAAGACATAGAGCAGACTGTTGAAACCGTGGCACAGTTGCCAAAGAGTTCATACATATCTTTGTTTTCTCTTACCTTTTACAAATATACCGAACTGTATGACAGGGCAAAGGCGGACGGCTACCCCGTGAACGATCACTTAACCAAGAATCAAGATGCCTGGGCAAAATCCAGTAAGGAAGTTCAAGCGATAAAGGTCGCGGCCTTGCTGAATGGTAAGATGGCTCTGAAAATTCTCCATAACGGAACAGGAACTAAGAAAATTGCTCTGATCGGTCTTAACATTCTTTTGTTGAAGCTGCTTGAGCCCCTTAGGTATATGAAACTCATGTACCTTTCGCATGGAAAGCGAAACATCGATCTTATCGGATTGCTCATTACACATGCGAGAGACTTCGGGAAAAGATACTTCTCACTTTCCGGCGCCAATAAACATGCGCATTGATTCCTGGGTTTATTTCTGCAGGCACGTTGATAGGAAAATGGCGCACTAGCTCGTTTCGCGCGGTGAGGAACTCATGGCCGGCCGAAGCCGGTTCATGAGCCAGCCCTCGGGTGGTGCGGAGTGAGAAAGATTACATAATAATCGTGGGTACCTGTCACGTGCTGCCACCCCTCTTGAACGAGAGGCCCAAGCGATTCACCTTTGCCTAAGACGGCACGGATTCCTTGACTGGAGAGCTTGTCCAGGAGGAGACGTCTTTCCCGTCCATTGAGCATGAGGAATCGTTCAGGCGCTTCTATGTCGGCAGTTATTCGTACTCCCGCATATCTGGCCCAATATGCCGGCAGATCGCCAAGTGTGGCGGTTTCATTGCCTTGTTGTAGACCATTTCTCAGGATGAAATCTTTCACCGCGTACATTTCCAGAAATGCTTCCTTATAGGAGGGCTTGTGTTGAGTGGATTGGAGCGCTCGGAGGCTCTGATCCACGCCCGAGTAAATGAGATTGGTCCATAGTACGCCGAGAAAAACGATAGACGTCGCCAGCGCCTTCCACTGCCTTGGGCCATCAGGCAACCGCACGGACTCCGCCAGAGCCGCAAAGCCTATGAACAAAGGGCCTGCCACATATCGAGTCTCCACGTGTATCAGACAGTATAAGCCGGTTCCCGCGAGACAGATGGCAGATATGAGAAGATAAAAAGAGGGGGGATGGGAACTCCGGAAAGAATAGGAACCGAACCTGACCTGTACAAGATACCACGCAATCACCAGAAACATCATGGGGATCTGTCTGGAGAGTTCTGCAATATTCTTCAAAAGGACTTTGATCTGGGTTCCTACATCAAACTTCGGGACAATGCCCTCCTGCCAGTAGCAAATATCAGACGGCTTGGTAATCAGGTCACTGTCACGGCACAAGAAGGTTTTCGTCTCTTGGTCAATCAATATTGGCCGGAACGGGTGGCCGGTTCCGGAAACGAAAGACGCATAGGCGTGCTTTCCCAACTCACCAGTCGTGAGTCGTCCGAGCTTGTACGACAAAGCAACTATCAACGGTGATCCTACCAGCAGCATGACCAGCACAGCAACTGCCGTACGAGGCAACGCCTTCCGGAACGAGCCCGCGCAAACAGCTGCAAGCAAAAAGAAAACCCCGGAAAAAAAGAAGAAAAAGGATTTTATCAAGTAACCGATTCCGCAACAAATGCCGAGGACGACGTATTTCCGGGCTGTAGGACCCTCCCTGATCCAAAGTATTATCGAGGCACAGGTCAGCGATGGTGGCTACAACCAGCATGTCGGGGTTGAGCAGGCGAACTTTTACCCAGTCGAGCGCTGCCAAGAGAAACATTGAGTAACACAGCAGGCTCAATATGGGGCGCGGCAACAGCGCTTCATTCCGGTTTTCGAGAGCCTCGGCTTCTCGTCTGCAAAAAATCATGAGCAGTTCGCAGGAGCCCATGGCAAGCAGAAAACAGAAAAAATTTACTACCCTGAGCAGCTCCAGTTCATCAAGGGGGCTTGTGCGCAACAGGATCTGGCCTAATCCCAAAAGCACCGGGTATCCGGGACTGTACGTGAGATTGGCTAACTCCCAAAGGCGCCCGTACCTCAGGGCCTCTCCCATTTCCACATACGCGATTGCGTCGCCGTTTATGAAATACCTTGTCGTGTACGTCAGAACCGCTGCGATGAGCGGTCCTATCGTCCAAAACAGAACGCGAATGGTGGTTTCCGACGAGCTTTTCTGTAGAAAATTCAACATGCTATGTCTTATGTCACAGAAGCTACATCGAATCGGATCCATCTCTTGTGAAGCTGAGCAATGATCCCTCACGGGGCAGTCGACCAAAGCCCCGATACGGGAAGACTCCTATTGGCTCCGTAACACGCTTCACCGACCATGATAGAAAGGGCGATAAGTATAGAAGACCAGTCTGGCTTGGTAGATGGCCGCACGCCAAGCCTTTTCAATGCCCAAGGTTGGGCTTCACAATTGCCGCAGCAGGGTGCCCCCAATGGCTTTGACGATCTGGCGCCGACCCCCGTGCCGCTGACTGGATCCTTCTTACGGCCTTTCATGGAGACCTTCCACTTAATATGTACTACATGTTAAGTTAGAGGTATAGTAAAGTGCCGCTACTTTCTGTCAGGAGTAATCCCAAGCCGGGAGATTGCTTCGCTTCGCTCGCAATGACAGTCTCTGGCAGTCCGCTTTCTGAAAATCATTTCTCCTCCCATAAACGGAGCTAACTGCATAATCCTTCACGGAAACCTCACAAAAATTTTGGAGGAAGACCCTTTTGAAGAAAGCCGAGGTCCGGCACGATCATTACGGTGGATGTCCCGTGGGCGAGCATCCTGCCTTCCTCGTCAGTAACTTCGGCTTCGCCCAGCCCAAGGGTTTTTCCAAGTTTGATGCGGCGTCCCCGTGCGATGAGCTTTCCGGAGACCGCAGGAGCAAGGTAGTTGACGTTCAGGTCCACAGTCGTCATTCCTGCGTTCTCGTCCACTTCTCCGTAAACCGACCAAAAAACCGCGGCGTCTATAATCGTGGAAAACACACCGCCGTGCACTACGCCGAAAGGCTGAAGATGTTTCTTTTCCAGCTCAATTTCTAGATGAGAAACGCCTATATCAAATTCGAGGATCTTCATGGATTGAAGACTAAAATAAGGACAGCTATTGGTCGCGGATCTTATAGTTTTCGCATACTCAGGATTGATTCTACGCATAAGGCTTCCCTTAACTCGCAACTTTTGCGGCATTTTTCTATGGAGATCGCCCTATTCCGGCAGTGACCTGCCAACCAATTTATGTACCACATGTTGAGTCAGGGGTATAGTCGGCTTGTCCTCTCTTGGGACGGCAACACTCTCGGATCACAGAGGAAACAATTGACAAACTACTTCTCGACTATTAGATTGGGGACGAGCGATTCGCATCCGGGGGCAAGGGTATCACTCTCCATTTGTCATCTCCGCGTACCTCATGCCGTTACAATTCGCTCACCCCCTCTTAACACTTCACCGGGGGAAATCATGAAATGCCCGGAGTGCCAGATCGAGCTTCCCGAGGCCTCCAAGTTTTGTAAGGATGCGGCAAAAAGCTTGAACTCACTTGCCCGGCATGCGGCAAGAGCTGCCTCCTGACAGCAAATTTTGCCTCAAGTGCGGCCACGATCTGCGCAAGGCCAAAGAAGCACCCAGAATGGACTATCCGCACCTGGTTTCACGAAGCCATTGGATGGCTACTCCAAGTCCCGAAAAGCCCCCAAAGAGTTGGGTGTCGAATAACTCCCGTGTATTCCAAAGAGAGGAGATACCGATCAATGTCCGATAGTCCTTACATGAAGTTGCGCTCGTTCCTGGACAAGTTTCCACTGGGGTTTCCCGAAACACGTTCCGGGGTTGAGCTAAAAATATTGAGAAGACTCTTTACGGAAGAAGAGGCTGAGCTTGTGGTTTCACTGATGCCCTTTCCGGAGGAGACAAGTCAAATCGCCGAGCGCACAGGGCTGGACGAAAAAGAGCTTACTGACAAATTGGAATCAATGTCACACAAAGGTCTACTGTTCCGGCTTCGGCGTGGCGGCAAGACCTTCTACAACGTCCCCCCCTTCATGATCGGCCTGTACGAGTATTCCGTAAAAAAGATCGACAAAGAGTTGGCCATGCTCTTCAAGGAATATTACGACACCGCCTACATGGAAGAAATAGGCGCAAGTAATGTTCCAGGGTTCAAAGTCATTCCGATTGGCGAAAATATTCAAGGTGGCACGGCCCTCTATCCGTATCTGATACTCAAGGAAGACGTCAAGGCGGCCCGGAAAATAGCTGTTGCCGAATGTATGTGTCGAAAAGAAGCGCGTCTCACCGGCGAAGGTTGTAATCATCCCACCGAAACGTGTCTGAGTTTCGGGGTCGCTGCCGAGTACGATATTGAAAACGGTATAGGGCGGGAGATCACGGCTGAAGAAGCCATAGAAATCCTCCATGAAGCCGACAGAGCAGGCCTGGTTCACGCCGGAGCAAACGTTAAGCACCTCTCAAATATCTGCAACTGCTGCCCCTGTTGCTGCGCTTCCATGAAAGGGATGACAAAATGGGGGCTTGATAAACAAAAGTTCATGAATGCGCTATTTGAAGCCGTAGTAGAAAAAGAGGAATGTATAGGTTGCGAAGATTGTGTCGCCCGCTGCCCTGTTGGGGCCATAACAGTTCAAGATACGGCCGAGGTGGACAGGAGAAAATGTCTGGGTTGCGGGTTGTGCGCTACAGGCTGCCAGAGTCAAGCAATCACTATGCATCAGAGGGAGGACAAGGTAGAGCCGTTTGAAAAGGCGCTGGACTTGGGCATGGCAATCCTGAAAGGCAAGAAGGAAAATGTATGCCGCAAGGGGCGCTGGAAGAGGGTAAGTCTCGGGATCCCGCTTTTTGTGTAAAAAGCCGGCCTTCCCGACACCCTCCGGCAAAAACTCTAGGTGGCTAGCGGTATATCAAAGGTGAGTGCAATTACCGTGGCATCGGTTAATTGAAAACATAGGGAGTTCACATGAAAGTCGTCCATCGAGTTAACATTATGAAGTTATATAACATTATACCGTTTTTACGGCCGACTTTCATCCTTCGTTGTGCCGTCAAGACATGACTGTTTTCGGAAAGGGGGTCCCGGGAGAACCCGCTCCCGTAGGATTGCAAAAGGGTTTTCCCCCGGAGGTATCCGCTTTCTGAAAATCGTTTCTCCTCCAATAACGGAGCTAATGCAATAATCCATATAGATAAACCTTCTGTTCTCAAGGAGTTGCTCCCATGACAACGGACAAGACCAAACGCAAGCTGATCGCGGTCGTTCATGCGGATGTCAAGGGCTACAGCCGCATGATGGGAGAGGACGACGAGTACACCGTTCAAACCTTGGCATCCAACAGGCAGGAGATGTATCGGCTGGTGGAACTCCACGGGGGCCGGGTGAGGGACACTGCGGGAGATGGTTTTCTCGTTGAGTTTCCCAGCGTGGTCGATGCGGTGAAGTTCTCGGTCGAGTTCCAGCGAGAAATGAAGGAGCGAAACGCAGACCTCCCCGATGCTAAGAAAATGGAGTTCCGCATCGGTGTCAACATCGGTGACGTGATCCAAGACGGAGGGACTATTTACGGAGACGGAGTAAATATCGCTGCTCGGCTGGAAAGTCTGGCCGACCCCGGAGGCATTTGCATATCCGGCGCTGCGTATGAGCAGGTCAAGAAGAGACTGGATGTCGGGTTTGAATATATGGGAGAGAAATCCGTCAAAAACATCGCGAAGCCGGTGCCTACGTACAAGGTGCTGATAGAGCACGGCGGACCTGCTGAACTAAAGAAAAGTCTCAAAGGGCCATGCCGGGGGCGTGGCGGAAGAGCAATCTCATAGCTGCCGTGATCGGTATTGTGTTGGTGGCCTCGGTCGCAATCTGGTACTTCCATTTCCATTCCGCTCCGCCGCCTGAAAAGGGTCCGTTGGCAGAAGAGCCTGCACTCAAGCTCCCCGATAAGCCCTCCATTGCAGTGCTCGCCTTTGAAAACATGAGCGGCGACCCCAAGCAGGAATACTTCAGTGACGGCCTAACGGAGGAAATCATCAACGGCCTCTCCAAAATGCCGCATCTATTTGTCATTGCCCGGAACTCTTCGTTCGCGTTCAAGGGCAAGCCCGTAAGCGTGCAGGAGGTGGGCCGAAAGCTTGGAGTGCGCTATGTGCTTGAAGGCAGTGTACGCAAGGAAAAAGACCGGGTCCGGATCACGGCCCAGCTCATTGATGCTCAAACAGGGGGGCACGTCTGGTCGGAACGCTACGACCGAGATCTGAAAGACATTTTTGCCCTACAGGATGAAGTCACGTTGGCGGTCATGCGGGCCATGCGCGTGAAGCTCACTGACGGAGAGCAGGCGGCTTTGTGGCAGAGAAAAGGACTCACAAATAATCTGGAGGCATTCGAGAAGTACTTGCAGGGCAGGGAATATTCTGCGTCAGTTAACAAAAGAGCAAATGCCAAGGCCCGGCAGTTGTACGAAGAAGCCATAGCTCTGGACCCGAGGTTTGCGATGGCGTACGCAGCGCTGGCCTCTACTCACGTGCTCGACGCGCAATGGGGTTGGAGTAAAGACCCTCGTGAATCCGCACGCAAGGCTTACGAAATGGCGAACAAGGCACTCACTCTGGATGATTCGTTGGATACCCCGCACTATATGCTTGGCTTGATCTACGTGTATATGCACGAGTACGACAAGGCCATTGCCGAGGGGGAAAGAGGTGTCGAGCTGAATCCCAACGGCGCATGAAGCCCTGGCCTTTCTTGGTCGGTTTCTGAACTTGGCGGGAAGACCCGCGGAAGCCATCACCGTCCTGGAAAAGGCAATGCGCCTGAATCCCATGCCTCCGCCTTTCTATACGCGTGGTTGGGTTTCAGTTACATATTGATGAACGAGTATGACAAGGCAATAGCTATTTTGGAGAAAGGGCTTCGAGTTCAACCGGACAACACGGCTTGCTTGATCTATCTTACCGCTGCGTACAGCCTGGCAGGCCGCCAGGAAGATGCTCGCAAGACTGCCGCGGAGTTCCTTAGGCTCAACCCCAAGTTCTCGGTGGAAGCCTTTGCAAAGAATTACAAAGATCCAGCTGTGCAGAACAATTGGTTGATGCCCTGCGCAAGGCCGGGCTGAAGTGATTGGGAAGTTTTCAGGACTGATGGCTGGGAAAAACGCAGTAGGTGTTGGCGAGGCTGTGAACACTTTTCGTCTGAACAGACCCCAACCGTAGGCTTTATAGAAATTGCCAAAAGTTTGTCCGATTGCGTGACTGATATCACGTCATTCCTGCGGTTTCAAGCTTGCCCCGTTGAAAAACGGGGCAGGAATCCAGGTCTTTATTCCCGCGCAAGCGGGAATCTAGTTTTCCGGATTCCCGTTTTCACGGGAAAATACTGGATTCCCGCGTACGCGGGAATGACAGTGGATGAACCCGATATTCTGCCTCATTCGGACAGAATTTTCGACAACTGCTTTAAGGTATGGTTTCGCCCCATCCGCCGCTCAAAAGAACCTGAGTCTGCGCGAAACTCTGTCGTCGAGTCTCTCGATCCCTTCTTCTAGCGCTTCATCAATCGCCCGCGTATATTCGTCACGGGTCACCGATCTATCAAGCTTCGGATACTCATGCGCGCGGCCGCACGGTCGATACTGATTCATTATGTTCACGTAGGTATTGGTCGAAACTTCCGTTGCCAGGAATCGCATAGCCTTTCGCGTCTCGGCCAAATCGTCCGGCATCACTAGATGCCTTACCAGCAGTCCACGCGTGGCAATACCCTTGTCGTTGATCTGCAAGTCCCCGACCTGTCTGTGCATTTCGATGATCGCCGCACGGGCCACCTCGGGATAATCAGGCGCGTTCATCAGTTCCTTGCTCATACGTGAGTCCATGAATTTGAGATCGGGCATGTAAATATCAACCACGCCGTCCAGCAACCTCAGAGTCTCCACGGAATCGTACCCGCCGCTGTTATAGACGAGAGGTACTCGCAGCCCGTCTTCGGCAGCCCATTTGACTGCCTCCAATATCTGCGGAACCACGTGGGACGGAGTAACAAAATTTATGTTATGGCAACCAAGCCTCTGGAGTCCTACCATAAGGCCGCCAAGGGTATCGGTATCGACCTCCTGTCCTTCCATAAGATGGCTTATCTCGTAATTCTGGCAAAAAACACATTGCAGATTGCATGAAGTCATGAAGATGGTCCCCGACCCGCCTGAGCCCACGAGAGGGGCTTCTTCACCAAAGTGAGGATTCGCGGATGATATAACAGCCCGCGCTCCTATCTTGCAGAAGCCGGTCTCCCCTTCGAGCCTGTTCACCTTACAATTTCTAGGGCAAATCGTGCATTCGCGGAGTCTTTCTTTGGCCTGATCTACTTTTTCTTGTAGCTTTCCCTCTTTGAGCGCGCTTATATAAGCCGGTTCAAACATTTATTTCTCCTCATCATCATAGTCGACGGAAACCAAGCGCAATCCATGAGGCGGAGCAGTAGGCCCTGATAGTGAACGATCACAGGACATGAGAATTTCATTGAATTCTTCAGGCGCTGTTTTGCCCTTGCCCACCATGACAAGAGTCCCCACGATTGCGCGGACCATGTATCTCAAAAAACCTGTGCCCCGTATCACAAAGCGTACGACGCCTTGTGAGTCGGTCATTTCCCATCGGGCCTCCAAAATTTCTCGGACTGTCGAAGGGGAGCCGTCCGTAGGCGATCCGAATGCCGCAAAGTCATGACTGCCGATCAGGTACGCAGCGGCCCTGTCCATCAGTTGCAATTCCAGTTGATAAGGGACGTGCCACGCGTACAAGACGTTGTAATGGCGACCTGATAGGCTGATTGAATATCTGATACTCGTAAAGCTTGGATCGCGCGGAATGCCTGGCGTGAAAATCATCACCGGCCGGTTCCAGGCGCCGCAAGACAATGTCCTTGGGCAATAACGCATTGCAGCCCTTCCGAAGCTCCTCCGCGGAATGCGGCCAGTCCGCGGAAAAATGCGCGACCTGGCCTATCGCATGGACGCCCGCGTCGGTGCGGCCGGCCCCGTGAACCCGCGTCGGAGTTCCCAGAATGCGGCCCAGCGCTAACTCGATGCTCCCCTGGATTGTCGGAAGGTCTTTTTGAAGCTGCCAGCCGTGGTAATTGGTCCCGTCATACTCCACGACCGCCTTGAATTTTTTCATGATGAGGGTGTGGGAAGAGTCTTGGAATTGCGGGGAACCCTTTTTTGCAAAAAAGGGTTCCCCGCACCCCTCCCCAAAAACTCCTAGATATTTTACCGTCAAGCCCTTGCCGGTACTCAAGTTGCGATTATCTTAGCCGTGGCTGGAGGCGCTTTCGACCATTTTCAGGAAATAGCGATGCAAGCGGTCGTCGTCGGTCAACTCCGGGTGAAAAGCGGTCACCAGCAAACGGCCCTTGGCGGGCGGCCACAATTCGGCCGTTGTTGAGGCGACAAATCACTTCCACGTCCGGTCCGACATCCTTTATTTCCGGCGCCCTTATGAAGACCCCGTGAAAAGGGCCCCCGGAAAGGCCTTCTATTTCGAGGTCCTCCTCGAAACTGTCCACTTGTCGTCCGAAGGCGTTCCGTTCGACTACGATGTCCATAATTCCCAGAATTGGTTGTTCATGACCGACCTCCCGAGCCATGAAGACCAGCCCTGCGCAAGTTCCCCAGAACGGCGCAGATTTGGACAGGATTTTTAGCGGATCCAGTAGTCCGAAAGTGGTCGCGAGCTTGCCAAAAGTGGTGCTTTCCCCACCCGGCAAGATCAAGCCGTCAAGGCCATCCAAATCTTCAGGTAATCGGACTTCGCGGCATTCCGCGCCAATTCGTTTTAGGGCTTCGCAGTGTTCCTGGAAATCTCCTTGAAGCGCCAGCACCCCAATCTTCATTGCCGTTTCACCACCCCCGGCCGGCTAATCGAGCCTGCGGCGGCAGTTCAGTAACTCCAATCCCCACCATAGCGTCACCCAGTCCTTTGCTCACTTCGGCCAGTATCTTCGGTTCATTGTAGTGTGTAACGGCTTCAACTATGGCTTTTGCTCTGGCCGCAGGATTGCCGCTCTTGAAAATTCCGGATCCCACGAATACTCCGTCAACTCCTAACTGCATCATCATCGCGGCATCCGCCGGGGTGGCTAATCCACCTGCGGCAAAGTTCACGACCGGCATTCGTCCTTTTTTCGCAGTTTCTTCAACCAGTTCGAAAGGGGCCCCGATTTCTTTGCTGTAGGCCATCAACTCTTCGCTCCGCATGGTCGTGAGGCGCTGAATCTCACCGAGCACTGCTCGAGCGTGTCGCACCGCCTCGACCACGTCACCTGTGCCGGCTTCTCCTTTGGTGCGGATCATGGCCGCGCCTTCACCGATTCTTCTCAGGGCTTCACCCAAATTTCGGCATCCGCAAACGAACGGGACGGTAAAATTGCGTTTGTCTATATGGTGCGCTTCATCCGCTGGGGTAAGGACTTCGCTCTCATCTATATAATCTACTCCGATGGCCTCCAGAATCTGGGCTTCTACAAAGTGCCCTATGCGACATTTGGCCATAACGGGAATCGTGACCGCATCCATTATTTGGAGTATCAATCCCGGATCGCTCATACGGGCCACTCCGCCGTCCGCTCGGATATCCGCAGGAACGCGTTCCAACGCCATGACCGCGCAAGCCCCTGCGTCTTCCGCTATGCGCGCATGTTCCGGAGTTACGACGTCCATTATTACTCCGCCCTTGAGCATCTGGGCGTGGCCTCGTTTAACGGTTTCAGTCCCTGTTTCCATTTCGGTCTCCCGGTTTGTTTGAAATGCGGCGGATGCCCCAGAGGACAGCCAATCATATAGTATATCACGTTTGATAGGATTTTGAAGGCCGGATAATTACCCCAGGGAACGCATGGTGGGGCCGGCACGTCTTGCCGGTCGTTTCGATAGACAGACTGGAAGCCTGTCCCACCAAGCAATCCTCTTCTCTACGCCCTCGGCGTTCTCTGCGGTGAAATGAAATGTTGTTGGGGGCTCACGAAGGAGAGACGCTGTGACGGTGTTCCTTATCTTCGAGAATCAGGCTGGGGACTCCGGTGTCAATATTGATACCCTCTGATTCTTCCTTCTTTTTCCAAACACGTCTCAGTGGGGTTACACCCGAAGATTGAGACGATCCGTGGATTCGCTCGTCGCGGGCAGGAATTGATTTACCTGTGATCTCGCCATAAACCGCATTCAATATTTCCTGGATGCTGTTGAAAACTGTCTGAACAATTGCGGGGTCCAATTGAATCTCCCCTCGGGGCGTGCGGCCCTTTTCAATCGTATCCTCCGCTATATTGTAAGCCGCAATAATGCTGCGGATAATATTCTGCTTTCGGTGAACCTCCCGCCAGGCGATCCAGGAGGCAAACAATGAGGTCATTCCGAACAAGACGCAAAGCACAAAGACAATTACATTAAAATATTTGATCGTTAAATCAAGTAGATTCATGTGTTCCATGAGTAATCCCTCGATTTCAGGTAGAAACGCAGCCGTACGCTGCTGACCGCCACACATCTAGCAGGAATCCTGAGCACGGTCAATGCAAATACAAAGTGAAATGGAGCTTGTTATCGGTATGACCCAATTTTACAGCTATTGTTGTGGAAGTAACATATTTTCAGCGCAGAACCGCAATCGGAGATTCTTCGGTGGCAGCTTTCAAACCTGCCCGTTTTCGATGATCCGAGCAAGGGCGGGTTCAAAACCCGCCCCTACAACGCGTCTCGATACCAGTTTGGCGTGTTCGAGAATTTTAGTGACTTGGCGGCCTTATCGGATGCTCACTACTTTTTCTGTTCTTCGGCCTTCTTTATCTCCTCACGGACGAATTCTTTGAAAGAATCATCCGCGGACATGAGATTGGCTATATCACCCGCGAGATTAGAGGGTTTGATTTTGCATATCCAGCCGTCTCCGTAAGGGTCCGCGTTGACCTTTTCAGGCTCGTCTTCAAGCTCTCGATTTACTTCTGTGATTTCGCCGGAAACGACGGCATAGATTCTTCCGACCCATTTTCCGGACTCAATGGAGCCGAAAGGTTTCCCCTGGTTCAAGTCGTCCCCTTCTTCGGGAAGATCGACAAACGTGATGTCTCCGGCCTGCTTGGAAATAAACTCGGTCGCGCCGGTGACCACCACATCGCCGTCCACCTTTGCCCAAAAATGGTTTTTCTCGTATTTCAACTCGTCCGGGAACACGTAACCCTCAAATTCCATGACAGCCTCCTAAGATTCAGCCTTAATGGTTCACCGGGTTTCCACGCCTCGGCGTGGTGCGCCCGCAATCTCGAGCCGTTCCACTCTTCCCGATGAACGCTTACGCTTCTACTATCTTCAGCAGATCAGCGGGTTTTATTCGATTGAGCTTGAATCCCAGCTCTTCAGATGACATACCGAGCGCCAAGCCCAGAATCTGCGGATAGTAAACCACAGGAACTTTTATATCCGCGCCCGCGGCTTTGGCTATTTTCTTCTGTTGGCCTTCGTACATCACGTTGCAGAAAGGGCAGACAAGCACCAGAGCGTGGGCGTTTGATCTCGATACTTCCTCCAATTTTACCCTCGCCAGGGCGTTTGCCACCTCCTCGGACATGCCGAGAACACCTCCTCCACAACAATCCTTCAAGGAAGCGTAATCAATAACCTGCGCGCCCGTGACCGTTATCAATTCCGACAATGTCCTTGGAACATCAGGTGAATCAAAGCCCACGGTCAGTTCCGACGGTTTCAGGTAATGGCAACCGTAGTGCGGGGCCAGAACCAAGTCCGAAAGTGGTCGAGTCACGGCGGCCCTAATAGCCTCGAGGCCCACTTCTTCCCATAGCAGTCTCATATAATGACGAACCCTTACCGGGCCTTCGTACTTGAGGCCGACCGCTTCGAGGCGTTTATTAACCTCGGCTTTTAGTTCAGGATTGTGATCCAGCGTGTGGGCCGCCTCCGCGAGAGTGCCCATACACGCATTGCACAGCACGCAGATTTCAAGCCCTTCTTTATCAGCCAGAGCCAGATTTCGAGCCGCAATGACGAGGGTATCTCTCGCATTCAGCGACTTAACAGGAAACCCGCAGCACCCGAACGCCTCGTGATCTCGCAAAGTGATCCCCAATTTTTGGGCGGTGAGGCGGGCCGCAACTTCATAATTAAGGTTCCTGACCGGAACTGTGCATCCGAGAAACAGAAGCGCTTCCATGAGATTTCTTTCGGTCTGTAACGGCCCTTTCGGTAGAGCAGGGGGCCTTATTCAAAAGCGCGGTGAAAAACGATCTATACACGATCACGCGCGGATTGTCAGGAGAAAGTTTATGCAAGACGTAAGTCATTGTCTCGAGCGAGGGCTGACTTTGAACGTTACGAACGCGAATGCCCCATTCCTGACAGCGTTGGAAAGCTACAATTTAGTCTCTCTCTATGCTGCGCAATGACAGTCTCTCTGTCCTTACAGCAAGGCGTCATAGTCTTCGGGATGCTCCTTAATTGGGGGCAATCCCATTTTTTCCCGTTTTTCGTTTTCGAACTCCCCGACTTCGTAGAGACGCCCCCGCTCTTTTAACAGATTCCGTTGCCCGGTCAGGCCCGCGGGCACGCACGCCTCTTGGACCGCGAGATTCTTTATGGCGAACATCACCTCGGTGAATTTCACATTTTGAGGGCAGACTTCTTGGCAACCGTAGCATGAAGAGCAGAGCCAAATGAAATCGCTCTCCAGCACTTCCTTTTGCATCCCCAGCAGGGCCATTCTGATGATCTTTCGGGGATCGTACCGCTTATCCACAGTCTCGATGGGGCATGCCGCTGTGCAGGCTTTACAGCCATAGCATGCGCGGATTCCTTCCCCACCGGGTTGCCGGGCGACTCTATCTTTGAAAGAAGGATCAAGATCGTTCAATTTTATACGACTCATAAGAAATGCTCCTGCGGATCGAAATCTGAGCCGTGACATTCCGGACAAGGTAGGCGGTCTGTTGTTTTCAGTCTTGAAACTCGCCCATAGGGCACAATTTAACCATAACGAAGGGGTGTAGGGGTGTCAAGGAAGGCAATCTATCTCACTTCGCTATCTCGGCGCTCAGTGAGGTTTTATCTGAAAAAGTCACTGTCACCGTCAGGGCGGCTTTCGGATCTGAAAGCATGCCATTGTCTGCGGCGTAGAGATAAAGTGTACGCCGACCTGAGAGGGGCGTTTGCATGAGGCCGCCTTTTTCATTGATAAACGTATAGATTTTGGGATACAGCGCGACCCCAAGAAACATCGCAGGGGCCTTCCCCTCACTGGACCAGCGAACTACGCCGTCGTTTCCACTTATTTCAATTTTTGCCAGTTTCTTATTGTCCACCTCAATTTTCATAATAAAAGTCCCGTCAAGATAACCATCCTTGCCGGGCCTGTTCGAGGTGTTAACAAGATCGTAAATAAAACCCCTAAATTCACATGTTATCAATCCCTTGGCCTTGGGAGCTTCGTCCATTCCTGGCGCGACCGTGGCCGTTGAGGAAGGCGGCCTTCGAACAATCTGCTGATAGGACATTCCGTCGGCGAGATGCACGATAATCCGCATCCGCTGATGGGCCGTGCTTATGTCGCCCGGATCGGCCACATAAAGGTAAAATTGAGCCCGACCGTCGATGGGAATCCTTACTGATCCATCTGTCTTATTCAAAATGGCGGTGGGCGCGGTTTGATATGCTACCGCCAAACTCCAACTATCCGGAGCGCCGGTGGTGCTCCATTTCCTTCCTGTGCCGTCGATATTGCCGATTTCAATGCCCGTGACAAAACTCTTAGGAGAAACCTCTATGTCCAGTCCAAAAACAGCATCTGCCACTCCATCGGGCTTGAGGCCGGAATATCGGCCCACTGCATCTGTGGACGCAAAGCCCATAAATGTCCCGAGAAAATTTACTTTTGTGATCGCTCCGGCCGGTTCGGACGAACGCTCCGGCGACGGTTGAGCTGTCTTTTGCACCGGGGCCCACGATACGCCTCCGTCACTGAACGTGACCGAAATCTTATAATTGCTTTTGCCACCCTCTATAGAGCCGTTGTCTGCGACATACAAATTCAGATCCGCTCTGTCCTTAACTTTAATTACTACACTTCCATCCTTCCTGTTGAGCAGACGGACCGGGTCCTCCACTGTCGCCACTCCAATAGCTCCATGATTGCTGCCTGGGACAGTGTCCCAGATGGACTCGACGCCATCCGTATTTCTTATTTCAATTGCGGTTATTTCCTTGTCCTGCGCCTGAACGCTCAGAACAAACAACCCGTCGGGCTTGTCGTCGCCCGCCAAAGTCTTGCCTGGCCCTACCGCGTCATAATTCGAAATACCCTTTAGGACGGCCGACATACGGACAGGGAAAACACCCGAACGCGGCGCCTCGGCTTCCGGTCGCGGCTGGTTGGGTCGAGCCTGAGCAACAAGGATGCGCGCTCTGATGTCCGTACCGGCACGATTGGTTCCGTCTACGCGGGTTGTTCGGCGCCAGGCCCCCGTCGATCACCGCTGCTCCGCGCAATTCGGGACCCGCGACCGAGCGAGCAAAAACCTGCCCACCAACGGCGCTGGCCGCCCAAATAAGAGCCATTCCAACAAGTAAATACAGGGATCCTTTTTCCGGCAGGCCGAACCTCCCCGCGGCTGATAGTCCACAGGAGACGAAACTCCTTATATATTCCGCAATCTAATTGACTGAATTTTACGATGTCAACCAGAAATTTCCATTAGATTTCCTATATCTCTTGTTTTTGGACCGGCTTTTTATTGACACCGTGACGAGCAGCGCCTTAGAATCACTATTTCAATACAGTTTTCCCGCTCATCATTAATATTCCAAGGAGGGCTGCTCGTGGTCAAAATCGGCATGGTCGGGGGCTCAGGTTTCGACGACCCGGATTTTCTCACCGACGTAAAATTCGTTAAGAAGGGCACACCCTTCGGCGCTCTATCTTCTGATCTGATAATCGGTAAGGCAGGATCCACCGAAGTAGTTATAATCCTTAGACACGGCAAAGGCCACCGAATCCGACCGTCCGCGGTGAATTATCGCGCAAATATATGGGCCATGAAAGAGGTGGGGGTGACTCATATTATAGCGACAACAGCCTGCGGGTCGCTGAGAGAAGAAATAGAGCCCGGTCAGCTGGTCTTTCCCGATCAGTTCCTGGATTTTACGCGGCAGCGAAAAAGCACATTTTATGAAGGGGACCAGGTCGTGCACATAGCCGTGGCCGATCCCTTCTGCGAATATTTGCGTGGAATACTTGTAGAAACCGCAACGGAAGAAAAGATCGCTCATCACCCGCGCGGAACGATCGTAACCATAGAAGGCCCAAGATTTTCCACACGCGCGGAAAGCAAGATGTTTCGCCTGTTGGGTGGCGACATAATCAACATGTCCACTGTGCCGGAGGCGGTCCTGGCCCGGGAAGCGGGCATTTGCTACGCTACTGTGGCCATGAGCACGGACTACGATACTTGGCATCACAGTGAGGAGCCCGTAACGTGGGAAATGATCGCCATCACTATGGAAAAAAACGTGGAGCATGTGAAGAAGATCTTTTTCGATAGCCTTCCTCGTATTACGCGGGAAGACTGTGGATGCCGCAGAGCCATTGAAACGGCTACAGTCTAGGCCATAGACGGAGGACCGAATCATGGAATTAGCTCACAAAATCGAAATCGCGCTTGGGAAATATCCTGTGGATCTGCTCCTCAAGAACGGGCGTTTGGTGAACGTCTTCTCCGGCGAAATTCACGACGCTTCAGTGGCTGTTCATGAGGGAATAATCGCGGGCTTTGGAGACTATGACGCGCAGGTTACCATTGACCTGGGGGGGGCTTATATTGCGCCTGGCTTTATAGACGGCCACCTGCATATCGAATCGAGCATGCTGAGCATCCCGGAATTCGCCGCAAACGTGGCGCCTCACGGCACTACCGCGGTTGTGGCGGACCCCCACGAAATTGCCAATGTCCTGGGTGTGGACGGAATTCGCTACATGCTCGACTCAAGCGCAAATGTGCCTCTACGGGTGTTCATCATGTTTCCGTCTTGTGTACCGGCCACTCCGTTCGAGACTTCGGGAGCTGTGCTGACCCATTACGATATGGAACCGTTCAGAGACAGGGAACGGGTGCTGGGGCTCGCTGAAATGATGAACTTTCCCGGACTGATCGCAGGCGACCCGGAGATCCTGGCCAAAATCAAAGTTTTTCACAAGAAAGCGCTGGACGGCCACTGTCCGGGCTGCACAGGAAAGGCTCTTGGCCGCGTACGCGAGCGCGGGCATCGGTTCCGACCATGAATCCACCTCACTCGCAGAGGCGCTGGAGAAGCTAAGAAACGGGATGCGCGTCATGATAAGGGAAGGCTCTGCTGCGAAAAATCTTGATGAGCTGCTCCCGATCCTGAATGGCCGCGATTCGCGCAACTGTTTCTTCGTGACCGATGACCTGGACCCAAGAGACATTGTTGAAAAGGGTCATATTGATAATCTCGTGCGGACAGCCATAGCAAAAGGTGTTGCCCCTGCCAGGGCGATCCAGATGGCCACGTTGAACACAGCTCAATATTTTGGATTGAAACGGCTTGGGGCCGTGGCGCCCGGATATTTGGCGGACCTGCTCATTGTTGATGATTTGGAGAAATTAACGATCAGCCGCGTTTATCAGGCAGGCCGCCTGGTGGCTGAAAACGGGCGAATGCTGGCGCCACCCGCGTCGGCTGAGACGATCAAGCTCCGAGGAAGCGTAAATGTGGATTGGAGCAAAATCGACCTGACCATCCAGGCGACCGGCTCATCGGCCAGAATCATCCAGGTAGTCCCCGGGCAGATCGTCACCAAGAGTATAGTGGAGCCTGCGCCGGTTCAAGACGGCAAGGTAGTAGCCGATCCTGAACGGGACATCCTGAAAATAGCCGTGATAGAAAGACACCATGCGACCGGGAATTTTTCCGTGGGCTTGATCCGCGGGTTCGGTCTGAAAAGCGGGGCAATAGCCTCGACTGTGGCGCATGACGCTCATAATATAATTGTAGTCGGCGCAAGCGACCGCGACATGCTCGCGGCCGCCCGTGGAGCGGCAGAGATGGGTGGCGGCATGACCGTAGCGGATAACGGCCAGGTGATCGCAAAGCTGCCGTTACAGATTGCGGGCCTCATGTCGCAGGGTAGCATCAAGGAGGTAAGCGCAGAGCCTGGAAGATGTGGTCCGCGCGGCCCAATCTTTAGGATGCGCTCTGGAAGCCCCGTTTGCCACGCTCTCCTTTATGGCCCTGACGCCGATACCTGAGCTGAAGCTTACCGACCAGGGGCTGTTCGATTCCGTGAATTTCAAGTTTGTATCGTTGTTTGAAGATTGACCAAGACCAGACTGCCTCAGTCGAAAAGGGCGCTGATATCAATGCCAAGGACAATTCCGGCCGTACCGCATTGATGATAGCTTCCGAGAATGGTCACACCGAAATCGTGGAAGTCCTCAAGGCCACGGAGCGAAGTAATAAGGCTTCGCCACTTCTTGTTTGATGTGTAGTAGGCGGCTCCGGTAGGGGCAGGCCTCGTGCCTGCCCGGTTTGGGCGCCCACGAGGGACGCCCCCACGCTAGACCATGTTATCACTAGTGTAATGTCATCATAATGTCTTGACAGTAGGTTTCGGTTTTATTACAACCGGGTCTATGAGAAATAAAGCCGAGCCGTTGTCGATGAGTAGCGAGCAACGAAGCCAGTTGGAGACTTGGGTGCGCGCCAGGAGGACTCCGCAACGTGTTGCGTTTCGGTCGCGGATTTGCTTGCTGGCGGCACAGGGGCTCTCCAACACTGCGATTGCTCGACAACTGCAAACCAGTCGTCCGACGGTCCTGGTTTGGCGCAAGCGTTTCCAGGATCAGGGATCTGTTGGGCTGACCAAGGACGCTCCGAAAGGTCCAAGTCCCAGGCGGCTTGACGGGGAGAAGGTCAAGGCGATAGTGGAAGCCACACTGCACACTGTGCCTGCTGACGCCACACACTGGATACGCGGAGTATGGCCAAGACTCAGGGCGTCGGTCATAACGTGGTGGCCCAGATATGGAGAGCCCACGGTCTTAAGCCCCACCGAATAAGGACCTTTAAGCTCTCCAGAGACAAACTCTTCGTAGAAAAGCTTACCAACGTTGTCTGCGTCTATCTTGATCCGCCGGACAAGGCATTGGTATTGTGCGTGGACGAGAAATCCCAAATTCAAGCCCTCGATCGTACCCAGCCTGGGTTGCCGCTGAAAAAAGGTCGGTGCGGCACCATGACCCATCATTACAAGCGCAATGGCACCATCTGCCTCTTTGACTATTGTCAGTTTGGGCAAATTCTCGCGTATCAATTTTGCCGACCATCTTTGATAGGCAACTGCCGCATGTCCCCCTAATCCTGCGCATAATGATTGACGATCATTTTTTTCTTGACACGAAAATTTTTTTGGGGTCTAATTAGTAACAGTTACTATTACTATTTGAGCTAATTGCCATGCTTGACCGAAAAATGAAAATGACCAAACAGCGTAGGGTGATTGTTGAAGAATTGAATAAGCTTAAAACTCACCCTACCGCTACGGTCCTTTACGAGCTGGTGCGCAAACGATTGCCTCGAATAAGCCTGGGGACCGTTTACAGGAATTTGGAGATTCTGTCTGACGCGGGGATCATCCTGAAATTAGAAACCGCGGGGACCCAGAAGCGATTCGACGGAACTGTCGAGAACCATTATCACGTGCGATGTGTCCAATGTGGTCAGGTGGATGACCTGCCCTTTTCGCTTCTTGAAGATATCGAGGATGCCTTGCATGGGCTCAGTGATTACAAAATATTGTCACATCGCCTGGAATTTCAGGGCATATGTCCCTCTTGCAAGATTGACAGCAAAAGATGAATGAAGAGAACCCATTGAGGGGAAATGTCTGATTGTGTTTTTCAAACCACACTGACCGGCAGGGACGCCGGTCGCTATCCGACTATAGGCCCAATGGTGGAATAACAAAGGTGCGAGAATCGGGTCCGCATTGGCGGCCCGTGCTCAGGGGAAAACCCCTATATAATTGATGAAAAGAAGGAGATGATTTATGGCAAAATTGAACGGCTCTCAGACTGAAAAGAACCTTATCACATCTTTTGCAGGTGAAGCTCAGGCGCGCAACCGATACACCTATTTCGCTTCCAAGGCGAGAAAAGACGGACTTGTCCAGATTGCCATGATCTTTGAGGAAACTGCGAATCAGGAGAAGGAGCACGCGAAACGCTTTTTCGAGCAACTGCAAGGTGGCGAGGTCATGGTTGAGACCTCGTTTCCGGCCGGAATCATAGGTTCCACGGCTGAGAACCTGAAGGCCGCCGCGGAAGGTGAGAACTGCGAATGGAGCGAAATTTATCCCAATTTCGCCAAAATCGCTCGTGAAGAAGGGTTCGAGAATGCCGCGAAAATATGGGAAGCTGTGTCCATCGCGGAGAAACAGCACGAAAAGCGTTATCTTGACCTCTTGTCGAATGTGAATCTTGGCAAAGTTTTCAAGAAAGATAAGCCTGTCGCGTGGCGCTGCATCAACTGCGGCTATGTGCACGAGGGAGTTGAGGCGCCCTTGGCTTGCCCGGCCTGCGCGCATCCTCAAGCATACTACGAAGTGCTCGCGGAGAATTGGTGAAGACGGATGGCCAGAGGGGAAACTCTTTTGCAAAAGAGTTTCCCCTCCGGACTCCCTTTCAGAAAACTCCTATACGATGCGAAAAAGCGCAAGCTGGCTAGAGGTTGGGTTCCCCGCACACCAGCGTCAAGGATTATGTTAAAAGAGTTCTTTCAGGGCGCCGTCTGCTTGCCGGAGAGTCCCCTCCGGAGCCTGCTTGCGGAGCAAAAGAAGTAATCCATATTATTGGCTTAGGGAGGTTCTATAACATGACGGAAAAATTGCAGGTCTACAAATGTGATGTTTGCGGTAATATCGTGGAAATGTTGCACGAAGGCGCGGGTGAAATCGTGTGCTGCGGCCAACCCATGAAGCTGTTTACGGCTAACACGGTCGATGCGGCAAAGGAAAAGCACGTGCCTGTCAAGGAGACCGGTGCGAACGGTCTTACCGTGAAGGTGGGGAGCGTTCCGCATCCGATGGAAGAGAAGCACTATATTGAGTGGGTAGAAATTGTTCAGGACGGCAAGGCTTACAGGCAATTTCTGAAGCCCGGCGAATCCCCCCAGGCGGTTTTTCCGGTACAGGGAGAATGGACTGCACGCGAATATTGTAATTTACACGGTTTGTGGAAAGCATAATACTGAGGTGAGACCGTCTATTCAATGGTGAGTGGGGACGGTTAGATAGCGCTGTCTCAAATCGGCGCTCGGGAATAGATCACGGCCCGGGTAGGGGCGCACGGCTGTGCGCCCTTGCGGCTAAGCCGAGCCTCGTTGTAGGAGTAAGTCATGCGGAAGTGGCTGCAATTTTGGGCGCTTTCGGTTTGTCTGATGGCCCTTTTTTCCGGACCGGCGTGCGCCGAAACTTTCCAAGTGAATGGCGCCGCTTTGGCGGGCATTCAGCTTCCGATCCCTGAAAACAACGCTGAAAAAGAATACCTTGGGGTATCGGGAAAAGGGACTTTTTCTCTATCTCAACTAAAAGCGGCCACGCTGATCATAGAAGTATTCAGCATGTATTGTCCCCACTGCCAACGCGAGGCCCCGGTTGTTAACGAACTGCACGGCTTGATTGAAAAAGACGCATCGCTAAAAAAGGACGTCAAGCTCGTCGGGATTGGCATAGGAAACACCCCTTTTGAGGTTGAGGTCTACAGGGAGAAATTTAAGGTCCTTTTTCCGCTATTCGCCGACGATAGCTTCCAGCTTCAGAAGGTCTCTAAAGACCGGTTTCGGACGCCCACATTTATTGTTGCAGGGATCGGCCCTCGCGGTGGTCTCAAGATACTTGATGTCCATGTTGGTCACATAAAAGATTTGGCCAAGTATTTGGAGAACGTGAAGAAGTTGAAGGCCGGGAAATAGGAGGCGCCCTGTGCTACTCTTTACAAGAAGATTTTTTGCGTCGGCGATATTCTTTGTCTTGCTCTGTGCGTTTTTGTTTCCCGTTTCTGCGGCGGCTGCGGAACCTGAAGCTTCGGGCCATTATATTTATGACCCGGGAAAGTTGAAACCACGGGCGAGCGCCCAGAAACTTAAGGTCGGAGATGCGGCGCCGGATTTTACGCTTCAGGACCTGGCAGGCGAAAAGGTTTCTTTGAGCAGTTTTCGCGGAAAACTAAATGTTGTCATCTCTTTTGTGCCGGCCGCGTGGACTCCGGTTTGTTCTCAACAATGGCCCGGTTACAATATCGCCAAAGATCTTTTTGATAAGAATGACACGACGCTCCTCGGCATTACAGTGGATAATATTCCGACGCTTTATGCTTGGACCGAGCAGATGGGGCGGGTCTGGTTTCACGTGCTGTCTGATTTCTGGCCTCACGGGGCCGTCGCGCAAAGTTACGGTGTTTTGCGGGCAGATGGAACGTCCGAGCGGGCCCTGTTCGTCATCGACAAAACCGGCGTCATTCGGTACATTGATGTACATGATATTAATGTTATGCCGAGACTTGAGGACCTGATCAGAGAATTAAAGAAGCTTCCCAAGTAATTCCTTCGTTTAATCGGAAGGGGGAAGGGGGCTGCAGCGCCATGTGTCGGAGGTACTATCGCCGGACTCTACTTCTCGTGCTGTCCACCATGTTCGTGGTTGGCGGAGCGCATGGTGAAACCGCAATTATAAGCGATTTGTCCAAAGAATGTATTTCATGCCACTCGTCGGCTACCCCCGCCATAGTAGCGGATTGGAAGAAGAGCCGTCACGCGTCAATGACCCCCGCTGAAGCGCTCAAGAAGCCTGAAAAGCAGCGACGAGTCTCAGCGGAAAAAATTCCCGAAAAGCTGGTTTCCGTGGCAGTGGGATGCGCGGAGTGCCATATGATGAATCCCGACTCTCACAAGGACACTTTTGATCACAACGATCAGAAGACTCATTTGACGGTAACGCCCACAGACTGTTCAACGTGCCATCCGACTGAGGCTGAGCAGTTCGACAAGAATTTGATGTCTCACGCGCATGGGAATCTGGCTAACAATTCAGTGTATCGAGATTTGATGAAGTCGATTAACGGGATGCAATCTTTTAAGCAAATGAAAACGGAGTTGTCTGAGCCGACTGAAAAGACCGCGGAGGATTCATGTTGGTCGTGCCACGGGACCGCGCTTGAAGTCACAGGGCATGGAATCACGCAGCACGGATTTCGGTGACTTTGAATTTCCGAAGCTGTCGGGCTGGCCGAATCAAGGTGTCGGTCGCTTGAATCCGGACGGGAGCAAAGGTTCATGTTCCGCGTGCCATAACCGGCATCAGTTCGCCATAGAAGCGGCCCGGAAACCCTACACCTGTTCCCGCTGTCATAAAGGTCCTGACGTCCCTGCGTATCAGGCATATTCCGTGAGCAATCATGGCAACCTGTTCTCATCGCTCTACGGAGAATGGAAATTCACGGAAGTCCCGTGGACTGTGGGCAAAGATTTTGTTGCGCCCACGTGCGCGGTTTGTCACGCAAGTCTTCTGGTCACGACAGAGGGAGACGTGGTCGCCAAGAGAACTCATCAGATGAACGATCGCCTGCCGTGGAGGATTTTTGGACCTATCTGTGCGTACCCCCATCCCAAGAGTCCCGATACTTCCATAATAAGAAATAAAGATGGAATGCCTCTGCCCGCCACACTGGAAGGCGAGGTCGCCACCGAATTTGTAATCAGCGCTGAAGAGCAAGCAAAGAGAAAAGATACCCTGCAGAAAGTATGTCGCTCCTGCCATACCCACGATTGGGTAAACGGGCACTGGGAACGTTTTGAAAACACTATAAAAACATCAAACCAGATGACGCTTACAGCCACACTTATATTGAAGGACGCCTGGAAGGCTGGTGTCGCGTCCCAGAACCCGAGTATTTTTGATGAAACCATTGAAAAGCAGTGGGTTGAACAGTGGCTTTTCTACGCAAATTCAACTCGTTTTGCATCAGCAATGATGGGCGCGGACTATGGAGTATTTGCCAACGGACGATGGTTTATGTCCAAGAATATTCAGCAGATGCTGGATCATCTCAAGTTCTTGCTGAACGCTGAAGGCAAAAAACCCGGAGCGGCGGGAGATATAAAAAAGTGAGGGAAATCATGGAAAAGAACACCTGGAAGTGTCCGAAATGCGGATATACGTTAGAGGCGGAGCAGCAGGCCGCGCCGCCGGAAACTTGTCCCGATTGTAAGGAGAAATGTGAATTTGTCAATGTTTCCTGCTACATCCCTGAATGCGGGATGCATGGACAGGACCCACGGCTTGGATGATCAGCCCCGAAACAGAGTTTCAAAAATGAGAATCCTGGGAATCTATGGCAGCCCCCGAAAAGGGGGCAATACTGACATATTGCTCGATGAGGCCCTGCGAGCTGCTCGAGCGGCCGGCGCGGATGTTTCTAGTGTTCGGTGCTGCGATTTGAAAATAGCCGGATGTGTGGAATGCGGCGGCTGTGACAAAACAGGCAAGTGCGTAGTCGATGACGATATGCAGAAGGTCTACCCGAAGCTATACGAGGCTGACGCCATAATTTTGGCGTCTCCTATCTTCTTTTACGGGGTCACATCGCAGGCCAAAGCGCTCATAGACAGGTGTCAGGCCGCTTGGTGCAAGAGGATGCTCGATAAGAACCCCGAGGAAAGGCGCTCCTTGGACAGCGGCAAAGGCTATTTGATATGCGTAGGCGCCACCAAAGGGAAAAACCTTTTTGAAGGGGCCCAGCTTGTGGCCAAATATTTTTATGACGCCCTGGATATGAGCTATGAAGGTGGCGTCTTCGTGAACAAAGTTGAGACGAAAGGCGACATAAGAAACCACCCTGATGCGCTGAAACAGGCTGATGACTTGGGCAAGAGGATAGTCTCCGAGGCGGCCCGGCAATAGGCGCGCGTCATGCGAATTGAAGCTGTCCGGCCGTTGGGTCGGGTTTGAAACCCGCCTCTACACCGAATCGTGCCGCGATTTTGGTGAGTTGGTAATTCTGAGATTGTTTCTATCAGCTGCCCGGCAAATTTGGAATCAAAGGAGAATTGAATATGCCCAAAGCTCTGATTGCTTATGCAAGTAGAAACGGGAGAAACACAGTCCATTGCAGATTATATTGCAGAAGGAATACGTTTCACCGGGGCTGAAGCCAAAGTTGTTGATGCTGCGCAATTGAAGAATGAAGAAGATCTCGAAGGGTATGACGCTTACGTTTTTGGGTCAGCGACATACCACGGTGAAATGATGCAGGCTGTTAAGACACTGCTATTTCTGGCAGCCAAAGTAAATCTTGAAGGTAAAGTCGGCGCGTCCTTCGGGGCGTTCGGCTGGAGCGGAGAAGCGCCGGATCGTATATATGATACCATGCGAAATATATTCAAGATGGAAATGGTGGGGTCTCCCTTGAGGCTGAAATCAACTGTTTTGCAGGGTGGCCCTCAAATGGCACAGGATTACGGTCGGGAAATAGGCAAAAGATTAACTGGAACGAGTTGATACTATATCGGGCGCTAGATAACAACGCTGCCCAAATAAGCTGAAATGTGGAGGAACAGATGAAAAGATATGTATGCGAAATTTGCGGTTATGTTTACGATCCGGCTGTCGGCGATCCGGATAACGGTGTGGCTGCCGGGACGTCTTTTGACGCCCTGCCTGCGGATTGGGTTTGCCCGGTGTGCGGCGCGGACAAAGACAGCTTCTCTCCCGAGTAGCAGCGGATACGCCTGATATCAGACTCAGGGTTCGCGAAGGGCATGATCCGTGACAAAGCCTTCATGATCGTTATCGGGACAACCACATGAAGGGCCTCCGCGCAGGCGAACGGATTGGGTACGTGCTGCCGCGGTATAACTTTCAAGGGAGGATTCGGTTGAGGATAAATGTTGAGCTAAAAAAGGACATTCACTGGGTTGGAGCGGTGGACTGGAGCATCCGTGATTTTCACGGCTATTTGACCGAAAAAGGCACGACTTACAATGCGTATCTTGCGCTTGATGACAAGATAACTCTGTTCGACACGGTCAAGAAGACTTTCAAAGGTGATCTGCTTCACTGTATTTACAAAGTTATCGAGCCAAGCCGCATTGATTACCTGGTTGTAAATCACGTGGAACCTGATCATTCAGGCGCTTTGGCTGAGATGATGGAGGTCATCAAACCCGAAAAGCTGTTCTGCTCGCCGCGAGGCAAGAAAGCGCTCTTGGAGCACTATCACCGTGAGGACTGGCCTTACGAAGTGGTTGAAACCGGCCGTGAGATCAGCCTCGGAAAACGCACTGTGCAATTTATAGAAACGCGAATGGTTCACTGGCCGGACAGCATGTTCTCTTATCTTAAAGAGGATGCGGTTTTGATCTCCAGCGATGGCTTCGGTCAGCACTGGGCCACCAGTGAGCGTTTCAATGATGAAGTCAATCCCGCGGAACTCATGCAGCGTGCGGCTAAATACTATGCCAACATCTTGCTGCCTTATTCTTCTCTGATCGGGAAGCTCATAGCCGATGTGAAAAAATTGAATTTGAAAATAGACATGATCTGCCCCGATCATGGTTTGATCTGGCGGGACAATCCCATGCAGATCGTGGAGGCCTATGAGCAATGGAGCAAGCAAACACCTAAACAAAAGGCCCTTGTTATCTACGACACCATGTGGAGTAGCACGGAAAAAATGGCCAAGGCTATTTGTGACAGCCTGGTTCAGGAAGGCGTGAGCACCCAATTGATGGATCTCAGGGTTAACCACCGTAGCGATGTCATAACCGAGTTGCTTGACGCCAAGGCGGTGATTATCGGTTCATCGACTCTCAATAATGGCATGCTTCCCCGCATGGCGGATATGCTGTGCTACATGAAGGGACTGCGACCGCTCAACAAAGTGGGGGCCGCATTTGGGTCGTACGGCTGGAGCGGCGAGGCGGTGAAATTAATGACAAAGTCCCTGGAGGAGATGAAAATGCAAGTCATCCATCCGGGTTTAAGTTTGATGTATGTTCCGACTCACGAGACCCTGAGGCAGTGCACAGAATTGGGACGGGAAATTGCCAAAGCTGTGAAGCAAGGCGCCTGATTTCTTGTGTGCGAACGATTTCGTCGAGCATCGGATGCTAAATTGGCGAAAACAACGATGTCGGAAAAGATCCCCGGTAGAAAACTAAAAGGGAAAGTGCTCGAGCTTCTTTTGGCGGATGATCCCATTGAGCGCGTGAGACAATTGTCTCTTTTGCCCGCCCGCGAGGTAATGAATCCCCTATTTTCGTTTCTGTACAATGAAAACGAGTTGGTGCGATGGCGGGCGGTTACAGTCATGGGTCAAATAATGAAGAACCTGGCTGAAAGGGAAATGGAAAGCGCACGAGAATTTATGCGCAGGCTCATGTGGAGCCTGAATGAGGAATCGGGTGGCATCGGCTGGGGCGCTCCTGAGGCCATGGGCGAAATCATGGCTTGTCAGGAGAAGCTGGCTACCGAGTATGCGCCGATTTTTATGTCCTATCTGGACCCCGGAGGCAATTTCCTCGAATACGAAATGCTGCAAAGGGGTCTTATCTGGGGCCTCATTCGCCTGGCGGAGTCCAGGCCGGAGCTGGCAATAGCGAGCAGCGGATCATATAGGAAGGTATCTGGAATCGGGCGATGCGACCGTGAGGGGCCTCGCAGCGTGGGCAGCAGGAATGCTGCAAGCCCATGATACTCGCCCGAAGCTAGAGGCCCTGCGGACGGATGAATCGGAGCTTCGTGTTTATTATGACGGGAAATTTACACAATACAGGGTTGGAGAGCTGGCGGAAAAAGGTCTAGCTCTGCTGAATCACTAGCTGAACGAATGATTGTAAGCATAACCTTGATCAACGAGATTGGATCAGTGATTAGTTGATACGCATTAAATGCGTATCAGGAAAGGGGGAAGCGGCTGATGGATGTTTTGTTGTTGTCTAGGTTGCAATTTGCCGCGGCGACATGGATTTCACTTTTTGTTTGTGCCCTTGACTCTCGGATTATCGATCCTTGTGGCCATTATGGAGACAATCTATGTCCGAACCGGCAATGAAGAATACAAAAGAATGGCCAAATTCTGGGGCAAGATTTTCCTAATTAATTTTGTCGTGGGCATAGTAACCGGCATCACCTTGGAGTTTCAATTCGGGACAAATTGGGCGGGCTACTCGAAGTACGTTGGCGATATTTTCGGCTCGCTCTTGGCTATTGAAGCAACACTTGGCCTTCTTTCTTGAATCCACTTTTGTTGCGGTATGGGTTTTCGGGTGGAAAAGGCTTTCGCCGAAAGTCCACGCGCTGTGCATCTGGCTGGTAGCGCTGGCGGCCAACATTTCCGCGTACTGGATACTAGTGGCAAACTCCTGGATGCAAAATCCGGTGGGCTATGTGCATTAACGAGGAGCTGGGCGGGCCGAGCTGACGGATTTCTGGGCAGTCATAACCCAGCCGTTTGCTGCGCTCACAGTATTTGCACGTCACGTTTTCGGGTTACATATTGGCCGGATTTTTTGTGATGGGAGTCAGCGCGTATCACCTGCTGCGCAAGACTCATACGGAATTCTTCACAAGGTCGTTCAGGATTGCCTTGATATTTGCCTTGATCTTTTCCGTGGGAGAGGTAATCGTAGGTGACATTCATGGCAAAATAATGGCCGCATCCCAGCCCGAAAAACTCGCCGCGGTGGAATCCGTATGGGACACAGGGAAGGGAGTTCCCTTTTCGATGCTGGTCATTCCGGATGCGGCAAACGAACGCAATCTGGTCGAAGCGCTGCAAATTCCCAAATTCATGAGCTGGCTGGTGTACGGCGACTGGAATGCCGAAGTGAAGGGCCTTAAAGAATGGCCCAAGGAAGACAGGCCCCCGGTCACTTTGGTGTTTTGGGCTTTCAGGCTCATGGTGGGTCTCGGGTTCCTGTTCCCCCTTTTGACGATCATAGGATGGTTCAAGAGAAACAGCTTGGAATCCAGCCCCGGCTTTTTGAAGATAATGTTGTATGCAATTCCGCTGCCTTATATTGCCGCTCAACTGGGCTGGATAGTCACCGAGGTAGGGCGCCAGCCCTGGATAGTGTACCAAGTATTGAGGACTTCAGAAGCCGTCTCTAACATTGCTACATCGCAGGTCTTCGTTTCATTGATAGCGTTTATCGTCCTCTATTCGCTTCTGGGATTGGCCGCTTTCGCACTGATCATCAGAATTGCCCGGAAAGGGCCTTCCGATATTGCGCCCGCGCAGCGCGCTTGAGAAAGGCAGGTTGAAAAATGCTGGAAACCATATGGTTTTTGTTGTGGGGACTACTCTGGGCGATTTATTTTACGCTGGACGGATTCGACTTGGGCCTTGGAACTGCCATGCCGTTTCTGGCCAAAGACGAGAAAGAAATCAGGACGATTTACAATTCATTGGGTCCTTTCTGGGATGGGAATGAGGTCTGGTTAATCACGGCAGGTGGAGTGACGTTCGCCGCGTTTCCTACGACCTATGCGGTAATGTTCAGCACGCTGTATACGCCTTTGTTGCTGATACTCTTCGCGTTGATTATCCGCGCCGTATCATTCGAATTCAGAGGAAAAATAGAAGGCCGAGGCTGGAGGCGGCTATGGGACACATGTCTTTTTGTGGGGAGTTTTGTGCCCGCGTTGTTGTTCGGTGTTGCGTTCGCCAATATTTTTCAGGGCATACCTTTTGACGCCGAAGGCGCTTTCCACGGAAATCTGCTCACGTTGCTGAACCCTTACGGCATCCTGGGCGGTCTCCTGTTTGTTCTGCTTTTTGTCCAGCATGGACTTCTGTGGTTGGCGATAAAGACCTCGGATGCCCTTCACGACCGGACCGCCAGGGTTCTTCCTGTCATTTGGGTAGTCCTCCTGGTCGTGGCGGTCATCTTTCTCGTTCATACTTGGTTTGCGACTTCGCTTTACAAGAATTACCTGGCAAATCCGGTTCTGTTTCTGATTCCATTGGCGACTGTGGTCGCATTGCTTGCAGTGAGGATGTTTATGGCCAAGGCGAAATGGTGGACGGCCTGGTTCGCGTCGGGTCTGACCATCCTGACTGCAACCCTGTTTGGTGTCATAGGACTGTACCCGAATCTGTTTCCGTCCAGCATCGATCCTGCGGCCAGTCTTACAGCATTCAATTCGTCATCCAGCTCCGCTGACACTGAAGATAATGCTGGCGGTGGCGCTGATTTTTGTGCCTCTGGTAATCGCTTACCAGACGTGGGCATATTATCTCTTTAGAGACAAAGTGACCGACGAGATGTTGGAATCCGAGGAGGCTTACTGAAGACTGGTAATCTGTCAGAGAACACAGTGGGTTGAAGTCGATTACTCGGAGGTCGGAATCGCAAAGAAACCATCAGCCACCATTTGCCACAGGACTAGGCGCGCGCCTTCAATATTCATGTGCAACGGGTCCGCAAAGCAGCGGATGTCATCAAGAGCGTCGGCGTAGTCCCACACGTGGAGGCCTCCGGCCAAATTTTCGATTTCGGTTTTCCGCTTGTCGTAGAGATCGTGCAGACGGCTGATGTGAGCGGGCAGAAAAGGTGAAACGAGCAATCGCACTTCTGCCCCGGATTCTTCCGCTTGCGCCAGGATTTTCCGGAAGGCTCGGACGCTGTCGGGCGGAATTGTCTCCTGAATGCCTCGGACAAACCCCGGCGAGGGTTGATAGCTCTTGGCAAATTCGGGCTGGATAACATAACGGTTAATCCAACTTTGGTCGTCTCGTCCGAGATAATACAGAGCCCGCAAGAACAATTCGCAGTTGAATCGGTACAGATGGGTGAGCTGACAGGCGTAGTAAATGCTACGGTTTTCGGCGAGTAGCAGTTTGCTCAATCCGGAAGACAGGGATTGGTACGGTTTGAGGTTATATATTAGAGCGACTTCCATGAGCCGGCCGGACCAAAAGTTCGCCACTGTCGTAAACAATATGAGGAATAAGAAACGCCAGTCCCACCACCCGTAAAATACATAACTCCCTAGATTGAAGGCCCAGTTCATGGGTGATACACACAATAATAGCCGACGGTCAACACCAAATTTGGTCTTGAACAGTCATTCCGTCAAGCGGAAAAGCTTGGGATAAATCTCATTTCAGCTCGAAGGACGCACAGAGCACAGAAAAAGACTTATTTATAGCATTTGTCCAAAATTCTGTGTTTTTTTTGATTTGGCTTCCAAACGCTTCGAATGATTATTTGGGGGTCACTGAATGGGTTTTGTCCGACAGACGGTAGGAAGGGTCGCCTTCGCCATTGCGGAGGCCCTTAATCGGTCTTGATTACCACCCGGTTTCGCCCCGACCGCTTTGCTTCGTACAAAGCTTCGTCCGCGTGGTGTATGAAGGCTTCAGGGGTCATTCCCGGAACAAATTGAGCTACCCCCGCGCTGAAGGTAATCTTGTTTCTGCCATTAATCTGTAGAACGGTTTCGTCCAACCTGACCCGAATACGATCCAGGCCTAGAGCAGCTCCTTCCAAAGGAGTGTTGGGGAAAATCATTAAGAATTCATCTCCTCCATAGCGTCCGGCAATATCCGCTCCGCGCAATTCTTTATGAATTGTTGCTCCAAAAAACCTGAGCATCTCGTCTCCGGCGTTATGCCCGTTTTCATCGTTTACCTGTTTGAAATGGTCTACATCGCAGATAGCCAGACTTAACGGGCGATTGTACCGACTTGCGGTCTGGCAGGCCGCCTCTAACAAAGTGAGGGTCTGGCGCCTGTTAAACAGATTTGTCAGTTCATCCCTGGTAGCATAACGATGAAGCTCACCCTCCAATTTCTTTTGCTGCGTCACATCTTGAATCACGATTACGCAACCCCTTAAAATGCCATGGTTTCCCTTGATCGGAGATATAGACTCTTTGAGAAATGCCCCTAAATTGTCATCGAAGTAATCGACATTTCGCGCCTCCCGATCGTTTACCACTCGGGAGAAGGGACAAAAATAAGGTGGCTTTTCTCTCCCGTGAACAACTTTGTAGCAAGGTTCTTTGATTGCGCTTTGGACCGTGCAGCCTGCTTGGTCGGCCATGGCTCGATTCATTCGTATAATCCGGTAATCGGAATTCACTAGCGCAATGCTCTCCGGCACAGTGTCAACAGTCTGCTCCCACTCTGTCTTGGCTCGCTTGATTGCATCCATTAAAAGGAGCTGTCTCTTTTCGTGGGTCAAGTCTTCTGCGAGGCAAAGGACTAATCTCTCTCCGGCTATTCTTAACGATCTCAAGTAAATTCGAGCCCAAACCTGATTGGAGCCTATCATCAGCTTTTCCACTGATACTCTCGGTTTTCTATCATTGAAAACCTGCTTCAGCAGAAAATTGATGTTTCGGGCTGATGTCGCATTAATAAACAGGGAAGAAAAAGAATAGTCCCCCAGTTTCTGAAAATCACCGGAGAAACGGACCCATGATTGATTGGCGAATCTGATCCTAAAGGATTTATCTATCAGTAACGCGGAGACCGGCAACGCTTCGAGCAATTTGCCAAAAAAAGTCCCCTGCAATTCGCCGACGTGATAACTGCCTGAAGAAGTTAAATCCTTGGTCAACACTTCGGTGAGATCGATTGACTCTGTCTCGGCTGCCAATGTCAGCAAAGGTCTTTCAGGGCGGCTCTCTTCCGGGGAAAAATCTACAGAGGAAGGATCCTTACCATTCATGTTCCATCCTCGCGCAATTCGCGTATTTACAAATTATCAGAACTCTAACATACGGGTGAAAAATATGTCAAAAAATCGGTTCAACTGGCACAAATTAATTTATATGACACTGCATTTACAGGGAGGTTCCGAGCATATGAGTATGTTCATATACATGTACTCATATTGTCTATAGAATTATTCAAAAAAGGGTTTGTGTTCCGCGGGACGACGATCCATGAGGCAGGACTTTGATCATCGCTCGTCTGGTAGCGGGGGGAGGATTTGAACCTCCGACCTTTGGGTTATGAGCCCAACGAGCTACCTGGCTGCTCCACCCCGCGTCATCCAGACAGAATAGCAACTCAAATACCATGTGTCAAGGTGAACGCCGAAACCGTGATGGGTAGGGAATCCTTTTTAAAACCGACCCATTCATTTTCTAAATCTAATCAGTCACGACCACAGAGCCCTTGCTTGGATTCCCCGCGAGGTCCAAAAAAAGTAATGTTCCGCCGGCGACAGCAGCGGGGATAAAGAAAAAGTTAATGATTGGCGCCGATGCCATGATCACGCTCCCGAGCCCAAAACCCAATGTTGACCCCGGCTTTGATCGAAGGAAAGTGCGCTTCTGCGCCCACGAGAAACGCCGCCGGTCCATGGGATATCCAAGATATTCATAGGCAAACATATAGGCTGAAACGAGAACGCCGAAAGCGGTGTACAAGGCCCCGCCCACCACAGGGACCAGCAATAATAAGAGGCCGATCACGAGCAGGCCGATGTACAGACCGAGCAATCTGAACGAATGCGCAAGCGAGCGTCCCGAATCTCGTAACAGCCTAACCGGGGAAAAGCCGCTTTCATCCCGCGTCCCGGTGGCAATCTCCTCCGTTTTCTGTGAAATGATATCATTAAAGGGGGCAGATACCGTGGAGGCCAAACGTGTGACGATGAAAAAAAATGCGGCCAATAGAGCCACTGTTATTATGACCAACAACAAGTAATAAACGACTTTGCCGTACCATTCCTGAGCGGCGTAAGGAGACACTAATTTGACAAACAAATCATAAAGCAAAATGTAAGATCCGGCCAAAATAACTATACTTATAAGTATCGGAGCTGCGGCGTATTTCCAAAGCGCTTTATGCGACCAGACAAATACCGCTCCCCTAACAATGTATAACGGAGAAGGCATGAGCGGCCCCATTATATTGGTATTTAATGATGCGGGACTCAGTAATTCTTAAAATAAGCTCAGCGGTTTGGGCAGTCGCTGCGCTGAATCTTTCGTCTACTTTTCTTTCTTGATCAGTCCTAGAACTTCTCCCTGGTCCGGGAATCGACCCAGTTTTTTCTTCGAGAACACGAGGTTTCCACCATATTCGATTTCAAAAACCCCGCCGCTCGATGCAATCAATTCGGATTCAAGACCCAATTTGGTTTTCAGCTCTTCCGCCAGACTGACGGCTTTAGGTTTGTAACTTCAAGCAGTGCAATAAGTGATTTTGCATACATCCATGATGATTCGGCGCCTCCTGGAAAATTTAGTGTATAGAAGTTCACTACTGTCCGGTTTACTTTGATGTGATATCGGTATGTTAGGGCATTACATTTTCTACTGTGGCCGATACCATGTTATCTGGCGCTGTGATTTCAACAGGTTATACCCCAAAAGTTAGGGTGAGTTGATCTTCCATCGCTGCGTGGTGTGTTCTGTTCTCTTCCTGATACAAGACCATTACCAGACCTATCCTCTCCATGAGGTTAGCTCTGATCCTCACCAAGAGCTTTGACAAGGAAAACGGCGACTTTGAGAGGAATTTCAGATATGCGACCATGAGATAGACGCACAGTGCGCACCAGACCTGAATACGTACCGCATTCTCGCTGGTTCCGAAGAAGCTCTTGATCTTGAGATTCTGCTTGATCCACTTGAAAAACAACTCTATGTCCCATCGCGCCTTGTAGATGTCGGCAATCTCCTTGGCGCTCAGGTGGAAGATGTTGGTAAAGAACTCATAAGCCTTACCTGTTTCTCGGTCCACGTACCGGACTCGTCTGAGTTCCGTAGGAATGCTGTCCGCTTTAGCGCCCGTCATCCGTATCCTCCAGTCCGAGGTTACCCCAGTGCTCCGATCAACGGGCCGACGCTCAACAATCTGAAAATCCATGCGCTTCTTGAGTCGAGTTACCCACCAGACTCCTTGGAGGCATAGCTGGTAGAGCCAGCAATAATCCACGTAACCCCGGTCAACCACCAAAATGCTGTCCGGCTCAAAGTGAAATCGACGAGCAGCCGAGATATCGGAACCCTTTCCATCGGTGATGACCAAGGCACTGGGGAGATGGCCCCGGTGATCCAAGAGCACATGAAGCTTCAAAGCCCCTTTGCGTGTCCTGAATTTGGCCCACGAGAAAACCGAAAGGCAAAGGGTAATCGTGCTGGAATCCAGCGAATAGAGAGGATTCTTGAACTTGAACGAATGACCCGGCGCCTTTGACTGAACCATCCGTACCAACTCATTGAACATCCCCTCGAAAATAGCTGCTGGGCGTTTTTCACCGGCGTCGGCCATTGTCGACCGAGAGAACTTATCCAGCCCCAGGTGATAAAGCCAACGGACTTTGGACCTCAAACTCGTCTCAAGGTCTCTGAGACTGTCTACTCCGCTCAACTGGGCATAGATCTGGGACAGAAACAACTTCCAGCAGGAGAAATCCCGCACACGACGGTCACCGCCATGCTCCCGAACAAATTGTTCAAACCTAAAGCGAGGAAGATGCCGCACAATCTGATTCAAAACGGTGTTAGAATGCGCCATGACCTGAACCTCCTTTGCTCTTAGTTCACAACTTCCAAATAGCAAAGAAAAAGGTCCAGGTCATATCCCAAGCCACTGGGGCGTCAAAGACCAACCCCCCGAAAAACATGTCCCCCAAAAAGGCTCGCCGCTAAATACCCCTCACAGCGCCACCTTCCCCAGAGAAGCCCGTCCTTGGCCGGACAGTAGTGATAGAAGTTCAATTATAGACGGACCACGAGTCCATCACAAGATCAACCATAGCCTTGCTGTAATCCTTCAGTTACGGGCGGCCAAAGACTGTCATTGCGAGCGGAGCGAAGCAATCTCCAAGCTTGGGGGATTGCTTCGTCGTTTCACTCCTCGCAATGACAAACGCACGCCCCGCGTAACTGAGGGGTTACGCCTTACTTACTTATACTC
>CAVVZX010000038.1:0-217849 GCA_963752855.1 uncultured delta proteobacterium | reverse complement strand
CCCGTCGACCCTTAAAATCCCTTGACAACTAAAGATCCCTGACATAGGCTAATATATGAACCTTAACTTGTGTTTCTCCAGTTGACCTGTTTTCAGGACAACCGGCGTTATGCAAGGCTTAAGATGTTAGGACATAGGCGCCCTGAGCCGAGGATTATCCCACCGTAACGCCGGTCGATTCATCCACGCTACCAAGAGCCCGTGTTCGGAACCTCAAACGCACTCCCACAAATCGTGTCTGTGCTTTTCCCAAGGAGTTAAAAGAAATGAGTATCAAAATTTATGTGGGGAACCTGTCTTTTAATACCAACGAGGATGAACTTAAGGGTCTCTTTGAAGGTTATGGAGCAGTGGAATCCGCTAAAATCATCACCGACCAGTTCACGGGCCGATCCAGAGGGTTCGGATTCATTGAAATGGAAAATCGTGAGGAAGGCCTTCGCGCCATCGAGGAATTGGATTCCAAGGATCTCGGCGGTCGTGCGCTGAAGGTGAATGAAGCCCGCCCCAAGACCAATGACAGAGGTGGGCGTCGAGATAGTCGAGACGGCGGCGGCGGCGGCGGACGATCACGCTGGTAGTGTAATCTGGTAACGTAACTATCGGTTCACGGTGACATCATGAAACACAGGCAAGGGTCCCCATTTCGTGGGCTCTTGCCTGTCGAGTTTTCGGAAGAAGTTCCGAAGGGAGTAATGGTTGGGCTCAGGTTACAAGCACGCCTTATGTCTCCACCCATACTACCGTGACAGCCATTCAGGTTCGCTCGGAATAGCCATTTTCCCGCCGATAGGGCTAGAATACATTGCAGCGGCGCTTCAGCCTCACGTAGAACAGGTCACCTTAGTCGATCTGCGCCTTCCCGGCCCCATGCGGGCGCCTCGGAGATTGAAGAAGTTTATCAAAGATGAAGTGGACCTATTATGTATTAGCATCAATTGGGAATACCAGTTCGATGAAGTGCTGGAGCTTGTAAACTCTCTCCCTCACGACGTTTCTCACGGTCATAGGCGGAAAACAGGCCACCGACGACCTGGAGACCGTCTTCGAAACTTGCCCCGGAGTCGATATTGTGGTCCGAGGGGAAGGGGAGGAAACGATTGCTGAGATAGCCTCGGGCGCTGACCCAAAAAATATTCTGGGCCTGTCTTATCGCAACGGCTCAGGCATCATCCACAATCCTAAGCGTCCTCTCGGGAAATTAGACAATTACACTTTTCCTGACCGCACTTTACGTCGCCAGAAGTATCACTTCAACATCGGAGGCTTTGCTCTACGTGGAGAGGAATTCGATATCATCCTCACTTCTCGGGGCTGTCCTCACAATTGCAAGTTTTGCACTTTCACAGTAACCGAGGGCGGGCAGAGAAGGACCTATTCTCCACGTCCGATTGATTCAGTGATGGAAGAGCTGCGGGCGATGTCCGCGGGAATTGTCTTGATAGCTGATGAGGACTTTTTTGTAAATCCGGCTCGGGCCAAGAAGATCTGCGACACGCTTGTAGCTGACGGGATCAATAAACGATTTGTCGTCCAGTCCAGAATCGAGATATTCAACCATCCCGAAGTCCTGGAATCAGCCGCAAAGGCGGGTGTCAAGTTGTTTCTCCTGGGAATTGAATCACCTACCGATAGGATCTTGGATCAGCTTAATAAAGGCTTCGATACGGCAACAGTCAGGAAAGCGTTCGAGTCTTCACGCAATTATCCGTTTTATTATCATGGCTATTTCATCTACGGGAACGTAACGGAGACTGAAGAGGAAATGATGCGGATTCCGGTCTTCGCCCGAGAGCTGAATCTGCATTCCATAACGTATCAGAAATTACGCATTGAGAAATATTCACCGTTAAAGGAATTGGTCGAGACTACACCGGGTTACTATATCGGTGACGACCGGATCGTGTACCGCGAGGGCGTGGGACGGCCGGGGCTCAAACGTATCAGTTCTCAGATCACCAGAAAATTCTACACTCCCTGGCAAGTGCTCAAGATTGCGCGGAAAGTTTTTAGTATAAGACTCTTTATGCCCCGTAACGTGGTCCCGTTGTTGTTGGGGCTCCCGCTCGTGCTGGGTCACACCATCGGCCGCAAGGTGAACAAGAAATTGAGTCGGTTCCCGCTATGGCGCCGGCTGACCCAAAATTACCTGTAGCCGCCAATTGAGCCTTTCCCGGAAAGAAGGTATTCATCCGCTCCACATTAAAGGCTTTCTTGGCCAGCCTTAAATTCGCTGGGTTATTCCCATCAATAAAATATCTCCCGTGCGGATCTCCGTTCCCGGCAACATCATATGTGGCGATCTTTTGCAGGCAGAGCGAAACAGACCGTCGTTCCCACTCCGGGCTCCGATTCCGCCCAAACGCGTCCGCCGTGTCGTTCCACGACCTTTTTCACGATAGCCAACCCCATCCCGGCGCCTTCGTATTCGCTCCTCTTATGCAGTCGTTGGAAGATCACAAAAATCCGATCCAGGTGCCGAGATTCTATTCCGATGCCATTATCCTTGATGGAAAAGATCCATTCCTTCTTATCCTTCACTGCGGACACATGGATCTGCGGCGAATCATCCCGCCGAAATTTAATGGCATTTTGAATCAGATTTTGAAATACTTGTAATAGTTGTGAGTCGTCAGCGAGGAATTGTGGGAAGGGGATCATGGGTGATTAAGGCCCCAGTTTCAGTTATTGCCAAATCCAAATTTTGTAAGGCTCGCTCTAATATTTGCTCACAATCTGTTGGCTCCGGTGGTTTTCCCTTTGTCGCCACACGGGAAAACGCCAACAGATCCTGAATAAGGGCTTTCATCCTTACGGCGGATTCAACGGCATACCGGATATAGTCGTCTGCGTCGGCTTCGAGTTTGCCCTTGTAGTCCTTCTCCAGCATTTGCAGACAATTGGCCACGTTGCGTAGAGGCTCCTGCAAATCATGGGACGCCACGTAAGCGAATTGTTGAAGGTCTTGATTTGATCGGAGGAGTTCCTCTTCCGCCCGTTTCCTGTCGCTGATGTCACGGGCAGCGGCGAAGACACCGACAACCTTCCCATGCCTCATCGCAGTAGAGGGAAGCATTGTATATAACCGGTGTCAGCCACCCGTCCTTGTGCCGGATTGCCAATTCATAGTTCTTCACCAACCCTTCTTGAAAAACCAGTTTGTATCCCGATCGGGCTTTCTCGGGCTCTGTAAAGTAATCGGCAAAGTCGGTCGCCGACAAGTTCTTGTGCTGAATATCCGGTTATCTGCTCAGTTGCCGCGTTAACATCCGTAATTTTCCCTTCCGCATTGATTGTCACCAGTGGGTCCAAACTTGCCTCGATCAAGCTTCGGTTGTACGCGCTAGCTATCCGACAGGCTTCTTCGGCACGTTTGCGCTCCTTTATTTCCTGTTGGAGCGATTCATTTGCCTTCTCCAATTCGGTCGCGAGCGCTATCATCCCCCGGTTCGTTTCGGACAATTCTTCTTCCAGCAACCTGATCGTCTCACGCGCCTGTTTCAAAGCAAGCCTCGTGTCTTGAATCGGCTTGACATCTTTTTGCTTGTCTTCATTCATAAGCCAGTTATCGTTTGATCCCGTGGCTCTTTACCACGATCACAGTCGCATCGTCATTATCTTTGGCCAGACGATTCAGCAGTCTTTGCGCAATGGAGCTTGCAGGAGCATCAGTTATTTCGGGGAAATCGCTGCCATCTCCAATGGGAACTCAAGCCGTCCGAGTGCATTACCATGATAAAATTCGGTTCCCATTGGTGTTCCGTCACTAAAGGTTCTCGCGCGTTGACCCCGACAATGCCCCGACGGATTTCGAAATGCATGGGCCGAAGGCTTCCGAAGACCCGCGTTTCAATATTGCCCACACTGGCCACACTCAGACGAGTGGTGATTTGGGAACTGCGCCGGATCAAGTTCCCAGTCGAACCTCGCGAGAGCCATCACCACGCCACGTGTGCCACGGCATGCTCTTCCTGTCCCACGAAAAATCGCTACAAGTGGCTCCTCGAAATGGCTTTCCACGTAGTGGCGATGCGGCTTGCGCCGCTCGATGAGCAAACTGTCCATGTCCGAGACCATCAATTATACCCGACAACAGCGCACTGGTTTGCCTTCTCGATGACAAAAGCGTCCCCGTTATCCTTCATGATAGGGTGACAACGCGTGGCCGCTCCAAACGATAGAGGACACGGCACGAGATTTGTCCTCTTTTTGCGAAGCCATCTTTTGCAGATGATGTGACGTTCCGGCCCGCGGCTTTCGTTTCGAATTGATCTCGAACTCGTCCATCAACCGATTGACTGTGCCCAGGCCATAGCCCAATCCCCCCATCGTGGAAAATCCATCTGCCAGAACTTCATTCACGTCTGTGATGCCCGGTCCTGAATCCTGCGACTCAATTTGAATTCCGTCTCGGCCGTGCTGCGTGACCTTAGTGAACAACAAGGCGCCGCGGCCCGCATGTCTGGTAATATTGCTGGCGAGTTCGCTTGCCACAATGACAATTTCTTCGGTTGCCTTTTCGTCAAATCCAACGACATTTGCTATCTCCCTTGCCGCTCGTCGAGCCTGTCCCTCGTCCGCAGCGCAAGAGATCACTACTGTTACCTGTTCGAATTGTTCCAAACCCTTGCCTTTAGCGCTCCTGTCCTCAAACAGGCGCATCGCCTAGCCTTCTACGGGGAAGGACAATGTTGATCGTTCAACCAAATTCTCGTCACCCGCAGTTTTCATGGCGACGGGCTTTCTCAGTAAATTCTTCAACCGAAAACCGGGAGCCATGGATTGAAAGTCCCACCGGAATGAAGGATTGGAGAATCCGGTTCCGGGCTTCCTCAGAAAACCGCGGCGGATTTCCGCTTCCCGCAATGCGAAAAAATGGCTATCGCAGTTTTTCAATTATTTCCTCTTCAATTTTCTCACGATTACCGTGGTCCCTTTACCCACTTCGGAAAAAACTTCCATTTGGTCCATCAATCGTTTTGAGCCGGGCAAGCCCAGCCCCAAGCCGTTGCCGGTGGTAAAACCTTCCTGCATCGCTAGCTCAACATTGGCGATTCCCGGCCCGTGATCCTCAAAGACTAATTCTAGGCCCACATTGGTCCCCGTGTCCAGGGACCTACCATTTCATGATTCCCGACCCTGCATAGCTAATAATGTTACGAGCCAATTCCGAAGTAGCGGTAACAATTCGGGTTACATCAGTTATACCAAAGCCTAGCTTGGTCGCTAAGCTACGAGCCGCTTTTCGGGCAGTGATGAGATCCCCTTCGGAGGTTATTCGGACCGATCCCTCACTCTCGGCGCTCATTTTCCCTGCCTCCGACGGGGTCGTTCGGTCAACATGTCCAGGGCCTTGTCCACATTGACCGCTGAACTGACTCGACTTAACTTCATGCTCAAGCCCAGTTGCGTGGCCGTGATCGCGACGCTGGGGCGCATACCTACCACGACGGTACTGCAACCCATCAAATGGGTCATTTGAGCGGTTTCTACGATTGTTCGTGCGAAAAAAGAGTCCAAAGTTTCGACATTGGAAATGTCCAACACCAGACCCTTTGCTTTAGTTCGGTCCATAGTATTCAGTATCTGCTCCTGGAGCGCTATCACGGCGGCATCGTCCGGATCTGCGGGCATCGTGACGATGAGAAATGCCGTGCACTCTGATTATCGAAATTGCTTCGTCCGCCATCATTCATCTCCGTGCCTATAGGCTTGGTACACAAAACTCATCGAGACTCCTTCTTATTAACCATTTCAAGGTCCAGCATCTCCAGGGCCGCCCGGAAACCAGTAGCCAAGGAGGACCGAGTGACGATCTCCGACAGATCCACACCCAAATGGACCAATGTCTGTGCAATTACAGGACGTATGCCTGTCAAAATGATTTGTCCGCCCAATAATTTCACGGCAGTTGCAGTCTCGATGATGTGCCGGGCGGTCTGTGTGTCTACGGACGGCACGCCGGTAACGTCGATAAGGGCGACGGATGCGCCGGTCTCTGCGATACGTTCCAGGAGCCGTTCCATAAGCTGCTGGGTGCGCTGGCTGTCAAGCGTCCCTATGAGGGGAGCGCATAACACACCTTCCCACACCTGCATAACCGGTATGGAAACCTCCAGAATTGCTTGAACTAGTCTTTGTCGCGCCATTGCCTCTTCGACTTGTACTCGTTGGCTGATGTCACGGGCTATTGTCGAGGCCCCCACAATCTTGCCGGCCTGATTCCGGATAGGAGACACGGTGAGAGAGACATGGAATTGGCGGCCATCTTTCGACATTCTCATAGTTTCATAATGATCTACCAACTCACCTCTCCTGATCTTGTCCAGGATCTGCGGTATCTCGTCTTCACGATCAGGAGGAACCACGATGCGAATGGATCTGCCGATAGCCTGTTCTTCGGAAAAGCCGTACATTCTTCGTCGCCGCGGCATTCCAGCTCAGGATCGTGCCGTCCAGATCTTTTCCGATTATCGCGTCATCCGAAGACCGGACTATAGCGGCCAAGAATTCCTGATCTCCCATAAAACCCGCGTCTGTAGACTTCTCGCCCACCTTTGGTTTTTTTGCCATACCTTCCCACCTCCGAGATATCTTTTTGATCACTGCCAGGAAATGTCAGTTATAACACTAAGTTATGGTCTCCACCAGAGATGATGACCTCCTGTAATTCGGCACTGGATGATTCAATCAGCCGTTTCCATCCCGAACTTCTTTAAGTACCGATATAGTGAGTCCCTGGCAATACCAAGGGTTTGAGCAGTCTTTTTCTTGTTTCCGCCGGAAAGCCTGAGCGTTTCCGCCAGCAGTGACTTTGTGAGTTCATCGGTCACATCTTGGAGCGTGCCGCCGAATGGGAACGAGGTCGTAAATGACCACCCCTGATTTGGAACGCTCTTGTCCATGCGCAGTTGAAGACCGGCAAGGTCTATGGCCCCATCCGTTTGAGAGTATCGCGGCTCTTTCCAAAACGTTACGCAGTTCCCTCACGTTGCCGGGCCAATCATAGTTTTTGAGAAGTTTCTATCGCTGCCGCATCAATGCTGGGAGGAGCGGCAAACCGCAATTCTGCGTGAAGTTGCGACAGAATTTCCCTGGTCAGTATCGGGAGGTCCTCACGCCTTTCACGTAAAGGGGGGACCGTTATGGTCATAACATTGATGCGGTAGAAAAGGTCATTTCTGAAACGCCCCGCTTCAACTTCCTTTTGCAGGTCGCGGTTGGTGGCCGCAATGAGCCTGGCATTCACAGAGATTTCTTTTTCCCCGCCAACGCGGGTAAATTTCTTTGTATCAAGAAAGGTGAGCAGTTTCGCCTGCAACGGGAGTGAAAGCTCTCCAATTTCATTGAGCAGCAATGTTCCACCTTCCGCCAGTTCCAAGAGTCCTCTCTTACGGCCTTGGGCCCCGGTGAAAGATCCTTTTTCGTGACCGAATAATTCGGATTCGGCTAGCTGCGCGGCTATGGCAGCGCAATTTACAGAAAAATACGGCCCGCCGGCCCGTTTGGAATGATTATGAATGTACCTGGCCAGGTAATCCTTGCCGCTACCGCTCTCACCCAGCAACAAAATAGTAGAGTCCTTTTGAGCCGCGGCATGGGCCAGCGTCAGCGTGGACCTCATGGCCTCGGATGGATATGCGACATCCGATTCCGAGGGCGGAGAATTCTATTCTCCGGCGTTCGGTAATATCACGAGAAACAGTGAAAATGCCTACAATGTCCCCTGCATCGTCTCGAAGTGGACTTCTTGTTTCGAGAAATGTCATGGGCGCCCCATTGACTTGTCTTGTGTGTTCCTCCTCGATGGTTTCGCCTTGTAGCACTCGGGCGTCTGATTCTCGAACGAACGCTGCGTCCTCCTCACCGAAAAGATCCTCGAACTTCATTCCAACAATTTTGGAGGCAGGGATGCCGAACAGGTTTTCTACTGCAGGATTTACGAGAGTACACCTGAACGATCGATCTTGGAGAAAAATGTAGTCCTGCGCTCCTTCAAAGATTGCCCTGAAGCGCCGCTCACTTTCGCGACGGGCCAGATCCAGCTTTTCTTTGGCCGCGCGCATTCTCAATGTGCTGATCCCATAGCTCAGGTCATCGGCTAATTGACTCAGCAACTTCACCTCCTCATCGTCAAAAGCGTCCGGCTCCATAGAATACATTGTGAGGGCCCCGAAGATACCGTTATGATCGACGAGTGGTAATGCAATAGACGAAGCATAGCCGCGCTTCAGGGCCTCTGAGCGCCAGGGACCTGTACTCGAAATTGGACCGACTTTTTCGGTTGATCTTGGTGATTCCTGTCCGAATAGCGGTTCCCGTCGGACCTCGGCCGGTCTCGTCGTCGGACCACGTGATTTTCACAGCTTGGAGATATCCGTCTTCAAATCCGGCAATCGCTGCCGGCTGCACGGTCTTGGCCTTATCGTCGAGGGGAAATCCAATCCAGGCCATGCGGTATCCACCATGATCCACCAGGATTCGGCATATCTCGTCGATGAACTCCTGCTCTTTGGTTGTCCGTACCAGCAGTTGATTGCATTCACTTAGGACTCGAAGCGCCCTGTTTGACTTTCGTGAAGATTCGTTCGCCTGTTTACACGTGAAAAGAAGCTGATGTCTCTGGATTGCATAATTAAGAGCCCGGAGGACTAGTTGTGCGTCCCATTTGTCCTTAATCAGATAATCCTGCGCCCCATTCTTCACAGTCTCAATCGCCAAGGATTCGTCGTCCAAGCCCGATAACACTACGATGGGAAGGTCCGGGGCCGATTTCTGAACTTCCAGGAACGTTTGGAGTCCTCGACTATCAGGCAGCCCGAGATCCAGCACCACTACATGGAAATCTTCTTTTTCAAGAAATCCCTTGCCTTCCGACAAGGTTTCAGCGTGAGAAACGGCGAAATTCGCGCCTTTCGCCTGCTCGTAGGGCCTTTTGGAGAGAAAGCGCATCCACCGGATTGTCTTCAATAATCAGGAGTCTAACGGTTTCCATGTCACTCTGTTTCTATGAGTTTGTGGGACTCGGCAGTCTTACCACGCTAAACCAGAATTCTCCAATATATTGCATCGCCTTGGTGAATTGTTCCATGTCGACCGGCTTGGTAATGAAGCAGTTGGCTTGGAGTTCGTAACTCTTCCAAATATCTTCCCTGTCTTCCGAAGTTGTGAGAATGATAACAGGAATATGCCTCAGGAACTGATCTTGCTTCACCTCAGCCAAGACCTCCCGTCCATCCTTTCTTGGCAGATTTAAATCCAAGAGGATGATCTCAGGTGTAGGCGCCGAAGAATACTTACCCCGCTTGCGCAGAAAGTCCATCGCCTCTTCACCATCTTCAGCGACATGCAGATTATTGCACACCCTTCCGCTGCTGAAGGCTTCCTTGGTCATCATAACGTCTACCGGGTTATCTTCCACCAAGAGAATCTCGACAGGTTGAAGCATTGTCCCTGGAACCATCATGTTTGCATCCCCTTTTCAGGTATAGCGAAATAAAAGGTAGTCCCTACTCCCGGCTCGGATTCGACCCAAACCCGCCCGCCATGACGCTCCACGATCTTTTTGACTATGGCAAGCCCCATGCCGGTGCCGTCGTACTCGGATCTTTTGTTCAGTCGCTGGAAAATCACGAAAATTCGATCCAAATGCCTGGCTTCGATGCCTATACCATTGTCCTTGACGGAAAAGACCCATTCATTCTGGTTTTTCACTGCGGACACATGAACTCGTGGCGGTTCATCCTTGCGAAATTTAATGGCGTTTTGAATCAGATTTTGAAACACCTGCAGTAATTGCGTGTCATCGGCAGAGATTGTGGGAAGAGGATCATGAGTGATCACGGCTCCGGTTTCGGTTATCGCAAAACTCAGGTTTGTTCATGGTTCGATCCAACATCTGCTCGCAATCTATCCGCTCCCGGCGGTCTTCCTCTCGTCGCGACACGGGAATACGCCAACAAATCCAGAATGAGGGCTTTCATCCGTACGGAGGACTCGACTGCATAGTGGATGTACTGATCAGCGTCGGCATCGAGTTTATTCTTGTAGTCCTTCTCCAGGAGTTGAAGACAAGAAGCTATGTTTCGGAGAGGCTCCTGCAAATCATGGGATGCCACGTAAGCGAATTGCTGAAGGTCTTCATTCGAGCGAGTCAAGTCTTCTTCCACCCGTTTGCGCTCACTGATATCCCTGGCGGCAGCGAAGATCCCGACAGCTTTCCCGGAATCGTCACGGTATAGGGATGCATTGTATATTACCGGAGTCAGCCATCCATTCTTGCGCCGGATTGCCAACTCGTAGTCTTTCACCAAGCCCTCTTGGAAAACCAGTTTGTATCCCGACCGGGCTTTCTCCGGCTCAGTAAAATAATCGGCAAAGTCGGTTCCAATAAGGTCTTGCGCTGAACATCCGGTTACTTTCTCAGTTGCCTTATTTACGTCGGTAATTTTGCCTTCTGCATTGATTGTCACCAGTGGGTCTAAACTCGCCTCGATCAGGCTCCGGTTATATGTGCTAGCGGCCTTCAATTCAGCGGTTCGCTCCTGAACCTTGATTTCAAGTTCATCTTTCGCTCTGCTGAGTGCGGCGGTTCTCTCCCGGAGACGCTCGATCATGGTGTTGAAGGCCTGGGCTAGTTTCCCCACCTCATCATCACGTTTTGTCTCCGCGACGTAATCGAAATTGCCCGCGCCGATTCTCTCGGCTCCCGCGGAGAGCGCTTTGAGAGGATCAACCACCGATTTCCTGATCAGATAGATATTGAACAAGATTATAAGGACCATTAAAACGCCGCTTGCCACAATGATGTATCCAACGAAATGCCGCCTTTTCAGGGTGAGGGCGTAAGTGGCCCTGCTCAGGTCGTTTGCCGCGTTGACCAGGTTCGAGAGCCTGAAGAGTGTTAGGTCCGTCAAGCATTTCTCTTGCTTTCCGGTCTTGATCCTCATCACCATCCTGTTTCCCGGCCATTTGCATGATTCGAGGAAAAAGAAGATCCACAGCTTCGATACTTTTTCTTCAGATCTGTCAACAATGCCTGGTCGATTGATTCGGAACTCATACTATTAATGGTTTGACCGAGAATTTCACGATGCTTGTCCCCTTGCCTTAGAGTCGCCATGTCGCCGTGAAGGAAGTGTCGCTCCAATGCGACTGTCATCATGAAAGCGGACTGGGCCGCTTGCGAAGCGGATTCGGTCCCTCTGATCCCGGTTTCCACCAGCCGAGAACTCCAGAAAAGGAGCGCTCCCGTGCCCAGCGCAAACAGTATAAGGACCCCGGCTGTTATGGATAATCTACGCTCGACGGTCATCGGTTCATCCTAATGGACCATTTTGATTCTTTCGGGCTGCACGGAATTCAAAGCATCAAAATAGATAAACGGTAAAATATCCGGCGCCGCAGAATCTTTAGCATGACGGTCAGGATTCATCCAGCGCATTTCGGATTTCATCATCAGGCCCATAGAATCGTCCAAGCCAACCACAAAGCGAAGCTCGCTCCACAAGGAATCGATGTGATTGGGTCCCAACTTCCGAGCAACTATTCGCTTGGATTCATCCATCTGTTTTTTCATGAAATTCTCGGCCGAAACCAGTGAGGCCGCAAAACTGCGTATCGCGTGAGGCCGTTTCCTGATGCCCTCCGATGTGCCCAGCAGAAACCAATAATAGTGCTGTACGCTTTGCATGGGCCAACTCACCAATTTAGCTCCCAATTCACCGCTAATCTTTGAATAAAAAGGCTCCCAGACGACCACGGCGTCAACCTTGCCTTCTGAGATTGCCTTAACTTGCTCGGACGGCGACAAATCCACCTTTTCTATTTCCTGGATAGGAATATCTTGAATGACCAGCAACAAATCAATCGCAAACTCGGCGATGCTTCCAAGGGCAACTCCGATGCGTTTGCCGCGAATATCCGAGGGCTTTGTGATTCCGTGATCCTTTCTGGCCGCGATTTTTATACTCTCGCCGCCAACATCGCAAATGTTGCAAATTATACGGAGATCGTCTCCGTTGAGAATGCTGCGGGCGGCAACGAAGTCGGTGGCAGTGGCAAGATCCAGCTTGCCGGCCACCAGATCTTTCGCCGCCTTCACGCCGGCATCATATGTCTTGATGTTCACCTTTAGACCGTTCGCAGAGAAGTATCCTTGATCCTCGGCAATCCAGATCAAGGCGCTGAAGTCTTCAGGATGAGCAGTCCCGAGGGTGAGTGTTTTCTACGGATTGGGCGGGCGCCGTCTTGGGTTTAGGAGAATCGCAGCCGGTCCCAAAGAGCAGACGAGAGGAGGGATAACGAGGTCAACAGAAGTCGGATCTTCATTCTACAAATTCTGGCATCCGCTGACTCCAAGTACCCACCATATCTATTATCCAGACCTGCAAACTCTCCGCAGAGCGATCGCAATCTCGCTAGCCCGCTTAGCTACTCACGAGGCTTGCATCGAATATCCGATTCAGTTGCGTTGCCGGATCCGTTTCTCTGTCCCAGATGCAGTCCTCGCGCAGCTATCTCACTAGCCGGAGCCCATCCCATTGTGAGAATTGCGGGACCAAGTTTTCAGCCACTGCCGGGAAGATCTTTGAGCACACCCGCTAGCCTTAGCGTCTGTGTTTTCGCGCGATATTGTACATGACGAACCCGAAGCGAAGTATCATTGCGCTTGGGCCGCAACGAGTCTTGCGTTTCGACGCGGTACGAGACTGTCTACAAATGGATGCATATAGTCGCGTTGTACGCTTAGGTTTGATCCAGAACGCCACCGCATAGCCAGAATCATAGAGCTTCACTAGATCTTCATCGGTAGCGCCAAGACCCGTAACCGCCGTCGAGGGGCTATTGGTAAAACCTTGGTAGTTCTTGCAGCCCAAGACTATGGCAAGCCCATCCCACGTATTCGTCTTCATTTGTCGGATGTGTCATCAGCAATGTACTGCCGGCGTTGGCATCCGCAGTTGAAAAGGCCACATTTCGTGAGACTCCTGCAATCATACCGCCCATACATCTCTCGGCTACAAGCATTCTGTACTGAGAAAGATCAATCTGTGGTCAGAACGTTCCTCCCGCTTGTCACTACGGTGGCCTCACTTGTTAAACGCTACCTGACAAAACTCATCAAGCAGTACCTCTCACACATTAGACATCCCACTTACACATAAAAGAAGTCTCGTGGTCCATCCAATTCTTCCTAATTAGGAGGGATAACGAGGTCAACAGAATTCGGATCTTCATTTTACAAATTTCCCTTAAGTAATTAAGTAGCCAAAGCCCCATCCGCCAAATAAATTCACAGTAAATGCATTTTGTTATTTCTCGGAGCCATCTTCAAAATCCCCCATTTTAGTAACTGGCAAATGGTGTACGCACTTCGCAGGGGAGAGGCAGTCCCAGGTTTTTCGTCCCGTGCGATCACCGAAATCGGGATGGACAATATCGCGGCCATAGCGCCGGCAGGTTCGTTTTTCCCTCTTTCCCAGGCAAGACCCTAATTTTGATCCGACGTTAATACGGCCGCCAAAGCCTGTTGAGACAGACCTTTCTCGTTACGGAACACTTTGATGATTCTGGTGAAAGCCTATTTTTGCAACAGTACCATAAGGTAAGAAAAAAAGCACCGGTCAAATGTTTCCGGATCAAAAGCTCAAATAGATTGCATGATCGTTGTTGTGCGTCTGCGCATCTTGCGAGCAAACCAGGCGGCGCCTATCGTAATTCAAAGGAGGAACGCCATGAAAATGACCACGCAACAAGCTAGCGCTTCGGCAGACAGCCCACGGCGGGTGACCGTCCTTGGCGGCATCGAGATTGTCTACCTGGCCACAAGCGAGGATACGGGAGGCGTATATTCGCTTTTTGAAATCACCACGCCGGCCTGGTCAGGGACCTCCGCCGCATGTTCACACCCGAGAAGACGAATCCTGGTACGTGTTGGACGGCGCCTTCGATTTCCAAATCGGGGACCAGTCCTTCACTGCTACCCGTGGATGGTTCGGGCTGGGCCCTCGCAACATCCCGCATGCGCTAAAAGCCGCAGAAACGGGTCCTGCTAAAATGCTGATGATTGTCACTCCGGCGGGATTTGAGCGCTTCTTCGATGAGTTGGCTGAACTAACGGCGATTCCGCCATTTGACTTCGATCAGGTCCGGGCTCTTTTCGAGAAGTATGGCATGAAGATCGTCGAACCAAAGTAGCTACAGCGCTGCGATCCGCTTCAGCCAATCGACTAAGTGTGCAGAATGAGCGGCATGTCTCCTGATATTTCAACACGGCGGCTTGTAATCCAATCAGCAATCGGACTTGGGATCATCTTTGCCTTGCTCTTCGGAGCAGCGGGAACTTTCGCTTGGCTCGAAGGCTGGCTTTACATGCTCATCCAATTCGGTGGCTCGATATTAATGGTAGTCTGGTTAAAGAAACACAATCCCGAACTGCTGAAGGTTCGGGCTGATATACGGAAACGAGTGACAAAGTCCTGGGATAAAGCGATTTTGATTCTCATTTTCCTTACTTGTGCGCCGTTATTTGCGCTTCCCGGACTCGACGCCGTACGATACCACTGGTCTCACGTGCCGCTATTGCTCAAGATAATCGGATTTATCGGCCTGATTCTCTCTTCCGGTCTAATTTTTTGGGTAGTGAGAGCGAATCCTTATTCTTCCGCGGCGGTCGAAATTCAAAAGGACCGCGGCCATAAGGTAATTACTACTGGCCCTTATGAATATGTTCGCCATCCCATGTACGTGGGAGCCATATTGGGATTTTTCTCTATGCCTTTGGCCCTCGGCTCTCTTCTCACATTCATCCCCGCCACAATTTTGACGGCGTTGATCGTGACGCGAACCCACCTGGAAGACAAAACCCTGCGCCAGGAACTGGATGGATATACGGCTTATGCGGAAACAGTTCGTTACCGGCTTATTCCCGGAGTTTGGTAGATTCGGACCCGGCGATTACCAATCGGTGAAACTTCTGATCGTCGGTTCGCATCTACGCTTGGCAGAGGAGAATTAAGATGGACGAGAAGTCTACATATCCGGAGAAATCAAGAAAGCCATTCAAATCAAACAGCTTAACCTGCCCCGTAAATTACTATCGGTGCGATAGATGTTCAAAGGATGAGCTGTTCGGATGTTGCCCAATCGGATCGAGCTGCATGTGCCGCGATGGGCATTTGGATGCCTGCGAAACGATCTAATCCGTGGAGTCGAAAATTAACGTAGGTTGAGAGTTAATTTTGCATGGAACCTATCGGAATTGCTGAAGGCGCTCCGGCGGGAATGGCGTGGGCAAAAAAGACAATTCTGCCGCGCTCGAATGCTCCGGGATGATGCTTGAAGCCTTTTCGAAGGTTGGTGCTTGGGAAGTTGTCCGTTGACGCTTGGATCACCTGTGGGCCTTCTTCTTTGAGCGTTTCTTTGCCCTTGGTATCGGGCCTCACTACAACAATGTGACCCGATATCTCGGGATTGCGAGTCTTGTAAGCGGCTATGACAAGAAAACCCTCGTTGGCCAGTTTTTGGGCCTCTTGCCCCGACTCGACCTCTCTCCATCCCTGAGAATTTCCCTCTGCTTTAAGCCAATCCACCTGAGCGTTTGCCAGGTGGACCTGCGAATGTTCCGGAGGCCTGAGAATGTAAATGCCCAATCGGTAAGCAACCGCTGCCACGAAGGCGCTGCAATGGGTGTGAGCGCCCGGTTTCGAGTATGGTCGTCCATCCGGCAGGCCTGTTTTCCAATTGACATGATGCCCGGCCAGCCACAGTTCCTCCACACGAGTGGAATCGAGCATATTTTCAAGCGCCTTGCCGGAAGGGGTGATCTGCGTCCCGCTCCCGTCCATACTCGGGCGTCGCCCCAAACGGGCAACAGAGTGACAAGGCAACCACCAATACCACAACAAGCTTCGACGTTTTAAACATAACTCAACCTCGTTTCTGCTATTTACTTGCAGTAAGCTCGTTTTCAGGGTCAGCGCCAATAAGTGAGTGAATCACTGATCGGCCATTTTTTTGTCGCCTGGCTTGAGCTTGTCCAGAGCCTGCTGGAGGTCTGTAGATTGCTGTTCGAGCTAATATCTCCTTTTCGTATTCGGCCATCAGCGGTGTGTGAATATTCGACCCTTTGACGGCAATTAAATAGCTAATGCCGTCCATGCCTTTTGCTCCCGCGGGAGCTTTGGCGCTCGCAATGGCTAGCTCGGCAAGCTGCTGGGGCGTCGGATTCTTGAGCTTCCCGGCTGGGGGAAAATCCGTATAGAAGACAACATCAACGCCGGCGAAATTCGTTAGTTTTTTGACCAGAACGTTATTGGGTTTCGGATGAACAGGCGGGTTGTATCGACGTCCTGAACCGACTTTTCTAGTTTCTCGCCTGTATAGTAAGTCTGCAGCCTCTTGTTCTGAGACAGAAGGCGCTAGAACGATAACTACTGCCTTGACCTTTGCACCGCCTTCTTGGACCGGCACTAGTGTAGGAGCTCCGTCGCGCATTCTACTGGAGCGACCGAATTCAATTTTAAAGGGAGTCTCGGCATTTATAGAATTGACTCTAACAGCAGCAATTTCGCTGCCCGGGTCACTGATGACCGATCCATATGCGAAAATGCCAACGCTTTTTGCATCCGCAGGAAGACATAGTGTACTGCATACGCACAAAATGACCAACGAAACGATAAGAAGAACTGATTTCATTTGTTCCCTCCACGCATAAATCGTCAAACTTAAGATAAAGGCGGACATCTTATTGCACCCCCACTTTTAGTTGGGATGCAAATTGCGACCGAAGGATTCAGTGTGTGTGCGACAGCCGGTTACTGAAACTTTTGATGATGGTTAGCATCAATGTTTCTAAAGGCCAAAAGCGGTGTCGTTCGGAGGAGATGTAAAATGGACGAGAAATATAGCAACGGGGGAGAGGCGGAAGTCATAACGAAATTGGTCATGACTACTGTCAGCCGAAAGAATCCGCGATGGTTAACGGTTCTCTCGGGGTTTTTCTTACTTTTGGTGGTTCCATGCACATGGGCTGCGCAGGATCTATCGGACATGAAGCTTAAGGCTGAACAAGGCGACGCTGCCACTCAAGTTCAACTAGGCTTCACATACGAGCATGGTAAAGGTGTGCCCCAGGGATTACAAGGAGGCAGTCGAGTGGTATCGAAAGGCTGCCAAACAAGACAATGTCCAAGCTCAGAACAATCTGGGCGGCATGTACCATGAGGGTAAGGGGGTCACCCAGAACGACAGCGAGGCCATTAAGTGGTATCTCAAGAGCATCAAGAGGAGTCTCAATAGCCTCTGGCAAAAGTTTTTCAGCTTCATTCCTGCGAAAGCAGAAATCCAGGTTTGTTGAGGCTTTTGGATACTGGCTTTCGCCGGGAAGACGGATTTAGTGCATTTTGCAAGAGCCTCTTAGTACGCACTTTGTCGGATGAGCCTTTTTATCGAAACCTCTATCATTTTGAATGGACGTCCGATAATTCTCAAGTCATATAGGGAAAGGAGATCGCAGCCAATGGTGAAGGACCATCCCTGATTCCCGGCAGAGAGACGTCGCCCATGCCTCTGACATATTATTAGGGAGTTACTGAGATTTCCTTGTCATATGTAGAGTTATTTGTCCGATTTAATCTTTTCAAACCCGTTGGGGGCAATCACATTGAAGCCACCGTCCTTGTTACCATAGCCGAAACCATCATAGGCGCTGCGCGCTAAGTACACACGAACGGTCATCATCAGTGCTGGGTATCCCCCTGTAACCGGAGGTATCCGGCAGTGGCGGCCGGTTGCTGTGCCAAGCACGCGTCCAGTAGCGAGCGTAGACTAAATCTCCTTTCTTGATTCCATCGCCTTTCTCGCAATCTATGACCCGAATTTCAGCCACGTATCGGGTATAGCTCCAGTCCTTGTCTACTTCGGATCGCTGGTAAACAGCCGCCACTTTGCCGACAATCACGTGGGTCACCGTGTTTCGCATATCCACGAGCGACATGTTTGCTTTCTCGGCAAAGGTGATTTGAGGCGCCACGCAGACGGCCATCAGGACGATAATCCGTATTCTATGGTGACATGTGGGATCCTCTCTGGGAAGGGAATCATGAAGGATAAAGGGGGATGCTCGCCGGCACTGTCACCCGAAAAGATTCACCAACAGTCACAGCAGAGTTCAACCTCTCGTTTCAGTCCCATCGCCTCTTTATTGGCCAATTTCACCGCTCCTCTCTCCACATCTTCGGTACAGAGCGACAGAACTGCCTTTATGAGTTCGACCGCTTTCCATTTTGCAGTACCCTCTTGGCTCCCTATAACATGCCTTCCTTGAAGCATCAAAACTCGACCAGGCGGCTTTCCCGATTTATTAGCCTTTGGCGCCGTCAAAAACTTCCCGGCTTCTCTTGAACTGGCGCAAGAATTCCTCTCTTGTCAGGCCGAAGTCATTTCGGATGGAATCGACGACCTCATCAAAGCTGTGGGTCGGGCAACCCAGGCGCTCATTCCTTATCCGGGTGTACACCAAGTTGGCCGTCGGTTTGGCGGCCCCAAAAGGCTCGGTATAGAGACGGACCTCCTCTCTGAGAGCTTCGGCCACTGATGTCTCACCAATAGATTCCGCTTTCCGGGCTGCTTTTTCTACCCGATCTTGCCATTCCTTCCCGTGACCGAGCGACGACACAGCGTGAGCTATCTCATGGATGAGACACACCCTTAAGGATTGACCGGGACCCATACATTGAACCTCGACAACTTGCGCTTTCTTGTCGATACAACCGTGTGGGCGATGAGGGCCGGCTTTATCCGCGATTCTCCATTTTCTTTGTTTGTCCCAGGACGGGAAAAAGGTCTCGCGGACCTGATTGAATTCTTCTTGAAGTGTATTAGACATGATTGTTTCCTTTCATGTAATCGGTTGGTCAGCGCTCCGCTTGTAGAGGAGAAATGACTTTCTAAAGCAGAAGCCGGGGAAAACCCTTTTGAAAGGGTTTTCCCCCTGGACCCCCTTCCGAAGACTCCCAAATGGTTGCGGAAAATCACTATCTGGATTCGCACCGACACTGGCATAATATAACATAATGTTAGAGTTTTTGGGGGGTTCGGGAGGCGGTTTCCGGGGAACCCAACTTTCCCTTCATACACTCAAAAAAGGGTTCCCCGGATTTCTCTCAATCCCCGATAATCATACACCCCTCGTCCGGTCTTCCTTCCCAGGCGTCCTGCCTTCACCAGCTTAACAAGTAATGGGGCAGGGCGGTATTTCTCTCCTAATTCTCGATGAAACGTTCTCATGCACGCGAGGAGTATATCAAGCCCGAAAGCGTCGGCGGCCGCGAGGGGACCCAAAGGAAAGCCTAATCCTCGAACGCAGCTCCTGTCGATTTCCTCCGCGGTAGCTAAGACCGGTTTCCAGAGCCACGAAAGCCTCATTTACCATCGGCAAGTAAAGTCTATTAACGACAAAACCGGGTGAGTCCGCAACCGTGACCGTCTCCTTCCCACACTTCTTAAGAAAACCGATAACGGTATCATGAGTTTCATCCGATGTCTCGGACCCGCGAACCACTTCCACAAGTGGAGTCAGCGCGGCGGGAATCAAGAAATGCGTGCCGATGCACTTCTCGGGACGATTTGTGGACTGCTGCAATTTCGGTTATCCAAAGAGTCGATGTGTTGCTGGCCAATATGGCTTGTTTCGGAGCTTTTGAATCCATTGTTTTGAACACTTGCTTCTTGGCTTCAATATCTTCAAAAACCGCTTCAATCACAAGATCAGCAGCGGACAACGCCTCGCCTATATCAACGCCGGAGCTGATCAAGGACAAAGTCTTGTCGACCGAATTCTTGTCCAATTTTCCCTTTTGCTGACGGTTGTTTAGAAATGTTCGGATATTCTGAAGCCCGACTTGCGCTCTATCCTCGTTAATGTCCACCATGATTGTCCGAAAACCGGCCTGAGCGCAGACAATGCCGATTTGGCTCCCCATAGTTCCCATACCGATAACGCAAACCTGTCTGATTTCCAATTTTCGTCTCCTGCTTGCCAATGTAATCCAATATATTCACCGCAGAGAGGCAGAGATCGCGGAGAAATCTTCTTCTTAAATCGTTCAGAAACCAACAATCAACCGTAGCAAATCGGTGACCTGGATCAACAACAAGGCTTCCGGTGTGGGGAACTATTCAGTTACACAGGACGTCTACCTACGCTGAGGACCGGCTCAGACTCCCCCCTCGTAGTCCCCCCACGGGGAGGGACTGAAGGAGCTGAGCAATTACGTGTTGGGAACACATCTTTCTCAAGAATCCATGCCGAGTCTAGAGAAACAGGTCCTAATCGGGTCAATTTTCCTCTCTGCGTTCTCTGCGCTCTCAGCGGTGATTCGCTTTTGGTTCGTCAATCCGGTTTCCCGGTGAGATATTTCCTCCCGGAGGGCCAATTGTCCATGACCTGGCGCATCATGGCCAATTCGCCGACATGATAAGCGTTATGATCGGCAGCGAGCATAATTTCCCGAAAGAAAGTGTAACCCGGCGCATGAGGAATCTCCGCGAACAGATCGACTTTCGGGTCGCGTGACGATTTCCTTCAGGGCCTCCAAATCGGACCGAATCGCGGCAGCGCTCTTTTCCCATCCTTCTTTATCGGTAGTCTCGTCGGGACGCCGATGATACCCTTGCGGATATTTGGGGGATACGTGTCGCGGGTTGCGGATAAACTCCAAAATGTCCCACTGAGCGATGCGGATATGTTCCAAGAAATGCCAGAATGAATATGGGTTATTGAGGGGTTTGCTGTTGATGTGCTCCATAGGGAAATCGGCGATCACATCGTCGAAACCCATGTGAGCGTTCCTGCTGTCCAGAAGAGCTATCAACTCTTGCCTGGCCACCTTGTCCGATGTCATGTTGTAACCTCCGTTTACGGAATTTTATGCCTTCCACCAGCATTGTCAAAAGCAATCCTTCAGATGCAGCCGCAAAAAACCGTTATTGCGAGCGGAGCGAAGGGATCCCCCGTTATTTCCGTAAGACAGAAATCCGCGGGCGCATCGCCATGCGCCCCTACACTCGCGCTGATGACGCCGCCAGCCATATAGGAGTTTTTGGGGAGGGGCCTGGGGCCACTCGGCGTGGGGCCAGTAATGCGCCGGAAATGCTACGCCGTTGATCAACATTGCACTTGCTTGAGGCTCATTCATCGCCGTGCGCGGAGCACTTTTTGCAAAAACGCCCTCCCCGGAAACTTCTTCCCTTTCCGCTCTTCTCAACGCCCTCTGCGGTAGATGATCTTATCAACTCACTTCCCCAAGCCATTCCGGCCTATGATCCGTGGCGTCGTGATCCTTACTCGTTTTGTAACGCTCGAACTTTCCATCCGCCGCGGCTTCGGCAGTTTTGGAAAGCAGCGAAGAGATCTGCGCTTCAGTTAACGGACGAAAATTACGTGCTACCTTTAGGGCCTGTTCCAGAATGTCGAGAGAATCGCAACCGGTTATCACAACGCTGACTGGAAGACTCAACGCATATTGGAGGCACTCTTCGGCTGTAACGGTCTTGCTGGTCAAAATAACGCCGGCGCCGAGCGGTTTCATTCCCAAAACCCCGATTTTGTGTTTGAGCAGCGCCGGAAGGACCCTCTTTTCAAAGCTGTCATAATGAGCATCCATTACGTTCAGCGGCATCTGCACGGTATCGAAAATAAAATCGTTCTTTATTCCCGTTTCGAGCATTTTTAAATGAAAATCCGGAGACTTGTGTCCTGTAAAGCCGACGTGCCGTATCTTGCCCGATTGTTTGGCCTTGATTACGGCATTGAGCGCTCCGTTTGAGCGAAAAATCCAGTCCGGGTCCGAATCCCGTATGATCTCGTGAAATTGGAGCAAGTCGATTGTTTCCGTCCGCAATCGTTTCAGAGACTCGTCGATCTGGTTTGTGGCCGTCTTTTCGTCCCGGCCGTCGATCTTGGTCATGAGAAAAACCTTTTGCCTGTAACCATCCTGAAGTGCTTTTCCCATCCGAATCTCACTGGCTCCCTCATGGTAATCCCAGCTATTATCGAGAAAGTTTATGCCGTTATCTATGGCCGTGCGAATGATTTTGATACTCTCGTTTTCGCTCGGCTTGCCGCCCAGGTGGTACCCGCCCAACCCTATGATGGAAACCTTTTCATTAGTGCGTCCCAGTATGCGATACGGGATTTCGCCCTTCGACTGATCAGCTCCAGCGCTTGCGGAGAAAGATGATGCGACTGTAATGTCCAAAGCCGCTGCTAATAATTCCCGACGTGACATTGTGCTTTCGGTTTTCATTGCAGCCCTCTCTTTAGCAATTATCGATTCGCTTAATTTGAGTTAGACCCGGTCGGCGGATGTTGGTTCTTTTTTCTTTAATAAGTGTTCCGTATAACAACTTGTGGTAATAGTCCGGCTGGCCAAATTCAGATGAGCATGTATGCGTCGTTTCCGCAAAATTCAAGAGCCAAAGAATGATTCCACTCTCTGAAAATAGCGTTTTCGGCCATCCCAAGGGGCTGGCTGTACTTTTCTTGACTGAAATGTGGGAGAGATTCTCTTACTACGGCATGAGATCTTTGCTTGTTTACTACATGATGAAGCAGCTTATGTTCACGCAAGCCGAGGCCTCGCAAATATATGGGCTTTACACGGGCTTGGTTTATTTAACCCCTTTTTTCGGGGGAATCCTTGCCGATCGGATTTTGGGCCAACGCAGGGCCGTGATTCTTGGCGCGGTACTGATGGCGATAGGTCATTTCTTGATGGCATTTCAAGTTTTGTTCTTACCCGCCCTCGTGTTTCTGATTCTGGGAAACGGATCTTTCAAGCCGAATATTTCGACGCAGGTCGGGAATCTCTATCCGGAGGGCGATCCTCGCCGTGACCGGGCATTTAGCATATTTTATTTCGGTATAAACCTGGGCGCTCTTTTGTCTCCTCTGGTTTGCGGAACTCTAGGGGAGGTCTACGGGTGGCATTACGGGTTTACCGCGGCCGGCGTAGGGATGGTGATAGGACTATCAATCTATCTCTCCGGACAGTATTGGCTGGCTCCGGACAATCTGATGAAACGAAAACTGGCCGCGGAAAAAGTCCCGCCGGCTCTCACTGCGCAGGAAAGCAACAGGATATGGGGTTTGGTTGCTATCTGTATTATGAGTGTGGCCTTCTGGGCCGCATATGAACAACAGGGCAATACCATTGCGTTGTGGGCCGATAGTTATACCGATCGAGTGACTTTTCGGATGGGAGTTTCCTGCGTCATGGTATCAGTCTGTCAACCCCTTTTTCATACTCATTCTCACCCCGTTCATCACCAGCTTCTGGGCTTGGCAGTCAAGAAAAGGGACCGAGCCGTCGTCGGTTTCAAAGATGGCTATGGGCTGTTTTCTGTTGGGAGGCGGATTTCTAGTCATGGTCCCGGCGGCTTTGTCCTATGCTGCGGCTGAAATGCCGGTCAACATGGCTTGGCTCGTTCTTTTCACGCTACTAGCCACCATTGGGGAGTTGGTACTTGTCTCCGGTGGGCCTTTCCTCGGTTACCAAATTGGCTCCCGGTCGAATGGTCTCCATGATGATGGGAATCTGGTTCCTATCATCGTCCATAGGGAACTATTCGGCAGGATTTCTGGGAGAGTACTGGGAAACTATCACGAAAGATAAATTCTTTTTCGTGATGGCGGTCGTCGCTTTAATAGCCGGATTGGCTATCCAGCTGATCGTTAAGCCGTTGAGGCGCGCTATTGGGTCTGAATACGGTATGTGATCGGTCTGTTGTCCAAGCTCAATAAAGAAAAAGGCGCATATACGGTAACAACACACTCCATTCTTGATGTTTTTCGAGACTTTATTGGCTAATGTATGATATAAATACATTTGTATTTTTGGCGCTGAGGCTGGTCGAATGACAATGTCCTTTAACCGCACTGATTTCCTGGAAGCTCTGTTCGGGCCATATACCAAGGGGTCTCGATATTTCATTCTGGTAAGAGCAGTTGACGACTATGGATTGAGGGCTTCGAATCGCTTCTATCCTAATATGTTGGAGCTATCTAACGCTGAGTTTTCGCCTAACCGAAACGTCTACTTCGGAGTCTGTCCTCGGCAGCGGATGCATGTCGGGAAGGAGCACATCCGCTATATCGCCGCCCTCTGGGCAAGTTTGGATATAGGTTCCGGTGGCTATTCCGGTCTGAATAACAATTTTGTAGACGTGGTGGAGGCAAGAGAGGCCATCGAATCATTTCCGTTGAAACCTTCGATTATCGTACAGTCGGGCCGGGGCTTCCATCTGTATTGGTTGCTTCATTCGCAAAAGAAAATCCCTGATGTCGGGGCAGTAGAGAACCTGCTCCGTAAACTCAACGATCACTTCAGATGCCCGTCTCCAGTAGGCTTGGAATCTACGCTCAGGCTGCCTGGAACATGGAACCCGAGAGGCTTCAGAACGCCTACGAAATGCTTTGTGGAACATCTGGATCCTACGCTGCGCTATTATCCGACTGAATTTCAGAATCTGGATCTCAAGCCGCTCGCTCGCGAGGGAGCCACAAGTCCGGATATTGTCCCGCAAGAACAATTGGAGTCAACGCTGGTGGCCGGGACCTCGAAAAGACATTTGGAGGTTGCGCATGAGATAGAAGGAGCCGATTCGCCGGATCCGGGAACTGAGGCCGAACCCTATGTCTCTTCCGAGCCGAGGTTTCTCCGAAAGGTCGTCGAAAATGAGAGTAATCAGCCGGCCGGTCGGAACGACACTACATCATTGGAAGGACTGACAGATAAAGCTTTGGATGAACTGGCTGATAAAGTGGCAGACAGGCTAAGTCAGCGGATCCCGGAAAATCTGTCCAATGCGATTGCTGATAGGATCATTGAGAGCGTAGTTCAGAAACTCACAGATAGAATTTTCATCCCAAAGGCGGATCCATAGGTGGAAATTTGAGTCGTGCGCCGCTTCACCAGTGTCCTGTCTTTTTCAGCCGGCCCTTTCCATTAAATCAAAGCTGAACGGAGGACGCTCTCACGGCTATCTTAGCAGTCTCTCCAGTGCGGGTATCCGTTCACTTACGCGCAGAGCGGCTCTGTCGCTTGCAATGACCTTTAGAGCGTGGATGCTACCCCGTGTAACTAAATGTATACCCGTAAGGTAAGATTATCGTTTGGAATAACATTGGACATGTGATATTGTATTAGCCATCAGTGGCAGTTATGTGGCGCGCCGCAAAGAAATGGCCGCGCCATACTTCGCAAGGGGGCTTGTGAAGGCAAATAGTAATTGGTTATTCGGCTTTCTCAGCACATCTATAATTCTTAGTTGCGCTGAGCGAAGCGCGGGATTGGCCTCCCCGTATGCGACCTTGTAGCAATGAAATTGATTTCAACGTATTGGACGAAGCGCTGGTTTCTGCCTCATCGACCATGTAGGTTTCAACAGAAAGTTGTTCAATATATGACCGGCCAGCGAAGACCAAGACTTTGGCCGTTCGGGGCGGTGTTGGGTTTCATGCCGGTGAGAAGGATGTGTAACTGATTATCGGCTAACTTTCGATGTCCGGGGTCCTATTTTGTGGCAAAATGTTAAGAGTGGTAGGGGCTCAAATTGATTGAGTAGGAGAGACGCATGTGCGCCCTCATGACGGTGTTAGGCGCAGGAGCAACGGCTCATGACCGACCAGCGAAAAATTAAAGCCGGAGAAGCGGTCAAAGATATTCGATCTGGTATGACCGATTCTGAGCTGATGGAAAAATATAAGATTAGCGCCATTGGTCTCCGACAATTATTTAAACAACTCCTGGAGGCCAAAGCCATTCAATTTTCAGAGCTGCGGGCTCGTAATGCTCCTTACGAAGACGCCGCGGACCTCGATGATTTCCGATCTTCCCTCAGGGACCAAGTCACTTTTCCTTTGACGATATATGAAGAGATTAATCCTAATAATAAAGGGATGATATCCGATATCTCCAGGACGGGCTTGAGAATAGGAGGCGTTAGCGCCCGGACTGGTGAGGTCAAGACTTTTGTGGTTCCGGCAGAGCACTCTGACTTGAATTCGCCTGTTATCTTTCAAGCTGTCTGCAAATGGGTCCAGGCGGAAAGCGACTCCGGCGATTCTAGTGGTTTCGATCTGGTCAAGGTCTTGAGCGGAAATTGGGGAGATTTGCAAATTCTTCGTGCGATCTCACACAGATGAAGCCAGGATCTACGGATTACATGACGACGAGGATGCCACTGAATCATTGGATCTTTCCCGTTTTCTCATCGAAGAACTCACTACCTCGGGCAGCTTCAGCTTCACAGGGATAACAAAAACATGGTTCGGAAAGCTGGTTCAGGCCCTTCCGATTCCTGCTCTGCTGATCGATGAATCCGCTAAGATTACATTCGCAAACCAGTGTTGGGAGCGTGTCGCGTTCGACCACAGCGAATTACTGGGGAAACCCTTTATATCGCTTTTTGCCAATTCCTGGGCGGCTCAAGAAGCTCAGATGATTGTCCAAAGAGTCTTATCAGCGAGAAAACCTGAAACCTACCAAGCGGTGCTTCAAATTGAAAAGAACCGAATATGGGGGCGCATGCATTTCAGGTCTATCAGGATGGGAGAGTCGCGATCATTGCTGATTCTTGTGGAAGACCTGACACTTGAGCGCGAACAGCTGGTCCAAAAACAGAAACATGAGGAAGAACTGCGGCGCGAGATAAGAGAACGGGAAAAAATCGAATCCGCCCTGCGGGACAGTGAAGCAAGGTACAGGCTAATAGTTGAGAATACACATGATTTGATCATGGTAACCGGCGCTGACGGCGTCATTTCCTATGTGAGTTCCTCTTGCTACAGAGTGTTGGGGTGGCCGCCTGAAGAACTTGTCGGAAAACAACCGTGGATGATCCATTCGGATGACCTGGACCGGCTACGAGGACCTTTGGGAAAAGTAAGCGGGACGGATGTGGAATATCGAATCGAAACCCAAGATGGCCGAATGAAATGGGTTTCGCACTCCTGGTCCCCTATTTTTAGCGGTAACCAACTGGTTTCGACCATAAGCATATTGCGTGACGTGACTGAACGCAAAAGGGCTGAAGAGGCGTTACAGATAAAGGAAAGCGCCATCGCCTCATCCATAAGCGGCATTGCCATCTGCGATCTTAGCGGTATGTTGACTTACATAAATCCTGCGGTCATGAAGTTATGGGGATACGATCGTGAAAGCGATCTGCTTGGAAAGAATATCCTGGAATTTTGGGCTTCGCAGGAAGAAGCCGGAAAAGCATGGGGGGCCACGCTAAGCGCCGGGTCGTGGACAGGCGAGTTGATTGCGAAAAGAAAAGATGGCTCTTCCATACATCTTCAAACCGCGACTGCTCTGGTGAAGGACAAGACAGGCAAAGCCATTGCCATCATGGGGTCGTTTTCTGACCTGACTGAGCGCAAAGAACTCGAACAGCAATTTCTCCAGGCCCAGAAAATGGAAGCCATAGGAACTTTGGCGGGAGGTATTGCCCACGATTTCAACAACCTGCTCCAAATCACTATGGGTTTTTCGGAATTGCTCTTACTGCAAAAAAATGAGACGGATTCCGACTATTCGGATCTCCAAAAAATAAATCAGGCTGCGCGAACTGGAAGAGATCTCGTCCAACGTTTACTGACGTTTAGCCGAAAAACCGAGAGCAATCAGCGAACGATCAACCTTAACCATCAAATCAGACATGTGGAACAGATTGTGAGTCGAACCATCCCCAGGATGATTGAGATCGAGTTGAATCTGGAAGACTCGCCCTCTCTCATAAATGCAGATCCCGGCCAAATTGAACAGGTTATTATGAACTTGGCGGTCAATGCTCGTGACGCCATGCCGGAAGGGGGCAAACTCACTATTGGCACGGAATCTGTGACTCTCGGCGAGCAATATTGCAGATTGCATGGTGAGGCGGTGGCCGGTCCGCACGTTCTCCTCACCATTTCGGATACAGGAACGGGGATGGACAAAGAAACTTTGGAGCATATTTTTGATCCCTTCTTTACGACAAAAGATGTGGGAAGGGGGACCGGTCTGGGATTGTCAGTGGTCTACGGAATAGTTCGGCAGCATGGCGGGCATATCTCTTGCGAAACTGAGCCGGGCAAAGGGACTACCTTCAAAGTCTATTTTCCGGCGGCCGAGCCGCTCGACGGTCTTTCGAACGGCGAAGTGGTAAGACTCACTGTCACAGGTGGGACGGAAACAATCCTGCTGGTCGATGATGAGGACTTTATTCTGGAATTAGGTCAACAGATCCTCCAGCAATCCGGTTACAAAGCGCTTACCGCTCGAACCGGCAAAGAGGCCTTGCAGATATATCGAGAGCAACCAGACGCTATATCGTTGGTGCTGTTGGACTTGATCATGCCGGAGATGAGCGGAAAGCAGTGCATATCGGAACTTCTTAAATTAAACCCCCAAGCAAAAATCCTTATAAGCAGCGGCTATGCGTTGGATGGAGCCTCAAGCGAGGCATTTGATCTCGGCGCCCGAGGATTTGTCAGCAAACCCTTTGACGTCGCTGAATTCCTTCAACAAGTGCGAAAGACCTTGGACACCGCCTAAGAAGACTTCCCTGACGTAAAGCATTGATGAAAATCTTGAAGAGCATTCGCCACTCTGGTAATGAAATACTGTTACCGAATGGATTATTCAGTTAGCTCCATTCGAGCCCCAAAGGGGCGACTGATGGCAGACCGGCGATTTGTCGCCGGGGTAATTCGCGGAAAGAAATTCCTATTGAGTCCCGTCGGGACGATTGATCGACAGTGGGACGGGCATCTTGCCCGTCATCCTTGGACAGACTGGAAGCCTGTCCAACCAGCCACTCAGTCGTCCCCAAAAGGGACTTCCTGGTTGATCGGGGTTGTTGGCGCCGGCGATGAATCGCCGGCCCACTATCAGAGCGTCCATCCTGGACGGCGGAAGCCTCGACACGGAATAAGGCATATCAGGCCTTGCGGGGCAAGAGCGGTAATCCATTATCGAATTTAGCGGGACTTGAGGTATATCAATGCGGATTCAACTGTTCGGCACGTGTCTCGTAGACACGATGTTTCCTGAAACCGGGGAAGCCACTCTGAAACTGCTTAGACACTTCGGGGTGGACATTAAATATCCTAAAGGGCAGACCTGCTGCGGAAAACCTGCGGACAGCGGCGGATACCGCCGTGAAGCCAGAAAAGCGGCTGAACATTTCATTTCCGTGTTTGACGGCAGCGCCGATCCGATTGTTATCCCGTCGGGCTCATGCGCTTCGATGGTCAAGAATCATTATCCCGAGTTGTTCAAAGACAATGAACGGATGAGGCAAAAGGCCGAAGCCATTGCCGAGCCGGACCTATGAATTGAGTCAATTCCTCGTGAACGTGCTCCATGCCCACGAAAAGGGCTTCCAAGGAACGGGACGCCTGACATACCACGCCTCCTGTCAGCTTACCCGAGAACTTGGGGTTAGAGAGGAACCTCTGCTGCTGCTGAAATCGATAAAAGGCGCCGAATTTGTTCCTCTGCCGAATGCCGACCGTTGCTGCGGGTTCGGAGGCATTTTCATGGCGAAGCAGCCGGAAATCTCTATGGCTTTGGCGGACGAAAAAGTGGACTGGATATTGAGCACTGGAGCAGACACTGTCACGGGTTGCGATCACGGTTGCCTGATGAATATCGCTGACGCGGCTCGGCGGCGAGGGAGTGAAGTGAAGGTCAAGCATATCGCCGCAATTCTGGCGGAGGGTTTGGCATGAATGCCATCGCGCCTGTTCCTTTTCGAACTAACGCCATCGCGGCCTTGCGCGATTCCGCTCTTCGTGCGGCGATGTCCAACGCTGCCGAGACTTTCAGCGCGAAGAGATCAGACGCAATTTCCGGAGTTCCCATCGAAGAATGGCGCGAGCAAGCGTCCGAGTTGCGTTTGAGCGTGTTGGACAACCTCGCGGACTATGTGGATCGATTCGAAACCAACGCAGCAAGGGCAGGCGCAAAGGTCCACCGGGCCAAGGATTCCCGGGAAGCGAAAGAAATAATAACCGGACTGCTCAAAGACCGCGCTGTCCAAAAGGTAGTGAAATCCAAATCCATGGTCAGTGAGGAGATCCATCTGAATCATCACCTGCAAGAGCACGGCATCACGGTGGTAGAAACCGATTTCGGAGAATATATAGTACAGATTGCCGGCGAAACACCGTCGCATATTCTCGTCCCAGCGATTCACAAGGATCGCAGACAAGTGGGAAAGCTTTTTACCGAAAAGCTCGGTTGCGAGTACACGGATGATCCGGCTGTTCTCGCTACTATCGCCAAGAAGATCCTCCGACAGGAATTCCTTTCAGCGCAGGCGGGAATATCGGGCGCAAACTTCGCTGTGGCCGATTCCGGCAGCATTGTTCTCTTCACCAATGAAGGGAACGGCCGTATGTGCACTACTGTTCCGCCGCTGCACATTGCTGTGCTATCCATTGAAAAGATGGTCCCGTCGTTGGCGGACCTGCCCAAATTCATCCGGCTTCTTCCGCGATCGGCCACTGGCCAGGTCCTCAGCAGCTACATGTCCGTGATAACCGGGACCCGAAAATCCGGGGAAACCACCGGAGCGCGGGAAATGCACATCGTCCTGCTGGACAACGGCCGCTCGAAGATCGTTACCGGCAAATATCGGGAAATGCTGAAGTGCATTCGATGCGGCGCCTGTCTGAACGCCTGTCCCGTGTACCGTATGGTGGGTGGGCACGCTTACCAATCGACATATCCGGGACCAATGGGCATAGTCTTGACCACTCTGCTTGACGGAATGGAAAGGGCCCATCCTCTCCTGGACGCAACCACGCTTTGCGGAGCGTGTGGAGACGTTTGCCCCGTGAAGGTGCCGCTCCCCGATCTTCTTCGCAAGTTGCGCGAAGAGCGCGTGGAAAAAGGTTTTACTCCTAAGCTCGAACAAATCGGCATGGCCGCTTTCGCACGGGTCGTCAAATCGCCAACCCTTTTTCATCTCGGCCAGGCTGCGGCGTCTTCTCTGTGGCCCATCGCCACAAAGATCGGAGCGAAGGAAGGGCTCGAACGGCTGTCACGACCTGCTGCGAAAACCTTCCGGGAGAGGGTGTCATGACACGGGAAGAAATCATCAACCTCTTCGTAGAAAATGTAGCCAAGGTCGCGGCGGAACCGATTCGCATGAGTGAAGGCAGCGAGCTGAACGGGGCTGTGGCCGGTCTCCTGACCGAAACCGATCGGGTTTTCTGTCCCTCTATAACGGAGATCGAGAAGGGGCTTGAATTCTCGCCTGATAAGCTCATTCCGGATTATGTTTCGGCCTCAGTCTGTGTGGAAGAAGCATACGCGGCTATAGCGGAAACGGGCAGTCTGGTTTTTGTGAGCCGAGGCGGGAAGCCGGTACAGGCCGGCCTGCTATGCGCTCATCATGTGGCGATCCTGCCTTCGGGCAGCATACACGAGTCTTTGGACGATTTTTTCTCGTCGCTGGGGGACACTCCTCCAACGAATGTGACGCTGGAAACAGGCCCGAGCAGGACAGCGGACATTGAGCTGACCCTTACCATCGGAGTCCACGGCCCCGGCCGCCTTACGGTAATAGTTATTTGAGAAGGGGAGGAGGAGAAGATATTCCGGGAAACCCTTTTTTGTGCAAAAAAGGGTTTCCCGGCCCCTTCCCAAAAAACTCTAAATTTGCTGCGGTGAATCCGAGGCTTCGCAGCACGCTCAGAGGTTTGAAGTGATATGTAGGGACGCACGGCTGTGCGCCCTCTCCAATTGGTAGCGGCCAGCCTCCGTGCCGGTCGCCGGTTGCATTATGTCACTCTCCTTAGAAGGCGACATATGGAAAACAAAGAATCTCCAGTCCTGGTCGAAAATAAAGACAATGTCACGACGGTCATCCTGAATCGTCCATATGCCAAGAATGCTGTCGATGGCCCGACGGCCGCTTTGCTCGGCCAGGTCGTTTCGGGATTTCGACGCCGATGATGGCGCTTCCGTAGGGGTCTTTTGCGGCGCGGGCGGCACATTCTGCGCCGGGGCCGATCTGAAAGAATTTTCTTCCGCCTACGAGAATCACAGGTCTCGATTGAATCCGGAAGGGGACGCTCCCATGGGCCCCAGCCGTTTAAGGCTGACCAAACCGGTGATAGCCGCTGTGTCCGGCTACGCGGTTGCGGGCGGGCTCGAATTGGCCCTCTGGTGCGACCTGCGTGTGATGGAAGAATCGGCGGTATTTGGAGTATTCTGCCGCCGCTTCGGGGTCCCGCTGATTGATGGAGGCACGATCCGGCTGCCGCGGCCTGATAGGCATGAGCCGAGCGCTGGATTTGATGCTCACCGGGCGGCCGGTAGGCGCTCAAGAGGCCCTGGCAATGGGACTCGCGAACCGTGTAGTTCCGGACGGTCAGGCTCGTCGAGGCTGCGGAAGAATTGGCGGCACAGATCGCTCGTTTCCCTCAGCGCTGTATGAGAAGCGACCGACTCAGCGCATACGAGCAATGGGATATGCCGTTCGAAGCCGCTCTGCAAAATGAGTTCAGGCACGGAATGGAAATCATCGACAGCGGCCAAAGCCTGGCTGGAGCGCAAAGACTTTACGGCAGGGAAGGGCAAACACGGCTCGTTTGAGTGAGAAGAGTTTTCCCCCTGGAACCCCTTTTCAGAAAATTCTAGATGGCTAGCGGTCACACCGCGGCATGTAGAGCTGAGTTGTAGGATACGGTGAGCCTGACACGAACCGCATCGGATCGCTTCGGGTCATCCGGTATCGGTTTCTTCTTTCTTCCCATTTTGATTTCTCTCTTAAGATGAAGGTATCCGCCATATAGACTTACAGGAAAATTTTAAGAACCGCTGCAAAGCGACTGGCTGTCCGAACTCATAGGTTCCATCCGGCTTCATTACCCTAATCAGTTTGTCGAGGTAGCCGCCTACATCAATCTCACCGACTTGAATAAGCTTGTACCCTTGTTCATTTTCAGCGATCACTTTGTAGTCTGACATTGATTATTCCTATTCCGGTTCATCTTCCTTTACTAAAGGGAGGCAAGGGGAGATTTTGAACCGGGAATCGACCCGCCCTAGGTCCCGCTTTAGAAAAGGGGGCTTTAGCGTGATTCAGGCGGTTCGGACTTCCATTGAACCTTCAGGTTTCGCATTTTATAGAAAAAATGGCGGAAGGCTGTTTCGGAGTGTTGAAGTGTTCGCCCTCGCCATTCTCGAAACACGACGCTAGATGCTGTCCTCCTCGAAAACATTGGCGATGCAGCACAGGAATGTGGAGGTTTCGGTTTCGCTCAGGTTCACCATAGAGTGGGGCTCCATCGTGGGTATGAACACAAAGTCGTGGGGGCCCATCTGCTTGGTTTCCACTGGCTCGTCCGTCTCGGGGTCATGGGAAGTAACCGAAAGATGTCCCGTCAGAATGTACATAGTCTGGTAGTAGAGGTGATTGTGGATCGGGATCGAGCCTTTCGGGCCTACTGTGAACAGGCGCAGGCCATACTCCGGCGCGCCCTCAGGGCCGGCCTGGGACAGCCACCGGATCCACGTATCTTTTACCGGATAGGGCTTATTTTTGTAAGGGTAGCTCTCGATCTTGGTGTCCTTCACGTCATTCGCATTCTTTACGATCATAATTTCCTCCAACACTTAGAGTTTCCAGTTTCGTCTCTTTAGCTAGCAATGCTTGCGTTAAAACAAAAGCAAGGCGCTCCGCGTATATGCATGTTTCCAGGCGGCGCCGCGGTTTTCAACCGGAATCATGCCGCGGTCTGCCCAATTCTGGGTGTTTGAGTCGGAATCCGGCGCCGTGCGGGTCCCCTTGGCGCCGAATAAGCCTACCGATGGTCCGCCGGAAGGCCCAACAGCCACAAAAACCCAGTCAAGTTGATGGAAAAGCGTCTCTTGTTCGCTTTTCGAGCATACTTCACCCTTGGAAACTCCGTCAACCGGAATGTCTTGATCCTCACCCGAACACAGCGCGGTAACGTCCGACCAGGGGAAACGCCGACGCCACATGAACTTGGCGCCTCCGACCGTGATACGCGACTTTAAGCTGATACCTTTTGGGACGTTGCTTATTGCCCCTTGAATTTCGGCTTCCTTTTCTCCAAGAATGCCGCAATCGCCTCGGATTGATCCTGGGTCATCTGGCAGCATGAATTGGTCCGCGTCCATGTAGCTCGCAGCGTGATCTAAGGCATTGGTTAGGGCGTTGATGGACTTGGTCATCTTTGCTGGAGAAGACGGACAAGTCACTCCAACCTTGAAAGTAAACCCCAGATACGCTAACCAAATGTTCAAGGACCTCATCGAGAGTGTGTACAGGAATGACAATCCTTCTGCTCGAAGGAATCATCTTTGTTGGCGGGACTTTAGGAATACTCTACGTATCCAGGGCATCGCTGCGCAGGCCCGGCTCGCACGGTTTCTATCGCTTCTTTGCTTGGGAGTTCCTGCTGGTGTTATTCCTACTCAATATGCGCAAATGGATTGATGAGCCTTTTTCGCCCCATCAGCTTGTCGCATGGTCGCTGTTGATGGTAGCGCTATTCCTGATCATCGAGAGTGCGATCCGATTGCGGCTACAGGGCGCGCCGAGCGACACACGCGTGGATGATTCGCTAATCGGCATGGAGAAAACCACTCGCCTGGTGACCGGAGGAATATATCACTACATACGCCACCCGATGTACAGCTCGCTATTCTTTCTAGGTTGGGGGATATTCTTTAAGAATCCGTCATGGTTTGGCGCAGTTCTTGCAATTGCAGCGAGTGTGTTTCTGGCGCTGACCGCACGGGTCGAAGAAGGCGAAAATGTCCGTTTCTTCGGCGACCCTTACCAGGAATATATGAAACGGACCAGGATGTTCGTGCCCTTTGTATTTTGATCTCCGTTGATCAACAATTTTATAAATCCAATCGGCTCGACAGACTCGACGAGTCCGTCATTAGATTGGCGCCGCTGTTGGTTTCAAAGCCGAAGTCGATCAGGTCGCGCAGTAGGAAAAGAATTTGTATGCCTCCCAGTCGTAAATCTATAAAATAAGAAAATTGGAAGGAGTTACACAATGGAACTGAAAGTTACGCAAACCGATCCGAATCTGACTCGAATTGCCCTCGCGGGGAAACTCGATGTGGACGGCGAAGGGCAAATCGGCAATGAATTCAGGCAGATCGTAGAAGGGAGCCGCTGGAATGTTCTGGTGGACCTGAGCCAAGTGTTGTATCTGGCCTCGCTCGGCATACGCCTATTGTTTGCAGGCGCCAAATCATTGGCGGCCTCGGGAAAGAAAATGGTGGTCTTAAATCCTCAGCCCATGGTCAAAGAAACACTGCTGAATTCAGGCACGGTCAAGCTTATAGCGATTGCCCAGGACGAGGAAGAGGCCAAGAGGCTGTTGGCATATTGATGATCCGGTCGTAGCGCCACAAGGAACCATGTTATCCTCGCTTGCGATGCATGTAGGGGCAGGTTTGAAACCTGCCCGTTTTAGGATATTCACGCCAAGGGCGGGTCTCAGACTCCGCCCCTACCGACTTCTCGTGACGCTGTCAGTTTCTGTGAGGGTTTGGGATCTTGTCTCCTCCAGTCCGTGAATTATGTCTGTGCGAGACGATTGCCAATGAACACCAAATTGATCCTACTGATGCAAAACCAAGTCAGCGAGTTGGTTGAATTGACCAAAAAAGCTGATAGATTCATGGGATCTCATCAGTTGCCCTTGGAAACTATCTATAAAGTGAACCTCATACTCGAAGAAGTGCTTACCAATATTATTAAATATGCATATAAAGACACATTAATGCACAATATCAGAGTAGAAATGACATTGAAGGAGCATGAGCTGATTATTCGATTCGAAGATGACGGAGAAGAGTTCGATCCAATCTCTGCCGCTCCTCCGAAACCCCATGATTCCATTTCCGAGAGCCCGGTCGGAGGTTTGGGCATCCATCTCGTCAAACAAATGGCGGACGGCGTCGAATACCAACGCCGGCAGGGCCGGAATATTTTGAGAGCGCGAATCACCGTGCCACCTGTGGCATAATCGCGGCCATATGCATAACGCCAGCGCCAAAGGGCTGAGTCAAATTGGCTATAATTTCGGAGGAAGAGGAAATGGTCGCAAGGGCGATTCCGGGGAGCCCATGCGGTGTCCGATGGAAGCTCGTGCGGTTCTTGGCATAGCGCCATGTTACGATAAAAGTCGGTCAGGAAGCCGGTAAACAGTAACAAAAAAGATGAATGTCCCCTTTTCGCTTTTTCGGAGAATACTTCGATCCAATCTCTGCTGCTCCTCCAAAATCCCAAGAATCCGTTTCCGAGAGCCCGGTCGGGGGACTGGGTATCCATCTCGTCAAACAAATGGCGGACGGCGTCGAATACCAACGCCGGCAGGGCCGGAATATTTTGGTAGCGCGGGTCCGCTTGGGATCTATGGCTTAAATTGGCCGCTGTACCAGTAGGACCGGCATCCTGCCGGTCACTCGAAACATGCCAGGAGAGCGGCTGCCGGTGCAGGTTGAGTCAAAACTGGGCAGGATGCTATGGAAAGCGCTCTGCCGTGCTGTCCGCTTACGGGATCTCGCGGCACGGCGGGATAACCCCTGGTCTGAAACGATTTCGTCCGGCCGAACTCCAGCCCGGGATCTACACGATGCCGGCCCTACTGAAGTAGCCCCACCGAGAACGCGATTAGAAACTGGCCTGCGTAATATAGCGGCAATCCTACCAGTCTGTTGATAAATTGTGAGGCTATGAACTTATTTCTCGCGACGAGTATGTCAGACGCATAGAGACATAACGCGCCAATGAACGCAAACCAGGCCCCGGTCCGGTTCAAGACGGGATTAAGAATTCGGACTTGAAGGACGACGACGGTTTTACAGCATCAGCATTGGCAAAAAGCCAAGGACATTCCAAGGTGGCGCGGCTCCTGGAATCTCATGGCGCGCGCTCATGACACTGATGGCCATCCTGTGCAATTGTTTCGACTCTTTTGAAGGCAAGTATTCCTCCGCTAGCCGGGTAGGCCCGAGGAACGACGACGTCTACGCGGTGGTCCGGCTCACCCTTGCCTTGAGCAAGTAAGTCGACAAAGCAGCTGTTCAAATGTTTGTGCGGATCGCCTCCGAGGGCCTCAAGCTCCTTCCAGATATGGGCGGAAATAGTGATTGTTGCTTCATTGATGGAATCCGTTTGACGAGAGTCGGCGCGGGCTGGCTGGGTTGTTTTTCAATTATATCCGCGACCTGGTTTCTGTTTGCTTCCAGCTTAAGAAGGTATTTGGAGACTATTATTCCGCATTGCGGGCATTCCTCAAATTCCTCGGGTTGAGGCATTTCGCAGAATGGACATACCCAAATTGGGCCATTTCCGGTGGCGCTGGAAGCCGGCGCTCCAAAAAGGCGCCCCATGGATCCGCCTTCAGGTCCGCGCTGGACATTCGCGTAGACCTCAATAAATCTTCCTAGACTCTTGAGGCTCTCTCCCGAGATCTTGATTATCTCAAAACCCGCAAGGGGATGTCTATCATCCGTTGTCGGACTGGTCCAGCGGCATTGCGCCTCGAATCCAAACGGGTCGATCGAGAAATATTCATTGGCTAAAACCACTAAGTTCTTAGTCTCATCGACCTTTGTGTCCATCTTCTGGACGCCGATCCCTTTTTCCGATACGTCCCGGACCTCTCCTCGGATTGTCGGGTCTTGGGCGTCATAGATCAGGACAGATAGAGCCATCCTGTGGCGGCGAAGGAAACGGATTCTGTTCGTTTTCTCATGCGCCTGCTTCTTCGCTGTTCGTCCATAAATCTCAGCCGGGTCGCCCAATGTCTTCTTGAGTTGGTCCAAAACTCCATCAAGCTCTCTGGCCACCATAGAATACTTGTCCATGAGCTCGCACGCCGTAATGCCGCTCCGAAGATCCTGGACAAATTCTGCTGCGGAAATTTTCGCTCCGGACGCCATGGACTTTATTCCTTTTCAATCCGGGGTTATCTTTCGCTCGGGACTAGTACATGTGAATTTTCATGTAAACGGCCAGTTCGTTTGTTGTCACCAGCGCATCATGACCGTAAATCTCCAGCAGACGTGTCTCAATTTCCGATGACACGATTTCCCCACATTCCACTGGCTCTCTGATAGGGCATATTTCTTGAAGCCGGCAGAAGTCGCTCAGCCCCACAACTGCCTGGCCGTATGGGCACGTTTTTACAAGTTTACAGTAGAGGCAATCCCATTGGTCGGGCTCCTGCTGATGGTCCCAGTCGTAGAGAGCGCCGTCCGAGTTCATGCTGCGCCTCACTTTTATCCTTTCAATCACGAAGAGCAACCCATTCGACTATTTTCTTGAGCTGTTGCGAGCTTGTTTCTGAGATGTTGGTTATCTCGAATCCGGAATCGATTTGGCCGGCGCCGTTTCCATTTTTCACCCAACGGCACTGCGCCTGAAGAGCGAACGGGCCGACAGGAAAAAGCCTGTCCGAGAAGAACACGAGTGTTTTGGTCTCGCCGGTTGCGACGCGAATGCCTCGTATTCCGAGACCTTTTTCCGTCACGTCCGTTATTGTGCCCATGTTCTTGGGGTCGTCCGCGTCGCAGATCGGTAATGGGACCTCCACGAAATCTCTGGCAACCAACCTGATAGTCGTGACATCCGCCGTGTCATCACCGACATTCGGCGCTCTATTGAACAGTTCTCGGGGTGTTATAGCCTTTGCATCCACCAATTTCCTGAAAACGCTTTGAAGACCTTTCGATGACAGACTATGCTTCTCCATTAGCTGCGAGTCGCTCATGCCCTCGCGGATGTCATTAACAATTTCCTTGGCCTTTATTTTGCGCTTGGGTTCCATCGCCGATACTCCTGTCGTAACTAAAGACTAATGTGGAGGCCCTAAACGGGCCGATTCTCATCGCCCGTAACATCAGCGGGTGAAGCGCTCCAGTCTCCCGGAGGGCCGGCAATCATGGAACGGTTGCGCCCCGCAATTTTGGCTTGATACAGGGAATTGTCCGCACGAGAGATCACCTCATCCGGATCGGCTTTTATAGGACCGTCGGCGAGAGCTACACCCAAGCTCAGCGAAACTCGCACAGGGCCTTCATCCGTCTCGAAGGCTCTATCGCAGACGGCTAGTCGGATCCTCTCAGCGAGATTGACAGCGCTCCCTTCATCACAACCGGGCAGGATGATAAGCAGTTCCTCTCCACCGTACCTGCCGACTATGTCATATGGGCGCAAAGAGGAACGTATCCTGTTTGCCGTCTCCTGCAGAACCAGATCGCCGACTTGATGCCCGTACGTATCATTGATCCGCTTGAAATGGTCCAGATCGGCCATAATCACAGCCAGCGACCGTTTCTCGCGGGCCGCTCGATCCAATTCCTCGTTCAGTCTTTCGAGAACTGCGAATCGATTCCAAAGACAGGTCAGCGCGTCGTGGTTTGCCTGGAAATTCAATGCCTCCCTCGCCATTGTCAGGTCCGCAATTAGTTCTTCCCTTTCTTCTTCAGCTCGTTTCCGTTGAGTGACGTCGGTCAGATTGCCCATGGTGGCCGCGCGCCCACGGTGATTAATGGGGCTGCACAACGCCTTAACCCATTTAATTTCACCGTTCTTGCACAAGAAACGAAATTCGTAATGGCCGGGCTGGGCCTTAGTCAAGGATCCGGGAATGTATCCGTCCTTAACTATCTGCCTGTCTTGAGGGTGAACAAATTCCCAAAAGCTCCTGCCGAGCATTTCTCGTGTGGAGTAACCTCCTATTGACGCCAGTCGTTCGTTTACATAGACCAATAGGCCGTCCTCATGAATGTATATGCCGGTCAGGGAATTCTCGGTTAGCGCCCGATATCGCTCCTCGCTTTCCCGCAATGCCGCTTCGGCGCGTTTACGCTCCGTAACTTCTACCAAGAGCTGTTTGTTCGTCAGTTCCAACTCGGCCCTCCTGGCCTTCTCTTCAGCATGGATGCGGGCGAGATCTCTCGCGTATTGCATGATCTGCTCGGTGTTGATGCCTGAGCTGCGTGTCGATTGCGGAGAGTCGTCAAGATCGCACGTGGTATCCGGGATCGGCTCAGATATTGCTATTTCAACCGTCTTTTCTCCCAGCGACACTCGTTCATCCAGTTCCATGTGATCAATCAGATCCGCTTCCAGCAGCTTGTTAAGCAAACTCTGAAGTCCCGGCGGCTGAAATCGAGTGTTTGCGCATGAGGTCGTTATCACTCATCCCTGACCGGATATCAGCCAAGGCCTGCCGGGCGTCTATCTTGCGTTTCACCCTTGCAGGACTTGTGGGGGGCCTCATTTGGACGACATTGCTCTTTTGCATTGTCAACCTCCCATCTTGGCAACTGAGACGTTCAGGCAACCCGTTGTTGATTCGTCGATGTTACGGGCGTCTCGCGGCCCGAATCTTCTTGCAATGCGACATCCGCGTGGCGATCCTTTGCAATCGGGATCGGGACCTTTGTTTCGGAATTGACAGCTTCAAACAACTTCTTTCCTCTATAATTGTATGTCCGTATCTGCATGTCGCCGCTCCTCTAGTTGGAGTCTCGGGCTACCAGCGGGTAGGCCCCGTTAATTACGGCCCCAGGATGCGGAGCCAGCGCTGGAGACCGGTCGTCTTTCTTGATGGCGACCTTCTTGATCGCTCCATTTCCCCTGACAAACTCAAGTTGCTCCACGTTGTGCGTGGGGAGAAAACCCAGCGCTCCTTCGGTTTCGGCCACGCCGACAAATAGAAAGCTTAAAAGGGGAACCCTGACCGCGCTGGGGGCAAGGTGGGTATCGAGGAGGGACTCGAGCGCGGCAGGGGTGTCCCGAGATGCAATCAGTTGCACAGGCAAATCCATTCCACCCACTTGAGACCAGTTCGTATATTCGCCGCTGAAGAGCTTGCGAACTTGATCTACCGTGAGGGTATCGACCGGGTTAGAAGGATGGGTAATTACGGCTATCAGATCGTTGCGAAAGCCTTTTGAGGCGGATGTCCCCTCCGGGTTTGACCGCATTCTTGTGGCGCTCGCATTGGCCATCTTGTCTTTCAGCACACTCATGAGCGCTTGCGGATCGGTAGGTAGACCACCGGATTTAAGGGCATCCATCACTCCGGGATTTCTTGTGAATTCGCTCGCCGCCGACACAATCATAGCTCTAACGGAATCGGCATCCGTAGCAGCCGTTGGGCATGAGGCCTTCCGTATTTTCACTTCATTTGCATTAGCCGCTTCAGCCGCCACGGATTTCACGATGTCCTTCATGTTTTCCGGACCGATGGCCGCGATGACCTCCCGAATAACCTGCTGAATTACTTGCTTTCGAAATTCCTCATTCTTTGTTAATTCCGCAGCCATGGATTTGGCCATGTCTTTGAACACGTCCGGACCTATGGTCTGAAAAATTCCTTTCATGAGTTCCTTACGGAACTCCTGGGCATTTGCGCTTTGGCCGGCCGCCATAACCAAGACCGTGATCATCACGGCGACCATCAGTTTCAGCGCATTGTTTCCCATCTTATCCTCCCTCCTTGGAGCGACCGATTTGCCGGTTATCCCAGTTGACCCTTGGTAAGGCAAATTCAATGCCAAGGTCGGAGAGCAGGCACCAAGATCAATAAGTAATTAGGATTGCGCCGTAAATTCTGGATTGATGTGAGAAGAGATCGGTCAAGATGTGAAAGATGAGGATTTTTCTCTATGGGATGAACCCCATAGTTCTGTGGGGCCGCGACCACTCGCGGGAACAAATTCCATATGCGTTGGTTTAATACGAAGAGACGTCCGGCGTCCGGAGGCAAGAAAGGAACCTGACAGGTCCCCGGCAGCCGAGATCTTATCCGCCCAGAATCTGGTCCACTTTCCTTAACAGCTCCAATGGGCTGAAGGGTTTGACAAAATAGTCATCAGCTCCGGCTTCAATACCCTCCCGCCGGTCGGCCAGTTGTCCTTTTGCGGTCAACAAGACTATCGTACAACGTTGCGTCGCCGGGTCATTTTTCAAGATGCGCGTGGCCTGTAATCCGTCAACATTTCCAGGCATCATAATGTCCATCAAAATGAGATGAGGTTTTTCCGCCCTGGCGATTTCTACTGCCCTGTCGCCGGATTCAGCCTTGATAACCACGTGATCGCCCCTGAGCAGAGTCGCTTCAACGAGGTCTCTGATATCTTTCTCGTCATCTACTACAAGTATTTTTTTGGGCATGTCCTCTCCTCCACCGCCGAGCATATCACGACCAACCGTCCGACAAAAGCGGCATATTGTCGATTCGCTCAGATGAAAATTATGAGATCGCTTCCAGCGCCATTTTAGCCGCGGTATGGCGCTCAGCGGGAGGCGCCAGCATCTCCCGTATTTGCTTAAATCCCTCGATCATGGCCTGACGGAGCGGGTCTTCTGATGTAAAGCGCTCCAGCCAATCTGCGAGAGTCTCCGGTGTGGCGTGGTGTTGGAGCAGTTCCGGTACGAATAACGGACGGCCGCATTCTTGACAAGCTATCCGGAGTCCCCGGTCCAACATTTCCTTTATGGGGCCCTCGCCGCCGAGTTTTTCTTTATGTATGGCCAGAACGTTCGCAATCGCCACATGGATGTCTTTGTCCATGAGCAATGGTTTGATTATTCTGATAGCGAGCCACCAAGTGAACCTGTCCAGGATATAAACCACGGCGTGAGGCATCTCTGCCAATGCGGCCTGCAAAGTAGCCGTGCCGGATGCGACAAGCCCGCAATCACACGCGGCCATGAGCATCGCCGCTTCTCCTGAATGAACAGTCACCGGAATGCTATATTGCGACAAAATCGCCTCGACAGTCGACGCAAGGTGCGGTCCGGCCAGAGGAAGAACGAGTTGCGTGTCGGGATGGGCGCTTATGTATATTTGCGCAGCCTCACACATTATAGGCAGTATGCGCCTTATTTCCGCCGGTCGGCTGCCCGGGACTATGGCCACCGCAATTCTAGAGGACTCTATTCCCAGCTGTTTCCGCAACAGTTCTTTGTCGGGGCCGGCAGGGATATCCTGCGCCATTGTGTGCCCAACAAAATTAGCCTGAACGCCGGCGTCTCTGTAAAGCTGTTCCTCAAATGGGAAAATGGTCATCATCCTGTCGACACGACTCGCGATTTTCCGCATTCTGCCTCGTCTCCACGCCCAAATCTGAGGACTTATATAATAATAAACGGGCAATCCCGCATCCTTGGCCAACCGGCATAGTCGAAGATTCACATCCGGAAAATCCACAGGTATGAAAAGGTCGTGTTCTCCGCTTCGGATTTCCCTTTTCATGGTCAAATAAGCTGCGACGATGTTGCGAATCTTGCTCAGGCCCTCGCTTAATCCTATGGTATTAATCTCTCGGTAATGGTGAAGAAGCTCCATTCCCGCCTGCGCCAGCCTGTCGCCTCCGATCCCAGTGACGCGAATCCCGGGAGACAATTCCTTCAATTCCCTGACAAGGGCCGCGGCATGGTAATCACCCGACGCTTCTCCAGCTAACAACAATATCGAACGCGCGCGCATGAATTCCTTTCAATGTTGCAGTTTTTACCGCATGGCCCCCGGAACGGAGCCTAAAGAAAAAGACGGGTGAATCACGCATGTTTCCTTGATTCTCAATTTGCCGGGGCACGGGATGGGCTTACCAACTACAATTTTTACTGATAACAAATATGCTTTTGCCTTGACAAGCGAAATTTATGTGATATGCATTGCGCCGCAAAAAGCAGATTCTCACCATTGCAGAGGCGCTCAGGATACTGACTTATGTAAGTCGCTTCCGGCAAAACGGCGCCGGAAAGGTTTCATGTTTCTACGGAGTATACAATGAAGCTGGGCATATGTGAAAGATGCGGAAAACCCGCGGACGCTTACTACGAAATCAGAAGCAACAAAGTATATCTGGTCAAATTTTGCCCGGAATGCGGCCGAACCGCGTCTCTTGTCACGAAGGACGCCCGGAAGTGGCGATGGAAAAGGGAGATTGCCGATTTTCACGAACCTCCGGCCGCTGCCTGTTCGATGGATTGTGGGTCTTGCGATCACCAGCTTCATACGAAGCCTAGTACGGTCGCTGTGGACGTTACCAACCTGTGCAATCAGAATTGCCCAATTTGTCTGGCGTACGTGGACGCTATGGGATTCGTATACCGGCCTCCCGTCGAATATTTTGACAAAATCTTCCGGCATTTCCTCCATAATGAACCGAAAGCCCAACATGTGCTTCTTTGGCGGGGAACCCACTGTCCACCCGGACTTTCTGGAAATCGTGCGACTCGCTCGTTCATACGGTTTCCAGGTGCAAGTGTTTACGAACGGCATCAGACTGGCTGACAAGAAATACTGTCGTGATCTTTGTTCCCTGGGCATCCAAATAAATTTCGGCCTGGACGGCACTCAGCCGGAAATCTATCGCAGACTCAGGGGTGACGAGTCTCTCGCTGTGAAGAGAAGGGCATTCGATAACGTGGTTGAGTGCGGGGTAAACAAACTGGCGGTCATTACCACGCTGGCAGTGGGAGTCAACGATTCCAATATGTCCGAGATGCTTGATTTTATCCATGATTATAAGGATCACGTGTCCGTATGGGCCTTCGTGCCTCTGACCCCCTGCTGGGAGCCCGGCAAAGTGAAGCTGGAACCCACCACCACGGAGTGTGTTGAGAACGTTTTCGAGAAAACGATACCGGATATTGAATTCGTGTCCACAGGTATGATGAAGTTCGAGATTCTGTCACGGTTCTTCGGCAAGCAGACTCTGGGTGGGTCGCATCCGAACTGCGAAAGCGCGACTCTGTTGGTGTCGGACGGGGTGAGTTACAAGCCCATTTCGAGCTATTTAACCATGCCGCTATCGGAGCTGTTGGTTCGTCTAAGAGAATTGGACAGGTCCCTGGCGACCGCGGCCGCTTCTATCCCCGTTATAGGTATTCGCAGGACGCTATTCAATGCCCTGACCTTCATCAGGACGGCCAGTTTGTTGGGAAAGGCATTGTATTTCCGGAAGATATTCGGCCCGAGCAGCCTCCGTAACGGCTTAATGGCTCTAATGGATCTCTTTCGAGGCAAAAAAATCGACCGGATACTCAATGAAAGAACAAGCTTCAAACACGTGCTGACTCTGATGACGATTCCTTACGAAGACAAGGGAGGCCTCGAAGACGCCCGGCTGCGAGACTGTCCGGCCGTATTTGCCTACGAAGACGTGGACACCGGGAAAATACGGACCACTGCTTTCTGCTCATGGCAGACCGTGAAAGATGCGGTTTGTCAGAAGATCCAGAACCATTATGAAAAAGAGACTCCACGCCGGCAGGGGATCAAGAGAGCGTGAGCAGGGAACGGAAGAAAAGAGCAAGAAGCATTCCGGGGAACCCTTTTTTCTGCAAAAAAGGGTTCCCTGGCCCCTTCCCAAAAAACTCTAAAATTATTGTATGTTAAACTGGAATGCACTGTTCTGAGCGGCTGAGTTAAAGCCAATTGTGGCCCCATCGTTCACTTACCATCTGCAATTCTGTCTTTCACCTCTTCCCATGAAGAGCCTTTGTCACCGGACGCACGATAGGCCTCAAGGCGCCGGTCCAGTTCCTGTTTCTGCGCCGCCGTAATTTCAACAGATTCCTGATCCGCGGCAATACTATCCCATATTTCTTCTACCAGCAAAATGCGCACGGCGACTGGTATTGCCGGACAATGACAATTCCATTACAATATTGCCGTTCGGTTTCCAATTCCGGTTTAGCAGAAGAACGCCTTGCCTCTCGTCAGTGTGATCATTCCCACGTTCAATCGGGCCCATCTTGTGGAACGGGCGATCAGGTCGGTTCTTAGGCAGACATTCACGGATTTCGAACTGATCGTCGTTGATGACGGGTCCACAGATTCAACTCCGGAACTGCTGTCCAAATATCATGGCAAGCTGTCGCCTCTGTTTCAGGAACATGGCGGCGTATCAGCGGCGCGTAACGCTGGAGTCCGTGATTCCACGGGCCCATTGGTGGCTTTCCTGGATTCGGATGATGAGTGGCGCCCTGAAAAGCTGAGCCGCCAGGCGTCGATGTATAATGAACAGGCCCCATTTTTTATATGTCATACGGACGAAACCTGGTTGCGGGACGGAAAAGAGGTTCGGCAGAAAAAGATTCATACGAAGCAGGGCGGTAAGTTTTTTGAAAGGGCGCTGGAAAGATGCTTGATTAGCCCTTCATCGGTAATGATTTCCAGGGCGGTATTTGATCGGATCGGTTGTTTTGACGAAAGCTTGCCGGCTGCCGAGGATTACGATTTGTGGCTTCGAATCACGGCGCACTATGAAGTAGAGTTTGTACCGGAGCGCCTGGTCATTAAACATGGTGGCAGTCCTGACCAACTGTCCGAAACAACACCAGCGATAGACCGGTTCAGAATCCAGGCCATATTGAAGATCCTACGTGATCCGGAATTGAGAAGCGATTATCGGCGCGCGGCAATTCGAGAACTGATCCGCAAGTGTGGTATTGTTGCATCCGGCTGTAAGAAAAAGGCAAAAGACCAAGAAGCGGAGCATTATCTTGAATTGGCTCGAACATACCAGACCTTATACGACGAATCCGGACAAGATCGACCTGACTGACAGGACATACTACATCCCATGTTTCCGCGGCCTGGAATCGTTGGCGAATTCTATCGGGCAGGTCGGAATAATCAATAAGCCGGTCGTACAAGAACGACCGTCCAGCCGCTTGATCCCGGTTATCGGGAGACGCCGTCTTCAAGCTGCGTCGCAACTCGGCATGGCCTCAGTTGAAGTTCGGATAATTTCCGATTCCATGCCGGAAGAAGATGGATTTCTGATGGCGTTCTGGGACAATGTGTCTCACAGGCGGTTTGACCCTGCGTGTACGGCGGTTATCGCAAAAAGGCTGCTGGAGCTGTATCCTCGCGATGTCGTGGCAAAGCAATTCCTTCCTGTACTCGGCGTCCGACCACTCGGACCACGACTGGAGCAACTTAGAGCGCTGGGTAGCCTCGAAGAGCAGGTCCTGAAAGCGCTGGCCTTGGGACGGATTCACGAAAAAACAGCTTTCCTGTTATCCCGGCTACCGCCTCACGAGAGAGTAGGGCTGCTGGAATTCACTGAGGACCTCGGACTGAATGCCAATAAAAAGGCGGAAGTGATAGAGCGCCTTATCGATCTGTCGATTTTTCATAACGGCCGGTTCTCGAATTCATTCAAACCGCGGACGCGCAGGCAGCGCTGGCGGATCAGGATATTCCCGCGCCGGAACGAGCTGATCGTTTTCGAGATCTCCTGCGGTCGTGGAAATTCCCTGAACTGGCAAAGAAAGAGGCCGAATTCCGGGCGTGGAGCGAAACTCTCCCTCGCTCGGATCGCGTATCCGTGCGCCCGTCGCGCTCAGTCGAGATCGAGCGGTACGATATTGAAATTCGCGCGGATTCAAGAAACGATGTTGAAAAATTGATGAATAAAATCAAGGACGAGCTGTAGCGAAATGCTCCCGTCACTCCGCACAGCGAGTAATGAAAACACCAGTAGGACCGGCATCTTGCCGGTCATTATCTTATGGTCTTCACGGGAAAGCGGGCATAATCCTGAATTCTAGCATGCGCTGCAATGATGACGGCAAGAGACCGGTGCAATTCCATGAAATTTACGATTGAAGAGATATGGATAGATGAAGACGCCCGTGATGAGCCGCTAACAGCCCAAATTGTGAGCAAGCTTCCGGCGGCGAAAATCTTTGAAGGCAATGACTGCGCGGATAGGCTGTGGGAACTTAATCTAGGACCTGATCCACTGTCTCAAGGCAAAAAAATACTTCGGCTGATGAAGCACAAGGGCGCATTCTTAAAGCCGTGCCCCGGGACCCCAAATTATATCTGCTGCGGGCTGGAGATTCTTCACATCGGCCAAGGTTGCCCGATGGACTGTCGATACTGCGCTCTTCAGGTTTATTTCAACAGGCCCGTGCTCGAGGTCTTTGTAAACACCGCTGATATGATAAAGGCCCTAAAGGATCACTTGGAACGTAATTCTCAACGATTTCATAGGATATGCACAGGGGAATTCACTGATTCGCTGGCCCTGGATCCCCTGACCGGGCTTTCTTCGCGACTCGTCGATTTCTTTTCCAACTGGACTAACGCATCGCTCGAAATCAAAACCAAAACGGATTCTATAGATCCGCTCTTGGACTTGGACCCCCCGCGGGCGAGTTATATTGAGCTTTTCCGTCAATGCTTCGCATGTGGTCCGACAAGACGAGAAGAGGGCGGCGCCTCTCGAAAAAAGGCTGGCTGCCGCCGGCCGAGCGCAAAGATCGGGATACGGTATAGGACTGCATTTCGACCCGATCATCCCGATCCCTGGCTGGGAAAAAGAATATCGCCGGACCGTGGACGCCATCTTTGATCATGTGGATCCATCCTCGGTAGTCTGGATATCCTTAGGCGTTTTGAGGTTTGCCCCTGAATTGAAACGCATCGCGGGATATCGATTTGGCCCGATCAAATATTTCCATGACGGTTTTCTCATTGGACTGGATGGGAAGAGCCGATTACAGGCGGACCGCCGTGTCGAGATCTATCGGCGGATAATTGACAGGATCAGACTTCACGCTCCGGAAACCGCCGTATACTTTTGCATGGAATCCGAATATGTCTGGGAAAAAGCCCTCGATATTAGAATGAAGTCAGATAGTGATCTGACTGCTTACCTGGATAATGCGGCAAAGAGAATTCGCACCGTAGGTTAACCTATGAATCACAACAAGCTGTCATGGAACACACATTATCTGCTGACCCGTATTGCTGTGCGCCCTTGCGCGGGATTAACCGGCTTAACAAAAGTTACGAGCCTTGAAGAGTTCATTGCCCTGGCAGGAGAAAACCTACAGGATGTTATAGCCGCCAATTTACGTTTGCCCGGGGAGCAACACCGCCGCGGAAATAGGAGTCACAATAGCGACTCCCCGCGACCTGCTGATCGCTCTGAAGCTCAATCCGGAGACCACTATTCCATACGTGCGAGCCATTGAGCCGGAAGAGTTGTCCGGTCCCAGCGGGCATGACATGTCTCGATCCGGGCCTCCCGCGCCTTCATACAAGCAAACGGCTGAACACGAGCAGATGAAAATCAGCGAGGTTTTTGCCACTTTTTCTGACGAGCCGGACTGGGGAATGGATCAGGAGCTATTCGCAGTCGAAGGCTACCCCTATGGCCACGCCCCGTTTGGGATTGAGACCGGTCTGAGTTCCCAGGCTGCGTTCCACATGGCTTTTCTTCACGAGAACCCTATGTTGACCCGGATCATCCCCGATCTCCGGATCAGCTTCTCAGGACAAAGGGCGCGGCTCTTCTTGGAACTGGCCCGGTTCGCTATGAAAACAGGCGCGCCTTACTGGGGGTGGCGGTTTGCGGCTTGGACTGCGCATTATCTGCAGGATTTGACCCAACCGTATCATGCCAGGGCGCTTCCATTTTCGCTCACGCGGATTTTGTGGGGAGTTGTTCGACGTCTGGTTTCGTGGCGCTCAGCGCCCCCTAGCAAAAATTTCTTGGTAAATCGGCATCATATATTCGAAGCCTTAGCGAACTACATGATCAACGAAACGGTCAAGAATCGATCATCCTACGCTTGCGTGTCCGCTCTGGAGACGGGAGGCGACTACGCGGGCTGCGAGCTGGATCAAGTTATAAGAGGTTCTTCGAAGGTAGCGGCCGGTCTTGCGCTGGACCTGAATCGAACATTCGAACGTGCGCTTGACGATTCCCGCATCGATGATCCCGGATACTCGGTGCTGGAAGAAGACTATCCGATAGAAGAGAAGATAGCCGAGGCTCTAAGGGAGAGACCCGAGCTTTTTGAGCGACTCATTATGCTGGTGAGCGTCTGCATGGAGCAAACCGGCATGGTGACCAGGTATGTGGTTCATTCCGTCACGCCATGAAATACTCACTTGTTGGAGTTAGTCACATTCTAGCAATCGTTATTATGATGATATCAGGGAGTATTCGACAACGATATCGCAATGGGGACATGAATTCTGCGAAGAAGAAGTCCTTAGGATCGTGACATTTCGGCAGAGTTCCGCAGTCGGCGCTTAAGCTCGAAAACGTTTTTTCTCAAATTCTTTCTTGAGCTGCAATTCCTCCAGGGCTTTAGTAACACTAGAATCCTTCTCATGGCCCGAATACAAAAGTTCGGCGACGACCTCCGAGGGATGCTCAATCAGATTTGCCACTTCGGACGCCGACGGAGACCTCCACTCTTCCTCATCGGATTCCAGCAATTTCCTCTCGCGGCAGTTGTACTCGTATTCCGAGAGTAGCCCCTTTGCCAATAAGGCAGAGTAGATTGTCTTAAGCTGCTGCTTAGTGAGCGAAAACATCACCATTAAGTGGAAATCATCCGGGTGTTCCCTGAATGCGGCGACGAACTCCTTGGCCTTAATGGTTCTCTGCTTTGGCGGCGACCCTTGAGGCGCCTGCTCGTCATATTCTCTACTCACGGCTAATCACCTCCTACACTCTATATTATATTGGAGGAGCCAACCATAAGCAAGTTGTTAAAGGCATTGAAATTTTTCGGATTATTTCTTTTGTTCCCGAGGCGTTACGGGGGCTCTTTCTTGCAACCTAAGTCGAGAGATAGTGGGCCATTGATTGTTTATGTCCACCATTTCTCTCTCACATCACCATCAAGGCCCACGTACAAAATCTCTTCAGGCAGCCACATGTCAGCGCCATTGCAGGAATATCTTGTTTTGCAGATTTCTTGGTTGACAACACGAGGCCGGTGAGTTAGCATACTATTGGTTAGTATGCTTATCATCAGCAGAGGCGCTATGCCCCGACTAGATCCATACGAGAGCCTTGGTTTTCTCTGCAACTTGACGTTCAAGGCGTTTGTGTCTGTCCTGGAACACAAGCTTAAAGGCACGCAGGTGAGCCGCGCGCAATTTCTGGCCCTGGCGCATCTGACCGCTTTAGGTCCACTGTCCCAACGAGAGCTTAGCAGCCTTCTTTCGATAGCCCCTGCCACTGCCGTCAGGTTGGTGGATCGGATGGAGCGTGACGGATGGGTCACACGGCAGTTGGATACAAACGACAGGCGGGTGAAACGCGTGATGGCCACTGACAAAGCGGCCGAGATCTGGGAAGAGGTTTCACAAAGCGGCCGAGCTACTCTAGAGCAGGCCTATCGGGGAATTCAGCCGGAAGAGATAGAGGCCGTGAAGCTTATTCTGGAGCGTGTGAGGCGTAATCTGGGCGCATAATTTTTTTTGCGCTATTAGTTAGTATGCTACCTAAACTACCGCAGGTAAGATAGATCGGCCCGGTTAACTCCGTGGCCAACTTATCCACGGGCCAATCATGGGAGTATCGAGGATGAGCAACTGTGCATGAGCCTGCGATGCGCCATGCGGTCTCGGAGCAACCTTGCGGTCAACTGTGTTCCGTCACGGAGCACACGGATAAAGGAGGATTCCATGGAACGAAGGTGGGTAGAAATGATCGCAGTGACAGCCGCATGCGTTAGCCTGGTTGCTTCCAGGGGCAGCGGTCGTGGCCACGGCCTTGCCGACCGAGTCGGGTGAACACTGCGCGGAATGCCGCGATGCAGAAGAAGAGGCAGGACTCTTTCATGGCAAGCTCGTCGATTTCTCGCAGGACCTAAAGACTATCCAAATTCAGATTGGCGAGGATACAGAAGTCCTTCATTTTGACGACTCGACGGCATTGAAAAATGTCGGCGCCATGCAAGAGATTCCCATAGGCGAGTGGGTAAAGATTCTGTACCTCAAAAAGGGCGGAAAATTTTTCGCCAAAGAAGTCGAGGTCAAGAAGGGCGTTAAGGTTCCACCCGGGCGCCTTGCCTCGGTGGACGAGGTCGCGAAGCTGATCTCCTTTGGTCCTGATCAAGGCAATTACGTGCTGCTGGATGGGCGGCCGGTGAACTGGTACAACGCCGGACATATTCCCACTGCCCAAGCAATGCCTATCTGGGTCTTTGACGAGCTAAAAGATAAGCTGTTGCCCAAGGACAAAGACATCCTGCAGATCTACTACTGCTCCGGCTTCGGTTGAGTGAATGCTCTCTTGTCTGCCAGGAGGGCGGAAAAGCTTGGTTACAGGAACGTCAAGGTTTTTGAGGCCGGCTGGCCCGCATGGAAAAGGGCCGGTCACCTGGCGGTGTCCGACATCACAAACATCGAGAGCCTCAACAGGCTCGGGGCTGCCTACATACTGCTGGACCTTAGGTCCGAAGCTCAGATGGCGCGTGGCCACATTCCCCGCGCTGTCGCAGCAGCGGACGGCAAGATTGATCACTTGAGGACTCAGCTCCCGTCATACAAGGGCGCCACGATCATTCTTTACAATCAGGACGGTAATCTCGACGCGGCCACGGAACCCTTCAAGACTGTGACTCAGTGGGGTTACAGTCAGGCCAGCGTCCTTGAGGGCGGCTTCGAAGCCTGGGAAAGAGCAGGCAAGGAGATCGCCAAGGGACTCGCTGCATCACAAATCAAGTACTCACGAAATCTGTTCAGCGGCGAAATAGAAGTGGCCGAATTTAAAGCGCTGCTGGAAAAGCCGAGTGTCGACAAGATGGTGCTGGACGTGCGAGGGGAAGGAGAGATTGAACGGGAAGGCGCTCTGCCCGGAGCAGTCAACATCTCTTTGGAGACTCTCCAGACCCGTCTTTCGGAACTTCCCAAAGACAAGACGCTGGTTGTCCACGGCAAAACGGGCTGCCGCGCCGAAATGGCCTACAACCTTTTGAAGAAGGCCGGGTTGAAAACGCAATACCTGAGAGCTACCACGGAATTCGACGAACATGAAGAAGGGTCAATTCAAGATCACCGAGTAACGGAATAATCCAGGATGAGCCTTATCTGTGGCTCATCCTGGAGGGAACACCCGACTGCAATATCCGAAAATTTTTCGTGGCAGACCACGCTGCTCACGTTAGTATCTATCTCATGGGATTGGGCCCATACGGCTTGAGGAATGCCGATGTTGTGGCTTCGGCGCCCTCATGGGCTGACTTTTCGGTGGAGGTGATTTTGCAGCCAAGACAAACAAGGGACACTTACACGGGGCCTTGTCCGGTCAGCACGTCTCTCCTGGGCCTGTACTGGCGCAACCTGATTTCAACCCCGTTGGCTTTCCTCATGGTTCTTGCGCTCAATTTATTTACGCCGTTAGGTTTCTTTGACGAGGTGAAGACGATTCTGGTTGCGCGAGGCGCTTGGAAGGCTGCTAGCGCTGGTTTTTTCCTTCATACTTGCAACCGGTGGCTTCTTACAGTATCTCGTTCAACGCCCTCTTGCTGAAGCGATCAAGGATCTCTGCGCTAGGAATGCGACAGAGCAAGGCATCAGGGATACAGCTCAGCGCAGGCTCTTGAATTTGCCATTTATCCTGGCGTTACTCAATCTGGTGACGGTGCCTTTCTTGCCTGCTTTCACATTGAGCTACTTCTATTACTTCATGGAGTTACCTTTCAGGCCGGCCGTGTTTATATTCTCGCGAGTCATGATAGTGGCCATGGTCTCCTCGACTCTTTCCTTCTTCTTGGTGGAGGAGTTTTCAAGAAAAAATATAATTGCACGGTTCTTCCCCGAAGGGAAACTCTCAACAGTGCCCGGAACCATACGAATGTCTATCCGCCTCCGGATTCGAGCATTGGTACGTCGGTGGTACGATAATCCCCATGATCATCTTGTTGAGCACCCTATTACTCACCGCTGGAAGCTTGGCTGACACTGATGTTTCCCCTATGGAATTCGGTCGAGAAGTCCTTGTCTTTACGGGGTTGCTGTACGGAATTTTTATTGTGGTAGCGCTGAGACTCAATTCCCAGGTGGAGAAATCGATAGTGGACCCCATTCAACAAATGCTGGGGGTGATGGCTGATGTCAGGCACGGGAACTTCTCCAAACAGATTCTAGTGGTTTCCAATGACGAGGTCGGAATTCTGGCTGACGCCGGCAACGAAATGATTCATGGGCTTGATGAAAGGGAAATGATAAGGGACACGTTTGGTAAGTATGTTACCCCTGAGATACGGGATGAAATACTAGCCGGACGAATACCGTTGAACGGGAAAAGAACGGAAGCGACAATACTCTTCTGCGATCTTCGCGACTTTACGCCTTTTGTGGAAAAGACAGACGCAGAAGAGGTCATCATGAGCATGCGGGCTTACTTTACCGCAATGCAAAAGGCCATTGGCGAGTATGGTGGCCTCGTGCTACAGTATGTGGGTGACGAGATAGAGGCTGTGTTCGGGGTTCCTTTACCGTACCTGGATCACCCTGATAAGGCGGTGCTCGCAGCACTGGAGATGAGAACTCGTCTTGAAGAACTCAATGAACTCAGGCTGAGAGAAGGAAAGCCGGTCATTTAGGCACGGCATTGGCATTCACACCGGTGAAGTCCTGGCAGGTAACATTGGCAGTGACGACAGGCTGTCCTATTCTCTCATTGGCGCCACCGTCAATCTCACCTCAAGAATTCAGGGACTGACAAAAGAGTTCGGGTGTGACCTCTTGATCAGTGAGGACACCGAGAAGAAACTGAAAAATTCTTTTCGCTTGCAAAAACATCCAGACCAGTTTGTCAAAGGATACTCCAAGCCGATTACCTTGTACGCTGTTTCCTAGATAAAGTTGTCTTCAAGAAGGACCCGAAGGTTGCGTTGAAGGAACCCGAGTAGGTCCGGAAAGACCGACCTCCGATTGCGCTTCAGGTCGATGGCGTGGGTTGCGTATCCTTGGGGAAATCGGACTTCAGCCGCAGCAAAGCGCGTCCATTCACGGAGTCTATGGACAGGCTCTTCCCTCGATCTGATCGTAGCGATTGAGAAGAGACTCCAGCTTGCCCCCTGGCTTATGGACACCGAAATCTTGAGTTTTCCACGTTCAAGATTTGTGACGCTTCCGCAGCGAACACGATCCGATGATGTCGCAAATGTGGAGCGGGGCATTGGTAGCTATGTCCACCATTTCTCTCTCACATCACCATCAAGGCCCACGTACAAAATCTCTTTTCCGCGAGCCGCTTCAATAACAGCTCGGGCTGCGACTCGCTTCTCATTAGGATTCAGACCGACGTGCAGGGCGTACTCATTGAGGAAGAGCATGCGCAGAGTGGCATTAATGGCCACAGGAGTGGATAGGAATATCTGGACCAGGTTCTTTATTTTTTGCCTCCAAGTGACTTGTCGAGAAAAACGCACGTTGTCATAATCAAGCAATGAAAAACGGAGCGCCTTCCGAGGAGCAGTCGCTTTATTCGAGGCTTGCGCGCCTTCGTCCGGTGGATCATTCGACTGAGCGGGTTCCTCCGAAACCATCACATTGCATGTTTTGAGATCGGAATGGAAAATTCCTGCGCCATGCATCGATCCGATAAACCGGCCAAACAGCCTGGCCAAGGCAATTCTTTCTTCAGGCAGCCACATGTCAGCCGTTCTCTTAACAATGTAACGGTCCAGTTCTACGGCTCCCGGTATGACTTCCATGATGACCCATTCAGAGCGAACCAAGCCCAATCGTCGGTCTGTAATGAGCGCCAGGGGCGAAGCGACTCCGAATCCGGCCTCACGCAATTTCCACCCATTCCTGAAGCTCCTGGCGCCTTGGGTAGACCGAAAAAGACCTTTGAATGCATGAAGCCGGCCCCTCCACCGTAGCTCTTTCACGCAGATTCGCGGGAAACCGGGCACGTCCACCAAAGTCACCGCGCTCTCGGGACTGTTCTTCAGCACTGATTCAGTCCCGACCGAGAGAAGTCGCCGATGCTGCTCGAACAGCCGAGCGCAAGAAATTCGGGATGACGCCTGGCTCGCAGTTCAGGATGCGTCCCGCTTCAGGATGGATTCTTAAAATCAGGCTCAATTGCACGTCCTGCCGAATGCGGATTTAACCCTGTATCTCAGAAAATAACGCCAGCTTCTCAGGCGGAATGGCGTTCTCAGCAGCGATTTTTGGAACCATTTTAAAGCTTCCGAAAGATCGCCTGCCCTGCAAATACGCCCTACCAAACGAGATATCATGGTCAGACAACGTTCTGAGAAATGTGCGGCTAGGAATTCGCTCCGGGTCATAGCGGCGTAGAAGGATATCATAGGTGTCCGTCCGTACGCCCACGCGGTTATGACTCGTATTGGATTCGTAAAAACGTATGAAGACCAGAGGTCGGTCAAAATACGCTATGGGATAAGCCGCTGCTATTTTCAGCCACACATCGAATTCATCAGCGAATCGATATTTGGTCGGGAAGCCCTCGATCTGTTCAAAGACGTCGCTGCGTATCATGACGGAGGAGGTATGTATGAAACTCTGTGAATACTCCTTCACAAAGAGATCGCCTTTGATCCATTGTGGCTTTTTTGGCTCACGATAAGGCTTGCCCAGTCGTACATGTCGAGCTGCGACCAGCGCCACTTCCGGGTTGTTTTGAACGAATTCCGCCTGAATAAGGAGCTTATCGGGCGCCCATAGATCGTCGTGGTCCAAGAAAGCCAGCCAGGCGCCCCTGGCTGCTGCCGCTCCGTTGTTTCTCGCCGTGGCTATTCCGAGATTGCTCTGCTCGATTACCGAAGATCCGTCTGGTTTCGCAGCCACTCATCGGTGCCATCCGTGGACCCGTCGTTCACAACTATAATTTCAAAATCGTTGAACTTCTGATTTCTAACGGACCCCACCGTTTCTTTCAATAAATTGACTCTATTGAAAGTCGGAATGATCACCGAAATAAAAGGGGAGTCCTTGGGTTCCATGGGCGTGCTATGTCAAAGCCGAATTCAATTAGGCGCCAGCGCCGCCCGCAATCTCCTGAACCTTGCGGAAAACCGATCGTGGCTCGATACTCCTCATGCAAGGCTGAGCCGGCAAGGGGCACTCGAAATGGCGACAAGGAGCGCAGGCGGCATCGCCTTGAATCGTGTAGCTGCGAGCCCCATAAGGCGCTGTAGCGCCCGGGGATGTAGGGCCAAAGATGGTCAAAGTCAACGCTCCGGCCGCTATCGCGAGGTGAGCGCTCCCTGTATCGTTGGAAATCACAGCGGCGGCCAAGTTCATCACGGCCATCGCTGTTATCATATCACCGGTCCCTGCGAGGTTGACGGAACCTCGATTTTGCATCAGCGATCGAATAGTTTCGATCAAATCGCGCTCTTGGGGCGCCTCCAGGAAAACAACTTGGCCGTCAGCCTGGATCAAGAGATCCGCCAGTTCAGCAAAGTAGTCCGCAGGCCATCTCTTTGCGTCGGAATTCACCGATCCGGGACAAAGACAAAATATAGGCCGATTGAGATCCGGATTTCCCGACAGCAACATATCCTGCGCTGTTTCCATAATTTCGACGTCAAGAGAGATGGAGCAATCCGGAGCGGCGGCTCCGCGTGCAGCCGGCGCCCGAAAAAGTTCACCCAGGAAATCCGTTATGGCTAGATAATAAAACACCTGATGCTTCCGCCGAATTTCCTCCGTCAGTGGGACTCTAGCGCTCAGCAACGGTCCACGCAGGTCCGTGCCATAGCCCACCCGCAATGGGATACCGGCCAGCCACGCAGTGAATGCGCTTTCAAACGCATTTTGAAAGAGAACCACAAGATCGAATTCTTCCGAGGCAAGACGTTTGCGCATCCTGAAAGATCTTTTCAGGGGTCCTACCGAATTGGGGGCAAATGAAATCACCCGATCCGGTATGCCGGTTGCCGTCCACAGCGCGGTCAGACCGTCCGGACACCACAGCGTTATGTGAGCCGAGGGAAACAACTTGCGCAGTTCCTTGACGGCGGGTAGGCTCATGACCGTATCTCCCACCCAATTGGTCCCGCGAACCAGGATGCGCGAAGGGTTTCCCGGTATGTTCAGGTTGTGTGGCGTCATTTTCTTGTCAGATGCCTGGGCAGGTCTCCACTTGCGCCCTGCCATGATTAGGGCGTCTCGGGTTTCGGAGCCTCTTGGTCCAGGGGAATCGCCTCGTCTATCAGCATTATCGGGATATCGTCTTTTATTTCGTACTTCAAGCGACAGGCGTGACAGATCAGGCCATCACCGGGTTCCGTCAGCACAAGGTCCCCTTTGCATTTGGGGCATACGAGAATCTCCAATAATTTTGGGTTCACAGCCATGGTTCACCTTCGGGAATCGGGTCCGAGTCGGACCGATTTTTTGTTTGCAATGCCACATACGTGGAGAATTGCGCCCGATACTTGCTCTTTTATATAACGTCCAGCCGCGGATCGCAAGGTATGGAGTGATTTGGGGCAGGAATGTCGTTATGGGTTGAGTGGCGCCCGGCGCCGCCGGGGTAGCTTCACTTGAATCTAGCCCGAGATCTTTTGACTCGCATCCCGGAGCTGCACACCACTTCCGCCTGCTTCTATCATTAGTTGATATGTGTCTCGAATGTTTTCTTCTAATACTTTCCAGCGATAATCTTGGTCAAAGACCGCGGGGAGTCATCATCTGTCCCGCGTATCGGCTGTTATCCAGCCACCAATCCGAGGTGAATTGAATTCAGTCCCCATCCAAAATCCGGCGAACATCGCCGAGAAACTCTTTGACTCGAAACGGTTTGGTTACAAAGCCCTTTGCGCCCATTTTAATCGTTTCTTTCACTGACGTCTCCGCAGAGAATCCGCTGGCTATGAGAACATTAACCTGAGGATCAATCTTAAGAAGTTCCTTGAGACATTCCGTGCCGCTCATTTCGGGCATGATCAGGTCGAGAATCACGAGCGATATCCGTGAGCGTTCCTTCTTGAAGAGATCGAGCGCCTGTCTGCCGTTTTCCGCCTGGAGCACGGTGTATCCATGTTTGGTGAGAATTCGAGCCCCCAGTTCCCTGACGAACTGTTCATCATCCACCAGCAGAACGGTCTCCGTCCCGAAGGCGGGCACTTCTGTCGGGCGTCTTCCACCTCAGTTTCCCCTCGCCCTGGATAGCCGGGAGATAGACCCTGAAAATGGTCCCTTTGCCGACCTCACTGTAGACAGTAATGTGACCGTTGTGCTGTTTGACGATCCCATACACCATCGCGAGTCCAAGCCCCGTCCCCCGTCCCATCTCTTTGGTTGTGAAAAATGGCTCGAATATGTGTTCGACGGTTTCCTTGTCCATCCCATGGCCGGTGTCCGTGACCTCCAGCAAGTACGTACTCTCCGGGATTGGCCTGAGGTGAAGCCTGCAATATTCTTCGTCAAGCGTTACGGATTGATGTTTCACGCGTCAGCTTGCCCCCATCCGGCATGGCGTCACGGGCATTCACGGCCAAATTCATGAGTACCTGTTCCACTTGGGAAGGGTCTGCATTGATCTCGGGAAGATCAGGGGACAAATCAAGACTAATATCGATCATCCTTGGGAATGGTGCGCCGCAGCAGCTTCTCAACCTGAACTATCTGCTTGTTGAGATCCATTGGGACAGGCTTTGGCTCTGACTTCCTGCTGAACATGAGCAGCCGCTGTACCAGGTCGGCTCCGTTCTTTGCAGCATGGAATATTTTCTGAAGGTCCTCATACTCCGGGTGCTTTCTGCTCTTTTCGGCCAGCAGCAACTCCGAAAACCCCATGACTACGGTCAACAGGTTATTGAAGTCATGTGCAATACCACCGGCAAGAGTTCCAATAGCCTCCATTTTCTGGGCCTGGAGAAGTTGTTTTTGAAGAATCTTTTGCTCTGTTACGTCGCGAATAATGCCAGATCGCCCGTAATCCTGCCCTCGTCTGTGATCGGCGCTGAATGGCGATCAAATGTCCTGCCGTCCTTAAGGTCAATTTCAGTGGCGTCTGGTCTTCCGTCCCGATGAGCATATAAATAATTTATACACGAGAGACCTTGAGGTATTCAAGTTTGTCCAGCATAGTCTGTAAGGCGAGTTCATCCAGATTTCGTTTCGATCACGTGTGAAGGGATTCCCACATAGAAACAATCCGAGTGTTGCCGATAGTATTTGATGCCGATTTCGTCAACTACCAGCATTCCGTCAGGAGAGGCTCTCGTGCTGTGCAGACAGACGAGAACGTTTCTGAACTTTATTTGGTCTTCCCGTCGCTTGCGTTCAGTGATGTCTGTATCCGCGCCACGGTAACCCAGGAAATTTCCTTTTTCATCCTCAATCGGTGTGCCGCTGGTTTCCAGAATTACTGATGTCCCCATTCTTGTGAACATTAGGATTAACAAAGTTCTTGATCGGTTCCCTGCGACTACAGGCCGCCATCGCTACTTCCTTTAGGTCCTCTCGCACCTCCGGAGCAAACAGATCGTAAAAGTGCTTTTGCCCGACTAATTCGTCACGTGAATATCCAAGGATTCTTTCTGCGGCCGAACTGCAATAGGTGTACATTCCATTAGCGTCCACTTCCCAGATCCATTCGTTTAGACTATCAGCGACCTGTTTGAAGCGTGCCTCACTCTCACTCAGTTCTTTCTCAGCGTACTTGCGGTCAGTGATATCCATGAAAGTTCCCGCCATTCGCAGTGGGCTTCCATTCTCCCCGCGTTCCACGACCTTGCCACGACTCAGAATCCACTTCCAATCGCCAGACTTTGCCAGGACACGGTACTCTGCCTCATAGAGGTCTGTCCGGCCACGCCAGTTATTTTCCAAAGAGTCCGAAACGCGGGATCTATCATCCGGATGAACTAAATCAAAAAAGAAACCAAGAGTCGGGTCTATTTCATCGAGTGAATACCCAGCCATGTTTGCTGCCCGCTCGTTCACCACAGCCTGACCTGTTTGGACATCCAGGTTCCACAATCCAAGGTCCGCTCCCGTGAGAGCAAGTTCCAGCATTTCCTGGCTTCTGCGCAACTCTTCTTCAGTCTTTTTGCGTTCGGTAATGTCCGTAACGACTTCTATAAATCCCTTTGGTTCGCCATCCGGTTCATGGAGCGGAAACGCCTGGAGATGCACATGAGCTAGAGTGCCATCAGCTCTCAGATGTTCAAATTCACTCTCCGCTGCATGACCGGTAGTCATGGCTACAACCCCTTGACAGCCAGGACAGACGGCCTCGCGTCTTCGAAATACCTGGAAGCATTTCTTCCCTCTCAAGCCAGAGGCGGGCGCACCGACCCAATTGCCGACCGTGCTGTTCGACATAACAATGTTATGTTTTGAATCTATAAGTGAGATACCGACACCGATATTTTCCACCAACGTTCGATAACGTGTTTCGCTTTCCCGCAGAGCCTCCTCTGCCCGCTTGCGGTCCGTAATGTCGGTCGCGAAGACGGCCAAGCCATTGTCAACAGGAAAAAACCGGTGTCCAGCCATGTATCGTTGATGAGGTAATGGTAATCCAATCTGACCGCCATGCGCTGGTTCATGGCGCGGCGATGCAGTTTCAATTTCAGTGCCTGTAATATCCGGATACACCTCCCACAGGGGAACCCCAAGAAGCTGTTCACGTGGCCGACCAATGGCGCGAACCGCGGCTTCTTGACATAGGCGTATCGCCACTGAGTGTCGAAGGTCATGTGCACATCCGTGACGCTGGTAAGGATGGACTCGGTGCGCTCCTTAGCCTGCCTCAGCTCATCCTCCATCCGCTTTCGCTCAATGCTATACAGGATGGTTCGATCAGTAGATCTCGCGTCAGACCTATCTTCGACAGGTAGTCCTGTGCGCCCAACCTTACTGCTTCCATTCCTGCAAGGTCCTATTCCAGCCCGGTTAACACTACGATCGCCTTTCGACGCGCAGCTTCGAGAACGCACGACAGTGTCAAGCCCCCCTGACTATCCGGTAGGCCAAGGTCAAGGAGAACGAGATCTATCCGGTTTTCAGAGATCAGCTTGAGACCGGTTGAAAGGCGGTCAACGAACTCCAACTTCAGGTCCGGCACATCCTGAAGATAGCGGCGCAAAAGTTCAACGTCGCCCGGATCATCCTCAATAGCGAGAATCTTCCTGCTCGATATCATCGGTTCATTCCTCCTTGGGAGGCAGTACCACCACCTGAAACCAATAATGTCCCACTTCCTGAACTACTTTGACAAATTGCTGAAAGTCGAGCGGCTTGGTTATGTACGAATTAACCCCCATCTCATAGGAGCGGATGATGTCTTCTTCCTGCTTAGAGGTGGTCATGATTACCACGACCAGTTTTTTCAATTGATCTGTGCTGCGAATTTCTTCGAGTACTTTTCTCCCGTCAATTTTGGGCAGATTGAGATCCAGGAGAACCAAATCCGGACGGGGAGAGAGGGCCGGATCGCTGTACCGGCCGCGGCGAAGGAGGTAATCAAGCGCTTGCTCACCGTCCTCCACAATATAGAGGTCATTTCTAATTTTCCCCTTTTCAAGCGAGCGCCTGGTCAACTCCTGATCACCCTTGTCGTCCTCTATCAGCAATATCACAGCAGGTTTTGCGTCAACAGTAGCGGTCATTTTTGGTTCTCCTCCAACCTCTTCAAAGTAAACTTGAAATGTGCGCCTTGGTTCTTCCCCTCTGATTCCGCCCAAATATGGCCGCCGCAAAGATTTACGACTTTGCGGCATATCGATAGCCCAATTCCTGTGCCTTCATACTCTTGCCTGGTATGTAATCTCTTGAACGGCAAGAAGATTTGATCGAGATAATCCGGCTGAATGCCAATCCCGTTATCCAAGACGCCTAATACCCAGCTGTCCTCTGTATTTTCACAAGTGAGATGTATCTTTGGACCTATTATCAGACCTATAATGAAGAGAGTTTCCTATAAGATTCTGGTATAGCTGGGTCAACAGAGTGCGGTCGCCCAACACCAGCGGCAGAGGATCTCGGACAATTTCGGCGCCGGTTTCCTCGATTTTTCTGGAAAGATTAGCCATGGCCGCATCTGCACATTCTTGAAGTGGAATTTTCTCCCATTTGACCGCAGCCCTTCCGGTGCGCGACAGCGCCAAGAGGTCTAGCACAAGGGTCTGCATCCGTGCAGCCGCGTCCGTTATGAAGCCGAGATCGGCGGCTGCGACTTGAGGCAGATCTTCTCCAAGGTCCTCTCGAAGCAAGTCGCTGAAAGAAGTCAGTTTGCGTAACGGCTCCTGCAAGTCATGTGATGCCACGTATGTGAACTGCTCCAGTTCAGCATTGGCGAGTTCCAAATTCCTGGCATGCGCGGCCAGCTTCTCTTCAGCCTGCTTGAGATCACTAATGTCACGTGCCGCGGCGAAGACGCCTGTGATTTCACCGAACTCGTCTCGATAGACGGACGCATTGTACATGACCGGTATCAGCGACCCATTTTTGTGACGGATCTCCAACTCATAATCTTTCACCGAACCATCTTTGAAAACCTGCTGGTATCCAGCCCTGGCTTTCTCAGGATCAGTGAAATAATCAGCAAAGTCAGTTCCAATAAGCTCATTTCGCGAACGGCCCGTGACTCGCTCAGTTGCCATATTGACATCGGTGATTCTTCCCTGGGCACTAATAGTAACCAGTGGGTCCAAACTCGCCTCGATCAGGCTGCGATTATATGCGCTGGCTGCCTGCAATGCCTTTTCAACACGCTTGCGCTCGGTGATATCTCTAATGATGCATGTGGTCACTCTCCCGGTCGGAAGTTCCCTCACCGATACTGAAATTTCTATGGGGAAAAGGCTACCGTCTCTTCTCTTGCCCTCGATCTCGACGGATCTTATTGAAGGCGATTTCCTGAGGCGGGTCCCTTCGATGGATTCGATTTGCTGTTGCAGCACTGAGACATTGGTTTGGGTATTAGAAGATCAGAGAAAACCGACCCAATGGCAGCTCCCTTGCTATGCCCAAACATGATCTGCGCCGCAGAATTCCAACCGATGATCCTGCCGTCCTGGTCAAATGAAATTATCGCGTCGCGGGCTGTCTCCACCAGATCCCTGTAACTGGCCTCCGCATCTGCGAAGAAGTTGGCAATTACTGATTCAATTGGTATCCCCTTGTGTCTCGCGATTCTCGTGGCTGTGACAATTGCCGCCAGCGAGAAAACCCCGCCAAAATACAAAGCGGACCTCCCCAGCCACGCTATGGGGCCCCCGACCGCAGACACCATGAACAAGAACCCCCATCCCTATCGCAAAAAGGGACAGTGCGAGAGAATACCAATATAAGAAATCAGATTTCCATCGCACGTACCCGAGCATGTAAAGGACTGAGGGAAAAGCATAGAGAATGACAGCCGTTGCAACTACAACTTGTCGTAGCGTTGTAGGGCCAACTCCTTGGATGAAATACTGAGGTATCAGACCCTTCATGGCAGCAAGCGTGAAGATCACAACGAAGATGGACACGCACCCATAGGCCGTCGCTATCGTTCGCTTGCCGGTTCCTGGCTTTTCAAGCGATATTCGGCCGACCAACCTAAAGATTGATCCCAGCGCATGAAAAAAACCACCGACAAGTGCGCCTGTATTCAAAATGGTCACAGCGATGTTGGGGCCGTCCGTCATTCCCATCGACCAGCCGGATGATGTGGCCCCCAATCCCAGTGTGAGCATTCCGCATCCCATAAACAGACTGCTGGCCGAGCCAGTCTGCAAATACACTTTGCCAGCCATGTAGGCCACATACACGGGGAGTATTCCGACGAGCAGGGTATTGAGTACAGGAAACAGCAGAGGAGGTTCGAACACCGTGTGGATGTCCAGAAGTATCAGGATGGCAATGAAGATCCCATATGCGGGAACCAACAATAATGCGAGCAACTTTGGAATGCCCATTTTTCTAATCCCTCGGATATCGAGTGACTGGTTGTCCATCCTTTTGGTTAAGGCTGTTCAGGCTGCTGCCAATCATCGGACTTTGGACCCCCCCAGCCCACACCAAAATGAAGCGGTGGTCCTGCCATTTGGGGCGCTTTGGGGCCGATAACGGAACAAGGGACCGTTTCAAGTTGGGACTCGAAAAGGCTCACCTTTCTACTCCCACGAGGACCTCAGAAAGACAAGACCAACCTGAAGTTGCTGAAAAAGCACGTTTCTTTGCTTAGCTAAACTACCTCTCCGCACACCTCGGGTCAAGGGCAATCTTCCTCGAGGCTCATTCTCAAGCGCAGCATGGCTAAAACAAATTCAGACTTTACTCCGAGGTCCTAGGCAACGTGGGCGGCCCCAAAACGGCCTTGACGGCTTGAGCCATCTGCCCCACCTCATACGGCTTGTTCACAAAGCCTCTTGCCAACGACCCAAGGTGTAAGCGTTCTTGTGAGTCCAGCGAACGCCCGGTTGAGATAATCACCTTGACATGCGGATTGATCTTGATCAGTTCGTCAAGGCATTTCTCGCCCCCCATCTTGGGCATCACCAAATCAAGCACGACCAGGGCAATATCCGCCTGCTCCCTCGAGTATATCTCCACAGCTTCTTTACCGTTTCCAGCGGTGATGACCATGTAGCCTGCGTGCTCGAGAATGCGTTTGCCCAGGTCCCGGACATGCTCTTCGTCGTCAACCAACAGTATCTTTGGCGTTCCTGTGAAGGTATCAGCCGAAGGCTCAGGCTTCCGGACCGCAGGCGCCGCTTTGATGACGGGGAAGTACACCATGAATACGGTCCCCTTGCCCGGCTCACTTTGGCACGTGATCCAACCCCCATGTTGCTCCGCGATGCCTTTGACCACAGAAAGACCAAGGCCGGTTCCCTTTCGGAAGTCCCAGCCCTTTGTAGTGAAGAAGGGATCGAAAATCCGATCCATCGTTTCTTTACTCATGCCTGTGCCGGTATCCGATACCTCAATGAGCACGTGGCGCCCTGGTTTCGCTCCGGCATGGAGTCTACAATAATCCTCATCCACAGTTATGGTTTCTCGTTTCAATCGTCAGGCGCCCGCCGTCAGGCATGGCGTCCCTGGCATTGACGCACAGGTTCATGAGAAGTTGCTCGATTAGCCCGGAATCGGCATTGACCAGCGCAAGATCACTCGACAGGACCGCCTGGATCTCGATCATCTTTGGAAATGTGTCTTCCATCAACTTGATCGAGTTCTCAACAATGTTGTTCAGGTCCAGAGGATGTGGGTTGACCTGAGCCTTTTTACTGAATGCCAGAAGCCGCCGAACCATATCGGCCCCCTTCTGCCCGGTTTGGAGTATGTTCTTGAGGTCTTTGCGCCGTGGATCATCCTCTTTAGTTCCCAAGAGAATCAACTCGGCAAATCCGTTGATTATCGTCAGGAGGTTGTTGAAGTCGTGGGCGATACCACCTGTCAGAGTGCCGATTGCTTCCATTTTTTGCGCTTGAAGAAGCTGGTTTCTCAGGGATTGCCGTTCTTCCTGCGCTCGCTTGCGGTCGGTGGCGTCTGCAATTACTCCCGTCATTCTAATGGGTTTTCCGTCCGCATCAAACCCAATTGTCTTTCCCTGCGCCTGTGTCCACTGCCAGTCTCCCGATTTGTTCAGTCCTCGATACTCGGCCTCGAACATCGGGACCTTTCCTTCGATGTGAAGGTTGAGATTCTCTGAGACCCTTGCCCAATCGTCCGGGTGAACAAGTCTTTTCCAATTTTTAAAGTTGGGTTCGAACTCGTTCGGTTCGTACCCGAACATCCGGAGTGTTCGTTGCGCCCACACAGCCTTTCCCGTGGTCAGGTCCCAATCCCATATCCCGAGGTTTGCTCCATCCAGCGCCAGCGAGAGCATCTCTTGGCTTTGCCTCAAAGCCTGTTCAGCTTTCTTGAGGTCGGTGATGTCCCGAACAGTCCCCTGGAACCCGATGATTCTTCCGGAAGGGTCCTTCCGGGCAACCGTCGTTATCAGGGTGTGAATGATCGTCCCGTCTCGTTTCCTAAGATCAATCGGGTATTCCTTGGAGAACCCGATTCCTGCTACCATCGCCGCGTGAGCGTCTCGTTCCTCGGGATGAGCATAGAAGTCACTGACTTTTTTCCCCAGCGCTTCCTCTCTCTCACTTTGCTCATACCCCAAAGTCTCCAGGGCAACGTCGTTGAAGTCGACAAACAACCCGTCTAACGTAGTCATGAACACGCAGTCACGCGAGGTGTCAAAAAAGTTACGATACCTCTCCTCGCTCTCCCGGAGAGATTCCTCAGCCCGTTTCTGCTCGGCCAATGCCTGTTGCAACCGGTCTACGGTTAGCCTTAATTCGGCTTCAGCTTCTGTGAGTTCGGTTTCCACTCGCTCACTATTCAGCATCATCAGGGAAAGGCTTTCGCCCAGCTGAAGGACCATCAACGTGATGAGTGAGCCTAGCTGGAATGGAGAGTCCATGAAAAGATGCCACTGAGGAAGGAAGAACGCCGACATTGGTCTGGCAAGGACCACCAAGCCCGCCACGCACAGCAACACCCCGATTACAGGATAGAATATCGACTTATGCTTAACAGGATGGCGGAAAATGAGTGCAGCCATTGGCCAATGCGGAGCGGAGATGGCTATTGCGGTGACCACAGTACGCCAGAAGGCCGAGTCGTGCACATAATAAAGGACCGCTATGGCCACCAGGTCCATTGCCGGAAGGGCGTACCACAATTCTGGACATGGGGGTTAAGCCCAGAAAGCGCCGTAGCCCGTCCAGCAGAAAGACCATGCCCACAGAGAAGCCACCGTTACTTAGAAAGATCGAAAAGGCGTCAGGAATGAACCCCCTTAGCGCAAGGGCCAGGTACCCGACAGTAAGAAAACCCACGCCGGCGGTCCAGCGGCCAAACCCGGGATAGGTCTTGCGAGTGGCCTGGAAGAAGACCAGGCCGATTGCGGCGAAACCTGAAATTACTGATGCAACGATAATGATCAATCTCATTGTAGATCTCTTCCAGCGATTCGGACGGAATCAACTAAATATGTTCATGCAGCCCTCATTCGACGGTAAGGGGAATTTGGTCAGCCAACGAAATCGAAGCCGCTCTAGACTGACCACGAGTCTATGCATTTCCCGTGCCATTGAGTCTGGGCAGTGGGAGAATAATTGCAAGAAATGCAATATAATAGACTCACGGCCTGCTAACAGTTACGTGCCGGGATCGGGACGCACCGGCGTGAGCGAGTCAAAGTGGCTCACACGCTGTCCCCAATTCGAGAAATCTCAGAAAATTATGTAGTATTGATATGTTGGCAATGAGCCTAACTGACTCTTCATGTAGCGCAAACGAGCTTCGACGCCCGCCTCTGCTTTCACTTTAAACAATTGAATCGCACAGCCTGCCAAGAACGCGGCAATACGGGAACTTTGACCGACGCACTCAAAGGTAGCCCTCACCTTATCCTAACTTTGCATGTGGTCTCGGAATGGTTTAGAATTATAGAGCCTCTGTAGATTGTCGTCGGTCGTTCTCGTTTATAACCCCGCCTGAGCGGACATATTTTTGGCTGGGAGGCTTTTATGACTCCTGCTCGATCAGCCGGACAGGTGTATGGAGCCTTGTTCCGGGTCCTGCTTTTCCTTGTGATCATCGGTTTCGGTCTGTTCTGGTCGAGAGATCAGTTGGTCCAGTTTTTCATGGCCCGGGCATGGATCAACGGTATCATACTGACGCTGGCGATCATTGCGCTCTTCCTCTGTCTTGCCGAGCTTATTTCGCTGCTGGCGCAGGGCCGCCGGCTGGAAGTTCTGATCGACACGCTTAGGACAAACCCGCCAAGAGAGACCATAAAGCGCTCGATAACCGACCTTAAGCCCGGCCTGGTAAAGAACCGATGCGACCGCATCATTCAGGCTGCTGACCAAAACGGATTTCAGGCCACGGAAGCCGCCGCTACGGTCTCTGACGCTGATGTGGAAATGGCAGAGGTGAGGGGGGCTTTAGTGCGGTACATTATCGCTACAATGGTGTTCCTTGGACTTATAGGGACATTCTGGGGTCTTTTGATCACCGTGTCCGGCGTCAGGGAGGTGCTCGATACGCTGGATCCTCGGCAAGCGCAGGATGCGGCCGCGTTTGCCACGCAACTTAAATCATCCATAGGGGGACTCCTCGGTGGTATGTCAACGGCCTTCAGCACGTCCCTCTTTGGCCTCGCGGGCACCGTCTTGCTCGGGTTTGTGGATGTGCAGGTCAGACAGGCTCGTGCTCGGTTCCTGGCGGGATTGGACACTTTCGTGGTCTCCCTACTCCTCCCTGCGCTCCTTCCCACACGTGGACCCATTGAAGTCGAACAGCAGCTCTTGACAACAGGGGAACCCGTTGGGGGCAGGCTGTACCATCTGGCGTCACAGGAAACCCTGGGCGAAAACCTCCGGCGGCTGGGGGAAGTCATTTCCGCTCAAAGCGCTACGGACGAGAAGATTACAGAGACCCTGGTGGAATTACGAGGCGTGCTGGAAACTTTGAAGGAGCAGCAAAACGAAACAAGGGAAGCTATCCAACTCGGGAACCAAATGCGCCAGGGTCTTCTGGAGCGCGTGGACCATCTGGGACGCCACATGGAGCGCATGATTAAAGAGACCCGCCTTGGCAGAGAAGGTGTCGACGACATGGGCAAGGCTTTGCTGGACCAGATAAAGCTACAGGGTGAAATAACGAATAAGACCCTGTCGCTGGGATTTTCGGACCTTGCCCCACACGCGGAATCACTCGGGTCCAGCGGCAGCAAACCCCCAGGCGCAGGTGAAAAGAGTAGCTGATGTTACGCAGGACGAGACCAGCCCATTTCGACCAAACCAGAATTGATCCGTGGCCCGGCTTCACGGACATAATGACCGGATTGCTGTTAATTCTTGTCTTCGTCATCACTATCTTCACCATCACAGAGACTATCCTTTCCAGGAGCTTGTCCCAGAAGGATACGGAACTGGAACGTCTCCAACGGCAGGTCTCTCTGAAGGCTGATGAAATCGAAAAGCTCAAGCATGAGATAGACCGCTTGCAGGAACTATTCGGCGCCCAGCTGAAAAAAGCGACCGGGCTGGAAGAGATGCTCAAGCGGCTGCAAGAACAGCTGGAAGCGGCCGCCGCCCAAATCAACGAAAAGAGCGCTTTGTTGGAGGAGACGCGAGAAGACGGTCACGTCGCTTCAACAAGAACTGAAGGATGTACGGGCAGATGCGCAGCGGCAAACCGCGGACCTTCAGGCAAAAGAGCAATCTCTGGAGGAACAACGAGGGAAGATCTCGAACCTGCTCTCTCAGCTCAGCGAAAAGAGCGCAATCCTTCAAGAAAAGGAAAAGGCCCTCGACGACATGAGTCTGAAGCTTGATCAGGCCGGCCGCAAGCTAGCGGAAACTGAAGGAGATGTAAGAAATAAGACCGACACGATCACGGAACTCCAGGCCAAGATAGACAGGCTCAACAACACCATCGCCCAACTGAATAAAAGGATTTCCGAATATGTTGATCAGGTGAACGGGCTCAACAGGATGTTGGCTGAAGCCAAGCAATCGGAACAGACCCAGACCACGAAGGCGGCGGACCTTCAAAAAGAAATTTCTTCTCTGCGTTCAAAGCTGGATGAGATTTCCGGAAAGCTTGCAGCGGCGAACGAAAAACGCGAGGAGCAATTCCGTGTGTCTCAGTTGGTGGAGCTTCTGGGCCAAAAAGAGAAGGAAATAGATCGCCTTCGCAAGCTCGCCAAGTACCGCAGCGAGTTTCTGGCCAAGCTGGAACAAGTCTTCCAGGGAGTCGCCGATATTAAGGTTCAGGGAGACCGGTTCGTCTTCCAGTCCGAGATCCTATTTGCTTCGGGCCGGGCGGACATCAACGAGGGCGGCAAGAAAGAGCTGGACAAGTTCGTTAAGATCTACAATGAGATGGTCCCCAAAATCCCAAAGGATTTGGACCTTGTCATTCTTATCCAGGGTTACACGGACGACGTGCCCATCCGATCGGCTCGGTATCGTTCCAACTGGGAATTGGCCTCGGCCCGCGCTATGGAAGTTGTCCGATACCTGATCGAGAAGGGAATCCCGCCGGGCAGAGTAGGCGCATCATCTTTCGGGGAATTTCACCCCGTGGACCCCAATATGACCGACGAAGCACGCCGCCTGAATCGCAGGATTGAAATCAAGATCACCACGTTATGACAAGTCAGGTCGTTTAAGTGTCCACAGTACTCCTCAATGCCTTTTTGTCTACCTTGCCCAAAGAGCGCTCGGGAAATTTGACGTCAGCCTCACATTCGTGTCATACGATTTGATCCAAAATCGCTCATCGCATTGCATCCGGCCGCTCTGGGATAGTCCCTGCGGCCGTGAGAAGGCGCATCCTGCCATTCTGAAAAGCTAATCCTCTGCCGGACGAACGTCAAGAATTATGTACGCTGTCCCTGGAATTCGAGAATTCGTGCCGGAATTCCGCTGGTCGCATCCTCTCCTTGACAAGAACCGCGGAACAGGGCCGTAAAGTTTTACACGTTCCTAATAATTTCTCTGGACAATGCGATCTTCTATCAATAATATCCGGCCATCCCTGGGGACGCGTTCATTTCAAAAAATCTTTATGCCTTTAGGAGGTATGGATCATGACCAAAGCCGAACTGGTCGATGGGATGGCCAAGGAAGCGGGTATCACCAAGAAGGCCGCCGCTAAGGCCCTTACCGCGTTCGTGAAAGCGATTCAGAATTCATTGAAGAAAAAGGGAGGGAAGATACGCGTTGCGGACCTGGGCACCTTCCTGGTCGTTCATAGGAAGGCCCGGACCGGAGTCAATCCTCAGACTCGGAAAAAGATTAAGATCCCGGCAGGGAATGTGCCGCGCTTTAGAGCGTCGAAGTCGCTCAAGCAGGCGGTACAAAAAGCAAAGTGACGAATAAAGGCTGAAATCTGCTATGAACAAATCAGATCTTATTGTGGACCTCGCCAAGGAGGCGGATATTCCTCTGCGCAAGTCCGAGGAAATTGTCAATTTGGTTTTTGAAACTATGTCAGGATCTCTTGTTAACGGCTCACGGATCGAGGTGCGGGGCTTTGGATCGTTCGAGGTAAGAGAATATAGGGACTACATGGGTCGAAATCCGAAGACCGGGAAGAAGATAGCCGTCGGCAAGAAGAGACTGCCCTTTTTCAAGGTCGGCAAGGAACTCAGAGAAAAGGTGGACGGCAGTCCGTGAGCGCCTGACAGCGGGGGCTGGGACAAACAAGCGCGTCAAGTTTTTGCTAACATTCGGCGCAGCAGGAATGGGGGTCTATATAGACGATGGGCCCCGCTCGGGTTAGCCGTAGATACCGGTGAATGCTTCAGGCGCGCCATCTTGCAGAGTGGAGCTAGATGGGACGGCGCGGCCTGCAGCGTTGGCGCTCTGGCTTGCCCCGACGCCGGATCTCTTCACCGCTTTCTCGGCATGTATAATAAGTCTAAAAAGAGTTGTGTCCGTAACCGACAGGATCGGAGGGTAACGCAGAGTGGCGCCACAGGCTGCAGAAGCGACTGTCGAGCCCTCCTGGTTCCGGTAGGCGCCAGAGTTTGCCCCGGACGCAGATCCGGGGTCCCCCCGGCGCCAAATATAATCGGACCTGCGCGAAGAATTGTCGTCCGGGGACGGTATCGCCTCTGTTCCTTTTGCGATTTAGGGGTCTAAAAGTAATCACGAAAAAGGACATTGTGGTCGATCTCCCGTCCCTTAATGAGACAGGCTGGAAGTATCGCCGTTCTGTTACCCTCCGATCATGTCCTTTACGGGCGCAAAACTTTCAACTGCTCTTGATGATCCCCATTCTATAGGGTTGAGATAGGGGCCCGAAGAACTCGCATACGCGTTGGAAGGTATTCTCAATACCGGGAGAGTTTGAAACGAAGCTCCCCTATGTTGAATTCGCATTCCCGGCTCTCAGCTTCGCTGAAGCCAATCGCCATCACTGAAGAAAGCCCCGGCAGCGGGGATAGCCGACGAAAACTCCGGGGCTTTGATCACTTCAACATTTCGCGAGAAAATCCCAGAACGTTTCGAGCGATCACGAGCATCTGAATCTGACCGGTTCCCTCGAAGATGTCAGTGATCTTCGAATCTCGCATCCACTTCTCGGCCAGCCATTCCCGCGAGTAACCGAGCGGCCCCAGGAGTTCCACGCATTTCTGAGTAACCAGAGTAGCCGCACGACCGGCCTTGGCCTTGGCTATGGAAGCCTCCAGACTGTTCCTAAGACCGTCATCCAGCATGGATGCCGCACGCCAGTTGAGCAGTCGAGCAACCTCCAGGTTAGCCTCCATCTCCATCATTGTCTTCTGCACATAATTGAGTTTATGAAGACTAACGTCATAAGGAAAGGTGTAGCCTTCTCCCTCCAGCTTCTCCTTCGTGAACTCCAGTGAGGCGCGGGCCACGCCGATGGCCATGGCGGCCACTCCCGGCCGGGTCGCGTCAAAAGTGGCCATTGCGCCACCCAGGCCTTCTTTTCTCTCCGTGATCTCCGCGCTGCCCAGGATATTGTCGCGTGGGATTCGGCAGTCCTGCAGAACAATCGAGGCCGTATCGGAGGCTCGGATACCGAGCTTGTGCTCCAGCTTGGTAACCGTCATCCCCGGCGTGCCTTTCTCCACAACAAAGCTCTTGATTGCGGCTCGCCCCAGGCTGCGGTCCAGTGTGGCCCAAACTACGACCGCTTCGGAGTGATAGCCCGATGTAACGAAGATCTTTTCTCCATTGAGTATCCATTCGTTTGTCTCAGGGTCGAGCTTGGCCGTGGTGGTGATTGCGGCGGTATCCGAGCCTGCTCCGGGCTCGGTGATCGCCATTGCAGCGAACTTTGCCCCGAATCGGGCTTTCTGTTCCGGAGTGGCGACAGCGTCAATGGCGGCATTGCCTAAACCGCGGACGGGAAAGCAGAGCATGATGCCCACGTCGCCCCAGGACAGCTCTTCCATGTTTACCACCAGGGAGACGTTGGGCTCGGAGGTCTTCTTTCCGTCGGCGCCCGGTTTGCCTCCGCCCCCCTGTCTGAAGGTCTTGAGGCCCATTTTCTCGACCACGTCATACAGCTCCTGCACCTTATCATGCTCGTGATCGTCATAGTATCGAGTGACCGGCCTAAACACTCCTTCCGCAAGAGCGCGGACCATCTGTCGCATCTGTTTAGTCGCCGGCAGTAGTTCAAAGTCTATCATCCGATTCTCCTTTTCAGGCGGCTCGATTGCTCAGCGCAGAATCGTTCATTGTTGCGCTAGTCGGGTCCCGTCAGCCAATGGCAAGGCCTTCCATGGTTGAAAATCCACGGCCATTCCTGAACCACATCTCCACAGGGTGTTCCCGAATGTATCCGTGGCCCCCCAGGATTTGCACGCCGTAATCAACAATTTTCATAGCCTGCTCCGCGCAATACATCTTAGCCAGAGCTGCGTCGCGCGTGGCGTCTTCGTTCCGGTCCAAGCGCCACGCCGCTCTCCAGGCCAGCATACGCATTCCGTCCACCTCCATAGCGGATTCGGCCAACATGAAGGCAATGGATTGTCTGCTTGCAATGGGTTCCCCGAAAGCAAACCTCTCTTTGGCATAGCCCAGAGCATATTCATAGGAGGCGCGGGCAACCCCCACGGCCATCGCGCAGAGGGTCGATCTCGAGAGATTCAGTAGCCTCATATAATCAACACCCTGATCGCCGCCGATCAGCCGCGCCTTGGGCGCTACACAGTCTTCAAATGTCACTCGAAACAATGGCAAAGAATTAAGCCCCAGGTTTTTTTCGGGCCCGGATATCTTGAGGCCCGGCGCGCCTTTGTCGACAATTACGGCTTTCACTGAACCGGGCCCGGCGGCTTCGGCATCTGTGGCGTATACCAATATGTGCTCGGCTTGATCCGCCATAGGAGCCATGCACTTGACCCCATTGATGACTATCTCGTCTCCTCGTATTTGAGCGACGGTATGAAGGTCCGTAGGGTCGAATGTTATCCTCGGCTCCATTAGGGCTGCTGTGGCAGGAAAAAATTCTTCCCCGCAGAATTTCGGAAGCCATTCTTCCTTTTGTTGCTCGGAACCGAATTCAAGGATGGGTAACATCATTAAGAGGGGCGAAAGAGCGCCCAGGGTAAGACTGACGTCGCCCCAGGCCAATTCCTCGACCATGATGGCCGAATTGAGTGCGGAACGTCCCAGCTCATATCCGCCATATTTTTCGGGGATTGCGTTCGGGCAAAAGCCCAACTGCCAGACCTTATTGAGGACTTCGGGCGGAAGTTTGGCTTCCTCGTCACAATCCCGGGCAATCGGCCTGAGTTCTTTAGCCGCAAACTTCCGGGCCATGTCCTGGATCTGCTGTTGATCCTCGTCCAGAGTAAAACCAGCCATTTGATCTCCATGCTACGAATGTCTTTTCGTGAATCGCCTTGCTCGACGTGCCCTGATACCTCGCTACCGGGGAGCGAGTCAAGTGTTCGGGATCGTAGAGTGTGGGGCAGGCTTTCCAGCCTGCCATGATAGGCATTTCAGCACAGGCAGGCTGGAAAGCCTGCCCCACAAAGAGACTTGGATATGCTGCACGGCATCTGTCACGAATTGGACTAAATGCCAGGGGGACGCAATCAGGTGGCCTGTAAGTGCGGTAAAGTCAATTTGCTCTAGCGGAGGGAAGGATTCCAGACCCCCATCCTCGAAAATCACTTCAGCGCCCTACCATTCTTCTGCTGTGCTTCTTGGGCTGTCGAAAGCGCCTGCTCTATGATGCGGCGCAAGTCATCCTTCATAATGGGTTTTGACAGATAGCCGAAAGGCTGGGTCGCGTCCGCGCGTTCACGTGTGGCATGGTCCGAATGGGCCGTCAAGTAGATCAATGGGATGCTGAGATGGGAACGTATCACCTCGGCGGCTTCTATGCCGTCCATAGCGCCATCCAGAATAATGTCCATCAAAATCAGGTCGGGTTTGGTCTCTTTTGCCTCATTGATAGCAGCTTGCCCTGTTGACGCGAGCGCAGTGACTTCATAGCCCAACTGCTCCAGAATCATCCGCAAGGACCTGGCAATTATCCTGTCGTCTTCAACCACAAGAATTCGCTTCTTCTTCACATCGCTGCCCCCCCTCGACTCTTCTTGACTTCCTTAAAACGTATGCGCACGTTTGTTCCATCGATTCCGCAGATCTCCATATGACCATGAAGCTGATCCACGAGGGCGCATACCAGATTTAAGCCGAACGACTTGGCATCCGTCCAGTGCACATCGCCCGTCATTCCTACACCCTTGTCACTTACTATCAGTTCGTATTCTTGCTTTCCTACGGCCCGAATAGAGACTGCCACCTCTCCTACACTTCCTTCAGGATAAGCGTGTTTCAGACAGTTTAAGACCAATTCAGTCAGGATCATGCCCAACGGGATTGCCGCATCAATCCCTAATGAAATTTTCTCAATTTCTTTCCTGAAAGTGACTCGTGTTGCCAGGTCCCCGTGATAACTAAGAAGCTGATCCACGATGGTCTTTGTGTACTCCTCCACATTCACGACGGCTAGGTTTTCAGTTTGATACAGTTTCTCGTGGGCGATAGCCATAGCTCTTATGCGATCCTGAACGCTCTCGAACATTTCTCTGACGTCACCCGTGCCGAACTCCGACTGGAGGTCGAGAAGAGCGTTAATCACTGCAAGGTTGTTTTTTACCCGGTGATGGATTTCGCGGAGAAGGACCTCTTTCTCCTTAGGGAAGCCTTGATGCGCGCTTCGGCCGCCTTTCGTTCGGTGACGTCTATGCCAACACCTCTTATGCCCACAATCACGTCATCGCGTATGATGGGAGTCGACCACGTTTCTATCTGAGCAGTACCGCCGTTTTTCCTCACAAGCGTGAATGGTTCTGCATATATCCTTTCTCCGCTCAAAACTCTGGATCTATTGTTGGCGGCTCTTTCCTGGTCTTCCGGTATGACCACGCCGGTCACAGTCACTCCTGCGGCCAGGTCATCGTCCGCGTGTATCCGCCTAATTCCAGCCCGCTGCGGTTGACGAAAGTGAACCTGCCGTTCTCGTCCAACTCATAAACAAATGCGGGCAGAAACTCAGCCAATTCCTTGAATCTTTCTTCGCTCTGTCGAAGAGTCGATTCCGCCCGTTTGCGCTCTATGACTTCTGTTTCGAGTTCGACTTTGGCCTCCTGAAGAGTGACTTGCGTCAGGAACTGGCTTCTCCTTGAATTGTTGAGGAGAACTGAAACAAAAGTACCCAGCCCGTTAGCGCCTATCTGCGCTATAAATATTAGGATGAGTTCCTTAACCTGCAAGGCATTTCTGACGTAAAGACAAGCCCATAAGGTGGCTATGGAAATCAGCAATGCCGGGAAGGCACGGAAGATCAAATTCCCAGGCAAGACCAAGTACATACTTATCGAGAGTAACGGCTCGGCAGCCATGATCATCGTGTACGAAACCGGTCGACTATTGAACACATACAAGTGGATGATGACGCCGACAAGCGTCACAGCCAGGGCGGCACAATCATAATGTTCGGGCTTCTTCAGCTTTTTTGAAACGGCGATGAAAGATATGACCCCGCCTATAAAAAGCAACCTCAAAGCCGAGAGCACCCAGAATTGTCGACGTATTTCAATGAAAATGTAGTCGTAGCAGATAAGCACCAGGAAAACGATGGATGCAAACACCAGCGCTTGCGAAAACCTCTTCTTGTCCGCCCCAAGGAAAGACAGACGATACTCTCGTTCTCGGCTGCCAAGGGTTGGTTCGATGTAGGACAGGGCCTTACTGATGAGGCGCCCCGGATTCAACATCGGACTCCTAGTGTGGTTTATATCCCTGAATTGTGCAGTGGTCCTGCGATATCGGGGATAGGACCGACGCCCGGTCATTGGTTCGTTTTCCGGACCGGAAAGGGATCCAGCGAGTCTTCCCCCGCGTGGACGAAGGCAAAACCGTTTGCACGTTGTGAAGAAAAAGCCTTCTTTAGCACGACTGGGGTGAACGACAATCTTTTACCCCTTCGGTATTTGAAACGCAATCGGATACAGAAAAAATCGGAGGGCGAGAATACGGACTCGCTACCTGATGATTTCTGTCTTCCAAGGACTAATACGAATGCGCTTCTTAACAAGTGACTCTCAAGTATGGAAAGTCGGTCATCGACCGAACCATGTTAGGATCACTTTCGAGCTGTCTCAGCCGACGACAAAGTGCTTCCTCTACTTCATCGAGAGATTTGAATGCCTTGTTCGGCATGGCTTTTTCTCTCAGATCTTCCCAGACATGCTCGACCGGATTGAGTTCCGGGCTATGTGGAGGTTGCGGGAGCAGTCTTATGTTTGATGGTACCCTTAGTTTTTTTGCCACGTGCCATCCTGCTTGGTCGATGAGCATAATCACGAAGAAATCTTTGAAGTCCTGCGAAACTTGCTTCAGAAACAGATTCATCATATCGGTGTTGGCGTAGGGAAGGATCAGGGAGGTCATTTTCCCGGATGCCATGCACAGAGCCGTGTACACGTACACATATGCGCGTACGATCTGTCGAGGGACCTTAGGCCGCATCCCTTCAGGAGCCCAACAGGCCCGAGGCGGGTTGATCCTGCCGAATCTTCCTTCATCCTGGGACAGAAGGGCCACGGGCCGGGAGTCGTCGGGATCTCTTTGAGCGAGAATTCCGTTGATCTTCTCGGGAAACTCTTTCTTGAACTCTTCTTGGACTTCCTCTCGGGATTTCACATGGCTGGGTCTCGGCACCACCTTGCGCCACCCATTTCTGTGCGAGAACCTGTAAACGACAGAATGATGCAATGGTTTGCCCACACGGTCCTCAAGAGCCTCCCGGATCCGAGCTACAGTAGTGATCTCTCCCTTTGCAGCGCTGTCGAAAAAGGGCTTCAACAAGAGGATTTCTTCTTCCCTACTCATATGCCCATTTCGCGGCTCAGGAATTCCAGTGCCCAAGATTCCTTCAAGACCCGATCTATTGTAGGCCGAAATCCAGTTGTGCACACTGTGAACCGACACCCCCATATGAAGGGCTATTTCTTCCGCAGGTCTCGGATCTACAGTGGCATTCAAAATTACCAACAATTTCTGGGCGGTCTTGCGATCCGGAGTGGCCTTCAGTCGGATCCGGAGGTCTTCTTCCGACATATGCGGACGGGCTTTGGTGATCCTTGCCATGACTACCTCCCGTAGCCTGGGAGGACATAGCAGGAACGGCGAAACTACGCGAGGCCAAATTACATTTTCAGCCGCGCATTGGTATTAATGGACGTCGCGGCAAAAGCAGGGCGTCAATTGCGCCGACCACTCGGACGCGAGCTGGCCTAATGTATGGAAAAACATCCGGAAGTTCGTATTTTTTGTCTAAGCAATTATCCTGTCATCTCAACCACAAGAATTCGCTTCTTCTTCAAATCGCTGCCCCCCCTCGACTCTTCTTGACTTCCTTAAAACGTATACGCACGTCTGTTCCGTTGATTCCGCAGATCTCTATATGGCCATCAAGCTGATCGACGAGGGCGCATACCAAATCCAAGCCGAACGATTGGGCGTCCTTCCGGTCCCCATCGTTCGGTATTCCTACACCCTTGTCGCTCACTACCAGTTCGTATTCTTGCTTTGCGACGGTTCGAACAGAGACTGCCACCTCTCCTTCCGTTCCTTCAGGATAAGCGTGCTTCAGACAGTTTGAGACCAATTCAGTCACGATCATGCCCAACGGGATTGCCGTATCAATCCCCAGAGAAATTCTCTCAATTTCCGTTCCTTAAAGTGATTCGTGTCGCTAGATCCTGATGATAACCAAAAAGCTTATCCACAAGGCTCGTTGTGTACTCATCTACATTCAACGCCGCTAGGTTTTCGGTTTGATACAGTTTCTCGTGGGCAATGGCCATAGCTCTTATGCGATCCTGAACGCTCTCGAACATTTCTCTCACGTCATCCGCGCCGAACTGCGACTGAAGGGTGAGAAGAGCGTTAATCACGGCAAGGTTGTTTTTTACCCGGTGGTGGATTTCGCGGAGGAGGACCTCTTTTTCCTTGAGGGATGCCTTGATGCGCTCTTCGGCCGCCTTTCGTTCCGTGACGTCTATGCCGACACCCCTTACGCCCGCAATCTTGTCATCGCGTACGATTGGAGTCGACCACGTTTCTATCTCGGCAGTCGCGCCGTTTTTCCTTAGAAGCGTGTATGGCTCCGCATACAGCCTCTCTCCTCTCATGACTCGGGATATGTTGTTGGCCACCCTTTCCACGTCTTCCGGTATGACCACGCCGGTCACAGTCACCCCTGCGGCCACGTCGTCCTGCGTGTATCCGCCTAGTTCCAGTCCGCTTCGGTTCACGAAAGTGAACCTGCCGTTTTCGTCAAACTCATAAACAAACGTGGGCAGAAGCTCAGCCAATTCCTTGAATCTTTCTTCGCTCTGCCGAAGTGTCCGTTCCGCTCGTTTGCGCTCCATGATTTCCGATTCGAGAGATTTATTGGCTGCTTCAAGCTCCGCTCTGGCCTCCTGAAGAGTCACTTGCGACAGGAACTGCCTTCTTCTTGCATTGTTGAGGAGAACGGAAACAAAAATCCCAGAATGTTGGCCCCTAGCTGCGTCACCAATATCAAGATGAGCTTCTGAAACTCGCATGCTAGCCCTGAAGTAAAGGCAAACCAATGCGTGCCTATAGTGATCAGGAATGCCGGAAGGCGCGGAAGATCAAATTCCCAGGGCAGAGCAAGTAACATGCTTATCGCGATCAACGGCTCCATGCTAATCACCGTGTACGAAACCGGCCGACTACTGGACATGTACAACAGGACGGATGACGCCGACAAGCGTGATAGCCAGAGCGGCCCAATCAAATTGCTCGGGACTCTTCAGTTTCTCTGAAACGGCGATGAAAGTTATAACCGACGCCTATGAGAAACAATCTAAAAGCGAGCAGCGCCCAGAATTGTCGACTTATCCCAAAGAAAATGTAGTCGCTGTAGATAAACACCAGGACCAGCAAGGACGCCAGCGCTACCCCTTGCGAGAACCTCTTCTTGTCCGCCTCGAGAAAAGACAGACGGTACTCCTCTTCTCGGCTACCGAGTGTCGGTTCGATGTAGGACAGGGCCTTACTGATGAGGCGCCCCGGATTCAAGATCGGACTCCTAGTGTAATGTCATCATAATGTCTTGACAGTAGGTTTCGGTTTTATTACAACCGGGTCTATGAGAAATAAAGCCGAGCCGTTGTCGATGAGTAGCGAGCAACGAAGCCAGTTGGAGACTTGGGTGCGCGCCAGGAGGACTCCGCAACGTGTTGCGTTTCGGTCGCGGATTTGCTTGCTGGCGGCACAGGGGCTCTCCAACACTGCGATTGCTCGACAACTGCAAACCAGTCGTCCGACGGTCCTGGTTTGGCGCAAGCGTTTCCAGGATCAGGGATCTGTTGGGCTGACCAAGGACGCTCCGAAAGGTCCAAGTCCCAGGCGGCTTGACGGGGAGAAGGTCAAGGCGATAGTGGAAGCCACACTGCACACTGTGCCTGCTGACGCCACACACTGGAGTACGCGCAGTATGGCCAAGACTCAGGGCGTCGGTCATAACGTGGTGGCCCAGATATGGAGAGCCCACGGTCTTAAGCCCCACCGAATAAGGACCTTTAAGCTCTCCAGAGACAAACTCTTCGTAGAAAAGCTTACCGACGTTGTCGGCGTCTATCTTGATCCGCCGGACAAGGCATTGGTATTGTGCGTGGACGAGAAATCCCAAATTCAAGCCCTCGATCATACCCAGCCTGGGTTGCCGCTGAAAAAAGGTCGGTGCGGCACCATGACCCATGATTACAAGCGCAATGGCACCATCTGCCTCTTTGCGGCCCTCAACATTCTGGAAGGCACAGTTATCGGCTCATGCTATTCTCGGCACCGGAACATCGAATTCCTCAAATTCCTCCGAAAGGTCAATCGAGAAACACCAAAAGGGTTGGATCTCCACCTGATCCTTGACAACTATGGGACTCACAAGCACCCAGACGTCAAACAGTGGTTAGCAAAGCACCCCCGCTTTCATCCACACTTCATTCCAACCAGCTCCTCGTGGGTGAATCTTATTGAGCGCTGGTTTGCAGAGATCTCTCGAAAACGTATTCGCAGAGGCGTATTCCACAGCGTACCTGACCTGGTTGACACCATTGAGAACTTTATCAAAACCTACAACCAAAACCCGAAACCCTTCGTGTGGACCAAGAACGTAGATGAAATACTCGAAAAGGTTAATCGCTGTAAAGCTATCATGGATACACTACACTAGTATGATTTACATCCCTGAATTGTGCAGCGGTCCTGCGATTTTGGGGGTATTCGGACCAACGTCCGCGTCCCTGGTTCGTTTTCCGGACCGGAAAAGGACCCCGCGAGTCCCTCCTGCGCGGACGGAGGCAGAACCGTTTCCACGTTGTGAAGAAAAGGGCTTCTTTGTTTCTTTTTGAGGGTACCTTCTCCGCACGACCGCGGTCAACCATAATCTTACCGCGTGTGGCTTTACATCTTCGGGCATTTTGATGTGGAACGCAATCAGCTTAGAAAGACGCTGACGAGAGAATCGGACTCACGTATTTTGATGCATGTGAACGTTTTGACGGCGGGTTGACTGCAATCGTCCATCCTATATGACGGGATTATTCGATAGTATCTTAGGCATGATGGTACTGGTCAGCGCTCCGTCTCTTCGTCATCAGTTGATACTGCGTCTCGGATGTTCTCTTCCAATTCTTCCGTGTCTCCCTTGGCTAAAGACACCGGGAACTTCCTTCAGCTTCCCCACGTACCAATCATCGTCCAGCCAATATTCCAGTGTGAATTGGTGTTCCATGTCACAACCTCATATCTGTAGCGTCCGACTCCCAGTCATCTGCCATTTGCCTCTGTGGCGCATGGCGGATTCACCTAAAACATTAATGAAAACGGTACAGCCTGTCAATGCCCTGAAAGCATGCCTAACTTCCATCTTGGGCAAAATCTCTTCCCCGCTCCTGTCCACACCGTACCCGCCCAGGGCAAGCACTTTATTCTTGAAGCTGTCCCCTTTGATTACTTCGAGGAGGGCGCCGATCTTTTCGTCCGAGAGGAATTCTTCAGGAATCACAAGATCGTACTGCTCGGTCGCGACCGGGACAAAATCAAGGTCCAAGGCTCGGGCCGCGGCCAATACTCCCATGCCGACATCCGCCACACCGGACAGGACCGCCACAGCCACCGTTGTGTGGGTAAATTCCTCAATTTCATAGCCTTTGATCTTTGCGGGATCCAGCCCAAGACGGTCCAGATTATAGTCCAGGAGCACTCTCGTTCCCGCGCCCGCCTGACGGTTGATATAGGTCACATCGTCTCGCACGAGGTCTTCAAAACTCGTGATGGACTTGGGGTTCCCCTTTTGGACAATGAAGCCCTGTTCCCGCATTACGCCGTGGAACAGCCTAACCGGGACCTCGGGAATGTATTTGCGGATGTATGACCAGTTGTATTCGCCGGTTTCGGTGTCCAGCAAATGCGAGGGCGCAACATGAGCGGTTCGATTCTTCAAGGCCATCAAGCCGCCCAAGCTGCCCACGTGGCTCGAAGACAGAAAAACACCATGAGGGATCAGCTCGTCCGCCAGTAGGTCGAGCGTCAAATCGTGGCTCCCGATGACCACAATAGTGCGATCTATCTGCTCCGCGGGCCTGAGAAGTTCCACATCAACCAATGCTGCCTGTTCGATTCCTTCCGTGCGAGAAGGTATTCGAAGGATTCCGTCCGCTTTGGTCAGCGTGGTGATGGAACCTGCTCCCCTTGGTAGCGGAGCGGCAATAACGCGACCCGCGACTTTTCCCAGCCGCACACGCACGAATTCCTCTCGCCCGAGTTTCGATGGTATCTTCCTGGCTGTCACAGCCGATATAGCGGCCCGCTGTCCCTGGGGGAGCCCCTGCATGGACTTCAGCAAAGGCACGCCGAAGACCTCGAAAGAAAAGACCGCGGACACCGGATATCCGGGTTGCCCATCACAGGCTTTTCGTCGACGATGCCGAGGATCGTGGGCTTTCCGGGCATCATAGCGACGCCGTGAACCAGGACCTCGCCCAATTCGCTTATGGCCGCGGCTGTGTAGTCCTCACTGCCCGCGGAAGAGCCTGCATTGATTACGACCAGGTTAGCGTCCGACTTTACCGCGTCCGCTATGGCCTGCTTGATGGCCTCGTAATTATCGGGAACAATAGGCCACCGAAGGGCCACGCCTCCGGCGTCTTCAACCAGGCCCGCGAGTATGGACGAATTATACTCGACGACCTCTCCCGGGCCCGGCCCTTTGTCAGCAAGCACATCGGGCGAAACCAAGCTCCGACCCGGTGGGGATAATAGCGACCTGGGGCTTGCGCATTACCTCAATTGATCCCACTCCGCCCGCCAGAAGCGCTCCGACCTCGTATGACGTCACTATGTGGCGAGCGGGGAGTATCATTTCCGATGCGACAAAATCTTCGCCCACTCGCCTTGCGTTTCTGCCATGGGACAACAGCCTGCTCGATCTCGAAATTCTCATCATCAATGAAATTGGCATTTTCTATCATTATCACCGCATTCGCGGCGGAAGGTATCGGGCGGCCGGTGTTTACCGGCCATGCGTCTCGGCCGATCCTCAGAGAGATCGGATTTTCAGGTCCCGCGCCGAACGTGCTTTCTGCAACAACCGCGAATCCATCCATAGCGGCGGTGTGAAAATTAGGCGAGGAAAGGCGGGCATAAACAGGGGCCGCAGTCACTCTTCCTCGGGCTTCGGTAACCGGAACGGTTTCAGCTCCGGGAAAGCTTTTCCTGCTGAGTCGATTCAAGAAGAGCGCCAGGGCTTCTTCCGGCGCCTTCATGTCCAAGTAGATGTTCCTTCTCACTGTCTTCTCCCCCCCAGCGGGCAAACAGACTTACGGTTACTTCTTGACCTTTGTACAGCCCTTCGCAGTCGGGTTCTATAGTTATGACACCGTCAGCTCGCACCATGGAAGAGATCATTCCAGATTTGGCCGGCACAGGGACGGCAACAAGACCATCGTTTCTCTTCATGAGCCGAACTCTGACGAAATCCATCCGGCCTTCCTTGGAAGGAATATTCCTGCTGAGTAACGCTCGGCAGCTCGGTCTGAGGAAAGGCCGTATCACGTCTTCGCCTTCCAGACGGCGAATCAGCGGAACAATGAACTGCTCAAAACAAATCATTGCTGAAACAGGATGCCCGGGTAACCCGGCAATCGGCTTTCGGCCGACTCGACCCAATATGAGCGGCTTTCCCGGGGACACGGAGACGCCGTGAAGAAGGATTTCCGAATCCTTATAGGATCGAATAGCTTCAATTACGTGATCACGACTACCCATAGAGCTGCCGCCCGATATGAGGACCAGGTCGGCAGTGTTCAGGCCCTGCTCGATCAAAGAGGAAACAGAATCTAAATCGTCGGGGGCGATGCCGATCCACAGAGGATTCGCATGGGCTTCCCGGATCATCGAAGTTATCGTATAGCGATTCACATCACGTATACAGCCGGGGAGCGGCTCCTGGTCTATGGGAATTATTTCATCGCCGGAACTGATAACAGCCACATTGGGCTTCCGATAGACACTTACGGTCTGCCGTCCCATTGCCGCCAACAGGCCCAAGTCCTGAGGTCTCAAACGATGCCCGGCCTGAAGAAAGGTTTCCCCACTTCTGAAATCCTCTCCGCGGCGGACAACATTCTCGAACGGCGCGACAGCCTTAAGCACTTCCAGAGTATTATCGCCAAGCTCCTCCGAGTGCTCGATCATTACCACGGCATCGGCCTCAGAGGGCAGGGCGCCTCCTGTCCAGATTCGGACTGCCTCTCCCTTTTTTAATTTAGTATCCTGGATTTCTCCCATTGATATTTCACCGACAATTTGGAAAAGGGCAGGCGCGCCTTCGGAGCTTCCAAAGGTATCCCTGGAACGCACGGCGAAACCGTCCATAGTGGAACGATCAAACTCCGGCATGTCTTCGGTGGATACTACAGGTTCAGCAAGGACGCGAAACAGCCCTTCGGCCATCGCAATGCGCTCAATTTCAGTGGGGCCGAAAATCTTGACTAGCTCCAGCGCTTGGTTTGGGGCAAGCACCCTTAGAAAAGGCTTCAACATTAAACAACTCTTTAAATTGATCAAAAGTAAGTTTGTGTGCAATTATAGCCTGCGATCAGCCTTGTGTCAAAAATGTCTCAACCCGGTGAAAGAGCATGAATGACAGTGCGGTCGGAAAATTACTTAGTTATCGGTGGCTTGTCTTAGGGATCATGGCCCTGGCCTTTGCTTTTGTCTATTTTCACCGGCTTTGCCCGGCCATTGTGGCCGTGGATCTGCAGAATGCCTTTGGAGCTTCAGGCGGCGTAATGGGAATACTGGCGTCAGCCTATTTTTACCCGTACGCCGTGATGCAATTCCCAGCCGGGCTGCTTTCGGATTCTATCGGCCCCCGCAAGACGGTCACGGTTTTCTTGACGATAGCGGGAGTGGGAAGCCTGCTCTTTGGCCTTGCTTCGGGGATCGGAACGGCCGTCGCGGCGAGAGTCATGGTGGGTGTGGGTGTTTCCATGGTTTTCATTCCCGCAATGAAAGTCTTTTCCCAGTGGTTTCGCATAACAGAATTCGCGTTTGTGACGGCCATCCTGAATGTGGCTGGAGGAATAGGCGCTTTAAGCGCCGCTGCGCCCCTTGCATTTATTACTGGATGGCTGGGATGGCGCGCCGCATTCGAGATCATAGGGATCGGTACCCTGGTGATGGCTGTCCTTGTGTGGATCTTGGTCCGTAATCGTCCTCAGGACAAGGGATGGCCGTCCATCGCGGAAATTGATTATAGAGGACCGGGAAGTGGAGCGCCTCCTATGGCCATGTCACTTTGGCAGGGCGCTCGAACAGTGGTCACGGACAAGTATTTCTGGCCGTTGGCGGTCTGGTTCTTCTTTGACTGCGGGATATTCTTCGGCTTTGGGGCTCTTTGGGCTGGCCCTTATCTGATGCAAGTGTACGGTCTGAGCCGCGCCGAGGTCGGAAGCGTGCTCAATATGATCGCTGTAGCGCTTATTGTAGCCAGCCCGATAATAAGCGCTCTTTCCGATAAAGTCTTTTATAGTCGAAAAAAGGTGATGATTCTTACAAGCGCTATTCTGGTGGGCGAGTTTCTCGTGCTCAATATTTTTCCTTCGGGACTTTCCAAACCATCATTATACGCGGCCATTTTCATTTTAGCGGCCTGTTCGGCGGCCATCGTGGTTATTGCATTTACAACAGCCAAAGAACTTTTCCCTGTGGAGATCGCGGGCACGTCCACCGGGACTGTGAATCTGTTCCCATTTCTGGGAGGGGGAATTTTTCAACCCGGACTAGGCTGGATTCTGGACGCATACCCCGGAGCTGTCGCAGGCGCCTATTCATTGGAAGGATACCGGATAATGCTGATGGTTTTGCTTGCGGCTTCTATCATATGCCTCATCAGCACGTTCATGATGAAGGAAACGTTTCCGGGCTCAAGGATGCGGAAAGGGGGGTGACCAGTGACAAACAACGCCAACAGTGAAGGATACCTCATTTCGAAAGGGTATTCCTATTATGTTTTCACCTTATTGTTCCTGCTCTACATGTTTGACTACATTGACCGAATGGTGGTGGTCTCTCTGTTTCCGTTTATCAAGGCGGAATGGGGAGTAACCGACACTGAGTGCGGGATGCTGATCTCCGCTGTTTCATGGTCAATTGTGCTTCTCACCTTTCCCGTATCGGTCCTGATTGACAGATGGAGTCGTAAGAAATGCATCGGTTTTATGGCTGTGGCTTGGAGCCTTGCCACGGCCGCGTGCGCCTTCACCACCAAATTCTGGCAGCTATTCACTGCGAGGGCATTTATCGGGTTTGGAGAGTCAGGTTATGCGCCGGGCGGGACCGCCATGATTTCCGCCCTGTTCCCGGAAGACAAACGTGCGCGAATAATGGGGATATGGAACGCTTCCATACCATTAGGCGCGGCCATCGGGATAGCAATGGGGGGACTCATAGCGGAAACCTTCGGTTGGCGTCATGCCTTTGGCATCGTGGCGCTGCCGGGGTTGATTGTCGCTCTGCTCTTTTTCTGGATAAAAGATTACAAGAGCGTGGAACTGACCAAGACCGTAGCGGGCTCTGACGCCGGCGACAAGCATGAAATGACGGCCAAGGAGATCGCCGGCGAATTTGTTCGGACACCCTCACTTATCTTGACCTATCTCGGGTTCGCCGCAGCAGTGTTTGCCACAGCGGCTATGCTGAGTTGGCTCCCTACTTTCTTCAACAGGATTGACGGCATATCAATGACGCAGGCCGGGATGAAGAGCGGAGCGGTCATGCTCCTGGCCATTATCGGATCACCCATCGGAGGTTATTTGGCCGACAAATGGCTGAAGAGAAATATCAGAGGCCGGCTACTTTTCATCTCAATTTCATCGTGGACCTCATGCGCGATTTTTTTTGTGGCCTTTGTCCTGGCCAGTGATGCGCTGCGGTATCCAGTCTTGCTCCTCGGCGGCATCGCGGCAGCGGCTTTTGTGCCGGGAGCGTCTGCGGTCACGCAGGATGTGGTTCATCCGGGGCTGAGAGCTATATCGTTCAGCCTGTGTGTAATAGTTCAGCACATGCTGGGAACGGCTCTGGGTCCGGTTTTCGTGGGCGTGATTTCCGATTCGTACAGCATTGCGGTCGCTTTCATGCTGTTGCCCATAGCATTTTTTCTGGCAGGCGTCCTTTTCTTTGCCGCATCCTTTTTCTATGAAAGGGATGTCGCCAAGGTGGAGAAAGTAAAGTTGGAAATTGAGGAGTGATATTTATCCATTTTGCGAACTTGAATTCGACCGGCGCTAAGGCCGGTCGGCGCCACCTAATTGTAGGGCGCCGGCGTCATTACCGCGCGAATCAGTCAGATCAACAATTCACCTTCCTCTAACTATATCCTAACGACCCTTTGTTTTCCTGGGAACCGAAAGCATTTCTCACACATGGAGGGATGAAACGATGTCCTATAAGAAATGGTCGCCGGTCCTTGCCGGTACTCGCTGTCATATTCACAACATGCGGAAATGTAATTGCCTCAGCAGAGGAATCGGGAGCAAAAGCCAAATATGTCTTTCTTTTCATCGGCGATGGGATGGGTGTTGCCCAGCGCAACGCAGCAGAGATCTATCTGGCCAAAGAGAAAGGCTTGAGCCGACCCGAAGAAGCAAAATTGATCATGAACACTTTGCCGGCCCAGGGAATGAACACAACCTATGACCTCACCAGTGTCATTCCGGATTCCGCTTCGACCGCCACGGCGATGTCGTGCGGCTATAAGACGAAGTCCGGGTTATCGGAATGGATGCAGAGGCGAAGGTGAGCTATGAGAATATCGCTGAGACGGCCAAGAAGAACAACTGGAAGATTGGAATTATTTCTACTGTGTCCCTGGACCACGCGACGCCCGCCGCGTTCTACGCGCACGTTAAGAGCCGCGGGAAAATGTATGAGATTTCACTCCAGCTTGCAAATTCCGGCTTCCATTATTTTGCTGGCGGGCAGTTGATGGAACCGACCGACAAGAAAGATTCGAGCAAACCCAATGCCATCGAATTGGCCAAGAAAAACGGCTATACCGTCGCCATGGGCCGCGCCGGTTTTGAAACGCTCAAGCCGGGAGTCGAGAAAGGTGATCGCCATGAACACGATTGTCGATCAGCCATGCCGCTATGTACTTCACTCTGGACCAGGGCAACAGCAAGGACCACGTAACTCTTGGCGAATATGTCGAGAAGGGTATAGAACTACTCGATAATCCGAACGGCTTCTTCATCATGGCGGAGGGGGGCAAAATCGACTGGGCCTGCCATGCCAACGATGCCGCAGCCTCCATTCATGACACGCTGGCGTTTGACGAAGCCATCGCGAAGGCGGTCAACTTTTATGAAAAGCGCCCGCAGGAGACCTTGATCATAGTTACCGGCGACCATGAGACGGGCGGAATGGCCATAGGATTTGCCGGCACGCAATACTCATGTTTTGTGGACAAACTACAGCGCCAAAAGATGAGCTACATCGAACTCAACAAGAGACTGGAAGCATACAAGAATACACACACGGTGGCAGACGCCAAATTCGAAGATATATTGCCGCTCATAAAAGAGGGGTTTGGTCTTTATGTGATGACCGCTGAGGAAAAGACGATGCTGGAAAAAACCGTCGCGGATGGCAAAGCGAGCGACGCGTCCGAATCTGCGAAAAAGGCCGCAACAGAAGCCGAACACGAACTGATGTACGGAATGGCTCTAAACGAGTTGGAGTTGAAAGTGCTCCGAGACGCTTTCAAACTGAGTATGCTCGACAAAAATGAGCGTCCGAAAGATGACCACACATATCTGCTTTATGGCGGGCATGAGCCACTTTCCGTCAAGCTCACCACAATTCTGAACAACAAGGCAGGCATTGGGTGGACTTCCTACTCACATACCGGGGCACCGGTACAGACGTCGGCCCTCGGGGTTGGGGCTGAAATGTTCAACGGCTATTACGATCAAACCGACATTTACACTAAAATGATGAAGATAACCGGTTTGAAAAGGTAAAGCGGGTGGGAGGCTCACTTGAAGGGGCTGATCACGGTAGCGCCATTCACGGCGCTGGTCGGCGGATACATTTACGTCAGATGGAGAAGCGCGGATGGAACAACCCCCTAACTCATCACTTCCTTCCCGCATCCGGTTCAAGATCGCCGCGAGCCGGTGTGATCTAAGGATCGGCGATCAGGTGGCGCCGGAGACCAGGGTAGGGGAGGATTACGAATCCGGCGAGATGGTAACCGCCGGCTGCCACGGCCGTGTTGTGGCCGTGACCTTTAGCGGGGGCGAGCACGCGCTCACTGTGGTCATAGACACCATGCCCGAGCGTGAGACATCGTAGACGGTTAAGTCGTCGAGTGATTGTCCTGCTTCCCGGCCTGTTCCGCTTCTCTGAGGCTCTTTCGTGCCAAGCGTGTAACAAAGACGGCCACGATGATCGTTGCTGCCAATCCTAGCCAAAAAAAGACCTGACCGGCCAAACCTCCTTCGACCTTACCTGCCGCTACATCGGCCAGAGAGCGGGGTGGCTGACTTAACAGCCAGGCAAATCACCCCTGAAGCCATCGCTGAAGCTTACTTGGGTATCCGATGTCTTCTTGCACACGATAGTCTTAATGTGAATATTACCATCAGTGAGGGCCTTCTTTTGGAAACCATGTGTCGGCTCTGAAGATCGGTACAACGCATTTAACTTAGTTTCGCGCCATTCTTGGTCAGCCAACTGTATGCGAGGTCGTAAGAATGCTATGATTTCATCAAGCGGTTCGATGGTTTCTTGGTAACTTAGCCACACAAGGCTTCCGTCGCTTGGGCCTGACGCGCTGGGGTATCTCACGAAATCGAAATAACGCTCAAAGTAAGCAAGCCTCCTTGACAGAGCTGGCCCTCCAAAATCGGGCGAATGATCTTCACAGACTTCGCGAAGATGACTCAACCTATGGCCCCATGCACGGCTCCCGTGCTTCACTTCCTCACGCTTACTGACGAGGTATGCCTTGAGATAGAGTTCGATCGTTCGATGCGCCTGGACCGGAGACTCGATGTACAGCCTCGTAAACCAAAGCAGCCTGCTCGCGACGTAGCTGTCATCAGCACGGTCCGTCCAGACTAACGGACTGAGCGGGTCGTCAAACATCGGGCTATTGACCGTCCCTCCACGATCTGGCCTTTGATCACATATAACATATCAATGCACATTAGACCATTCGTAAGCGGTTCCCGGAACGCATGCCGTCCAATCGGAAGCCGGGAAGTTCTTGATGGTTCATAAGGAGGCTAATCCCAATTCCTGCCTTACCAGTGCTGCCAGCTTCTCCTCAGATATGTCTGAGCCTTCGAGCTAGAACTTCTCCCGCGATCATAATTGCGGGAGCGCAAGGTAGCTCAGAAGCCGCCCATTCAGCGGATTGATACTCGGCCCTGGGTTTTGAAATGATTTCAAATTCAATTGGATAATCCGTGCCCAACCTGGACGCCATTTCCTGGAAATGCGCTCAGGATTTGCCATTAGGCTCGTTCAGAAAGAATTTTATTTTCACCATTGTTCCTCCTTTCCGGAATGATTTCTGCTTATTTCTCATCGTTCTTGAGTAGTGTGATAGGAAACATGGTGGCTTTTGGGGGACGTCCTGTCAACTGTTAGCTTGATTGAAAAAATTCTTGACACGCCGCGAACGCATGCGCCTTAATATGGTGACTGGGTGGTCAGTCACCCTGAGAACATGCCAAAACCTACTTTCGACAAGATCTCGCCCGAGAAAAGAGAACGCTTCCTCAGTGGAAGCGGCTCGGCTATTCGCTGAACGCGGGTTCTCCCAGACTGATATGGCCGAATTGGCGAGCCGAGCCAACGTGGCAAAAGGCTCGGTTTACGACTACTTCGACTCGAAGGAAGATCTCTATCTGTACGTCTGCCGGGACGGCCTCGAAAGATCTCGCAGAGCGGTATACGGCGGGATTGATCCTTCGTGGGACCTGTATCGCAAATTACGGCACATTTTCAGACAAGGGGTGAAATTCGCGGATTCGTATCCCGAGTATGTCGCCATGTACGTCAACATCTCATCGGCCGGAATGGAGACTTTTGCCGAAGAACTCTCTCTTGAAGTCGAGAAGTTCACCGCGGACTATCTGAAAGGGCTTATCAGGACAGGCGTCAAACAGGGCTTAGTTCGAAAAACGTGGATGTAAAGCTCTCGGCTTTCATCATCAACAGCCTTTACATAATGTTTCTGTCCTCCTTGGTATCGCGACATTACCGGATTCGGATAAAAGAGTACCTGGAAATTAAAAGCGAACCCGATGAGAAAACAATTGCGAAGCACATCGAAAAGACTATTTCGCTGATCGAAGGGTTTCTGCGGCCGAGCAGGTGAGGGATCGAGCAAATGCGTGAGGGAAATGATTTTCCAGAAAATGGATGTGAGCGTAACGGGAGGTTACAATGTCCACGATTACAGGCGGTGAGATTATAGCCGGGATGCTCAAGGAAGAGGGCGTCGGCCGGATCTTTGGGATCATTGACGGCACGTACCTTCAGTTACTGACCAATTGTCGCAAATTGGGCATGAGGCTCATAACCCCGCGGCACGAGTCCATTGCGGCTCACATGGCCGGGGCATACGCTCGTTTGACCGGCAAGCTGGGGGTCTGTATAGCCAGCAACGGCCCGGGTGTGGCCAACGTGCTGTCAGGAGTGGCTGTGGAAAACGCCGAAGGTAATAGGGTGTTGCTGATAACCAGTTCGCGACGCTCCGGCATAAGCTACCCGGATCGCGGAGGAGCTTATCAGTATTTCGATCAGGTAGGTGTAATAAGCGCGATGTCCAAATGGTCTTGTTCCGTGCGGTCAGCGGACCGCATTCCGGAGCTTTTGCGGCAGGCGTTTCGGAAATCGTATGAGGGGCGTCCGGGCGTGGTTCATCTGGATGTGCCGGAAAACCTGATCAACGGTGAGTGCAAGCCTGTCACGTTACTGAAGCCGTGCCAGTACCGACGAGTGGAGCCGATCCAACCCCCGCGAGGGCAGGTTGAGAAGGCGGCTGAAATGCTGATCGAAGCCAAACTGCCCTTGATTCATGCAGGCAGCGGGATCATCCACGCCGCAGCCTATGATGAGTTGGCGCAGTTGGCAGAATTGCTCCATGCGCCGGTCACCACTTCCTGGAGCGCGCGGGGCGTTCTAACCGAGACCTCCCAACTGGCTTGGCCGATGATACACATCAAAGCCTGCAATCAAGTTCGCAACTCTGCGGACCTGGTCTTATGCCTGGGCTCAGAACTGGGCGAGACCGATTGGTGGGGTAAAGCGCCGTACTGGGCCAAACCGGACGAGCAGAAGCTAATCCAGGTAGATATAGACGAAGACAAGTTGGGCCGTATCAGACAGGCTGACATGACGATCCTGGCAGACGTTAAAGTCTTCATGACCCAACTGCTCGAACAACTTGCAGAGATGAAAAACGCTATTCCATTGGAATCGCGGCGAGCGATGACCGCCAAGCTCCGGAAAGAAGTTGAAAAGGGTCGCGCCAAGCTCGATGAGAAGCTGGAAGACAAGTCGCAACCGATGGTAACTGCGCACGTCGGCGCAATCTGCCGGCAGGTATTCGATGATGACGCAATCGCGATATTCGATGGTGGCAACACCGCGGTGTGGGGCCATTTTTTCCACGAAGTTCGTGTCCCCAACACTCAGCTAGCGACTCATCACTTCGGTCACCTGGGCGCGGGCGTGGGGCAGGCGCTTGGAGCTGCCGTGGCCAGACCGGACAAGCAGGTCTACTGCATAACCGGGGATGGCGCGATGGGGTTTAATCCGCAGGAAATCGAAACAGCGGTGCGCAACAACCTCAAGGTGATCTTCCTCGTCTGTTGCGACAAACAATGGGGCATGGTCAAAATGAATATGAGTTTCGCTCTCAAGCCCCTGAAGACGCTGATCAAGAAATCCTTGACGCCTGAAGAAACTATCAACACGGAACTCAGTGAAATCGCATTTGATAAACTTGCGGAAGCAATGGGCGCACACGGCGAGCGTGTGGCGGACCCTGCCGAATTGCAGCCTGCCATCGAACGCTGTCTGGCCGCAGGCAAGTGCTCGGTTATCCATGTGGATGTGGACCCTACGAAACATATGTGGGCCCCGGGACTGATCCATTTCAAAGCAATGCACCAGGAGCCCAAAGGCAAATGAGGGGAGGGAGAATGAAGATGCCGGGGGGAACTTTTTGCAAAGAGTTCCCCCCGGCGCTCCCCTCAAAAACTCTTAGATGTTCGTGTCCTGGGCCGAGTGCTGGAATAGACCCAAAGTTTCCCCTGTCTCCTCGAAACCCGTAGATGTTTCTTGCCCAAGCGGAAGCTGGGGAGAGAGTTACAATGATAGGAGTTTTTGGGGAGGGGTCTGGGGAGGCCCTTTTTGCAAAAAGGGCCTCCCCGAGAGATTCCAAAGAAGGCTTTCAATGAACGCTATGCCTAACTCAAACAAATCCGTGTTGATCACCGGCGCAGGTGGGTACATAGGCCGCCAGGTGGTCGAGGCCCTCGTCAATGACAGGCGAGGTTTAAAGACCATCGTGGCTATGGACGTCCGGCTGCCTGGAACCGAAAACCAACTCCCCGGAGTCGAATACATTGTCGAAGACATACGTTCACGCACTTTGGCCGCGACACTTAAGAGCCACGGAGCGAACATTGTAGTGCACCTGGCAGCGGTGGTCACTCCGGGCCGCGAATCCGATCGGGATTTGGAATACTCCGTGGACGTGCTGGGCACTGAGAACGTTTTGAAAAGCTGCCTTGAGGCCGGAGTAACCAAACTCATCTATACGAGCAGCGGCGCGGCATACGGCTACCACGCGGACAACCCCGAATGGTTGGATGAGACGGATGAGCTTCGCGGCAATGTTGAATTCGCATATTCCGATCATAAACGGCTGGTCGAAGAGATGCTGGCGGCCTGGAGGGAAGATCATCCTGAGCTGGAGCAACTGATCTTTCGACCAGGAACGATTCTCGGGTCCAAAACAGCCAATCAGATCACGGCCCTGTTCGACAAACCGGTAGTGTTGGGAATTATCGGTTCGGCGAGCCCTTTTGTCATTATATGGGACCAGGATGTCGTGGCCTGTATTGTCAAAGGCATCCACGAGCAAGTCACAGGGATATACAACCTGGCCGGTGATGGAGTCCTGACCATGAGGGAAATCGCCGGATTACTCAACAAACGGTATGTGCCGCTGCCCGCGGGTCTGGTGAAAGCTGCGCTCTGGGTTATGAAACGATTCAAGATGACCCAGTACGGGCCGGAGCAGGTGAATTTCCTTCGTTATCGCCCGGTTTTGAGCAACCAAAGACTCAAGACGGAGTTCGGGTACACACCCAGGATGACTACCCGTGAGGTCTTCGAATACTTCCTTGAGGCCAGGCAAAGTGGGAGCTAGTCGAGATTTCAGAGACAAGACGGTGGTAATAACCGGCGCGGCCGGGGGAATCGGCTCCGCATTCGCTCATCGCTTCGGCCAAGCAGGGGCCAAACTGGGACTGTTGGACTTGAGCGCTGAGGGTCTTGAAGCGCTTTCCGCGGATCTCCGAACCAGGGGCATAGACAACGTGGTCAGTCGCCTGCGACGTGACCAACCCGGATGACTGCCAAGCCGCAATGGCCGGCGTAATCAAATCCTATGGAGGCATAGATGTCCTGGTCAACAACGCGGGCATAGGCCATCGGAGCGCCTTCAGGGATACAAATCTCGATGTCTTCCGAAGAGTTATGGCGGTGAACTTCTTCGGCTCCCTGTACTGCGCGAAAGCGGCGCTGGAAAGCCTGATTGAGCGCAAAGGTTTGATCATAGTGGTCAGTTCCGTGGCCGGTTTTTCACCACTCTACGGACGCTCAGGTTATGCGGCAAGCAAGCACGCTCTTCACGGCCTGTTCGATTCCCTGAGAACGGAATTGGCGCAAACGGGTGTGGACGTGATGATTGTGTGCCCGGGATTTACCGCAACACCGATATCGACAAGCGCCCTCGGAGCTGACGGTCAGATCACACTTCATCCTCGATCGACATACGGGCGCATTGCGCAGCCGGCGGAAGTGGCCGCTGCTGTGTTCGGAGCCGCGTGCAGCGGCAAGAAGCGCCTCGTGATTCTCTCCCCGGTGGGGCGGCTTACACGGATTGTCCACAAGATGTTTCCCGGATTGTACGAGCGACTCATGTCTCGGTCGCTCTCATCGGAACTTAGAAGATGACGCTGCTGCGCAGTGAACTAACACTATTTCCTCAATCCCCTCTCGTCAAGGCAGGGGAAATCATAATCCTTTCCCCGGGCGAAAGAGGAGGCCAGGGCGAGAGGGTAATGCTTATGGAGAAAGCAAATGGCTAGAATGACACCGTCGGAAGCGCTAGTGGAGACTCTGGTCGCCGAAGAAGTGAAAGTGGTCTTTGGTATAGTCGGAAGCGCTTATATGGATGCGCTGGACCTGTTCCCGGCAGCGGGCATAAGGTTCGTTTCGGTGGCTCACGAACAGGCGGCTGCCCATGCGGCTGACGGCCTGGCACGCGTTACCGGAAAGCCGCAGGTGTGCATAGCGCAAAATGGACCGGGCGCGGCTAATTTCGTGTCAGCCATAACAGCGGCCTATTGGGCTCATTCGCCGGTAGTCGCAATCACGCCGGAAACCGGCAGCATGGGAATCGGGACCGGTGGTTTCCAGGAACTGGACCAGATGCCCTGGTTTCAGGCGTGCACCAAATTTCAGGTGCGGGTGAACCGACCGGAACGGATGGCCGAACTGGCTCGACGCTGTTTCTACATTGCCAAGGCCGAATGCGGTCCCACTCAACTCAATATTCCCCGCGATTATTTCTATGGGGAAATCGATTGTGAGATCTTTAAGGCCGCTGAAGTTCCCAGAGGCGCGGGTCCGGAGGCTGATCTGGAGAAATGCGCCCAACTGATGGCCCAAGCGTCTTATCCCGTGATATTGGCCGGCGGCGGTGTGTCCATGTCCGACGCCATCCCCCGCGTCCGGGAACTTGCCGAATATCTGACGGCTCCGGTGGTAAACACATATCTTCACAACGACAGTTTTCCCACGGAGCATGAATTGAGCGTGGGCCCGATAGGATATTGCGGGTCCAAGGCGGCCATGAGAACCATCGCGAAGGCTGATCTGGTCCTGGCGCTGGGGACCCGGCTGGGTCCATTCGGGACCCTGCCCCAGTACGACATCGACTATTGGCCCAAGAAGGCCACCATAATCCAGGTGGACATCGATCACCGGCAATTGGGACTGAGCAAACCGGTCCATCTCGCGGTTGCCGCTGACGCCGGAGAATTCGCCGGGCGCCTGCTTGCCACACTTCGACGAAATGAAGAGCCGAGAAAACCAAATGCGGATCGGCTGGCGGAATTAAAGAAGGAAAAGACGAGATGGGCTCAGGAACTCAGCTCGTGGTCTACGGCCCCGTCGAAGTTGATGCACCCGAGACGGTTTCTCAGCGAATTATCGGCAGCGGTCCCCAAAGATTCCATAGTGACAACCGATGTTGGAAATACGTGCTCGATGTGCAACAGCTATTTCGGTGGAAATGGGAACAGGCAATTCCTTGCGCCGTTGAGTTGGGGTAACTGCGGCATCGCTTACGGGCTTGGTTTAGGCGCCAAGCTGGGAGCCCCTGACAAACCTGTCTTTGCTCTCCAAGGAGACGGGGCCTACGGCATCAGCGGTCTGAGCGAAGTCATGACGGCTGTGCGCGAGGGGATTCCGGTCATCGCCGTAGTGTTTAACAATAATCAATGGGGAGCGGAAAAGAAGAATCAAATAGACTATTATGATAATCGTTTTGTGGGCGCGAATCTCGACAATCCGGATTTTGCGCAAATAGCGCGGGACATGGGAGCGGAAGGATTCAGGGTGGAGAATTCCGAGGATGTTCGAGACGCGGTGCAGGCTGCTCTGAAAGCTGAAAAACCCGTGGTCATCGACGCGGTGATCGACGGCTCCGCAGCGGTCCTGGCTGAACCGTTCCGCCGGGACGCGCTGAAGAAGCCGGTGAGGTTCCTGGAGAAATACAAGCATTTAATGCGGGGTGTAGGCAAAGTCCAAGCAGGGGTCAGGATGTCGGCGCTCGAAGCGAACCGCATCGTTCGTGAAGAACCGCGACTGATGCGGTTCCCCAGCGTCTCGCGGGGTCACCGCACCCTACCGGGCCTACGGGGTCTTCGGCGCGCCTACTGTGGCATCAGGCCCTGATCCACCGGAACCATATTGGTACAATGTCTTGCAGAACCATCCTTGTAATTCGTCCTGGAGCGCTTGGTGACACAATCCTGACTTTGCCCGTCTTGGATACTATTCAGGCGGAACATCCCGACGCGATCATAACCTTCTTGGGAAATCGTTCTTACCGCGATCTGATCCCGTCTCAGATTCACTTTGAAGCATTCGACGATAGGAAATGGTTATGGCTCTTCAATTCGGAGGAGGCGAATCCATCCACTCACAAACATCATTTTGACAAGGCTTATGTAATTCTTAACCGACCCAGGGATGTGGTCCGGAACCTTAAAGAGGGCAGGGGCTGAGCCGGTTCATTCGTGCGCGTCTTTGCCGGAGAGCGGGCGCCATGTTGTCGAGCATCTGCACGAGGCTCTTGGGCTGCCTGTCCCCGAGCGACAGCCATGCCTTGCGCGTTTGGCCGGCGAATCGCGGAGCGAAATCATCTGGGTCCATCCGGGAAGTGGCGGGAGAACCAAATGCGTTCCACTGGCAATGCTTGTAGAGCTGGCGACTGAACTGAGCGGAACCACAGGATGGAAGCCGGTAATCACCGCAGGCGAGGAGGACGCTTTCCTTCACGAACTCGCCGACTGGAAGCAAATCGTTGATTCAGAGAGGATGGCGCTCCTGGAGAACCGGCCTCTGCTGGAACTGTGCAATGAATTGGGGCGCTCGCGAGTCTTCTTGGGGAATGATTCAGGAATAAGCCATCTCGCCGCGAACCTGGGTGTTCCCTCGGTTGTTTTCTTCACGATCACCGATCCCGCTCAATGGGCCCCGTGGGTCCCGTGGGACCAGATTCGCATCGTCGATTTACGGGGACAAAATCTCAACGAGATGGATATTAGCAAAGAATTAAGGGAGATAAGAGGATTTATCAAGATGGCGGTTCGGTAACGCTACGCGTGGGCTAAGCGATACGCGAGGGGTTGATTTCTGCGGACGATTCAGGTCTAGTCATGTTGTATAAGAAAAATATAATTATATTAAAGATAGTTAAAGATATTTTATTAAGTATTTTATGATTAAAATCACTTCATTTATTCACCTCAATTCTAGCTTTTCATGATAAATTTTCTAAGTTATTAATCTTTTTTACTTGACAACTAAAAAGTCAACTGTAATTGTCCGTCGTGACAGAAAGTTGTTCTCTGGAGGGAGGGTATGTATTCATTGAAAACCCATATGCTATTAGTATGTCTACTGTTTGCTGTAACAGCATTTTTTGGGGGAGACGTAAACGCCTGGATCGACAATCAGGCAGATTGCCCGGATTGTCCGGAAAACTTCTCCGTGCCCGCGATGGCTCCGGTCAACGCAGTAACCAAAGTCAAACCTTCAAACCGAATTATGAAATGCAAGCCGCTGTTTATGGGCGCCACAAGAAGCCCAAGCAGCTTATGGGACTTCCGTTCCGATTGCATTCTTCCCATGGCGCAGCACAAAGGCTGGGAAGCGAGCGCGGACGTCTTTTTTGCCAGGACTAAAGGGAAAGCCCGATTCGCTACAGGCGCGTTCGCCAGCTTTGGCACGTCCGGGTTGGTTGATGACATTGACCTCAACTCGGATCTTGGCGTGCCGGATCACGGCGTAATGGGCACGTATTCCATTGCTTATAGATTTCGGCCTAACTGGCGTGTGAGGTATTCCATCATGCCCATGGTCGTGAACGGCTCCGGGCAGCCGGGGCGGAGTGTAGTCTGGGGGAACACTACCTTCACCACCAGTCAAAATCTGTCGGTTAAATGGGAGCGATTGCAGCAGAGCATCGTGCTCGCATACGACCCCATAATGACCAATTCAATGCGCATAAGTGTCTTTGGCGGATACGTGCGCATTAATGAAAGATTGGCGGTCTTTCAGCCCGGTTGCTGTGGCAGTCCGATGGATAACGATCTGAACATGGGCATGGCCGCTTTCGAATTTGAAAAATGCCTCAAGCAGACTCGGACGTGCAACACGCTTTCATTGCAGTGTGGCGCGGGGGTCGCGTTTGGTGATGACGGATTCGGATCGGATATGTCGACAGGGCTGAAGTACAGTATACCTCTGAACAGCGGCCGCTGGGGCTACGTCAAGGGTGGATACAGATTCATGACCTACAAGAAGAAATATAGCGACGTAAAGATGTTCGAAACAGCCATGGAAGGAGGGTTTCTCCAGATGGGTGTTGTCTTCTAATCCTACAAGCTGAAACTCCATCGCCGCGCTCGTCGGCGGCGAATTCAATAAGTATCGTTTACGGCCGGCGGAAACATATTTCACAAAAGCCCAACCGCTCCTCCGGCCGTTTTCTCCCAGCTCAACGCGGTTGGGCTTTTTTTTTTTTAACACAAACATCGTTCATTGTTGTAGCAGGATTTGTCATAGGGTCGGGTTTCATCACACCCTTTTCTTAGGCGCAACGAAGAGGCTGTCTCGAAATCCTCGATTCCAGGATATGACCTGTAGGGGTCCCGCGAGACGCTGGATGAACCGCCAATCAGGGCGCTTCTCGAAGCGCCTCCACATAGGAAACCCCACAGAAGTCGCTATTCGGAGACAGCCTCTGAATTGCGCTCCAACACATAATGCGATATGTTCCTACACTTTGAGTCAGTCTCTTACCCTTGCCCTTACGGCTTGGACGCGTCAAATTATCGTGGGGGGTAATGGAGCGAGCAAAGCTGAACATTATGGAAGAAATGTATGACCAAATCTTGCAATTGATCGTCGATCGGCCCGGCGCTTCAATCGAGAGTCTTTGCCGAGTTTTCCGTCTTACCGAATATCGTTTGAAGAGAGTATTAAGGCATATAGAGGCCGACCTGCGCGGTAAGACTATCGTACATGACCGTAATCACGGCGTCTGGATCGTGGAAGTAGATCCCGAGAGGTGTCTTGGGATTAATTGGGCGCCAAATCATGGCGGTGGATATGTTCAGTGCGAAAGAGAGCCCGAATTTCCTGACGGACGCTGTTGGCGTCATTCCGGGTGGGAAAATACCGAAATGATAGCTTTCGAGCGTCAGTTGGGTTACCTTGCCGGACCGTGCGAGGCGAATCCCTATACTCTGAGCCAGTTGAGCATCGAGCAAGTGGAAGAGCTTATTAAGACGCTAAACCTGATAGACCCGGCTACTTTCTTGCAGCAAGAACAGAAGAAGAGATTCATGGCGATGCTCTTGCCCGCGTTGGCGATTCTCCGGTGGAAAGATCAGATGCGACGCCGTCGCATGGGCCAAACGATCCCGCCGGAATTTGCCGAACGTCACAGGCGATCTTCGATAAACATTTTCGAGTTCGGCCTGAAGCGTCATTTTCAAGCGCTGGAGCTATCGTCCGATTCCACGAAGGAACAGGTCTTGAAAGCGTGGAGAAAGCTTGCCAGGCGATATCATCCGGACACTTTGGATGGAGATGAGGAGATGATGAAAGCCATCAATTTGGCTAAGGAGAAAATTTTCCGCGTAAGAGGCTGGGATTAATCAGACAATGAAAAAGGGGACCATCGAGGTCCCCTCATGTCGTTACACGATTTAATATATCAGTTTGGGACTACCAGTAATTTCCGAAAATTCCCAGCGCCGGACCCGCAAATAGCTGGATTTCTCTCAGACTTGCGCTCTGCGAATGGGACCATTTTGCGAGGCGAATGGCGACCAACTCCCATCGGTCGTCGGCCCGGACCCATGCCATATGCAGGACCGGGACCGCACATCGGCGGCATACAGGCCGGAGGAGGACAACATGGCTCAGCCGCAATCTTGCAAGGCCCGCCTCGAGGTCCACAAGGCCATTCTCCAGAATACAATCCAGAGCGGCAAACGGTAGCGCAATGGCTCCGGTCACGATGTCGCAAGCCCCTCTGAACATCTTGGCCAGGGGATTTTCCCTGCACGGCTCCGGTCCACAACCGGGCGCCTTGCAGACTGGCGGTGGGCAAGGCCTGGGGACCTTACAAATCGGTGGTGGACAAGGCATAGGCGGCGCACACACCGGAGGTGGGCAGCACATGGGCGGCGCACATACAGGGGGCGGACAAGGCATAGGCGGCGCACATACAGTAGGCCCGCAGAACATCATAGGCGGCGCGCACATCGGCGGCATACATTGAGGCGTCCGACAGACCGGCCCTCCAGCCCACACGTGCGTCGCCGGCAGAGCGAGCAGCAGACAAATTATAAGCACAGCCCCTGTCACGACGCTGCCATTGATTCGTCTCATTATTTAACCCCTTTCACAAAACAGCCCTCTTGCGGAAGTGGGCCCCCAAAAAAATTTTACGCTACTTGAAGCCCTGACAATAGCAAATAGCGGAGATCGTTGTCAATAACTTTGGCGGAAACTCAGGCGCTCACTGCCCAAACAGTTCATCATCTCCCGTATCCAACTGCAGCTCCTCGGATTGCCCACTATCAGGTCTCTTGGGAAATCCAACGCGGCCGCATCCGAAGTCAATTGACGATACGCTGCCTACATCTTCAATAATTTCTTGTTTGAAACTCTGGCCTTCCGGTATCCATTGTTGAATCATGGCTTCTAATATCGGCTCGTGGTTTTTGTCAAACCGGAGTTTCCCGCGAGGGCCCACAACTTCGATCTGGGACACGAACTTTATCAGCTCGGCAGGGTCACGTTGCTCAGCCCCGAGGCCGGCAATGCGCGACACAATATCCGCCAGATCATATCCTTCAGCGGCTCGAACCGCGTCAGTAATTTCCCGGAGTAAAGTCTTCTTGATCCTTCCGGCAAATTCCTCCTGGGATTTCATAAAGGTAAGAGTTTTGACGCCATTACAGTGTTTCCCAAGATCGGCCAGTGTCCGGGGAAATGCCGTCAGGGAATCGGGTCCTATGACAGGTTCCGGAAGAGCGGGAGTCACCGATCTATAAGCTTTGAGGAATGATACTGCTTGTTCATTATCAAATGAGGCGAAAACGAAGTCCGGTTTCGACTTGGCAACCGCGTCCAGCACGTCTTTGATTTTTCCTGAACCTGCCTCTACCATCATCCTATCCACGAACATACCGCCGGATCGCTCAAATCCGAAGGCGAAGAAATCGGCTTCTTCATTGCCTCTTGCATCGTCATCTCCCGTGAGGAACGCTCTCTTACCTATGTTCTTGAGCGCCCAAGGCCCCAGAGGATGAGCTGCCTGATAGGAATTGGCGCGGACCCTGAAGCTTCCGGGAAGACAGAGTTCCCCTGCCACCAGCCTGTACTGACGGATTTGTCACAAATAGGATGACGTTTGAGCCCTCCACTCCATGTATGACTTTTTCGCAACCTCCAACGGACGGTGGACCTATGAGGACATGAACTCGTTGGTTCATGACCAGATCGGCAACCGCATCCACTGCCTTTGCATCGTCCGGCCCGGGATCCCGTTTTAGGATCTCGATGTTTGCAGCGTCAATGCCCTTCTCTTTGAGAAACAAATAGAATCCGCCGAGCAGCGATTTGGCTTCGCCGGCAAATGGGCCCTGCTCCGGAATAATCATTCCGACCCGGAGACGCTGTTGATCTTCAGCACGCAAGATAGAAAAGCGACTTGTAAGGAGCGCTGCGCCGACGCCGGCAGCCATAAGAAATTCACGACGCGAAATGGGCAATGCTTTTTCCTCCTGCACCCTAATCGATTTCATTGAGGGGTCCGGCCTGATTGCGGGCATCCTACCCTAAGCGGTGTTAAGAGTAAAGAAAACGAAGCGCTGGTATATTGCTGAAGTCTCTTTAAAAACAAAAATGCCTCTCGGGTAACCCCGAGAGGCAATATCCATCAACCGACCGGTCTTGGAATTAGGGCATGGGCCTGCCCATCGGATAAGCCGGAGGGTAAACTTTGCTCATCTTGCGGACAACCTTTCGAGGCGGCGCGCACATCGGAGGAGGACACTCCATCCGAACAGCCATTACTTTGCAGCTCGGAGGAATAAATGAATCCTGCGAGCACTTCACAACGGCATTCTCGCACGCATGAGCCGGAGTGGGGCCGACCCCGGTGTACAAAGCCCCTCTGGCATTCTTGGCGGTTGCGACAAAAAATCCGCCTGCCTGGCTTGCGGCCGCCAGCGACATAACCATAAAGCCTGCGATTAGAAAGACAACAACCAATTTCCTTCTCATAGCATACCTCCTAGTGGTCTACCATAAATGATATTCGGACGAAAGTCCACTTATATGACAAAAGTTCTTATCCAAACCCTATTTAGTGGCTTCAGAACCGGACAGATCGGGGGCGCCGGCGGCAAAGCGCACGCCGAATCAACCCCACCTTCCTAATCCGGCCTAAACGAAGGTTGGCCCGTGGCTTCCAAAACGGAGCCCCACAGGCTGCCCTTCAGGTCAACTTGCTTACGTCCGGAAACAACCATTCTTATCGGAATATACACGAATTGCTCATTCCACGTGCCCACGACCATGTTTGTCTTGCCGGCCATACCCGCATGAACCGCGTGCTGGCCCAGGAAACCGCAAAAGATGGAATCTTGGGCAGTCGCGGGCACCGAGCGGATCAGATAGCTGGGATCGATGTACTTCAAATTCAGTTCTATTCCTTTTGCCTTAAAATGAGCTGTGATCACCTCTTTCAGATATTGACCGATATCTCCCAAGCGAAGATTCCCCGAGTCATCGGCTCCGTCGCCGCAGCAATATTTTTGTCCTGCGCCTTCAGCAACTACGATTACTGCGTGTTTTTTCTCTTCCAGTCTTTTTTCCAAGGCAACCAGCAAGCCGTGTGGGCCTTCCAGATCGAAGTCCGCTTCCGGAATTAAAACGAAATTGGCGTATGTCTTGGCCAGAGACGCCGTGGCGGCAATAAAACCCGAATAGCGGCCCATGAGTTTCACCAGTCCCACTCCATTGGGAGCGCCATTGGCTTCCACGTGGGCCGAGTTGATAACCTGGGTTGCTGTGCTCACAGCCGTAGCAAAGCCGAACGACCGGGAAAGGAAGTTAACGTCATTGTCTATGGTTTTCGGAATGCCGATCACGCCGATCCGATCGTTTCGTCTGCCGATCTCGTCCGCAATCTTTTCCGCGGCGCGGAACGTGCCGTCTCCGCCGATCGCAAACAGAATCCCCACATTCATACGCTCCAGCGCGTCTACGACTTCATCGATGTCCTGATGGCCTCTTGACGACGAAAGGATAGTTCCTCCAAGCTGATTAATTTCGGATACTTTATCGGGAGTGAGTTCCATCACGGGATGTCTGTATTTCGATATAAACCCCTGTAAGCCAAACCTGATACCCAAAATATTTTTGACTTTGTAATCGTGATAAAGAGTGAGCACCACGGAGCGGATGACATTATTAAGACCAGGGCAAAGTCCTCCGCAGGTAACCACGGCGCACTTCAATTTGCTGTAGTCGAAAAATATTTTTTCTCGAGCCCCGGCTTTCATAAAAGAGGCCGGTTGAATCCCGGCTCTTAGCGTTTGCTCGATGCTGTTCGCAGATAGATCCATTAGGATTCGTTCGTCATCACGAACGAATCGGCCTGTCATAAGGGGCGAGTCTATCTTCGGTTCGCCGAGATATTCTATAGATGTATCCACTTGTTACCGACTTTTGATCATGGGCTCTTAAGCCGAAAACGTATAAATTGTGATCTGATGCGCCTTGGAATAACTGACCATACACCATATAGACAAAAAAAGCAATAAAAAACCCTTATTAGCTGTGAAGGTTCAGTAAGTCGGGGGATGCAGCGCAGGCGGTTGGACCGTGTTCGACCTCAAAGCGTGGATCAGGATGATGCCGCGACATTTTGCAAAGCTGGGCGTTTCTGTCGCAGCCAGTTAACCACAAATAGGAATCCGCTAGCCAATGACACGATGCCTCCGAATGCTTTGCTAAACAAATCCGCAATCTTGGAACTCTTATCTACCACGTCCGACGACTCGGCCCGCTTCCCTTTGAGCAGTTCCATAGCCGTTCGTGCTAGCTCCAGTTGCTGCTGGAGTGATTTCTTCTCTTTTTCTTGAATGGCCAATTCTCTCTTGAGATCTTCAACCTCTTTCTTCAGCTTTTCGTCGGCCGCTCCCATCAGCACTTGGGCACGAGCAACGTCCAGCTTTTGCCGTGAGTCCGTTTCCTCTTTCTGCAACCGGTCTTCTGCCTTCAAGAGGCTGTCTCGATTCCTAGCCGCTTGCACGATCTCCAGAAACGGAATGGTAAAATAAACGCCACAAATCACTGTCATGGAAAGAAGAATCACTTGTGTAATAAGGAACTTGTGGGACCGGTTCTCGTTCTTTTCGATCCATGTGACCTCCTGTCTCGGGTCCATTAGTTTTGCCATGGAGAGTTGCTCTTTCCCGCTCGCAGCAGATTCCCTCTTCTAATGAAATGATGCAGTTCGATCCGGAGGGATTCAGTCCGTTTCTCCCACCAAAATGAATGCGGCCCAGAAGAAGGGATGATCAAACCCCTGTCTTCGGATTTCATTCCTGGCCAACATCAATGCTTCGGCTTTTTTCTTCCCATCCCTGATGTGGCCAAAAAAGCTTTTGACCAAATTCACCGACACTATCTCCGACACAGACCAAAGGCTGATCAAGACACTTTTTGCTCCCGCGTATTGGAAAGCTCTCCCCATCCCCATGGTGCCCTCGCCGGCCGTCTGTTTGCCAAGTCCGGTCTGACAAGCGGTGAGGGCAACGATGTTCGCGTCCATTCTTAAGTTCATTACCTCCGACATGCGTAAGTAGCCGTCAGTACCTGGCGGAACCAGAGATAGAATCAGCACAGGTTCCATGATTCCGGGAAGATCTCTGCCGAAATACCCGTGAGTGGCAAAAACCACGTTGTCATATTGAGAAAGAGAAGGGCTGATCTTTTCCAGGAAAACGCTCTTGCTCGCATCGAACCCGGTGTAAATTTTCGAGTCCTTATCGTACATCGCAGATAATGCCTTCGCGAGATCCGCTGTCTCATGCAGCCGTCCAAACCGCGGACTTCCTGCATGTCCGCTCTGCTCCACCGTCATGAGATTCCTGAAGAGTGACGCCATCACGCCTGTCGGTCCCTCCTTTTTCAGGACGCGGGTCGCTCTGTCATCCGTTTCCTCGAACACCGGGTCAGCCAAAGCCAGCAGACCTCCCTGTGCGCTCTTAGTTTTAGGAAAGGCCCTACTCAGACTGAGAGCGGTAACGGATTGGCAGTAGGAGATGCTGTTTCTGTCGGCGAAAAAGTCCACCCCTGCCACGTACGGCAGATTTTTGTCGGTGTTGATGGCGCCGCCGCTGTTGAGCGCCAGCATTTCAAAAGGAAGCACTCCCAGCACATCGTCGGGTACGATGATGACCTCAGCGCCCACCGGTAAGAAATCCAGCAGGTTTCCCAGCAGCATATCCCCGATCTTCTTTCCCGCTGCAAGGTCGAACGATTGCAACTTGTCGGCAAGTTTGTCACGGCCGGGAATCACTTCGAGAGGTTTCCTGAAGGATAGCACAGCCTCTTGCAGATCCTTTCGCGAAATCGGCCTGGAGATTGCCTTGACCAACTGTTTGCCTCGAATCAGATACACAATAAGAGTCGGATCAGTAACATGATATACGAGTACCCATTCGTCGTCCCTCAAAGCTGTCTCGTGCAGAACCATCGGTTGAGGATATTTTGTGGCTGCGAATAACGGATAGTCCTTTCGGAGGCTTGAAACGTGAGCCGCCCATTCGCGTTTTAGCTCCTTAAGTTGCGGCTCAAGCGCTGCTATAGCTTCCGTGTTTTGCTTCTCGTAAGCGCTTTGCAGCTTCTTTTTCAGAGCAGCCACTTGCTCGTTCAACAGCGAATCTCTTTCCAGAATATCTTTCGGAATATCTGATCCTGAGTTCAGGCTTCGATTGGACAATGCTTCGGCAAAGACACGGGCCTTGGTAAACTCGGAGTTTTCAAAAGCTTCACCAGGTCTGTTCATTTTGGTCAAGACCCTGGCAAGACCATCATATGGGGTAGTCCTCAAAAAGCCCCAGATTCTGACGTTGTAAAATTCTGCCCTTTCAATTTGGCTCAAGGCTGACCTAATTTCTTCGGTCGATTCGATTGCGCTTCGGAAATACTCGACCGCTCCGGCGTTGTCGCCTATTCCTTCCGACGCCAGGCCCATACCCGTATAGGAGATGAACAGATTGTCAGCGTTTCTGTTTGTCAATGCCTGCTGGAGAAGCTTTTTGTAATACTCGCGGGCTCTTCGGTAATCTGATTTCATGAGATACAATCGTCCGAGACCGGGCCAATAGCCTGTCTCCTCGATGAAAGGCTCGGCTTTTTGGAGATCCGCCATGTCGAGGTAAAGGTCACCAATCAAATATTTTACCCAATGCGCCGGAATGCCTATTTTTTGATAGACTTCGACCGCGTTATTCAAAATATCTAGAGCTTTTTGGTATTGATGTTGGTTTTTGTAGATTACTGCCAGGTTGCTCAGGACCAGGCCCTCGCCTTGGGGATCTTTGAGTCGTCTCTTGACAGCTAGGGATTCCTCATAGTAGCTCAAGGCCTTATCGTCCTGGCCCCAAGTCTTAAACACGTTAGCGAGGTTGTTGAGGCTTGATCCTTCCCCCATCGGGTCTTTGAGGTCTCGGGCTAAAGCTAAGGATTGCAGATAATACTCTACAGCTTTGTCGTACCTACCCCAGTCACTGTACACAACTCCCAGGTTCGCTAAGGTCGGGACTTCATCCCTGCGAGTTTTGAGTTCTCTCTTGATCGCCAGGGACTGCTCGTAATGTTCAACCGCATCCTGATACCGGCCCGATGCTCTGTACACTTAGGCCGAGATTATTGAGGACTTGCCCTTCGATCCGGGGGTCTTTGAGTTCTTTAGAAATTGTCAACGCTTGCCGGTAATATTCTATGGCTCTGTCGTACTGCCCCCATTCCAGGTGTACCACGCCCAGATTGTTGAGGGTGTTTCCCTCACCTTTACGATACCGGAGATTTCTTTGAATGGTCAGGGCCTGCCGGTAATTGTTAGCAGCATTTTCGTACTGTCCCCGGTCTTTATAAACAGCGCCCAAGTTGCTAAGACGCGTCTCCCTCAACTAAGGGATCCTGATGAGCCCGGCTTATAGTCAAGGACTCTTCGAAACAATCCACAGCCTTGTCGTACCGGCCCGAGTCTTTGTACCACGATGCCTAGATTATTGAGGGCGATCGCCTGACCTTTAGTGTCATTGATCTGTCGGCTGATACTTAGTGATTCTTGATAATACTCCACGGCTTTATCGTATTGACTCAAAACCTGGTATATATTGCCCAGGTTATTGAGCGCTTGCGCTTCACTCACGCTGTCTTTGGCCTCTGCCGTCAAAGTCAGCGACTGATGCAAATATTCGATCGCCTTATCGGTCCTGACCCCAGTCTTTGTAGACGTTGGCCAAATTGTTGAGGCTTTGTCCTTCACTTTTAAGATCCTTAATCTCCCTGGCCAGAGCCAAGGATTGGCGCAGGTATTCGACAGCTTTGTCATATTGTCCCCATGTCTTGTGAACCAGCCCAAGGTTGTTCAGAGCATTTTCCTCAATGCTCGGATCCTTCAGGTCTCTGCCGATAGCGAGGGATTGTTTGTAATATTTGACCGCGTCTTCGTTCCGGCCCCGGTCCTTGTAAATATTACCTAAGTAGTTGAGCGTCAGTCCCTCGCCTCTGCGGTCTTTCAGTTCTCTTTTTATGGACAAAGACTTTTCGCAATACTCCACCGCCTCATCGTATTGTCCCCGATTTCTGTAAATAATGCTCAAATTGCCACTTGCGGCGCTTATTCCTGTCTTAAAAGCGACCTTCTCAAAGATCTCCAGCGCGCCAATGTATTTCTCCACAGCTCGCTGAAAATCCGCAGGGCTCTTGGCAGTCTCGTCCAATCGGACCGCTTCATTAAACAGGAGGATTCCTTTTTGCTTCTCTTCAGCAGACCCTTGTACGGTAGAATACATTAAAGCCGTCAACAACAACGCTGTTATTGAAATCGGAATCTTCACATCTCGGCCCCTCCACTATTCTCCTGATGCGTTTTTAGGTAAAAGGATTCTCTAGAATATGCTTGAACGCATATGGGATCTCATGCCCGATTGGATTCAGCCGTGAGGGAGTCACACATTGAACCGAAACAGAATGATGTCACCGTCCTTAACACTGTAGTCCCGTGCCTTCGAGACGCGCCTTGCCGGCTTTGTGCGCAGCGGCCATTGAGCCGGCTTGCTTGAAATCGTCATAAGCCACCACTTCAGCTCGGATAAATCCGCGTTCCATGTCCGAGTGAACAGTCCCCGCTGCCTTCAAGGCAGTCTGACCGTTCTTGAGTTGCCATGCTCTGACCTCCGGCTCACCGGCAGTGAAGAACACGATAAAATCAAGCAGCCGGAAGGATTTCCTTATGACCCGATTCTTGGCCCCTTCTTCCATGTTCAAATCTCTGAGGAACTCTCGAGCGTCTTCTTCAGACAACCTCGTTATCTCAGCTTCCATATCTGCATACAACCAATCCAGAGCAATGTGGGGCTGTTCCGATATAATCGTCTTCAATTGCTCCAAGGCGGATTCTATCTCATTCACAGTCTTGTTCTCGCCGACATTTAATAACACCAGCTCCGGTTTTGCCGAAAGAAAGGCAAAACCCTTGAGCTTCTCCGATTCCGTGGCAGCGGGGAAAAGTCGCAACGGTTTTCCTTGTTCGAGGTATTTACCTGCCTCTCGAAGCAATTCAAGTTCTTCGGTGAGTTCCTTTCTTCCCTCTGGAAACATCCTTTTCCAGTCTTTCTATACGTTTCTCCACAACCGCCATATCTGAGAGGATCAATTCTTCTTCCCCTGCGAGAAAATCCTTTTCGATTTGAGGCTCGCCTACCGCCGGCGAATCAAAGAACCTGACGCAATGCACCAGGGCATCCAGCGGTCGGATGAAAGGCAGAATTTTTTCCCCCAGAGAGCGGCCGGTTCTCACCTCGCCTGGAATTCCTGGAATATCAAGGTATTCCACGACCACAGGTGTAACCTTTTTCGGCTTGTGATAATCGGTAAGAAAATCGAGTCGGTCGTCCTGGACCTTGACCACGCCCAGACCTGGCTCCTGGTGTTCATGGCCGGCGCCGGGGTCGACGCCTCCTGTCAGAGCCCTGAATACGGTGCTTTTACCACTGCCTGCCAAACCGATGATTCCTAGTTTCAATTGGAGCCTCTTTCCATTAATTTTCGAGCCATTATCGGCGAAATTGCCTGTCGCCGTCCAAAAATAAATGTGAAAGAGAAAGCCCTCAATGTCAACTCATTGATTACTTCGCCGATCTTCTTGCTACTCAAATTAAATTAAACAAAAAGCGGCGAGGTGAGTCAAACCTTGAAATGAAGGCGCCTCTCAATTATGTTGCTTCAAGTCCGGGCTCATGTATGGGGTCAAAACACAATCTAGTCGAGGAGCCATGAAAGCTACATTCTATCTGCTCATGATCGCATCGAGTATATCCGTAATCGCGACTGCGCTTGCCGCTGAGAAGCAGACGGTTGGGTGGTTGGAGAAAGCGCGCATATTTCCCGGCGGTTACCAGCTCTCGGCCAAAATCGACACCGGAGCTGATAATTCATCCTTGAATGTGCATAACCTGACGCCATTTCAGCGCGATGGCCAAGAATGGGCACGGTTTACGGTGATCGATGACAATGGTAAGCAGCACAAATTGGAGAAGAAGACTGTGCGCTTGGCCAGGATAAAGCGTCATTCCGCTCCTCGTCAGGAGCGCCCGGTAGTGCTTCTGGGGATCTGCGTCGGCGCTGTTTATCGAGAAGTTCGAGTTAATCTGGTGGATAGGAGTAAATTCAAGTATCCGCTTGCTGGTGGGACGGAGTTTTATGTCGGGCGCGCTAACAGTAGACCCGTCCAAAACCTATTCTATAGAGCCCGACTGTCCGGGAGCGCCCGTTGAATAAAGTCCAGCTTTATGTTCTGGTCGCTGTTTTGGCGGTAGTCGGTTTAAGCCTTTTTCTGTACAAGGCTTTCTTTCTGGGGTTCCCATTAAAGCCCAAAACGAGATCGCAGGTTTGGAATGTGGAGGCTCGCGTAACTTTTGTCGCTGAAAACAAGCCCGTGAAGGTTTCTTTATTCATCCCGTCCAGCACCACTCGCTTCGCAGTTGTGGATGAACATTTTGTTTCCAGCGGCTATGGCCTCTTGGCCACGTTAGAAGAAGGAAATCGCAAGGCTGTCTGGTCTGTCCGGAGGGCATCCGGCAAACAAAGCCTCTATTACCAGGCTGTGGTGCGTGCGGTCCGAAGGAAAATGCCGACGGGGCCGACAGAAGAGCCGTCCGTAACAGTTCAGCCTTTCACCGGGCCCAAATTGGAAGCTGCGAAAGCGATTAATAGACCTAGTACGGGCGAGGTCGGCGGACACGCCTACAATGGTCTCGGAGCTAATCAGCAGATTTAACCGGGCTGAACTCAGTGAGAATGTAGCGGCTCTACTGGGCTCGAACCCTACTGTCCTGAGAAAAGGCTGAAACTGCGGTTCGCGTCTTGGGGCAGGCGGGGATACCGGCCAGGGTCGTCCGAGGGATAAGTTTGGAGGAAAACGCAGGCGATTTCTCACAAGAAAGTGGCCCTCGTGCAATGGCTTGAAGTGTATCACAATAAACGATGGCTTTCCTTCGACCCATATAGAGGCAAGACGCCTGTTCCGGAAAGTGGTTACCATGGTGGTCGGGCAATCAAAATCTGGCTCAGATCGAGGGAGGAAGTAAGCTCAATGTTACTCTGTCGGTGAGCCCGAAAGTGGAAGAGGGGCTCACAGCGGCCGTGACGAGCGGGGCAATCTCCAAACCGCTTTTGCTCAGATTTTCTTTGTTCAGCCTTCCTGTGAACACACAAGCTGTGTACCGGATCATGTTTCTTATCCCTGTCGGAGCTTTTCTGCTCGTAATAATGCGCAACGTGATCGGAGTGAAGACATTCGGCACCTTCATGCCGGTACTGATAGGACTTGCGTTTCGTGAGACGGGATTACTCTGGGGTATTCTATTCTTCAGCGTCGTGGTAACGCTGGGCTTGTGGGTACGATTTTATCTGGACCGTCTCAAATTGCTACTTGTGCCTCGACTATCGGCGGTCCTGATCACAGTAATAATCCTTATGGCGGGAGTCAGCATCTTGACTCACAATCTCGGCATTCATCGTGGGCTGTCTATTGCCCTGTTTCCATTGGTTATTTTGACCATGACAATAGAGAGAATGTCCATAGTGTGGGAAGAAAGGGGCGCTAATGAAGCTATTATATCAGGGCTCGGCAGCCTGCTTACCGCGGCGCTGGCTTTCCTTGTGATGAATATCAAGTTGATCGAGCATCTGATCTTCGTTTTTCCGGAGTTGCTTCTGATATTGTTGGCCGCCACAATGCTTCTGGGAAGGTATTCCGGATATCGGCTGTCGGACATCTACAGATTCCGGGCTCTGGCCCGTGAATGATCCGGTATAGGTATGATCAAGACTCTTAAGGAAAAGGGTATCCTGGCGATCAACAGGCGTAACGCGGAATACACCTTTGGGTACAACCCGCGTCGCTTGTACCCGCTCGTGGACGACAAGCTACGTACGAAACAATTGGCCCAAGCGGGAGGCATAGCGGTCCCGGAACTGTACGGAGTTGTGGAGGCGCCGGGACAGGTCCGCGGCTTGTCGGAATTACTCAAGCGCTACAAGGATTTTGTGTTAAAACCTGCGCACGGCAGCGGCGGACAAGGAATCCTGGTGATCTCCGAGCGAATGAACGGCAATTTTCGCCAGGTGGACGGTCTTGTCATTACGCCTGATGAATTAAACTTTCACATATTCAATGTGTTAAGTGGGCTGTACAGTTTGGGAGGCCAAACTGACGCGGCGATGATCGAATACAGGGTTGTGTTCGATCCGGTTTTCGAAGCCGTGAGCTATAAGGGGGTCCCTGATATTAGGATTATCGTGTTCCTCGGGGTACCCGTCATGTCCATGATTCGGCTTCCCACTCGCGCATCCGGCGGCAAGGCGAACCTTCATCAGGGCGCAATAGGGGCCGGTATCGACCTGGCGACCGGCACGACCCTTTCCGGCGTCCTCGGAAACGACATAGTCACGCAACATCCGGACACCTTGACTTCATTTATAGGTCTTCAGATTCCGTGCTGGGACGATCTGCTGCGCCTTGCTTCTCGTTGCTACGGCCTTACAGGTTTGGGATATCTCGGAGTGGACATCGTTTTGGACAAAGAAAAAGGTCCTCTGCTCTTGGAACTTAACGCTCGCCCGGGCCTGAACATTCAGATTGCCAATAAAACAGGTTTGTTGCCCCGTCTGCATCTCGTGGAAAGAGAACACGAGAAGTTGACGAGCCTTGAGGATCGGGTTGGATTTGCCAAGGACCGCTTTGCAGCATGAAATGTGGGTTGCTGCCTACAGTTCGATTGCGGGGCAGTCTTTGCGACCTGCCATTCGGGGATGCTGATTACTGCGGCAGGCTGGAAAGCCAGCCCCCGCATGTGGAAGTGATCAGTTATTTGAAGATAGGCGTGATCGAATAAGCGCCTCTCGGGTTTATCTGCTCCGGACAAAGTGTATATGTAGCCGCATCGCTCCTGGATCGACCGTCGACGAACCATTGTCAGTCTTCGGGCCGACCGCCACAGCGCCGTGATTGACCAACGCAGTTGTGAGATCACCGTAAGCCTGGGGCGGGATGACCACGGTCAAAAGCGTCCCTCCGATTTGTCGGTTCTGCTCCTCCAACACCTTTCCCTGAATGTCGGGCAATATCTTCTTCAATGATTCGATCGCTTGATCAATACTGGGGCTTTCTACTGTAAGCATGTCAGTGCCTATCCTATCCTGCACGGCCGGCATAGCGCGAAACGGATAAGCGGCGCCAGGGCCTACGCTGCTGGACGGAGCGTTTTCATGAGACCGCGCCATTAGAGGCACAATACCTTTGGCCGTGGGCCCCGTCTCGGCTTTCGGACCCGAATAACTGGACGCAGCCGATTGTACGCCATACATAGGCCCGTAGTTATACAGGCTAAGCCCAACTACTGTCATGAGAGCGAGAGCTGTCACCCCCACTGGAAGCGGAAAATGCGGAACTAAAGTAAAGACGTTTCTAAATGATTCCAAGAAAGGGCGGGTCTGAGCGGCATCAACTCGGGCATGGAATTGGGCAAGGAAATCCCTCGGGGGCGCCACCTTTTCCAGACCGGCTAATGCATGAACAGTGAATCCGTACCATTTGAAATCTTCTCTACATCCCGAACAGTTGGAGAGGTGCTTACGTACACTCTCCGCAATCTCCCCTTCAAGCTGCTCATCATGGAGAGCGCCAAATAAATCACTCACACGCTTACAATCATTCATGATAGGGCCTTCTTCAGTTTTTCTTTGACGACCATTCTCGCCCTGTGAAGGCGGGATTTGGTGGTTCCTTCCGGAAGATTTAGTATGTGCGCTATTTCTTCATAAGAAAAACCCTCTATATCCCTTAACACGACAATCTCTTTATGGTCCGGGTCGAGATCGTCGATGGCTTTCTGTACTATTCTCTGTATCTGTTTCCCAGCCAGAAGGGTTTCCGGGTTGGTTGAAAGATCCGGGATACCCGACCGGAGAGGGTCTCTTTCATCATCTTCTTCGGACTGCCATCTATTAGCAAAATGGCCTCGGCGTTTCAGATACTTAAACTTGTTTTTCCCCCTGTTGGAAGCTATCTGGAAAAGCCAAGTGGAGAATTTGGCGTCGCCTCGGAATTTTTTCAGATTCTTGTAGGCTGCCGTGAATATCTCCTGAGCTAGGTCGTTAGCCTCCTCTCTGTCACCCACGAATCGGTAGGCGAGGTTATAGATTTTCTTATAATATTTTTCAACAAGAACATCGAACGCGTCTCGATTCCCCTGTACAGTCCTTTCTACCGCTTCTCGATCCTCGTCCACCACTGGAGCTATCGCAGCGACTAGAACCAGACTTACGATATTGAGACAAAAGCAGATCAAAATTGTTTCGGGGAAGACACACACTTGAAGATTTTTCTCCGTAGGGCATCCCAACGAAAATACGTGAACGTGGACGCAAAAGTCAAGAACGAACGCTTGTTCTCTGTATCCGAGGGATTATGCGAAGGTGAAACGTCCGCAAGAGATTTCAATTGGTTGTGGGGCAGGCTTTCCAGCCTGTCGTTTTTGAAAGGAGTCTCATGGCAGGCTGGAAAGCCCGCCCCACAAAAACCGTTCCGCGCTCTCCGAAATACGGATAGTTGCGCCGCGATATGGAATTCTGTTGCGTAACGCGATCCAATCAGTATTCTTATTCGATTACCTGGCGGGCGGTACGCGCCGGCGCGCTTGGTCAGCGCGCAACATAACTCGCGGATCGCGTGCTTTTCCCTGTTTAATACAATATAAACGCTACGACGAATCGCATATTCGGAGGAGATTGATGACGCTATCCAGACGGGTTACGGAAACACCACCATACCTGTTCCATCTCATTGACGAGAAACGCAAGGCCGCGCGGGCCAGGGGGATAGACGTCATATCCCTGGCCATAGGCGACCCCGATCGACCCACGCCGGATTTCGTCCTCGACCTTATGAACGAGGAGATGCGAGACCCACGAAATCATGTTTACCCAAGCTACAAAGGGGAACCTGATTTTTGTGACGCGGTGGCCGCGTGGTTCCGAACACGTTTCGACGTGGAACTGGATCCGGCCTCGGAAATCATGGCGGTCATTGGGGCAAAAGACGCGGTTTCCCATCTGCCGTTCGTGTTCTTGGATCCGGGAGATTCCGCTCTTGTTACCGATCCCGGTTATCCCGTGTACCAGGCGGCAATCGGATTTGCGGGCGGCACGGTTGCTCGTGTGTCGTTGAGCGAGGATGAAGCGTTCCTGCCGGATCTCGATTCCATCGACGCGCATGTCGCCGATCAGGCGAAAATAATGTTCGTGAATTATCCGAACAATCCGACTTCAGCCGTTGCGGACGAGGAATTTTTCGAGAAATTAGTGGCTTTTGCCCGCAGACATGATCTTGTGATTCTCTCCGATAATGCCTATTCTGAAGTATATTTCGAGGCGGAAGATCGTCCCATAAGCATAATGAAAATAAAAGGAGCCAAAGAGATCGCGATAGAGATCCACTCCTTTTCCAAAACGTTCAACATGACCGGATGGAGGATAGGCTTCGTTACGGGCGGCAAGGCCCTGATTGAAGCTTTTCTTACGCTGAAGTCCAACTTTGATTCAGGAGTATTCATGGCGATTCAGAGAGCAGCCGCCAGGGCGTTGAGTCATCCGGACGCGGCCGCTTTCCACAATCAAAGGACGGCCCTGTTCAAGAGCCGTAGGGATCGTATGGCCGGCGCTTTGCGCGACATGGGTTTCAGGTTTCAGTTGCCGAGGGCCAGCTACTACTTCTGGGTGCGCATTCCCGAGGCTTATGCTTCGACTGTGGAGTTCTGCGCTGATCTTCTGGATAAGCAGGGATTGGTAGTGACACCCGGTATAGGTTACGGCCCAAGTGGGGAAGGTTACTTCAGGGTTTCCATGACCGCTCCGGATGAAATAATCGACGCGGGCATGAACAGATTGAAAGAATTCATGAGAGGGCAACTATGAAAGCAACTCTCGTGCTGGCCGACGGCACGATTCTGCGCGGAACGGCAATGGGCGCCACCGGCGAGAAGGTGGGCGAAGTCGTTTTTAATACGGCCATTACAGGATATCAGGAAATACTGACCGATCCTTCTTATCGGGGCCAAATAGTTACCATGACCTATCCTCATATAGGTAATACGGGAGTGAACTTTGAGGATAATGAATCGGTTCGTCCGTACCTGGCGGGTTTTGTCGTAAAGGAGTATTGCCCCCACCCGAGCAATTGGCGGAAGAGCGAGGACTTGGAAGATTTCTTGAAAAAAAACGGTGTCATAGGTATTCAAGGGGTGGATACGAGAAAACTAACCCGAAATCTGCGTGAAACCGGCGCAAAGAAGGGGATAATCTCCACCGAGGACCATGATTATGAGAGCCTTTTGAGTAAAGTCCGCGCCTATCCCGACATAGAAGGGCTGGACCTTGTGCGGGAAGTCACTTGTTCCGAGCCGTATGACTGGGATGAAGGGACATGGCGATGGAATTCGACCACCCCGAAAGGGGAAGGCAGATTTCGTATCGCCGCCTACGATTCCGGCATCAAACAGAATATTTTGCGCTTGTTGGTGGACGCAGGCGCGAAGGTGAGGGTTTTCCCTGCGTTCGCTTCCAGCGATGAGGTACTGGAGTTCAATCCTGACGGTATTTTTCTTTCCAACGGGCCGGGCGACCCGGAGGCGGTCCCGTATCTGATTCAGAATGTCAGGAATCTGATAGGCAAAAAGCCGATCCTCGGGATTTGCCTCGGACATCAGATTCTGGGCCTGGCTCTTGGAGGAAAGACCTTCAAGTTGACGTTCGGCCATCATGGGGCGAATCATCCTGTAAGGCAAATCGAGACCGGTCATGTGGAGATAACGTCTCAAAATCACAATTTCGCGGTCGATCCGGCTTCAATCGAGTCCGAATGCGTCATCAGTCACATAAACCTCAATGACGGGACCGTCGAAGGGATGGTTCACAGAAAATATCCCATCTTTGCCATCCAATATCACCCTGAAGCCTCTCCGGGCCCGCACGACTCAAGATATCTTTTCGAGAAATTCAGGAAAATGATAGAAGAGGCGTGAAAACAGAATGTCCAGTCGTGGGGCAGGCTTTCCAGCCTGCCATTCGGAACAGGCAAGCTGGAAGAAACTGTCTCAAAATTGCGCCGCACCGAATTTTTCTGTAGGGGCGCTTCGAGAAGCGCCCTAATTTCGGGCGCTTCTCGAAGCCGCCCCTACAAACGGTCGGCCACGAACATAAGTTCTGAGACAGTTTCGGAAAGCCTGCCCCACAATGACGGCCTCGGGGACCGGCAAGATGCCGGTCCTACTGACGATAACAAACTTGAACAATCCTGCCTCCACGGTGTCCATACCAACTGGCTCTTCTTACTCTGAGGAGAGCGCTGACAAACCACTCGACTAATCCGGAAGTATAGAAACATCGGAGGACCGGCCCGTGCAAGACAATATAGGTCTGGCAAATCTCAGACAAGGACTGTTGAGGGATTACCTCACACAGTTGTTTCATCGTTCGGGATCCAAGGCAGTTCTCAGTATAGCGCTACTGATCGCGACGGGACTCACCGGCGGTGTGGGCCTCCTCATGCTGATACCTTTCCTCCAAATGATCGGTATTGTGGAATCGGAACCGACCGGCATCGTGGCCTATATAGGTCAATTCTGGAAATATATCGGGCTTCCCATGAACCTGGCCACCGTTTTATTGGTTTATGCAGGCGTCGTTTCATTGTATTCGGTAGCGCAACGCGGCAGCACAATCCTGACCTCCAAATTATGCCACGCGTTTACTCGTAGCCTACGCAATGAGTTGTTCGAATCTATGGCCCGTGTGGAATGGCTCAGGTTTACCCGGATCAAAGCATCCGACATAAACCACGTAATGACAGCCAATTTGACGTCAGTCGACAACGGGACCTACGGCTTTTTCGGACTGCTAGGGACGGTCGTTGTTGTCGCTGTCCACATCGGGGTGGCAATGACATTATCCTTAGCCCTCACGGGTGTCGCTTTGGGAACTTCAGTCGTGCTGCTCCTACTCCTACGACCGCTTAACAGGCAGTCCTATCGCCTGGGTGAAGAATGGCGCGGGGCCATGAGCGCTTTGTTCGGGGTCCTGATGGAGCACCTCGGAGGAATGAAGGTAGCCAAGAGCTTCGGCGCGGAATCTCGGCACGTGCAAAGTTTCTGTTCCTTGAGCGGAGAGTTGGAGCAACAGGCCAATCGTTACGCCGGCATCCTGTCCGCAACTCAAATGTATTATGACGTCGGCGGGGTCCTGGTGCTCTGCATGTTCTTCTATGTCGCTGTTGAGCTGCTGCGTATGCCCGCCGGCAAGCTACTGATTATCGTGTACCTCTTCGGGAGTCTCATTCCACAGTTTTCCTGGATGCAAAGGACCTGGCAAGGAACTCTCAACATGCTGCCCGCGTTCAAGGCCGTGACCGACATGTTGGAGAGGTTCCGGTCCGCGGCAGAGCCGCCGGCCAGCAAAGGCATAGGACCGGTGTCGCTCGAAACCGCCGTGGAGTTTCAGCAGGTGTCGTTCCGATATCTCAAGAACGAAGGACACTTGGCCCTGGATCACCTGGACCTGGTTTTCCCCGCATTTTGCACGACCGTCATTCTCGGACCATCGGGAGGGGGAAAAAGCACGCTCGCGGACATGCTTATAGGGTTGCTCAAGCCGGACGAAGGGGTCATCCTCATTGACGGCAAGCCTTTGGAAGGCGATCTGATCCATTCTTGGCGTCGTTCCGTGGGCTATGTGCCCCAGGAAAGCATACTGTTTCACGAAACAATCAGAGAAAACCTGCTTTGGGTTCGCCCCGAGGCCGAGGAGGAGGACCTCTGGAATGCTCTGCGGCTAGCCGCGGCGGATGGTTTCATTTCTCGATTGCCGGAAGGGCTGGACACGATTGTCGGTGATAGAGGCGCAAGGATTTCCGGTGGGGAGCGGCAGAGGATCGCTCTGGCGCGCGCGTTATTAAGGAAACCGACGCTGCTGCTCCTCGATGAGGCCACCAGTCAATTGGATCGAGAAAACGAAAAGCGCATTCTGGACGCACTGGAAGGTCTGCGCGGGAAAATGACAGTCGTATTTATTTCACACCGGTTATCCGCAGCACGCTGCGCGGATAGAGTCGTGGTAATCGACGGCGGCCGGGTCGTGGAATCGGGCGCGCCGGGAGAGCTGGCGCCAGAAGAAAATGAGCCGGGGAGGGTCCTTTCGGGCAATGGATGATTGTGTGGTAGGCAATCAAGCCTTCTGAAAGAAGATAACCAGGAGGAAAACTCTTTTGCAAAATCCCGCGTCTCGCGGGACTGGACCTCCTTTCAGAAAACTCCCATTCGCTGCGGCGAAGTTGGGAGCCAACGAAAAGTTTGCCTGGCCGCGCACGAACCCCGTGGCTATTTGAGCGGTAAGGAAGGTAGCTGGTTGTTCTCGCGGCTAGGAAGGTAAATGCTTTGTAGGGGCGACCGGCGGTCGCCCTCTTTCCTTTCTCCGTTGGTAGCGACCGGTTCCGCGGGAGAACGCGGGATGTCGGTCGTCCTGGGGCCGTTAGGGACTCGTGTTTGGTCTAACTGGCGCACAGCCGTGCGCTCCTACAGTGGAACCATGATTGCGGAAGTATCGGACTTCGTCCGTGATCATTTAATAGGAGTGCTTGAACCGGGGTTTGGGAGGAAATCCCGCGAAACGCGGGACAAGAAGTTCCCCTCCAAAAATCTCTGTTCTTGACTTCTACAGGGCCTTGCAGGCCCAGCGGTAGATCTTCTCTGCGGCTCTAAAGTGGTGCGGGCTGTTCAGAACCACGATCACGTGTTCCTTCTGATGATCTTTGAACATGGCTACAATGCATCTACCTGCCCTGTTGGTGTAACCGGTTTTTGCCCCTTCTATCGGAAGATTCTTATGAAGCAGTTTGTCATTGTTCGCCAGGCGGTAATCGCGCGGGACCGGATTGCGTGTCCGCATATTGTAAGTTTTCATTTGGGCGATTGATCGTATAAGAGGATACTCGAAGGCATGGCGGGCGATCTTCGCTACGTCCTCAGCGCTGGCTGTATTCGGGTTCCGGGCTTCCAGTATCCTGCCGTTCTTCCTTCCGAGCGCCATCTTCATGTCGAGCCCGCTGGGCGTATAAAGGCTGACCCGACTTGCTCCGATTTCGGCCGCCTTACTTTTCATTTTGGACATGAAACCAGCTCGGCCGCCCTTGTGGTATGCTCGTGCCAGCACTTCAGCGCAATCGTTTCCCGATTCTATGAGCATCCCATGCAAGAGATCACGCACAGTGAACATGTCGCCGGGTCTAATACCGACCTTATGTTGCTCGACCTCAGTTATGTCGGGGGGAACTTCCAGGATTCGCTCCAGGTCCATTTCATCAATTACCACCATGGCCGTAAGGAGCTTGGTGATACTCGCTATCGGGAGCGGCTCGGAGGTGTTGTCGGCTAACACGACTTTATCCGACGAGCAATCCACACACATCATGGCCTTGGCCTTGACTCTCGGGCCATACGAATTGAACCTGCCGTCACGCGCTGCCGGCACGGACGGAGCTTTCAAATGATTTGCAGGGGAAGACGCCTGAACCGGTAATGGTGGTTTGGAAGCCAAAATCCCCTTTTGATTCGGCAAGGCCTGTCGCTGAGGCGCTGCATTTTTCGGAGGATTCGATACCAGGGCTGCAGGAGGTCTCGCCGCAATCGATCTAACCGCGCTGACCGCTGATTGATTGGGTCGATTGGCCTGGGATTTAGCCGGCGTCGCGAAATGAGGTTTCGCGGGGCTCGGAACCGTCTGCGGTTGCCACTGGGGCGCAACAGGCTTCCCGGAGCCAATCCGTTTTACCATCTCCTGCATGGAATTACCGGATTGCACGGGATCCATGGCAAGCGAAGGGCCGACGCAGAAAAAAAGAGTGATTAGAACCAACTGAAAGCGCTTGTAATTCAAGGAATCTCCCTAGCACGATTAGCGAATTCTGCCGTTCCGCAGCGGAATATAGTCGAAAACAGACATAAAATCAATAAATTAATTCGGCAGCCAGATCCATTTTCACATCCGACTGCCAACATCTCAAAAATAGTCGTAAATCCACAATATGTCAACCCTAAGTTGGTGAAGGATCTTTCCGAACGGGCTCCGTGAGCCTCAAAGGCAACCATACGGTAAACACTGTCCCTTCCAAGTCCGATTTGGCTGAAATCGAACCATTATGCTCTTCCACGATTTTCTTGCATAGAGTCAAACCGATACCGATCCCGTACTCCTTGGTCGTGTAGAACGGGTCGAAGAATTTCTCAATTTCTTCCGTTGGGATAACGCGTCCGCCGTTTCGGATTTTTAGCTCAAAATATTGCTTTGCCGTCAGCTCGCCTGTCAGCGAAGCCTTGTCGCTCGGAAAGAATATCCCGGTATCGATCCGTATGACTCCGCCGCTGAGGCGAAGCTTCGATGGCGTTAGATAAAAGATTCCTAAGCACATGCTCGAAGCGGTTCGGGTCAACCGCAATTTTGCCCAAGCGATCCTCGAAATGAGTTTCGAGCTGAATGTCCTTTTCTCTTAATCGCTCTCGGTGGACCGCCAGGACTTCCCGTATAAGATCGTTAGGATTAATCGTTTCCGTTTGAATGATGTCACGCCTCGTGAAATCTATTAGCGCGCCGAGGATCTTTTCCAATCTCCGGACTTCGCTGATAATAATATGGAAGCACTCCTTCTGTCGCGTTGGATCCAGTGAGGCGCTTTCTTCCAATTGCTTGGCCATCCTGCGGGCGAATCCGCCTATAATGGCCAGGGGTTGTCTTAGCTCGTGGGCCACTTCAGCGGTATGCTCGGCAATGGCTTTTGACTTCCCTGACTGAATGAGGTGGGCGTACAGGTCGTCGATAATCTTAATTTTGGCCACCAATGCTTCCCTCGACACTCGGAGTTCCTCTTCCAGGGCCTTTCTGATGGTCCGATCCACCATTACCCCTTCGAATCCTGCGGAGCGGCCATTCTCGTCAGACGATGCCTGACACCTGACCCGCACCCATTTCCTGGCGCCCTGGCAGTCAAGAACTCCAAATTCTTCATCCCATACCACATCAGGTTCCAGTTTGAGGACCGTTTCCGCAAGTGACTTGTATTCCGGTGTCGCATAGTCCCACAAACAAGTGTTTATCATCTGCGAGATGGGATATCCGAGGAATTTCTCGATTTGCGCATTCACGAAAGTGAATCGACCGGCGGTATCCAACGAAAAGATAATGTCCGGCACTTGCTCCACAAGACGGCGATAGCGTTGTTCCGATTCATTCAGGGCCATTTCAGCCTGTCTCAGACGGGACAGATCGGAGAACGCGGCTATGGCGCCTTTCTGTGGATCAGCCGGGTCCGGGGAACTGATCCTTACATGCCCGTCAAAAACAGAGCCATCTTTTCGGAGGAATTTCGCATAGGATTCCGCTTCCGCGCCACTCCTGAGGCTTTCATACAAAATTTCTCCGACTCGCCGGTATTCTTCCTCTGAGGCGTATAGCTCTTTGGTGCTCTTATTGAACAATTCTTCAGCGGACTCGCATCCGAACATTTTGATCATCGCGTCATTGACCCAACTAATCTGCCTCTCTTCCAACCTGCATATCCCTACCGGAGACGCTGCCATGATGTTGCGCAGCATCTGCTCATGTTCTTTGAGAGCCTCCTGCGCTTGCAGTCGCTCGGTCACGTTTCTCACTATCGCCAGAACAAGTGTTTTTCCGGAAAGCTCCATGCGGCTCAAGCTCACTTCAGTATCAAAAACTGAGCCGTTATGTCGGCGAAATTGCCATTCGAAGATCTGCTTCTGCCCGGCTGCAGCGGCCTTCAAGAATTCCTGGGCCTTGTCTCGAGAGATGGAACCATCGCGCTGGCGTTCCACTGAAAAACGATGAATAGTTTCTCCTATTACTGAGTCTTTCGTACAACGGAACATTTCAGAGGCGCGAGAGTTGCAATCTACGAATTCTTCCTCCTTCATGAGAAATATGGCGTCATTAGCGGATTCAAACAGAGTGCGATATTTCTGTTCGCTTTCCTGGAGCGCCTGTTCGTGCTTTGCCTGGAGAGTTATATCCTCATACGTGAGGATCTGCGCGCCGTGTTCCATCACCACGGCCCTGAACCGAACTATTTTGTCGCTTTCGTCCTTGCATCTGACTGTAAATACTCGTGGAGGGGCCTCGCCGGCTTCCCCAACCGAATCGGCTTCCCAAACGGCAATGACTTTGCTTCGGTATTTTTGGTCAGGATAAGCTTTCTCAAACCATGTCTGCTTGTCGGGCAAGTCCTCTAGTGTGTAGCCGAAAATCTCGGTAAATTTGGGATTGAAATAATGGAATCGCCTGTCGCTTCCCATTACGGACAATCCGAGAGGCGCGTTCTCGGTCAGAAGTCTGAAACGCCTTTCACTCTTGAAAAGCCTCAGCTCGGCTCTTTTGCGTTGAGTAATGTCCCGACCAATCGACCGAAACCCGACCACCAAGTCGCCGTCCATTACTATTTGCACGTTCTGGCCCAACCAGACTATTTCACCTTGCTTGGCCAGTATAGGAATTTCGGAATAGGTATCGAGGGCGCGTTCGGCAAATTGTCTTCTATAGAATTCTTCCACGCGCTCCTTATAAAGAGGATGAACCAATTCCAAATAGTGCTTGCCAATGATTTCTTCTTCAGAATAACCGGTAATTCGTAATGCCGCCGGATTGACCAGGGTAAAAAAACCTTTGGCGTCGGTCATGTATATGGCGTCGTTTGCCTTGTCGACTAGTTCAAAGTAGCGCTTCTGATCGCCGCGTAATGTCAGGTCCGCTTGCTTGAAGGATAGACTCGCGGATTCAATCTCAGCCAGTCGCCTTCGCAGTTCTTCCAGTTTCTTGCGAAGTCCGTCGGCTTCTTGCCCGTTTTGCATTGGTCATCCTTTAGCGAAGACCGGCCAGGGTTAAAGCTCAAAGCGGCGCGGCAGGTTCAATTCAAAGTACAATATTATATGGTTAACTATGGAGAGTCAAAAAGATCCGAACCGCGCGGGTAATCTTCTGTTACGCCATACCTGCGTATGGGTCCGGAAATTAGCGGCAGGAAAATATCGTAAAAGCCGAGAGAGGGCGACTCGCGGGTCGCCCTTACTCGCTGGCCCTCATGTTTTGGTCCGGAACACGACTGGTTACAGCCTTACGTTTCCGACAAGCGTTTTCACGACATCCACGTGCCCGTTAGCCGCAGCGCATTGGAGAGGACTGATTCCCCCTCGCGTACGCGCGCCCGGGTCCCCTTGATGTTCCAGAAGTATATTGACAATATCAAGATTACCCTTGCACGCGGCTTTAAGCAGCGCTGTTTCACCGGTCCCGTCAATGGCGTTGATTGCTGCTCCCTTTTCGATAAGGAGTTCCACCGAATCTTTGTTTCCATGAAACGCCGCGCACATTAACGGTGTGATACCGGCTTGCTGTCCCGTATCCGCTTCAGCGCTATTGTCAAAAAGAAGATTCATGACGTCAGTGTGGCCTTTGCACGCAGCCTTAAGCAGCGCTGTCTCACCGGTCTCATCAACGGCGTTTACATCCGCTCTTTCGTTGAGCAAAAATTGAACTGCATCCTTGCGTCCGAATGCAGCCGCGCACATTAGAGGCGTTATACCTTTGGGGCTTTTCGCATTAACATTCACTCCATCATTCAAGAGTAATTGCATGACTTCCGTCTGGCCGTTACAAGCCGCGCTTATGAATGCGTCCTCATCCGCCGCCGCATTGACAGCGGCTGCCGGCATCGCGATCAAAAGTAACCCCAATATGAGTCCGATCCCGTATAGTTTTGAATTTCCCATTTTCCACCTCCGTCGAGGCATCCGAAATACATCCGTTAACTTTACTAAGAGAGTGGCAATTGAGGAATGCATAGGCAAGCCCCTGATTTGTTTCTTTTGCTATGTGAGGAGCTGACGAGAGGTCAGTAAATGCAGGCGTCAAGGATGGACAAGACTTCTTCGAGCACGTTCCGGGAAGCCTTGCCGATGAGCTTGATCTTTCGTGCGCGAAAGTCGATGGATTTGACCTGCTCGACCATGACGAACCCGGTCAGACCCGGGTCAAATCACAAAACCTTAATCGCGATGGCTCCGGCAATGACCATTAAGGCTGATAGCAGACGCAGTCGGCTGATATGTTCTCCTAGAAAATAGACCGCTATGAGCATCGCAAACACCACCGAAGTTTCACGCAGAGCAGCCACTAGAGCGATCGGGGCGCACGTCATGGCCCAAATCGCAATCCCGTACGAGCCCACAATACACACGCCGCCTACTATACCTGTGATCAAATTCGATCTTGAAAAGGCATGCGCCTCGCCGCGCCGGAGCACGAGCGCCGCAAGAACTACGATAACGGCCGTCAATAAGAAGAGCCAACCCGTGTAGCTCAACGAGTTGCCCGACAACCGAGCCCCTTGGCCATCCACAATGGTATACATTACGACCACGCCGGCATTCGAAAGAGCGAACAACAAAGAAGATAGCCGCAACGATCCTGAGCGCCACGAGTCGAGAGATAGGACGAGAACACCGAAGGAAATCAGAAGGACCCCTATCCATCCCAGCATTGGGGGAGATTCATTTAACAGGAAGGCCGCAGCGACCGCGGAGAATGCCGGAGCGGTCCCTCGCATGATCGGGTACGCGAAACTAAGCTCACCGTGTCGATAGGCCAATGCTACAAACGTGAAATATCCTAAGTGAATAAGAACGGATGCTATCAAATACGGCCAACTCGCGACGTCGGGAAGCGCCACAAATGGCAACCAGCATCCGGCCAGAATACCCGCTCCGCCCATGACGATAGCGGTATCCCAGAACGTGTCTGACGCGGAACGGACAAAAGCGTTCCAAGTGGCGTGCAGCAGCGCGCCGAGCAAAATGGCCAACATTACATATTCGGACAAAATTTCTACCTGCCGAAGAACCTCTTCAGACCACTCGATTCTTCCTGAATCATCGCTCCGACGATGATGCCGCCCAAGGCCATTTCAACGATGCTGCCGAGGAGCCAAACAATAGCCATGTAGAGCGGAATCGGCATGAAGGAGTATGTCCCAAAGCCCATGGAGGCGCCGGCGGCCATTCCAAATAGTAAACCGTATTCCAAGCCCCGGAAAATGTTCTTGGGAGAAATGAGTCGCACATAAAGTATCACAAAGATAATGGCGGAAATCAGCACGGTAGCGTGCAGCAGCCACATCTTCATCTGGTTCATCGGTCGCCAGAGCTGCGCGGTCGCCTGGTACGGGGCCGCAAGTATCACTCCGTGGATGATGAAATCCAACGCGGACCACGCAACGAACACGGCCAGAATAGCAAGTATGATTCGTAACATTTTTCCCCCTCCGTTTTTCCTCTATGGATTGTTCAAAATTAGCTCCGCCAGTGCGGCTCCAAGTAGGCCGGCAATTCATTGCCGGGGTAATGGCGAAAGAAAAATCCACGTTGCGTCCCATCAGGACGACTGAACCAATGCTTGTAGGGGCGGGTTTGAAACCCGCCCTTGCAGAACAAATGCATTGGGCCATCCTCTCATTACAACATTTTGCGTAAATGGGCTGGTTAGCTACGTCATTCAGTGATCACCTTATGCAGGATTTCACCCAGATCTTTCACGGTATAAGGCTTCGGCACTATTCCTTTGAAACCATATTTCTTGTAGTCCGCCATAATGGGATCTGTCGAGTAGCCGCTTGACACAATGGCTCGTACGTTGGGATCGATCTTGCGCAATATGGTCATGGCTTCATAGCCGCCCATACCGCCCGGCACGGTCAAGTCCATTATGACTGCGTCAAATGGGGTTGACGATTCTAGCGCCTCCTTGTACGAAACGATGGCTTCTTCGCCGTCGCGCGCCAAAATCACTTCATAACCCAGAAGCGATAATATTTCATGGGCAAGATCTCTAATCAGATCTTCGTCATCCATAAATAAAATCTTTCCTTTTCCGGTCAAAGGTTTTTCTTCAAAGATTTCCGGCGGTTTTTTCCCTTGCTCCGAGGCGGGCAGATAGACATGGAAGACCGCTCCGGAGCCCAATTCGGATTCCACTGTTATCAATCCCCCGTGATTCTTGACGATCGAATAGGAGGTCGCCAATCCCAGACCGCTGCCTTTGTGTTTTGTGGTGAAATAGGGATCAAATATTCTTTGTAAATACTCCTTGGGCATTCCGGAACCATAATCTTTCACCGAAATCTTCACGTACCCACCATCAGGTAAGGGAATGCCTTCTGCACGCGATAGGACGACGTTGCCGGCTTCTACATCAACCACACCGCCTCGTGGCATGGCATGATCGGCATTAATAACAAGGTTGCTTATTACTTGGCTGATTTGCCCTTCATCAATTTCCACCGGCCATAGATCGTCCGCAACGGCAAATTCACAACTCACGTTTGAGCCTCTCAATGAGAAAACACAACATTCCGTAAGGATTTTAGAAATATCCCCGATCTTCTTTATAGGTGAACCCCCTTTGGAAAAAGTGAGCAGTTGTTGCGTAAGACCCTGGGCCCTCACGCAAGCCTTCTCGGCGTCTCTCAATCTGTCGAACGCCTTGTGTCCCGTCTGCAAGTCATTTCTTGCGAGGGAAATGTTGCCGAGTATAGCAGTCAAAATATTGTTAAAATCATGGGCGATGCCGCCGGCAAGTAGGCCGATAGATTCGAGCTTCTCGATATTTACGGCTTCTTCTTCCATTTTTTTTCTTGCAGAAATATCAGCGATAAAATTCAAAGTGGCGGGTCGACCGTCCCAAGTTATGCGTACCAGCATTTATTTCGACCCATCTAACGTTGCCCTCGCTATCAACGGCTCGAAAAGGATAGGTTTCAGGTACCGGTTCCCCTCTGAGTCTCTGCCGATAACGCTGCATCACCATTTCTCGATCGTCAGGATGAATAAAATCCGTGAACGGCCTGGAGGTCATTTCCTGGGCTGAATACCCGATAATTTCCTGTGCTTTGCTATTGACGAACTTCAATACCCCGTCTTGAGCTATAAGAATGGCTTCATTAGCATTTTCCACGACCAGACGGTATTTCTCCTCAGATTCTGCCAGAGCTTCCTGGGCGAGCTTTCGCTCTTTGATTTCTCGTCTGAGCTTCTTATTTGTCTCGACAAGCTCTGCTGTTCGCTGCTTGACGCGAGCTTCCAATTTGTCGTGCGCTTCTTTCAGGGCCTCTTCGGCCTTTTTGCGATCTGTGATGTCTCGCGCTATGCCGAAAAAGACTGGACAAATCGGATTGCGCATTCTTTGTCAAAGAGATCGATAACTCGAGATTTCTTTTGGTCCCGTCCTTTCTGGTAATTTCATAATCGAACAGCTCAGTGGCCTTACCAGTGCTGTACACTTTATTGAATGCTTCATAAGATTTCTTGGCATTGTAGTCATCGACGATCCGGCGATAATTCATCCCCACCAAGCTCGTCCCTGCTGTAACCAAGTATTTCGCAGACCCGATCATTGAAAAAAGTGAAATTTCCTGCCCTGTCCATTTCGTAATAGCCTTCCTCAATGGTTTCGATAATAGTTCGATAACTTGTTTCAGATTTGGCTGAGCGCTTCCTCAGCTGTCCGGGCCTGTGTTTCCTTGCTTTCGCAATTCGCAAGCTTTTGACGCAATGCGTCCAGCTCATGCAGGAGTTCTTTCTTTGTTTTTGTCTTGTCTTGCATCGGCGCCTCCGGAAACATGCCAGAAAATCGGCATCCGACCTGGAAACAACGGTTTGAATATACCCGACGCAGAGCATTGGCGCAATTCAAATGGATTAAACACTGAAACTATTAATTTACGCAGAATAATAGAACGCGCGTCTCTCCAAGACCTCAACCTTTTCCTTACGCTCATGCCTGCGCCGTATGCGGCGCGCAGCATTTTCTTGACAATTGACGCTGATGGCGTTTAGTTACTGCATATCTTCCCCATTTTCGGATGTCACCGATAGAACTTTCGGAGTCCAATATTAATCGTGAGGCCACTGAACAGACCGGCTCTTGCGGGACAACGCTTAGCCTCATAACGAAACAGCCTGATTTGGAGGAAAACTCACTGCAGCAAGGAGGTTTTGTCATGCGAAAAGGAGCTTGCGTGATTTTTTGTCTTGGACTGATAACGACCTTGGTGGCCCTTGGTGGTTTTACTCAGGCCGCTGAGCCGATAAAAGTCGGAATGGTGGACTCCTATAGCGGCCCACCAGCCGCCTATACCAATGATGTTCGCGACGGTTTTAAGCTGGCGATAGACCAGATTAACGCGAAAGGCGGAGTGTTGGGGAGAAAAATCGAGTTCACGACCCGGGACGATAAGTTTAAGCCGGATCTCGCGCTCCAGGCCGCCAAAGAGCTGATAATGAGGGAAAAAGTGGATCTCCTCATGGGAACCATTAACAGCGCTTCGGCGCTGGCGGTGTCGGATCTCGCAAAGAAGGAGAAGATTCCTTTCCTGGTAACATTTTCCAAGAGCGACAAGATAACCGGCGCCAAGGGCCATCCATATGTATTTTCCATGAACGAAAACACCGAAATGGCCGGTAAAGCAGGAGCCGTAGGTTTGGCGAAGAAACCTTACAAAAAGTACTGGATTGCCGGTGACGACTATGAATACGGGCATGCTATCGCGGACGGCATCTGGAACAATCTGAAGAAACTGAAGCCTGATGTCGAACTGCTTGGTCAGTCATGGTGGAAGGTCGGCGAACCCGATTTTACTCCTTATATCACCTCGATCCTCTCTGCCAAACCTGATGCGGTCATCGTCGCTACAGGCGGCGCGGGTTGCATTCCGTTTCTGAAGGCGGCAAAGGCCACTGGATTTAATGAGAAGATGCCGTTCTTCATGCACACTGCCACGGAATTATCCACCTTGAGACCGTTGGGCCTCGATGCGCCGGAAGGAGTCATTGGAACATCCAATTACTATTTCTATTTTCCGGACACTCCTGAGCAAAAGGCATTTGTGGAGGAGTTCAGGAAGGCATATAATAGGTATCCCTCCTTTGGAAGCCTGGTCGGATGGGTTAGCGGCCAGTTCATTGCAAAAGCGTATGAAAAAGCTGGGAAGGTGGATCCTCAGAAATTCGCCGAGACACTGCCGGGGTTATCCGTTGACAGCCCTATCGGCAAATTGACCATGAGGAAGGGTGATAATCAGTTGGAACTCCCGATGTTCATGGGGGTAACCAAGAAAGTTCCCGGCTATGATTTTCTCATCGCAACCGACATTGTGACAATTCCGGCTGCGGAACTGATGCCGTCCCTCGACGACATTAAGAAGGCGCGGGAGAAAGAGAAATAAATCTCATAGTTTTGTTGGTTTTACTCCTCGTGATATCAGGTCTTGAGCGGCGCCCGATTTTAAAATCCGACCTGGGGCGGGTTTGAAACCCGCCCCTACGCGTTCCGCCGCTGTCCACCCCATTGTGGTGATCTCCGTCGGCTTCTATAGGGGCGCCTCTTGCGGTCGCCCGAGAAACTACAAACCCCAAAAGAGATTTCTGCTGTCCACGTGCGATGAAGGACAGTTGAAAGGTTCTTTCCGAATGGAATTTGCGTCTCACATAACACTCTCTGCTCTGGCCCAACAGGTTCTGGTGGGGCTAAGCCGGACGACCATCCTGTTCATCGTGTCGTCGGGTATGAGCCTTGTATTGGGTGTGCTCCGGATTCCCAACGTGGCTCACGGGTCGCTATATATGATAGGCGCGTTCCTGGCATATTCCATCAGTGTATTCATCGGAGGTCCTACGGGCTTCTGGTTGGCCTTGATTCTTGCGCCACTGGGAGTAGCGCTCATAAGTCTTGCAGCAGAAAGAGGACTCTTCTGCCGCTTGTACGAAAGAGAACATTTGATGCTGCTTTTATTCACGTTCTCTTTCATGCTGCTCTTCCGCGATTTGGTGAAAATAATTTGGGGCTCAGAATACCGCTCCCTGACTGCGCCAACGATTCTTCAAGGTTCGTTTTCAATATTCGACATGCCGTTTCCGCGTTATAACGCATTCCTTCTTATTATCGGGCCGTTAGTTGCCATTGGTTTATGGTTTTTGATCAATAAGACTAAAATAGGGAAGATTTCACGCGCCGCGGCGGTGGACCGTGAAATGGTCGGGGCTGTAGGAATCAATGTGAGTTGGGTCTTTGCATCCGTGTTCGTGATCGGTTGTTTCCTTGCGGGATTGGGAGGCGCTTTGGTTGCGCCTACTCAGAATATCAATACGGGCATGGACCATACGCTCATAATGGAAACCTTCCTCATCGTCATTATCGGCGGTCTGGGGAATATGTGGGGAGCGTTGCTGGGAGCGCTCATTTTTGGGCTCACCGATTCTATCGGAATACTCATTTGGCCTCAGTTCGCTATTGTTTTTCCTTATATGGCGGTGATTATCGTTCTCCTGATTCGTCCCAAAGGGCTGCTTAAAGCTACCTGGTGAGGAGGGCCGCTCTTGTCCGACGCTCCGAAAAACTGGAAATTTGTCTTATTAGGCCTGGGATTGATAGTCCTTCTCCTCGCTGCGCCTTCCTTTCTCTCCAGGTTTTACGTGTATTTCGTCGCGCTGGTCCTGGTCACCGGTCTGTTGGCCACCAGCCTTAATATGGTGCTCGGCTTCGGGGGGATGTATCAGTTCCACCATGGCGTGTTTTATGGTCTTGGAGCATACGCCGTGGCCCTGATGCTTACCAAGACTTCTCTCCCGCCTTTTCTGGGCTTCATTGCCGGTCCGCTCGCCGCATCGGCCCTGGCCTTTATAATGGGATTAATCTGCATTCGTTTATCCAAACTCTATTTCGGCATGCTTCAGATTTCTTTGGGGTCCCTGGTTTGGGCGCTGGTATTTAGGTGGTACTCATTTACCGGCGGAGATGACGGAATACACGGAATACCCTTGCCGGACGCAATCTCGTCCATTACAGGCGCCTACTATTTTACCTTAATTATTTCGGCGATCTCTCTGGCAGCCATGTACATAATTGTGACCTCCCCATTCGGCCGCATCTTTCAGGCGATCCGAGATAATCCCGAGAGAAGCGAAGGCATAGGAGTGAACGTCAAGGCTCATCAGCTGGTCGGACAACTGATTGCGGGTTTTTTCGCAGGAGTCGCCGGCGTGCTCTTTGTGGCGGTGGAGGGATCGGTTTTCCCTGATTTGCTGTTCTGGCACCTGTCGCTGGAAATACTGATAATGTGCCTTCTGGGAGGCTGGTTCACTTTCTTCGGCCCCATGCTGGGCGCCGCCATAATGGTTTCATTGAGGACCGTAGTCGGTGTGTACACCGAATATTGGACTCTGGTCCTGGCAATAATACTGATGCTGCTGATCTATTTCCTGCCTGAAGGCGTCCTCGGTTATTTTCAGGAAAAATTCAAGCCTCGTACAGCGATTGCTCCTGAGAGGAATGTGTAAATGTTGAGCGTACAGCAGGCTCGAAAATCTTTCGATCATTTTCTGGCGGTTAATGAGGCCAACCTTGAAGTTGAGAAAGGGCAGGTTGTCGCGGTAATAGGCCCGAACGGCGCGGGAAAGAGCACTTTATTCAAATTAATCACCGGTCATTTGAAGCCTGATATGGGCAGAATCGTCTTCAAGGGCGAAGATATCGCTGGACTGCCGGCCTATGCTGTCTGCCGAAAAGGCATAAGCCTCTCGTATCAAGTTGTTAATATATTCAGTAGATTAACCGTTTTTGAAAATGTGCAGGCAGCCGTACTTTCGCATCAGGGGCGAACTTTCAACCTGCTAACGCCCGCGCGCAGCCTTGCGGTCAAAGAAACCAAAGAAATCCTTGAAGCCGTGGGTCTTTCGGCTGCGGCGGACAGAGTCAGCGGCGCTCTGTCCCACGGAGAACAAAAGGTCCTGGAGATCGCCATCGCTTTAGGTAATGACCCTGAATTGCTGATTCTGGATGAGCCCACTGCCGGAATGTCGCCTGAAGAGACTTTCGCCACCATAGGTTTAATTAATCGCCTGACCAAAGAGATGGGACTTACGATCTTATTTTGCGAGCACGATATGGAACTGGTATTCGCCATTGCCGACAAGATAATGGTAATGCAGCAGGGCATCACCATTGCCCAGGGAGACCCTGACGAAATAAAGCGGAACAAGCAGGTTCAAGAGGCGTACCTGGGAGGTTCGGACTGATGCTCAAAGTGGATGGAATCCACACCTTTTACGGATTGAGCCACATCCTTTTTGGCGTCTCTCTCGACGTCTCGGCGGGAGAAATAGTCTGCCTGCTAGGACGAAACGGCGCGGGCAAAAGCACTATAATTAAAAGTATTATGGGTTTGGTCCCACCTCGTGAAGGAAGGATAATTTATAAGGGTTCAGACGTCACCGGCATGAAACCCTATCTTCTGGCGCGTATGGGAATCGGGTTCGTGCCTGATGATCGCAGGGTCTTTGCAGATCTGACTGTAGCGGAAAACCTCGAAATATCAGAGCGAGGATCCGACGCTCCCGGGGCCTGGACTATGGAACGGGTGTATGAATTTTTTCCCGCGTTGAAACACATTGAGTCCCGGAATGCGGGCTTTCTCAGCGGGGGAGAACAGCAGATGCTGACCGTGGCCCGCGCTCTGATGACTAATCCTGACTTCTTGCTCCTGGATGAGCCAACGGAAGGTCTCGCTCCACTAATAGTGAACATGTTGGAAGAACAGATATTGGCTTTGAACGCCACGGGTTTGACGGTCCTCTTGGCGGAACAGAACCAAAGATCAACCCTGCGAGTGAGTCACCGCGGATACATAATTGATAACGGCGCAATCAGGTACCATGCGTCCGTCGAAGAATTGAGGGAAAACGAAGAGATCAGAAGGAAATATTTGTTGGTATAGGCGCCTTCTCGTAGGGGCGCAATTCATTGCGGCCGAGAATAGGGCGTGATGAATCACGCCTCTACATTATCCTGCGCGATCAATCACTACGCGGGCAGTTTGACAATAGAAAACCAGAAATCCTCAAGAGACAGAATTGTGGCAGTGAATTGTTCCAGGTCTACCGGTTTCACGATGAAACAATTGGCGCCGCAGTTGTAACTTCGCAATACGTCTTCTTCCGCCTGGGAAGTCGTTAAGACAACGACCGGAATGGATCGTAAATCCGGATCGTTCTTTATTTCAGCGAGGATCTCGCGGCCGTCCTTCTTGGGCAAGTTCAGGTCCAGTAGAATTATATCCGGCCGAGGCGCTTCCGAATATTGCCCGCTGCGGAGCAGGAAATCCATAGCCTGCTCACCATCCTCGGCCACACTTAGTTGATTCAAGATTCGACCGCTTTTGAGCGCTTCCCGAGTCATCAGCACGTCCACCGGGTTGTCTTCGACTATCAGGATTTCTATTGGTCTCATGACAATGATTTAACCTCACTTTCATTCGCAATTTTACTGTTTGGAATGGTGAAATATACCGTTGAGCCGGAGCCTAGCTCAGATTCAATCCAAATACGGCCTCCATGACGCTCCACAATCTTCTTGGTGATCGCCAGACCCATGCCTGTGCCCTCATATTCCGATCTCCTGTGCAAGCGTTCAAAAATAACAAAAACCTTTTCAATATATCGGTTATCTATTCCAATTCCGTTATCCCTAACAGAAAATATCCAGTCGTCCCCATCCTTCTTTGCAGACACATGGATTTCCGGGGGCTCCCTCTTGTTGAATTTTATGCCATTTAGCACGAGATTGTAGAATACTTGAGCCAATTGCGTCGAATCAGCATATATTTCGGGGAGCGGATCATGTGTGATCACGGCTGAACGAGCGGTAATGGTCGCATCCAAATTAACCAGACTCAACAGTAACACTTTGTCACTATCGATCTTCTCGAACAGTTTCCCTTTCGTGCCAACCCGGGAATAGGCCAGGAGATCGTCAATCAATGCCTTCATGGTTTTTGCGGAATCTACCGCGTAATGGATGAGTTGATCCGCGTCCGAGCCGAGCTTTCCTTTATATCCTTGCTCCAGGAGTTGCATTGTGCTGGACACGTTTCGGAGAGGCTCCTGTAAATCATGTGAGGCTATGAATGCGAACTCCTCCAGGTCTTTATTAGAACGGAGAAGTTCGGCCTCCTTGCTCTTTCGAACTCGGATTTCATCCTGAAGCTCATCGTAAAATCCTCTGAGTTTGGCGGCGGTATCGTTAAAAATTCGGGCCAAGTTTCCGAGTTCGTCCTTGCTGTCAACTTGTATTCGATAATCGAAATTGCCGTTCCCGATGACTTCCGCGCCTTGGGCCAGTCTATGAACAGGTTGAATTATGGATCGATTCATAATGTATAGGCCTATTGTTATCATGGCCAGCATAAAAGCAGAGAAAATTACGTTTACATAAACGCTCGATTGATGTGCGGCCATGGCCGAAGCGGCGGCCCTGCCATGCAATTCGTGCGCGTCCGAAACCATCTGTTCCAAGTGATTTACTATCATCAGTCTAACGAGTTTCCTGAATTCGACTGAATCTTGCTTGCTTTCCTTGCCATTCGGCTGTCTCGGTTTTAGCCAAAGAGGAAAAGAGCGAGCCGACTTCTTTGTAATTCGCATTTAGTTGATTGAGTAGAACGCTGTCGGCTCCAGCAGACGTCTTTGCTTTCAGGGAATCGCCCAATTCCTTATACAGCTTTTGCCATTGAAATAAAGGACGCTCCTCCCCGGTGCTGATGTATTCTTCCATAAGAACTTTCAGCATAAACGTGGTCCGGAGCAACTCGGCATCGGTTGTCATGAGTTCTATTCCCCTGCCGACCAATCTGTCTCCCCATCCGTTAATTACGACGCTGCCAAGGACTATCAACAATATGGCCGCAAATACTAGCTGGATTCTTCTCTTAATACTCATCTTAAAATCCTAGTGAATGATCGTGATCCTTTTCGGGGCGATGGATTCCAGGCTATCAAAATGAAATGAATTAAGGAGATTCGGAACACGAAATCCAGGCTTGTCCTTTCCCAGCCACCTGGCACGAAGTTCCATGGCCGACAGGAACTGTCTACTGAGCGCGATCTTATAATCGTTCTTGTCCCAATCCGTGCCTAGATTCCGAACATTCAGCCGTCGCTCCAAAATACTCTTGGCCTCATCTTCATGTTCCGAAATGAATCTCTCTGCCGAGAGCAGGCCGGAGAGTACTCGTCTTATTGCTCCGGGCCTCTTTGATATGATGTCCGGAGTCGCTAACAGCATCCAGCCGGAGGCGAGTCTTCCTTGACCGGCCCAAACCACCGCATTCGGGCCCAAGATCCGGGCAGCCTTGGACGCTATGGGTTCCCATATTATGATCGCGTCCACTTCCCCCTTTTCCAAAGCGTTGAGTTGCTCATCTGATCCTAAGTTGACCCTGTTAATGCTTTCAAAAGGCAATCCGTGGTAAACGCAGAACACATTTAGATAGAATACCGGCTCAGTGCCTCGCATCACTCCCACTTTCTTGCCCACAAGGTCAGAAGGATTAGTAAGTCCGTGATCCTTACGTCCCACTATTCGTATGTCTTCGGATTTACCGACTTCGGTCAGAATTTTCAGCTTCGGATGGTTGTTGTCCTGATTCTTATTGACGACAACGAGAGGAGCTGCCGTGCTGAGGTCCAGTTTCCCGGCCAACATATCATTCACGGCTAATAAACCCGAATCATAAAATTTAAGCGCAACATCTAACCCTTCATCGGCAAAATATCCCTTGGCGTCAGCTATCAGGACGAGGGCCGAGCGCCTTATGAGAACAGTCCCAAGAGACAACGTCTCACGAGGTCCGCTGAAAGCCAGTGCTGTTCCAGGCCGGATTCCAAAGATTTACGCCTAAGAAGAGCAAAATTATGACTACTGCCCCGGAAACAATAATTCTGATGGAATAAAGTCTCATTTTCGCTTTAAAAATTCGATGATCGTCAGTGCAATTACTAATTCAATACGAGCAAAGAAAAACACAATCATTCACTTATTATTCATACAAGTCTTTGATCCCGTATTCAAATGCCCCCGGCTGTTGTCCATTTTTCCATTTTCGTTGAGAAATACAATTAGATATCATTTCCGGGGCTTTATAGTAATGAGATTAACTCACCGAAGATCCACAAGTCAAGTATGAGGTTGGGGATGGATCATCAATTCAGTCCTGTGGGGCAGGCTTTCCAGCCTGCCATGGCACGATAGCCCTAAGATAGGCAGGCTGGAAAGCCTGCCCCACAATCAACCATCCTTTTCAGCGGGCGGTGGTGGGGGCATCCATTGTCGCCTGATCGTGTCGAACCGTTTGCGCCATTTACGGGCCTGGTTTTCATCAAGAACAGCAGCGACTTCTTCTCTCAGCCGTTCGAGTTCTCGTGTCCACTTTTGGTCGTGTCACTCGACGCAACGCCAGAAATGCCTTATGTCTCTCAACGAGAATAGCTTTTACCTTTTTGGCCTGTTCGTCGGACAAACTGAGCTTATTCCGAAGTCGTTCAGTGATACGATTGGGGACCTGCTCCGGATGGTGGATTGCGTAGACGACCACCTTATGTAGCGCAATGACAGTGATCCCTGCGCCGATCAAAATGCCGCAAAACAATATGACCAGCCCAAGCAATAACGAGCGCCAAGGCCTGCGTTTGCGAGGGATCGGCAATTCCAAGGTTGAAGAAGGCATGTCGGGATTCGTTCCTGTCATGATATCATCCACGTCAAACCGTCGAAGATCCCTATCAACGGGTCCGTCCATGTATCCAGCGCATAAAGAGCAAGTATTATCGCCGGCGCCGCCATAGCCGACGACAAGCCCGCGATCCAGATCAGGGGTCGGCTGAAATCCTCTTCAGCCGCGGGCGGAACTTCCACGAAATGTGGCCGCACATCCAACCGCGGAGCACGTTCTCTGGCGGCCGCAGCGCCTAGTTTTCTTAGAATTTCCAGTTCCTTCATCATTCGACCTCCACTCCGGCGGCCTGTAGCAACTTCCGCAATTTCTTTCTCGCTCGCCACGCCTGGACTTTCACCATACTATGGGTCCAGCCGGTCAGGACAGCAGTCTCCTCAACGCTTCGATCTTCGATATAACGCAGAGCGAGCACCAGTCTATCACGGGGCGGCAGTTGCTCTAACAATGCCTGAAGTGTATCGGCTGCCCACGACGGATCAATGTCCTCCGGTTCCAGCAGCCGCCAATTCATTCAATTCTTCGACAGGGACTGAGATCCTCGCACGGTCTCGCGACCGGGTTTTCCAGTATCGGTAACCTACATTCGTAGCGATTCGAGACAGCCAATGTTCGAACGGCGCTTCTGCTCTGTATTTTTTCAGGCTGAGGTACGCTTCCACAAATACTTCCTGCACAAGCTCCTGGTGAGCGGATTTGTCTCTAGTGAAACGCCACATGCGGCCGGCGATTACGTCCTGGTATCTTTGCACCAATCTGGTGTAGGCATCGTTATCACCTTTAAGGCAACATGAGACGTCCTGAAGATCAGCCTCCGGATTGGCGGCTTTCTCAGTCAGCCCGCCTGGGCCGCGAGCGTTTCGCGGGGCAAATGCAATCCGCCTCGATTCTGTCTTCTCCATAGGAGATGCCACTTAATGCCTCTGCGTTCTCACGAAATTGAGTTGTCCCATAACTGACTTACGGCGGAGGACTCCAGCGCATTGCAGTTGTAGGGGCGACTGGCGAGTCGCCCTTTTCGGGCCTTAAAGCCTGTGAACCAGTTGTCAGGCACGTATACCAGAGTACCTATGTTTTTGAAAAACATCTAAGAGTTTTTGGGGAGGGGTCTGGGGAGGCACTTTTTGCAAAAAGTGCCTCCCCAGCAATTCCTCTTCCCTTCTCCGACACTACTTGCCCATCTGGTCCAGCCAGTCGTCGGTGGCTTTTTGGGTGTCCGCCCGGAATTTCTCGATGCGTTCGATCTGCTGTGACGTAAGCGCCGGCTTCACTTGAGCTACTACTTTCGATGCCAGCACAGCAGCGTCTCCAATAGCCTTGCCCATTTCGGTCGCTGCGCCGCGGATGGCGGTTTCATCGCCGGGCTTGTTCACGACAGCGTCTCGCAGAGCTCGCCTCTTTTCAAGAATTGTCTTCACGACAGGCCGAATTTCATCGCGGTGGCTTTTTACTATCCCAATAATCTTCTTTTTCTGATCATCCGTGATCCCCAGTTCGGACCTAAGCACCAGAAATCGCCCGATGTTGCCGGTTATGAGTTTTGCCAAGGGCGCCTGACCAAGGGCCTCAATGTCACCCTTGGCAGCCGGTTCCGCTGCCCAGGCGTTCAACGCCACGCATACGAGCGCCAACTTTAAAACAAGGGCCGATGCGATTATGATTGCTTTTTTGTTCATGCGATTCCTCCGGCAAAGGTTTTGAGTAGTCTTAGAGACAAGTTGTTGATCGATCGTCGTGTCTCTTGATAGGGTAGTGTATGCGAGTGGCTTGTGGTTACATGGTATCAGCAAGAATTTTTTGTTCGGCGATGTGGCAATGGGCTGTGGCACGGCTTGTGGCGGTGGGGTAGGGCGGTTCGCGAACTGCCCCTACAGGAGAAATCGAGCACGCGGACCAATTTTGAGACATCCAATTCAAACCCGCCGCGGACAAATCATCCTCGAAAGGGCAGGTTTGAAATCTGCCCGTGCAACATTGTCCGGAATGGGAGGCGTGGTGAGTAGTCGCACAATAGGTTATCTGAGCGTGATTGCGGCCGGCATTCTGTGGGCCTCTTCGGGCACGGCCAGCAAAGCGCTTTTCCTTGGAGGTATCACTCCATTCGAGCTGGTCCAGGCACGAGTCTCTATTGCAGCTTTGTTCATGGGGCTAAGCCTCCTACTGTTCGCAAAAAAGCTGTTGCGAGTCCAATTGCGGGATTTAGGCTATTTCTTGGTTTTGGGTGGAGTGGGACTGGCCCTGGTTCAGGCCACGTATCTCTATACCATAAGCAAAATGCAGGTGGCGGCTGCGATACTCATTCAATACACATCGCCCATTCTAGTGGCGGCATATTCTATATGTTTTTGGTCCGAGCGATTGACCGCGCTCAAAGTTGTGGCGCTCTTCTTATCGCTTTTCGGTTGCTACCTGGTGGTTGGCGGTTACAATTTGGAACTGCTTAAACTTAACCGGGAAGGCGCCATAACCGGGACCGCCTCGGCTGCGCTCTTCGCAATGTACAGTCTTTTGGGGAACGCGGAATGCACCGGTACCAGCCCTGGACTGTGGTGTTTTACGCCCTGATCTTTGCGGCTGTAACGTGGAACATCTTTCAGCCGGCATTTCACTTTCTATATGCCGGCTACACCTGGGAGCAATGGATATACTTACTTTACATAGCGATCTTTGGCACAATCATACCGTTCGGCCTGTTCTTCGTCGGCGTCAATCATATTCGGTCCACCCGAGCCACAATAACCTCGACCATTGAGCCGATTTCAGCCGGCTTTATTGCCTTCATCTTTCTGGGAGAAACTCTGGATCTACCGCAAATCGTAGGCGGTGGCCTGGTTATCGCCGCGATCGTGTTGCTGCAGGTCCAAACAGAAAAAGATGAACTCGCGCCCGCATCCGTAAGGGCCGGACGGGAGTAGTGAAGACGAGGGAAAGGGTAGGGGAAGTGGGAAGAAGAACGAAGAAAGGGGAAAGAATCGGGGAAGAACTTTTTTGACAAAAAAGTTCCTCCCCGAGCCCCTCTTCAAAAAACTTTATAAATGTTAGATCTTTTGCATCTTTCTTATTTCACAGCGTATGACAAAACGTACAAACTGTTCTGACCCGATAATATTGCGCCGCCGCATGGTAGGGGCGACCGGCGGTCGCCCTTTTATACCTCGGCCACAGATGGCGCAAGAAATGGGGGGGCGACGTCAAGATCTCCTCCCCAAATGTTTCGATGTGGAACCCGATAGCGGATTTGACATCTGCGAAGGCCTGCTCATATGTTTTATGCTGGCCTATTATAACTCCTTACATTTAGCGCCTTGTCTTACAAAATTATGGACTGGCGAGAGTCTGGCCTCTGGCTCGCTTCCATTTTGTGGATCGTCCTGCCTTCATCTCGGTCGTTTCTCTGGCCCGTTTTTCATCCCGAACTTCTCCCGGCATGCCCTGGCGTCATCGTGGTTGCGTGCTGCCTGAATGCAAGCCTTCATCTGTTGGAGTCGCGTCAATCGCTGGTCAATTTGTTTCAGCATGTCTGCCTTCCTCAATTCGAAATTGGGGCCAGGTCCTTGTGGTGGCGGTCCCCCTTCGATGGCAAATGCTGGTATGACCAGACCGAGAGAAATTAATGCTACCATAGTTGCTGTCTTCATGATTTCTCCTTAACTGGGATTAGGTAACGGCATTGCCAATGACAAGCCCTTGCGCTGCTACTCCGTCGCAGGATGGTTCCTTTCACGCTAGGTTCGAGATATAAGCATTTGTCGGGAGCAGATATCCTACCCGCACTTCAAGGGTACACATAGCTCTCCAAAATTCTTGAATCAGTCTATTTAAACGTATACGCCTCGACCTCCAAACGAACCATTTTGACGTGTATATTACCATTTGCGTCCACAGGATGCGCCATCAGATACGTGTCGGCCAATTCCGAAAGGAAGGCATCCCTCAATTGAGCCGGCAATCGGTCGGTATAGGGGAACCAAGTTGTTCGTAACCAGCCCTTAACCCCCTCTACTCCGTGATGCTGCATATCCTTCGTTAGTAGATCAACACGTACCGGGCGAAAACCAGTCTCCAATAGCCAAGCTTTATATTCTCGTTGTGTGTGAAAATGGTATGGAGGTGTGAAATCTTCGAAATATGGCCGCCACTCTTCGCGCTGGAGTAGCTTTTCGATGGCGACAAAGACTTCAGTAGCGTTTCCGCGGCCACCCATTTGGAATAGAATCTTGCCACTGGACTTGAGGCACTTATGAACGCCTCGAAGCGCCGCGACTTGGTCCTCCACCCAATGCAGGGTAGCGTTTGAAAATGCGACATCGAATTTCTGAGGGAGATGAATATCCATTGCGTTCGTACGTAAGAAAGACAGGTTGGGGTATTTTTCGCGGAGGAAACTGCTCTAAAGCCATCCGAATCATCTCTTCAGATTGATCAATGCCGAGGACATATCCATTTTTGGCGGCTTCTGCAAGTTGGTGGGTGATCTTTCCATCTCCACACCCAATATCCAGGATGGACTCGGATCCCTGTAAATCCAGTTTTGCAATGAGTTCCTGTGCCCATTCGAACTGTCCTGAAGAATGCTTAGCGTAATCTTGGGCATTCCATTTGTATGATTTCAGCTCCATGAGGTACGTTCCGTGTAATTCGATTTCGTTTTTCGAGGCACGCCTAGGATCACTGCAAGAGGGTTACTGGTCAGTATAAATGATGAATCGGTCCGAGTCCTGGAAAAGTTTGACACCACCTCTATTCGTCTTCCTGAAACACCTCTTTCGCAAGAAGGGCTGCCGACATGGCCGTGGGCCAGCCCGAGTAGAAGGCGAGGTGCGTAATGAGTTCGATGATCTCCTCCTTCTTGATGCCGTTTTCCAGGGCGCGCCTGAAATGGAAGGGCAGCTGTTCGGTGCGATTGAGGGCGACAAGAGTGGCGACAGTGATGAGACTGCGGTCTCGTTTGGACAGTCCGGGTCGTTCCCAAATGTCGCCGAAGAGAAGATCGTCGGAAAGTTCAGCGAGCTTCGGCGCTAAGTCGCCAATAAGCTCGCGCACGGTCGGTGTGGGCTGCTTCGATGCCATTGATTCCTCTAATTTCTATTCCCAAAAGGATAGGCCACATAGCCGTCGGGATGTTTTTCCACTATTATCTTGTATTGTTTCATGCTTAGTCTCCTCGGACCATTTCCATACCCAGTCGGAAAGCCTTCGGTTGATTTCCACTTTGTCTGCGGACATATAGTCCGTGATGGCTCGTTCCAGGCCCTCTTCCGTTATGGGGAGGAGTTCAGCGCCCGCTACGGCCCCTATGAGCATAATATTCGCCAGGATCGGATTTCCTAATTCGATAGCCTTTTCGGTGGCATTGATAAAATAGGTCTTGCTGCTCAATGATTTTACTTTCTCGATCAGATCGTTTAGAGCAGGATAAGCAATGTGCCCGCTGATCACGTCCACAGGATGCACAGGTCGGCTATTCACCACGCTGACTGTTGACGGGTTCCCGAACTGGGCCAGAACCCGGGCCGCTTCGCTGGGTTCCAGCGCCATGATCAGGTCGGCCGATCTGGGCGGAATCAAAGGTCCATACTGACGACTCTTGGATATGCGCACATGGCTCATCACCGAGCCACCTCGCTGGGAGGCCCCATACGTCTCGCCGATGGTGACCTTGTACCCGAGTTCCACGAGGACCGCTCCGATAAGTTGTGAGGCCAGCACGTTGCCCTGGCCGCCCACTCCTGTGACTATTACGTTATAAGGATCTTTCTTCATTGGTATCATTGCCTTGGTTTTGTTGTGATTGGGTGGATTACAGTTAGTAGGATGCGGTGACCAGCGGGAACCGCATCGTTCACTTTCTTTTCGGATCGATGCGGTTCGCTCCGCTCACCACATCCTACGCGCTCCCATATGATTGCAGCGCAGCTGTGCAGCCTGCGACAGTCTTGGCGGCCCGCACACGAGGGTCACAGGTATTTCGTAGAATGCGGTTCCCGCGAGTCACCACCGGCGAGCCAAGCCACATAATGTTAGAGTTTTTTGGGAAGGGGCCGGGAAACCCTTTTTTACACAAAAAAGGGTTTCCCGGAATGCCTTTTATTTCCCTCTTCATCCCGCCTGCTCCTTCACGATAGCGCCTGCGGGGCAGATGTCCGCGCAGACTCCGCAGCCGCTGCAGATCGCCTCATCTATTCCCGACTTATTGATGTTTGGGTCCCACCTGAGGCCCGGGCACCGGAAAACTCTTGTGCACAGCCGATTACAGCCGCAGTCTTCTCCGAGGCATTTGGCAGGATCTATGCTCACTTTGTATCGTTTGGCGGCCTTCTTTCCGCGTACCAGAGCGCATTCCTGCCGGAGTATGAGCACCTTGGTCCCACTCTGCTGAAGCATGTCGTAGATAGTGGCTGCCGTCTCTTCCAGATTAAACGGGTCTTTGATGACTGCTTCCAGGCCGAGTGACCGACATAGTTCTTCTATCACTACCGGCGGAGCGTCAAATCCCATAGCATTGACGGAACTGCCGGGATGCGGCTGAAAGCCCGTCATGGCAGTAGCGCTATTATCGAGGATGATCATCAAGAAGTCCGATTTGTGATGTAGCGCATTGATTAATGCGGGGATCGCCGCATGATAGAAGGTCGAATCTCCGCAAACGGCTATGGACGGCTGGGTGGCCCCGAACCTGGTCAGCATGCCAAAGCCGCACGCCATGCCCGTGCCGGACCCCATGGCGTGGACCGTCTTGGACTGATTGAACCCGGTGGCAAGAACCGAAAGCGCGTAGCACCCTATATCACCGAATACCACGCCTTCTCGGCCGTCCAGGGCCAATGCCTTCTTGACAGCCCAGAATGTGGCCCTGTGAGGACAGCCGGGACAAAAAGCGAGCGATCGCGCAGGCGCAAAATTGTTCAGAGCGCCCTTCGCTTGTTCGACGTAGCCAGTGTCGACCTCCGGGACCGGGACGCCGGTAAGGTTGGCCAAAATCCGGATGACCAGCCCGGGCGAGAGTTCACCCACTGCCGGGACCGTCCCGGACTTCTTTCCGAAGAAGCTGACTCGAGGAAGTTCGCTGTTGTGGTCCGCGAAGACCTCCTTCACGTTGTTTTCAAGGACCGGGTCAACCTCCTCCACAAAAAGGATCTTTTCCGTTTTCTTGAAATTATCGAGGATCAAGCCCTCCGGCAAAGGCCATGTAGTCCCGATTTTCAGAATCCCTACCCGTGAGTCCAGCCCCAAAAATTGCACGGCTTCCTGCGTGAAGAGAAATCCCGCTCCGCACGTAATTACTAATAACTCCGGATTGTGGGGCCCCTCATACGTATTGAAGCGCGATTCGGCAAAGATTTGCCCGGCCTGTTTCAATCTGTCGTGAGCGTGTGGATGAGTCAGGGGCACAGGCATAGCTGAATAGACGTTTGAAGTGTCAAAATGAGGAACCGGACGGGACTTCGGGAGCGCTCCGAGGGTCACGTTGCCTCTGGCGTGCGATATCCTGGTCACGCTGCGGACGATGCAGACGTTATTAATTTTCCGGGATAGCTCAAAGGCTTCTTTTATCATGTCTTTGGCTTCATGGAACGTGGCAGGCTCCATCAACGGCAGGTCCGCGAGCTTCGCAAATATTCTGGAGTCCTGCTCATTCGTGCTGGATATCCCGGATGGATCGTCACAAACCACCAGCACCAGACCACCTGCTATCCCGCTCAAATTAAGGTTCAACAAAAAATCCGACGCGACATTCATGCCGTTTTGTTTCATGGCCACAAGAGCGTTCAAGCCGGAAACAGCCGCGGCCGCGGCCACTTCCAGGGCCACTTTCTCATTGATGGACCACTCCACGTATATGCCCATTTCATTCGCTACGGAGGCCAGAGAGCCAATTATCTCCGATGACGGGTTCCCCGGGTACGCAGCCGCCACGCTGACGCCGGCTTCCAACGCGCCGCGAGCGATAGCTTCATTGCCCATCAAAAGGACTTCCTTACCAGGAGCGTCCTTGCTTATCATCGACATGATTGTAAGTCTCCTTTTTGAAGAGCCGCCGGAGAGGCCCTTTTTGCAAAAAGGGCCTCCCCAGGCCGCTCCCCAAAAACTCCTATAATGTTACATTCATCCTAAGCAATTCTAGTTTCCGATGGCGCGTTTCTTCTTATTCGCAGACGCGACCTTTAAGTGACTGAGATTCTCTTCAGGGAAAACTTCAGTTTCGAGCTTGCCTGAACTAATAGCCCGTTCGACCAGCCCCCGCCCCAATTCCGTTCTCGTAATCAGTGTGTTCCAACCCTCCCTGCCCTCATACATTCCCACGGAGACGTCTGCGAATTCCGCAGTCATGTCGGGGCATTTCCAGCACGCGGCCTGAATCAGCGGCCGCACATCATCAAGTGAGATACTCTCGATACCCGCTGCGGTTTCTATTTCGAGAGTATTGGCCGGCGGGGGTGGGATATGAAACTTCTTCACTTCCGTGAGTCCGAACCGGTCACCAAGGAAGGAAACAAAGTCGCGACTCGAAAAAGCCCAGTTGCAGAATAGCCCTACAACCAACTTTATTCGTTCTTTCAGGTGTTCATTTTTTAAGTCGTAGAGCGCCATTTTACGCACGGATCTCACCTGACAAGGGAGTCCCACCACTCCGATGCGTTCAAAGCCGCGATCCAACGCTTCACGCAAACCCGCCAGTGAATGAGCCCCCACATATCTGGACCCTACGCAGGAAACGATCTCCTGAACCGTTGTAGCGACCACGCCATGAGGATATTCGGCGCCAGGCTCGATCGCAGTCAATACCGCGGAGTCTATCAAGCCTTGTTCGATGGCCATTTCCATGAGGGTGGAAACCGTGCCGCCTGCTTGACCCGGCGGCAGCGAGGTCGAGGTCTTTTGATCGAGAAGCCACAACACCGCCCACGTGACCTATCTCCGAACTGTCCGATGATTGGCCGAAGACAAATTGACTCGCAGCCTCAGCATCGAAAAAGGTCATGGGACAATAGGCAAAACATCGGCCGTGCTCGACTGTGCAGCGGTCCAGCATCACAGTCTTGCCTTTGAAGGCTGTCAAGTAAGGGCACCCGGCCACGCACGCGCCGCAGGCCGCGCATGAGCCGGTCTGCAACACACGCCGATTCAGTTCATCCAACCCGTGAATCTCAGTCATAGCGATCCTCAGGAAGAAGAGGATGCCGGGGAAAAACCTTTTCTTCGTTTGTCATTGCGAGGAGTGAAACGACGAAGCAATCCCCTTCTCTAAAAGGCTGGAGATTGCTTCGCTGCGCTCGCAATGACAGCTCAGCAAAAAGGTTTTTCCCCGGACCCCTTTTCCAAAAACTCCTAGTTATTTAGGCTCATAGGCATCAAATGCCCGAGAGCCTCGGTAAACCGGTCACATTTTAGGCGATGGGGAAACCTTTATCGACTCAATTATGCCACGGACACGAACCAACTGCAAACCAAAGCCGATCCCGCTGCTGAGGCCCAGTAGGGGCGACCGACGGTCGCCCTTCCGCCTTTCTTGTACCTCCAACCTGACTGTCGATCTCTCGTCCAAACTCATATTGTGCAGGCATATGTTATCTATACAGATAGCGTTTTTGGGAAGGAGTCCGGGGAACCCTTTTTTCTAATCAAAAAAGGGTTCCCCGGATTCTTTCCCTGTCATTCCCCGCTTCTTTCGCTCAAAGCCCCAAGGGACTCGTGCATCAGATTTTACGTTTTGCATTGGTCTTCCAGGGGGCCGTGAGCCGGCCAACCCGTTACTTGATTGACCGGCGAATCCACAGTGGGGTATGCTCAAGAGTGACCGGGAATAAGTCAGTTATGGCGGGAAATCATGCCCGATCAGCTCGGCCGCTCAAGAAGCGATCTCCGTAGAGTAACAAGGACTCTGGAACTGCGCAATCGCTTGCGGCGAGCAAGCACGATCATCGAACGCACGGACATCATGTCGGCCGCTCAGCGCGACCGTTCCGTATGGGGGAACTACAAACATTATTTCTGGGCGATGGGGGGCGCCGTGGTGGGAGGAATATCCGTCCTCATTGGGGCAGCCCTGCTTGATGACCCTCGTACGACAGGCCTGGGCGAATCGGCCAAAATGAGAAATTCCATGATCATCGCGGTCGATCGTGCGCTGGCTCAGGCTGACCAGCTAGCCAAAATACTTGAGACGATAGTCGATCAAGGACCATCCAAAGCGCATTTCGAGGAGCCTGGGCGTAAGGGCGAGTATAAGGATTGCCTCGAGAATTGCGCTAAGAGTATCCGGGTAGACGACGAATCCGACAAATGGCTTGCGATAAACTGCCGCAACGAGTGCATTGCTCAGTACAGTAAACGCGTGAAAGAGATTCGGAAACTTCACACGGACTCGGACTAAGATCTACGTCGTCCTAAGCGGCTCAAGGAGAGGTCAATAGTTTGCGGTAAGTGGAACTTCGTTGTAGGCGCTGTCTTTATGGCTATAACAGGTTTATGGACTTTCACGACAATCCCGGCGATTATAGGCGGCATGCACGGAGACTGGCTCATCGAAGTCAAACTGAATATATGAGGGACTAATTCGCATCAAGTAATGAGGTCATCGAGGAAAAGATCATGAAAAGAATGTCTAGCACATTGATAATCCTGTTGTTCGCTCTCGCTCTCTTGGGCGGAGAAGTTTTTGCTACACAAGCTCAGGCCGCTGAGGCGCGGGAAGGTCAGAATTCGGGGCCGTCGGATCAAGAGATACAGGACATGGCGCGCAGCATGGGGATGGACCCCAAATTATGCGATGGTCTGCAGGAACGGATTAACCGCATTGTAGAAATCTCCCAGTCCTCGATGACTGACGAGGAGAAGGTGGAAAAGCTATCGGAGGCTGTCGCCGAGTCTATCGCAGGTATGGAAAAGTCAGGTTCCAAGGACGCGGAAGTCGCAAAGGCCGCTAGTCAGTATCTGGTTCTCATGAAAGGACTCATCGCCGCGGCCCGGGCATCGGCCGGAGCGGATGACAAGAAAGTTTCCGCCTCGGCCAAAGAGGATTTGCAAAAGCTTATTGTTTTAACAAAAACCTACGTCGCTATGATGAAGGTCATGTGCCCGAAATTGACCCTGCCGGATACTATGAACAAGTAATCGCGGTTCACAGTATCGTGGCAATAGCATGAATTCCGCCCTGGCTAACAGCTCAGGCGGAGTATTTGCTGAGGAGGTGGCTCAATGAAAACGTTTCGTCAGTTCATGGCGATTATGGCTCTAATGATGGCGCTTTGTATTGTTCCATGCTTATTACCCGCTGAAATCCCGGAAAACCGCGCCCAAATCGAATGCGGTGCGCCGGTCAGGGCACAGCAGGATAGTGACGTGGTGGTCGATATCAGCGCGTGTCAAAATGCATGTCGGATGCGTTATGGTCCTACCCCACCCACTGGGCACAGCGCTACGGACGATGGAGTTGGGGAAACTGAGAAAAACCCCGGCGCAACGGTGGAACAGAGCAGCCCAGCTTTGTACTACACAATGTATGGACGGACTGCGAACGGAATTACTGGAAACAATTTGACGAAGAGACAAGTGGATCGAGGCGCAAGCGCTAACCTGGCCGGGATGGTGAGATTGACTTAGCGACCGCCCGTCCTAAACTCACAATTGGAGGCCCAAGATGAGAGCAAAGCTTTTGATCTTGATACTGGCGCCAATTGCGGCGATGCTTTCATACGGTTCATATTTTGCGCCGGCTCAAGCCGCGGGGGTCTTTGCCGCAGCCGAATTCGGCATTTCGGGCCGCGATTCATTTTTGCCGCAGAATGAAAGCCAAGCGGCGTTTGACCTGAACTATTGCCAAAGGGAATGTCGCGAGCGGTTCGGCTTGAGCCTCAATCCGAGATAGAGGAACACTTTAGGGGCGGGTCAAGTAGGGGCAGCTTACTATGAGTATGCCAATTGCATAGCGGCATGTAATGCCAAATTCTGGCGAGAATTTGATGATAACACACGAGACCTGGAACGACTGCGCTAAGGAGCTATGGTCAAAGGTTTTTCAACCAGCTGACAATTGCATCCGTATTTGACAGGTCCTGTATGACCAGATCGGCGTCCGTTTCCCGGAGGGCCTCAATTGCGAACGGTCCTGTTGCGACCGCAATACTCTCGGGCTCCATGGGCCTTTGCGCACGCCACATCCAAAGGTGTGTCCCCGATAACAACGCAGTCAGTGTAATCTATCAAAATAGAAGAATTCGCTGCCAGTCTCCGTACGGCCAAAGGTAAGAGGACGTTTCTGTCTTCACTGTCACTGCCGAACGCGCCTATCGGGAAAAACGGATTTAGCGCGAACGGCTCTAGCTTGGTTCTGGCCCCTTCTTCGATATTCCCGGTAAGAAGACCTAAGTGGAAGTCTTGGTCTGCAACAAGGCGCTCGAGCAAATCGCGAACGCCGGGCTTAATATGGCCCATGCCCCTTGCGGTCGCCGTCCGAAGATGAGCAAGGTAGATATCCAGGAACCTGCCCAGCCAACCATCCTGAATCTGAATTCGATTCTTTTCCAGAGCGTCTCTTATTATCCCGAGATCGGTCTTGCCGGCAAAGCCGATTCCCGCAAATCCATTCGCGATTCCGGTCACATCCTGGAAAGCGAGATTCAGGGCGAGCGCCCCCGAACCTCCGGAATCAATAAGCGTATGGTCAATGTCGAATAGAATGAATTTGGGCATGGCTTATTATCGCATGGAAACAGATTTGCTGAAAACCATTCGCCGCGACCGAAATACCAGGGCGTCTTGTTTTGGAAGTGTGTATCATTAAGAAAACATGAGAGGCACAAAATGCGATTTACTCGAATTGCCGTGGATCCCGATCAAATGGGCGGAGTCTCTTCATCGTCTTCGCCAGTGTCGATATTAATATGAATAATGCGAAATATAGGTTTCGGATCGGAGGATGGTCCGTAGAAAACCATTTACCGGGACGTATAAAGTTTCGTTTTACACTTGCCTCAAATTTCCAAGAGACCGATGTGTATCGAGCTGTAAATGATCTCGAAAACATTCTATGGGGAATAAGTTTGTGGACACGAAACGAGTCACCGTTTCGCTATATCAGCATTGGGCTTCCCTCAAGAGGGGATTGCCCGTAGGCGATCAGTTTAAAGGGGCTAGTCATTTGGGAACAACTCAGAATTTCACTTCCGCCATAATTCCTCCTGCAATGATCGACCGCGTCAATGTGGCCGTTCCCCTACCCGAATCGGAGGAATTATCAACAACAGGCGGGGAGCCGGCGACGTTTACTAATACATTGATCTGTTCTGCCAGTTTTCCGTTATCTCTAATTCTAAGCCAACTAGCGTTGCCCCATATTCCGAAATAGATGCCGCGTCTTAACTCCTGGCTGTACTCAAAATTTCCCTCCAACAGAGCTCCGGGATTAAATACCGAGAATTGGAATCCTTCAAGGACTTGAACAAAAACCGCCGGAGGAACAGGATTCGCTACGAAGCTTGAAGCGCTCAAAGGGACCTTAAGACTCACCGACACCCATGGACTCCAGATGAGAGAAGCCCGATAATTTGTTCCATTAAGCTGAATACCAAGATAGGGCTCCCAGAGTTTTTCCGAAAAGTCACCAGTATAATCGATCGCCGCGGCCGCTCCCAGCGGAAAAGCAGCCGCAAAATCCTGGTTGAATTTAAAGGAGAGGTAGTCCCGCCTCAATCCCGCCATTATACCCATAGTTCGGGAACATTGATATAGCGCCCCACCATCAATAAGCCACCACTGGAGGCCCGAAACGGGCCATGAAACCGGGGGGTTTTCTATAAGAAAGCCTCCGTTGGCGCTGTCGGTTATACCGGGCAATGGATCTTCGGTGGTGACCACTTGAACAGATTTCTGGGCATTTGCGGTGGCCTTCAAAAACACAGAAATAAAGGGAGCAAATTCACAATCGAAATCAGTCATCTTGCGGAAACAGTCTATATTGAAGCCAACCCAGCCCACCCACATATTGGCTCGTTTCACGCTCAAATCGATGGTGGCGGGACCAAACTCCGGCAAGAGTGCGGGCAGATTGAAGTTCAAACCCATGCTCTGATACCCGACAGCCGCCGCGGTTCGGAGATTCAGATTTCCAAAATCAAACCTCGATAGGGGCGATAACAATCCTGAAGACGGACCGCAATCTACCGGACCCAATGCGCAGACTGGCGACAGAGTTCCTGTCATGAGTGTAAGAGTGGCGAGAATCGCCAGCAGGCACACCAACAGTCTCGATCGGCAGTTTGATGAGTCCATGAATCCTCCTTAATCAAGAACAAAACCCAGACAAACAACCTCGCCGTCTCTTGGCCGAGGCTGCCGTATCGAGAAAAAATATTGTAATAAGCTGAAAACGCAGAAACAACTCATAACAGGGAACGTCCTGGAAAGTCAAGCAAATTCGTGGAGTTCGCTAGACCAAGACTCTTAGCCGGAATTATGCGGCGGTCTTGCCATTTTGAGCGTTTTGGCTCGGCTAAGGGGTCCAAAAATAGCTCCGATGACCCCGAAAAGGCTCCGCATGGAGTCCCACACGCCCTGAGGTCCAATGACACTCTCATGAAGAGAAAGAAGAAGCGGCGGCTGATTGTGGATGTTGATTCAACGGAAGATCCAGCCTACGGCAAGCAAGAGAACGTGTCATTTAATGTGCATTTTGGGAAGAACTGATTTCATCCGCTGTTCGCTTTCACCAGTGACGGGGACTGCTTGAAAGCGAAACTGAGGTACGCTCACTTCTATCTCCCTCAGCAAAAGGAAACCCGTGTCCGAGGTAATCTTTGCATCCTGAAAATCTATCAGGATTGCAGGATTGAATTCGGGTCGAATTGTCTCTCTTTGCTGCTCACCACTCCCGCGCATCCGATTGCCCCCAACATCACTTGATTTTCGTCACCATATCAAATGGTTGAGGAAAAGAACATACATTTGTTTGTTTACCCGCCGAATAATCCGGGATTAAGATATTGGACAAAATCTGGTTTTTCTTCTTGACTTCTTTCTGCCGAATCTCAAAGGTAAACTCTGGAAAAGCTGTTGAATAACTTTCGAGGCATTTTGGGATCAAAAACCTTCATGTACAGGCCGGAAACAGTGCAGGCCAAAGGCAAAAATAAGGCGTGTCTTTTTGTTGCTCCACCCTGTCGCAGCGTCTAGAGCCAAACCGCGGACATCACCGCGGCGCACATATCAGCGAACAAAACGCAGGCTCAATGAGATGGGGGGATACCATGTGGCCTTTTAGTTCATTTTCAATTTATTTTGTCACGACTCGGAACGAGCTGCGTATATCATATGGGGTCCGTCTGCTGCGGCGCGGCATAGAATGCTGTGGGCGCCCAGGGAGTTGTCCGGAACTATTGGACAAATACCCCATTCGGGGATTTCCAATCTCCGAAATCCCAAGACGACATCAATTCTGGTTAAGGATGTCGATCCTTCGTCAAGGCGGTGTCACATGACAACCAGATCAAGGACCCTGTTTCTGATAGGGATACTGATTTCAGGTCTTTTGTTGAGTGAGCAGCCCTCATTTGGCGACAAACGCTGGAAAGGGTTCGGGAAACAACAAGATCCCATCGCTGCAGAGAAGCGCCGTGGTAAGCAGCTTTTCAACGAAGGTCAGGAACTGTACAACAAGGCACGGACAAAAGAGGAACTCGATGAGGCCGCAGAAAAATTCAAACAGGCCGAGGCGATCTGGGGATCAATAGGACACAAACAGGGAGTGGCCGGAGCGAACATATGGCAGGGCAAGACCCAGTTGGATCAGGGGAAGTTCGACAAGGCGCTCGAACTGTTCGAACAGGGCTGGAGAGCAGCAAGTCCGGCGGTGACAGTTTTCCAAGAAGGAGCTGCCATCAACCTGATGGGTAATGTTTATAGAGGCCGCGGGCAATACGACAAGGCGGAAGAGTTTTACAATAAAGCCCTTGAGGTCGCGGTGAGCGCCGGCGATACAATGCGGAAGGGGCGAGCCACATTGTGCTTAGGCAATCTCGACAGCTTGAAAGGTAATCCCGCCGCGGCCCTGGAAAAATACCGCGAAGCCCTCGAATTCTCGGAAAACTCCGGCGACACTCAAGGCGTCGGATACGCCTTGCAAGGGACCGGTAGGGCGGAGGTGTCGCTTGGGCAATACGACAAGGCTGCCGAACATTTCCAAAAGGCCCTGGAGGTCTCCAAGACAAAGGGCAATGTCAGAGATCAGGCAAAAGCCCATGAGCAACTCGGGAAGATGTACCAGTCGTCGGGGCGGAACAGCCAGGCTATCGAGCATTTGCGGCAGGGGATACAGCAGGCCGAGCTTACAGGCAATTTCAAACAAGTGACGGAGGACCTCTACGCCTTGGGCTTGTTGCATCTCAATCGTGGACAGTACAATAAATCGACGGAAGTCTTCCTGCAGGGTCTGGAGAAGGCCAAGAAAACCGAAAAACGCGAAACTTGAGGGAGACGCTTTGAGGGGACTTGGCCGGGTTTATAATATTCTTGGTAATTATCCGAAGGCCCTGGAAAATCTTCAAGCGTCTTTGGAAATCGCGAAGAAGAGCGGAAAGAAAAAAGAAGAAGCCGAATCTTTGACCTGCCTTGGACAGTCCTTTTTCAAGTGGGGAAAACACGAAAAGGCCACTGATCTGTTTGAACAGGCCCTGACCATCGCGAAAAAGTCAGGCGACAAAGGCGGTGAGGCAGAAGCGCTGATCCAGTTGGGGCTACTCTATCAATCCATCGGCCAACAGGAAAAGTCATTGGAAACTTTCGGCCGAGCCAAGGATATTTCCAAACAGAACTCGGCCGCCTTAAAGAAGCTGGACGTTTTCATCGCGAATCTCCACCTGGATATGGGTGAAGCCCAAAAGGCCGAATCGTTGATCAACAAGTCCGGCACTGACTTGTCCAAGGGCAGATTGTGTCTTGTCAAACAGGATTATGCCGGGGCTGCGCGTCAGTATGAAACAGCTGGCGCATCAAGCCGAGAAAAGCGGTAACGTTGACAATTTATTCATAGCCTATACCGGATTGGGACTAGCCCAGGAAGCGCTTGGGGACCTTGTATCCGCAGCCCGGTCTTTCCGAAAGGCTGTAGAATCAGTTGAAGAAATACGCTCTACTTTGACTGTGCCGGAACGATCCGAATTTTTCAATGTTCGAATTGGCGGATTTCTGAGGACAGCGCCCTATGACGGAGTTGCGCGGGTATCCGTAAAAATGAACAAGCCTGCCGATGGGCTCAAAGAGTCGGAATTGACAAAAGCTAGAGCATTTTCCGAGGCGATTTCTCATCGAGTCGAGGGCATTTTTCAGGATATTCCTGAAGAGATAATGGAGAAAGACCTTGAAGTAAACGAACGTTTGGCTGCGCTTCTCAAACATAGACAAAGCGCTAATGAAGCAGGGGATATAAAAGTCGTTCAAGCCCTGGAGCCTCAAATCATAGAGGCCAAAAGTGAATTGAAAGCTCACATCGAAAAGCTCCGGACTGAGCACCCTCTGTTCGCAGCCACTAAATATCCCGAGCCCCCGGAGTTGGATCAGACTGCATTAAAAGCGGATGAGTGGGTCCTCACCTACCATGTGACCGATGAGGGGATCTTGATTTACCTGACCCGGGGGAAGGAGATCTTGAAGGGACTCTTCGAGCCTATGCCCAGAGCCGAACTGGAAGAGCTTGTGAAGAAGTTCATGACTCCGCTTCAGGTCATTCCGGGACAAGATGATATGATAGAAAAATTGAAGTCATTTGATTTTGATTCCGGAAAAAAAATTGCCGATTTGTTGCTGAAAAATATCCTGCATATGGTTCCCGAAGGGGCCATTATATCGGTTTCTCCGGATGATTGTCTTGCGAGTCTCCCATTTGAAATGCTGATTTTGAATGGAGATGGCAGGATCAAGGAATCATCTGAGTTGCCCCAAATCGAAGGGGTGCAATTCCTTGGCGACCGGAACCCGGTGGTCTACTGCCAGTCGATTACAGCTCTGACTCTTACCCGGACGCTGGCAAATCCTGCGAAACCTGAAGATCGCATATTGGTAATGGCAGATCCGGTCTTTGATGCGAAGGACCCACGTGTTGAGAAACAGCCTGTCCGTACCGCGGCCGCCGGGGAAGGCAAGCATGTTTATCAGCTCATGTCTGCGATGAAAAAAGCGGGCAGTCCAAGATCTCGGGTTCGATAGACTTCCTCAAACAGGCGAGCTTGCCAAGGACCTCAAACAGATGTATAGGGACAAGAGCGACATCTTCACCGGATTAAATGCCACCAAAGAGACCTTTCTTTCCACGGTCGGTCCCTCGCTGGCACGTACGAATCCATCGTTTTCGCGACACATGGATACTTGGACAGCTCTGCCCTTGGGATGAGTGAGCCGTTGCTGATTCTATCGCTGGTCCCGCCCGGGACTGACGGCTTTTTGCGTGCCAATGAAGTCATGGGGCTTCGCCTCAATGCCTACACGGTGGTCTTGGGGGCCTGTCAGACAGGGCTGGGCCGGCAGATGCCGGGGGAAGGCACTATGGGCATGGGCAGGTCGTTTCAGTATGCCGGCGCTCAAAGTGTGCTAATGAGTATGTGGAGTGTAGCCGAAAAATCCTCGGTGGATCTGGTGAAGAATTTCTTTAAGTATGTGGCATCCGGAAAGGGGAAGCTTGAAGCCCTCAGATTGGCAAGAGCGGACGTCCGGCGCGATGGGTACGATCATCCATTCTTCTGGGCCCCTTTCATCTTGTTCGGTGAAGCTCAATAATGCTTGTGACTATAGTCATGTTCAAGCTAACCGTTAGGTTTCTAGGTGAGAGATCGACTTTGATTACGGACGATAATATAGAAAGGGGGTTTTGGTCCCATGAAAGCAACTTGGAAGATCATCCTCATCTTGGGTATGTTTACAGGCAGTATCCTAGTGAATTCGATTCCTGTATTTGCAGCTTCGGAAAGCGATTCAGACCTCCGGCAGGTCTGGATGTCGGTCGGCAAAACAGGACCAAATGAAATCGGTCTAAAGGTTTGGACCCAAAAGAAGGAGGGGGAAGCGTTCTCTAAAGGAGAGCCGATCGTTTTGAATTTTGAAACGTCTCGAAAAGCCTATGTGATGGCGCTCAACGTATCTCCAAAAGGGGATATTATGGTCTTGTTTCCGAACGGGGAATCTCCTGACAACCTCATTCTCCCCGATAAGACCTACACTTTGTTCGGGCCTGACTCCAGCATTCAAGTTACTGCGAATGAAAAAATGAAAGAAGCGGTCATCATTTTTTATGCATCCTCAAAGCCTTTCAAACTGGACCCCTTAAAGATGTCCGAAGGCCAACCGGTTATAAGAATTCCGCATACAGATAGCGCTCAAGTGGCGGCCCTCACGACCAAAATCGAAAACTTGTCTAAGGATGAGAGCTTTAGTCGGCAAGCCGTCATTCTAAAGGCTGCCGGCAGTAGCGGGATTACGCTCGAACTCATGGCGCCGAAAAGTGTGAAACCGGGAGGAGTCACCGGTGGGCAGGGCCTGAAATCCGAAGAAGGAAAACCCGGGAAGGAATAGCCTAATTTAAGTATAGAAGCCGGAGCGCCGAAGGAATGGTATTTTCGACAGTATGGGGCGGCCACAGGATCCTGCTAATCGGACTGTTAGTTAGTGTCTCGTGGGCCGTTCTGTCGCCCTTCAGTAATTTATCTCGCTCCGCAGCCGTTTAAATGGCTAAACAACAAAGTCTATTCGACTCTTGAAGCTATCCCTATTTGCCAAATCCGGCACAGAATGACCCGAGATAGTGCACCTGGATATCGATGATGAGACCATAAAGAAATACGGCCAGTGGCCGTGGGATCGAGCATTAAGCGCCCGAATCGTCAACAGACTCACGGAATTAGGGGCCAAAGTAATTGTCTTCGATATCATGTATGCGTCCAGGGGGCGGAGCAAGGAAGGGGACGAAGCATTAGCTAAAGCCATCTCCGCTTCCGGCCGCGCTGGTCCTGGCCGCAGGGGCTGTTCGAAAACGAGCCATCGGGACAGGGAGCGGAGCCCAAGGAAGAGGCGTCGAAAGAAGATAGCCGCTTACAAAAAAGCCTGGCGGCTCTCCGTGTCGCCTGGATTCAATTTCTTGACCGTACGTGAGAACCCAGAGACGCCTCTATCCCATTATTGTCCATCACCGGGGGAGCCAAAGAGCTTGGTCATATCAACGCCATGCCCGATGAAGACGGGATTCATCGCCGGATCAGTCTCTTCATAAGGCTTAAGGATCGCCTCGTTCCCAGCCTTAGCATGGCCGCTCTGGTAGCCTATCTGAATGCGGATCCAAGAAAAATCGTTTTCGGGAAAAATCAGATTGAAATCCATCATCCAGGCGACGCTATAAAAATCCCTGTCGATTTGCATGGACGCATGCTTGTAAATTGGCCACGTGACGTTTGGGACAGTTTTGAGAATTGCCCGGCCTGGTATGTGCTTGAAGGGAAGCAGGATGCCGAGATGATTGAAACCTTCAAGGATAAAATAGTCATTGTGTCCATCGCCTGGACCGGCACTACCGACATGGGCGCCAGTCCCGTGGAAAAACAAATTCTGCTCAGCAGAACACATTCATGCGCTTTGAACACGATGCTCACCGGCGGTTTTATTTATGAAATTGGGGCTTTTCCTATACCGGCGCTTGTGGCGGTCATTATTTTCCTGGCGCCGTTAGCTGTGGCGCTCAAGCTTCGTTTTTATCGCGCGGTAGTTCTATATGTGGCTTTATATGGTATTTGCTTTCTTTTAGTTATTTTTGCTTTTGGCTGGAGATCCTTGGACGTTCCCGTTTGCCGAATCCTCTTTCGTCTTTTTACCGGCGGCGGCCGGATTCTTGATTTCTCGTGCAGTGTCGACCGAGAAAGATCGGCGCCAGATCCGGGAGACGTTCGGCAGATATATAAGTGACGACGTTGTTACGGAAATACTCAAATCGCCCGGAGGCATCAACCTCACAGGAGAACTCAGAGACATTACGGTCCTAGTGTCGGATCTTCGAGGCTCCACGCCAATGGGGGAAGCTCTGGAACCGCAGCAAGTGCTTAGAGTGATCAACAGGTACCTGGACAGAATGGTTGAAGTCATCATGAGACATGGCGGGACTATTGATGAGTTCACCGGAGACGGCATTCTCGTCTTCTTCGGCGCTCCCCGAGCGATGGCGGATGCCGCAAAACGCGCCGTTAGATGTGCCCTGGATATGCAAAAGGCCATGCCGGAACTCAACAGGGGGAATGTGGATCTCGGATTGCCGCAGTTGCGAATGGGAATAGGGATTAACAGTGGTCAGCTAATTGTCGGAAACATTGGGTCTGAACAACGCAAGAAATACGGCGCCATTGGAAGCGCTATCAACGTTGCATTCCGGGTTGAAGCTCAAACTGATCGAAAAGGCGGTGAAATCTTGGTAACTCAAGCTGTACTGCACAGGATTGACGGGCGCCTGGAATTGGGACCCGCGAAAACCGTGCCGCTTAAGGGCATAGAAAAACCTATGGATCTTTACCCCGTCCTCGGGATGCCGGATGCATAATTGCCCTCGCGGGTCTTTAAATAGGAGTCCGGACCCCAAGCGCCACAAGCAATGACGAGCATTTGCGGAGACCGTAAAATGACTTTATGAAGAAAAGCAATTCAATTATAGACACTCAACTGACACCGGCGGCCCGATCACACAATTAAATGAGGAGACAACATTATGATGCGAAACACAGTATATACAGCACTTATTGGTCTGTTTGTCTCATGCTCCGTTGCGATTGCAGATACTCCGGATAAAGAGGCGGCCGCGGTGGCCGCTGCAGAACAATGGCTCAGCGCTGGTCGATCAGGGACAATATGCCGAAAGCTGGAAGGAAGCCGCGGAGTACTTCAGGAATGCAGTGAATCAGACGCAGTGGGAGCAAATGGCGCAAGCGGCACGTAAACCTCTTGGCAAGATTATGTCGAGAAACGTGAAAACAAAGATGTACATCGACTACGTTACCGGGCGCTCCTGACGGAGAATATGTCGTTATCGAGTTCGAAACCTCATTTGAAAACAAGAAGTCAGCGATTGAAACCGTCATTCCCATGATGGACAAGGACGGCAGATGGCGTGTCTCCGGGTATTACATCAAATAGGAACACCTTTGGCGCGGGCGTGGAATGGGCAGTTGTCGGTGTGTCGTATAATGGGCGCGAACAAAATTGGCCCGCTCGAATGAGAGCATAGTCATTCTTCTTTTGCGTTACCGACCCTCGATCGGGCTAAGTCGGTCTCACGCACAATTTGCTTGCCAAACTACTATAGACCTGTAAAGAAATAATATTTGTTATTGACAAGTTAGGGTAAATCGGTGAGAATTGATGACAGATCTTGTCAAGAAAATGGCCCGAGTGCCAAATTTCCGAATTGGGATCCCAAAACAATACATGGATGAACTGACAGCAAGAGTGTGGTACTGTAGAAAATCAAACGCAGGTAACGGGTCCCATTGCCACCCGGAGGTGTGTTAAATGAACCTCAATTCCAAGCACGGTTTCAATACACTGGCGCTGCACGCGGGTCAGGAGAGCGATCCGGTGACCCTTGCCCGGGCGGTCCCGGTGTACCGGACATCGTCGTATCTGTTCAGGGACACAAAACACGCGGCGGACCTCTTCTCATTGAAGGAGTTGGGCAATATTTACACTAGGTTGATGAACCCTACCACTGATATTCTTGAAAAAAGGATGGCGGCGCTGGAGGGTGGGATTGCCGCGCTTGGGCTTGCTTCAGGAACTTCGGCGATCTTCTATTCGCTCATTAACTGCATGGAGGCCGGAGAGGAGGTAGTTGCAGCTCGTAACCTGTACGGCGGGACATACACCATGTTTAACGATATCCTGCCGCGGTTTGATATTTCAGCGCGGTTCGTGGACCATGATTCCACGGCCGGATTCAGAGACGCGATCAATTCGAAAACCAGGGCCATTTTCCTTGAGACCATAGGCAACCCGATGCTTGGCGTGACCGATTTCGACGAGATCGCCTCCATTGCGCAAGACGCCCATGTGCCTCTTATTGTTGATTCGACCTTCACTCCGCCCTGTATATTCCGGCCCATGGAACACGGGGCTGACATTGTGGTCCACTCGCTTACTAAGTGGATCGGCGGCCACGGCACAGGAATCGGCGGCGTGGTGATCGATTCGGGCAAGTTTGATTGGAGCGATCCCAAGTTTCGGCTTTTCAGCGAGCCCGAGCCGTCGTATTTCGGAATGAGATTCGGTCATGACCTGGGAGATCTTCAGCCGATGGCGTACATCCTGAGGATGAGGCTGGTTCCGCTCCGGAATCTCGGCGCGTGCATCAGTCCGGATAACGCATGGATATTCATCCAGGGGTTGGAAACGGTGTCTCTCCGAATGGAGCGTCACAGTTCCAATGCTCTGGCTGTGGCTCGTCATCTGGAAAACCATCCGGCTGTAGCCTGGGTGCGGTATCCTGGATTGCCATCCGATCCCTCCTATGCTCTGGCTCAACGATACTTCTTTAACGGGGCCGCGGGGGGGATGGTGGTGTTCGGGATAAAGGGGGACGCCCCGGCAGGGGAACGATTCATTAATCGTCTGAAGTTATTTTCACATCTGGCGAATGTTGGGGACGCCAAGAGTTTGGCGATTCATCCGGCAAGCACAACCCACTCCCAATTGTCGAAGGAACAACAACTGGCTGGCGGACTTCCACCCGATCTGGTGCGCTTGTCCGTCGGCATTGAAGACATAGCCGATATAATAGAAGATATTGATCAGGCTCTGGCATAAGGCAGATTTACCGCGGAGTACGCAGAGACTAGAATAGGTTCGAACAAAATCATTAGGAGAGGTTACAAAACCTTGGTAGACGAGAAGATGTTTTGCCATTTTGTAGGGGCGGTTTGTGAACCGCCCGAAATCAGGGCGCTTCTCGAAGCGCCCCTACCGCAACCCGACGCGATACAGAGGTTTTGCAACAGCGTTAGAGATATAGCTGGAGCGTCCACTGAAGTTTATCGCGCGAATTATTTCAAAGAATTTTAGTCTCCGCGTTCTCTGCGATCTCTGCGGTAAGTGATTTGGACGAAAAGATGACCACTATACCTGTACAAGAATATGCTGATTCGGACGGCCGTTACGGACGGGTCGAGACTCAGTACGCGGACTTGATGGAATTCAGCTGGAATCCGGTTTGTTCTTAGGTCCGTTGACAGTGGCGTACGAGACGTACGGCACGCTTTCTCCCGAACGGGATAATGCGGTGTTGATCCTTCACGCTTTGTCCGGCGACGCCCACGCCGCGGGGGTGGACGAAAGCGAGAGACTCGGCTGGTGGGACGCCATGATCGGACCCGGCAAGGGGATCGATACTAACAAGTACTTTGTGATCTGCTCCAATTGTCTCGGCGGGTGTAAGGGCACAACAGGGCCATGCAGTATTAATCCGGCCACCGGCAGACCGTACGGTCGCACATTTCCGCTGATAACTATGGCGGACATGGTGAATGTTCAGGCCATGCTTATGGAGCGCTTGGGCATAAAGAAACTTCATAATGTTGTCGGCGGCTCTATGGGAGGCATGCAGGCTCTTCAATGGGCGGTTACACATCCCGAAAAGGTGAAGTCCGCCGTTGTGATTGCAGCGACGGCGAGGCTGTCACCACAGGGCATAGCATTCAACTGGGTAGGGCGGAACGCCATTTATAGCGACCCGGCGCGTGTATGCCCTGAGCCCGGCGCACCGACGGAAAGCGACAAGATGGGAAGAGGTCTGGCGGTTGCAAGGATGATCGGCCACATCACTTATCTTTCTGAAGAAACGATGGAAGTCAAATTTGGCCGCAAGATGGCCCTAAAAGATGTGGACGGGTACAGGTACAGCCTGGGAGAAAATGGGAAGGAAGGAGGCGAATTCGAGGTGGAGTCTTACCTCGAATACCAGGGGAACTCCTTTATGCAGAGGTTTGACGAGGATTCCTATGTCATAATTACCAAGGCGATAGACTACTTCGACCTGGAAGCGACGTACGGGGACCTATTGACTGCATTTCGGGATGTCACGGGCAAGATACTTGTAATCTCATTCAGTTCGGATTGGCTGTATCCGACTTCCATGTCGATGCCCATCGTTCGGGCGCTGCAGGCCCTGCGGAAGCGCGTTTCATTTGCGGAGCTGGATCTGCCGTATGGCCACGATTCATTCTTGGTGAATGCGGGCATCCCCACCATGACAAGAATAATGAGAGGATTCTTACAGAGTGTGTGATGAGATTCGTGTTTAACGGTTTTCCTGAAGAGCGGGACGGATGCGATCTAAGCATCCAGGCGCTCTTGGATGAGGTCGAGGAAGATGATCCCGCGGTTATCGTTGAGGTGAACGGTCGTTTTGTTCATCGAAAAGATTTCCGTACGACCATAATTGGCGATGGCGACAAGGTGGAGTTCATTCATCCGTCATTTGGCGGGTGACATTTCCTTACGGTTCTCATCCTCCGTCAACGGGGTATGACCATTCCTTTCTCGTTGTTTTCACGCCGTTCTGAAACTTGACAATACTAAGTGATAATGATGAAATATCCGATCCTGCATCGACCCAATCCCGGGGAGTTTGGATGAAGCTCCGCGACATTCTCGAGACACTTTCGGCAAGAATTCTGGTGGATCATCAGAGCTTGGATGAAGAAATACCGATGGGCGGAGCTGCGGACCTGATGAGTGATGTGCTTGCCTTCGGATCGGAAGGCATGGTGTTGATGACAGGACTTACCAATCCCCAAGTGGTGAGGACCGCTGAAATGGCGGGCATAAACGTTGTGATCTTCGTTCGAGACAAAACACCTCCCCCGGAAACACTCGAATTGGCCGAGGATTCCGGAATAACCCTGTTAATCACCGGATATACCATGTATGAGGCGTGCGGTCGATTGTACAAAGCCGGATTGCCTGGTCTGGGACTGGTGAAAATCGAAAATAACACCTGGTGAGCATGCAAGTAGAAGGCATAACCAAGGTCCAGGAACTCATCTATTCCACGAAGGTGGAAACTGTTATGGCTACGGACGTCGTCATATTGGACCCGGATATGCCTCTGGAAGACGCGAAAACAATCCTGAAGTCCAAACGCATTTCCGGCGCTCCGGTAGTGGAGGGAGAGAATCTGGTTGGAATGTTAAGCATGTCCGACGTATTGGCGGCGTTGGAAAACGGTAAATTAAACGAACCTGTTCGTGAGGTCATGACTTCGCAGGTCAAAACCGTGTCAAAGGATTCTTATCTCATCGAGGCGGTGAATCAATTAGGAAGTAGAGGATTTGGCCGGCTGCCCGTGGTGGATGGAAGAGGAAAGCTGGTAGGTATTGTAACTCCTGGCACTATGATGCGATCTCTCTTGCATGAAATGGATGCCAGTTTTCAACAAAAAGAAGATGAAAAGCTCCAAGCATATCGAGCCAGTCATATTTTTGACGATATTATTTCCGATGCCACAAGTCTTATTCTGCGCTTCATGGTGGATGACCGCGATTTCACCAACGCAGGCAAAGCCTCTAGTTCGATTAAGAAATCACTGCAGCGCCTGGGAGTGGCCCCAGCGATTATTCGTCGGGTGTCGGTTGCGGTTTATGAAGCTGAAATGAATCTGGTCATTCACACAGACGTGGGCGGAGAGATCATCGTGGATGTGCGTCGGGATCGTTTGAAAATATCCGCGGTGGACCACGGCCCGGGAATAGAGAATGTGCAGAAGGTCTTGCAACCGGGATATTCGACTGCGCCACAATGGATCAGAGACATGGGATTTGGCGCGGGAATGGGCCTGGCCAATATCAAAAGGTGTTCGGACATTATGACATTAATGTCTGAACCGGGAGGCGGAACGAGATTAGAGATATTATTCCGCTTTGGGCAACACGAATTGGGCGGTCGAGCGGCCACAGGAAAAAGGTCTTGACAACCCTAAATTGACGATTAATATAGAACCTTTGTATCAGGGAAGGCTGCCCGGGGGTAAATACCCTCCCTAATATACAGTAACCGCATCAAAGTTATATCGGCTCAGGTCTTATGCCTGGCCTCCAGCTACAAACAACCGGAGTAGAGGATGATAAATAGCTATCTTCCTATTCTCGTTATATTTCTAGTCTCCGCTTTTATCGGAGTGGCTATTATTGTGCTCTCCACCCTGGTCGCCCGGAGAAATCCGACGCCGGTAAAATTAATGCCGTACGAATGCGGTATGGATCCCATCGGGAGCGCCAGAAGGAGATTTTCGGTCAGGTTTTTCGTTATCGGTATGTTATTCATAGTTTTTGATATAGAGTTAATCTTCCTTTTCCCGTGGGCTGCTATTTACGACAAGCTCATGCTGTTCGGTTTTGTGGAGATGCTTGTGTTTGTGCTTGTGCTGCTGGTCGGGCTAATTTACGTCTGGAAAAAAGGCGCTTTGCAATGGGAATAGAGAGACATCTTAACGATACGGTGCATGTCACCAATCTGGAATGGCTTGTTAACTGGTCACGAAAATCATCAATGTGGCCGCTCGGTTTTGGTCTGGCCTGTTGCGCTCTCGAAATGATAGCCACATTCGTCAGCAGATACGACTTGGCCCGTTTCGGCATGGAGGTCGCCCGGCCTTCTCCTCGTCATGCGGACCTGATGATAGTATCGGGTACGGCTTCAAAAAAAATGCTTCCCGCTGTTTTGAGGATCTACGAACAGATGGCTGACCCGAAGTGGGTGATAGCTATGGGCGTGTGCGCATGCACCGGCGGTATTTATAAGAACTATGCGGTCGTCCAGGGGATCGATCGTCATCTTCCTGTGGATGTTTATATTCCGGGATGTCCGCCGAGGCCCGAAGCGCTAATGGACGGAATACTTCAGCTACATGCTAAGGTCATGAAAGAACAATCATTGCACAATCCCCCTATCCCAAAAATCAGGTCGGCCGGCTAATGAAACAAGAAGAGATCCAAGAAAAGCTGTCCACTGCCTTTTCGTCCGAAGTTATTCAGGCTGTCGATGAATTCCAGGGGCAGATATACGTCACGGTAGCGCCGGAGAAAATTCGTGAGATCTGCCTGTTTTTGAAAAACGACCCGGATCTTTCGTTTGATTTTCTCTCGTTTGTTGGAGCTGTAGACAAATATCCGAAGAAACCACGCTTCGAAGTGGTTTACCAGCTATATTCGCTGAAGCGCAATCATCGTTTCCGAATTAAGGCGCTGGTCGATGAAACTGACGAAGCGCCGGCAAGTATTGATTCGGTAGTCAGCGTGTGGCCCACCGCTGATTGGCATGAGCGAGAAACCGCGGAAATGTTCGGCGTCAATTTCAATGGCCACCCCGATCCGAGAAAACTCCTCCTGCCGGAGCATTGGGAGGTCCATCCTCTCAGAAAAGATTTTTCTGTGCTGGGTAACGATCAAGATACCCCGGACCTGCCTCCCAGGGTTGGAAATTAAGGATACAAGCGCATGTACGAAATACCAAGCGCAAAAACACGGCCTGTAACAGAATCACTGGAACTTAATCTTGGTCCCCATCACCCGAGTACCCACGGAGTTTTCCGTGCCGTTGTGGAACTGGACGGCGAAATAGTTCTCAAAGTAACGCCTCATCTCGGCTACCTGCATCGCGGTTACGAAAAGACCTGCGAAAACAAGCATTATCACCAAGTTATTCCCCTGACTGAACGCTGCGATTATATGGGGGCTTCGAGTAATTCGCTGGTCTATTGCCTGGCTGTGGAAAAGCTGCTGGACGTGGAGGTCCCCGAGCGAGCCCAGGTGGTCAGGGTAATGATGGCCGAACTCAGCCGGATCTTCAGTCACCTTTTTTGGCTGGGAACGCATGCGCACGATATCGGGGCCATGACTCCGCTCTTTTATATGCTGCGGGAACGAGAAGAGATTATGAATCTCTTCGAGCTTACCGCTGGTGGGCGGTTAATGCCCAACTATCTTAGGATCGGCGGGCTTATTCGGGACCTGGAAGACGGTTTTGTCGAGCGACTTCGAGCGTTTACGGACCATTTCGATCATCGAGTAGATGAATATGAAGAGCTGCTTACGAAGAATGCCATTTATATGGACAGGACCAAAGGAATAGGTATTCTATCCAAAGAGGATGCCATAGCCCTTGGGCGCGAGCGGCCCTATGGCTAGGGGTTCCGGAATTAATTGGGACATACGGAAGTCGGAACCATATTCAGGATACGAGCAGTACAACTTTGACGTGCCGGTTGAGACAGGGTGCGATATCTATTCAAGATATCTTGTCAGGGTCGCAGAAATGAGACAGAGCAGACGGATACTGGCCCAAACGTTGGACAAACTTCCGTCTGGACCCATCAGAGCACGTAAACCTGGTGTCATCTTCCCGCCTCAGGAGGAGATCTACACTAAGATGGAATCACTCATTCACCACTTTATGCTTGTGGTGGAAGGCTTGAAACCACCTGTGGGTGAGGTTTATCAGTGCATCGAATCGCCTCGAGGGGAATTGGGAGCGTATCTGATTAGTGACGGCGGACCTCAGCCTTACAGGCTAAAATGGAGAGCGCCTGCATTCGTGAATCTCGAATCTTTGGCGCGGATGAGCAAGGGTTGTTTTTTTGCCGATCTGATTGCAATTCTTTCGAGCGTGGACATCGTTCTGGCGGAGGTTGATCGGTAAAGCGGCGCAAAGGAGCGACCGTTTTGAGGAGCCCTTATGACTCTCGGAGACATAATTGAAGCCTTGGCGCTGGAAGTCAGGGCAGGCAGCGACCAAATGGATCGTGTGGTTGAAGGTGGCTATGTAAGCGACCTTCTCAGTGATGTGATAGCTGGGGCCAAAGAAGGGGACCTCTGGATCACCCTTCAGTTACACCAAAATATTGTTGCCGTGGCTTTTCTGAACAATCTGGCAGGCATAGTGATTGTAGGCGGACGAGAACCGGAACCGGAGACCCTGGAAAAAGCCGAAGAACAAGGGGTCCCTATAATGGTAAGCGGACTTCCGGCTTATGAGGTGGTTGGGCGGCTGTACCAAATGGGGATTCGCCGGTAGGTTCGGGAGCTTGAGATCCGGTTACGGAGAGTGGTTAATTATAGGCGGCGCCGCCAGCCTTCCAACGGTCAACGGACTGCTTGATACGAGAAAAGACTTCAACGGCGGAAGAAGAGAGGCCGAAAGGTCGATCTAAAGACTTACAGACTTGATCTTCACATCCACACGGTTTTATCTCCCTGCTCAGAGATAGCGGAGATGACGCCTAGGGCGATAGTCCGAACAGCCCTGGACAAAGGTTTGGACATGATCGCCGTGTGCGATCACAATTCCGCCCGGAATGCCTCCGCCACGATGCGAGCAGCCGCCGGAAGCAGCTTGACCGTTATCCCGGGCATTGAGATCACGTCGTCGGAAGAAGTCCATGTGCTGGGTCTGTTTCCCTCCGAGACCGAAGCGGAGGCCGTTCAAGTTGAAGTTTACGCGCGTCTGTTCGGAGAAAATAAGGAAGAGGTGTTCGGCTATCAAGTTGTTGTAGATGAATTTGATGACGTCGAAGACCTCGATCAGAGGCTCTTGATAGGGGCCACGACTCTCAGCGCGGAAAGAGTCGCGAATCTGATTCATAAATTTCAGGGATTGACAGTGGCGTCCCATGTAGATCGATCGGGTTTCGGGCTTTTCAGTCAGCTCGGATTCATTCCTGAAGCTCTGAGATTGGACGCTCTGGAGGTTTCGAAGCACTCGGATTTCGAGAAGGTCAGGGCAAAATTCCCGCAGGCCGGAAACTATCCCCTGATTACTTCTTCGGATGCGCACTATCTGAAAGATGTCGGGTCTGCGGCTACTCTGGCCCGAATGGCCGAGCCAAGCTTTGCGGAACTCAGAAAGGCGTTGGCAGGCCAGGAGGGCAGGGCGGTAATCGGGGCTGCGCCATGCGAGACTTGAAAGGGCCTGGTGAGCAAAACGGATGCAGGATCTTTCACTGCACATCCTCGATGTGGCCGAAAACGGAATAAATGCCGGCGCCAACTTGATTCGGATAACGGTGGAAGAAGACATTCAAGGAGACAAGCTCACGATCACGGTGGAAGACAATGGACGAGGCATGGAACCGGAGTTCCTGCGTAAAGCGCTTGATCCTTTCGTCACCACGCGTGTCACCCGAAAGGTCGGGCTAGGCTTATCATTGCTGCAACAATCCGCAAGGCTGGCGGAAGGCGATATACAAGTAGATTCAACCCCGGGAGTTGGAACCAAAGTGACTGCATTTATGAAGCACGGGCATATCGACCGCAAGCCTATGGGCAATATGTCCGAAACCATCGTGACTCTGATCCAGGGGAACCCGGACGTCGATTTCGTATATGCGCACAGGAGAAATAGCAGGGAATATCAATTTGATACTAGAGAATTACGGGCTGAACTAGAAGAAATTCCGATAAATCAACCTGAGGTGGTTAGCCTTATCCTTGATAACCTTAGAGAAGGACTGAAGGCGCTTGCCTCGAATTGAAACGGTAAATCGCTGAATTCCATTGGGAGTAAGATAAAGTGCAAGAACGAGACGCAGTCCTAAAAGCCAAAGCTGCTCCGGCTGTGGAGGTTCTTCCGCCCGAAGAACTGGAAAAGCTTGAGGCGATCGTAGACAAGTATGAGGGCCGGGCCAATTTCATCATTCCTGCGCTTAAGGAAGCTCAGGAGATATACGGGTACGTGCCTCTCGAAGTGCAGGCCAAGCTTGCTGAAGGGCTGAATGTGTCAGCCTCGCATGTGTACGGCGTTGTGACCTTCTATTCATTCTTTACGATCACGCCTCGGGGCCGACATACCGTGCGCCTTTGCCTCGGCACGGCTTGCTATGTTAAAGGATCGAAAGAAATTCTTGAGATCATGACGAGAGAGATCGGTCTTAAGGTCGGGGAAACATCCGAGGATGGCCGATTCAGCCTCGAAGCCGTAAGATGCCTGGGCGCCTGCGGTCTGGCGCCGGTGATGCTGATCGGCGAGGATACTCACGGAAATATCAATCCTAACGATACGCTGAAAATTATGGAAGGCTATCAATGATAAGCAAAGCCGATCCAATTTCAGCGCTTTTGCTGCCTGAGAGTCGTTCATAACAGCCTCCGGGAGGAAGCATCGTGCCAAAGATTTCCATAGAGGACCTGAAGAAAATTAAAGAACGAGAGCGCGGGAAAATGGTCCTGCGAGAGGGAGAATACAGGGCCAAAATCACTGTCCACATGGGGACCTGCGGCATTGCGGCAGGGGCTCGTGATGTGATGACGCGAGTTTCGTGACGCCATAGCCGCTCGCGGAATCACGGACGTTATTCTGACTAACTCAGGTTGCGCCGGTCTCTGTGCGAAAGAGCCCATGATCACCGTGGAAGTTAAGGATCAATCGCCGGTGAAATACGTCTCGTTGGATCGCGAAAAGGCAAAGCGCATCTTTGATGAGCACGTAATGGGTGGAAAGCCCGTGGAAGATTACGCTCTTGCTCGTGGGAGCGAAACCACGGCCGGGTAATCCAAGCCCGAATGAATTTGAGATATGCTCGGGCTGAGCGGAAGCAGCTCAGTCCGTCGGAGAATAGTCGATGAGCGCCAGTCCTATTTATAGAATGCAGTTCATGTTGTGCGCAGGCACCGGATGCCTGGCTAGTGGCTCCATGGAAGTAAAAGAAGCCATGGAAAGGGAATTGAAAAAGAGGAACCTGCAAGACGAGGCCCAGGTAATTACGACAGGCTGTAATGGTTTTTGCGCCCGAGGCCCCATCATGGTGGTCTATCCGGATGGCGTTTTCTACAATCAGGTCAAACCGGAACACGCTCCTCTAATTGTGGAAGAGCACGTCCTCAAAGGGCGTGTGGTGGAATCGCTCCTGTTCAAGGAGGAAGCGAAAGCAACAAATCCCACTCCTGAAGGATATTGGCTTCTTCGGCTTGCAGCGATTGATAGTTTTGCGGAATCGCGGACTGATAGATGCTGAAAATATCGATGATTACATCGCGCGGGACGGATACGCGGCCCTGGGCAAGGTCCTCACCGAAATGACCCCGGAAGAGGTCATCGAAGAAGTCAAGAAATCAGGACTCCGCGGGCAGAGGCGGCGGCGGTTTCCCCACCGGGCTCAAATGGGAGGAGTGCCGGCGGTACGAGAATTTCCCGAAGTACACTATCTGTAACGGTGATGAAGGCGACCCCGGAGCTTTTATGGACCGCTCGGTCATGGAAGGCGATCCGCATTCGGTGCTCGAAGGTATGGCCATCTCCGGATACGCTATCGGCGCTGAGAAAGGCTACATCTACGTGCGAGCCGAGTATCCCCTTGCCATTCAGAGGCTTCAAAAAGCCATCCACGATGCGAGGGATTACGGCCTGCTGGGCGAAAACATTCTCGACAAGGGATTCAATTTTGACATCGAGATTTATCCCGGCGCCGGGGCGTTCGTTTGCGGCGAGTCCACTGCTCTGATGTATTCAATCGAAGGCAAGCGAGGAATGCCTCGCATTAAACCGCCTCGCAGCGCAGAGGCGGGTCTGAACAATCAGCCCACCAACCTGAACAATGTCGAGACCTTCGCTAATCTTAACCCGCTCATACTTCACGGCTCGGAGTGGTTTGCGTCCATAGGAACTGAGGGCAGCAAAGGAACCAAGGTGTTTGCGCTTACCGGGGCCGTGAAGAACGTTGGACTCGTCGAAGTGCCTATGGGAACCTCGTTAAAGAGCCTAATCTTCGACATAGGCGGAGGAATCCCCAAGAAACGAAAGTTCAAAGCCGCTCAGATGGGCGGTCCCTCGGGCGGTTGTATACCTACTGACTTGGTGGGCGTGGAAATCGATTACGAATCTCTCCTCGATGCCGGGGCCATGATGGGATCGGGTGGAGTCGTGGTAATGGACGACCACACCTGCATGGTCGATACCGCGCGATTCTTCACTGAATTCTGCGTGGACGAGTCTTGCGGCAAGTGTACGCCTTGCCGTGAAGGCCTCAAGGTGATGTTTGATAGATTAACCGACATAGTGGAAGGCAGAGGCGAAGAAGGGGATGTGGAATTCCTGCAAGAATGGGGAAAACACATCAATTCCACTTCCCACTGCGGATTGGGAAAGGCCGCTGCCAACCCGGTGCTTTCGACCATACGTTACTTCCGTGACGAGTATGACGCGCATATCCGTGACAAGCATTGCCCTGCTCTGGTGTGTCCGAGTCTGATCGACTTCGTGGTCATGGAGGACAAATGCAAGATGTGCGGCCTGTGCTATCGGAACTGTCCGTCCGGCGCAATTATCTGGGAAAAGAAGCAAGTGGCGAGAATAGACCTGGGAAAATGCACCAAGTGCCGAACCTGTATTGCCAACTGTAAATTCGGCGCCATCAGATAAACGAATATTTACACGCGGCTCTGACCAATCTAGACTTGGTGGCGCCGCCTCAAAACCATTGTTTGTGAGATAATTTCTATGGAGACCCTTACCGTTGACGGTGTTGAAGTAAGTGTAGAACGAGGAACCACCATCTTGGAAGCCGCGCAGAAGGCGGGAGTGCGCATCCCGACTCTGTGTCATGATAAGCGGCTTGTGCCTTACGGATCGTGTCGTCTCTGTATGGTTGAAGTGACGGCGCGGGGCCGCACTCGGTACTATGCCGGCCTGCTTTAATCCGGCTCGTGAAGGCATGGAAGTTGTCACCAACAGCCCTAAGCTTGACAACAGTCGGCGTATGCAGCTCATGCTGCTCTTGAGATCGCATCCTCTGCTGTGCCCCTCCTGCGACGCGGCCGGAGCATGTCACCTTCAAAACCTGGTGCGCGAGTTTGAAATTACGGAGCCGCCGTTCTCCCGGGAATCACGATATTTCCATGTAGATAACGCATCTCATTTTATTCGTTTCAACATGAATCTGTGCATCAAATGCGGCATGTGCGTCAGGATTTGTGACGAGGTCCAGGGAGAGAATGAGCTGAGTTTCATTAATCGAGGGATGCACGCCGAAGTCTCGACAGATTTCGGACGACCTCTTAATTGCGAATTCTGCGGTCAGTGCGCTTCTATCTGCCCTGTCGGCGCCATTACGTCAAAATGGCTTGTCGGGACCGGCAGAGAATTCGAATTGCAGAAGACCACCACGACATGCTCTTTTTGCAGTCTCGGATGCACACTAAGTCTCGGACAAAAAGCCGACAAGGTAGTGTACGTCAAATCACCAGCGGACAGCCACAATGAAGGAAACCTGTGTGTCAAAGGCCGTTACGGTTGGCCGTACATCTATTCCGAGCAGAGGCTGACCAAACCGCTTATCCGCAAGAACGGCTCACTTCAGGAAGTCGGGTGGAACGAGGCCCTCAGTTTTGTCGCAGAGGGCTTCAATAAGATCAAGAACGCTTCGGGCTCAATGGCTCTCGCTGCCCTTGGTTCCGAGCGACTGACCAACGAAGACGCTTATGTATTTAACCGTTTCGTTCGTACTGTGATGGGAACGCCGCATCTGGACCATGCGGGTGGATTTGCGTACAGGGCCCTTGTGGAAGCGGTCGAACCTGCCTTGGGTTATCCTGCCGGGACCAACGCCATCCGGGAGATTAGAAATGCCGAAGTGATAGTTCTTCTGGGCGCGGACCTGACCGAGACACACCCTGTGGCGAAAAATGAGGTAATAGTAGCCGCGGCTCGCCACAAGGCCCAAATAGTGGTGGTCGATTCGATTACCACAAAGCTGGCCAAACGTGGCGGCTCGTTGCACTTGAGCTGCGCTCCGGGATCGGAGCATTTGATAGCTAACGCTATGCTCAAGTGGATCATCGATCAGGGCCTATTCGATAAAACCGCTTTGGACCTCAAGGCCGAAGGACTTGATGAACTGACGGCTTCACTTGCCGATTACTCCGCGGAAAATGTCTCCAAATTGACCGGAGTGGATGCCGATCTGATTCGACAGGCGGCCAAGGCGTACGCGGATGCTCAGAGAGCCACCATCATCCTGACGTTGGGGATGAATCGCTTGGGCGGCGATATAGAAACAGCGAAGGCCGCAGTCAATCTCGCTCTCTTGACCGGCCGCATAGGGAAAGAATCTTGCGGCGTTCACCTGTTTGGAGAAAAGGCCAACGCCCAAGGCGCAGTGGATATGGGATTGGGCCCTGACCTGCTCCCCGGTTTTCATCGGATCGCCGACGAAGCCGCCAGGGCAAAGTTCGAAGCGGTATGGGGCGCTCCAATACCGGCGCAAAACGGCTTTGACGCTCTTGAGATATTGGACAAAGCCGAGGCCGGGGAAGTCCGCGGGCTTTACGTGGTGGGTGAAAATCCGCTGGATACCTACCCCGAACGGACCCGGACCGAAAAAGCGCTTGGAAATCTGGAATTCCTGGTGGTCCAGGATCTCTTTCTGACCTCCACAGCGAAAATGGCTCATGCTGTGCTGCCGGCAGCGTCATTTGCCGAGAAAATCGGCACATACACGAGCGCCGAAAGACTGGTGCAACGAATAAGGCCTGTGTTGAGCCCGGCAAAGGGCAAGTCCGACATGGAGATTTTCACTGCGCTGGCAGCCCTTATGGGCAGCCCGGATATGACCTATGCCGGTCCGGAACAGGTTATGAACGAAATCGCGAGCATGATCGATGTGTACAGGGGTATTTGGTACGACCGGCTGGCGTCAAGCGGCCTGACATGGCCATGTGTGGATCCGGAAGATCCTGGAAAGAGCATACTGTACGAGGGCGGGTTCCCCCGAGGAAAAGCCCGTTTCTTGCCTGCGGCGCCGGCTGCTGTTCCGTCAAAAGGCGAGCTGCCTATGAGATTGGCTCCCGGGATTCTCAAATTTCATTCGGGTTCTTTTTCCGAATGGAGTTCATCCCTCATGGAAGTCTGCCCCGAAGGCTTTGCGGAAATGAACTCCAAGGATATGAAAGAGCTGGGCTTGCAGGAAGAGGAGAACGTAAAGATCACATCGGGCGATGGGGCTGCAATATACGTGCGAGTGAAAAGATCTTATCGGGCCCCGAAGGGCACTGTGATTGTGCCTGGGCATTTCTCCCCGATAAAGCTTAATATCCTGACCCATCGGCGGCAGCCCGATGTAAGCGTCAGAGTAGAAAAGGCTTAGATTTATCAAAGGTTGCGCTAATGGATTACGCGATTCCTATCATTCTACTGGTCGTTAAAGTTCTGCTTGTCTTGGTCGTGGTTCTCACCTTTGTGGCTTACCTCACCCTGGTGGAGCGCAAAGTGCTGGGATGGATCCAGGTAAGGCTTGGCCCTAATCGGGTCGGTCCCTGGGGACTCTTGCAGCCTTTGGCCGACGGCGTCAAGCTCATCATGAAAGAAGAAATAACCGTCGCCAGCGCCAACAAAGCTGTTTATCTTATTGCTCCGCTGATCGTCGTCACCTGCGCTCTAATCCCGTTTGCAGTGATACCCTTTGCCAAAGGATTGGGCCTGGAAAGCATATTGGGGCCGATGGCGCAAAAATACGACCTGAACTCAGGGGTTGTTTCTGACATCAACGTGGGAATTCTCTATATTTTCGGGATCTCGTCGCTGGGCGTATACGGAGTGGTCCTGGGCGGCTGGGCGTCGAACAACAAGTACTCGCTTTTGGGCTCGATTCGAACAGGGGCCCAAATGATCAGTTACGAGCTGGGATTGAGCCTGTCCGTAATCGGAGTGTTGATGCTCGCTGGCTCGCTGAGCTTGACGGGGATTGTTGAAGCTCAGGATTCAGTGTGGAAATGGTACGTTTTTCGCCAGCCCTTGGGTTTTCTCCTGTTCCTGATCGCAGGAAGCGCGGAAATTGCACGGACCCCGTTTGACCTGCTCGAATGCGAAAACGAACTTGTCGCAGGATATCAGACTGAATACAGCTCGATGAAATTCGGACTCTTTTATCTCGGTGAGTACGCTCATTTGCTTTTCCTGAGCGCTCTGGCGACCACTCTATACTTTGGAGGCTGGCAGGGGCCTATATTGCCGCCTATCGTATGGTTCCTCTTGAAGACATTATTCTTCGTATTCCTGTTTGTCTGGATTCGAGGAACGTATCCGAGGCTGAGGTACGATCGTGTCATGAGCTTCGGATGGAAGGTATTGTTGCCGCTTGGCCTTTTTAACGTGATGATAACGGCCTTTTTCTATGCCCTTTACTTGCAGCGAGGCCTCTAGTAGGGCCGGCGTCTTGCCGGTCCGCGGAGAATGGTAGACAGCATAAGGGCGGTGCGTTGACCCGATTCGATTATGAGGTTTGAACCATGATTCTCCCGTTGTTACAGGGATTGAAACTCACGCTTAGTTACTTCTTCTCCCGAAAGGTGACCCTGCAGTACCCGGACGAAAAATGGGATGTAGCGCCTCGGTGGAGGGGGCGTCATGTTCTGACGAAACATCCGTCAGGAAAGATCAAATGTGTCGCGTGCATGCTCTGCGCTACGGTTTGTCCCGCGCAATGCATATCTATAGAAGCCGCGGCTGAACCGGACAACAGGAAATACCCGGAGAAATATGTGCTCGACTTGGGGCGCTGCATTTTCTGTGGCTTTTGCGTGGAGGTCTGCCCAAAAGAGGCCATAGAAATGACCACAGCTTACGAGCTGTCCGAATACAGCCGCGAAGATCTCATTTTCGATAAAGAGAGGCTCCTCGAGCCTCCTGAGCCGAGATACGAATCGAAACGAAAGGCCGGGTGACCGGACCTGCTCAATTGCAACGGACCGGCCGGTTTGGTCCGTTTGCTTGAGGTTATGGATCGTCCATGGAAGCTCTGATTTTCTACGTATTGGGCGCTGTTACGGTAGCCTCCGCTGTTTGCGTAATTTTGTTACGCAGACCTCTGCACAACGTCCTCTTCATGATTCTCACGATGATCGGCCTTGCAGGCCTATTTATCCTGCTGAACGCCGAATTTGTAGGAATGGTCCAGCTCATCGTTTATGCGGGGGCTGTGATGGTCTTGTTCCTTTTCGTGATCATGTTGTTGAATCTGGATCAGCTCCCTTCTCTAAGTGATCCGGGGGCGATGCGCTGGTGGGTTGGGATAGCGTTGGCGGTAGGTCTGGTGGTGTTGCTTATTCCGATCATAAGGGCCTTTGTCCCGCCCGCGGGGCAAGGCGCCCTGACAGGGGCCGGCGCTCAAGGCCTCTCCAATACCGAGATCATAGCCAAGGCCCTCTTCACCACGTATCTTCTTCCGTTCGAGATCGCTTCGGTGCTTCTGCTTGCTGCCATCATCGGGGCAGTTGTCCTGGCTCGGAAGAGGTCGTGAACTATCGCTGTAGACTTGAGACGCCACGAAATCGCTCAAAGATTTAGGAAATAAAGAGATGGTCACTTTACAACACTATTTGATCTTATCAGCGATTCTATTTTCCCTCGGGATTATAGGGGTAATGTTTCGCAGGAATCTTATAGTCATCCTGATGTCCCTGGAATTGATGCTCAATGCGGTGAATCTGACTTTCATCGCCTTTGCGCGTTACCTTGATTCCGTGGAAGGGCAGATTTTCGTTTTGTTCATTATGGTTGTCGCCGCGGCGGAAGTGGCTGTAGGGCTGGCTGTCGCAGTGGCTATTTTCAGAGAAAGCGGATCTATTGACGTCAATGACGTCAACCTCATGAAATGGTGAGTGAGACTGATTACACGCGAATTTCGGAACGGAGCCGCTTAGTCTCCCCGAATTTCAAGTTGGGAGCCTGGAATGATTGACCTGGTGTGGCTGATACCCATATTTCCCCTTATAGGATTCTTGATCAACGGGCTTTTTGGAAAACGATTCCCGGAGAAGGCCATCGGCTGGATCGGGGCCTTGTCCGTCGCGGCCTCATTTGTGGTGGCTTTGTCGATCTTTGTGCAGCTTCTGGGCATGGACCCGGGCTCCAGATCGGTCCAAAAAATTATTTATACATGGATTCTTTCGGGCGATCTGAATGTCCCAATTGGGTTCCTGGTAGACCCGCTGAGCATGGTAATGCTGCTTGTGGTGACCGGAGTAGGATTTATCATCCATGTTTATTCCATCGGATACATGCACGGCGAACTTGGGATTTCGCCGGTTCTTCGCTTATCTGAACTTGTTTGTGTTTAACATGCTCATCCTGGTCTCGGCCAACAACTTCCTGCTGATGTTCGTGGGCTGGGAAGGCGTGGGTTTATGTTCCTATCTGCTTATCGGGTACTATTACGAGAAGAAATCAGCTTCCGACGCGGGCAAGAAGGCCTTTATCGTTAACCGGGTGGGTGACTTCGGGTTTATTCTGGGCGTGCTTTTGATCTTCGTCACATTCGGCACGCTCAATTTCACGGACGTTTTTGCTGCGGCTCAAGACAAATTGGTGGCAGGCGGTGTTTTGGTTACGCTTATCACGCTGTTGTTATTCCTGGGCGCTACGGGCAAGTCCGCGCAAATTCCTCTCTATACGTGGCTTCCTGACGCTATGGAGGGCCCGACTCCGGTCAGCGCTTTGATCCACGCCGCCACGATGGTGACCGCAGGAGTGTATATGGTGGCTCGCTGCAGCATACTGTTTGCTATGGCGCCGGTCTCTATGACCGTCGTGGCCGTCATAGGGGGAGCAACGGCGTTTTATGCGGCTACCATCGGTATCACTCAGTTTGATATCAAGCGAGTCCTGGCCTATTCCACTATAAGTCAGCTTGGCTATATGTTTATGGCTTGCGGAGTCGGAGCGTTCTCGTCAGGGATCTTTCACCTGATGACGCATGCGTTCTTCAAGGCCTTGCTCTTTCTCGCAGCCGGGAGCGTGATGCACGCCATGTCCGGAGAATTGGACATGCGCAAGATGGGAGCGCTGAAGTCTAAGCTTCCATATACTTGGAGGACTTATCTAATCGGCACTCTGGCCATTGCCGGGATCCCGCCACTGGCAGGCTTCTTCAGCAAGGATGAAATCCTATTTTACTCGTTTGAGAGGCACGCAGGATTCTGGATACTTGGGGCCGCCGCGGCGATTATGACGTCATTTTACATGTTCCGCTCGCTGTACATGACATTTTACGGCGAATCAAGAGTGGATCATGAGACAGCTCATCATGTTCACGAATCACCTGTGATCATGACGGTCCCGCTGATGATTCTGGCCGCCGGCGCGGCGCTCGCAGGGTTTGTAGGAATTCCCATCTGGGAAGGGCTTAACCGCTTTGGAGATTTCCTCGCTCCGGTCTTTGCTCCAGCGCAAGCGATTCTAAAAGGCGCTCATCATGGTGAGCATCACAGCCTTGCAGCCGAAGTGACATTGATGTTGGTCTCGGTGGCCATTGCCATAGTGGGACTTCTGTTTGCACGACGGCTCTATATCACGGATCCTCCTGCGGCGGACAGGATGGTCGAGCGCTTCCGACCGCTGCACACGCTTGTTTACAACAAATATTGGATCGACGAACTCTACGACATCCTGTTCGTCAATTCCATCGTGAATTTCTCTCGATTCCTTTGGAGAGCGTTTGACGAAAAAGTCATTGACGGAATCGTCAATGGAGTCGCTGAGATGGTCCGCGGCTGGGCAAGAGAACTGCAGGCTGGCGCAGACCGGCCTGGTGAAAGATTATGCGCTCGCCATGTTAGTGGGAATCGTGGTGGTCATTGGATATTTCGTCCTGAAATAGGACATGGAGGAATTGGCTCTATGGCGAATGTCTCGTTCCCCATTCTTAGCTATATAACGTTTGTGCCCCTCATAGGAGTGGCGATCCTGCTGTTTCTGAACCGAGAACGTCAAGAACTTCTGCGCTGGGTAGCCATTATTGCCATGCTGGTTGATTTCGCGCTCAGCCTGGTGATGTTCGCCATGTTCGACCCCACCTCGTCTGCAATGCAGTTGATGGAAAGCCACGTTTGGGTTCGGGACTGGGGCATTTCCTACAAAATCGGAATTGACGGAATCAGCCTATTCCTTGTGCTTTTGACCACTCTGCTCGGGCCTATAGTGATTTTGGCGTCATGGAAGGATATCACGAATCGGGTGAAGGAATTCCTCATCTGCCTGCTTGTGCTTCAGACGGGAATGCTGGGCGTTTTCGTGGCCCTGGATCTTTTTCTCTTTTATGTATTTTGGGAAGTCATGTTGATCCCTATGTATCTCCTGATCGGGGTTTGGGGCAATCCTGCTCGCAAGCTTTACGCAGCCATCAAGTTCGTGCTGTACACGATGGTCGGTAGCCTGCTGATGTTGGTCGCTATTCTGTCACTGTATGTCATAGCGGGACAGGGTGGTGGTGGCTACACGTTCGATCTCTTGAAGCTTTACGAATTTCCTGTTCCTGTTCACGCTCAGTTCTGGATGTTTCTCGCTTTTTTTCTGGCGTTCGCGATCAAAGTTCCTATGTTCCCGTTTCACACGTGGCTTCCTGACGCCCATACCGAAGCCCCGACCGTAGGCAGTGTGGTGCTGGCTGCGGTCTTATTGAAAATGGGGACCTACGGTTTTATCCGTTTTGCCATTCCGCTTTTTCCGAATGCGGCCTTGGATGCGGCCTGGTGGATCGGACTGCTGGCAGTGATCGGGATAATTTACGGCGCTTGGGTCGCTATGGTGCAATTGGATGTAAAAAGGCTGGTAGCCTTCTCGAGCGTCAGTCATCTCGGGTTCTGTATGTTGGGGATGTTTGCCCTCACGGTGCAGGGGCTTGAAGGAAGCATCGTTCAAATGATCAATCATGGCCTTAGCACCGGGGCCTTGTTTCTCATTGTCGGCATGATTTACGAGAGAAGGCACACGAGGCTGATAGCCGAATTCGGCGGCCTATCTAAGGTGATGCCCTTGTTCGCAGTATTCTTTATGATTTTTACCCTGTCTTCGGTGGGACTTCCGGGCCTCAACGGTTTCGTCGGCGAGTTTCTTATCCTGCTCGGGACATTCAAAGTATTTCCGTGGTATGCCGTGTTGGCGGCTTCAGGAGTAATCTTTGCCGCTGTGTACATGCTGTGGATGTTTCAGCGAGTCATGTTCGGTGAGGTCACGAACCCGAAGAACAAGGTCTTGAAGGATATGAGCCTGCGTGAGGTTTTTGTGCTGGTTCCGCTCGTGATCTTTGTAGTGTGGATCGGTGTTTATCCGAACACTTTTCTCAAGCCAATGGAGCCCTCGGTGAAAAGCTTCATTCAGCAGGTGGAAGCAAAGAGGGCTGCTGTCATGAACATTGAAAAGGCAAAGAAGCAATCCTTGATGGACACGCCTGAAATGAAATTCACGTCTTTGCCTTCCGCGGCGACTACTGATCGCTGATTCTTGGTGTAGGAGCTATCGGGATGATTCCAATACCCGACCTTGATCTCGGAGGTATACTGCCGGCGATTATATTATGCGTGGCCGGCATGATTGTTATGATTATCGGCTTGTTCATTGACCGGGCCAAAGTAGCCTCAGCGACCGTGATTAGCCTGATTGGCGTGGTTCTGGCCATTGCCGTGAACAGTCCTCTTAGGTGGATGAATAAGCCGGCTTTTGCGGGCTTGATCAGCCTGGATTCGTACACGTGGTTTTTTAATTTGCTGATTCTAATAGCCACGGGGATAACCGTCTTGATTTCCGTCCGCTACCTGACTGACGACGGTTTGGATTTGTATGAGTATTTCGCTCTGCTGCTGTTCTCGGCCGTGGGTATGATGTTCATGGTCTCTGCCAACCATCTTCTGGTCATCTTTATTGGCCTGGAAACAATGTCAATTTCAATATACGTATTGGCCGGAATATTGCCGGGCAATGTGAAGGCTAAGGAGGCATCGCTTAAAGTACCTACTCCTAGGCGGTTTCTCCAGCGGAATTTTCCTTTACGGCGCGGCATTGATGTACGGCGCTGCCGGTTCCTTGAGCTTGCCCGTTCTCACCAAGTATTTTCAGGCCGGCTCTGTTGGTAGCATGGGGACCATCGGCGTCGGCATGTTGCTGGTGGGGTTTGGGTTCAAAGTCGCTGCAGTTCCCTTTCACATGTGGACCCCGGACGTTTACGAAGGCGCCCCGACTCCTCTGACCGGCTTCATGTCGGTGGGCGTAAAGGCCGCGGCGTTCGCTGCATTCGTAAGAGTATTTTTTGAGTCGTTGACGCCTATCGAGGTCAACTGGTCCCACATACTCTGGATATTGGCCGCGCTCACGATGATACTTGGCAACATAACGGCAGTTGTCCAAGACAACATCAAGCGGATGCTGGCTTATTCGAGTATCGCTCACGCTGGTTACATATTAATCGGGATGGTTGCAGGCAAAGAGGCCGGGACCGCGGGAATTCTCTATTATTTGCTGGCGTATACCTTTACGAATCTTGGGGCGTTTGCAGTGGTGGCCTTGGTCGGAAGGCAAGGTGAAGCCAATGTCATGATAGACGACTATAAGGGGCTGGCAAACAGCCATCCTTTGTTGGCGCTCGTGATGTCGCTTTTCCTTTTTTCTTTGGCCGGTTTCCCGCCCACTGCCGGGTTTGTAGGCAAATTCACTATATTCAAGGCGGCAATAAGTGAAGGGTACATCTGGCTGGTTGTCTTGGGGGTGCTCACCAGCGCTGTATCGGTATTTTATTATTTCCGAGTCATCATGAAAATGTATATGGAGACGCCGGAAACTGTTCAGCCTGCGCTGCGGTTTGCGCCCGGGACCGTCCTGGCGCTGTCAATTGCTGCTGCGGCTGTAATTTATATTGGGGTTTTCCCGACTACTTATCTAAATCTCGCGCTGGAATCGGTGAAGCCTCTGTTTTGATTGATGAAATTGATAATAATGCAGGACCGAGACGTAAAATCCGCCCTACGAGCTAACACCTTGCAGATTAACGAGACATAATGTTAGAGTTTTTTGGGAGGGGTCCGGGGAAGCTTTTTTACACAAAAACGGGGTTCCCCGGATAACTTTCCCAAAATCACTCAACTCAGGTTAATATGAAAATCACTGCGCTTGTCCCAACCGGACATGGTATCAATTGCGAGATGGAGACCCGGCACGCGCTGGAATCGGTCGGTTTCGACCGGGTAGACCTTGCGCACCTTAACTTTCTAGGGGCCGGAGACGTAGATCCCACTTCATACAATCTCATTGTTTTCCCTGGGGGCTTCCTTGACGGTGATGATTTGGGGGCTGGACAAGCCTGCGCTAACCGCATTAGGCACACCCGGATCAATGCTGAACGATTGATCGACCGCTTGATGCGGTTTATCGAGCAGGGCGGTTTGATGCTCGGGATCTGCAATGGTTTTCAACTGTTGACCAAACTCGGGATGCTCCCGGCTCTCGATGGGGATTACACCCGCCGCGATGTCACACTCATGGGAAATGATTCCGGGCCGATTTGAGGACCGATGGGTGTCGCTGACGGTCGATAAAGACTCACCGTGCGTTTTTACCCGCGGCATCGACAGACTGTATTTGCCCGTTCGCCACGGCGAAGGCAAAATAGTGGGTCGCAGCGCCGATTTGACGAGTAACCTTGTCAAATTTCATCAGGCGCCGCTGAGATATAGTCTTCCTGACCGGGACGAACCCACAATGGAATACCCGTTCAATCCGAATGGCGCGGAGCAAGCCATCGCGGGGGTTTGTGATGCGACCGGCCGAGTATTCGGCCTAATGCCGCACCCTGAATGTTTCCATCATCGGACCAATCATCCCAGATGGACGCGCGAAAACCTGCCCGACGAAGGCGCGGGACTGGCTGTTTTCAGGAATGCGGCAGCGTACTTGCGCGAAGCTTAAATTCTTTTTTTGTTGATGAATTAGGCTTTTTGGACTAAGAATATCCAGTTGTGCTCCCGCCACCTTGTTCTTTTTCATTAAGCACAATTTCCGAATTCAGGCAGACACGCCTGTACGGTGAATCGTCACACAGGAGGTATCGATGGCTCTGGATCCAACCAAGATGGCCGATTGGCAGATAGCCGAAGAAGCCGAAAAAACGATGAAAACCGTCTACCAGCTCAGAGATGAACTGGGGCTGAAAGAGGAGGAACTCCTACCACACGGACATTACGTAGCAAAAATTGATTTTGCCAAAGTCCTCAAACGCATGTCGGGCAAACCTGACGGCAAGTACATCAATGTAACAGCGATTACGCCGACTCCACTTGGCGAAGGCAAGTCCACCAGCGCCATGGGACTGGTGGAAGGTCTCGGTAAGCGGGGCAAGAAAGTCAGCGCGGCGATCCGGCAACCGTCCGGCGGGCCCACCATGAACATCAAGGGATCAGCCGCGGGCGGTGGTCTTGCGCAGTGCATTCCCTTGACGCCTTTTTCTCTGGGACTGACAGGCGACATTAACGCCATTATGAATGCTCACAACCTCGCGATGGTGGCTGTAACGTCTCGGCTTCAGCACGAATTCAACTACGACGACGCGGAATGGTCCAGGAGGGGTCTGCCACCAAAACTCAATATCGACCCGAGAAATGTAGAATTCGGTTGGATAATGGATTTCTGCGCCCAGGCCCTTCGTAACATCACGATCGGCATCGGCGGAAAGATGGACGGGTTCATGATGAACTCGAAGTTCGGGATCGCCGTTTCATCGGAAATTATGGCGATTCTGGCGGTGGCCAAGGACCTCAAGGACATGCGGGAGCGCATGGGTCGCATCGTGGTAGCGTACAACAAGAAGGGCGAGCCCGTCACGACTTCGGACCTTGATGTAGCCGGCGCCATGACCGCCTGGATGGTCGAAGCGCTGAATCCGAACCTACTACAGAGCGTCGAGGGCCAGCCGGTCTTCGTGCACGCCGGGCCTTTTGCCAACATAGCAATCGGGCAGTCCTCGATCATTGCTGACAGGATCGGCCTGAAAGTAGCGGACTACCACATAACCGAATCAGGCTTCGGCGCGGATATCGGCTTTGAGAAGTTCTGGAACCTCAAGTGCCGCTTCTCCGGCCTTATCCCCAACTGCGCTGTCGTTGTGGCTACCATACGCGCTCTGAAATGCCACGGTGGAGCGCCGGTCCCCAGGCCCGGTCTGCCCATGCCCAAGGAATACGATTCAGAGAACGTCGAATGGGTTGAAAAGGGAACCTCCAACCTGGTCCACCACATTCAAACCGTGAAGAAGGCTGGAATTAATCCTGTTGTCTGTATAAATTCCTTCTACAAGGACACCAAAGATGAGATCGCCGCGGTGCGTCGCCTTTCCGAGGCTGCGGGCGCTCGTGTTGCGGTATCCGAGCACTGGCTCAAAGGCGGTGACGGAGCGTTGGAATTCGCGGATGCGGTTGTGGACGCTTGCGAAGAGAAGAACCAATTCAAACTGCTTTACGACCTGAGCCTGCCTCTGCGCCAGAGAATCGAACTGATTGCAAAAGAAGTCTACGGCGCTGATGGCGTTTCCTATACTCCCGAAGCGGAAGCCAAGGCCAAGAGGATGGAAGCGGATCCTGAGTTGGCCAAGCTCGGGACCTGCATGGTCAAGACGCATCTCAGCCTGTCACACGATCCGAACATCAAGGGAACTCCCAAGGGATGGACCCTCCCCATTAGAGACATTCTGACTTACAATGGCGCAGGGTTTGTGGTGCCGGTTGCAGGGGCGATCTCCCTGATGCCGGGAACCAGTTCCGATCCGGCCTTCCGACGAGTCGACGTTGACGTCGAAACCGGCAAGGTGAAGGGAGTGTTCTAAGAGTTTTCGGGGAACCCTTTTTTGTGTAAAAAAGGGTCCCCCGAACCCCTCCCAAAAAACTCTAATATTATGTTGAGTTAGCGAAGTCGATGCCGGCTTGCGAGCCGAACTGCCACGCTCGCTGTTGCAAGGGTGGCATTTGCTCCGTATGGCTTGGTCTGCATCAGTTTTGTACATATCTGTGAGTAACAATCGATTCGAAACTGGAATTGACCGGCAAGCGGAGCACAGTCATGGGTCGTGACACGGCCTCCGATGCCGGTCGGAATGCGGTCGATGAAGCCCGATTTCCAACGTCACCCAGACTACAAGCTAATAAATTGAAAGTTTTTGGGGAGGGGCTGCGGGGAGGCCGTTTTTACAAAAAGGGCCTCCCCGCAAGCTTCTTTCCGTTCCTCCAAAAACAGAACCTCCGGGACCCCATCGCGTTCATCCCAGAGGTTCAAGCCCTTTCTGCACCGGGGGGGCTGGGGCTTCAAGGGCTCGCAGTTAACTTAGTCATGAATTTTCGTATGGCAAGGAATCGGAACAACATCGACCAACGTGAGCCGTAATAACCCTGGAAGGTCTGACCCCCCGATGACGTCGTTTTCGGGGACCGGGGCATTCTCTTAAGCCTTACCTGCTCGGAAAAGGGAACCGCCAACCTACTAGGTCCGCATCTTCAGGCTCTGGGACCGGCCCAAGCGCTGAGTTGTAAACTGGTGAGCAAGACCTTTCAGGAAGTCTCCTAACGCCATTTTAGGGACACCATGCAGACCGTGATACTTCAATGATTCGTAAACCCAGCCGCCTTTTCGCAGCGTCTCCCTATCGGAGCCGCTCTCCTTGACCATTTCCGTGCCAGGCGATGTCGAGCGAAACAATTGCCGTAGGACCACGGACATTTCGACGAGGTCCTCATGGTGGAAGGCAATGATGGAGAATACCCAATCCGGACGATCATCCGATACGGTAACATAGCCGGACTCTTCCAAATGTCCGGTGAGACAGCTCTTGATATCCGCGCCGATAGGGCCGTCGCATGCGACTTCGATCATGACGGCGCCGCCTCCGCTGGAAGTTCCGTCTCCGGACCCACGTTTTCGACAATTGCCGAGTTCGATTATTCTTGGCTGTTTCCTCTGCAGTCAATTCCCGGTTAGTCTTCATTATCACTTCTTTCCACATCGTTCCGACTCATCGTTTCATTCCTTCGGATGTATTTGCAGGATAGCTCGCTTAGCAGCTCCTGTCGTGGTCCAGTTTTCGGTGGAGAAGCGTATAGGTTCGACGATCAGATCTCCCGTTTCGACCGCGTGAGAGATTGCGGGCACACTGGTTACAGCTCCGAGAATCTTATCCAACTGAGGTTGATCACCGCAAGAGCCAGGATGAATGATAAGCTCCAGACGATCCACATCAGCAAATTTTGTGAGCGATGCCTGGTAGTTGGCAATTCCGGGGACAGCAAACAGGGATTCGTCAAGGTCGGCGATTGTCAGCCAGTCCCCTGATCGAAGTGAGACTCCGTCATGAGTCCTTCCCCTGACTTTCGCCAACCGCCTCAGAACCGTTCCGCACGGGCAGGGCTCAGGAAGAAATCTTGACAGATCACCCGTTCGGTACCGAATCAGAGGCATAGCATTGCGGGTCAGCGTGGTGAAAACGATTTCCCCGAGCTGTCCGTCAGGAAGAGGTCGGCCGGAAGCCGAGTCAACGACCTCGAATAGTAGGTCCGCTTCACGCAAGTGGTAGCCATCGAACGCTTCGCATTCCACCCCTCCGCCGAGCCCCATTTCTGTTGTCCCGTAATGACCGAATACCTTGCACGCCCACACTCGTTGAAGCTCGTCTATCAGAGAAGACGGCACATAGTCCGCGCTGAGCAGGACGCTTGAAATCCGGCACTCAGGGATTTGATCCGCTTCTTGGCTCCTGGCGACGGTAAGAACCTGGGTGGGAATGCCAACGATACAGTTAATTTCCTTATCCACGATGTCGCTGATGGCTGTCCCCGGGTCCGTGACAACTCCGTGCACAAACCCTTGGGCGCCTGCTCGATCGAGCGCCTTGGCAAGAAGATCTCCCACGGTACCGGGCCTATCCCCCGGCATGAGGATAAGGACTCTTTGTCCAGGATCCACGAGGGCGCTCATGCCGTTGTGAAAGAAATCAATTGTAAGTTCCAGGTCATCCGCAGAGAAATAGATTCGTCTCGGCGCTTCATCCTTTCCCGAGGGTTGTAGGGTGACAACGCGGTCAACCTCACTTTGAGAAATACAAAGGAACCGAGGCCCACTGTGTCGCAAGTCCTCAGTCGTGGTCATCGGCAAGTCGGTGATGTCATCAACACCTTGTAAGTCTTTGCCGGAAATTCCCCGAAGGCGTTCCCGATAGAAAAGGCTTCTGCCCGAGACATAATCAATCACGGTCTTGAGCTTCTCCAATTGATATCGGCGAATGCCATCTCGGGTTAATTCGCGGCCTGGCCGGCCGTGGATTTTCTCCGATATCCACTTTTCCAAAGGGGTTTTTCGCATGTCTCGTCAATCCCCTCCATAGAGGGAACGTCCCTCGATGCCGGTCAGATAGTATGCGCAAAAGGGAACGAGCCTGCCGTCCCGAGCAATCACATGAATGCAGCAGTCCCTCAGTCGCTCCAAATCCAGGTTCCATACATCCTGAAACGCCATCCCCGATATTGACAGCTGATGTGTGCGAGCCCGTTCCAGCAGCGTGTCCCAATGTCCCAAGGACAATTCGCCATGCGCCGGCGCGTAAGCAGAAGTATCCCACGCTGACCACTGTTCAGACACACATTGTCGAGCCCGCGCGGCCCCCACTTCTGCCTTTTCAACACTACAGCCGCATTGTTGATCGCGGCGCTTGGTCAGGGCCGTTAATCGCCCGTCGGGCATTGTCACAAAGCTCCCGTGAAAGGAACAACGAGCGTTCTCGCATCCCGGCGGTGCGAAACTGTCAATGCTGATCAGCCCCTGAGTCTGAAACTCGACCGCGCGCATGACGTCCGGCAATGTGAGCCGGTCTTTGTCGGCCGGAATCCCTGGATATCGACCCAAATAAGTTGCGGGCTGAAAGTGAACCCCGCGTACCGTTGGAAGGTTTTCTACGGCGAAAGATATGATCCCTCCCACGTTGTGAAGATTCACCCCCGGAACGAGAGTCGGTGTAAGGACCACTCCCAGCTCCATTTGCTGACAATTGCGGATGGCCCTGACTTTGGCGTCGAAGAAATCGCCGCCTCTCAGCGCTCTGTAAATCTCGTTCTCCGGTACCGTCGAATTGCAGAAATATTGATGAGAGCCCGGCCACTTTGAGCTGTTCAAGATATTTAGCGTCCGACGCCGAGTCGCAGACCGTTTGTGTTGAGCTGGATAAATTCGAATCCAATCGATCGTCCCAGAGCCACGATTTCAGGAAGATCGTCGCGGATGGTAGGCTCGCCGCCGGAAAGCTGAATGTTGCACTTGTATCCTTTGGCGATCAGGGTTTCATACCATCCCCGGATTTCCGACAAGGTCGGGTCCGGACGATTGCCGGCGCCTGAATCGGCAAAGCACACCGAGCAACTCAGGTTGCACTGTGAAGTAACCTCGATCAAAGCGGCGCATGTCTGTTGTCGGTGATCCGGACAGAGACCACAGTCAAAAGGGCAACCGTTTTTGACTTCGCCCCACGCGTCCGGTGGATGAAACGCTATTTTGGGACGAGACCATGTCTGGTACGGCGGATCCCCACGCCAGAGCAACGTGCGGTACTCACCGTGTCGCGGCGCAGGCTTTTCGCATAAAGATACCTTGTCGATCCTCCTCAATTACTGCACGCAATCTGGCAAGGCATACGGGACAAACGCTCTCCGTTTCGCATATGACGGCTTTGTCCTTTTGTTCCATTATCTGCCTCGGGAAAGGTCGAACCCGTTTTCCAACAGTAATGACTTAACCTTCTGATAAGTTCGGGTAACTATCCCCGGACAGCGAGTTAATTGGTTTGCCGGGTCTTCGGCGAGAATTTCCCGACAGTGCATGCCTCCGTAACACTCCGCAAACTCCAGGGTGAACCATTCGACCAATTCGTTTATCATGAGATTGAGCCTGGATGGTCTTCTTCCTCGGGGGTCCCCCGACCTGCGTACAGGGCTATCAAACACGCTCCTCCCGTCAGCGCGCCGCAGGTGTCGCCGCAGAATCCGACTCCGCCCGCAAGTCCAGACATGGCCCTGATCAGATCGGGATTGGATTTCCCCTGCGCTTCGAGGCCCAAGAAAAGCAGTATCTGGCTGCAATGGAATCCCTGACCGGTCAGTTCCAGCATCTTCACCAATTCGTCCATAGTGCTCGATTCATCAATAGGTCTCATATGCCGGACCCCTTCAGATCACCCCGCGGAAATTGTGCGACTTGAAGCCCACTAGCAAGAAATAGCCCGGTCTGGCTTCGCGAATGACGCCCTGAACCTGACAGGCATCCGGCGTACAGCCACCTTCGTGGGTCCAGAATCGGTCGAGAGATCCATACGTCCAGATCATCTGAACAGCGAAGTCCCGCAGCAGGTAGGAATGATCCTCGAAACACCCGAATCCGAAGCCGGCGGCAAAGCATTCGTGCAAAAACCGATCTTTATCAAGCGCCCCCCTCAAGCACGAGCGAACCGGCAGACTTTTCAGTCCGTTGCTAGCCGCTTGATTGAGTGCGAAGATGTCGCTCACGATTATCCTGCCCCCCGATTCAGAACCCGATAACATTCCTTGAGGGCTTGGTCGCGGTTCGAGACGAGTGAAAGCGTGCACTCCAAAAACACACCATCAAAAGATCCGTCTGCAAAAGGCAGCGCCTCGGCATCGCCCAGGAGGAGAGGAAGAGCAGCGTCCCTGGCCCTGCCTCGAGACACCAGAAGGGAAGACGAATCAATTCCTACCGCCCGAATCGAGCGCTGACAGATAAGGTGCTCCACCGTCACGCCGCTCGCGCATCCTATGTCCAGCACAACGTCATCCGGATCTAATTGCGCGATGGCAATCCCCCGCCGCGTCAATCCAAGCCCACCGGGGCGGATACCCGTGGAAGCAAGGGGTTCTTCCGAGAGTCGCTCGAACAAATTGTGGCTACGCTCTGACTTCATTCCAGGTCACTTATCTTCGAGAAGCTGCTCAATCTGGGCCATTTTCCCGGTTGCGAGCTGCTCGGGAATGAAGACTATCCCGCAACTCGGACACCGCGGTAGCTGCACCGGATGCTTGCTTCCCATGTACGCCACTTCCACCGTCGCCATTTCCAGCGCAACGCCGCACTTGCCACACTGCCACTCCGACGTTTCACTTATGTCAACCTGGTGGTTCATGGTTTCAGATGCTCCAGAACTTCCATTCTGTGGCTGTAGGCATTGTGAATGACAAAGCCTTCCTGGTCGGCTGAGTATTCCACCCAGTACGTTACCGTCCCCGGCCTGTAATGGGCGAGGTAGTGGCCTGTTTTCTTTTGAATGAGCTTACTCCCTGTTCTTTCGGCCCACTCGATGACTTGCCGCAGGTCTTCAACCAGGATCATTCGTCGTTCCATCAAGTCACGAACCTTGTCGGGAATGCTCAATTTAATGCGCTGTTGAACCTCCTGGTCCACGCCTTTCTCACTCCACAGCTCAGCGAGGAGAGAATTCTTCAATCGTACCCGATTCTCGCGCCTCTGGGAATAATCAGGGGCTTTCATTTGCGGACCGCTGAGAGCGCCTTCGTTAAAGATCAGGTCGAGCAGGCGCCAGGTCGGTTTGCCTCCGGATCGGAAATGATCGCAACAGACGGCGCAATATGTAAGCAAGTCAGCATTTGTCTCGCCAATGCGTCTCTCAACAACCTTGTCGGCAAGGTCGCGATTCGCGAAATACATGAGACCGCCAAAACCGCAGCACTCGGTCTTATCGCGGCTCAGGGGCAGCTCGGCTATTTCGAGCCCCAGGGTCCTCACAATATTTCTTACGCTTTCTTGGACCTGAGGCTCATGTCTGCTCGTGCACGGATCGTGGATAGCCACGACGCCAGTTCCCGGAGCGGTGTCGGTCTGAGGCAATCCATATTGGTCGAAAATCTCCCACAGCGAAATCAGACGAGCTTCGGGAAGGCGCCTTTTGAAGATCGCATAGCAGGAGGAGCAGGCCAGGATGAGTTGCGGACTACCCATGCCCTCCCATTCTGCGCGAAATGAATTCAACACCTGGGACAAGCTCGCCTCACGCCCGGCCCAGTCAGCGGGCGCTCCGCAACAGCGCAACATAAGTCCCACGCCTCCCTGCATATGATCTGTCAGGTATTTGTAGGTCTTCTTCACATGATCGGGGGACGATCCCGTAAGCTGGCATCCCGGAAAGAACAGATACTTGCTCGATGCCATTCCCGGCTGGAGCCGAACCAGCGTCGCCTTTTCGCTATTGCTGAATTCCATGTCCTGCAGAGCGAATTCGTGCGCGGACGGCGGCATCTTGCCTTGAGTGACCATAATGTTGCGGGCCGCTTTGCACACCTCTCCCATGTGAAAGCCCTCGGGCAGACTTCCTTGCAAAGGCCGCACAAGCTGCACGAGTTGATAAACTTGTTTGCGTGGCGTTGTCCCATGACAATGGAGAGGTTGTTGTAAATTTGCCGAACGTATTTTTTGGGGTAGCCTTTGAATCGCTCTAGATATTCGCAGATCTTCACAGCACTCCATACACTCGCACCGAAGGCACCTTGCAGCCTCCGAGACCGCTTTCTCTGCGGAATACCCACGGCTCGGGTCATCCATCACGATTCGCGGCAGAGCTTCTACGCCCTCAGTGCTCGTGAAAAGCCGTGTCTCGTAGGCCCCTTCCTTTTCTCGGGAAGCCCGAAGGGAAACCTTTTGCAGGAATCTGTCGATGGAAATCGCTGCGCGCCGTCCATGAGAGATGGACGTTATGGGTGAATAGCTCCCCGCTCCATATACAGCGCTTCCGCCGGCGAATATGCCCGCCAAGCCTGTTTCAAAGGTCACGGCGTCAACTACGGCCAGACCTGCCCCCCCGGTTTCGATGCCGAGGTCTCGTCCCGACGCTCTCCCGGCGCCAACGTAAACAGCGTCATGAGAATGTAGAAGTTCTTCCGGAGATTCGCGAACGCCGACAAAGGCGTTGAAACGCACATCAATAGGCGCCTTCTTCAGCGCCTCAAAGTCATCCGTCATGGCCGATCGAGGTAACAACTCCTCGGAGTAATTCCACAATTTACCACCAAGCCGGTCTGTGGCCTCGAACACGGTGACCCGGTATCCTTTCCTGGCCAGGTCGAACGCTGCGGTAAGCCCGCTCAATCCCGACCCCACAATCGCTACGGACTGCTTCTTTTCCGGGAGCGCGAGCGCTCGAATATCCAGGGGCGGGGCATAAGCAAGGGCGGACCTCTCAAGGGACCTGATTGCTATGGGCTCTCCTACTTCTCGCCGCTTGCAGACGGGCTCGCAAGGATGATCGCAAATTCGGCTTATGATGCGAGTAAAGGGGACGCTGCGGCTGAAAACCTGAACTGCCGATTTAAAATCCCCATTGCTGATCTCTGCGTTCATGGCGCGGGACGTCAACATGGACCGGACAGGAAGCGGTACACCATGGGGCCCATTCCTGAATGCACAGGCTTTCGAGCCTTCGTAGTTCCTGTTGATCCATAATATTAAACGCTCATGCCCTTAACTCCGAAAACGTTATCGTCGAAGTACGCAGGCAAGCATGGAGAAGCCTGCCGAAAAGCTGGTCCTCCCAGAATCTACGGTTATGACGGTAGCAGAATTCGTCAAGATAACGCTGCAGATGCTTATGATGCACCCCTTTGTATACCCCTCTGATGTTCCCTTTGATGTTGGCCAGTAGCGTGTGGACCCAAGGCAATAGTTTTGGGGCTTGAGTTCCAGAGCCCACTAGGACAGCTTCATGCTTATGGTGGCTGTCCCGAAAGGCAGCGGCGTATGCACGTAAGCCATCGGTCTTTGCAACCGTTCCTTCCGCAAATCCATTGTCGGCGATCGGTCGTATATGGTCACTCCTCACATTTTCTACTTTATGCATCTTGGCAAATCCCGCCTTGCGGCCTCGATCCTCCACCGATACAACAACCGTGGCCTTTCCCGCCGCGCCTCTTCCTCGTTTGCCTGGCTTGCTTCCACCAAAATAGGAGTCATCCATCTCAACAAGTCCCCCAAGCTTGTAGGGTGCGTCCCTGTCGGCCATGGCCTTGCGTATCTTGTGTCCCATGGTCCAAATGGTCTTGTAGGTCTTAATCTTGAGCATCCGTTGGAGCGACAGCATAGATATCCCGCTCTTCGGCCTTGCCATCAAGAAGATCACCCAAAACCAAGTCTTCAGCGGTGTCCGAGTTCTGTGGAAGATTGTCCCCGCGGTCAGAGACGCCTGATATCGACACGCCTTACACTCGTAAAGGCGACGCGGCCCATGAACATAGTACCGCTCATGACCACATCGCGGGCACTTGTAACCCTCTGGCCAGCGCATCTGAAACAAATGCTTCTGACACGCCTCTTCCGTGCAAAACTTATCCTGAAACTCCTCCAAGCTCAGTGACTCTTGTTTCATTGTCCAGGACGACCTCCGTTTGGAATAGACAAGCCCTCTATCCCATCTTCGGAGGCAAGTCAACAGTTTAATATTATTCAAGCTTGACGACCTTGCCGCCATCGATTTGGGGGGCCTCGTCAGAGCGACGATGCCCCCTGCTTAGACTTTGGCTTACTACTTCACAGCCTGCAGACCGGCCAGCACCTTCTCGGGCAGCGCCGGCAGATGGGTGATCCGCACGCCGGTGGCGTTGTAGATAGCGTTGACAACCGCCACGTGGGAGGTGGTAAGCGGCAGCTCTCCCACGCCGGCCGCGCCGAACGGCCCGTTTTCCCGCGGCGTCTCCACATAGATGATTTTGAAGTCATCCGGGAATGTCCTTGACGTACGGCAAACCGCAGGCGATCAGGCTGGTGTGCTTCTTGAGGTCCTCAAAATCCTCCGACAGCGCCAAGCCGATCCCCTGGGCCACACCGCCGTAAATCTGGCCGTCCACGACCAGCTTGTTGTTGATCTTCCCGACGTCGGCAACCACCGTATACTTGTCCACCTCTGTCTTGCCGGTCTTGGTGTCCACGGACTTCCGCCATGAACACGCCGTACATGTACACGCGCGAACGGCTGCCCTGGACCGTTTTCGTCGCAGGCGTGCACATGGACGCCGCCCATTTGCCGGAATATTTGAGCGGAATATTCTCGGCCTTCATTTCCGCGTAGGTTCGATAAGTCCCGTCCGGTTTTCGCATGGCATTGAGGAGCATCTCGCAGCCGTTCTTGATGGCGTTGCCGGTCATCACCTGCTGACGGCTTCCGCCCGAGGCCCGCTGTTGGGAATGATCGCCGTGTCGTTCATCACCAGCTTGATCTGGTCCGGGCTCGATCCCAGGGGTCGCAGGGCCTCGTGGCACGTTCCCAGCGCCCCCATGTCCGCTCCTTGGCCGTGGTCTTCCCAGGAACTGGCAAGCGACCACTCCATCCGGTGTCAGTTCCATCGCAACTTCCGAGCAGTCCGGCCCATCAAGACCGCAGCCATAGATGCCGAGGGAGACGCCAACGCCCTTTTTCTTCTCGGGGGTCGATTCCTTTTTGCCCTCTCCTTGGCCGCCTTGTAGCAGCGGTCGAAGCTTGTCGATCAATCTCCGGCAAGCTGAACACTTCGGGAGTCTGCCCGGTCGGGGTGGTATCTCCCGGGCGATAAACGTTGTGATAGCGCAGCTCCAGGGGATCCATGCCCATCTTCACGGCCAGCTCATCCATCAGGCTTTCAGATGCCAGGAAACTCTGCGGCGAACCGTAAGCCCGGAACGCCGAACCCCAGGCATGGTTCGTGCAACCGTCCGACCCTTGCCGCGGATGTTCGGGATGCCGTAACCGGCGCCGATGAACTGCGCCCCGCGCAGCGTCAACAGATCTCCGAATTCCGAGTACGGGCCGTGATCCACGATCCAGTCGCTTTCCATGGCGACGATCTTGCCGTCCTTGTCCGCGCCGTACTTCAGCTTGATGAAGAAAGGCGATCGTCTTGCCGGTATAGGTGATGTGCTGGTAATAATCGTATTTCAGAGTCACCGGCTTTCCGGTGGCCATAGCCGCCACGCCCAGCAGCGCCTCCATAGTAGGGCTGAACTTGTATCCGAATGTGCCGCCTGCCGGGATTCTGAACGAGGCGCAGTTTCTCCGGCTCAATGCCCAGCCCCGGGCAGATCATCGCGTGATGCAGGTAAATGCCGATGCTCTTGGAATGGATCGTGAGACGCCCTTCGTCATCGAAATAAGCCAAGCCCACGTCCGGCTCCATGGTCAGATGCGGCTGGCGTTGAAGATAATACTCTCCTTCCACCACATAGGCCGCCGAGTCCATGAGTGGCTTGGTATCCTGTCCTTTGGCCCTGTTCTGCTCAAAGTAGACATTGGGGGTCCCGGGATGAATCTCTATAGCGTCATCGGCCATGGCCGCCGGAGCGCTCATGTAGGCCGGCAGCTCCTCCAGCGTCACCTTGACCTTTTCCGCTGCGGCTCTGGCGTTGGCCTCCGTGTCCGCGCATACGATGGCCATCGCGTCTCCGAACTGGAACACTTTCTCGTCGCAGAGAATCGGCCGATCCCAGCCATCTCCTTTGTTCGTGGGAAATGTGATCAAACCGGTGATCCGATTCCTGCCCTTCACGTCCTTGTGGGTGACGACCTTGAAGACGCCCGGCATCTTTTCGGCTTCGGAAGTATCGATGGAGAGGATCTTGGCGTGGGAGACCTTGGCCTGAACCAGCGCCAGCCTGCAGGGTCCCGCAGGCATTTTGCATCCCACGTCCGCCCCGTAGTCAATTGTGCCCGTGACTTTGGCTACGGCGGTGGGCCTTGGATAGTTTCCTCCCCAGATTTGGCCGTCGGCAGGCATTTTGTACGCCAGTTCTGCCGCGGTCATTTCTCCTCGCATGACCTTGGCCGCATCCATCACCGCGTCCACGATGGGCTTGTAACCGGTGCAGCGGCATGCGTTCCGGTTTTTCTGGAACCAGTCTCTGACTTGCTCCCGCGAGGGGTTGTTGTTTTGATCCAGGAGGGCCTTGGCCGACACGATGAAGCCCGGCGTGCAGAAACCGCATTGGGCCGCCCCATAGACCGTCCATGCCAACTGAATCGGGTGCAGACTATCCGGCGTCCCAATCCCCTCGATGGTGAGAAGCTGCGCCCCATCCGGCACTCGGGTCATCTTCGTCACGCAGGATTTGATTAGTTTCCCGTCCAAGATTACGTTGCAGCAGCCGCATTGGCCGCTGCCGCAGCCGACCTTGGTCCCGGTGAGGCCTAATTGATCGCGGAGCACATCAGCTAAAGACGACTCTTGGGCAAAGACGAGTGTCTTCGTTGCCCCATTGATTTCTATGACCTTCTTGTGCATCGGATGACTCCTTTCCGGTTGGAATGGTAATTCGATTTGATGGGTTGACGACTCGAGGAAACGTTGTTCTTAAAGACAGCCGGAGGATCGGGGGACGGACCGAGTAGTTTCTGCCAGAGATTACCGAAAGACCGCAAGATGCTTGGAACTCTAGTCACCCCTCCATCTCATGGCCGATGCGACCCAGGTTGCGTCAGGTCGGACATATGTCCAATTTGACTCAATCGGCAGGAGTAGTCAAGATTTTTCGAGTATTGATCCAGCCGCTTAGTTACTCGCGGTAGAGATCATTCCTTGTGCGCATTGCCGAGTGCTCTTCCTGGCCAGCCGTTTACCGATGCCCTATTCGTTTGCAATTCGTCTTGCGTGATTTTCGCGAACCATGGACTGCTCCAAGCAGGCTGACTTCCCCTCAACTAGGTAACGACTTAGTAACTCGATGGCTATAGCGACCGTGTCCCGGCGTAAGAGAAAGAGCGATTTTCCGGCGTAGGATGCGCAAAGGCCGGAATTGAAAGGGAAAAAGACAAGAAACAGTTCCAGGGTTAATGTCTCTCACCGCTAGAGTGACGCCGAGCTAGGGCAGAGAAGAGCACGGGATCCTAGGATCTGCAACCGCGACCTCAATTAGCGGACTGGGCGGGCAGCCCACCCAGGGCGCCTGACGGCGTCGTTTGCCTTAGGTCCACATTCAACGCAGTCGCTGCAGTCGCAACTGTCGCAAATGTCGTGACATCCTACGTTAACACCCTTCATATCCTTCATTAGTTCCGATTCCAGCGTGTAGCCTGAACCCAAAGTGGAGTGAGTATAGCCGATGCGTACGGGTTTTACCCTTTCAAAAAGGGCTTTTTCGATAACGAATGTCACACCCCTATCCGTGAAGAACCTCATCATCTTCCTTTTGCTCATCCAGGGCCATCACGAGATATGGACCTCTCCACCCGCCGTCGGTCATCAAGACTCTGATGGTCTGAAGTCCTTCGCGTCCTTCCAGGAACTGTTTGATCTTTTCCGACGCTTCTTCACTTACTTCAAACATATGGAACTCCTTTCAGCAGATTTGCCATTCCCTTTCGATCAACTCATTTCAATTCGGTCGATTGTTCCTGTCGTGAACTCTCTCAATCCTAACAGCGCTCGGGCGCCAATGCTATGTTATCCGGCAGTGACTCCGGTGGGATTGGAAATACCGGATTCCCGCTTCCACAGGAATTACGGAAGTCGTCCTACCGAATTAGACAAAATTCTGGCAGTCGCTAGTTTTTCGGAAACAAATCAATCGGCTTCTCCGTGTTTATTAGGAATTGTATATTTGACGACCGTGATTCCTTCTCAAGTAAGCCTTCCCTAGCTAGTTCTATCGTCATGACTTCTCGATCCTAACAGCGCAGACCTTGTAGTCCGGAGTCTTGGACACAGGGTCGAGAGATGTCCCCAGGAGTTCATTCGGATTGGCCTTGGCAAAGTGAAAATCCATGAAAATAGCCCCTTCCGGAACTATGTCGCCCGGTCGCACCGGCGTGATCACCTCGCCTCTCCGTGAAATCACCTTGGCCAGACCTCCGTCGCTCAACCCGAGCCGCTGCGCATCGAGATAATGCATCTGGGCGTGAGGCTCGGGAAACTCCTTGTGCAGGGCCGGGCACCTGCCCGTCATGGTCCGGGTGTGGTAATGCGCAAATCTGCGGCCGGTGGTAAGCAGAAACGGGTAATCCGCGTCAGGCAACTCTTCCGGCGGACGGTAATCGATCACATGAAAGAGTCCTCGTCCCCGAGTAAACTTGCCCTGGTGCAGAAACGGGGTACCCGGATGATCCTGAGAAGGGCACGGCCATTGGATACCGCCGGCTTCGAGGCGCTGATGGTTGAGTCCTCCGAATATGGGCGAAAGGCTCGCCATTTCGTCAAAGATTTCCGCCGGAGATTCATAGCTCATGGAAAGTCCCAACCGCTTGCCGAGTTCGGCTATCACCATCCAGTCCGGAATAGCCCCTTCGGGTGGCTCCACGGCCTTTCTCACCCGCTGAACTTTTCTCTCGGTGTTCGTGAAAGTGCCCTCTTTCTCGGCCCAGCATGCCCCCGGTAAGACCACATGGGCCAGTTGGGCCGTCTCGGTCAAAAAGATGTCTTGCACGACGAGAAATTCCGCAGATTTGAGCGCATGATCGACGTGATGAGTGTTGGGATCGCTCACCACTGAATTTTCCCCGAAAATGTACAGGCACTTCAGCGTTCCGTCTATAAGCCTGTCCATCATGTCGGGAATCGTGTAACCGACTTTATTTGAGAGCTTCGCTTTCCATGCTCGCTCAAATTTCTCCCTCACCGAGTCGTCAGTCACGACCTGGTAACCGGGGTACACATTGGGCAGTCCACCCATGTCGCAGGCGCCCTGGACATTGTTTTGTCCCCGCATCGGATTCACGCCGGTGGAGCGCCTGCCGATCTGGCCGGTCAACATCGCGAGATTTCCCAGAGATTTTACATTGTCCACGCCGTGCGAGTGTTCCGTGATGCCGAGCGTGTAGCAAATAGAAGACCTCTCAGACTTGGCGTAAATCTCTGCGACGCGCGAACGATGTCCTCGGGAGGGACTCCGCAGATTTCAGAGGCCCTTTCAGGGGAGGTACCGTTTCAAGTGCTCTTGGAGTTCGGCAAAGCCTTCTGTCCTGTCGTCGATGAACTCGCTGTTATGCCAATTGTTGGCCACGATGGCGCTCATCATTCCGTTGATAAAAGCTACGTCGGAGCCGAATTTAAGCCTGATGTGTATGTCCGCCTGAAGGCTAAGCTGAATCTTCCGCGGATCCACCACGATCAGCTTCGCTCCTTTGAGCTTTGCGCGAAACATCCAATTGGATATTAGCGGATGAGCTTCGGTTGTGTTGGAACCCACCACCAATAAACAATTCGTGTCCTCGATCTCAGGGATCGAGTTTGTCATTGCGCCACTTCCGAATGCGGCGGCAAGACCTGCCACCGTCGGCGCGTGTCAGAGACGGGCGCAATGATCGATATGGTTGGTCCCGAAACCTGCCCTGCACAGTTTCTGTAGAAGGTAGTTCTCTTCATTCGTGCAGCGGGCCGAGGTAAAAAAACCGATACTGTCCGCTCCGGACTGCCCTCTGATCTCCTTCAGGCGAGAGGCCGTAAAGTCGAAGGCCTCTTCCCACGAGGTCTCCTGCAGCTTTCCATTCTTGCGAATAAGGGGCGCAGTCAGCCGGTCCGGGCTATGAACGAATTCATGGGCGTTCCATCCCTTAATGCAGAGCTTGCCCTGATTCATGGGCGCGGTCTTCAAGGGAATGGTTCCGATAAGGCGACCGTCCATGACTTCGAGAAGCATCTGACAGCCGCAGCCGCAAAACGGGCAGGTTGTTGTGACAAAGCGATAATCCATGGTCGTTACAAAACTCCGTGTCAATCTTCGGTGATGGGAATATTTCCTGGAGATTACGTCAGCGAATCAGCAGCAGACGCTGTTCTCCTTGAGGTTTAGTTTAGGGTAGCACGCCGCCGTGGCTTATGTCAAATGTGACATAACTGTCACGCAAGACCTTCTTTCAGGATCATGGCTTTTTTCCTGTCCGGACAAAGAAAGAATTCCAAGGGTCAGAATCAGATGGTGGCAAGCTCCGCGATGTAGCAACGCGCAGCCTCATTTCGTCAGAACATTCACCTGTGGTACGGGACAATCGATCCGCTGCAAGCAAAAAATCTGTTCACACGATAATCTTGAAACGGAATGACCTGACATTAGCGTGGGAAAAAAATCCGGAACGGGCTCACTCATACGGTGAATGGGGAGTCAGCGGGCTGTTCGTGTGCAATAGCTGCACTTTTACGTGTCGGCCCGCAGTAAATGGCTCTTTCGACGCCGGCAGTATCATCAGTGCATCAGCGAGCACCATAGAGCGAAGCGCTCCTGGGCTTTGCGTCCCTGTGGCCACGGCCATCATCTCGCCATCCTTTTCGAAAATCTTACACCTCACAAGGTGCAGGCGATCTGCGACAACATGCATGTCCTGGGCTAGAGTCGCTTCAATGTGGGGTCTGAAGAGATTGGTATGGCCCATCATTTTCAACAGAGCGGGCCTGACAAACTGCTCAAAAGATATCATCGCGGGGGTAGGGTTCCCAGGTAGTCCGAACACAGGTTTGCCGCCTATGGTCCCGAATACCAGAGGCTTTCCCGGCTTCATAGCTACTTTCCAGAACTTTACCCTCATACCGAGCTTTGAAAGCGTTTGTTTCACCAGATCGTACTTTCCGATCGAGACCCCACCCGAGGTTACTATCACGTCAGCTCGAAGGCCTTCGGATATTTTTTCCCGCTGGTCCGCTTCATTGTCGGAGGCGATTCCCAGTGATATCGGAATGGCCCCGCACTCCCTGGTCTGGGCCGCCAGACTGTAGCTGTTTGAACAGACTATTTTGCCTTCACTAAAAGGCTCATCCAGGTCCACCAATTCGTCGCCGGTGGAGAGTATCGCGACAATCGGACGCTGATAAACATACACGTACCCGTGTCCAAGTGTGGCCAGCATGCCCACTTCCGGCGGACGAATGATCGTGCCGATATGGAGAACTACCTCTCCGGCTCGGACATCTTCGCCTTTTCGACGTATGTGGCCAGCAATGCCCGGGTCCTTGAAACACTTGATCTCGCTGCCGTCGCGTTCGGTATCTTCGACCTTGACGACCGAATCCGCTCCCTCAGGTATGAGCCCGCCGGTTAACACCAGGACGGTTTCACCGGGAGCGACCTTTCTCTTGAAAAGCCTTCCCGCTGGAGACTCACCTATGAGCCTTAGCTTCGCGGGGCTCGAAGACGTGGCCCCCACAACATCCTCATGGCGTAAACAGTAGCCATCCATAGCGGAATTATCGGAAGAGGGCACATCGCGAATCGCTATCACATCCTGGGCGAGCACTCTTCCAAGGGATTCCAAGATATGAATCCTTTCCCTGCCAAGAACGGGGATCTCTTCAAGCACCTTCTGTTGCGCTTCGCCAATTTCAATCACTGCAATGATCCCCTGGACCAAATGGTCTCAAAAGAGTGGCTCACAAATCGACCTGATTTGTCGCTAACACCGACATGGTTGCGGAGGCAGGTATATCCAATCCTCGATAAATTCTCGCACCTCTTGTTTTGTCTCGAAGATCCCGAAATGGCCTTCGAGAAGAAGATCCGCGCCCAGGCCTGCGAGTCTTGCCAAAGAGGCCAGATACTGTTCTTCATCAGACAGCAATTCTGAACGGATCGGACCGTGGATGTCTTGCCCGAAAAGGATAAGCTGACCGTCAAGGTGTGTGGTGTAAACTACCGAACCCGGGGAGTGGCCAGGGCAGTGAATCGCTGTCAATGCCCCGCCGCCGACGGTAATGGTCGATTCTTGGCCCTGCAATTTGATATCCACGCTGAACGGTTCGAGGCGCTCTCCGTACCCGGCCGCTCCAGTCACACGGTCGTCACCTGATTCGAGATAAATCGCGTCCAACTCATGAGCCACGATTCTGCATCCAAATTCGTCTCTCACGGCCTTGGCCCCTCCGGCATGAACGAAGTGACAGTGAGTCAGCAGCAGGTATTCGAGTTGAGCATTCGGTTCCAGGCATTCGGCGATATTCTTTCGTAATTGCGTCTGATCTCGGCCACTTCCGGCGTCAATAAGGGCTGCTTTGTCGCCGAAGCGCACCAGGTAGGCGGCTGCGTCCGCGGGATCGGTCATTCCTCTTCCGCCCACTTGCCAAAGATTATTCTTGATTCTTTCGCTCAATCCGATCTCCTATTTTTCCGGCGCCAATCTAGATGATCTGCATGCAGATCGCCACAGGTGTTCAAGCCGGGAATCGGCGCCAGTGCTCCCAGCGTCAATACCCACCTCGACCGGGAGTTTCGGAAGGATGCACGTACAAAAAACCGTATAAAGAGTTCCCTCGCGAAGATCCCCAATAATTAATAAATTCTCTCACCTCTTGTTTTGGTTCGATGATGCCGAAGTGGCCTTCGAGAAGAATATCGGCATCCAAGTTTGCGAGTCTTTTCAACGAAGTCAAATATTGTTTTTCATCCGACAGCAATTGAGGATGGATCGGACCGTGGATGTCTTGCCCGAAAAGGATAAGCTGACCGTCGATGTGAGTTGTGTAAACTACCGAACCTGGAGAGTGACCCGGGCAGTGAATGGCGGTCACACTGCCGCTACCGACAGCGAGGGTCGATTCTTGGCCGTGCAGTTTGATATCGACGGCGAACGGTTCGAGCCGCGCTCCATACCAGACGGCTCCGGTCACACGGTCGTCGCCTGATTCGAGATAGACCGCGTCCAACTCATGAGCCACGATTCGGCATCCGAATTCGTCTCTCACGGCCTTGGCCCCGCCGGTATGATCGAAGTGACAGTGAGTGAGCAGAAGGTATTCGAGTTGCGCATCCGGTCCCAGGCATTCGGCGATGTTTTTTGTCAATTGCGGCTGATCTCGCCCAGTTCCGGCGTCAATAAGGGCGGCTTTGTCGCCGAAGCGCACCAGGTAGGCCGCTGCGTCAGTGGAATCAGTCAGTCCGGTTCCGCCTACCTGCCAGAGATTATTCTTGATTCTCTCGTTCACCCCGATCCCCTATTTGTCCGGACTTCAAAGTCGAATTGTTTCAATTTGTCCTTCATGACCCCCGATCATCTGTTCACGCTTCAAGGTCACTTCATTTCCACCACCATATCAGATGATTGACCGGAAGCACACGCATTCCATTGCTCGAATAATCCGGGGACTGAGACTCGGATCAAGAAGATATAATTCCGCCTATGACCTACTTCCGATATTCCGAACATTTCGAATTGCGAAGCTATTAGCCCTTCTGCGACATCCGGGAAACAGTGTCCATGACCTTCTGCAAGCCATACTTGTCAATTATGGACCCCAGTCCGATCTCTATGTCCTCCAGCTTCACTTCTTCCTCTACTTCCTCTTCCCTTTCTTCATAGATCAGGACATCATTAAGGCACTTCTGAACACACATCGGCTTTTCCAGCGGCGGATCGCTTTCACACATATCGCATTTGAGAGGTAGACCGGAATCGGGCTCCTTGAAAGTGTCCCTGGACGGGCAGGAAGCCCTGCAGAAACCGCACTCGTCGTATTCTTTTCCGTCAATCACATATTTGTCTCTGCCCATACATTCGGCCGGAGCATACTCACCAGCGAATACCGGAAGCCATATGTCTTTCAGCCGATCATAAATCACCTGAACACGAGCCCTTGCCGGATTATTGCTGCTGTATTGGGGTGTGGCGTGAAAAGCGGAGCAGATTATTTCACATGCTCGGCAGCCATTGCACTTATCGGCGTCAATCTTGATAGTCTTGATTTTCTTATTAATCTTGGCCATCTTTTAAGATCCCTCTCTTTTCTAAGTCTTCGGCTACATAACCCAGATCCAATTCCACCAATCTTTCTCTTGTGGGAATACCGTCCATATTCCATCCCTTGAATTTGTAATACGTAGATAAGAGCTGTTCTTCGAGTTCGGGGAATCTCCTTTTCCAATGGTCTTCAGGCGGCTTCTCATCAGTCCTAGTCATGCCTCTTCTGTTATTTAACGCCCTGTGCAGATTCCGACTCCTATTGGCTATTTTCTTTAGTCCGGCTCTATCTATGTCCATACCGGTCGCCGCGGAGATGAGTTGCGGAAAATTGTTTATATGATAGGGAGGCTTCAGGCAAAATGAGCTCATACCGGCGCAGATCCCGAGCGCATCATCGATGTTGTGCAGCATCTCCATCCAATCCACAATTTCACTGCATATCTCCGGAGTCGGGAAATACGGTATCGCCTTGTCTCCCCGTGGTTCCCACTCCAGCAACCATTGCTTCCAACTCTCATCAGGAAGCTGGGGCCAATCTTTTACAAAAGCTTCTCTCTGTTCCATGGTGGGGAAAGCCGCCTGCGGCCAATTCCCTTCAATTTGGGTAATGCTTATCTTCTCGTTGGTCGAATACATGAGGAAATAGATAGGATCCAGCATTCCCAGCTTGAGAGGGAGCTGCTCGTGTTTCTTGATCGTATTATGATCAAATTTTTCCGCGCCATTGCCGATCTTCCGGGCCGCTTGATAGACGCCGTCGGCCAGAATATCTCCGATTCCTTCCCGCCGGGCCACTCTGTCCAGTAACCAGAAGAACCTCCCCTCCTTATCGGACGGACATCCTTCGAAGTCCTTGTCAGTCAGAATGCCGGCTTCATAGAGCTCAACAGCGAACGCCAAGATTTGCGGGGTCGAGAATGAGTCCACTCCATACTCCGTGGCACGGTTAAGGATTCTGAAGTTAAAGCCCAGGTCGTCTACATAGGCCGCCATAGAATAAGTGAGTTTTCCGAAGCATTTCATCATGTATCTCGGGCCCCCCATGTAGGAAACCAGGGCGCCGCAATGCTGCGGACAGTTAAAACAACTTATTAATCGCTGCACGGAAGCTAATTGAGTCGTAGTCCAATTCTCTTCATTAGCCTCGCTCCAGAAGTCTCTTCTCCTAGTGCGGGCGTTACCCCACATGAAGTTTTCAGTGTGCCACTTCTCATCAGTGTGGACCATTTCCTGCGGCGACCCGATCCCGGACAAAATAGTCATTACGTCCGGAATGGGATTTGCGTTTCGGTATTTTATATATTCTCCCACACCGTCCATAAGTTCCATGAATTCAGCCCCTCGGGCAAGATAGACGTCTTTTGTTCCGCGAACGGCGACTGCCTTTATCTTTTTGTCTCCCATCACAGCGCCTCCGCCGAGCCTGCTGGCGCTGGACCTGCTCTGCTCGATGGAAGCTGTGAAGACCCGATTTTCACCGGCCAAGCCGATAGCGGCCACCTGGGCCCTCGGCTCTTTCAACTCCTCTCTTATAAGGTCTTGAGTTTCAAGAGCGCCCTTGCCCTGCAAATGAGAGGCGTCACGGAGTTCCACCTTGTCATTGTGTATCCATAAATACACCCACTTGGGGGACTTGTTGCGAAAGATCACTTTGTCATAACCGGCGTATTTCAATTCCGCGGACCAGAATCCACCCATCATCGGGTACGCCAGTAACCCCGACTCAGGGGAAACGAAGGTGACAACGGTACGGTTAGCGCTAAAAGCCGGAGTGCCGTTGAGAAGACCGGTGCTGAATATCAGTAGATTCTCGTCATCGAATGCTTGAGTCTCAGCAGGGACTCTATCCCAGTGCATCTTGACGCTGGTGCCCAACCCTCCAAGATGAAGTTCCGTCAATTTCGGGTCGGTTTCCACCCGTTCAATGTTTCCTCTTCGCCAAATCGATTTCTAAATTGTATCCTGTCTCTGCGTATCTCATCTTGTTTACCCCTTACAGTCGACTTGCGATATGCTCGTCCGCGTTTCTGAAACCAAAAAAGTGTTAATTCCTGCTCCCTTAGTGGTCGAATCAAGCTTTTCCCAATAATATTCCGGTCGAGGCGCTCCAAAGTACATGCCGTGGATTACTGCAATGTCATCGACGTCTTCTTCTTTCATAGGACGGTTCTGAACATTCCCCGCATCAACATCCTGTTTGTTCACGCTGGCCTGCTTTGCTGAATAGCCTCGGAGCCTCAACACTCAATAGTATAATGGAACCGCTTAGACCTGCGTCCGGGCCCTGATGGTTATGTCGCCAGAGACATAACGTAGTTAATACGAATATAACTTATACAAAAACCATGTCAAGACTTTTTGCATTCTAGCAGTAACCGTTTACTTACGCGCGGCCAGTGATTGGGGCATAAGGGCAGTGTGCGACAGAGGCGGCTATGAGTTTTTTGAGGTGAAGAAGTTGGAGTTGGGATCAAGGAGGATTTGAAGGAGGAAACAGGAGCTTGTACGGATCTGCTTCAGGGTCACGCGCCAACACATCGAGGGCATTTTTTATACAGCCCGCCACGTCCTCGCCCCGCTTTTTGATGGTTGTTGCGGCAGTGGTCAATGTGCTTCTCACCTGAGCTCCCGCATCGGTGACAGAGCCGAAGCTGACCTTCCTGGCAATCACTGAGGGCCTTAAATCACGTTCGGCCAGATTGTTCTCCGCCGGCACGGCCCTGTTGTCCGCCCAATGAAACAGACGGCGCCCGTTTGTCCTGAAGATGTCCTGGATGCGGCGAATCCCCATGTGCCGGGCCGGCTCTCCCATGGTTGCCTTGATCTCTTCGCGAAGCGTCGCCGCTCGACGATAGAACCCCTCGTCAGAGATCGGCTGCAGCCGTAGCCCCATGGCTAGAGACAACTGAGGAGCTGCAACGGCCACAAAGCTCGATACTTCCTTCTCCTCAGGAAACTCCTTCTCCAAGTCTTGGATTTCCCTCAGGAGATGCGCATAGCAGGTACTGGATCTGACAAGGCGCCTTATTGTAGGCAGCATACCGGTCCACCACGAGCGTGCCCGGCAAGGGAGCCTTGCCAAAGACCGCTTGGGGAACCTTGGACGACCGATTCTTCCCAAACTGAAATATGCTGAGATCCGGCGTGGCAAACAGCCAAACATACCCATTCTTGCCGTCAGTGCGCCAGCTTGTCTCATCGGCGTGCTTCACCTGCGCTTGCCGATACTCCTCAATGATTCTGTCGGGAACCGTTTCAAAGAGACGGGCAGTGCGCTTGAACAGCTTCATAAGGCTACCGGACCCAATCCCCAGATGTTCACTGATTCGGCCTAGAGGCACGCCGTGGAGGAAATGCATCTCGATGGCGCCGGCTATGAGCTGATTACCGTAGAGACTTTTGGGAAGCACTCCGGGAGGCTCAGCAGTGACGTTACGGCGGCAGTGAGGACAATAGCGCTTGGCAAGACGAAATATGATCTTTTCGGGCTTCTGAGACGGTGTGTCCACAACACTGCGCTCTGCCCATCCCTTGTTTCTCAAGAGCTGTTCCGCACCCCGGACAAATCTCGCTCTCGGCGCCTACCTCCACCGTCCGATCAGCCGTCCCCTCTTCGTGGCTCCTTCGCCCAACCCCCTTATGACCCGGGCGCAGCCCTTTGGGCTTCTTGTCCTTCTGTTCACTGTTCGGCTTGATAGGACGCTTAGATGACGGGGTAGAAGAACCGAAAAAACCTTCCTCCTCCCTGCGCTCTTCATAGCGCAGCTTGGCCTGAAGACGTTTGAGTTCCTCTTCCAACTCATCAATCCGACGCTGTTTGTCCAGACAAAACCGACAGCCGTTGACCGCCATAGCAACGCCACCTTGAAGGCATCTCAGTCGGCTATCTCTATACAACTCGCCAGATCCCAACGCGTGAAAAAACTGCTCCTTATCCAAACACAAACCTCTAATTCCCTACTCACCCCGCGTAAGTAAATGGTTACTTCTAGCAAAACAATTTTCAAGTTGATTAGCAGTAGCTTTTGTCCTGAAGCTACAGCCGAATGCCGATAATTTATTGAAACAGGTTGTGTGATATCCGCAGCGCCGTCCAATATCATTGGGTCGAGGACTAACTAAGTGCAGATTACTGATAAAACACCACACCCCCATACCTTACACACGACTCACGCCAGAAAGTTCTTAACTTTTTATCATATGAGTAGTGTTCGGTTTTAATCGAAGATATAGTGACAATTGTATCCGAGTCCCTGCAGTTTATGTATAGATTATACCGGATTGCCAGGAAGCGCTATCCGGCGAGACTTCCATTTGTCCTGAAATCATGATGGGGTAGGGTAGGCGGCGACTATGAATCGATTTGGTCCCGGCCTGATGGCGTGAAGTGACAGGGCGCCTTCCTAAATAATCGGGAGCCAGACCGGCTGGCGGCCCGGCTTGAGTATTACGACCCAAACGCCAAACTTCCGGTGCGACAACTCGCGTCAATCCATACATGCCCTGAAAATAGAAGTCGCCAACGAATCGGATCTCACAAATTAAGTATGATGTCCGCGGAATTTGAGGCGTCTAATTGGGCTGGCTGTGGTAAGATTTTGCCCTCGTCTTAGGGAGGATCGATGGACCGTCAAGAGAACTTCTTGGGCAACCTGCGTGGCTGTTTTCCCATTGTCGAGTGGCTCCCTTCCTACAAGAAAGAATGGTTATCCCCGGACTTGATAGCAGGGACAACGCTCGCGGCATTCACCATACCGGAAGCTATCGCATATTCGGATCTTGCCGGTATGCCTCCCCAAGCGGGACTGTATGCCTGTATTGCGGCGCCTCTTCTGTACGCATTCTTCGGAACCTCGCGGCAGTTAGCTGTGGGGCCAACCTCAGCTGTCTCTGTCCTGGTTGCTTCTGCGCTTGGCGGCCTGATGGTACACTCCCCGGCCCAATATGCCGCACTGGCAGCGATGATCGCCATACTGGTGGGATTGATCGCCTTCGTCGCATACTTCCTTAGGCTTGGGGTTTTGATGAAGTTCATATCGGAATCAGTGCTCGTAGGGTTTTCTTCGGGCGCAGCTCTCTACATCGCATCGACCCAGTTAGGCAAGTTGTTTGGGATTCATGGCGCAGAGGGAGAGTTCATTGAACGGATAAGCCATCTGGCGCGTCACATCGGCGCCACGAACCCCTGGGTTCTGGGCCTGGGATTGCTGGCGCTGGTGATTCTGCTGACAGGCGAGCATCTGGTCCCTAGGCTCCCTTGGTCTCTCTTTATAGTGCTCGGATCTATAGGCCTTATGCACGTCGTTGACCCAAAAGCTCACGGCATTTCCATTGTGGGAATTATTCCCAGTGGCCTTCCTGATGTGGGCCTTCCCCTGAATTCCGTGCCTGATGTCAGAAAAATCTTGCCTGGGGCCTTCGCAATCTTCTTACTCGGTGTACGTGGAAGGAATGAGCATGGCTCGAACGTTCGCCTCGAAAAACGGATACAGGATTGATCCCAATCAGGAATTGCTGGCTCTCGGATTCGCCAGCATCGGAGCGGGATTGACCGGGTCATATCCGGTCGTGGGAAGCTTCTCTCGTAGCGCATTGAATGACCAAGTCGGGGCCAGGACGCAGCTAGCCAGTGGGTTCAGCGCTCTTTTAATCGTTTTCGTGGTCCTCTACCTAACCGGCGTTTTTAGCAAGCTGCCGGAGTTCATATTGGCTGTTGTGGTGCTCGTGGCCGTTAGAGGATTGTTCAAGTGGAAGCAGCTGATCAAACTATTCGAGGTGAGCACGCCTGAGTTTGCTACGGCGCTGAGTGCGTTTGCAGGAGTTCTCGTGTTCGGGATACTCGACGGCGTGGTGATCGGAGCGCTACTTTCTCTACTTTTGGTCATCCGGAGGGCCTCCCAGTCTAGCGTAAGTCTTCTGGGGAAGGCGCCGGGGCAGCCTCAGTTTCTCATCCATGCAGGAAAATCCGGAAAACATCGCCATTCCCGGAATGATCATTGCAAGGGCTGATGCGGGCCTCTTTTACGCAAACGCGGAATCGATAAGAGAAACCATTATGGAACTCGTTCGGAAAAGCGACAAACCTATCCAAGCAGTCGTACTGGATATAGCAGCAAGCCAACTCTGGATCTTTCCGCCGCAGAGATGCTTTCGGGGTTGCGCCAGGACCTCAAAAGGATGGGGATCACCTTACGGTTGAGCACGGTCCACACGTCAGCCCGGAATATGTTGGATCGCTTGGGGATAACGGCGCAAATCGGCGAAGGACATCTCCATTCAACTCCGCTCCTCGCAGTAGCCGCGCACCTTGCCGAGGAGGGTCCCGACCAGCGGACGTCAAGTGACATCGTGCCCGACATAGTGAGCTATTTGCTGGACATCGTGCGTGGGAGAGCCGGGCTTTTAAAGGGAGAGGAACAAGAACGGTTCGAAGCCATCAGATCGAAACTCGAACAAATTCTGAGCGAATTCAAGACCGGGCCGCGTGACGAGACGTGACCCAATTCACTAGGAATAGGGCGCTTCCGGAAAAGAAGTGTCCGGAATTCTGGGGACACGATACTGATCTCAGGGGGCCTTCGCCGAACCTTTAGGACAGGGATTTCCGTCTGGCGTGCCCAGTGTATAGAAATTCATTGACTCTCGGAGTTGATAGGGGGAAAATAGATCCAATTGGTATTCGATTGCCTTCGAAGGCCGGTTATCACCCGACTAACGAAAGGAGTTTTGTGCTAGAAGAAAGCATCAGGTTCGAAACATAATATGAGGAAAAAAAATACGACGGGAACTCCTGTCGTATAAGCGTGAGTTTCTGAACTCATGAGACGGAGCTAATTAGATTGGCTCCGTCTTTCGTTCTCAACCAACCGCTTGATTCAACTTTAGTCGACGGAGTACGCGGCCTTCATTCGCGTCCTCCTAATCTCTCGGTGAATTCCGCTGAGTAATTTCGAGGGCTCCATACTTATCCCATAGGCTCTTTGCCGAACCTTTGGGACTAGTCTTTTCGCAGCACAACGACCTCGCCAGGGGCGCTTCAGGGTTAGAGAAAGTCATCACTTCCCAACGGTCTGCAGGTGAGTTTGTGGAGCCGTGTCTCGGAGCATGGTAGGGCCACCGCGGCCGCCGTGACGGGTCCGGAATGCCGTCAGCTCTATTTCAAACGGTCTTTCCAGTATTTGAGTCGTGGCCCACCTGTGCGCCAATGCCGAAGCCCCGCGACCGTCGACGGGCTCCACTATTCCTTTCGTCATTTCGTCCCGACGTCGTCGTATGGTGTCGAGATGAACACGTTCCAGATGCGGGGGCACGCTCGTTTCCAGGTATTCCACAATACGTTCTGCCAATACGGCCTTGGATTCATCCGGAAGCTTAAGGGCTTCCTCGTAAATTTGATCAAGATCCGTTGACATCGTATCTCCTGGTGCCCCCAGAGACTGTGCCGTTCCCACCCCGTCTTGGTCCTGGGTTCTTTTTCAGAGCATTCAGTCCTGTCTTTTTTCAAAATGGCCCATGGATGCTTCCTTGTCAAGGAGAAGAAGGTCTGATGCGACCAATTCTCTGCATGGCATGATCCGGGTAGCTACCGAGACTAATCGTGGCGCCGGAGTGGGGCCAGGGCATCGAAGCCACGCCGATCTCAAGCTTTGAGTGAAAGTCATCACTTCCCAACGGTCCCCCTGAGCGACAACTCCTGCCAATCTAGCCATGCCCTGAAAATAGCATTCGCCCTGGGTCGGATGTCGCGAATCCAATATGGTGTCCCCGGAATTATAGCTCAGCCGCACTTAATTCGGTCGTGATTGGCTAATCCAATGGAGCGGGTCTAGGCTCTGTGACAACAGGGAAGCCGAGTTGTTCAGATTTCCCCGAACGTCATGCTGTTAAATGACGGGAACGACGAGATCTGAACTCGCGGCCTCGGAGTGAGAGGCCGCGGGGACGCTTGGCATTGTTACAATGGCCTGACGTGATCCCGCACCCACGCTGTAAACGTTCCTTTCGATGTTCCCGGACGCCAGACGGAGAATAGTCCTCTCCGCTTCATCAATCTCCACCAGGAGCTCATAACCATTCAGCACGAGAAAGATCTCCATGGCAGCATGCCCCGTCCGCTTGTTCCCATCAACAAAGGGATGATTTCGCACGATCGAAGAGCAGAGCGTCGCTGCCTTCTCGGCGGCGAGGGATAAGCTTCTTGTCCCCCAAAGGCCATCCGGCATTGCCTGAGGGCCGATCGAGCAATCCGAGGTCGAGCGTTCCACGTGCGCCACCGGTACGCTCCAGGATACGATCGTGTATTTGGAGCACTTCCTCCAGGGTCGAGAAAGGCATCAGCCAACCTTCGGTAATCCCTCGTTCTTTCATGAGCACATAGTCTACGGCCCTCTTGAATTCCTCTTCCGGGCTTTCAAGCAGATGTTCGATGCCCACACGCACAAGCTCTTCCGGAGTTACCCGTATCGGCGGCTTTTTCCCTAAGCTTGGCCAGTTTATCTTCGGGAAGACTTATCGTTATGTTCGTCATGCTGCCTCACTGAGGAAGCGCTTCGCTTCCGGAAGATGTGTTCAATCAATAATTGCCACATCATACCATGACACATTCTTGTCGCCAGTTAGCGATTAGCGCAATTCCGGACCCATACAATCTGGAACACCAATTTATTTAAGGTGGCCTTTGCCGAAGCTTTAGGACCAGGCTTCCCACGGCGCATCGACCTTCACGGGGCCATCTCAACGGGAGCGGCAATCGGCCATTAGTTCGATATGAGCCAAGTAATCATTGGCCCAAAAAATTAGCTGTCGGCGATTACCACGCTGAGTCACATGGCGCCGAACTCCCGGAGCGACAACTCGAGCCAATCTAGCCGTGCCCTGAAAATAGCAGTCCCCCACGGTCGGACGTCATGAATTAAGGTGTCCCCGGAATTGTCCGCCAGCATTCATTTGTGAAGCTTAGAACCGACCACACATTAGGCCTACAGCAAAAAGGAAGTATCGAAGATTTTTCTTTTTGCATTGGCGCATTGCGTTATTCTTTTCACTAAATTGCACAAGTCTTTTCCTTACGACGGCCCATTACTGATGAACTGTTATCAAACAGTGGAGGAGGCTAAGTGATGGCGGTGATCCTGATTTTCAGGAAACCGCCGAGGTGGGTGGAGAATCGAGGTCCGGAATCCGACGGAGTCTTTCGCATCTTCGAGTGGTTATCCAAACCGTCACGGCCCTGTTGATCCTAGCGCCAAAGAGTGGATCGAGAGAAGACTCAAGTGGCTCTCGGGACAATTTTGTCGAATATTTTCACCGATGCTCCGCTCGTGACACCGACCGAAGCGTTCTTCCTCGAAGGGTATGAGGCTTCTAAAGAGGCGGCTACAGATCTGTTTTCCCGGATTCGCCGTTTGATGGGGGTATCCAAATATCATGTAAGGCTCAAATTCGAGAAAGAAGATCCCAATCCGATACTGTGGTGGGATGGAACTCGCTATTCCCTGTTGCTGGTAAATATTGACGGTAGCTATGTATCGATGCAACCTGCGGGCACGTATTCATCCTCGTGGAGTAAGCACTGCTACCGCTGACTACCAGTCAGATCTATGACTTCACTCATCTTGTGCCCACGATGGCTCATGAACTCGCTCACGCTCGCCTTCGGGGCGAAAGGAGAATAAGACCGGATCGGTTCGATGGGGAATCCCTTACCGATTTCACTGCTTGCTTTCTGGGCTTCGCAATATTCTGGCGAATTCGTCGCGGCTGTGGAAAAGTCAGTTTACCAAATGGCCGGGCACGCAATTCAACAAACCCGAATACATGTCGCCCCCTATGTTCGGCTATGTGCTCGGCCCCCTCGCGTGGCGGCGAGGGGAGCGAGAAGCCTTGGTGGACACGATATCTCGGTCCACAAGTGATCGGCGATTTCACATGCCGCGAGATACCTGTTTGAGCCTGGAGATTCCTTTTTCAAACCCCATTGCCCTGCGGAAAGTAACTCAGGATCGTGACAGGGTCCGCTTGATTTCCAGGAGCCGGATCTGGTGGTATACGTTTAATACATGTAATACATGGGGTCAGGTCTTGCTTCTTGCCGATCAGATCAAGGAACCAATGGGCCGCGTGCTGTAAGAATGCGGATTTCCGCCTGGCATGCCCAGTGTGTAGAAATTCATTGACTCTCGGAGTTGACAGGGGGAAAATAGATCCAATTGGTTATTCGATTGCCTTCGAAGGCCGGTTATCACCCGACTAACGAAAGGAGCTTTATGGTAGGAGAAAACAACAGCTTCGAAACATAATATGAGGAAAAAAATACGACGGGAACTCCTGTCGTACAGGCATGAGTTTCTGAACTCATGAGACGGAGCTAATTAGATTTGCTCCGTCTTTCGTTTCAGCGATCGTCCGGCGCCAAAAGTGAGGTACCGACGATTACCACGCTGAGTTACATGGCGCCGAACTCCGGAGCGACAACTCGCTCCAGTCCAGTTTCTCGTGGGATGCGGTGACCCCGTGTTTCGCGGGGGAACCGCATCAATCGAGGCTTTTCGCGAACGATGCGGCTCGCTTCGCTGACCACATCCTACTCTTTCACTCAGGACAAAGTCTGGGCTGGCTTTCGTGAAGCTCTGCCTGGGAACGCGTAGCTCGGAGGCTCTGCCTCCACTATGAGGGTGAACCATCACACCGCTTATTTGTTATTTTTCTTCAATTTCCTCAGTCCAGTGCGGCGTCGTTTCGGTTAAACGCCAGGGGTCTGACATTAGGTCCCCACCGTTGGGGTTTCTATTTCCTCTGTGAACCCAGGAGTTCTAATTGGTCGGTGGAGTTCGCTATTGTCGTTGATAATCATTCCTCAGCTCCTTAAGAAATTAATTAGGGTTTCCTTAATATTAAAGATCCTCGATTGTCAAAAAAATCTGGCAAAAAAAATTGTCTTGCCTCAAAAAAATCCAGCCGGTATTTCGGTCGGTACATGACGACCTGTTGGTTGTAATCCACATGCGGTCAGGTCTTACCTGTTGATCTGATAGGCAAGAACCAAGGCCTGACGCCATGTGCCTTGCGGGTTTTTTTGGCAACGGAGAGATGGTATCATTACGAAATCTCAAACACGACAGATCGGACCAGTGAAAATAGACCTTTCAGAAATCATAGTCCCGCTTTTTGGCTTCAACAATTTGGAAAACAAATGGCTATTTCTAGGGACAGGTGTGTTCTGCGGGACTCCTTCACTGTTGGTAACTGCAAACCATGTGCTTGAT
>CAVVZX010000037.1:0-92891 GCA_963752855.1 uncultured delta proteobacterium | reverse complement strand
TAATTGTGGATCAGATACAAACCGTGCGTCACCAGGCAGAGCATAAAAACATAGGGGATGAAAACCGATGCCAATAACAGAGCCACACCCGCTCCCACGAGGTTGTTTCCCGACAGAAAATACAGATACGAGACGAGCAGGGGGTATCCGAAGCTCTGCGGAATGCCGCCCGCGATGCGTTCCATGAAATCGCCGAAAAAGCAGAACACGCAAACTATGAATACCGGAACTAGTTCATCCCGAAATCGCACCCCCAGACCAAAAAAAAAACCGGCAGTTACGAGATACAAGATTCCGGACAAGATCTTGCCGAATTGGAAAGGATCAATAAAAGGCGTCGCCAGCGCATAGATCGCCTGGACACCCCATGACACGTAATTTTGCGCGTACTCACTCAACAGGTCATTTTGAAAAAGTTCCGGGTCCCGCCACTTCTGCATCCAATAGGTCTGTTGCCGCACGTCATCCATTACGACGTACGGGTTCGTCAGTGCGGGCCACTGGGAAAAAACATAGACTCCCAGAGCGCCAACAAGAGCGTACAATAAATATTTCGTCCGTTGGGACATCACTCAAAACGCCTCAATCACGTTCTCAAAGCCACGTACCATATGCTCGTTTTTGATTTTTCACAAGAATTGAAAGGGCCTCGGGAGTAATCCCCCAAGCAGAGGGATTGCCTCGCTTCGCCCGCAAAAACAATTGAGGCAGATATATCACGGATTGGGGCCTCTCCACACGGACCCTTGTCGAAAATCCGCATCTTTCATGGCCTTCTCCAGCCTTTTTCTAACGCCCTGGCGATCCAGCATCCAGAGCGGGGCCACAAGTTCTTCCGGGTGCGGGTCCGAGGTCATCCGGTGCACGACCACATCCCATGGGAGCAGCTCCAACATCGCCATAGTGGCTTCGATGGCTTCCTGTTCTGTTATGGGACTGTATGTCCCCTCCAGATACAGCCTTTCCAGGCCGGTTCCCCGGATAACGTACAGCGGATGAAACTTGACCCCGTTGACTCCCGCGGCGGCCACGGCTCTCGCTGTCTGACGCATATCATCCAGGGATTCTCCGGGTAGGCCCAATATCAGGTGAACAACAACCGGAATGTCTCTTTTCTTAGTTCTCTCCACGGCATCCAAGAAAACGTCCGGCCCGTGCCCACGGTTGATCAATTCCAAGGTTCGCGCGTGTATGGATTGCAGGCCGTACTCGACCCAAACGAGGCGCTCGCGAGCCAGGTCCGCTAGAAGGTCAAGCACTGGGTCGGGCACGCAGTCGGGGCGTGTCCCGATCGCGAGGCCGACCACTTCCGGCCTGCTCAATGCGTCTCCATAGATTACGGAAAGATGTTCCGGTTCAGCGTACGTGTTTGTGAATGACTGGAAATAGGCTATGAACTTGCGACAACTATACCGGCGTGACAGGAAGTCTATGCCGCGATCCACCTGATCGGCGATTGAAACGCCTTGGGCCAGAGCGCCGCTCCCGGAGCCACGCGGATTGCAATAGAGGCACCCATCTCGGCTTATGGCCCCATCCCGATTGGGACACCCTAATCCTGCATCGAGAGTTATTTTACGAACCGTCTCGCCGAAGGTCCTTTTCAGCCACGACGAAAGAGAATTATATCTTGGCCCTGTCTCAGTCATGCCCGAAGTGTAGCATGATCGTCATCTTGCGCCAATTCTTGGTCCTTTTTGCCGGGGACGATTCCATCTAGTGACTATTCTGTCCATGACCTCACGGATCACGCAGGAACAGCTAGACGGTCGGTTTTGGGCCGTGGCTTGACTGTCTTCCTGATTTCCGCTTCGCTCCGGTCTTTTGCCACTTCGAGATCATACCTGACCTGCATGTTGAGCCAGACCTGAGCGGTGGTGCGAAAACACCTCCCCAGCCGCATGGCTGTATCTGCGGTGATGCTGCATTTGCCTCTCACTATTCGGTTTACCGTCGAGACACTTATCCCGAGGGCCTTTGCAAGCTCATGCTGACTTAGCTCCAGAGGTCAAGGATTCACCAGGATGGATCGGCGCTAATTTTTTTGTTCTCACGTCCGTTTCCTCACTGACTTAGTGGTAGTCTACCAGCTCCAGGTCATAGATATATCCATCTACCCAACCAAAGCACAGACAGTTACCCCACTAACCCGTAGACTGTGCAGCCCTTTCCGCTTGCCCTTCAAGAGTTCCAAGCGACCACCAGGGATAGCCGCTAAATCATCAAGGGCCACCGCATCCTCCATATACCCCAACATGATCCTGAGCCTTCTTTGTAATTTCTCCGGACTTTTCGACCGATTGCGATTAAAGAGCTTTTCCAATTCCTTCTCTGAGAAGGTCTTGATCATGTTACATAGCATATTGCGCAACACGGAATGAAGCAAGACGAAAATCGGACAATACCTACCGAGTTACCAACAACCCGCTGAGACAAAGGATCTGCCAAGATGCTTAGGCTTCATCCCGGTCTGCCGTTCTGACTTCTTCTTCATAAGGTTTTTTGTGATATAGACTCATGACATATCTTCTTCTAAAAGGAAGGCGCAAGCGTACAAATAGGGAGCCAAAGGGGATACCCTCACAATTAACGGAGGACGGATTGAAATCCGACGTTGTTTTCATATGCAACGAATGCGGCAAACAGCTCTTGAAATGGATGGGCCGATGCCCGGGCTGCGGTGAATGGAATTCGATAATTGAAAAACAGGTGTCCGGAACCAGGCCGGCGAAGCGTCACGCTACCGGAGACCAGGAACCGGGACCAATCTCCTTACCGGAAATCGGTGGTGATTTACACGCGAGGTTGAAAACTGGAATCGATGAATTGGATAGAGTCCTCGGCGGCGGTCTGGTCAACCGGAGCGTAGTGCTTGTGGGTGGCGATCCAGGAATCGGAAAAACCACACTACTGATGCAGGCCCTAGGCAAAATGGCGCTGGCAGGCGGCACAGTTCTCTATATTTCCGGCGAAGAGTCCTCAGAGCAACTGAATCTCAGGGCCGAGCGATTAGGCATTCAATCCGGGAATTTCCTGGTCCTGGTGGAGAACGATCTCGACGCAATTATCGAGCAGATGACCGACGCAAAAGCCTCCGTCCTGGTGGTGGATTCCGTCCAAGCCATCTATAGCCGGTCCTTTGACGGTCAGCCGGGCGGGGTCTCACAAGTCAGGCAGGTCGCGGGAAGAATCCTGGAGTGCGTAAAGAGAGGCCTTGCCGCATGTTTCATTGTGGGACATGTCACCAAAGACGGAAGTCTGGCGGGCCCGAAGGTCCTGGAACATATGGTGGATACGGTGCTTTACTTTGAAGGCGAGCGCGGGCATCCATATCGGATCCTCAGAGCTGTGAAAAACCGGTTCGGTTCGGCAAGTGAAATCGGGGTATTCGAGATGGGGGATTCAGGCCTTACTGAAGTGGCAAATCCCTCGGAGATTTTCTTGTCGGAGAGGCCGGAAGGCGCTTCGGGCTCCACCGTTACGGCCCTGGTGGAGGGAACCAGGCCGATTCTTGCGGAAATCCAGGCGCTCGTCACAGGGCCGGTACCCGGTCAAGGGCGACGGACATGCCTCGGGATCGATTCGCAACGGCTGGCCCTCATGATAGCGGTCATGGAGAAGAAACTGGGGCTCACCTTGAGCGATCAGGACATCTTCCTGAACGTGGTTGGAGGTGTCAGCGCGGCTGAACCGGCAGCCGACCTGGCGATCGCCGCGGCGATGTTGTCGTCTTTTGCGGACAAGGCTATAACTCCCGGGACCCTGGTATTCGGGGAAGTAGGGCTCGCGGGAGAAGTGCGCCGAGTCTCACGAGTAGGCGAAAGGATAAATGAGGCGGCCAGGCTCGGATTCAGTCGAATCATCTGCCCGTCCGCTTGCGCCGAGCAGGTCATATGGCCGCCCGAAGTGGTGTGTATCGGGATCTCTCGAGTTCAGGAATTGACTGAGGCGCTGTTCGATTCCAGACCACGGAAACGATAGCTGTTTCCGGCGGAGAACCACATGAAACCCGATGCGATGAATCTCGGAGCGAACATAAGAGCGGCCAGAAATAAAAGGAAGCTCTCTCTTACCGAACTATCTGAGAAAACGGGCATCGCGGCCTCAAACTTAAGCTCAATCGAACTTGGGAAATCATCTCCTACGCTGAATACTCTGGTGAAGATCGCAGCGGCCTTCAATATGAAAGCGGGCATGTTTCTCGACAAGATTCTGTACAAGAAGGCAGTGATGCGCCCCAAAGGGACAGGAGAAAGGCTGACGACCGATTCCGAAAAAGTCTCTGCAAGACTGCTCACGTCCGGGGCCGCTTTGAATCGCATGGAATCGGTCATGATCACTATCGATCCCGCGGCGCAAATTAGCCCTGCCGGTCAAGGTTCCTCCGACCGGTTCATTTATTGTTTGTCAGGAGCGATCACTGTTCTTGTGGAAGACGAAGCCCACGTTCTGCACGAGGGCGACAGCGTCTACATAATGCCAAAAGTTGAAGTCCGATTCGAGAATCGGGGACGGAAAGAAGCGACTATCCTGGTGGTGAGCTTGACGGATCATGGTCTTGGCGCCGGCTAGGCGCTATCACGATTATTGAGCCCGAAAGCGCCTTATGTAATAAGCGGCCATTTTGAAAGGCCGAAAGCTAATTGGGTAGAGACGCTCGGTGAATTTGAAATACTTGCCATTGAATGATTCGGGGGTCTCTAAAGGATAAACAATATCTTCAGGCGTGGCGCCTGGCAGATTCAGATTCACGGACAACCGCCACAGCGGAGCGTCCTCGGGCTTAAGGCCCAGCATGGTCATGACGGCTGTGTCCAATGCCACTGCCGAATTAGAAGCCGCCAATAGCCCCATCGAATACGACTGCCCCTTGACCGGTCCGTGAACATGCATAGCTTTTACAGCGTCCATGACCGAAACGGTCGGTGGAAGATGTTCCCTGATTTCATGAATCATATTTTCCCAGCGGCATCCTCGGTCACCGTGCAGGACGTGAAGAAATGGCTTACCAAGCCCCGTGACGCAGCCGTATACGTTCTTGACCGCTCCGGTAACACGCATCTGATGATGCGCTTTTAGCTTTGGCACGCTCACGATCAGGTCGTTCTCGAGCGCTACCCGCGACATGGGCACCATGCCGCCAAAGGAGAACCGCACCAGTTTCGGCTTATCCAGATTGACAATAGTAACCGGGAGATCGGCAAGCGTCCGAGTCAGGCCGATGCTCTCAGCGATATCTACCGCTTTCCCAAAGGTGGGCGAGTCACCCACGCGGACTTGGCATCCCGCATCCAGTAAATACTCACATACAGCTCTGACCACCAGAGGATGCGTGCAAGTGATGTGATCCGGGGGCCTCGGGGTCAAGAGGTTCGGTTTCACCAGGACCCTCATTCCCCGCGCGGGTCGAAAATCGATGGTCTCCAATAAATCGCGGACCGTGTCGCTCACATCCGTAGCTACATATTCCCGGCATTTGGCCAGAGCCACCGCCATTTTGCCTTGATTGTTCATTTACTATTTGAGTTCGGTGAAAAGATTAACCAGCGAAGAGGGCGCGGCTTTCAGGACCCACGCCAACGCCGGATAAGGGTGAGGGAAAACGAATTCGGCTTTGTTCTTTGCCAGCTTTCGTTTGATGATGCTCGCGGCCCGATCCGCTTCGATGCGGCCCGGCATAACGAAGGCATTGGCTTCTGTCATTGGCGTTTTTACAAACGCCGGTATCATCACCGATACAGAAACGCCTTCCCGTTTGACTCGCGCGCGTAATCCTTGGCCGAAAACTCGAATAGCTGATTTTGTTGCGCAATAAGAGGGCGCATGAGGAAAGCCCCGGATACCTGCCAGAGAACTCATCAAGGCAACTTGACCCCTCTTACGGCTGCGCATGCGCGGCAAAGCCGGTAACACAGTATTGAGCATGCCGTCGAGGTTCACCGCAAAAACCGCCCGAATTTGCTCAGCGGTCTCTTCATCCATAAGATTTCCATGCCCGATACCGGCGTTGGCTATCACCAAATCAAGCGGGCTGATAGCATCGGATTCCGCGATCCAGTCCTCCATGGCTGATTTGTCCGTAACATCTACGCACGCGTTGTGAACTATTGCTCCTAGATCGGCGCAAGATGGGCATAGGTTGTCGAAACCACACGCGTTAGAGTCACCCAAAAAGAGATGGACTCCCGGCGCGGCATAGGCCCTGGCGAGAGCTGAGCCGATTCCTCCCGTTGCGCCTGTAATTAAAATGGCTTTTGGATCTATCATGATGAATCCAGTTTTAGAATTGTGCATGCGCTTTGTCAATCAGCGGAATCAGTCGGGATGAATGCTTACTTTAATAATGACATTAACCAAGTCTCGACACACCGCCACGCGCCCTACTCCGAACCGACTTTGGCACGAATCCGGATCTCGTCGCGCAGCAGAAACATGTTGGAAGCGAATGAGCAACTCATGAAATATTGCACCAGTCGGCTGGGATTTCTTCTTCTCACGATCAGAGCATTTTTCCAAAAATGGGACGCGGTTGGCGGGAGCAATCCCAGCACACGTACAAGGTTGCTGAAGATCTTCAGGTCCTTAAGAGCCTTCGCCAGTTTTTCTCGCAAAGTAAACCTGGTCGTGTTGGCTGGCGCTTCGGTTTCTATACCCATAGTGGCGCGAGTTGGACGCATTGCAAGAAAGCCTTTCAGTATCCTCTCGAAACAGCGTTTAGGCTCGTAAACTCGCTGCCACGCGTTTTCCCATTCGCCCATGATCTCCGCGACGGGACGACTGGGAATGAAATTCATCTGCGAAGCTATGAACTCGCCGGTAGTAATCTGGGAAGCAGCCTTCCCTCAAGCTCGAGGCGTTTCCACAGTCTCGTGTTTGGAATTGGCTGGAGCAAATTCAAAAACGCCAACCCGGTCCCAGCCTCATCCAATAAAGCGCAGATGCGTTCGTCAACGCCTTTTTCTTCACCGTCAAATCCTATAATAAAACTCGCAAATATTGTCAGGCCCTTGGCGTTAATTGTCCGGATAGACTCTACTATCGGATTCTCAACATTCTGCATCTTTCGGTTGCTTTCCAGGACCGATTTGTCAGGGGATTCGATACCGATGACCACATGGGAGAAATTCGCCTCGGTCATCAGATCGATTAATTCAGGTTCATTGGCGAGATTGAGTGACACTTCGGTCAGAAAACCGAACGGCTCCCCATGTGATTTGCTCCATGTAAGCATTTCCTGAAGTATAGTCCTGGCGTGTGTTTTGCTGCCGATGAAGTTGTCATCACTAACCAAGATCATGCCTGACCATCCCAGGTCATAGAGCGCCTGCAATTCGCCACAGATCTGTTCAGGCGCCTTGTAACGCATTTTTCGTCCATAAAGCTGCACCACATCGCAGAATTCACAGTCAAATGGGCACCCTCTCGATGTTTGTATGGACATTATCATGTAACTTGACAGATTTAGGAGGTCAAAGCGAGGTATCGGCGAAGTGGTGACATCGGGTTTGCTTGGCGCTTCTATGACGACTCCGCTACGTCGAGAGCTTATTGCCTCTAGTATTTCGTCGCGGACGGTCTCGGCTTCTCCTCGAACCAGCACGTCCGCGCCCGCTCCAATGCAGGTTCAGGAACCGAAGACACATATGGCCCTCCGCATACCACAAATTTTCCGCGTTTTTTGGCCTCACGCACCAATGACAGCAGTCCTGGGCCCTGCAGGATCAGTCCTGTCAAGAGCACGGTGTCAGCCCATTGCCAGTCCGCTTCCGACAAAGCATCGCAATAGAGGTCCAATAGGCGGACTTCCAAACTTTCCGGCAGAAGGGCGGCAACAGTAATGAGTCCCAAAGGCGGACTGAAAAATTCCGCGCCTATGTTCTTACAGCTACAGTTAAGAGACAATATCGATTGTGGCATTTCGGGATTTACTCATAGTAGTCTCTGCCGCATTGTCCGCCCCTTTCTCTAATAGTTCAGGCTGCCGAAGAATTCTCTTCTAATTACGCAAACCATGAGTTTCTTGTATCGTCCACAGCTTATTATCTTTTTCGTATGACGACGAGCGGCGTCCCCAGAGTACTGTATTCTATACCATATTGTATATCAGTTCCGGCAACTAAAACCTGTGGTAAAGAGACTAACTCTCAAGGAAAATTGTGAAAAGCTGATATTGGGTATCATGAGGGACCGACAAGGGTTTTCTCTGAATGCGCAATGGGCGCTCATTCGAACAGAGACATCAGCCATTTGGCCCCCCATTGGTATCCGCCTCGGATGACCTCGCCAAGGCTGATGCCGCCTTCGTTCAGAATCATCATCTTGACGGTATAAAACATCGACACTGCTTCCATGTCAGTCCGGCCGGGAGACCACATGTATTTGGCCAAACCGATCTGACACAATCCGTAGAGTCCACAGACGACCTGGCCTATGGCCATCACTCCACCCGCAACCTGCCCCAATCCCAACAAAAGCCCCAGGGCCAATTGACCGAAGGCGAGCAGACCCACCGCGAATTGACTGAGCGTCACTATGCCCGCTCCGAACTGAGCGATGACAATTCCGCCATAGGCGAATTGTCCTACGGCCAGCAAACCCTTGGCGATTCTTATTCGTCCATTCGGATCACGCCCAAAAGCAACGCAGATTAATGGAAAGCCGAAGATGGACACCTTAGTTCGCCATTCAAAACCCGGACCCGCGGACATGCGCCCTACTCCGAAGAACCGACTTTGGCGCGAATCCGGATCTCGTCGCGCAGCAGAAACAGGTTGGAGGCGAATGAACAACTCATGAAATACTGCACCAGTCGGCTTGGATTCTTTTTTCTGACGATCAGCGCATTTTTCCAGAAATGAGACGCTGTCGGCTGGCGCAATCCCAGCAAACGTATAAGATTACCGAAAATCTTCAGGTCCTTAACAGTCTTCGTCAATTTTTCCTGAAAAGTCAGGGTGGTCGTAACGGTAGGAGCTTCCGTTTTAATGCCCAGAGCGGCGCGAGTCGGACGCATTGTAAGAAAACCGTTCAAGATCCGTCCGAAGCAGCGATCAGGCTCATAAAGTCGCTTCCAGGTGTCGGCCCATTCACCCATGATCTCCGTGACGGGACGACTGGGAATGAAATTCATCTGCGAAGCTAGGGTTTCGCCGCTTGTAACCTGAGGAAGCAACCTTCCTTCGCTTTCAAGACGGTTCCACAGTTTCGTGTTCGGCATTGCCTGGAGTAAATTCACAAACGCCAATCCGGTTCCAGCCTCATCCAACAGGGCGCAAATGCGCTCGTCAACACCTTTTTCCTCACCGTCAAATCCGATAACGAAACTTGCTATGACTATCAAGCCTTTGGCGTTTATTGTCCGAAGCGACTCGATTATCGGATTCTCAATATTCTGCATCTTTCGATTGAGTTCCAGTACCGATTTGTCCGGGGATTCCACGCCGATCAGCACATATGAGAAGTTCGCATCGGTCATGAGATCGATTAACTCAGGGTCCTTGGCGAGATTCAATGACGCCTGGGTTGTGAAACCGAACGGCTGCCCGTGGGATTTACTCCATTTAGCCATTTCCTTAAGTATAGTGCGAACATTTGTTCTGCTGCCGATGAAATTGTCGTCACTGACGAATATCAAGCCGGACCATCCCAGATCATAGAGCGCCTGCAGCTCGCCACTGATCTGTTCAGGCGTCTTGTAACGCATTTTCCGTCCATAAAGGTGCACCACATCGCAGAATTCACATTCAAATGGGCACCCTCTCGAGGTTTGTATGGCCATTGTCATGTAATTAGAAAGGTTGAGGAGATCAAAGCGAGGTGTCGGCGAAGTGGTGACATCCGGTTTCACCGATGCTTCTATGACAACGCCGCTGCGTCGAGCGGTTATTGCTTCTAATATTTCATCGCGGACGGTTTCGGCCTCCCCGCGAACCAACACGTCCGCGCCCGCTTCCAATGCAGGCTCAGGAACGGAGGACACATACGGCCCGCCGCACACAACGAACTTACCGCGCTTCTTAGCCTCGCTCAGTAGCGACAGCAGTCCCGGGCCTTGTAAAAGCATTCCCGATAAAAGCACAGTGTCTGCCCATTGCCAGTCGGCTTCCGATAACTCAGCGCAATTGAGGTCCACGAGACGAACTTCCCAATTCTCGGGGAGGAGAGCAGCGACTGTAATAAGCCCGAGAGGCGGAGTGAAAGATTGCGCGCCCATGTTGTTACAGCTATGACTGAAAGACATCAGCGAAAGCGGCATTTCAGGATTTACTAATAATAATCTCATCAGTGTTCTTCTCCCCCTACACTCCGATAATTCAGATCGCTTAATTGCCTGGTCCCGGCAGTATGCGTTCATAAACTGTTATTTCTTTGTATAACCGTGGGCAGCCAATTGCGCCAGCAACTTCCCTCGACTTCCTCGGGGAACGTTGATCCGATGTTCTATGGCGCGGCGGCCTGATTTTGCTGGGAATACCGCTTTTTCCGGCGCAATTTCGGTATTTAAGGACCAGATAGCTCGCGGCGTCGTGCCTAGAAGAGTCGCTATGGCTGCAAAGGACAGATCTTTTTGGAGGCGGATTTTTTCTATTGTGTCAAACGCCACTGTTCCGCTGGGAGAGATCTTGACTCCGTAAAAATCGCGATTCTTGCTGATAAGCCACAGCGCTATCCACCTGGGGACATACTTTTCAGTTTCGGCCGGCAATGGCACGTCCCAGTAAGATGAGGCCCCAAAGGCGTTCAACCTCTCCACTATCCTGGTGGGTCCCGCGTTGTATGCCGCCGTAGTCAATAGCCAGTCGTTAAAGCCGTCACGCGGCGGCTGTCCGTTCAAGTTTATTTTCTTTACGCGGTTTAGCCACGCGAGGTACTTGGCCGCCGAATGGGTTGAATGGACCAGATCGGCGCGCTCATCTTTCCAACCGGTTATATTCATTTTCCAATCGGTACTGGGGGCAACCGGAGGGCCCACAGACAGCCGTTGATTTGATAAATTGCCAATATCCGTAAGCCCCGGCAGAGGACAATGCACGGCTGTTGTAGCTGCTTTCGATGGCCGCCAAGTAAAGGTATTCGGCGGGTAAATCGTATTTCTGCAGGATCTTTTCCATGACCGGCCGCAAGGAATCGGATCGCGCCAACCACACCAAAACTCTCGATCGCCGGTCCTGCAATAGGTAATTGATTTCTTTTACGATTCTGTCACGAACGTCCTTTCGCTGAATCGGGACCGCTGTCTTCGCGATTACCAGGCCGCCTTTTTCAATTTGGGGCGGTAATCCATATCGGAACCCGTCATGCAAAGTATCAAAATGGGCCCCAGGGCAGGAACTCGAGCAATTCCCGTCATTCGGAGAGAGAAGTCCGTGACCGATGAATACGGCGCATATAATTGCGGCAAACATGTTGCGATAATTCGGCAATTGAATTTCCCGTTAAAATCTGAGCGCTATAACCCGCTCCAACAGCATGAGATCAATCTTGCTAAGAACTATATTCTTGTAAAGCGGGTTCATGGATTTGAGGATTAAACTATCGCCGGCAAATTCGACTTTCTTCACAAATGCCTTGCCACCTTTTCGATCTTTGAAGATTACCAGATCTCCGTCTCTGATCTCTTCCCAGGACTCGGGCTTGATGAAAAGGAGCGTGCCGTCTCCAAAAAATTCTCGCAGGCTATCTCCTCGAACCCTTACACAATATAGACTCTGAGCCAAGGCGGGGTCAACACCCGGCGGTATTTCCACTTGATCGAATCCCTCACCGACCGCAAATCCACCGTCCGTATACTCAAATCCCCGGCCTGCGCTGACATGTCCCACCACGGGCACTGTTCTCGCGTAGGTCACGCCTGGAGTTCCGTCGAGGATGCTTCTTACCTGCTCTACCGCCCGGCGAATTTGGCTCGACTCCGAAAAAAGACTCACGTCATCTTCTTCCGCGTTCCATGTCCAAGAGAACGGATGCGCCCGGAAAAAGGCCGTTAGTTCCCCTTCCACAAACTTTCTTATCCGCTTTTGCTCTAACGCACAGGTTTTTGAATCGTGTAGCCCCATAGGCGCGGTTTTCACCATATTCCTCCTGTGAAATCAAATAGATCTGGACCAGGGCCTGGATGGCGCGGTTTTCCGCGGGATGGAGGGACATAGCTCGCATCTCATCCACCAAGTCCTTTTGCTGAGTTCTTACAGACGCGATGAGCAGGTCCCGCATTGCCCGGAATTTTGGATTCGGCCGCGGCGGCACACGGTGCAGCTCGAATCGAACCATGTCCAGAATGTCATCTTCGGGGCTCTCAAGAAATTTGCACCATGTCCTTAGGGCAGCGCGATATTTGGCCCTGCTCAGGTCCGGTGGGTTCTTCTTTTTATTAATGATCTGAGAAACGTAAGCGGGGGACACGCCAAGTTCTGCGGCTAGAGCCTTCTGGCTTTTGCCCAGTTGCCTGATCCTCAGCTTTGCGAACTCTCCGAAAGTGGTCATTATCTTCGTAACCGAAAAGGTTATTCGTATGGATTGTCAACTCGCTGCAATATCATGCGATATACCGCGCTCTATATGAATTCGGATAATGAAATTCTATGGAGCATGAAATTAACTGTCAAGGGAAATTAGGAGGCAGCCGCTCATCTATTCATTTACCTGCCGAAAACAGAGTCCCGCTGACCGCGGGATCATTGCGGAGTGAATGGTGGGACAGGCCCCGCCTGTCTACAAAAGATGACCGGCAATCGCGCGAAACACTGGACGGTCCCACTGGCAATCCTGCTGTAGCGGCGCATGGCCATGCGCGCTTCCCGGATTCCCGTTTTCACTGAAATGACTGGCAGATTGCTTGGCTGCGCTCGCAATGACAGTTAGCCCGAGCAACTGAATGGTCACTACGACTGATTTTGATTAACAAACGAAACCCGCGGGGATTGACCCGCGGGTCGCGATTGTTTTGGGAAAGGCTCGCTAAAAGTCAGAATTGGAGAGCGAAGTCCAGATACAGCCCTTCCACACTTACATCAGTAAACAGCCGGCCTCGGTTCCCGTCGAGCCTCCATTGCTTATAACCAGCCTTGATACCTGCATCGACATTCCTGCTGAGAGGCGGAGCTATACCCGCGCCGGCGTCCCACGTGGACAACCCAAGACCCGCAAGACTCATCCAGCTAAATCTACCTTCCACGTACGGTTTGAACCATGAAAAATACCCTGTATTTGTAGGTTGGTATCGCACGTGCGCGCCGATGGCCGGCTGGATCATGGTTTGAGAAAAGTCCGCTCCCGACGCGCCATCCTTGCTTACTCGTTGGGCCCATTTCATCAAATGAAGGTCCGCGTTAGGCCCGAAAATTAGATCACGGCTGAACGAGACGTCGTAGTCCGCCCCGATGATAAAAGAGGTTATGCTCAATTCGCTCTGGATAGCGTCGTCTTTCTTGAGAAGGAGACCGGCAAAATTGCCTTCCCCGGACACATGCCCAGGCCCGCCCCAGTACCACGGCGCGTAATCAAGACGCAAATCGATTTTGTCCCAGACTTTGAGATGACAGTAAAACTCCCACAAGGTGACGTCGGTCGGAATCCTCAAGTGCCCATAAAGATTCAGGAATGTTCCCTCCCCTCCCCGGCTGACCACTTTGGTGGAGCCAGTGAGAGAGGCAAAGAAAGGTCGCATACCCAAAGCAAATGCATAGCCTCTTCTGGGACACAGAATTTCCCGGCGCGATTGGCCAGCCGCCACTTCCCAGTCGCCGTATCTCCCCGATTCCCGGGGAACTCCTCCAACTGTGGCATCGGATCGATTGGCTTCGGAAACCCTGACCTTAATAGGAAACCGGTATTGCTGCTCCCAAGCGCACGCCCAACCCGTTGCCAGCAGAAAAACGACCAGGGTCATCGAAGCCCAGGGATTTCTCATTGGGCCCCTTGCTACCATAGGGATACCTCCAAAAGGTTCCGAACCGGAGTATGTGGCCCCTGCTGTCTACAGCTCCCCACTATTCTTACCAAAGGGATTGACCTTTCCCCGGAACGCACCGGACTTTCCGCTGGATAGAGGCCCGAGATTGCGGGCTCTCATATGATTCTCCTGCACACCTAACCTCAAATGTTAGGAAAAGTCAAGATATTTTGTGAGCAGGATTCTCTAATATGTCGCCATATTATAGCAAATATATAAAGTTGTTGTTTATAATTGTTGATCTGTGGCGGGCATGAGGACGATTTACGAATTGTCACAATTTCTTCTGCATAGCACAGCATGATTTCATTGTAGAGGGCGTACACGACGGCGCGTGCCGGTCCCAGGACAGTGCCTATTCTTCCTCCTCCGAACATGTCATATTCGATCTTCTACTATTTTCCGACACAAAACCTCTCGAAGATACGATCCAGTATTCCTTCCTCTACACGCTCGCCTGTCATTTCTTCCATGAGCGCAAGGACTCGCCTCAATTCGAGGGACATGATCTCGGGCCGGGGCCGCATGGTCCGATCGAGATCCTCCATTAGGTTAGCCAGGGCAAGCTTGGCCGTCTGCGTCAACAAGCAGACATCGGCTGTTCAGACTCGCCTCATTTGACGAATTCTTTTCACACACCATTGCCTTGCCCGTATCCGCCAATAGACTCTCAAACTGATCCAGGCCTTCCCCTGTTTTGGCGCTCACAGCGATGCACATTCGGTCGGCAGAATCAATTTTGGCGGGTCCGGGTTGCGTGACGAGCCCCAGGTCCTTCTTGTTGAGCACTTTTATTGTTTCCTTGCCGGAGCAAGCTTCCAGCGCTTGCCTATCGCGATCATCGGCCGGAGCGGAGCCGTCCATGACCGCAATAACGAGATCGGCCTGGTCGATTTTCTCAAGGGAACGACGAATGCCTTCTTGTTCCACAGGCTCAGGGTTTTCGCGGATTCCCGCGGTGTCGTACAATATGAACGAGGCGCCTCCAAGGAGAATACGGTCTTCCAAGGTGTCTCTCGTCGTGCCCGGATACGGAGTGACTATGGCGCGGTCAGCACGGAGTAGGCGGTTGAAGAGCGTCGATTTGCCCACATTCGGCTTCCCTATTATTACCGTCTTGATGCCTTCTCGACGGAGTCGCCCGCGATGAGCGGTCTTTATTAGTTCCTCCATCATGGAGACAATTCGGTGTAGCGCCGGGACCGGGTCCGGCGGCAATTCATCGTCATCTTCATCAAAGTCGATGTGAGCCTCCAGTTCCGCCACAAGATCCTTGATAACGCTCGAGATCTCACGGATTTTTCGTGAAAGCGCCCCGTCCAGCCGCGCCCTGGCCTCCTCCACTGCGGCGGGCCCCGGGGCCTCTATCAAGTCTATTACGGCTTCGACCTGAACAAGATCCATCCGTCCCGAAAGAAACGCGCGCAGAGTGAATTCACCCCGATTAGCCGGTCGAGCGCCCAACGACGCGATCACCTTCAGCGTCATATCAAGGACTGCCGGGCTACCGTGGAGGCTGAGTTCGACCATGTCCTCGCCGGTATAAGAACGGGGGCCCTTCATGAGCAAGGCCAAGCCGTCATCCAGGACGTCCCCGGTTCCGGGATCTACTACCCGACCATAGACTGCTTTTCGGTCCGGGAAGTCCAATGCGTTCGCAGCAGGTCGGAAAATCCTCTTCAGGATAGAGACCGACTCCGGCCCACTCAACCGAATGACCCCAATCCCTGAATGACCCATAGGCGTGGACAGCGCCACGATGGTATCGGATGTGTTATGCGAGTTTGAGGCTGTCATAGGAATTGTTGCGCTGATGGGTGGCGCGGCAGAGGCAGTTGATCACCGAAGATCCTCGCCCACGGAGTGATGGTCACAGTCACACGTAGGATGCCTGTCAGGAGGTTCCAGTTTACACGTGACGCAGGATTTTTGCAAAGAGTTTTCCGCCTGTTAATCTGCTTTCCGAAGGCCGTCCCTAGCGCCGACGGCGTTTGTTGGTAAGGGCTTTCCGCGGATACACGATCAGCCTGCGCATCTGCCCTTCGCCGTAACTCTTGGTGTACACGTCCCTGTCTTCCGCAAGTATCATATGAACGATGCGGCGTTCCGATGCCGGCATAGGTTCCAGGGGGACCGGCTTGTATGATTTCTTGGCTTTTTCGCCGGCCCTAAGCGCGACCTCTCGCAGATTCTCCTTTTTGCGCTCTCTGTAGTTTTCGGTGTCTACTATTATATCGACTTTTTGCCCGGGCGGATTGAATTTATTAACTATTTTATTGACAATAAACTGAAGAGCATCGAGGGTCTGACCCCTTTTTCCAATGAGAAGCCCCGATCCGTCCCCTTTGATGTCAAGGTACACTGAACCGTCAACAGTATCTGCGTTGATCTCCACAGTAACAGGTATGCGCTCCAATATCGCCTGCAAGACTTCCCGGGCCGTGTCCACGTATAAACCAGGATCAACCGGAGGTTGGTCTTGTCGCGGCTCGGTAGGCGCCTCGAAATCTTCCTCTTCGCTTGTTCCGGCCTCGTCGGCTTCGGGGCTGAATTCCTCCAAGCGTTTATCGGCCGGCTCTGAAATGGGAGCGGGTTGAGCGTCCATGACCTCTTTGGATATCTCACGCCGTTTCACTCGGATTCTTGCTTCTCGATGGCCGACAATTCCAAGAAATCCTTTGCTGCTCTCCTCCAGCACTTCCACTTCGAGAAGCGATTGATCCACTTTCAATTCTTCACAGGCTCTTGCAATGGCCTCTTTGACGGATTTTCCGGTAAATTCGTAATGACTCATGATCAGGATCCTTTGGCCATTCTGTTGGTGATCACTTGCTGCCCTATGGACAGCACATTGCTGATCAACCAATACAACACCAGGCCGGATGGCATGCTTAAAAAGACGTAAGTAAGGACCACCGGCATTACCATCATCATCTTTCGCTGCGTCGGGTCTCCTCCCGAAGGGGTCATCCATTGCTGAAGAGCCATACTTACGCCCATAAGTATGGGAGTTGGGCCCCACGGCGATCCCATGATATGCCCCCAGGACTGATCCGCAGCCGATAGATCGTTAAGGCAAAAGAAGATGCTCGGAAGACAGACAAACGGCGCGTGCCGCAATTCGATGGCATAAGACAGCGCTTGATAAAGCGCCACAAACACGGGCAACTGTAGAAACATGGGCCAGCAGCCGCCCAAAGGATTGACCTTCTGCTCCTTGAACAGGTCCATTGTCGCCTTGTTCATGGCAGCCTTATCGTCTTTGAACTTCTCCCTGAGTTTGGCTAATTGGGGTTGAAGGTCCTGCATCCTTTTCATGGATTTCATGCTCTTATGAGTCAATGGTATGAAAAGGATCTTGATGATTATCGTCAGAAATATGATGTCTATGCCGTAGTTATGAGTGCCCGGAATGCGCAGACCGAACACCTCGAAGCCTTTGTTGCACAACCGCAAAAACTTCAGAAGATATTCAGCCATTACTTCAAGTATGGTGTAATTGCTGTAAAAAAGCGCCCCAGATAGATCATTGCCCGCGGCTCGGAGGGCGCTACGCTCTTTCGGACCCAAATAGACCGTCATCTTTGTTTCTACTGGTTTACCCTTCGGGAGATCAATGGCTCCGTACCTGACCCAGATCTCGGCAAAACCTTCGGGCGACGGCTTGAATAAGGTCACTCGAGTAGCGGGGTTTTCCCCAAATACAAGCGCCTTGAAAAAATATACATCACCTAATCCCGCCCATTTGATTTGACCTGACGGTTCTTCATCGCCTTTTATATCTTTGAAATAATAATCTTTTAGAGACCCATTCAACAGGATCTCTGCGCTATTCCAACTAAATCTGTCCTGGCCTTCTCCGTGATATATCTTGCGCCACGGGAATTTGATCAAATAATTGCGGTCCTCTTCGGAATTATTAATTAATTTGACGTTCAGCCCGACATCATAGCTGTCAGGCTGGAAGGTATAGGTCTTTGTTATGGTTAGCCCGTCCGGGCGAGTGGCCTCGAAACTAACAGTCTGTTTTTGCCCTTTCTCGGATAAGCGGATATTGGTTTCCCCCGTTGCGCATTTGTAAGCCAGGGACATGTCGTTAAAAGTCTCATCGCGTCTCGTAAATTCGATAGACGGCCCTGCGGTGTCCGGTCCGCTGGGATCGAAAAGATTTACCAGCTCCGACCCGCCCACAGCGACTGTGTAATCTTTCAATTTAAACGAAATTATCCTGCCACCTTTGGAAGACACAACAGCTTCATATAACGGACTGTCTATCTTCACTTGCGCTTCAGCGACAGCTGGGGCTTCCTCAGCAGGAGCCGCAGGTCGCATGGCGCGCTCGGGGGTGCCAGGTTTGACTTCAGCCGCCCTTTCCGGTGGAGGAATCGCCGGCCGGCCCTTCATGGTTTCCTGAGTTTCCGGTGGTTTTCTCGGAAGCGGAGGCGGGGCGATTGCTTGGTAAATGAATTGAAAACCGACAATTATCACAACGGACAGAAGAATTGCCAAGACTAAATTACGGTCCATAAAACAACTCCCGCATTTCGGGTAATCGGATTTTAGCTGTCGGGTATTCCAAACAACGTCTTCTTCCCCCCGAGGGCCAGTCTTGATCAGGGCACGGGATCAAATCCTCCGGGTCCAAAGGGCCGACATCGCAGCAGGCGTTTGATCGCCAGCATACTGCCTCTGAATACGCCGTAGGCGAGCACGGCCTCTCGAGCATACTCTGAACAGGTAGGATAAAAGCGGCAAGCGGACGGGAATAAGGGCGAAATCAGAATTTGATATAGTCGAATCAATCCCCCGGCTGCAAACCTGCCGGTGGCCGATATTCCTTGAAAAATCGCTCCAATTCGTCGTAGATCTGCTTTGTGCTCAATTCCGTTATTCCGCGCATAGGAATGAAAACAATATCCATTCCCGGCGGCATGTTGGCCTGATTCAGCCTGAAGTACTCTCTGATCCTTCTCTTGATCCAATTTCGAGCACAAGCCTTCCCAATTTTCTTGCCAGCCGCGATTCCCAACCGTGTGAGACCCAGCGGATTCGTGAGCATCCGGATTTTAAAGTGATCAGTGCGGCGCCTAGTTCCCTTTTCTAAGATCTGTCTATATTCGGCAGACCGACGGATTCTACATTGTTTTGGGAATGTAACGCGTTTGATTTCAGACGGACAAACGTTTGCGTCCCTTTGCCCTTCTTCTCTTGAGCACCAGCACACCACTTTTTGTACTCATTCGTATCCGAAACCCGTGGGTTCTCTTGCGAGAGAGATTGCTTGGTTGATAAGTTCTTTTCACGGTGGTTCCCCGAGCCTGTAATAAAACCTCTAAACTATCCATCTAAGCGCATTAGACTTTCCAAGTCAAGAACTTTGGCCTGGATCGCTGTAACTTTATAAAATCACTCGGCTTGATTGAGTTACGCGGCGCATTGGTTCATCGTGGGCCGTCGGGATTTGTCTCTTTGTTATCGTTTCAACGCCGAGCCCAAGTTCCATGTCGGCAAAAATAGGGTAAGACCTGCATCTGAAACTGTCTCAGAATTGCGGTCTAGAGGATTTACAATGTAGAGTCGCTTCAAGAAGCGCCTTGATTTCGGGCGGTTCACCAACGGAGGCGGCTCGCCCGTAGACCCTACAGCTGACCTCGCAGACGCGGATCCACTTATTATTCGTTTTCCGGCTACGCTCCGGCTGTCCAGCATCCATACTTCATCTATTACTTTCATTATTACTTGCAATATCTTGTTATTGATGATATTTATGTGTTAACATTCAATGGAGGTCGAAATATGATGCTCCACATCATTATAGTTGTCCTGGAATGCGCCGCACTGGCCGCGTTCCTCATCTTGTGGCAAATGATCTTAAGAAAAAAGCTACGAGGCTCGTTTCTGCGCGAGGCCGGCCAGCAGGTGCTGTTGCCGTTCAGGTATTTCTCTTGGGTCCTGATGGCTCTCGTATTAGTAACCTGCCTGGTGCAAATACATTTTGTTTGGCTATCATCACAGATCCAGGAAGAAATGACTTCCGTGAATCGCTCGATGCAGGATCAGCAAATCGCCGCATCAGGTGTGGACGAGCTCAAAGGCTTAATCGATAAGCTCCTTACCCATACCGAAGCCAATGTTAAAGAATTACGCGCTCTTGGATCGACCCATCAGCGCGGCCAGCTGGTTGCTTCCGCAGGGCCGGTCGCATCAGGCTTTGCACAAGTCAGGTCTCAAGATAAGGAGGCCGCGCCCGCTTCGGAGAGCTTTCACAAAGACCCTGAAAAGGGCGCTTTTGGAAAAGAGGCGAAGACATCGTCAGCTCGCAATCTGAAGAACCTAAGCGCTGGGAGCTTGCGGAAAGGAGGGGATTCGCAAGACAGAGAGTTGTTTTCGATGCAAGTTAGCCGTGTCGGCAATGTTATACGAAGCGGCTTACGCGTCAGAAAACAACCAAGTCTGGATTCAGATGTGGTGGAGAAGCTCGCAGCCGGACAGCAAGTGAAAGTAACGGAGAAGCGTGCGGTCAAGGACGCAGTCTGGTTCAGGGTGATAACACAGTCAGGAACGGCCGGCTGGGTCGATTACCGTTATTTGAGACTTGAGGCCAAAGCTGACAGTTCATCCATGTAAATACGAACAGCTACATGGCCCCACAGGTCCTCAGTCTGTCGATGACCCTGGGTTCCCCGGACATCGTTTGTGAGTGTCCCGCGATACGCGGAATGAACCGGCCGATATAATGGCGCCTCTCGCGCCCACTACACGAAAAACTTTGCGATCCCTAGTTTCCAGACAGATACGTGGAGCGGGTGTGTCCGTCAAAACCCCCATTTAATCAATTCATTACCGAAAAGAAGCGCCTGCGGATTTGCTACTCGGCGGCTTACAAATCGCCGGCGTCAAGAATCATCACTGAATTTGTGAATGCTAGTATTGAGCCGTATTTGTTTTATCCCTGCCTAGTGTTTAAATTCAGTTAGGACCCCTGAAATGTCCTAGGTGTCCGAAGATTTAGACGGATATTTTTCCGAGTTCCAGTTCATTTTCCCAGTTACTATCAAGTATTTCTTCAGGGGCTCCCACTAAGCCTATTGTTAGGTGGTAGGTTGATAGGGACTGAGTGTCGGAAGAGTCTGAGCAAGACATAGCAGTGGTAACAAAGGATTTGGGATGAGCAAGGCACGAATTATTGTGGTCGAAGATGAAAATATAATCGCCAACGATCTGGCAACGAGTTTAGAGGACATGGGATATGAGGTCACCGCTGTGACGGGCCGGGGAGAAGACGCTGTCCGAAGATCAGAAGAAGAGCGACCGGATCTTGTGCTGATGGATATAGTGCTGGGCGGCAAAATGGACGGAATAGAAGCTGCGGATCTTATTCGAACTCGGCTCGGGATACCTGTGGTCTATCTGAGCGCACATGTGGATCCGACGACTCTGGAGCGCGCTAAACTTACGCAGCCGAGTGGATATTTGATTAAGCCGTTCAGTAAGGAAGAAGTTCAATCTACTATCGAAATGGCCCTTTACAGACACAGATTGGACATGAAGTTCAGAGAAAGTAGCGAGTGGTTTTCCGTTACGCTCAATAGCATAGGAGAAGGCTTGATTTCCGCGGACAGCGAGGGGCGTATAATATTCATGAACCGTGTTGCGGAGATCCTTACGGGATATTCGGATTCCGAAGCTCACAACCAGCCGCTAGTGGAAGTATTGAAAATAACACGGGAAGAGAAGGACCCTTCCGAAAAATCATTAATAGAAGAAATCCTGACACGCAGCCGAGAAGCTACCTCAAGATTTGGATCGTGTGTCCTCGAATCCCGGACGGGAGCGCGAATCATAGTTGAAGTGTGCGCCGCGCCGATTCGTAATGTCGAAGACAAGACTGTCGGAGTGGTATTGGTTTTTCATGACATCACCGATCTCAAGAAGACGGAAGAAGCTTTAAAGGCAAGTCATGAGGCATTGGCCGCGTATTCGGCCACTCTCGAAACCAAAGTGCAAGAAAGGACGCGTGAACTGGAGCAGTCCCGCGCGGACCTGAAGATATATTCAGAGAGTCTTGAGAAGACCAATGAAGCCCTAAAAATTATTATCGAGGGAATTGAAGAACAAAAGAAAGAAATCGAGACAAAAATCACTCAGAACCTCAATCTCACTGTGAAACCTCATATTGGACCAGTTGAAATCGCAGCAACTTCCTGATACCGCAGCATTTCTTCTCCAGTCATTGGAATTTAGTCTCAGCAACATGTTTTCATCGTTCGGGTTCAACATTGTGAAGGATGGTCATTTATTGACTCCGAAAGAGATGCGGATTTGCGAGATGATCAGATCGGGCCTTTCATCGAAACAAATAGCAAAAGTGCTGAACATATCTCCGCAAACCGTTTTGGTTCACAGAAAGAACATCAGGAAGAAACTGTCACTGGCCAGGTCTGGCAGCAATTTGGCATCGTTTCTTAAGGCAAATTTCTAACGGTCCCTTCTTAGGGTTCTCATTAATAAAACCTCACCGACCGGCACGGAGGCCGGTCGCTACCATGCTCTCGGTAGGGCCGGCGTCCCTGCCGGCCATGGATTCCGGGAGAATGAGACCATGAAACACAAACGACTCTGTTCCCGTGGATATCGCATCTCACTCAACTTTCGAGAATTAATGGAGGTAGCCTAAGCGACACTGTAGGGGCGACTGGCAGTCGGCCCACTCCCGCTCCCATTTCCTAGCGGGATACCAGGGGGATTTGGCGTAATTTCCCAGCGAACCTGCCCGCTGGCTTCGTAACAGGGGCAGGCGAACCATCCGTGACCCCGGATCGAGTCCGGGGTGACGGACGACCGGCACGGACGCCGGTCGCTACCATGCTCCGAGTTGAGTAGGATGTAGTCGCCCGAAGCGAACCGCACAGGTCGCGATCCGATTCTTTGGACACAAATGTGAATCAGGATTGTTTCGTTTCCGCGGTCGATCCGATAAACGAAAAATCCGCAATCCGCTCGAAAAATTCCGCAATCTTTCTCAGCAAGCCCAGTCGATTATTCCGCAATTTCTCGTCTTCCACCATTACCATCACTTTATCAAAGAATAGATCGATCGGGGCCTTCAGTTCAGCTAAGATCTCCAGGGCTTTCGCGTAATCTCCACGATTGACAAGGGGTTCAGCTCGCTCGGTTACCCCTTTGAACGTGACAAAGAGATCCTTTTCTTCGCGTTCTTCCAGGCGTTTCTCCGACATTTCGCAATGCGGCATATCCTTAAGGATATTGACCACTCTCTTGAAGCCTATCATTATGGCGTCGAAATCGCTCCTCGTTTTCCACTCCGCTAGCGCTTCCACACGCCGTCTGGCGTCGACGAGATCATCGAATCTTGCCCGCACGGCAGCTTCCACAGCATCGAGCGGAAAGCCCTGCGTGGTGTGAAAGTTAACAAAACGAGTCCGTATGAACTCCATTACGTCTTCTTCCACCTGCTGCGGATCGCGCGTCCGTTTATCGGCCAGCGAATTGACGGACTCACGGACCAGCCATCGCAGGTCCAAAGGCTTATTGAGACTTATGATGATCTGGATTATCGCCAGAGCGTGTCGGCGCAGAGCATAGGGGTCCGCTGCCCCGGTGGGTATGAGTCCCACACTAAAACAGCCCGCAATGGTATCCATACGGTCTGCGACGGAAATCAAGGCGCCGATTATCCCCTCGGGCAGATTGTCTCCCGCATGCGCGGGAAGATAATGCTCCCGGATAGCAGTTGACACCTCGTCAGGTTCTCCTTCCATCTGAGCGTATCGGCTCCCGATAATCCCCTGAAGCTCAGGAAATTCGTAGACAATCCCGGTTTCCAAGTCGCATTTGCACAGCAACGCGGCCCGTTCGATTTCGCGGATTTTGTCGGCGGCATAGAGTTCCCCCAGTTTCAAGGCCAGATGCTTGAATCTCTCTACCTTCTCGAAAGCAGTCCCTAGTCGGGAATGAAAAACCACGCCCTTAAGCGCTTCGAGACGATCAGCGAGAGGCTGTTTTCTGTCATCCTTAAAATAAAAGCGAGCATCCTCCAATCTCGCCTTCAGGACCCTCTCGTGACCTGCGATGGAGACCTTGGGATCTTTGACCGGCGTATTATTGACCGCCACGAACCGGTCCGTGATTTTGCCGTTCCCGTCCTGAATCGAGAAATAGCGCTGATGTTTCTTCATGCAGGTTATGAGTATCGGGCTCGGGAGTTCCAAGAAATCGTTCGGAAATCGGCCCATGACCGGATACGGGCTTTCCACCAGAAAAGTCACCTCGTCAAGCAGCTCATCATCATCGAATACTTTCAGGCCGGCTTTGTCAGCCAGTTGCTCGATCTGATTTCTGATTTCGTTCTTACGAATTCCCGGATCAATAATCACGCCTTGCGCTGCGAGCGTTTCGCGAAGGTCCTTGAGAGAAGAGACGCGGAACGGCTCCGGGTGGGTGAACCTGTGTCCTCGGCTGGAATCCCCGCTCTGAACATTTCCGAACGTGAAAGGGACTACCTTTCCCTCGAATATGGCAACTATCCAATGAATGGGCCGGGCGAACCGGACCTCCAGATCCATCCATCTCATAGTCTTCGGGAAGGAGATTTTCTCCAGCAGATCAGGGAGCATGTTTGAGAGCGCTTGTGAGGTTGGGAGCCCGCCCTCAACTTTCCGAACAGCGATTTGCTCGCCCTTGGGAGTTTTGACAACTATCAAGTCCGTCACATCCACTCCCTGACTGCGAGCGAAACCGATGGCGGCCTTGGTTGGGTTCCCTTTTTCGTCGTATGCTGAGGAGCGCGGCGGACCGGTCTTCTCGACCTCTCTTTCCGCTTGGGTAGCGACCATGTCCGAGACGCTCAAAATGATTCGCCTGGGCGTTGCGTAAATATTGATGTCGCCGTGAGAAATATGGGCCGCTCCCAGGGCCTTTGTGAAAAGCTCCTGTAGCGACTCCCGCGCTGTGACAAAAAAACCGGCCGGGATTTCCTCGGTCCCGATTTCCAGGAGGAACTCACCTTTCATCATATGGTCCTCCCTTCGGAAAACTTCTTCAGGAGCGGGAACCCCATGGCTTCTCTTTGATTCATGTAAGCCACGGCCGCCTTACGCGCCAGGTTACGCACACGATGGATGTATGCGGTCCGCTCGGCCACGCTGATGGCGCCCCTGGCGTCGAGAATGTTGAACACATGCGAGCATTTGAGGCAGTACTCATAGCCCGGAAGAACCAGCGGCTCGTCGTGGTCCATAAGTTTGTTCGCTTCGGCTTCGAACATATCGAACAGCTTGATCAGCATTGCCTTATCGGCCAGATCGAAATTGTATGTAGAGCCTTCCACTTCCGAGCGATGATGCACATCCCCGTATGTGACGTCTCCGGTCCATATGAGGTCGTAAACGCTTTCCACACCCTGCAAATACATGCATATACGCTCCAGGCCGTATGTGAGTTCCACTGACACCGGCCTTAGATCGAATCCGCCTGCTTGCTGAAAATAGGTGAACTGCGTGATCTCCATCCCGTCCAGCCAGACTTCCCAGCCGACTCCCCAGGCGCCGAGCGTCGGCGATTCCCAATCATCTTCCACGAAACGTATGTCGTGAGCGAGTGGATCGATGCCGAGCGCCTTCAGCGACTGGATGTAAATATCCTGCACTTCCAGCGGCGACGGTTTGAGGATGACCTGGAACTGATAGTAGTGTTGCAATCTGTTGGGGTTTTCGCCGTAACGGCCGTCAGTGGGCCTGCGAGAAGGTTCCACGTATGCCACGTTCCACGGCTCGGGGCCCAGGACCCGCAGGAATGTGGCGGGATTCATGGTCCCTGCTCCCTTTTCCACGTCAAAAGGCTGCTGGAGCACACATCCTCGTTCGGACCAGAATTTGTGAAGCTCCAGGATCAACTCTTGAAAAGTAAGCATGAATTAAGCCTCGGGCGCCGGATGGTCCGGCATCGTTGATTCAACGCCTCAATAGGGCATAAACGTTCTTGTATAACACCCGCAGCCCGCTCGGTCAAGGATTACATCCGCTTGCGGGGATACGGCCATTTACCTGGAATGGGCGACTCGCCAGTCGCGCCGTACAGAACCGCACTGCCTTCGGGGGTTTATCTTGACGGACCCAGCGGGGCGAGGAAAATGAGGGGAATGTCACGGACAGGCGGCCACGGCCCGCCCTACCTGGACAATAACCAAATGAAGCTAATGCTGTGTTACCGCACCATTGGCTTCCGATTCCAGAAGACGCTTTGCTACCTGAACAGCCTCCCCAGCGTCATCCGCATAGCCGTCCGCTCCATGTCTGGTTGCGAAATCAGCGTCAACAGCCGCGCCGCCGATCATGATTTTGCAAGCGCCCACGTCAGATTGCTTCAAGAAAGCGATCGCCTCGGCCAGATTGTCCAGGACGACAGTCAACAGGGCGCAGATGCCGACCAGCTGCGGGCGCTCCCGACGTATGCCCTCAAGAAATCGCTCTTTCGGGGCGTCAATCCCAATATCGACCACATCAAACCCGGCCCCTTTGAACATCATGGCCACGAGGTTCTTCCCGATATCATGCAAATCACCTTTAATGGTTCCCAGCAGGATTTTGCCCTTGCTGGCCGAAGCATGCCCCACAATCAACGGCTCCAGGACCTCCATCCCGAATTGCATCGCACGAGCGGCAACCATCATTTCCGGGAGAAAGATTTCGTTTCGAGAGAATCTTTTTCCCACTTCTTCCATGGCCGAATTCATGGTGGAAATAACGTCGGCTGGGGGCACGCCGTCTGAAATCGCCCTCTGAACAGAGTCCTTCGTCTCCGGGGCCATCCCTGCCAGGACATTTTCATATATCTCATTTAAGTTCACGTTATTGCTCTCCTTTTATCTACTACTCATACCGGCCGATTTCACGGGCGTAGCGATACATCTCTTTGACGGCTTCCGGTTTGCACCCCGCGTGGATCGAGTTGCTGTCGGACAAGATGTAACGGCCCCCTTTCTTCGCTTGAGACATACAGCGGCGGACCTCTTGCCTGACGACTTCAAGATCCCCCTGGGTGAGGGCTTCCCCGCAATCCACATTCCCTGCCAAGACCAGTCGGTCTCCGAATTCCTTTTTCACTTCATCCAGCTTCACGCCTGCCTTCGGTTCCAGTGAATGGACGCCGACTAACCCTGACAGCACAGCCGCCTCCAGCAGAGGGGTGATATATCCGTCTGAATGCCACATAACCGGGACACCGGCTCTTTCAACTATGCGCCGGTAACAAGGCGTAACCAACTCCTGAAAATCAGTGGGCGAAATATATGTTCGGCCCTTGAACGCGGCGTCGTCTCCCATGAGTATGAAATCCGCTCCCAGTTCAGCGCCTCTAGCCGCTATTTCCGCGAACCATTTCGTCCGTTCCCACAGCAGAGTTTTGATAAAGTCGCGGTCATCCATATACATATAGAAAAAGTTCTCAAAACCTATGCTCTCCAGCGTTAGCCCGAATGGCCCCGTATGGGTGCTGAGACAAAATGCCTTATCGGGCCTGCTCTTGACAGCGCCCATGGTCTTATTCGGGTCCATTCTTTTATCCAGCATCAGTTCCGGAACGTACCGTTCGATATCTTGCTCGTTCTTCACCACGCCACCGATATACGAGCCGCGCTCCCAGAGCCTCCCGAATTCATCGACGCCGTTCCAACCCGCGTATGTGCCGCCTGAGGTCTGTTGATCCTCTGGTATGTCCTGGGCAAGGCCCGCATTTAAAGGAACTCCCTGACACCAGTTTTGGCAAAACATCGGAAAGACGTCCAACCCGAGGACCTCATATGTTCGACTTATGCTCCCGTCTCCGAGGGCAAACATGATTTTCGGGTCTATTCCAAAGGTGAGCGTAGGGCACGCGATCCGGAATGTCACCCCGGAGTGTGCACAGGACGCGCTCTTTTGAGGTCATCTCGACCATATGTATTTCTCCCTACTACGCCCAATGTCGGCTCAAGGTCAAGTCTCCCACAAATCCCCCCCTTTAGTAAGGGGGGATCAAGGGGGGATTTTGGATTGCGGGGCGGACCCGCGTGTCCGGCCATCGAAGACATCCCGCATCTCGCGGGGACCCTACGGGAATCGTCCTGCTGACTCTCCTTTAAATAGGGGGCTGTTGATCACCCTCCCAAATAAGCGGCTACAACTTCGGGGTCTTTAAGCACGCTTGCCGGAGCGCCTGAGGCAATTTTGGTTCCGAAATTAAGCACCACAATAGCGTCGGCGAGGTCGCCTACCAGCTGCATATCGTGCTCCACCCACATCATCGTGATCCCAAGCTCGTACTTGATTCTAAGAATAAAACGAGCCAGGTCCTCTTTTTCCTGTCTATTCATGCCCGCGGACGGCTCGTCAAGCAGCAGCATTTTAGGTTCCATCGCCAAGGCTCGACCAAGACCGACAATCTTCTGAATTCCGTATGGAAGGGAACCCGCCTGGCTTTTTCGATATTTTTCCAATTCGAGGAACTCGATGATTTTCTCCACCGCCTCTCGCTGGCTCACTTCTTCTTTGATGGTCTTCCCCTGAAAATATCCGTTGGAAATTACTCCGCATCGCATATGCGTATGTCTGCCCACCAGCAGATTGTCCACGACCGTCAAATGCCTGAAGAGTTCCGCGTGCTGAAAACTCCTAGCAATCCCATAGCGAGCCACGGCATACGGGCCGGCTGCGGTGAGATCGAATTGATCGAACTGAACACGTCCATTAGTGGGATGATAGATGCCACTTATGCAGTTGAGCACGCTCGTCTTTCCCGCTCCGTTCGGACCGATAAGAGCCAATAGCTCCCCCTGCCGAACGTCGAACGATATCGCGGCGAGGATTCTCAATTGCCCTATGTTAAGGGCAACATCTTCGAGTCTCAAGCGAATGTCTTTATCCATACCACCTTCTAGTGCGCCGATACTGCTTCACGTCCCTGTAGCTCTTCCGAGAGTCCCGATCGCCCGAACCAAGATAGAATTCCCGTATGTCGGCGTGGCTTGTGAGCTTCTCCCTATCGCCCGAGTAGACGATCCTCCCATTTTCGATAACATATCCGTAATCTGCTATTTCCAGCGCGGCGAGAGCATTCTGCTCTACGAGAAGGATCGCCAGTCCCTGGTCGTCTCTTATTGTTTTCAGGACTGACATCAACTCCTTAACCACAATCGGCGCCAGTCCCAAAGACAGCTCGTCTACCAGCAAGAGTCGAGGGCGGCACAACAAGGCCGCGGACAAGGTCAGCATCTGGCGCTCACCTCCGCTCAAATAACCGGCGAGCCGATTTCTCAATGTAGTCAGCGCCGGGAAGTAGCGGAAAACCCATTCGATTGGTTCTTCTCTTTTGTTTGAGCTCTCCCGACCGGGCGCGCAGATTTGCAGGTTTTCCTCTACCGTCATGTTATCGAAGACTTTGCCGTGCTCCGGGACCAACACAATGCCCTCTCTGGTTGTCACACTGGGCGACTGTCCGTGAATCTTCTTGCCGTGGAACTCAATGTAACCGTCGGTCACCTTCGCGTCGTCGATCCCAAGGAAGCCGGACACGGCTCTGAGTGTGGTGGTTTTCCCCGCGCCGTTAGTGCCCAGCAGAGTCACGATCTGATTCTTTCTGACCTCCAAAGACACACCCTGCACAGCGGTGGACACATGGTGGTATACGACCTCCAGTTTTTCAATTCTCAAGAGCGTAGAGTTCTCCGACTCGCTCAAAGGCTTACCCTCCAAAATGCTTGTACCGGAACGGCCAGAGGACAAAGTAATCTCTTATTCTGATCCAGACTCCCACCAGGCCGGCGGGCTCCAGGACCAGGAACAGAATCATGATCAGCCCGAAACAACTGTGTTTAATCGCGAACATGTACGTGGTGAAACGGGACGGAACCGCAAGGTGGTCCGCCACAGAGTCAATCCCATACGGCAGAAGCACCACGAATATGGTTCCCAAGACCGCGCCCAGCACAGACCCGAGTCCTCCTATGATAACCATAGCGATGTATTGAATCGTCATCAGGAGGGAAAAAGCTTCCACCGACACGAATCCCCTGTAATATGCGAAAAGGCAGCCCGCTATACTGGTGAGCACGGAGCACACGACGAACGCAGATAGCTTGTATGTGGAGATCTTTATACCGAACGCGGCAGCGGCCACATCTCGGTCTCTGATGGCCATCCATGCTCTCCCGGTCCTCGACCGTACTAGGTTCGTAGCGAAGATTACCGTCATAAGACTTATCAGCAGCAAAACGAAATACCATGCGATAGGATCTTCCAGCGCCAGCGACCCGATTCGTGGGGGGTCGAGCACAATACCCGTCGCGAAGCCCCTTGTCGTCTCATATTCCGATCCAACAAAGGTGACGATGAAGTGCAGAGCGAGCGTGCTCAAAGCCAGGTAGAGTCCTTTGAGTCGCAGCGATGGGAGCCCGAACAGCACGCCCAGGGTGGCGCCGACCAGGCCCGAGGCCGGCAGCGTTACCCAAAAAGGCGCATGGAGTTCCTTGAAGAGTATTGCCGTGGTGAATGCTCCGGCGGCTATTAGCCCGGCATGTCCCAGAGATATCTGCCCCGCGAACCCGGTCAGGATCATGAGCGCCACAGCGCCAATCAAGGCCATGAATACCTGGTTTGCCAGGTCCGTTAGAAATGGCGAGGCGAGAAACGGAAAAATAACCAAACCCACGAGCAGGCAAAATAGAGCGACCCAGCGACCGCGAGTTTCCACTATCGCGAGATCGCTTGCATAGGAGGTCTTAAAATACCCACTGGCAAACGCCATTTACACTCTCTCCCACTCTTCCTTGGTCCCGAAAAGTCCCCAGGGCCGAACCAGCAGCATGCAGAGCAGAACAACGAAAGGAGCCACTTCGCTGGCCTGGGGACTGATAGAGATCGCCGCCACCTGCGCCAAAGCGACAACCAGAGAACCGGGAATCACTCCCACTAGGCTGTCCAGGCCGCCGACAAGCACAACAGGGAAGGCCATCAGGCCAATGACGTACATGTTCGGTTCCAGCCCGCTATCACATGCCATGATGATCCCGGCCAAACCGCCGCTGAACGCAGCCAAACCCCAGGAGAGGGCATAATACTTGTGAATATCTATGCCCCGCTGAGACGCCAGCAGCGGGTTCTCGCCGACAGCTCTCATCCGCAGTCCCCAACGAGTGAATTTCAAGCATGTAAATAAGGCTACATACAGAGCTATCGCGCTGAGGACCGCCGCAATGCCGAATGTGGAAATTACGGCGTTCCCCAACAATTTATGGCCGGTGTTTGTCAAGCCGAGATTTTCCAGTGGATGCCACGATTGGGAAGTCCAGATCAATGTTATCAAGCCTCGCAGGAGAATGCCGAGAGCGACGGTCACCAGGACCGCCGCAAACACCGATTCACCCGCCATAAACCTCATGAGCGCGAAATAGACAACCAGCCCTACCAGGAGACTTGCGCACACGGCAAGCCCAAGGGATACAAACGGATTGCCGGTCGTCACTAAGGTTATGGACAGCAGAAAATAACCACCGAGAGTCATTATCTCGCCGTGGGCGAGGTTGAGCACCCTGCTCGCGCGGTACACGAGCACGTACCCGCAGCAAATCAGGCAATACAGAGAGGCCAAAACGATCACATTAACTACCAGTTGCATACTGACCCGCTCTCACTTAACCTCTATCGCAGTCCAATCCTTAACGTTCTTGATCCGCTTCGATGCTGAATCCCACTTGTAAACCCTATAGTAATTTACGGTCCTAAAATGATTTTCCTTTGTCCAGACCAACGGCCCGCCCCGCAGTCCCGCCAACTCCACCTTGAGTTCATTCATTGCGTCCCTGACCTTCTCGGGAGTTGCCGGCCACGCTGTGCGCTTGAGTATCTGATCCAGAACCATTGCGGCTATCCAACCTTCAGTGAGCTTCTGATACGGATAAATCGTCTTGGCTTTGAGTGCGGCTTCCTTGATCTTTTTGTGCATGGCCGAGTCATCAGCGAAAAACGCGTTCGTTCCAAAGACATAGAAATTATCGTCCTTGAGGCGCTCGAGATCCTCTTCGGCCTGAATATGCGCCCAAGCCACAAATTTGCCGGTCCAGCCTAGTTTGCGCAGCGCTTCGAGAGTTTTTACCTCTGTCTCCCAGGGCGCCCAAGCGTAGACCCAGTTGGCCCCGGAGTCCTTAATCTTGGATGCAAAGGGCGTGAAATCAGGCGTAGGCGGAGGAATGGCCTCTTTGCCCAACACTGTAAAGCCCTCAGTCTTTGACGCAAGCTCCGCCGCGAAGTCGATCTCCCCTCGCGAGACAGGTATGTTCATAGCCACCAGGCTTAGCTTGACGGGTCCTTTGGCCTCTTCCTTGATGAATTTTATGGCAAATCTGCTATCGTATTTGGCTGCAAACGCTGTGGAGCAGAACTCATTTCGATCCGGTTTTGGCGGGTACACTTCCGCCGGGCAGACGGCAGCGGCAAAAAGAATCGGAATATTAGATTTCTCAGCTACTTGAACCATTGGCGCAAATGTGCTGGACAGACTGGCATTCATCATCAGGATCACTTTGTCTTGTGTTACGAATTTTTTGGCGTCCGATGCGGCCTTGGAAGGCTGAGCCGCATTGTCCTCGAAGATGATTTTCACAGGATGCCCGTTAATCCCTCCCTTTGAGTTGACCTCATTGAAGTAAACGTCAAAGGCGTCCTTCACCGGCGCATAGGTCCCTGAACCCGGACCGGTAAGCGCAGCGCTGAATCCCACCACATACGGGTCTTCAGCCCAAGCGCCACAGCACATCAGCGTCAGGATTAATGTGGCCGCCAACAAAACACTTCTCTTTGACATTGTGCCCTCCCATCTGTTTAGCCTTTGTTGTCAAGCAGGTCGCCGACTTCAGCCGCGAGTCGGTCCTCTTCTCGGGAACTGTACATGGATTCCACAAGTTCGCCGAACTTCTTATACATGAGATGACGTTTCACTTTTCTCGTAGGAGTCACGGGCTCGCCTTCTTCCTCGGGGTCAAGCTCCTTTGGAATAATCCGAAAGCTCTTTATTTGCTCCACTCGGGCCACGTCCTGGTTGGCTTTATTTATTTCCGAGCCTATCAGCTCGGTTACGGCAGAGCTCCGGCTCAGGCTCGTGAAACCTGTGTACGTTACATTATTCAGGCGTGCCCAAGCTGAAACGGTCTCATAGTCAATTTCGATTAATGCGGAGATATATTTGCGATTATGCCCGAAAACCACGGCTTCACTGATGTAAGGACTGGCCCGCAGGATATTTTCTATGTAGGTGGGACTGATGGTCTTTCCGCCCGATGTCACTATGATGTCCCTGACCCGGTCGATAATTTTTAACCTACCGTCTTCGGTAAATTCTCCGACATCGCCTGTGTGAAGCCATCCGTCGGTGTAGAGGACCTCGCTGGTCTGCTCCGGATTATGCCAATAGCCTTCGAATGTGTCATGACCTCGAACAAGGATTTCGCTCTGCTCGCCCAATGTCACCTCCCATCCTGCGGGAGAGAATCCGATGTCCCCGGGCCTGGGGAAGTAATCAGATTGAGCGGAGATGATCGCTCCGCCCGTCTCCGTTTGACCGTAAAACTCGGACAAGTTAAGGCCGTATATCTGCCAGAGCGCCGCGACCTCCGGCGGCAAGGGAGCGCCAGCCGACAGAGCGATCCTCAGTTTGTCAAAGCCGATCTTGTTCAAAATAGGCTTGAAAACCGTCAGACGACAGACGGAATAGAGAAATCCCAAAGCTAAATTCTTCCGGCCCTCCCAGACGTTTCTTATATGGCGACGGCCGATCCGTCATGGCAAAATCATACATCGCCTTTCTTCAAACGACTTGAGGATTCAATGCCCACAAGAATGCCGGATGCGTACTTTTGCAGGTACCGAGGGACGGTAAAAAGCAGTGTGGGAGCAGTTTCAAAAATGGTGCGGCCAAGATCTTCAATGTCCTCTCCGTAATGAGGCACGATCCGGGTGAGCAGCGGCAGAGTGACCGCCACGTCCTTGCCGAGGACGTGACAAAGCGGCAAATACACCACCGTGCGATGCGGAACCTTGCTGAGTATCGGATATCGATCGATTAAAGTATATGCCGCCGCAAGGTGCTTGCCGTGGCTCATGAGAGCCCCCTTGGGGTTACCGGTGGTGCCGGATGTGTACACTATGAACAGATCGTCCGCCGGTTTGACTTCTCGACAAATTTCCTCAGCCAGAGCAACATTAGAACCCGGAGCGGCCTTGGAGTCCCCCATCACTTCATGGAAAGGAACCAGCGCAGGGCTCTCATACATGAACATGCCTTGCACATCAAAAACAATGATCTTTCCTGAGTAACGGCAAATTCGGAAGCAACGGCAGAATGCGGTCCACATACTCCTGGTTCTCCGCCACGAAAATCGAGGCCTCGCCGTCCCTCATCAGGTAATCCAGCTCTTTCTGAGAGGAGGTCGGATAAATCCCGTAGCTCACTGCCCCCAACATCTGAGCAGCCAGTTCGCAGATGGCGTATTCTTCGCATGGATCGCCCATTAACGCCATCCGTTGCCCGCGAGCGAGACCAAGGTCCTTTAGTCCCAACGCGCAGCCGGCAACCAATTCAGCGAATTGGGACCATGTCCTTTCTTTGTAGATGCCCAGTTTTTTGGCCCGGTACGCTACTTCGTTAGGAGTAGTCCTGGCCCTCTCGAAGAGCAATCCCGGAACGGTCTTGCTTCGCAGTTCCTCGTATTTCCTGAGAGAATCCATATTGTGCTCCGGATTCAAGAGCATGGCCCTGCCGCCTTTGGGGAACGCAGACCGTCGATCAGCAATTCAAATGTGGTTTCCAGGCTGTCAAACATGGAGTACAGACATGTCCTTGAGCAGCCATCGGATAACCATATGCTCTATGGTTCCCAGAAAGATGCTCCTGGCCACGTACGGTTTGAGGTCGTCCCTCAGTTCTCCTGAGTCCCGACCTTCTTCGAAGATTTTCAATAGGCGCCCGTAGAAGGTTCGGACATTGGTATAGACCGCAGTGTCCAGAAAGCTGCGATGTCCCTTTAGAAAAAGAAAGACCACTTTGGCTATGAGCGGCTCTTTCTCGATGTACCGAAGGTACCACCAGAGGAACTTCCTGAGTTGGTTTACGGATCCTTTGACGCCGAAAAGCTGTTCATCGAGTTCTTCTATGGCCTCGCTCACCCATACATTGGGGATGACGAGCAAGAGTTCCTCTTTGCTCTCGAAGTATTCGTAAACTCCAGCTTCTGAGATTCCTGCCAGCCGCGATATCTCTGAAATGGTAGCCTTCTGGTACCCATGCTCGGCAAAGACGCCTGTAGCGGCCCTGATAATCCTAGTGCGTGTATCCTCAGTGGAATTCTTTGATCCTGCCATAGCTTGAGATCTCACCGAATATTATTCAGGATAATATCAGTTTCATTCACTTTGAGTTGAAATAATATGCCGTGCAATTTTCGGATGTCAAGACAAATTTATTAGGATTCACCATCGTTCTGCCGAGTGCGGAATTAATGCCCAACCCTTTAGACTCATCGGAAATTGATACTATTTCCATCAATGCGAGAATTTCGCCACAAGTCTCGGTTTGCCCCCGGAGACTCAATTTGACATCCAATTCAGAACTCTGTTCGGCTTTGTGAAAGAGGATCGGCCAAATGTTATCCAGCGGCTTTCAAATATTAATCGGGAATTGAATAGCGGGTTCAGATACGCGCCGACCTCGATCTCGCGCTTTTTGAGCAAACGGTCCGGCGGGGACGCCGGACAACCGACTTGAGGTCGGCCGCCCATCGCGGCCAAGCCGGCAACACATGCCGTTTTTGGCGAGTGTTTGATTCCTGTTTCATGACACCATATAATGCCGCGACCATCGCAAGAAGAAATTCTTATCGCAGGAACGGTAGTTTGCATGAGAAACCGCTCACCACTTTTGCCGGCATTTTATGGTCTTTTGATATTGTCCGCGTTTGTGCCTTCGCTCCTGTACGCTCAGGACTACCAGGCGGACTTCGAACGCGGTAAGGCCGCTCTCGAAGCAGGCCGACTTGACGAGGCGGAGTCGATTCTCTCGCAGCTCGTCTCAGTAGATCCACAAGCTCAGCATTATTATTATCGCGGGCTCGCTATGGGAGCCAAAGGCAAGGACAGCCAAGCTATTGACGACTTTAGCGGGGCCATTACTCTCGATCCACGTCAGGCGGTTTACTATTTCCGGCGCGGAATTGTTCTGTCGCGCAATGGAATGTATGAAGAGGCCATCGCAGATTTCACCAAGACCGCGGAACTCGATCCCGGCCAGGCCCAAGCCCTGGGGTACCGCGCCCGGGCGCTCTTCATGATGAATCGAAGTGAGCAGGCCCTCCAAGACCTAGCCCGCTCCATAAAGAGCAATCCGGACAATGGGGCTTTGTATGCGCTCCGGGGCGACATTCTATCTTCCGCAGGGGAGTACGTCAGCGCGATCCGAGATTACGACAGAGCTATCCAGCTCAGGCCGAACGATCCGACGATCTATAATAACCGTGGAATAGCTCTAGCCAATATCGGCAAAGCCCGTGAGGCTCTGGCAGAAGTGAACGCCGCTATGGATATGGCCTTGGCTATCCGTTCTCCGGCTCGGCCAATGGCCGCTCCCGGAAACCGTTGGTAGTGAGGAGCAACCGGGGAGGCCCTTACCCCTCCCCAAAAACTCCTGTGATTGGTACCCTTGCGACGGGCAAGCGCCGATGTTCCCGACAGCGATGACCATCAGTAACCGTGGGGTGAAACGCCAATGGATGGAAATGGCCCATAAGCCTCGACGATCCTGGAAGAGTCACACAGAATTACCAAAGACCTATTACATACCAACTAATGTCAAAAGCTTCTGAAATAAAGCGGATCTTCAAAAAACAAGGTCTGGCGCCGAAAAAGTGGATGGGACAAAATCTCCTGGTGGACAAGTTCTATCTGAATAGAATTGTGCGAGCCGCGGATCTGAAGCCGGGAGATAAAGTCGTTGAAGTCGGGGCCGGTCTGGGGGTATTGACCGAAGCGCTGGTTGAGCAAGGCGCCAAAGTCTGGGGGCTGGAAATTGATTCCGGTTTCTTTCGATCTTTGCAGGAAAAATTCGGAGAATCGGACAATCCGATCTTGATACACGCGGACGCCCTGAAATTCGATTTTCCCGGCCTGGCCGACAAGATAGGGAAATTACGGGTAGTGGCCAATCTGCCTTACAATATTTCGAGTCGCCTGATTTTCATGTTCCACGAGAATCGAGAGATTTTTTCCACGCTGGATGTCCTATTGCAGAAAGAAGTCGCGGAGCGGCTCATAGCGGCGCCCGGCACAAAGGAATACGGAGTGCTGACTGTCCTGCTGGGAGTTAGCGCGACGGTCGAAATACTCTTCGATATTCCCCCCAAGGCGTTTGTCCCTGTGCCGGAAGTCACTTCATCTCTGGTCCACATATCTTTCCCGGATACTCCGCCCGTCGAAGTTTCCGACAGTCCTTTATTGACCCGCCTAGTCAAGTCTTCTTTCGCCGGTCGTCGAAAGACCCTTAGAAACACACTTCGGAGTGCTCCAATCGACGGGCTTACGCAGGAAATCCTCACGATTTCGGCGAATCAGGCGGAGATCGATCTCGGACGCCGCGGGGAAACCTTGTCACCCGAAGAGTTCGCCCGGTTCGCAGACGCGATCAGGGCAAATCTCACGGCGGCATAGGCGCAAGGAGATCATTCACCGTCCAGCGGGACGCTGGATGCGCGAGAACGCAGAGAAACTCTATCTCGCCAGGGGGAGCGGAACGCGAGACCGACCGTGCTCTGGTAGGGCACCCCGCGGCCGCCGACGGTAGGGCCGGCATCTTGCCGGTCCCCGGACGGTACGCCACTGATCATCGGACCGGCAAGAAGTCGACCCTACTAATCTTAACATTTCCCGCTCCGTCACAAATGGGTTGAAATTTGCCGCGGTTACTGCGATCTTGGGACAATGCGGCTTGTGGAAAGAGGGAGATAACTTTGTCCCAACAAGACAGCTTGGAAAACCTGGCTCACAGTCTGAGAGCGATCTTCGAAAAACATGGCGTAATGAAAGTGGTTGTTTTTGGATCGTTCGCGAGAGGGGAACCCTCTCGCAGGAGTGATCTGGACATTCTGGTTGTGCAGCGGACTGATAAGCGCTTCCTGGATCGATACGACGGTATCTTTGGCGAAATCACGGACGTGGTTCGTGGACGGGACGTGGATTTGCTCATCTACACCCCCGAGGAACTCGAAAGAATGTCCGATGGCCCTTTTATTGCCCGAGCGCTGAAGGAAGGGATTGTGATCTATGAGTCAGAGTCGCAACCAATATGAGGCCGAACGCTGGCTGATGACCGCTAAGGAAGATTTGCTGGCGGCCGAAACGCTGTCATCAGCCGAGATATACTCTTTGGCATGTTTCCATGCGCAGCAGGCTGGAGAGAAGGCGATCAAGGCCCTGTGGCGCCTGATAGACGCGGACCCGTGGGGTCATTCCGTCAAGAAATTGATTACAGATTTTCCGAGGAAGGATGAGATACAAAACCTCCAAGGCCTGACCGACAAAGCAGCGCTGCTGGACAAATTCTACATTCCCACCCGCTATCCTAACGGCCTGCCGGATTTGACTCCCGGTCAAATCTACGTGAGAGAAGATGCGGAACAAGGGATGGAGGCCGCAAGGATGTTTGTGTCATTGGCAGAGAATTGGTTGCGGAAAACCGGTCGTAACCCGCCGAAATAGTAGCGCCACGCACGTTCATCCCGAATGGTGTGGACCCCGGCAAGACCGAGGGAGGGCGCGCTGCCGTGCCGCCCCTACAGCAGCTCCCGTAGCCACGGGGAGGACTGCCCGTCGGTCGCCTATAGATATGCGTTGATGTTCAAGACCAGCCACCATGTCTGTATCTGGGCGGACACGCAGGTCCGCCCTACAGAAGCGCCGATGTTACCGACGGGGATTGTAGGGGCAGACCCATGTGTCTGCCCTCTTCACCTCACAACAACCGGATGCCTGCGTCATGCCGCGCAGATGAAAACAATCACAAAATCGGTTATAATGATTGGTTAACGTCGGATTTCGGAGCTGAAACGTGATTTTTTTGAGCAATGTAGCAAAATTCTACAACGGCAAACCGTTGTTTGAAAATGTAAATATAAGCGTCCACAGGGGTGATCGCGTCGGAATGGTCGGCCCGAACGGCGCGGGCAAATCGACTCTACTGGGAATGATGGAAGGAGTCATAACACCTGACGCAGGGGAAATCTCTATCGAGAAGAGAATACGGATGGGGATCCTTCATCAGGAGTTGATCCAGGGAAACGACGGTCCGATTCTGGAAGAAGTGATGAATATCTCGGATGAACTCCGCGACATTCGAGAACGCCTCACTCAGTTAGAGCGTGAGATGGCGCAACTATCGGAAGACAGCTCAAACGTCGAAGCTATCGTGGAAGAGCATGGGCGTTTGTTGCACGAATTCGAACGCTTCAACGGCTACACACTGGAAGCCAGGGCTCTCAAAACGCTTCAAGGGCTCGGGTTCCAACCTGGTGATGAACGACGCCGGTGGAGCGAGTTTTCGGGCGGTTGGAGAATGAGAGTCGCTCTCGCCAAAATACTCCTGGCCGAACCGGATGCCCTATTGCTGGACGAACCGACGAATCACCTGGATCTGGAGAGCCTTCTCTGGGTTGAGGAATATCTCGCCAATTACAAAGGCGCGCTATTGCTGGTCTCACATGACAGGGCATTCCTGAATAAGCTGGTCAAACGGATCATAGAAGTGAACAGAGGGAAAGCGACCGTCTACACGGGATCGTTTGATGATTACGAGCGGAGCAAGGAATTGCAGGAAGATGTCCTTGATGCCTGGTACAAGAATCAGCAAGAGAAGATCAAGCGGATTCAGAAGTTCATCGATCAGAATCGCGTCAAGGCAAGGACAGCGAGCCGAGTTCAGAGCCGAGTGAAAATGCTCGAGAAAATGGAGAGGGTTGAGCTGCCGCCCCGCCCGAAAACCATTAAATTCAATTTTCCTCAACCGCCTCCTTCCGGCAAGAGCGTCCTGGAAATAACAGATCTGGTGAAACGTTTCGACAGTCGAGAAGTGTACAACGGCTTCAGCTTCAACGTGCGGAGCCAGGACCGCATTGGATTGGTCGGCCCCAACGGCGCGGGAAAATCCACTCTTCTGAAAATAATGGCCGGGGTCCTTCCGTATGATGGTGGGACCGTCAAGCTCGGGCAAAACGCTCTTGTGGGCTATTTCGCTCAGCACCAGTCCGAGAGCCTTAATACTGATAGGTCACTGCTAGAAGAGGCTTTTTCCGTCTCGCCCGGCATACCCGAGCAGGAAGTTCGCAATCTGTTGGGAGCATTCCTTTTTTCCGGCGATGACGTGTTCAAGAGAGTGAAGGTTTTGTCCGGAGGGGAAAAGAGTCGACTGGCTTTGGTGAAGATACTTCTTGCGCCGCCGAATTTGCTCTTGATGGATGAGCCTACCAATCACCTGGATATACCTTCCTGTGAAATCCTCGAAGAAGGCATGAAGCGATTCACAGGGACTCTTGTGATGATAACTCACGATCGTCGTCTGATGAATGCGGTTTGTAATGCAATTCTGGAGATCCGGGACGGCCGGGCCGAGCATTATCTGGGCAATTACGAAGATTATCAGTACAAAAAAGAGATTGATGGAGCAGTCGGAAGAAATCGCGGCGCCGGCCCCGGTAGCCCCACCCCCGTCACGGATTGTCGATTCCGAATCCTCTTCGGTAGAGTCCCGCAAAGAGCGCAAGCGAAAAGAAGCTCAGCGCCGAATTGCGCTTTCCAAAAGACAGGGCCCGGTAAAAGCGGAGATCGCGGCCGTTGAAAAGGAGATGGCCCGACAAGAATCGCGGCTCCGAGAGATCGAGAATCTGATGGCCGATCCGGTCAACTACGAAAACAAAGATATGATCCTGCCTCTCGTGGAAGAGTCCGCAGAGGTTACGGACCGGGTTAAGCGCCTGGAGACCCGCTGGGAAGAATTGCACACTCAGCTTGAGGAGATCGAAAACAGCGTTCTCAGCAATTGATGTTGCGCCGAGAGTTGGTTGATATCGCGTCACAGGCGGAAGAGCGGTCCCCCACCCTTCACGTGGCCGACTTGACTAACGAACCGTTAAAGCCAATCTTTACAACAAGTGATTTGAATGCGGAGATGCAACCATGTCCCAACAAAAGAGACGTACCTTACGGATCGCATGCCGCGCGGAAAAGCGGGCAACCCAGTGAAAAACTCAATTCGGTCTCAGGAATCTTCTATATCAAAAGTGCTTTCAGTCAGCGAATTGCGCAAAGAGTTCGGGTCTACGGTCGCGGTGGACGGGGTTACGTTTGACGTCGGGCCTAACGAGATTGTGGGGTTGTTGGGTCCAAACGGAGCAGGAAAGACAACGACCATCAATATGATTCTCAGCGTTCTCGAACCGAGTTCAGGGACAATTCGCGTTGAAGGTCTAAACATAGCGACTCACCGCTCGCAGGCCCTGGAGCGAACTAATTTTGCGGCGACCTACGCTCCGCTTCCCGGCAATTTGACCGCGTATCAAAATTTACGTGTTTTCGGCCTCCTATATGGCGTGAAGAATTTGACGGAACGGATTGACTTGATGCTCAAGCAGTTCGACCTGGAGGCGTTTCGGAATGTAAAGTGCGGGGTGCTCTCGTCCGGAGAACAAACTCGCATATGTCTAGCCAAGGCCATGCTCAATCAGCCGCACTTGCTTCTTCTCGATGAGCCGACCGCGTCGCTCGATCCCGCCATCGCTCGCGAGGTGCGCGTCAAGATCCGCCAGTTTGCTCTCCAAAGTGGATGCGGAGTGTTATGGACCTCGCACAATATGTACGAAGTGGAAGATGTATGCGACCGCGTGCTCTTTCTCTCACGGGGAAGAATATTGCTTGAAGGGGACCCGAAGTCCTTGCCCAACGAGCACGGCAAAAAAACCCTCGAGGACTTGTTTGTCACTGTCGCTCGGGAACCGCTCACACTTGGACTGGGATAAAGCATGAGTGAGTTGAGCCGTCTGATGTCACCTCAATAGTTCTTTATTGAACTGAAAAGTACGATACGATATCCAAATCTTTATTGCCCATCCCATCTTTGACCACCCGTAATTGAGAGAACAGCCGCTTTTGCCTCGTGCAGCACGAATGGTTTCCTTTGCCGAGTGCTGATGCTGTTTTTGAACCTGTGGCCAGATTCGTAAACCGAATAGACGCCGAATCGCATTACAATTTTTCAGATCCCATTGGATTGATTTCTTCCTTTTTGTGCCACTATGCAGGGAGAACCCCGCAGTGCCAGCCCGCCGTTGCAACGATTGAGGGTTTTCTGGTTCCGAGGAACGCATGGGAACCCATACCTTCCGGGCTCTGCCCGGAAAATGTTTTCTTTTCACAATGATAGTGGAGGCAGAGCCTCCGCCACAGGCATTCCCAGGCAGAGTCTGGGAACGAGAAGAAATATGTACGGACGCACAGCCGTGCGCCCCTACGCATGCACGTCATGCCGTGTGCGGGAACGCAAAGTCTTTTGTCCTCTCCCAACCTCACCGCAACAATATGAGAGTTTTCGGAAAGGAGGTTCCAGGAGGGAAACCCTTTTGCAAAAGGGTTTCCCTCCTGGGCATCCGCCTTCCTAAACCTCCTACTGCGGATTCAGCGCCTGCCTGTGTTTACCGTGTTCGTTGATCGCTTTGTCGCTGAACCACCAGTAGACCTTGTCGCCTTTCATAAAAGGCTCAATTTGGTCCTTTTGGCGCCGATGAAAAGTGCGACTCACAACTCCGCCGGGCAGAACCCCCACAACTTTGTCTGTGTCCCCTAGATCGGCCACCATTCGCAACGAAGCGAATTCAACAATATCGAACGGCTTGTCGAACCGATATGAAGCTCGGTACAGAGTTTCTCCCGAACCGGCCATAGGGCGAATCTCGCCTCCCAGGAGTGATTTCCCGAAACCCTCTCGCCTAATCGGGTTCAGCCATTCGGCCTGATGGGCCCTACCCCAGGTCCATTGCTGTGGATCATTCCCCATTGACGCGGTAAGACGTTCCTTTGCCTGGAGCCCGGCCTTCCGGAACAGCTCATCTATCTTCTTTTGATCGGGATTGGGTGTTTTCTCAAACGAAGAAGAACCAGCCAATACCATGCGCTGGAGTCGCTCCTGCCAGAAATACGGACTATTCAGCAGCGCGCCGGCAAGCTGCGGGCCGAGCTTATCTTCGAAGACAAGACGCGCGAAATTCCTGTAAGTCTCCTGAAAAATTGTCGGAGCCGCCTTGGCGAGATCATCGTGAAAATCCCAAGAAGCCAGGATGGCGCCCATATCTTCGGTATCTTTCTTGGCCTTGAGGGCCCCAGCCATTATAGGCGCTATTTTCCCGGCCATAACATTGAGGTCGTCCCGCTGGAATCGCCAATGATCGTCGACAGATTTGGGGCCTGGAGCGTCCAGAAGCTCTATCAGTCTTCTCTGGCGGTAGGATGGAGACGCCTGTGAAGAATAGTAATACTTGTAGTCGCTGGGGACCGTCATGTGATTGCACGTGCCCACCCAACCCCTCGCAGGGTTGTTGGAATGCGGCATCTCCTCGGCCGGTATCCATCCGATCCAATTGTCCTTGCCATCCTTCACGACATAGGGCACTGTGCTGTCTCGCTGAGATCTAATGGGCAATTTTCCTGAAACACGCCACCCGATGTTACCCTTCGTGTCGGCAAACACGAAGTTCAACACAATCATGTTGATCTCTTTAATCGCTTCCGCGGCTTCCTCGGCGGATTTTGCCATTGCGAGCTTCAGAAATCCCATGCCGGGAGCCATTGTCTCCGCTGCGGCCCATCTAAGCGAGAGCGCTTTGTTAGTTTTGAGCGTTCCAAGCTGATGAGATGATCGGGCCGCGCTTCGTGAATCTGATCTTGATTTTTTCTTCTCTGTATCCCTTCGGGGCTTGCTTGTCTTTGATTTTAAGCGTTTCTTCCTCTACACGGAACGGCAGAGAGGTCTCGCCTTCCATGTATTTGTTCGGGTCTTTGGGATCCATGGTTTCGACATATAGGTCCTGGCAATCTCCGTAGGCATTGGTGACTCCCACCGCAATATGATCCGTGCGCCCCACCACAAGGCCGGGAATGCCCGCGATCATCGCGCCCACTTGCCTGTATTCAGGCGTGATGATCCCGCAAGTGTGCCACACACCGGGCAGAAGGCGAGAATCCAGGTGAGGATCATTCGCCACAACGCATTTGCCGTTTGGGGACAATCGCGGACCGGTCGCCCAATTATTGCTCCCCACCAATGATGAGGGACTCTCCAGGTATCCCTGGATGGCGTCGTCCTGCGAAAGGTCCGTCTTGTCCTCAAATCCCCCCGTACCCCCCTTTAGTAAAGGGGGGGGCTCGGCTTGAGCTTTTTCGATTCTTTCATCGGGATTTACGTTGATCGGAAACAACTCCGCGGCTTTTTCCGGTCCGAGTTTTTCCACGAGCATCTGAGCTATGATTTCGATCTGTATATTTCCTGAAGTTGTCCATGCCATGTAGTAGAGGACTGACAGAGAATCCTCTATTGTCCATTGTTCCGGACTGAGTCCTGAGAGCTTGAATTCCACAGGGCGCTCCTGCGGCCTATTGTTGATGAAAGCATTGACGCCGTCCGCATATTTTTGAAAGAAATCGCGTGTCTCTTTGTCCAAGATTTTCGCGTGCGCTTTTGCGACTCGATGCATTCCGATAGTCCTCATGCGAGTATCCAGGCCGATGGCTTTATCTCCGGCCAGTTCCGAAATCCTGCCCTGGGCCATCATTCGGTTGAGCTGCATCTGGAAGAGTCTGTCCTGGGCCGTGACAAAACCTTGGGCGATTATGGCGTCCTCGAAATTCTCAGCCTTGATGTAGGCCATGCCTTTTTCATCACGTGTGACTATGACGGGCTTGCTCAGGCCCGGCAGCGTGATTGCGCCGTCAGTCTGATAAGAGTTCAGGTAAGGTGGAATGTAAACAAGCCCTGCCACGACGATCAGCAGGACCACACATACGATGAACAGCGCTCTTTTGAATTTCAATCCGCTCCCTCCGTGATGTTCAAAGAAATTGTTTTTCATATGATCCATGTTGGGCGAAGACATCGGATCAGTTAGCTCCGTGCGCCTCCAGTAGCCGCCACATCGGTTGCTCCACGTTCCGCAACGAAGCTCAGGGCCGTCCATTCTCCCTCGTCCTTTGCATTGACCTCTGCACCTTGTCCAGAAGGAAGTTGACCATTGCCAAGTTCCCTTTCTTTACCGCTTGATCGACCTGCCCGTCGAGAGCGTGTCGCCAGCGGCGACTCCATCCCAAACCAGCAGAGCCAAAACCAGAATAGAGATCAACCATAGCTTTGTTATTATGCTAACGGGTCGAGTATTCATGGAGAATCTCCGATTCAGCGCAAGAAGTGAAACGGCCCGGTCTATTGACCCCAATGGGTAACCCACGGAACGATCATTTCAGCGCGATTGTTGAGGATCCGCTGGATTGTTTCAAAATGCTCCTTGCAATCTCTGGCCCTCTGGTCAAGCTGCCCCCTAGCCCTGTACGCTTGCAACACTTCCTCTTTTGTCTCGGGCCGGTTCTGCACCAGCGAGCGAAAGCTATCCGCCATTTGATGCGCTTCCATACAGTTCTTAAAGAGATGTCGCCTCAGTTCCTCAAACGATTTGAATTCTCGCGGATTCGTAAAGAACTCGCCCGAGAAGTACAGCGAATAATTCGGGGCCAGCGGATTCACTATCGCGCCGGCAGTGGCTTCCACAGGAAGCCATTTCCCGAGTTCAATCTCCGCCACTACCCACGCGTGATTCATTAGCGCCACGTATTGGGGCATATTTTCCCCCCTAAGGCCCGTTATATCCGTTTCGACATTACCCGCCATCAGGCCCGCCCGTATCCCTGCCGTTTGGATTTGGTTCCACAGATCAACGGACATATCCACACACGCGAACATGTCCTCACGTGAGTATGTATGGATTTTCTCGTAGTCATGGGCCAGTTTGGCTATCCGCAGCGCTTTGCGGTTCTTCAGGATCGCCTCTTCCGAGGGGTCCATCTGCCTGGTAGTCCGCGTTGCCTTCCTGGGAGGGCTCAGCCTTCGAAACGGCCTGGCAGAGCCTCTGAAGTCTCCGTTTGACGAGCGGCCGGAATTGTCGGCGCCTCGGGCTGCCTGCCGGCGAGTTTCCAGCCTAACCCTATCACCAGCAGAGCCACAGCTCCGATTGCGGCCACTTTAGCCATTCCGGAAATCGGGCTTTTGGGCGAGTCACTCTTCCATGTTGAAAATTCAGGTATGGGCGGAGGAGAAGCTTTCGATAAAGGCGCTGGAGAAGCCTCTGAAGGGTTTTTGCGAAGCTTATCTATGATGACTCCACAGATAGGGCATCGCTCGAATCGCTCCGGTTGACCTCGTCCGCATTTGGGGCATTTCCACGGCTTCTCTTCCGCCAGCCAGGCGGGCAGTTCGTCTTGAGACAGGACGCCTCTGGCGACTATTGCCGCAAGGGCCTTTTTTAATTCCTTTACGGAAAGGTCATGCTTCTCGGTGAGCGCGGCGCAATCCATTCCGGAACGAACGTCGGCAGCGAGGCCTTTTCCGCTGATCTTCTTTGTGGCCATGACTCCCCTCCTGCACCCGGCCATAAAGATGGAAAACATTCACCGCAGAGGACGCAGAAAAGGGAAAGAAGAAAGATGCGGGAACCCCTTTTTTGCAAAAAAGCGGATTCCCGCACCCTCCGCAAAAAACTCCTATATGGCTGACGTCAGGTAAGCGCTTTTGTAAGGGCTCCGCACATAGAATGTGTGATTACTCCGGAAAGACTTCATTTTTCTCTGCGTCCTGCGGAAAATTTTACCGATTCTGCAAAAGGGTTTTCCCCAGGGCGGTCCAAACCCTTTTGCGAAAGAGTCTTTCCCCCTGGCGGTCCGCATTTGAAAAGGCAATGCCTTCCTACAAGAATCCCGATCTTCCCTTCTTCCTCCGCGTCCTCTGCGGAGAATCATTCTTCTTCATCGGACTGGAAGGACATCATCATCTTGCGCACAACGCGTTCACCGACCATTATTCCGCGGATGATCCCTTTGGAACGCGCGAAACGATTCTCAATGAACGCCTCCAGCTTGAGGCTCCTTTTTCCGGGAATTCTGATATGACCCATCATGGTTAATGTTTCGCCGGGAGGCGCCATAGTGTTGAGGTCGGGAAACTCCGTCCCTGTCAGGATTGGAACCAGTTTTCTGTCTTTGGCGAGCTTGAGAATCATGAAAGTGCCGAACTGGGCCACAGCTTCCATTTGTAGATGACCACCGAATAGAGGCATGCCCACAAAATGATCTTTCATTATCGGGTTTTCTTCCGGAGGCGGAACTGTGAAACGCCCGAATCCTATGGTCCCGTTAACTTCTTCGGCAAATTCCATCACGACTCGGTCGAGAAAAATAAAATTGTCCCCATACATGTTCAGTGTCTTACGGATTTCGTCCTTCTCAAAGACCTGCCAATTCCGCTTGACAACTACGGTGGGGACCGGCCGCTCCGGCCTGGGTTTTGCCTTTCTTATGGGCTGATCTTCAATGAAATCACTATAAAGGACCTGCCTGACGTCTCCGGGGCTGTAACGGCCGGCCGCAATGAATTCACGGACGAGTATTATCGCTGACGCGTCTCGCACAAAGTCGGAGATTGTCTCCACGGCTCGCCTCAAGATCGGGAAAGCTCCCTCGTCCCGCAATTTGTTGAATAATTCACTTACAATATTGTACAGGCGGGCTGAGTCCACGGAATCATCAATGTCGACCCACTTTTCTTGAAAGAAAGTTCGTAGAGATTCCAGCAGCGTCTGAAATCCGTCCAGTTCCGCCAAGGACCTCTCCATAAGCGAAAAAGACGGGGCCAGATCCGCGGCTCCGCACTGCCGACCTGCCAAGCGCTTCCGGTAATTATCCAGAATGGCTAACTCGATCCCGGTGAAGAACTGCGACGATTGCGTCCAAGCTTCAGGCAGCGCCGCAACAAGGGTGCGCTTGCCTTTGCCCGCTAGACGCACGGCCATCTTTTCGAGATATTTCTTGGTCGGAGAAATAAAATACGGCAAGTCGCCACGATAAGTCAGTCCCACAAATTGCGTGTCATCGTGGGTAAGGGACGCCAGATGTTCGATCGTGTCCGCGAACGAACCGGCGTTGACATAGTACACGTTTCTTTTGACTGCGGTGGCCAGGTCACTGAACGTGTACTTGCCCTTGAGGACGTCGGCCACAGCTTTCATCACCGAGGGTTGCCGCGGGAACCCGCCGGCCACGGTATGTACAATTGCGTCCAGTCGATTGACATCATGAGCCCTGAGCCATGCTTCGATTCCGGCCAGCTCGTCGAAGACACGATTTCTCTTGTCGAAATTGTACCTCAGCGGAACGTCAATCAGCTCCACGTTCAGTTCGCTGAAGAAAGCAGCCTCGCGGGAATCGTCCGGCGTCAATGAAGTCCCTAAGACCCTAGCGCCCGCAGCGACGGCTGCTCGAGCGATAGAAGCGCCGTAGCCGCCGGCTCTTGCTCCAATGATGAGGATATTTTTTCCATTAAGCATAAAATTAGTCCTTGCCGACCTGGGCAAATTCGGAAGTGAAACCCTTTTGTTACATGATGCGCGGGTTTTAGTCAACAGTATCCAGGCGCAGCGAGCCGCTGAACGGCGTTTGGCGGCTGGCGCCTCTCACGAGCCGCCGGGCCGAGAATTCGTCCGCTGCATATCATTGCGAGCGGAGCGAAGCAATCTCCCGGCTTGAGGGATTGCCGGTGGGACGGGCATCCTGCCCGTCATTTTCGAATAGACAGGCTGGAAGCCTGTCCCACCATCCACTCCTCGCCATGATAGATCCGTGCCGTGCGTAAATGACTGTCGCGGGTACAAATATTCGCTTGACAAGAAACGGAGATTTTCGGGACCGTGTCCGGCTGATAGAAGAAGATCCCTTAAACATTCCACCAATTCCGGACGGAGCATACGAAAATGGCCTGGGCAAATGAAAAAGCAGAGGCAGCCAAGGAGATCCTGATACTCCTCTATCAGCACAGGATGATCCGCACTTTCTATCGTGACCGGCCACAAGGCTGGACTCTTGTTTCCGGCTTGTACAGCCCCCTGTACATACAGTTACGGCCTTTGGCGTCTTATCCGGACGTCTTTGAAAAGGTGTGCAGATCCATGGCCCGCATGGTGCGTGAAGAAGCCCCGGAAATCAACAGAGTAATCGGGATTGCTATGGCCGGCGTTCCGATTGCGGCCGGAATGGCCTTGGCGGGAGGCATCCCCGCGGGGTTTACGAGAAAGATGGAAAACGTCAAATCAGCGGCATCATTTCAAGAAGCTATAACCCGTTACGGAGAGCATTCCCTGCTCGAAGGCGAACTCGTTTCCGGTGACAGGATCGCACTGGTGGATGATCTGGTTACCCGTTTCGACAGCAAAGAAGTCGCGCTTGAACAGGTAAAATATGAAATCAGAAAAAGAGAACTTGCCAATATAGAGTGCAAGAAGGTCATTGTCGTCTTGGATCGAGAACAGGGCGGAGCGGAAGCGGCCCGAAGACAGGGGATAGAACTGCTGAGCCTTATATCCTTTAAAACGGCCGGCCTTGCGCTGTTGGAAAACGTCATGAATCCGACTGAATGGGAAACTCTCAGACATTATCTTGATGATCCGCAACATTTTCAGCAGGAGGAGATACAAAAAGAGCTCGCGATGCGTGCAGAGAGGAGCTGAATGAACCTGTGCCCTTTTTCTTTCTTTCTTTTTTTTTTTTTTTTTTTTTCTTTTCTCTTTTTTTCCTTTTTTCCTCCTTTTTTTTCCTTTCTTCCTTCTTTCCCTTCTCGGCTGCGTTTCTTTTGTTTTTCGCGTTGTCGGGCGCTGGCCGCCTTCGTCGTCCTCGTCCGGTCTCTGTTCTCTGCCGCGTCTGCTCGCTGGCCGGCCGTTTTGCTTCTTCTTGTGTCGCTGCGCTCTTTCTCTGTCTCGCTCTGTTTGCTTCGCTCTTCTGTTGTGTCTCTCGCTCGCCTGTTTTGTCCCTCTCCTTGTGTCTGTGCTGTCCGCTCTCTTTTTGCTGTCTCTGTGTCTGCTTGTTTGCCTTGTCTTTGTCTCCTGTCTGTGTCCCTGTGGTCCGTGTTCGTTGTGCGCGTCCTCGTTCGCCTTTGCCTTGCGTGGTTGTGCGCTCCGGTTCTGTTCTTGTTGTTCTCGTGTTCTCTGTCCTAGTGCCCGGGCTTTGCCGGCCTGGCTCCTCTCTTCTCCGCTCCTCCTTCGTTCTTGCCGGGTCAGGCGGTTGTTCGGCTCTCCTGGCGTGTTCGTGTTTGTTCAGCCTTGGCTGTCTCTTCTTCTTCGTCTCCTCCTGTCTCTTTGTGTTCTCTGTCTTGTCTGTCTGCGCTTCGGGTTTCTCCCCTTCGTCTGCCGTCTGCCGCAGTATGTGCTGTGTGTGGTGGTCAACCGTCACGCTGGCCCGTAGCCTGGGTCTTCCCCTGGTACACTGCCGACTGCAGCGCTTCTGGAGTTGTTGGTCAGTGCTGCGTTAGCGGCTGCTCATCCTCGTTGTGTTCCTCTTGTAGTCGCTGTTGTCCCGGCGATACCATCAGAGCTGCTCACTGGCGACGGCGCCTTTCGACTACGTGCTCGCTGCCGTTTGCGCTTCAGTGTAGTGACTGGGAGGTCCTATCCCGCGGTGGTCGTACCAGGCCTGGACAACCTGGAGTCTAGGGTCCTTGTGGCGCATGCCACGTGGTGTGTCGCAACCCCCTGGGGCGGGTGGACTAGGCCGCACTGGACGCTCTTCTGTAGACTCCAGCGCACCATCTCCGAGTAGGTCCCTAGCGGTCATCTGCTACCGTTGTTTTGCTCGCTTTGTACACATCTCCTTAGGGAGTGTCACCATCTACCTGGAGGCAGTGGAGACAGACGCACGCTTTGTTGCTAGTTTTTCCTTACCACCAACACATGGGTAGGCATCACGGTCAGGGCAGGCTTGAAACGTGCCCCTCCGCCTGAGTAGCAATGACACTCTTTATCCGCGCCCCCACCGGCCCCGGACCTTTTCAACCACTTCCTCATGAAAACTCATAATTTCTTCGAGTGTATCGGTCCGGGTCGATGGGACGCTCTGCAAGGATTCGAGCACGATTCCGGCAATGCGGTCGAAGGGTATTTTCCCGGCAAGAAAAAGTTCCACTGCGACTTCGTCAGCAGCGTTAAGAATTATGGGCGAGGCGGTGTCGCCTTGCTCCAGAACCGAGAATGCGGCCCGCAGGAGCGGGAATTTCTGAAAATCCGGTTCCATAAACGTCAGCGAGCCAAGATCCGGAAAACTGACGCGAGGCGTCCCGGAATTTATCCTTTCCGGAAACGCCAATGCATAACTAATCGGTATTCTCATGTCCGTGGCGCCTAATTGAGCCATGATCGAACCATCGACAAATTCCACCATGGAATGGACGATGCTCTGCGGATGAATCACCACTTCGATCCGTTCTGCGGGCACGTTGAAGAGCCATCTTGCTTCGATTACTTCAAGACCTTTGTTCATGAGAGTAGCTGAGTCGATGGTTACTTTGGGGCCCATTTTCCAACGTGGATGATGGAGGGCCTGATCTTTGGTCACCTGCGCGAGCTCGGATGGCGGCAGGTCTCGGAAAGGGCCCCCGGAGGCGGTGAGAATGATGCGCTGTATCTCAGCCCCGCCATTGCCTTGCAGGCATTGAAATATGGCTGATTGCTCCGAGTCTACGGGCAACAATTGAGCGCCTTTTTGTCTGATCTTCTCCATGAATAAGCCGCCGGCCATTACCAAGACTTCTTTGGTGGCCAACGCTACATCTTTGCCCATTTCGACGGCTGCAAATGTCGGCAATAACCCTGCGCTTCCTGGTAGGCCGGCGACCACAAGGTCCGCGGCAGGAAAGGTCGCAGCCGCAATCAGCCCTTCAAGAGAATGCTCAATCCGCAGTGACGGCAAATAATCGTTCAAGGACCGTTTCAATTCTGCGGCGGCGTTCGAATCCCGGCAGCAAACCAGCTCCGGTTTGAACTCTCTCACCTGTTGCTCAAGCAATTGTATATTACCGCCGGCCGCCAGTGAGGCGACCTTGAACAGGTCGGGATGGAGGCGCGCTATTTCGAGGGTTTGGGCGCCTATGGAGCCTGTGGAGCCGAGTATGGATATGACCTTCATGATACCGCTGCGAAGCCCGCAAACAGAAGAAGATGATATGTGACGGGAAAAGCGAAGATGAGACTGTCGGCCCGATCCATGATTCCTCCGTGGCCGGGCAACAGCGAGCCGAAATCCTTTATCTCCAGCCTTCTTTTTATCATGGATGCGCACAGGTCACCCAGAGGCGCTACCACGCCAATCACCAGAGTTAAGAGAATAAGCAGGTGATATGCCGGTAGTTGCGGGACAACGAGCTTCATGGCCAGCATCCCGGTGAAATTTCCGACTACTCCCCCGAAAATGCCTTCGACCGTCTTGGCCGGGCTGATACGCGTCGAGAATCGATGTTTACCAAGATATTTGCCCATTAAATAAGCGCCGGTGTCACCAAGACAAACCACCACAAGAACAAAAAAGATCCATACGGTACCCATATGCACGCGACCCAACAAAATTGCGTGCCCTAACGGGACAACAATGTAGGCCGTCACGAAGATCATCTGAACAACCGAATCAATTGTATTTTCGATCACGTTGTAGAGAAATAGATGGAGCAACAGTATTATAAGTGGGTACCAGACAACTACCGCCAAAGTCTTGTCGAGAGGCGCAAGGTAAAAGCCCGCCAAAATGAAGAACCCGACAAGAAACAGAAACACCCGGCTGACAGGTTCTTTGAAAGCGGAAAGGTGACTTGAGAGTTCCGAGACCGCCACAGCGGAACAAACCAGGACAAGTAGCGCTACCCCTTCAACACCACCGAATATTAGAATGGGAACTAGAATCGCAATGGCGATCGCCGCAGTAATTAAGCGATCACGCAACATCAAGAAATCCCTTCACCGACCTCGATTTGCTCGGAGATCATGCCGAATCTGCGTTGCCTGGAACGATACGCGTTAATCGCTTCCATGAAAGTATCGTCGTCGAAATCGGGCCACAGGACCGGAGTGAAATAGAGTTCGGCGTACGCAAGTTGCCACAGGAGGAAATTGCTTATACGCATTTCGCCACCGGTGCGGATGAGAAGGTCCGGGTCCGGAAGTCCCTGGGTGTCCAAGAATTCGGAATACAGCTCTTCAGTGATGTCCTCTTTCGTCAGCGCCTTTGATTGGATTGAGGCCGCTATTTTGAGACTCGCGGAAATTATGTCCTGACGCCCTCCGTACGAGAGAGCAATATTTAGAGTCATCTTTTGGTTATCACGCGTTTTCTCGACGGCATTCCGTATTTTTGCAATCAGTTCAGTAGGCAAGCGGCCCAGATCTCCAATAGTCCTCACCCGGATATTGTTTGCGTGAAGCTCGTTCAACTCCGAATCAATGAATTGAGAAAGTAATTTCATCAATCCGGCGACTTCGCTGCGAGGCCGACGCCAATTTTCCGTGGAAAATGCGTAGAGCGTGAGAAATTCTATGCCGTTACGACGACAAAATTCGACGGCTCTTCTAACGCTCTTGGCGCCTTGCCGATGACCTTCAAGCCGCGGCAATTTGCGTCGCTTTGCCCAGCGGCCGTTACCATCCATGATGATGGCTACATGGTCAGGCCAATCGGGGGGTCGCTCTGAAGCTGAAGTCAATAGGTTCTCCCAAATTCTAGGACGAAATCAATAGGTCGAAGGTATCTTGTGAGCCCGTAGGTCCCACTGAACCCACTGAAAGTTATGATACTCGGCAAGCCGCGTCAGATCTCCATAATCTCAGCTTCTTTTTCCGCCATTATACTGTCCATCTTGGCTATATATTGATCGGTGGTCTTTTGAACCAGTTCCTGGGCTTTATGCTGATCGTCTTCGGAAATCTCTTTTTCCTTTTTCAATTCTTTCAGCGTCTCATTGGCGTCACGTCTATGGTTGCGAACCTGGACCTTGAATTCTTCTCCTATTTTATGCACAAGTTTGACTAAATCTTTGCGTCTGTCCGCGGTGAGGGGAGGCAAGACTATTCTGACCACTTTGCCGTCATTTGTCGGCGTTAAACCCAGTTCCGATTTGAGAATAGACCTCTCAATTTCCCCAAGAGCGCCCTGGTCCCACGGCTGGATGACTATCTGCCGAGGCTCCGGGATGGAAAGCGTAGCCAGTTGATTAATAGGAGTCGCGGAGCCGTAGTATTGCACCATAATGCCATCCAGTAGAGCCAGCGACGCTCTGCCGGTTCGGATTCGTTTGAGTTCCTTCCGGAAAGCCTCCGCCGCACTTTCCATTGAAGCTTTGGTCTCTTTATGAAGATCGTCGATCATGCTTCCCTCTCAATTGCTTGGGCGCCCTTGCCGCAAATCATTGAGTGACGCCAAGTTCTCCTGGTAACGAATGTCAGGCTATTACGGTTCCTATCTTTTCTCCGGAAAGCGCCCTGACTATATTTCCATCTTCATGAAGGCTTAGCACGACAACAGGGATTTTCTTCCTGCCCAGAATCTCGATGGAAGTCGCGTCAATGACTCCCAATCGCCTTGCCAACACTTCCTCGGGACTGATCTTCTCAAAGAACACCGCGTCAGGATGCTCCTTAGGATCTTTGTCAAAGACCCCTCGCACCTGAGTCGCTTTAATCATTATTTCAGCGTTTATTTCCACAGCTCTCAGAGCCGCCGCAGAATCCGTCGTAAAACAAGGGTTGCCTGTTCCGCCCGCAAAAATCACCACATGGCCCCCTTCGATATGATTCAAAGCTTTCTCCATATCGAAGACCTGCACGTAACTCCCCACCGGAAATGCGCACATCACATACGCTGTGACGCCTGCGACCTCGAGGGCGGAGCGTAAGGCCATGGCGTTGAGGACTGTCGCTATCATGCCCATCTGATCCGCGACAAGAACCGGAACGCCGAGTGAGGCGGCATCCGATCCACGCAAGATGTTTCCGCCGCCGACCACGATTCCTATTTGACGCCCATCGCTGTGCGCTCGGGCTATCTGCCCGGCAATCCAAGCGATTTTGGGTGTGTCCCACCCGTGGCCGCGGTCGCCGGCGAAAGCTTCGCCGGATATCTTCAACAGAGCGCGACGGTAACCACCGGAATTCATGAGTTTACTGGCTTTCGCCCAATTGAAAACGAACGAAACGGCCTATGCTGATATTTTCACCCAGTTGGGCTATGTACTCTTTGATCAGATTTCCCACTGTTTTGTCGGGCTCTTTGACAAAACTTTGCTCCAAAAGACATACTTCCGAGTAAAACTTCTTCAGCTTGCCCTCAGCAATCTTCTCCAACATTTTGTCAGGCTTACCCGCTTCTTTCGCCTGGATCATGTAAATCTCTTTCTCTTTAGCGACAACCTCTGCCGGGACGTCTTCCGGAGAAACCCAGCGCGGCGCGGAAGCAGCCACTTGCATGCATAGGTCTTTATTCAGCACCGCGAATTGATCGGTCTTGGCCACAAAGTCGCTTTCACACTTGAGTTCGACCAGCACACCGATCTTGCCATTCGTGTGGATGTAAGACCCTATCCTGCCCTCGGAGGTGGCGCGGCCCTCTCGCTTGGCTGCTTTGAGTGCGCCTTTCGTGCGGAGGTAATCTATCGCTTTATCCATGTCACCCTTGGTTTCCTGCAATGCTTTCTTGCAGTCCATCATTCCGAGACCGGTCTTCTCCCGGAGATCTTTCACCAGTTTTGCTGATATTTCCATCGGATATCTCCTACACCGAATTATTTCACGCGAAAAAATGAAGCGGGTCGTCTCACCAATGATGCCCGTCCCGCCGGTTCGAAATCTGCCTACTTTCGTGGATACTAGGCCTGGGCTGTATGTCCTTCGGGCTCTTCACCCTCAGACTTTTCTTCCTTTGCTTGTCCCGAAGCTTCTTCCCCCTCGACGGGTTTCTCGGCTTCAGCAGTCGCAGTCTTCGCTTCTTCCTCTTCCACCACGGGGTATTCTTCCGGCTTGGTTTCGACGGTTATCGGGGCTTCGCCTACATCTTCTTTCAAGGAAGCCTCGTACATTGTCCTTCCTTCGATGCAGGCATCGGCTACCCGCGCGGCGAAAAGACGAATCGCCCGGATAGCGTCATCGTTGCCCGGGATTATGTAATCGATCTCGTCCGGATCACAATTGGTGTCAACTATGCCGACAATGGGAATTTTCAGCTTATTAGCTTCCTTGACCGCGATATTTTCCTTCTTAGGATCAACGATGAACAACGCCGCCGGGCGTTTCCGCATGTCCCGAATACCCGAGAGATCCTTATTAAGTTTGTCAAATTGCCTCTTCAGCATGCCAAGTTCTTTTTTGGTATAGTTAGTGTCCTCAGGTCTCTCCAATACTGCGCCTATAGTGTTCATCCTGTCGATGCTTTGCTTTATTGTGGAAAAGTTAGTGAGCATCCCGCCGAGCCAACGTTGGTTGACGAAGAATTGATTGGCCCTCGTCGCCTCTTCATAGATAGCGTCCTGGGCCTGCTTTTTGGTTCCTACGAAAAGCACGCTACCGCCTGATGCGACGGTTTCCTGCACGAATGAATATGCTCGTTTGAACAGACGAACTGTCTTTTGAAGATCAATAATGTAGATTCCGTTTCGGGCCCCAAAAATATAAGCCTTCATTTTTGGGTTCCAGCGCCGAGTTTGGTGTCCAAAATGGACCCCGGCTTCTAACAATTGCTTCATAGTGACACCGGACAATGGTAAATCTCCTTTTCGGGTTTTTCCTCCATTCCCGAGTGATGCGCCCCGACGACAGAGGCGACCCGATTCGCGGGAATGTGCGAGTTAATCGTTCATTTTCAGATGAATCGTCTCAGAATGCAAGCTAAAAATTCAGGACACCGCGGAAAATTCATCTTCTATGACCGAAACATATGCCTCGACATGATACAGTAAAACAACCACTGCATCGAGGAGGTCCCATAGGCCGGTTCTGGATTCTCTTGAGAAACGAGACGGCGTCTCGGCTCTTATCGCTTCGCACAATCCACTGAACCATCAAAGCGAGTAAGTACTTGGCTTGGCTTTCTCCGACGAATTTCAAGAGCTGCTTCACCTCACGAATGTATTCAGACAGGGAATGATCTTCCAGGGATTGTAAGTTTTCGACCTCTACGCGAACCGATTGGAATATCTTTTCAGTGGTAATTGCCTTTGGAATCCGCGGAATCGGCAGGGCCTCAATCTCCGCTGCCGACAAATAGTTATTAGTGCTGGTGATCTTAAAGCGCCAATTCAAGAGACGTGAGTTCAGCAGACCCAATAAATAGTCGGCAGGAACGGTCGTTCCGGCAATAAAGTTTGTCATATCGCCCAAAAACACGCCGGCCGGCGCCGCTGCGGCTTTCAACCTGCGTCGAGTATCCATGTTTACTACGCGTCCGATAACAATTCGTGATGTTTCCCATGGTCTACCTCTTCGCTTGTCTTGCCCGCGCGGTCCTGATGTTTTTGAGCGAATTTTTGAGGACGCGCCTGCCCTCATCCGTTTGTTCGAGAAATTCAGGAAGGACCCAATCAAGTCTCTGTCCGCCGGGAGACGGATGCGTCAGGCGAAGAGGCGCCACGTGCTCACCCCGGATCAATGGATGCTCGGTCGGCGAGCTGGTTATAAATTCGCGATGCGTCGTGAGATTGATCTCGCCCTGATGAACCTTTGCCAAGGCCGGATGGTTCCTGTCCCCGCCTAAAGGAGGAACCCGAGTCAGCGCTTCCAATAAATCTCTTTCGTTCGACGACCGAATCAGCGGAACTCTGAGACCAGCGGCTTCAATGATTCTTCTGCTTATTTCTACGCCGTGGTCACAGGGGGCGGGGCCATTGGTATCCCATATCACCGGACGGATGCTCTCGGTCGGACCTGGCTTGCGCGTAATCAAAATCACAAACGCCTGCGTAACTCCTTTGAAAATCTGCGACTTTTCCGGAATGATTATCGACTGACAAACTCTGGTTTCGTCCAGTATTATTCGTCGCAGCTTTTCCGCAGTGGAATCCGCTAACAAAGTCGCGGGGACGATGAAGCCCAGGACCCCGGATTCACCCAGCAGATCCATAGACCTCGTTCCATCATCAGTCTGTATGTGTTTATTTTGCCGTGGCAGCTCCGATAAATGCGCCGGAAGTAGGCCTGCTCTTTGGTCCGCTCTCGGATACCGGATTCTTTAACGGAAATGATTTCATATGGTGGATTACCGATTATGATATCAAAGCCGTCGCGATCCCTCCTGGAATACTTCCGGAAATTCCAGCGGCCAGTGAAAGATGGCCCTTTCCTGGCTCCATTGGCGGACATCTTCATCGTGCAGGGTTTCTCTACCAAAGTATGCTCGAGCGTGCATCCGATCAAGCCGGGTCTTTGTCTCCACATCGGACTGCTGTTGGAACGCCGCTGTACATGGATTTTCATTTTCGGGCGCCTGCCGGTCGCGCTACAGCACGCGGGCCGATTTGTTCGGGCCGATCCCATAAGCGAATTTCCTGCACGGATATTCGGCGAGAAGCAGCCCGGGGCCGGAAGATTGCCGAACACATGTTTTCTCAAAACAGCTCGCGCAATATGGGCCGCAGTAGGATCCAGATCTACCCCGTACAAGCATGAAGTCATCACATGGATCCTGATCGCACTTTCCAGGTTAGGCTCGGTATCTATTCCGTTAACTGAAGGCACGGAGCTGATTTTGTTGCGAATCTTCTCTAGCTTGGGAGAAACGACACCGCGGCGTTTGCTCGATGGCTCCAAAACGCGCCGGGTGACCTCCTCAAGAGCTTGAGCGAGAAAAACGCCCGTCCCAACGGCCGGGTCGAGGATCTTGAGATCGAGGTAATCCTCGGGTTCCGAGATCTCCAGGGCGTCGAGCGCGCCTGACACGATTTGTTCGACTATGCGCCGAGGAGTGTAGAACAATCCCTGATTGCGTCGTCCGCCTGCGTGCGGAATGAGGACGGGCTCGTTTCCCGATTTTATTTCAAGTCTCAGGCCCCTCAAAGATTCATAGATTTCACCCACTTCCTCTGGCTCCAGGGGGCCGAGTTCCTCGCATGAGCCGGGAACGAATCCTTTCTTCTATGATTTGCCCAATTCCATCTGTCTGGCTATGATTGTTTTCTACATCTGCGAGTAGCGCTCTCGTAATCGCGTCCAGAGAAACCGTGTAAATGCGATCCACCGTCAAGCTTCCGCAGGAATCGCTGCCCAACAGATGGAGGACCAAATCAAGGAGAACTTGCTTTGCGCAGGCAACGCGCGTATCGACATTTGCATCGGACTTCATGGTCAAGACTCGGCGAAATTCTCTACTCGCGGGATCTCTATTAATCGGGTACCTACCGAGAAATTACAATATTGTGTTATAAATTCAGATCAGGTTGTAACTATCACGAGCTGCATCTTATTGATTGGCGACCGATGCGGAGAACTGCCCAAAGGAATGCTCAATCCGATATTATACAGATCATCTATGGCGCCTATTTGCTGGGCGCTGTTGCTCATTAGCGCGGCGCAGGTCTCGTGTCCGGCCGTTCTGCATGCCAAGGATTTGACGTTAAGGCAGATCAAGGATCCCGGCCGGCTATCCGCGACGAGCAGGCTTGACCGGATTCTTGCTCAGTCTTCACCGGACCCTTTGGGCGCTCCACTTCTGCCGGCGGTCCCTGGTGGCGCGTCCATGCCGCTTCCTCCCGCAGTGCGCCGAGAACCTGCGGCCAAAACGCCCGAGCCCGTAGTGGACGGCGCCAATCTTGTGGAGGGCACTGGAAAGTTCAGCGGAATGATACTGATTCCCGCCGGGACTTTTGAAATGGGGAGCCCGGATGGAGAGGGTAGACCGGACGAAAGGCCTCTACATGAGGTTTTCGTGAAGGATTTTTACATCGCGAAACAACCGGTAACAGTTCAGGATTACTGTCTATTCCTTAAATCTAAGGGAGAAAGTTCGAGAGACGGGTCACCCAGGATCAAGCTTGATAGCCCCGACTGTCCTGTGGTCAAGAGCGGAAATTCATACAGGCCGAAGGACGGATTTGCGGATAAGCCGGTGGTATGCGTATCATGGTACGGCGCAATAGAATATGCGGAATGGGTCGGCGGACGCCTGCCCACGGCGGCTGAACGCGAGAAAGCCGCGCTGTTAACCACACCCCATCCGCCGAAGGACCGTTTGGTCTTTCATCAGAGCGAGGGAATTGCGCCTGTTTCCATGGCGGCCCCGGGAGTGCGCGAAGTCTCCGGAATGTTCGGCTCCGTCTGGGAATGGTGCTCGGACTGGTATTCTCGAGATTATTACTCGCAAAGTCAGGCGAATAATCCCTCAGGTTCGGCCTTGGGAGAGGAAAAGGAGATCCGAGGCGGGTCGTGGGTTTCACCGGAATCGTCATGGCGGATAAGGAATCGACACAAAGCCAGCCCCAGAGGTTACTTTCGCACAGTCGGGTTTAGAATCGTTAAAGATTAGCATCTCCTATGACACTCCGAATCAAAACCTTCCCCGATCTAGTCAGAAAGGAAGCTTTCGCAGCCGTCGTAGCGACTACGGTAATCTTCCTCATTTCCGCCGTATGGGACGCCCCAATAGGCGGACCTGCCGATCCCAGCGGGATTCCGGCGGAAAATGTAAAAGCTCCCTGGATTTTCGTCGGGATCCAACAGATGCTCCGCTATCTTCCGACCATGGTCGCCGGCGTCCTCGTCCCTGTCGCCGCATTACTGGGACTGATTGCTATCCCATTCATTTCTGAAAAACCGAACCTGCCCATGCGACTAATATTCTTTGCAATCATTTTGATTTCCCTGGCAATGACCGTTTGGGGTTATTTGGCATGAGCGGCCACACTTTTCCTTTCAAGACTCTGGCCCTTTTCATGCTCGCTATAGCTGTACTGGCGCTGACCTATGTAGAGTATCGGCGCCGGAACCCTGAGTGGAAGGAATATCAGCAAAAAAGCATAGCTTTGGCGCTTCAAAGGCTGGAAACGCAACTTCCTGAAGAGAAAGCCCACGAGGCGAAACAGCGTATTCTTACTGAGATGGAGTCCCTCAGGAGGAGGGAACTCGAAATCATTGAAGTAAATCCATTCGGTGGCAAGCTACCCACAGAAAGGTGCCTCACTTGCCATTACGGAATTGAAGACCTTTCCTCGTCCCATCCCAATTCAGTATTCGGTTGTGTAATCTGCCACGGCGGCAACGGGTCGGATCTGTCGGTCCAGGGCGCACACATCGGCTTGAGGGGAGGGCGCAATCCTGCCGCACTCGACTTGGCCAAGGTGAGCTGCGGTGGAGACAAGTCCAACGCAGGGGCTTGTCACTCCGGACGAGAGCATCCTTTGCTGAACCGGGCTGACAATACGCCAAAATCTCTGATGGCCACCAACGCGGGCATAATCGGCATTCTCAGGTTTCAGTGGGGTTTAGAAGAAACCAGCGACTCCAAGTACGGTGTCCGGGCTGTATCTGACGGCAAAACCAGTCTGGAAAACCTGCCCCCCGAAATTGGGAGCGACGGAAAGTTCAATCTGTCAGAAAGCCATTTCCGAAAATTCTGCGCCTCGTGCCACCTCTGGTCATCACGCGTTCGGGAAAAAATGGGACGGCTTGAAGGATGTCCCGCGTGCCATGCGCCTTACGACCGGGAGGGTCGGTACGTGGGCGGCGATCCCAACGATCAGGCGTGACGATCCGGGTCATGCGTCAACCCACTCGATTACGAACCGGATACCGGACGACCGATGCAGGGCTTGTCACAATCGTAGCGCGCGAATCGGGCTGAATTATCATGGAGAAATGGAAAGCGAGCAGTATGGGACCCCTTTCGTCAACGGAGGTCTGAACGACTATACTATCAGTGGAGATAGATTCGTGCTGCGACTCGTCCCGGACGTCCATCATGAAAAAGGTATGGGCTGCATAGATTGCCACACCGGCCAGGACACAATGGGTGACGGCAATGTCCATCGCTTCATGAAGGACCAGGTGGAGATACGTTGTGAGGACTGCCACGGGACTTACTCGGCGCCTCCTCAAACCATCAAGGTGGAAAAGCATGACGCCCTTGCGCAGACGCTCATAAGAAGCGCCCCTTTTTTGAAGCTTCAGGATGGCGACACAATCCTTACGACCTCCAAGGGGCGACCTCTCCCGAATGTGAAACTGACTCCCGAAGGACTACGGCTGACCGGCAAGATCGACGGTAAGCAACATCCGGTGACGGTAATTGCCGGAAAGAATAAGGCCCACAACGTGAAAGGGCATGAGCGCATGGAATGTGATTCGTGTCATAGCGCGTGGAGCCCGCAATGCTACGGATGCCACCAGGCGCTCGATTTCCGGCAGAAAGGTTTGGATCACCTCAGTGGAAAGATGACCCAAGGCCGGTGGGCTGAAGGACGGTCTTTCTTTCGATTCGAGCGGAATATTTTAGGAATAAACTCGCGAGGGAAAGTGGGCATACTGGTCCCTGGATGCCAGGTCTGGAATACGGTTATCGACGGCGCCGGCAAGGTCATGGGACCGTACGACTCGCTGATTATGCCGTTGAAGAACGGCAGGACCTCTGTAGCGATGGGGCCGACGCATCCCCATACCACCATAAAACAAGTCCCTCGTTGTGTTGACTGTCATCTCGATTCCAAGGCGTTGGGGCTGGGGGAAGGGCTTCTGAAATGGAATGCCGGCTCCGCAAAGCCCCAAATACAGACGCTGTACGACTCAGCAGCGTCGGGCCTGAAGATTTCGTTTCCTTTGGATGCGGTAGTGGACACTGACGGAAAGATATTGCAGGGGACATCTCATCAGCTCGCGCGAGGGTTCAATCGGGAAGAGATTGGAAAAATTACCGGCATAGCAAGGTGTCTTCCGTGCCATGATCGTTATGATGACCCTGTCTGGCAGCGGCCCGGGCCTTATAAAGAAACGGAGTCATGTCTTAAGGCCCTGAAGACGATGGAGTCAACGACAAGCGCATGCCCGAGAATAATAATGGTTAAGCAATCATGGAAACACAGCGACAGCTCGACCTGAGCAGCCATGTTTTGACGTAGACGGAATGCTGGGTCGATTGGCGAAATGGTTGCGAATATTGGGATTCGACGCGGCGTATCCCAGGAACGCTCCGGCGACGGGCAGGTATTTTGTTACAGCCAAAGACCGGATTAGTGGCGGCCAAACAATTGTTGTTTCCGGTGACGATCCTATGGAGCAATTGAAGCAAGTCTTGACCGCGATAGATGTTCGGCCTGATCAAAGCCTGTTCTTCAGCAGGTGTCTGATCTGCAATGTTCCCGTGGTTGAAATTCCGAAAGCCGAGGTCGCCGGACGAGTCCCGGAAGAGATTTTGGGCTCCAGGTCGGAGTTTCATGAATGTCCTAACTGTCGGCGTGTATATTGGGGAGGTTCTCATTTGAGCAGAATAATCCGACGGCTGAAATCTGCCGGACTGTCATTGCAAACCCACACCCGGACCCGCGGTTGAAAACGGTGTTGGATAGATGAATTGGTTTGTCATCGCCTTGGGTTGCGCCTTCTTGACGGCTTGCTCCGACGCGGTCTCAAAGCGAATAATGTGGGAGAATGACGAATGGATCACCGGAGCGGTGACGCTCGCCATATCAGCGCTCATTCTTGCTCCGCTTCTCTTATTCCAAGAGTTGAAGCCCGTTTCAACCGACCTCTTACTATTGATTCTCATATCTTTACCGCTGGAAATATCGAGTTATTACCTGTTTCTTTCAGCCATAAGAATGGCGGACTTATCATTGACTTTGCCGCTCCTGGCGTTCACTCCCGCCCTGACGATTCTGACTGCGGCCTTCTTGCTGGGCGAATCGATCAGTCTAACGGGCGGTATGGGCGTCGCCCTCATCACTACCGGAGCTTATCTGCTTAACGGTGACCTTGCCCACAGAAGCCTATTTGCTCCCATAGGGGCTATATTCTCCACATCAGGTTGCAGGCGCATGCTGCTGGTCGCGGTTTTATGGTCACTGACTTCGACACTGGGGAAGAAGGGCATTCTGCTCTACGGCGCGATCCCGTACGGAATCATCCTGGTGATTTGCGTTGCCGCTGCGCTTGTCTGGATAAGCTTCTTGCGTTCAAGGACGGGATTAGGCGCCGGAAACTTTAGTAAAAATAGTATGATGCTTTTTCTGTTGGGTGGTTTGCTGATGGCTGGAGCGCAAATTACACATTTTGTATCATTGGGACTAGCGCCCGTGGCGTACATGATCTCCGTAAAGAGGCTCAGTCTCGTCTTTGGGGTAATCCTGGGCCGCCTGCTCTTTAAAGAGGAGAACATAAGCTATCGGCTCATTGGGGCTTCTATAATGGTCCTGGGGGTATTTCTTATTTATGAGTGACGAAAATCCCGCATTGCGGCCGCGACGTTTGGTCCAGGTAACGGGCCGATTCGCCCCAATTAGGAGTTTTTTGAAGGAGGGTGTGGGAGGAAACTTTTTTGCAAAAAAGTTTCCTCCCAAATCTTTCTTTACCGTGTGGAGGGGGCGAGGCCTGGTGTTTGGCCGAGGATTTCCGCCCAGTCTCGGGTGAACTGATAAATCTGGCCCAAACCATATAGTGACAGCGTCGCAAAGACCGTCTGGTCCGGGTCTTTGATTTTGTGCGTAATCGGGTCCTGCTCGCGGATTTCGGAATACCTCAAAAGGATGTTCCAGCACTGTGGATGATAATTTAGACCGAAGCTGGTGAAATATGAAAAATTGAACTGATGCGTGAATTGATTTTCGAAAAATAAATCCAGGCTGGAAGTCACCTTAACCTGGCAATTTATATTGGTCTGACGATTCAAGTCCTCTCGCTTCTCATCTTCGGTAAATTGATGAAGCACTCGCAATAGGTCCCCACGATGGTCCATGAGGCCAAGGTTTACGCTGTATCTCCGCGCTCTATTGAAAACCGGATCATATTCGGCTTGAGCCGTAAGATCTATCAATGTGTGGGGTTTTAGGGTCACCTCCGCCTGAGTGTTGGTCAAACGGTACAGAGGATTACTCTCACCCTGTGGATCGGCCGGGGATCGGGCCCCCTGGAAATCATATCCCTGTGAAACGCTAAGAGTGAAGAAATCAAGATACTCGCGCGGACCCATGCGGCCGGTGAGGGTTTGACGCATCTCGGCAGTAAGCAGACTAACCTCATCCATCCGGTCGGAGTCGTCAAAATTAGGGTATGCGCCGGATTTATAAAAAGGCCTGTAAATCCAGGCAACACGCGGCCGAACGGTATGTTTGACTTTATCGAATCCGAAGAGCGAGCCTCCGTAAATCGCATTCCAATCGGTGAATAAATCGGCGTTGATCTGGTAAAGATCGGTCCGGACCGCACGGACCGAGGCGACACTTTTGTCCTTGTCGTAGAAATCGGCCGAATATGCCTTGGCGAAATATGTCATCGCCGGGTCGAACTTGAGATAACGCCCGAGGGCGATGGGCAGACTCAGTCGAGTATCCACCTGAAGGCGGCTGCCCATCCATTGTTTGTCCATAATAGGGGCAAAGTAATGATCGAAGGCCAGGTTGGAGCTTACATAAAGCGGAGTGTAAGGAATCTGCTGATAAAATGCGGTCCCAGTGACAATAGGCATGTTTTGGACTGTCACGGCGTTGTTGGGGATGTCCAGATTATCGAAATGTCGTGCTTCGGTCTGAAACAGGAAATTGTTCCATTGGCGAGACAAGATTGCATTCGATTCCAGATAACGCACTCTCAGTCTTTTATCGAACCGGGTGCCCCAGAATTCGAAATAATCCCGATCTGATATCCAACTTCCGTTGGCCTTAAGTCTGACCTTTCCGGCAAATTCCTGATCGTGCCGGCCGGTGACGTAAAAACGATGACTCTTAGCCGTTTGCTCGGGTTCGTATTTCCAGTCGTAGGTGTACTCGCCGTAAAAAGTCCCCTGGAGATCTTCATATGGAAAATATCTGAATTCCAGCGCGGCCTGAGTGGCGCGATTCGTGCATATTCTCGGGATGAGCGTGGCGTCTATGCTAGGGGAAAAACTCACGAAAAGCGGCAACCGTAAATCGAATCCGCGAACACTACTATTTCCCAGCGATGGCATTAGAAGCCCTGATTGACGTTGCCTCTTCGCAGGGTAAATCAGCCACGGTATATAAAACACCGGTATGTCTCTGATATAGAAAAACCCATGCTTGAGCGTGCCGTAACCTTCGAGTGTAACGTCCAGGTCTTTCCCTCGGATCCTCCAATCGGGAGTCGGCCCGTTACATGTAGTGAAGCTGCCCTCCTCTACGACATAACTGGAGTCTACCTGTCTTTTCGAGTTTCTTCCCTTCCAAATAGATATTGTTCCTGGTGAGAAAGAGCTTTCCATTTATCACTACACCTGTCGCTGTCAGCAATTTGATCGTGATCTCGTCCGCCTCAATTACGTCAGACCCGGTACGCACGATTACGCCGCCCGAAGCTTTGAGGTTACCGGTTTTTCCTTCGAACACGATTCTGTCCGCTCGAAGTCTGGTATTTCCCTGGCTGACCGTTACGTTGCCTTCCAGGGTATATGTGTCGGACTCACGATTCACCTTCGCTGACTTAGCCGACATTTCAATCGGAATATCCGTCGGTATTATTATCGATTCTTTGGGCGGGCGGTCATTGGAGGGCTTCTGGGCGGTAACAATCCTTGCGTCCGGACTAGGCGCAACGGCAAGCGACATCATCAAAACAGCCAACGTGGCGATGACTCGGATCATCCCGGATCGACTCGGCCGCCACCCGAGCAATGCCATTGTGCAGCTGTCTTGCCGTCCAGGGTTTGTTTCGATTCTGTTGCTAATGGAAGACTCCACGGCAAAATTTCCGTCGGGATCCGAGGATTAGACACCCGCTGAGCCCTTATAGTTCGTCGCTCCCGAAACGTCCAGAAATCATTTAACCGATTCATCGGATCAAAGTCCCCCTTTTCTAAAGGGGGATTTAGGGGATTTAACGCATTCTCAATCTCTTATCTCAAAATCCCCCCTGTCCCCCCTTTAGAAAAGGGGGGAACTTTGCTTCAAGCTAGCGACTATGGTTCTGACGGTGAATCACTCGTCCCCAATCCCGCAGGCCCGTCGCACCGGACCGATCATGTAGAGCGATCCCGCGGCCAGGACTACGTCATGCTCTTTTGCCTTGTTAACGAGCATTTCGAATCCTTCCGCAATATCCGAGACCGAGTTTGCGGGTATCCCTTTTTTGCGAACCAATAGCGCCAGCTTTTCAGGATCGAGCGCCCGCGTTCCCTGCGGCGGCACGCAGACGACCTCGCGAGCAATGGGCGCTATGATATCGACCAGCGCCTCATAATTCTTGTCCTGCAGCATCCCCAACAGCAAAAGGGCCTTGGTTCCGGGATAAAGGCGCCTGAAAGCGCTCTTTAAAAGCCTCATCCCTTCAGGGGTGTGGGCCCCGTCGATTATGACATCCGGACGCCTGCGGAGGATCTCGAATCTGCCCGGGAACACGGTTTTTTGGATTCCGTCCCTGATCGCGGTTTCTGAAATCTTGTATCCCTGATCGCGCAATTCCTCCGCGACGGCTATGGCAAGCGCTGCATTCTTCATTTGGTGGCTGCCGGGCATGGTGAGAGAAACATCATCCAGGACCAATTTGTCAGATCTGTAGATGAAGACGTTGGCGCCGGTCCTTTTCGCCGCGAATTGCTTTCCGAACTCCTTGACCGCAGCGGAGGCACTCCGTGCTGCTTCGAGGATAACCTTGCGAGCTTCACTTCGTCCCGCGCCGGTTACTAACGGGATACCCGGTTTGATAATGCCGGCCTTTTCTCCAGCAACAGCGGCTATTCCCACGCCGAGGTAATCCTCATGCTCCCGAGAAATGTCGGTAATCACCGTGACAAGCGGCTCGACTGTATTAGTGGCGTCCAGCCTGCCGCCAAGCCCCACCTCAATCACCGCTATGTCCGGTTTGGCCTGAGCTATGAAATCGAATGCGACCGCAGTGGTAAACTCGAAGAAAGTAGTTCGTTCCGGATCGTAAATACGACGGATTTTTTCAGTGGATTCGATGATCGCTTCTTTGGGGACCAGGGAGCCGTTGACCCTGATCCGTTCGCGAAAATCGTTCAAGTGTGGCGATGTATACAGCGCGGTTTTGTAGCCTGCCTCCCGCAGAATGCCGAATATGAACGCCGAAGTGGAGCCTTTGCCGTTACTGCCCGCCACATGAACCACCGGAAATGACTTCTGAGGATTGCCTAGTTGCTCCAGCAACGAAGCGTATATTTTCCAAGCCTAACAAGATGCCGAACCGTTCCAGGCTGTAAAGGAAGCTTACGGTGTCATTGTATTTCTCTTCTAAGGCTTGGTCAGGGGAGGAGGACATATATTCACTCCAGATCTTCTTCGCGGGAGCATCTATATCACATCCAGCCAACAGCAGTCAAGGAGACCCAGGAGATAAGAGGCTGTAATAACAGATGATTGTTGAGCCTGATTGGGTGTAAGCCATGATGGAGATCATGACTGACCGAGAGATCCGGGAAATGTATGCTCGAAGCCGAAAGAGATTGATCTATTTCCCTTCTTAATTGCCCTTGAAATCGGGCAGGACTTGTTTGTTCGTCTCACATATTAGGACGTTTAATCGATGATTGTTGAACATCATGAGCTGAGCATGAGAAAGTCCGGCTGACATCAGGATACTCTTCGGCGGCGTCAGATGCGAATATGCAATTTTGAGCGCATGTGTGGCCTCACTGCGAAATCTGGTTGATTTCAGGAACGTCAATTACGTGGAAGATCACCACATCATTCGCCAAGCGTGAAGTGGATCAGATATTGAACTTACAGCCCAAATCGCTGCTGGAAAGGCCAAACCGTATCAAGTTAAGCATAGTCAGTTACAACTCATCCTAAAATATCATCTTGGGAGTCCGACAGAAAATGGCCCACAAATATAGGTATGAGATTATCATTTACTGGAGCGACGAGGACCATGCTTTCATAGCAGAGGTCCCCGAACTACCCGGCTGCGCGGCTCGATGGAGCGACTTATCAAGAAGCAATAGCCAGTGCTGAAGTAGTTATTGGAGAGTGGATTGAAACCACACGAAGAACTTGGGCGTCTCGATTCCGGAAAGCCTTAAGGGCGCCTATTGTATGCTTGAGCATCTACGAGGACTTTCTTATTGAACGTTCCCTCACCTACCGTGGGCAAGAACCTGACGCTGAACGACACATCCTGCTTAGAAAGCTGCTCACATATCGGGCTCTGAAGGTTTGGCATAGGCGTTTAATCTTAAGAGTCTTCACTCATCAGTGCTTCCAGAGTGAACGATCCATGATAGTAGGCAGGCGATTTATCGCCTGTTTGCGGGCAAAGTGAATACGAGACTATTGTTCGAGTCCCATAGGGACGGCTGAAGGTCATGACCACATAGGTGCTAGACCACGATCTTGCCAAGTCCCTAACGGGAAGCTACAATGATAGCTCGTGGGTGATACCCACGGAACGACGAATCGCCGGGCTACTATCATGTATCGGCCCTCTGGGATCGACCAGATTCCCTGATACGTTAAGTCAACGCCTATGGCCCTGGCAGCGTCCTGACAAGCTTCGCATCACGAAAACTAAAATGGGTTCACCAAGAATTACAATGCTTCCTTGAGGCGGCTGATCATTGCTTGCCAGTGGGAGTCGTCCTGATAGATGGTCAATCTGCCGTCCGGAGTTATCAATTCATGTTTCTTCTTGTCAGCCTTCATCTTGAATTTGTTGGCAAGTATCGAGGCGTGTTCCATGGGTTTTTTCATGTGGACCGTACCCACTATCTTCATGCCGGGATTGTCCTCCAACAATGTGGGTATGGTTTCAACCACGTCCTTATCAAACCAGCAATCGAAATACACAATCTTGCTCAATCGGGACCTGAAAACCTCCGCGTAAGGATCGTCCTTGTCGCTACGGGCCAGCCAATTGCCAATCGCGCTCAGCACTTTGCCGCCGCCCGAAAAGCCCGTGAGCACAATGTGGGTGTTGTCCTTTTTAATATTGGGGAACCTCGCTCGAAAAGCTTTGAAGATCTGATTCAGCACCTCGAACAGGGCTTCCGGCCGTTCCCCGCGTTTCGGGACCAAAATGCCCCAACGATCCGTGTCTCCGCATTCAGGCCCGATATGAGGTTTATCAACCATACCCACGAAGAGAAAGGGCCGATCCGGCCTTTTGACTGCCAACTGTTCGAGTTCTTTACGAAAAACCTCATAATAATCTTTTGGTTGCGTACCGTGGAAATATAAGACCATGTCGACCCGGTCGTATTTCCTGAAATCGTAATTGCCGACCAGCCACACGTAGCGCGTGTCCTCGTCCCACGGGGGAATCAACCACCGCTGATACGGAATGTGGCCCTGCTCCGACGTTTTCAGCCCGCAACCGTCTTCAAGAACAGTTACCTGGGTCTTCTGATCCAAATAAGGGGACTGGGACATGATCGTGCAGGAACAGAGCGCCAGCAGCGTAACAGCAAATAAGATTTTTGAAGAGCTGCCGGGGAAGGCGTTTTTGCAAAAACGCCCTCCCCAGGCCCCTCCCCAAAAACTCCTATAATATGATGTTCTTGGTTCTGGTGTGCGGGTAAGCCGACCTCTCGCCAGATCGCAGCCTTCCGAACCAGATGGCAGTTTTCTGAAAGAGTGGTCCACGGGAGAACAAACTGCTCCGCTGAATGCAGAGTTTTTCCCCTGGCGCTCCGCTTTCTGAAGATCTGTCAAGAGCGCGGATGCGGCGTTCGGCAGACCCTGACCGTAGTAAGAACTTCTACACTCCCGACGCGAGCGTCGCGACAACCAATCCATAAGAACAAACATAGGGACGAAAATCCCAACAAATAAAGGATTTCCCTCCCCAACGAGATGATTTTATCAATTTATTAAGATAGTTGTCAACCATGCAATATTAAAGCATATTTCTAGGAAGCACGCGTAAGCTTCTGAAAAAACTGACGAGAGGGTTCGCAAAAATTTATTTCTAACAATAGAATTGGAAGAAGGATTTCATGATAAGTTCGACTGTCTCCCGGTTGACGTGGAAATTTTCTCTTCCCTCGGTGAAAATCGATTGCCCCATCATCGGCCGGTATATTGTGGCGATCTCGAATGCCGGAAAATAATGGGCATTTTCATGCCGCGCTACGAACTCGTCCGCCACGGCCCGAAGAGTGGATTTGGAATTGCAACTCGCGCTTATTACGTCGGAATCTTCCCGAAACGTGGCCCAAAGATGGACCGGCGAGACCGTGACAATGATTTCGCATCCCGGGTTATGCTCTGGCCATTAATGAATAAATGCGCTCCAGGTTTGCGAGATTCTCCGCGTACCTGCTGACTCGAAAGCGATAGCGGCTCATATCGCCACCTTCGTCGACGTATGGGCCCGACGGTAAACAGATTACCGAGCCGTCGATCGTGTCTTCCCAGATTTCAGTTAGCCCGAGAGTCAAGATCAGAACCTCGGCCTGCTCCAAGGCCCTTCGTGAGCATCTCTTATGATTTTCAAAATCCGCCTCGGCCTGCTCCTGATTGTCATAGAGCACTATTCTGCGGAATGGGTCCTGGATTTTCCCGGATTCCGGCGCCTTCCACCACCGAAGGGCGGGGTTCCACTCCCCGAATGTATATTCGAAAATCTGGCGCATGCAGAAAACGTTGTACACTCGCTCCCAGGCAGCGCTGGCATGTACGGTGGCCGGATGAGCCGTCTCCTCTGTTATGTACGAAAAACCTTCTCTTATCAGCACGTTTTTGATTTCGCGTGCAAAGCATGAGCCCATAGATGCAACGCGGGTAGAGCTTGTGATCTTCAGGTCGCAATCGCCGGGCCGCGGATACGATCCGTCAAGCTGCGGATTGTCGTAAGAACCCGGCCAAACCTGCCACGACTCAAAATGTATGAACAGGATGAACATCCGACCGCGCCATTTGTGATGCCTCCGGAGGAGGTAGGAATTCTGGGGAGGGCGTTTTTGCAAAAACGCCCTCCCCAGACCCCTCCCCAAAAACTCCTATTATGGCTCTTTGTCGCCTTCGGCGTCAGAGCTGAGAAGAAGCTGATTCGATGTCTATGCTAACCTCGCGATAATAAACTAGATGCGAACAGTTTTGAAGCCATGCAAAGGCTGTTGCTCCCATACGCAATCCCTGGTTGCGCCGAGGCGTTGATTCAATGCACATTCGCTGACTCGCCTAATTAAGAGTTTTTTGAAGGAGGTTTGGAGGAAACTTTTTTGCAAAAAAGTTTCCTCCGGAAGTCTTTCTTCTTCTTCTTCTTCTCTTCCTCTCCTCCTCCTTCGCCGTCACGCGCCGTATTTGGCTTGTTTCAGAGCGTGGGCGGTTATCAGGTTCATGAGGTCGGGTCCTCTGAATTGGCCTAACGCTCCTCGCAGGCAATGGGTTTCGCCGAAGGAAGTCACATCCGGATTCGCGCGTGTGACCCCGGGCGCCCAGAAAAGCACAGGGACCGGGTGCCAGCTATGGGACTTCAGGACGGCAGGTGTGGAGTGGTCCCCGGTCACTACCAGCACATCCGGTTTTTGCTCCAGTATTCGGGGAATTACCGCGTCGACTTTTTCGATCTCTTTGACTTTGGCGTCGAAGTCCCCATCTTCCCCGCGGCTGTCCGTGTATTTGTAATGAACGAAAAAGAATTCAAAGGAATCCCAGTGCTTCTTCAAAGCCGCCAATTGATCGTCAAGGTTCGCGAGATCCGGGATCAGAGTCATTCCCACGAGGCTCGCAAGCCCTTTGTACATTGGGTAAACCGCCAGCGCCGCTGCTTTAAGTTTGAAGACGTCTTCGAAAGAGGGGAGCCCCGGCTCGCGCGACCACCCTCGCAATGTCACCATATTGGCTGGATGCTCGTTCCTTGATGCGATCTCGAACTTTTTCCACCCATTGATTAACGAGGTCCGCGGTATGTTTAGCGGCGGACGAATCATCCAGGGCATGGACCGGCAAGGGTTTCAATCCTGTCTTTTGCGGATCGGTCTCATTCAGCGCAGCGGACAGGCCATCCCCACGGAGTATGAGTGCGAATCGGTAATCACGGACCGGTCTTACGATCAGTTCGACTCCGGCGAGACGTAATATCCTTGATAAGGTCCACCATGCGGGCGCATTCTTCGGTGGAGATCCGGCCAGCGCGGCGATCTGTTATAATGCCGTCCCCATCCACTGTGCAGAAGTTACCCCGAGCGGCCACATCTTTGTCAGTGATTTTCAAACCGATCCCGACCGCTTCAAGCACTCCTCTCCCGATCAGGTATTTTATGGGATCGTAACCGAAGAGTCCCAGATGGCCCGGCCCGCTGCCCGGAGAGATGCCGATGCCGACCGGGTGCATCAGCCCCACCATGCCTTCGCGCGCGAGCCGATTCATATGCGGGGTATCCGCGGCTTCCAGTTCCGTGGGACCCAGCGTTTCTCGAGGGAGTCCTCCCAGGCCGTCCATTACGAGCAGGACAATCTTGGAGTCGGTTTTTTGGGTAAGAGACCTGATCATATCAAGGTCGGACATGTTCCAAACCTCCTGATGAGAATTAGCCGGAATTCACCGCGGAGAACGCAGAGCGCGCGCAGAGAAATTTCATTAGTTTTATGCTTGCACGCGATTCTACCCACTGATTTGTTTGTCCCGCCTATCGCCGGACACCGCATACAGTTTCGGCTCCACAAGGCCCGCTTCCCGAAGCGCTCTCCTGAAACGGGGCAGATATATAAGATCGAAAACGTGCTCTTTGCCCGGAAATAGCTTGGACGCAAGGTTTCTTACACCATGTATCATCGAATCCGCGTCGGACAGGCTCATCGGTCTGGTCATCAGGGTCTGGATCAAAAGATCCGTGACTATTCTAAGCTGGCGGATTCGACGATTTTCTTCAAGTATCAAATCATCCTGATTCTTCATATAGACTCCCTTTGCTCTGCAAAGGATAACTCATTTCCGCAGTCGAACCAAGGAGTTCGGTCGGCGCTTCGTAACTCTTCAGTTGGGTGCGGCCAAAGACTGACATTGCGAGCGGAGCGAAGCAATCTCCCAGCCTGGGGGATTGTTGGTGGGACGGGCATCTTGCCCGTCATTTCCAATAGACAGGCGAGACGCCTGTCCCACCGCTTCACTCCTCGCAATGACAGAACCACGCCCGCGCAACCGGAGGGGCACGGCGCGTTTAACAAATTACAGGTTACGGCAGTCCATATAAGTACCATCAATCTTCTTGAATTTGAGTCAAGGCCAATTCGATGCCTTGCTGTTCCCACCAATACGTGGCACTGTGGATATCCCAGGGCAGCGCGCATGGATTCAATTTACACTCACCGGCATTTGTGCTAGGAAAGTCGTTCCACGAAGGATCGAGCAAGGGCATTAAACGATTCTCATGAATTCTTGGAAACATATCCTAAAGCTCTTACGGCCTACACAGTGGATCAAGAACGGCTTTGTCTACATGCCGCTGGTCTTCAGCGGGAAGTTGTTCCTGCCGGAAGAATTTGCCAGCGTCACTGCAATGTGCCTGGCCTTCTGCCTGACTTCCTCCGCCGGATACATATTGAACGATTACATGGACATGGAGCAGGACAGAGCGCATCCGCTCAAGAAAACCCGTCCGCTGGCCTCGGGCCAAGTTTCGGCTGGATATGCGCTGGTTCTTGTGGCTGTGCTCTTGGTGGGCGCCCTGCTGCTTGCCGGCGTCGTCAGGTCACCTTTGCAAGCGTACGCTTATCTCGCGGGTTATATCGTCCTCCAGATTATATATTCACTGGCGCTAAAGCATTTGGTCATTCTCGACGTGTTGTCCATTTCCACCGGCTTCCTGCTTCGAGTTTTGGCAGGCGCTGCCGCCATGGGATCACCGGTATCCAGTTGGTTGTTATTGTGCACGTTTTCAGTGGCGATTTTCTTGGCTCTGGGAAAACGTCGTCATGAAGTAGTGATGCTGAACGAAGACGCCAGCTGTCATCGGCCGGTGCTCGAAAATTATAATGTCGCACTTCTCGATCAGCTCCTGCAAGTTGTGGCTACCTCGACATTTATTTTCTATTGTCTTTATTCAGTGCGCGGTAATCCGGCGACCGGAATAGAAGCCGAAAAGATGATGTTCACTATCCCCCTGGTAACGTACGGCATGTTCCGTTATATGTATTTGATTTACAGGAGAGAGGATGGCGGCTCTCCTACAGCGTTGCTGTTAACTGATTTTCCGTTGCTCCTGTGCGCAATTATATGGTTGATCGGATGTGTGGCCATCATATATCACTCTTAAAGCGAGGAACGCAAAATCCGAATCCGACCGTTCATCGGCGCAAACCCATGACGCGCCACTCCGGAGGGGAACCGTTATGTTGAAAATCTTTCTCTATGTAATTTATTTCGGGTTCCTGGCAGGAATCGGAATTGTGCTGGGATGTTACATACATGGAGTCAGGGTCAACCAACCGACGCTTATGAGCGGTGTGGCTTTTGTCAGGGAACTGCCCGAGGGCGAACGAATCGTCGGCCTCATCGAGACAACGGTCTTTTCTTATGAGGAAAAGAAAAGCCTGGAAGATTATCAGAAAAAATACGAAGGCAAAATTAAGATAGATCCTGAAGTGCTAAAGAAGCACCAGCAACTTTACCGGGACGGCGCGGGCTCCAGATAGAATCGTGGTATTTATTAATCATATTAGGGCATTAGCTCCGGTTGTGAGAGGAGAAACGACTTTCAGAAGGAGGACAACCAAGGAGAAAAAGAGTTTTCTCCCTGGACCCCCTTTCAGAAAGCTGCGGTTTTCTTGCAAGAAAGAGCCACTCGGACTGCCTGCTGAGCCAAAGCAATCCGTCTGTTAATTAATGGATTGTTCGCTTAACTCCACAAGAAATTAGCTGCCGCTCACTCTAACCTAACGCCTAACTCGGTGTGCATGAATTACCGGGCAACTATCTATCGCCCTTGGGATCGGCTCTTGCTGTGCTTGTAATTAAGCAATGATATCAGCTAACTAAAATAAACTCTAAAAGCAATACTTGACAATGGTATGTCAAGGTGCTAGCGCATCCCCCCGATGCCTGACGTTCGCAGGCTGATGTGGGTATGGGGCCTCCGATGAATTTAATCGAGGCGACAGGGAGCGCTTAATGAAACTTGATAAAACTGCCCAAGAACTGGATCTGGCAAGTATTCCGGCAGAATTCAGAGAGAATTACAAGTTTTTATGCGAACTGATCAACTGTAGGCAAAAAAATAACAATGTCACGGAGCCACTTGAACAAATATTAGAAAACCGGCTCTGCAATCTTAGAGGTAAACTGAATCGGCGCCAGCTGGGAATTTTAACCCGATTTCTGAATGGGTGCGAAGCAGACGAATCAGAATGCTTAATACCACCGGTGCCGCCGGAATTGGAGGCTTCACTTAGGCTCCGCAAACGTTCCACGTGGCTTCCGTGGGAAGCCGAAGCCATCAGAAAGATTGAACGGTGGCGCGCGGATATATCTTGCATAATTCAATGTTGGGGGGAGAATCTCACCGTCGCTGCTCCCACAGCCACAATAACAGTATTAAATCGACTGAGAAGTTGCCAGTGAAGTCCTAGCTCAAAGTTTCTGCGCTGAAACGGGCGATAATACCGGAGCGCAAGGCATGACGATAAGTGCTGACAAAGAATCGGCAAGCGAGCAGCACATAAAGCAGGGCAAGACCTCCCCCCCAAAGCAGGCCCGTTTGCGAAACCGGGCCCCCCGAAATGATCCCTCGCATCGCCTCGAATACATAAGACGGCGGCAGTAGATGCGACAGGTATTGCATCCACTGCGGGAGCGTTGAAAGCGGATAAAAAACTCCGGCGAACGGCGAGATGAGCGCGGGAATGGGCCAAACGAACCACTCCGACGCCGGGCCAAGTCGAAGCACCATTGCGCTTGCCAATATCCCAAGGGCGATCCCGAATAGGAACAGGATGAGAAGGAACGGGATGAGCGCTATGCCGTAGGCAAAGAATGACAAGCCAAAAACAGCGCTCGCCAAGACGAGCATCACCATCAGTCCAACCGAGCTGGTCGCAATACTGGAGATCACCAGGCCGCTGACATATTCCCATACCGAAACCGGCGCCGCGAAAATATTGAGGAAATTGCGTGACCAAACATCCTCAAAAAACGCCAACGTCACTCCTTGCATAACACGCATAAAGAAGTCCCACAGAAGGACCGCTCCCAGGAGAGTCGGGACAAAATTGAAGCTGGAGGCAGTGAGCGCGTTTAAATATTTGGTGATGAATCCCCATAGCACTATATCAATGACGATCCACGCAAACATCGGTAATACACGAGAGAGACTTCCCCGTATAAGGTAGAACTGACGAAGCACGATTGCTGCAATGCGATTAATGTTCATGCGTTGTCGGTGCATTATACGTATACTTCTTTCCGCTCTCGAGCAGCAGCGACACCATAGCGCTCATCAAATATCCTCCTATCCCAGGGAATTTGATGATAAAGGCCCTTTCTCGCAGCTCGCCGCTGGCGGCTTATTCCGTAGCGCCGTGGGCTTTCAGTAATTCCACGATCCTGGTGTGACCTTTGCTTGAAGCGAACGTCAATGCTGTGTTGCCCTTATTGTCCCTTATGTTCACGCCGGCCCATTTCTCCAAGAGAATCCTTACGATCTCGAAGCGACCTGGCTGGGAAGCAAACATCAAGGCCGTCCACCCTACCGCTCCCCCCTACTTGCAGACCAATATCAGCGCCGTTCTCCAGGAAGAGTCTTACCGAGGCGGTTTTACCCCACATGCACGCAAACATCAAGGCCGTCATGCCTAGCGGTCGTTTCCTTGTGTTAACGCTCGCCCCGCCATCCAGTAGGCTCTTGAGCAACTCAAGATCCTCGTCTTTGGGCTGAAAAGCGGCAATTACCAAAGCTTGTGATTGGTCCGCTCCCTGCGCTTTCAACAGTGTTACCATCTCATTGTTTTTCTTTTTGCGGGGGTCGATTGCGCGAGAATGACGAGCAGAGGGGTACTCACAGTCATTCGAAATTTTTCCAACCTTCTCGAAACCGCCATCTAATAATACTTGCATCCGGGTCTCGCATGACTTACGTTTCTGTATATTACAGGAGTTTTTCGCCTGGGGGCCGGGAAAGCGCTCCGAGGGACCCTGGATTGCAATAAATCCCCCGGACTCTTTGAACCAAGACTGGCTTAGCCATGAACACGTCTAGATGGGACGTAAGCCGATGCGGTAGTAAACTCGACGAACTTGCCGGCGTTCTTAACGGCGCCGGACGTAAGCGAGTGCTGATCCTGTGCCACAACAATCCGGACCCGGACAGTATAGCCGGCGCATACGGTTTTCAGTTCCTATTGCACAAGAAATTCGGGATTCGAGCCGTTATAGGTTACGGGGGAGTGGTAACCCGCGCGGAAAACAAGGCCATGATCAAGAGACTGCGAATCAAAATGACCCGTTTTCCCAGTATTGATCCGTCGAAGTACTACGGCATCGTTCTCATGGACGCTCAGCCCGGGACGGGCAACCATCTTCTGGATTCGCGACGAGAATCTCCGCTCGCGGTGATTGATCACCACCCTTTACGTAAGGCGTCTTTTAAGGCGCAATTCCGAGATGTTCGACCGGACTACGGAGCCACATCGACCATAGTCACCGAATATCTGGTCGCGGCGGAGTTGACTCCTACCAGGTCTGTGGCCAACGCTCTTGTTTACGGGATCAAGACTGATACTAACTCGCTGGTGAGGGGAGCTTCCAATGCCGATTTTCGAGCATTCTCTTATCTTTTCCCGCTGACGAATCCTCGAGTCCTGGGGTGGATCGAGAAGCCTACTCTTTCGCCCGAATATTTGGAAGAGTATCAGCGCGGCTTGGCCCGGACCGTTCTTCATCGGGACGTAGCCGTCAGCTATCTGGGCAAAATCCAGTCTGAAGCTATCATACCGGAATTGGCGGACCTGTTGCTCCGTCTTGACGGGATAAGCTGGTCGCTATGCCTGGGAGAAAGAGGAAACCTGATGATTGTCTCCTGCAGATCGACCGCTCGCTCGTACAAGGCCGGCACGGTCCTACGCCGGACTATCGGCAACAACGGGTCCGCCGGCGGCCACAGAGGTATGGCAGGAGGACAAGTTCCTCTCAATGGCCTCAAGCCCGATGAGAGAAAGGAACTCGCGACCAGGCTTATCCATCGGTTCCTGTGCGTTATCGAAAGAGGAGGAACACAGCCCCGGCCCATTTTCGGAGCTGCCGAGGCTGCGTAAGAGCAGCTAGTCCCCCATGTTCCCCATCCATGGGCCTGCGGCGTCTTTGCCATACACCGCCATTCCTACGATGAAGTAAAGGAAGAAGCCGATTGTCAAGCCTATAGAATAGAACGCAAACAATTCCTTCCCAACGACAGCGACTACTGCGCCGCCCCCGACCGCCCCGATCACCGTGGAAATATCGGACAATGCGGCCACTCCTTCCTTTCGCCTGAGAGTTCTGTAGGTGACCCAACCAACTACCAGGCCGAAACAAAAAGCTCCAATTGCTGGAATATCCATAGTTTACCTCCTATACACTCTTTCAACTATGAGATGGTGCACACCATCTTACGGAGCCAATCGCAAATCCGATGAACAATACGGAGTATAACTGAGTCCCATCAAATTTCTCTTTCCGAGTAGATGGATCCTCATTTCTCTTATCGCCTCCCCCACTGATTTCCGCCGAGAAAAGCTATCAAAGAACACTTCTGCAGCCTCACCGGCGATCCTCTGGTGAATTGTGGTTTCAGTGACCAATAACTCCAGCCGCGTAGTTCCCAACAAAATCGTCAACAAAGTTGACCAGGAGGTCCGGCGTGAGTTCGGTGGTGTGGCATCCGTTAATAAAGACCAGCGGAGCGGTCTTTCGCCAGTGGTTTTTAGGCCACAGGGAGGAATCCCAAGCACCGATGTCGGCAGGGGAGATCTTGTCCTCTATCCCGATCTCCAAATATGGCTGCTTTTGTTCATCTCTTCGGCCATGACAGTAGAAGTAGACCAGTTCGAGATCGGGCTCTCCCAGACTTGAGCAACATTCGCTAGACGTCTGACAGTCTACCAAGCTGAAAGTGGGCAGGTTTTTCCTGATAGATTCCAAATGGCTCTTGCTTAATTCCATGTCCAGCTTAATGCTCCGAGCCACAACAATCTCCATCGGCCCGGAACCGGTCGGGATTTTGTCAGGGAGTTTGCGGTCAGATGGCATGGAAGGGGGCTGTTCGATGACATATCTGAAACCCCAGAAACCGAATGGACAAATAGTGTTGATCTGATGTTCGGCCTCATAAGGGCAGAGATTCGGCTCGCCGGAAAATGGCGTTCCATTCCATTCGTCCAAAATGCGACAGATTTTGTGTTGGCGCTGGTCCGCAACCAACGGAATCTCGTACATTAGCGCCCAAGGGAATGTAAGATCGCTGCCCTTAGGTCGTGACACCTGGATTTTGGCATCAGCTTGCTTCAGGTATTCCTTCAACTCTTCACGCTGGTCCTTGTCGTACAACATCGCGTCATAGAGCTTGTAACCTAGAGGGGCCAAGCTTTTGAGATCCTCGATGAATTTCTTTTTGGGCTTGGAGTTATTCTGGTCATACAGGTTCTCGTACTGGAGAGAGGCTCCCAACTCGCCGCCAAATACTTTAAAGTGCATGTCGCTCAAAGCCTTGCGCGCCGCCTCCAGAGCAGACTTGACCTTGCCTTCGGTCGGATTGAATATGATCGCTTCATTTAGGCCACTGTTGATAACAAGCTGATGGGCGCTGGCGCTGTCCGCATTTGTCATAATGTTGACAGAGCGCTGTGGGAGAAAGCTGACATCTCGCAGACTTGCGGTCAGGGAGTAGTCGATCAAAGAGCTGTAGCCCGAGCCCAGTTGCGGTTCATCAGCGACTTCAGCTGTCAGCAACTGCGATTGGATAAGGTTTTTCGAGAAATAGAAAGCGATACGCACATGCGCGGTCCCAGACTTGTCGGGCACCTTTATCGGGATGAAGAGATGATCCCTCCGTGAGTGCTGATCGCACGAATGTTCCCCTCCTGGGGCGCAATTACATACCCAACTGGGACCAGTATTCGGCAGAAACAAACTATACGGCCCAGGTTCGATACTGAATTCATCGCTAGCGGCGATCACTTCTAACCAGTACCCATCGTCGCTCCTGGGGAGAAGGTCTACCGGAAAGACGACTGTGTTCGTGACCACACTGACCGCAGACAACGGTCCTATGTCGAGCCTCAAGTCGTAATTTCGGCTCGTCCCCAGTTGCATCTTTTGGGGGACCACAGAGCGAGCTTCGCCTTCAGTGAGGCACACATTCGAATACCGTGCACCGGCAACGGCAGATTCAGGCTCGGGTTCCTCCAGGCTTGCGCTTTCATAGACGTCTTCCGAATAAGCTCGATAAGCCCCCTTTGGTGTTCTAATTGTTGATGCCCTTACCAGATCGAAAGCACCCTCTCCACCCCGCTCTTCCCACAAATCAGGTCCTAACAAATGAGGAAGATAGTCACCTATGGCCCTCAGCAAATTAGATGCCTCGACCAGATTCTTCAAATGCTTTTTCGGATTGTCTTGTATGCTCTGGATGGTCTTCCAGTCTTTACTCAACGATTTATCACTCAAAGCATCTGGGCCAGGATGCTGACCGCTGTACCGCAAAGAGGGTTCTTGAATGTCCCAATACTCATCCCACCCAATTGTCACAGAGTCATGCCCCAGCTCCTCTAAATACGACAGCATCTCAGCAATCAGTGCCCGTAGCTCTGAAATTAAAATCACTGTTTCCATCCACTTTCTCCCTTCTCCGAGCATTCTTCTAATCGCTTCATCGTTGAGCGCAAATTTACTCCATTGGGACTTCGCTCTCTCTATGCACTCCGCCAGGTCAGTCACGGTACGCTTCGAGTTGCCAATGTGCTGACCCTCGTGGCAAAATGCTTTGTTCGTGTACCAGTTATGCGAGAACTTGTACAATCCTTATCTGGCATTGCATTCTGCCCGGTTTACGGGCTTCGTCTATTCACCCCTAATTCGCGTAGGCACTAACTTTAGATGGGAATCATTAAGGGATCTCAAAAGACCTCATCTAATGGTGTCAGTGGGTTGCCCATGTTAAGTCAGCGCCTATGCCTCCCCTTTCCCGCGGTCTAATATGACATTCAGGTGGTCAGCTATACCCCTCAGCAAATTAGAGGCCTCGACCAGATTCTTCAAATGCTCTTTCGGATTGTTCTGTATTTTCTGGATGATCTTCCAGTCTTTACTCAACGATTTATCACTCAAGGCCTCTGGGCTAGGCCGCTGACCGCTGTACCGCAAAGAGGGTTCTTGAATGTCCCAATACTCATCATAATCCGCAATTTCCACAGGGTCAGGCTTCAGTTCCACTAAACGGGACAGAATCTTACCGACCACATCCTTTAGTGTTGAAATTGAAACATCCTTCATTTCATTCTGCTCGTCCTTCATTTCTTTCCCCCCTTCTTCATGTTGAGCATGGTTGAAATCGACTCATCTTGACTCACAAAGTAGCCCCATTCGGTATGAGCCCGTTCTATGCAGCCTCTTAGGTCATTAACGGGAAGCCCCTCTTCATCAACCTTGAAGCATTCGTCGCAAAAATCTTTATTTGTTTTCTTCTGCATCCTATACAAGACCCACTCGTCCTTCTCCCCATTCGGCTTTTTGACTGAAACTGGTTCAAGTGCTCCTGCTGATTTCCCCGCCCATTTCACTAGAACAGACATGTAACGGTTCAGCCTTATGGCACTTCTCATCTTGTCTTCTTTATAGGACGCAAGGAGCTGCTGTGCTGCTATCTTCCTTTCCAACTCTCGTTTGTTCTTCTCTATCGCCTGTCTGTTCTCTCTGATTTCCTTCTCAACAGGTGGTTCCGGTTGTGGTACGAGCGGTCTTATCATTTGCAGGCTCTGGCCACGTGGCGGCGGTGCCTGCGCTGCGGATTCGGCCGGTGAGAAGAAAATCCCAAGAACCATAAGCAAAAAGACAAGAATTGGTAATTTCCACCACCTGTTTGTGAGTCTGCCGGCGGTGTGATTAAGATTTCTCATGGTTACCTCTCTCGTAGTGAAACATCCTGTTAAACTCGCTTCCACCACAGGGATCGTTTCCGTAAGCCCTGCTATCGGCCCGTGTTTAATAACTGGCGCCTACCTGAATCTCCAATGCGAAAACAGGATCGATAGCTCTATCGGGCCTGACCCCCCAGTTGTTGGCCGCCGAAGGTATATTCCAGTTGAGGACCCCTTTGTCGACGCAAGCGTAGTTGAACCACTTCCCGGGCTTCCAATAGGAGAATCGTGTTGACAGCGCCCACCCGTCCATCAATTCCCACACAAATCCACCCATTGCTTCCCAGCCAAGGTCCCTGTCAGGTATGGAAGGCGCGGGATTGGTGAATGTGGACCCCGGTGGCTCGCCGTAGACAACATTTCCGAATTGGCCGGCAGCTATGTTGGGCCGGATGAACCCCACCGCATAGCCGTGGGTATTTCTGATCGCGCGCAGAAAAGACCCCTCGAGAATAAGATTCGACGCCAGAGCATAGTCCAACTTCACAGCATAGACTGAGGCGTCGGAAATATGAGCCGGAGCGTTCACTCCCGATCCGAATCTGTACGCCAAAAGGATTGAGTAGGGGTCAAACAGGCCGAAAGCCTGCTGAGGTCAGTTCCTGGATAAAGGGCTGCCTGTCAATGTAAATGCCGTGCCGTCTGTCAGGTCCGGGCATGAAACTATAGAATGCCTTTGCGGCAAACGGCCCATACCAGAAACCGGCTTCGGTCATGTAACGCCAGCTTTCTCTATATTGCGAAGCAAATAGACTGCCGCTACCGTCAACATTGTCCGGCGCGCCGAAAAACGTCCCATTGAGCGATCGCTGAAACCGATAAACTCTGTTAAACCAGTCCAACTCCGTGTTAAAGAAGAAGCGGCCATTGTTATATTTGAGATATGCCCACCCCTCCGTTACGTAACGTTCGAATGTCGGCGTGTTAATTGTGGAAATCGGTGGTAGTGGCGGCGCAAGAGCAGGAGAGGGCTTTATTGCCTCCGGGCCTTGATGATAGTTGGAACGCAGGCATCCAATACCGAATTCAAGATCGGTTGACGAATATGCAATCAGGCCGATCCAGTTCTGCACTCTGTTGACCCCAAAGTCAAAAGGGTTCCACGAGGTCGCTGGGAAGGGGGATGTGGGGTTGAGAACAAGGGTGGCCGGAGGGGGGGCCGGATTCGCCACAATTACAGGATTCAGGATTTCCACGCCGAAATCGGGTGTTTCCCACGGGAAGAAACCGAACCCGATGCGTAAGCACGCCGGCCCTATATGGCCCCACGCATATGGATCCTCGTCAGAGGGCCATTTCTTCTCGCGACATTTGTCCTGATTTTCAGTTTCCACACCCGCATCCAGTTCGGCCTGTATCACGTTAATCCTGTTCTTAAGTTCCTCCATACGATCAGTCCTGAACTTCTCGGGATTCTGCGCCGCGCAGTCATCCAGGCATTCGCCGCAGACCTCTGTGTCACCGGGTTTAGGCCTGGCTTTTTCGAAACACGTCAGTAGTCCTGTCAGGGATGTCCCTTCTTCTTTTAGGGACTCCTGTCGTGTCTGTCGTTCCTCTTCCCAAACCTTGAAAAGGCTTTTGTTCTTTTCAGGATGGCGGTATAACTCGTCCTCCGGCTCCTGATATGCCGGGTTGTTCAAGACAGGTGGTGTATAAGTTTGGCGCTTGTAACGCGGCCAAAGATTAGGATTGAACCATGACATTGCTCTTTTTGGAAGAACCCCTGCGCCTACGAGGCAACCAAGAATGTCGGGAACAGAGCAAGTCCTATCCAGCATCAGGTACTCAGTCGTCCTGTTTTCGGAAAACTGCAGGTTAAAGCCCTGCTGAAAGACCGTCTTGCCGAGACGTACTGTCCCTAGTGGAGTTCTCACGTCGGCCGTCCACAATGTGAGTTGGCCGGAGGAAATGGGCGTTACAGCTCCTGGGGCTGTGCCCGTATTATATGAGTTTATAGTGTACCGCGCCTTGAGCCTCGCCCAGTCATTTCCGTACTTGGGAGTAATCTTCAGACTAACAGAAGAATAACCCGCATTGGAGCCGCTAGCCAGCGCGTTTATGTCCGGTCGGTTACCCACCCATCCGTTGAGCGCCGCGAAACCACCTGTGGAACTCGCGTCCACATTGTAATCGCCGAAAAAACCCCTAGAGCCAAGTTGACCGTACGAACCGTAAAACCACATGTTTTTCGCTCCGGACAGGTCAAGGCTCACTTGTGCCGGAGCCGTTCCCACGGTGAACCAAATCAGACAGAATACGATAATCAAAATAAACAAGCGGTGGAAAGACATGAGAACCCCCCAAAAGACAGCAAGAGCGCACAAAACTGCCCTAGACCGACGAATCGGTCTCATCCCAACCCCAGATTCAAATTTTACTAATTAGCTTTGCCGGAAAGACGTGCGGTTCCTCAGCAATTGTTCGGAACTCTTCAGCAACGCAGCCCCCATATCTTGCCGGCCTTGGAACCTATGACTTTTTGTTCAGAATTCTCGAGGATCGAAAAACGTTGGAAATCCCCTCGGGGTTACTATCCGAGGGAGCAAAATCACCCCTCCCGCCCTCTATTGAGGACACATTATCACGCTGTCGTACGATATCTCAGATTTGGTCTTCTGGTCAAGAAAAATCTTGCGGCCCGGCCCGGCAAATATGACCGACCGACACGGAGGCCGGTCGCTACCAATAAGTGGCAGGGCACGGCGTCCGTGCAGTGCCCGCATGGTTTGAATAGATTTCTTGGCGAATATCTGTGAGATTGGATTCCCGCTCTGTTCAAGCCAAGGGCAAGCTCTGCGCGGGAAAGGCCAGTGGGATGCCGCTGCTGCGCAAGGCTATCGTTGTATCATTCCGACAGGAATGCGGACGCCTACTGACGGCCTACGACGGCCACTTGTATGCCGACGCTGCCGTCAATCGGGCAGATGTTTCTTTCAAGGTAGGCCGTGACGGGGAACAAAGGACAGGTATTTCCAGGGACAAGGAATCGAGGAAGTCTCTCTCCGAGCAATTCCGATCGACCCGTTCCGTATTGTCTGGCCAGCAAGGGCTCGCCGTGGACAGGAGACTTAGGGTCAAGGGGAATCTTGATGTTTCTAATTTGTCCGGAACGCTCACAGACCACGATTATATGCTGAACGTTTCTTTGCTCTTCCGATTCGTCTGAGCCTTGCATGAAGCGCTCGCGGTATCCGCATGACGGGCAGTACAGCTCCAGGAGGTCCATCTGCGCCAACGAAACGCCAGGCGCAATCATCAGGATAGCCAAAACCAGTGTACAGATTCTAATTGACTGCTTTCTCATCATGTATCGGCATCCCTCCTATAATCCCACTAGGAGAAATTGCGGTGGTTTTTTAAATAGAAAGCGGACGGAAATCAAGTTCTTTGTGGTAAGTATTCAGTCTTTCGGCAACAGGGGCTGTCTTTGTGGGGCTTTCCAGCCTGCTTGTCCTGAAATGTTTATCCTGGCATGCTTGAGCGGCTCGACAACCCTGCAAACAAACAGGCTCTTGCAGCTCGAAAGGCCATAATTGAGCCTGTATTTGCGTGGATGGAACAGCAATTAGGTTTTGATCGTTGGACGGTGTTCGGGTTGGAGGGGGTCAGAGCGCCGAACCGGCGCATCACGATCATGGTCGGTACCGGCCGTCCGCCGCGATTTCAACCTCCATGTCCACTAATGCTGAGAGAGTTTCGGAAAGGCCTGCGCCACATCCGGAGTCATGGCCAGTGCGTTCAATCCAACGGGATCAGGGCCGAAATTATCATAGGCCCAGGTAGGCTTGTTTGATATGGTCGTTGTTCAGGAGTTCCTTGCTGGTCCCCGTCATGGTAATTCGGCCGTTCTCAAGAATATAAGCCCGATCGCACATAGCCAGCGTATGTTTCACGTTCTGCTCAACGAGCATCACGGTAACTCCCTGTTTGCGGACATTCTCTACCATATGGAAAATTTCCGAAACCAAGATCGGCGCAAGACCAAGTGAAGGTTCGTCAAACATGAGGAGCTTGGGTAGCGACATTAGCCCGCGGCCTACCGCCAGCATTTGCTGTTCGCCTCCCGATAACGTCCCCGCATTCTGCTTGCGCCTTTCACGTAAACGAGGGAACAGGTCGTAAACCGATTCCATAGTGTCGTTACGCTTGACCTTAGATTCCCCTTTTAAGGATCCGGTGATCAGATTTTCTTCCACGGTCATTTCCGGGAAAAGACGTCTACCCTCAGGCACATGCGCTATCCCAAATTCGATAATCTGATGCGCGGGCACTTCGTCGAGTCTTGAGCCCTCGAAGCTGATTGAGCCTTTTTGCGGCTTGAGAAGTGATGAGATAGTTTTCAGCGTGGTAGATTTTCCCGCGCCGTTGGCGCCCAAAAGCACCACTATTTCACCCTTATTAATTTCGAAAGAAACATCCCAAAGGACCTGAAGGTCCCCGTAAAATACGTCTATGTGCTCAACCTTAAGCACTGTAATCCTCTCCTAAATAGGCCGCTATGACCTCATGATTGGAAGCCACCTCCGCCGGGGTTCCTTCCGTGATCTTCATACCGTAGTTGATCGCCAGAATGCGCTCGGAAATCGACATGATGACTTTCATTATGTGTTCCACAATGATTATGGTAACTCCTGAATTACGGATCTTCTTTATCAGGTCTATCGCTTCGTCAAGTTCGCTTGGGTTCAGACCTGCGGCGGTTTCATCCAGAAGCAATAGTTTGGGTTTGGTAGCCATCGCCCTGGCAATTTCCAGCCTCTTTCGAGAAGCTATCGGCAAGCCCTTGGCCACCTTGTCTTTTTGAGAAGTAAGATTACAGAAGTCGAGCGTTTCCATGGCTAAGTCCCGGGCCTGGGCAGTAGATTTGGAGCGAAGAAACGCTGAAGCCATTACGTTATCAAGGACAGTCATCCGTTTGAGCGGCTTCACTACTTGAAACGTTCTTCCTATGCCACGCTCACAAATTTGAAACGTTTTGAGGCCCGAAATTTTCTTGCCCTCGAAATATATCTCCCCATTGGTCAAAGGATAGTAGGCGTTGATCAGGTTGAACATAGTGGTCTTACCGGAGCCGTTGGGGCCGATAAGTCCATAAATCTGCCCTTTTTCCACCTTAAAGCTCACATCATTCACTGCGGCAAGCCCGCCAAAGAATTTGCTTATGCCCTTGGTTTCGAAGTACTCCATGATTACGCCTCAGGATGTTTGACGTTTCCAGAATAAAAGAGCCCTTTTCAGTTTTTCCGGTTCGCCCATGACTCCGTTGGGCAAATATCGAATAACCAACACAACAAGAATTCCGAAGCTCAAGATATGGGCCTCGCTAATGTACTTTGTCACCGTCACCATGAACGGCCAACCGGTAGCCTTGCTGAGAGACGCCAAAGTCCCGAAGCCCCCGCTTCTAAAGAGTTCCGAAAGGGCCACCATGATAAATGCGCCGACTACGGGGCCATAGATGGTGGCAACGCCTCCGACAAGAACGACCAATACCGCCATGATGGAGATGTCAAACAGGGCGAAAACCACCCGGGGATCGATGAATCCCATGTAGTTGGTGTACAGGGCTCCGGCCAACCCCATCATGAACGCGGCAATAGTAAGTGAAACCATTTTGTAATATACCGAGCTGATGCCCATGCTCTCTGCCGCTTCTTGGTCTTCACGAATGGACACAAAATAGTAACCCAAGCGCGACCTCATCAATATTTCCATCGTCACGATGGCGCCCGTCGCTATGGCGAGGGCGATATAATAGTAGGGCAACTTTGACATAAAAGTCTGCATCAGCAGAATCCCTACCATCCCATCGGTCAGGGACTCCCAGATGGTGGCGATATATCGCATGATCTCGTTCAGGGCCAATGTGGCAAGAGCGAAGTACGGACCACGCAATCGAAAACAGATCCAGCCGAAAGGAAAGGCCAGTAATGCGGACGCAACCGGACCCAGGGCAAGCCCCCACCACGCAGATATTTCAAGTTTGTGCATGAGGAGAGCGGCAACGTACGCGCCCAATCCAAAAAAGGCCCCGGCTCCGAAAAGCACTTGACCCGTGTACCCGGATATCAGATTCCACCCTGTTCCTATCGCGACCCATAGGAGGAAGAGGATCACCAGATGCTGATAATAAGGGTCCTGGATCAGCCAAGGGAAGGCCACGAGAAGCACGAGCAGCAGAAATCGACTGTAGTATTGACTCATGGCTTTATACCCCTGTCAGACCTTTCAAACCGCGAGGCAGGAACACGAGGACCAGCACGAAGATGACAAGGCCAATCAAATCCTCAAATTCCATACCGATGTAAGTAGAGCCGAACGCCTCGGCTAGACCCAGCGTGAGACCACCGAATATAGCCCCTACGGTGGATCCAGGCAATACGCAACGAAGCTGAAGAGGACAGCAGCAGAAAAAAAACCACATTCGCTCGCTCCTGGCCTGCTGGCACGGTGCCTGCCCCCTCTGCCGCAGAGAGCTGCCGCCCGATCATCCCCTACGAGCCCCACCAAACTAACGGAGCACTACTAGCCACATCAGCGCCACACCAACGTACACGGCGAGGGCGATCCAGCGATCGGCAAACGACAAACCGATCCCGAGGCAGTAGAGGAGCGGCGAGATCTTGCCCTTCACGTCGGAACCGAGGGCGGTGCGAAGCACGGAGTTCTCGCCTCCGGCGCGGAGCAGCATCGTCTGAAGGATGTAGTAGGCGATCGCGGCGCAAAGCAGAACGATGCCGTAGACCGCAGTCGGGACCGACGGAAACCGGTGCTCGCTCATCCACGTGGTGCTGAACGGAATCAAAGACAGCCAGAACAGAAGGTGCAGGTTGGCCCACATCGCTCCGCCGGTCACTCGCGAGATCGCGGCCAGCATGTGGTGGTGGTTGTTCCAGTAGATCCCGAGGTACACGAAGCTGAGCGCGTAGGCTAGGAGCACCGGCAGCTCATGTCCTAACGCATGCCAAGAGGTGCCGACCGGGGTGCGCAACTCAAGCACCATGATCGTGATCAGGATCGCGATCACTCCATCGCTGAACGCCTCCAGCCGTCCCTTAGGCACAACGGGAGCCTAGGAGCGTGGGTCAGTAATAGTTGACGGTGAAACATGACGCTCTGTAAGCCCTTCTGCGGCCCTGCGAGACCCTTCCGAGACATTTTTGTACCCCCGAAAACGGCGAAATTCGCTCTGATCGCCGTTACTGACCCACGCTCCTAGCCGTGAGAATGCGAGACGCCGCTGCTGTGCGCGAACGACAGGGCATCAGCCAGCGCGCTGCCGCCCGACTCGCCTCCAGGTAGGCACCTCCGCTGCTGTTTCGTCGCCGCCGGGGCAGTCGGATCACGGGTGCCGCTTCGGGCGGCCGTGGACCGCAAGCAGAAGTGTGGGCTGGCCGGAGCCGAGCCGGCCCGGCTCTACGACGGCTGACCGCACGCGCGGCGCGGCACCCGCCTTGAGGACACGCCGGGTATTTCGACCTCGCAGGCACGTTCACTCGTTTGTGCGGCAAGCGCGCACGTCCGCGGCGGCCGCTTCGCAGGCCGGTCGTGCCGTAACGCTTCACCTCAGCACGGCCGGGTGCTAGCGGGAATAGCCGGCAGTTGCAAGCGCTCAGCGACAGCCCGACAGCCGCGACGCTGGTGACGACGCTGTCGCTCGAGATCCGAAGCGGCCACGATGTCGACGGCCAGATCGCCCATCGAGGCTGCTGCTAGCGGACAGGAGCGGCCACGTTGGCGATCAGGACGTCAGCGCTGAGATTGTGCAACCGAGCGACCGGCTCGGCGCGACCGATCCGCTTGCTCAGCGCACCCTGCCTCGGTCCGCCAGCAAGCACCCTGACCGTCGCTCGCGCACAGGAGCAGGCGTCCATCACGCCGACCACATCGCTGCCGAGTTGGAACGCCACCCGCCACCGCCTGGTCGCGGGCGAGACTGCTGGTTTGTCGCCGAAGCGGCACTCTCGGCGAGGCTGCTGCTCTTCGCACCATCCGGCAGCGACAACTGGTCTGAACGATGCCTGTGCCGTCGGGAAAGGAGGGGGCGGCGCAAGCAGGGCGGCGATCGACCTGCTCCTCGCCCAGAACCGCGATTTCGCCTCACCGTCTCCACAGCCGCCGTGGCTTCGGGTCGGGGATCCCCATGATCTCCCGGTATTGGCGCTCGCGCTCGGCGACTTCCTTGGGCGACTCGTCTCGCTCGGCGCGCGGGTGTGATCGCCGTCGAAGGCGCCGGCGGCGGAACGGGCTGCAACTGTCGCCCGTCAAGCTCATCAGCGGACCCGCCGTTCGGCGAGTCAGACGTCGCGCGCGGAGCGCGAGCCGGTTCTTCGATTTCGGTTGCCTGGGCGATGGCGGCGATCTCGTCAGCCCGAGCCTGCACCGTGGCGGTGAACTCCGGGCGTGTGAAGTGGACCATCTTGGCCAGGCGCGCCATCCGCGCGGCGACCGGCGCGCTGGCGCAGTCGTATTGGACGGCGATGTAGCGTCCGGACAGGACCGCGTCGCGCCAGCCCTCGAGGATCAGACGCTGGCGATCCTCGCACCGATGACCTTCCTCAGCGACGAGCGCTACAGGGAGCTCGGCGCCCCGCCGCCATACGGCTAAGTCCGGGAGCTGCTTGCGTTTGCCGCGCTCGTCTCGCATCCGCACGGCCCACCGATCAGCGTCGGCCTCCAGCTCACGCGCTGCCCGCCAGCGAAAGCCTCGGCGCTCCATCCGCGCGGCTGACCAGGCGACGAGCACCCCGGTGCGAGACCGTCGTCGGCGAGGGCGGCGCCTTCACCGCGGGACGCCGCCCAGACCGGCGCCGCGAAGCCCCGTGCTGGTCAGCCAAGCCACCGACCCCTCGCCCCAGACCCAAGGCGCGTCCCAACCAGCCAGCCGCCTCCAGCCTCGCCACGTGCCGACGCACGACTCGCTCATCCAGATCAAGTCCGGCCCCTACCGCCGGTAGCGACACGACCCCCCACGTACGGCGGCGTGTTCGAGCCGCTGAAGGATTCGGCCTACTTCGCCCAGCTGCGCGCTGACGCCGAAGCGGGCACGATCGTGTGGCCGAACGACGCGGACATCGCGCCCGAGACGTTGTACGGGCACGCGAAGCGCCTCACGACGACAGCTGTCTAATCGGTGCGCGCACCCTCGATCGCCGGCGCGACGGGGCGGAATGCCTGCTCGACCCACTCGGCTTCGCGCTCGCTCGGCGCGTAGTCGGCGTAGATCAGGGTCGTTTTGAAGTCTCGGTGACCCATCAGCTCCTGGAGCACTCGCATCGGCATCCCCTGCGCCGCCATGCGGGTGCCGAAGGTGTGCCTGAGGTCGTGGAAGCGAACGGCGCGAACATCTGCACGGCGCAGCGCGACCTTGAAGCGTTTGAGCAGCTTCGAGCGGTCGATCGGCTTGCCGGTCTCCGGGTGCGCGAACACGAGATCGTCGTCGCGCTTGAACTACGAGCCCTGGAACAGCAGCTCGAGCTCGGTGGCGACGCGACTGGCGAGCGGGACGCTCCGAGCGGAGCGCTTGGACTTCAGTCTTTAC